>DATJIE010000040.1:0-21837 GCA_035493535.1 Dictyobacter sp.
TCGCTTCACGCGGTTCTCTTTTACGCCAAATACTACATTTGACGCCGAAATTGACGCCAAAAGGAGATGATAACTTTTTTCGACTCTCGCTCAATTAGGGGTTTCTTAAATGGGACAGAAGAACAGTCATACTGAGAGTACATCACCAAGAGGCATTGAATTTGCAAGAGGCAGCAGCAATCTCGAGGCACCAACCTTTGATCCAGTAAGAATGGAAGCAGAAACAAGGAGAATGGCTATCAAAAAAGGATCAAAAGTCATTGAAAAAGCAAAAAGTAATGATAAGAGTATTTCCGATCAAGACTTCGACAGAGTATATACAAAACAACATGTCGAAATGATACCAGACAGTAAAAACGTCTATTGGGCAGATTATGCATCTACCAATGGATGGATTTATTGCAATAATACTATAGATCTTCAGAAGAAAACAGTTACACTCGCTGAAAATAACACAAAGGGGTCTGGTATTCCAAATTCGGAAGTAATTTATCGCCAATGTCACAAAGTTGCTCAAAAGATGGGACTCAACAAATTCGAGATCACAAAGATGATTGGCAAAAACGTTAACAATGAGGAAACGATCCAATCTATGTCTCCGTTCCTGACCAAAGACAAGACAAAGTTCAAACGAGGGGATGATGGGTTTATAGCAGCTATTGGCACTCCTGCCTGTAAAGGGAAATACTTCCTCACTGAACAACATCCAGACCTATTTGGTAATAGAAAATTGTCTAGTATCACGTTTGAGAAAAACGGAAGCGGCAGAATAACACAAATCACCTATGAATTAAAAAAATAATAAATAAGTAAATTGGCAAATTTTTACAATAATCGAGAACATCACTAAATAGAAGTCCTATTTTGATTTCCAGAAAAACTTTACAATAACTAAATACTACAGCAGCAGTTAGAAACAATCGCTCTTTTTGACCACCAAGCTACAACTCATTAAGAAAATATCGCATCCAACCTCCAGATCAAAACGAAGAGCTCTTATTGACTAACTGCTGCTATAGCACTACATTAGCGCCAATAGAGGAAAAATGTATATCCTCTAAACCTTTTAATCGTCTTCCTCCTCGATATCTCCACTATCAAAAAGATTTTCTAATTTATTCATCGCATTTTTCTGCATAGCTAGAGAAACATGAGAATAGATATCTGCTGTGATAGAAATCGCGCTATGGCCTAATATCTCTTGTATCACTTTGGTATCTACACCCATACTCAAAAGGAATGTCGCGGTGCTATGACAGAGATCATGGAAAGGACCACTCACACTCTCTCTTTGTGTCCTCTGTATTCTTTGCAACACAACCTAAAATCAAGCTAAGAGCGAGGTTCCACCTTTCCTGAAAACCATTGATTCCCCCCCAAAGACCATACCGATATATTCTTAATACCAAGACTTTCAATAAGACTTCGTTTGAGATTTAATGTTTGCGAATCAGCATAGTCATAGAAGATACCTGCATGGGTAAACATCATCTCTCCTGACAATTTATCTCGTTTTGCGGTAGTAAATCCAGGATATGTTTGTGATTGTGCATAGGTATCAATGGTAATGCTATCTCCACCTATACGTCCATGATATCCATAAGAAGGGATTCCAATGACAATTTTATTAATATCCTTTATCTCTCCTATAACCGCCCTGGTTACCTCTTTTTCTTGTGCAAATGGTGCAACTGGCGTCCCAACACCAGAATCATATTGCCAATCATATTCCATCACAACAATATAATCGACAGGAAGTGCGTTAAAATCTTCATATCGCCATTGGTATTGCGACGAATCATTAGCACTAACTGCTGGTCCATCAATCATCAGTTTATATCCATTTTGATGCAGTGTATTCCCAAGCAGCGTCAGAAAATTTTTGTATCCCTGGTATTGCTGTGGTGTCCACTGAGAAAATCCTTCAAAATCAATTTCAACACCAGTAAATTTCACTGTATCCAAAAAGGTCTTTAATGTCGTCACTGCCTGGACCATTTTTGCTTGACTCGTAACAAGCGCATCCATACCTGGTAAATTTCCAGCAACAGTCACATACTGGCTTTTAGAGTACTTTTTTATTTCTAACGCATTATTCTCAGAATATGCATTGCATCCTGCATTCGCTGTAGTAAGCTGAATAAGTGTTCCTGACGCACTAAGTTTATAGTATTGTGGCTTTAATGTATCTATCACTCTCCCATCCTTATACTCATTCGCAGCATTACATCCAGGTGGTCCAGGATAGATCCATGCCATAGCATGGGATTTCCAGGAATCTGGCGATTGCGTAGATGTTGGAGCAAACGAGGTAACACTCCGCCAGCTATGTTGTACATAATGGACCGTAACCAATAATACAGGCACGAAAATAATAAGAATACCGAGAGTAACAAGTGTTAACTTTTTCACGATGTCCCTCTTTCATCTAGATTGCAAGATGTATACTACAATGTTCTCTCATTTCAGCCCATATTACAACCAAATGATCTGTCAGGTTCATCCATCAGTTGCTCCCGTGCGCTGCCATTTCTGCCACTTGAGTTCGCGCTTACGTATCAACCCCCACACCGACTGCAATAGAGCACTAAACTCAACGAAGGTGGTCACATAGAAAAGGAGCCAACCGATCGGTGCCAGTAATAGATAGGAAGCCTTGCGTGTACGCTTATCATCAAAAAGCTGAATGAAAAACATCACCGAGACCACCAGCACTCCGCTCAAAAAGGCTGAAAAGTCCCCGGACACTATCGAAAAAAGAAAGAGCACCAGGATAAAAAACGGCTCAAAGCCCAACTGGAGTTCCCCAAACGTGGCAAGTGGTAATATCACCCAGGTGAGCAGCTTATTATGCTCAGGTTTACGACTGAAAAATAATGAACGATGGTCGCGGAATGTCTCAAATCTACCACGCTTCCAGCGAAGGCGCTGTTTTATCAAACCCCGGATGGTGCTCGCCCCCTCAGTATAAATAATGGCATCAGGCGCATAGACGATTTTCCAGCCTGCCTTCTGAATTCGCACAGATAGTTCAATATCCTCAGTAATATTATGAATGCTATAGCCTCCCAATCGCTCGAATACCTCACGGCGAAAAGCTCCTGCAGCGCCACCGATGATATAGATAGTGTTCATAATGGAATCGGCCTTCTTGAAGTAGAAGGAAAAGAGATATTCAAGATGTTGGATTGCCCCAATCAGTGTCCTGGTATTGCCAATTTTGACGTTACCTACAGCTGCCATTACCTTCGGATTACGAAAACAGGTAACAAAGTTAGCAATAGCTTCACGATGTACTATACAGTCTGCATCGATAGAAACAATAATCTGCCCATGCGAGAGGCTAATCCCTGTATTAAGCGCTTGCCCCTTGCCGCCATTGGTTTGATAATGATACACCAGATGGGGCATGTCTATTCTCCCTGAAATATGCCGTTCATACTTGCACACAAATTTTCGCATAAGGGCATCTGAACCATCCGTGGAACCGTCATTGACAACTACGATCTCCAGGTTCCGGTATGTGCTTTCCAGCAGTGTTTTTACAGTGCTCAGCAATCCAACCTCCTCGTTCCAGGCCGGAATGATCACTGAAACGAGGGGAGTATATGGCCCATAAAGGGGCTGACGCTGGCGTGTGCGTATCTGGAGAATCTCGTACCAGGGGCTTAAAAACATATAAACAGTATACTTGGTAAGAAGTATACTGGCAAAAAAAATAATGATGCTACGAGCAATGGTCACCAGTGGTGACTCCACCGGGCGCGGCTGGAAGAATACTATCGCGATGAAGATCGAGAATGTAGCTATGTAAAGAAGGCTGTAGACAACGAGCTTAGCCAGAGGGATTCTACCTGTCCTTGCCTTCATACCTCGGACTCCTCTTCGGGAAAGAGGTTCTGAGCTGGATGACCGGACTTGAAGACAAGATTGAGTGCCTTGAGGTATCCAGTCGTATCACTGATGTCTTTGAGCACAGGGTGACGCCCCATATCCACACTGTGAGATATCGATATAGTGGAGGGATGTGCCCCTTCCGTGCGTAATGCCGTTGACTTAAGCAGATAGTAAGAGCGCAATTCTCGGCTGACCAGATTTGATACTATGATGACGATAATGGCCCAGGTCACCACAAGATAAGTAGGGGATCTCAGGAGCCAGAAAGAACCTATGCCTCCCAAAAGTAGTCCAGTTCCTCCCATAAGGATCACTCTCATCGTGACGTGTGCCTTTGTTTTACGCGGTGCTTCTGAATTCATCAGCGGCTCAGTCTGCGTAAGTGCAGATTGCTGGAGTTGGCCAGCCTCTCTCAAGAATTGAGGAGATAGTCCCTGTCTATACGCTTCAAAAGATGGACGAGATGCTGGTATGCCAATATATGGATCAGTTGAAATACTATTTGGATGAACCTTTAAAACACCACTTTTATGTGTAATTGGATCGCCAGCAAAATAAGTGTCACGTCCAGGAACCGAAGGGAGAGCCAGAACTCTGGGAAGAGACATCGTCTGACCAAAATGTGGCAATGCTGCATTGGAGCGATACATCTCGGATGGAGAATGATATTCACTTTGCTCTCTCCACTTTCCCGGCTGCTGTACAAGAGATTGCGACGGCGCAGTCACGCGGCCTGGCGATGCACCATCGAAAGGAGGTGCATCAAATGCTGCATAAGGTCGGCCTTGTTCTTCCAATGTACCAGACTGAAGCCTCTGGGGTACGTTGAATTGTGATACGCTTCCGGACGAAGTGCTTCCTTGTGTAGAAAAATGTTGGCCCTGACCTTGTTCTGGCAATGTACCAGACTGAAGCCTCCGAGGTGCTTTAAACTGTGATACTCTTTTAGAAGGATTTTCCTTATCGGAACTCTGTTGACTGGGGAATTCTCCGTAAGAGTGGAAATTCATTCATTGCTTCCTTAAAATGACAAAACGACCAACTTCAGGTCCATCTGACAGGCAATTCTCAAACACAGAACAGCCCACATGAGAAATCTCTCATTGAATGCGGGTTAATATTAACTTATTCTGCACCTTGTCCAAGAAGAGATTTCCTTCATAGCATATCAACTGGAATTCGATCCATTGCAGTTCATGGAGTACAATCATATTCCAGCTAGATTAATATTTCCAGATACACTGACGAAACACAACCATACTCCAGTTAAATTAGTACTTATAGATACATTTATGTACATTGGTGAAGGACGCTTCTCACCCTATTCGCCCTCTTTGCTGATCAAATTAAACCTTGTTACGACCCAAGCCTTTCATCGTGATTTTAACGCAGTTCATTGCATGACTAGGCAAATCTTTTAAGATGGTTGCAGTCAACGTTTCAATAAAAGATGTCTGGCCCTCTTTGCCCTGGACACGGACCAATTGGCCATGACTAACTGCTTCATATGTATATTTATATATATAAAATTTAGACTCAAACGCTGCTCTTCCTGGGTAGGTATTGTAACCAACCATTCGATAAATATAAAAACTTGATAATTACCATTTGAGAAACAAATATGGTACAGTGACTGCCCTACTCAGATGGCGTGTTTACAGGCTGACATCCTTAATAAATCCTGAAATGCATCGAAAAAAAAGCTTATAAACTGGAACATCATCTTTGTTTGATCATCAGTTCCTGGCTGCCAAAAATCAACCGCTTTATGAGCAATTTCGAGGATATAATTTATGTGATGTTTTCTAGTTCCAGAGAATCTCTGTAATGGTTTTTCTCGTATATTGAAGTTCAAGATAACCGAGCTATTATCTTACTCATCTTGAGTATTCACCAACTGATCTACAACCACAATTCCAAAGAGTGCTGATACATATTATGTAGTACTCCGAGGTATGAATTTTTTAGATTAACTCTCAATCAACTATGCCAATTAATCCTATTTCAGATGGTGAGAAGATCATAAATTTATATTACATATTTAAATGCTGGTATCCTTGTTCGTGCCTGATTGGAAGATCACACCATGCCAATTGAAACACAAGTCAGGTTAAAATCTATCGTGATTAGCAAACATAGAAATGAACCATCGGACTCAATATCCAGGGCAAATCAGGCTCAATTCGGAATGATGTTTCTCATAAATATATCTATCATTTGAACTATCCACATCAGGAATAATTGGGTTTATCATTCCTGATTTCAAATGTTATATTTCCAAAATCATCCTTAATTTTACAAGGATAAACCCTAAATCATCCTCAAATTCAATTCCCTGATATGCATATAAGATATATGTATTAACCTGTTATCTGATATTAAAAACACAAAATTTCAAATTACCCCAGCCCAATTCAAGAACATACATACCATAAAATGGATATCATAAATCCAAAACATCACATCAAAAAACCATATTCAAGCTAGCTTTGCATTACCAGTTTTCCAGAAGTTGGTGTTCTCTCCACGCCAATATAAAAAAAACCTGCGTGCAAAACCAGATTCTGGTTGACGCAGGTTTACCCGGTTTGTGGATACCACAGAAACATTAATGAAGATCTCCACAATATGGCCCTGATGCAAACATTAACTATCACTGACGTCTACCAATGTGCCAGCAGGCTTACGATAACGCGCTGTGTAAATCCACCAGGGATTGCCCAAGCAACCATCATCCTGTAAACCTGCACTGGTTGCCAATTTGCGTACTGCTCCCGGCGAGAGAAAGTCAGGATCACTCACCTGCTCATTCACAGCAACAATACCATTCGGCTTGAGCACACGTACACACTCACGGAACAATACCTGCGCATCTGGTACTTCACCAATGACATTCACAAGCAATACCATGTCAAAACTATCCGCCGGGAGAGCCAGTTGTTGCGCATCCTCCTGAAAAATCTCAACATTAGCAATATTTTCCATCTGTAATCGCTTGCGCAACATATCAACCATCTCTGACTGTATCTCAATACAGGTAACACTCCCATTCTGACCACGCTCAGCCACCCGTCGCGCCATAGGGACAGTGAAACGTCCAGGGCCAGGGCCAATCTCCAATATACGCATACCAGGCGTAATACCAGCCTGCTCTAGAACCTTCTCCGCAGTACCAAAACAACAATCACGCAAACCTGAATCCAGAAAAAATGCCATACGTGGCGCCATTGGCGTGGGATTACGTCTATTCTTCGCACGTACGATCTGCCTTCCTATGAAACCGGCCGTCATGATCCCCAACAGACCTATCAGAGGAAACAGTAGCCAACGTGGAATGTTGGCCAGAACATTACGCATTCCATCTTCTCCTCTCGGAAAACTTTTCCATAAACAACCTCCCTACTATCATATTCGACACTATCCTTTGGCTCATCCATCATGAAATAAATGCTATTGTCACTATATATGCTCCGATCAGATGCCCCCTGCTCCTTCTATAAAATCCAGATCTATACGTCACAACAACTGTACATTACTCTATCGTCATTTCAGATAAATACGCAAAAAAAGACAAATAAAAAGAGCATCCCAAGAGAAAAATCGTCTCTTAAGATACTCCTTTTAGGATTACTTATTGCTACGAATCAATGAGCAACCGTGCTCTTTTCGGTTTCGATTGACACTGTTTTCTCGGCATCAATCGATAATGTACGTGCCATATCTGCCATCGCTGGCGCACGCTTCAACCACCCTGCAATAGCAGCAATCAAACTAACACCGGCACCTGCAACAAGCGCAATGGAAATCCCGAACGAGTTCGCTAATCCACCAATAAAGAGATTACCAATTGGCGTCGTTCCATTGAACACTAACATATAAACGCTCATAATACGACCACGCAAATGATCTGGTGATACCGTCTGGATAATAGTATTGGCAAGAGCCGCAAAAGAGATTTGCATAAATCCAGTCCCGGCAATCAAAAGTATCGAGAGTGGATACCAATGCGACAGACCAAACAGACCAAGCACCACAGCGAAACAGATCGTAAAGAACAGCATACGTCCAATGTCCGGGCTTTTATTTCCCCAGGCTAACCAGAGAGCCGCAATCAACGAACCCACACCAAAAGCTGATGATATAAAACCAAAGCCAGCAGATCCAACATGTAACGCATCAGTCGCTATCAATGGAAGAGCAACGTTAAAGTTAATACCAAATAACGACACCACTCCCACAACCGCAATCACAATCAGCACAGCGGGCGTACGACGAACATACACAAGCCCTTCCCATAGACTCTGCAAGGTACCAGATGAAGTTGCATCCGTCTTACGAGGGCGGCTAAAGAGGTGATTAATATTAATTAAGAGTAATCCACCAATAACAGGGAGAAAACTAATAGCATTGATAAGGAAAAGCGGCCCCTCACCCAGTTGAGCAATCAACAAACCAGCAATACCAGGACCAACAATACGAGCCATGTTAAAAGCAGACGAATTCAGAGCAATAGCGTTCGGTAATGACTCGCGGTCAACCATCTCACTGACAAAGGACTGACGTGTCGGCATATCAATAGAATTGGTAAGTCCATACAAGATAGCCAGCGTGTAGATATGCCAGAGCTGTATCTTTCCTGTAAAGACCAGTGTACAAAGGACCGCAGCCTGCAGAGCCAGAAATGCCTGTGTAAAAACCAGCACACGGCGCTTCGGCAAACGATCGGCCAGTACACCACCAAACAGCGTGAAGAATAGCATTGGGAGGAATTGCAACGCTCCCACAATACCAAGAGCCAACGCGTTATGAGTCAATTTCAACACTAACCATGATTGACCTGTAGAATCCATCCAGGTACCAATCAACGAAAGCAATTGACCAGTCCAGAATAATCGAAAGTTACGGTGTTGCAAAGCCGTAAACGTTTTATGCGAATTCAATTTCTTCTGCTCTGCGTTATCCGCAGAGACATTCATTCCTTCATTCTCCTTTGAAATCTGCATATTTTCAAAATGTCCAATCTGTACTAGAGGCTTAAACTAAAGGTATTTATATAGAGAAAAAAACTGCTCGAAAGGTGACAAAAATAGCTTCCTATCCCGCAGGAATAGGACATATCATCAGACAAAACTAAAAACCCATTGGAGGAGGCGAGAAAAGCAACCTCTTCGTAAGAGCGGAGCGTCACGTTACGAAGTTCATACGATACATACAACAACTAATTGAAAATGTATCGCCCACTTTAAGGTGTTTGCCTTTTGGAGATAGGAAGAGCCTATCAAAACGTCACAACGAGGCTATATCTATAGTATACAACAAGATTAACGTTAACGTCAATGTTATTACAGGAGCATTAAACACGACAAGGCAGACGCATGCATATTTGCGGTCAATGAGTATTAGACTTCTTGATGCTATGTCTATTACATCTCTATGGATTCAAATCGACATCATTCATTGTTTAAAACATTCATGTTACAGTACAGTTCTCTGTCATCAGAGGGTATATTTTTTTGCAGAACTGTCGATCATATACTGTATAACCGAGGAACAGTCACCCATACCTTCCATGTAATAGCATTAACCTTCTTTAAAAGAGGAGTGTACCATGATGGTTACACTCCTCTTCTTTTGAGGCCGTACATACCTCATCATCAATCACCAGGATTGGACTGATAACACTATCCCTCATCATCATATTCATCGGCACCATCAACATCCCACAAACCCAATGAGGGTTGCTGGAGCAGGATAGCAGCCAGACGACGAGCCGCAATAGAGGGTTGTTCGGCTTCACCAGGAAGCCACTCGCGGACAGCAGGCCGCTTACTTAAAAGAGCGGGAAGCAGAGCAGATGGCAGTCTGACTGGTTGATCATAGTGCAACCAGTATGGTTGATTATAATCACGACACGTTGAAGTAAGATACGAAGGCACAACCACATAACAATCATCCGCAAAACTCCTGATGCCAGAACCCAACTTATCACAGGTATTGAGCAACCGTAGCGCAGGATTATATGTATAAAACAGTTGCCAACCTCTGTTGGGTCTACACACAATCGCCGTATCAGGAAGCGCATAAAAATCCATCACACTATCGAGGGAAGCGCAGGAAGCATCAATATCGAGCACAAGTAAACCAGCACCAGTCGCAATACCAATAGTATTTATAGAGGAAGAGTGCCACCAGGAGATAATTGTCTCAAGATCAGTTGTAGCCTGTGTCATATAGCAGGGTACACCAGCATAAGAAGTGGATCGCGCAGCAGGCAAACAATCACATTGATCGGCAGCATCAACAGTACCACCACACAACGGGAACACCCGCCATCCACGGCGACTATAACTCAAAGCAGAAGCAACCTGTTCTGTCATGCAGATAGTAGATTGAGACAACGGTATGGTATGTACGATGCGTTGCATATCTCATACCTCCAATGCGAAATGAGAAAACAACTACAAAAGTCACCTGATGAAGGACATATAGAACCTCTCCTATACTTACATCCAGTATAGGCTCTGGCACCAAATCCAACGCATGACACAGCCATAGCGCACGCTGCCTATGTAGATCAACACCGAGTTTATATAAAGTTAGCAATTACAGAAAATAGAAAAAACAGAACAAGAGTATTCAGATTCCTATGAAAGTGCTTCTTGAGCACCATTAACACTCAATATCTCATCAACCTGTTTGATTAAACTTTGAGCGTTAGTAAATCCATAATTCACTGCATGCGCCTTCCCATAAACATCGAGCAACACAGTGGTCGGCAACGTCAACACATGATAACGAGCAGTCAATTCTGGCGCACTGGGAACATCGATAGTAATCACAGAAACGACATCTTCCCCTTTTGCTTCCACCACACGACGTAACACTGGAGCCTGCAATTGACGATATTGCACACAATCATCACTTGTAAATGCTAGAATACGCACAGGGGTTTTCATTAGAACAGGTATAGCTGGATCAACTTGTGAATTCTCAATCTTCGATGCGTCGGGTATCACCACATGCTCATCTTTGAGCTTATGTTGACGGCGCTCATTCACCAAACGTCGTCCTGCTACAATCAGGACTACCGTGAATACGCCAACTAGCAATAAAATTGCCAGCCGAAGAAGAATTTCAGACATCGAAATTACGCTCCTGCTAGTAAAATCTCTCTCATGGCATCCGGATCGGTAATAGCAAACCGCCTGATAACCTGCTGGGAAGAGATACCAGACAAAAACACTCAGTACAAAAATGAATAACAGATAGGATCTGCCAAAAACCTTTGTCACCCTATTTTTACAACGGAACAATGGGTAGGGGGGTTATACCCATCCTAATATATAGTACGCAAGTAAGGCAGAGTTCGATGCTTCATTTAAACGTATTTTCATCCCACCCTCTAAAAGAGATGGGTTCCGATTATGGACAACGCAAAATCTGCGTTTTTTATTTCTGAGTCTTGCTGTTAGCAGTTTTGTTACTCTATTTGTAATAACGTCTGGCGGCGCTCTCGTAAATACAGAGCAATCTGCTCAGGGTCCTCTTTACGCAGAGCAGAGGATTTCAACTCACTGAGAACAGCACTCCACTGTTCTTTAGCCACAAGGTAACGATTATCCATTCCCACCAGTTCTTCGAATATACGACGTTCCAATTCATGCCACATCGAACGATCACGACCATCGATGTCACCATCGTCTGGCACATAATCCTGATCATTTGTATGGTTATCTATCCGTATATGCAACGGCATAAACGCTGTTCGTACCATTTCTTCCATCAATGGCTGATCGATAGCCCCAGCGTCAAATCCGAGTGTACCAACAAGATGGATAATGACTATCGCCTGCTTATCCTGATGCTTTGGCCCTTCACGCCGACAATATTCTTCCAGTCGTTGATAGAGGAGATCAGGCTCGCTGAAACCATCAACGCGCAGATCATAGCGGACAAATGAACGCCGACGATTGACCAACCGCTCAGCATGATGGACACGCTCTTTTTTCGCTACATCAATAATACGTTCAGGCTCTTCTGTATCAACCTCGACATAATAATAGCCACGATCATCCCATTGCGCCTCTTCAGCACTACAGGTTTCAGTTGAGCCAGGATTATAGATCCAACCATCAAACTCATACGGCTTATGGACATGTCCCAACGCCAGATAATCAACATATTCGCGCAAGGACTGGAACTGTGACATTGTTGGCAATCCCTGCACGCGAGGGACAATACCATCAATACCAGTATGCATTGTAAGCAACCGATATTCAATACCAGCAGCATCCTCTTCTTGCCGTACATTGATCAATGACTGTGCCATACCATCCAATGTCCGAGCAGTTGCTGCCCCCTGCCAGGGCAATCCATAGACACGCAGCCGTCCCTCAAGCAGATCGACATAGCTTCCTAACATGGTATCGGCATCCCAGGGTGTAATCTGCGGTACCCCATCTTGCATAATGGGATGCAACAGTTTGATGTAGCCCTGATAACACAGGAACTGCAACCAGGATGCGCCATCACGATAGAAACTACGATCATGATTGCCCTCAATCGCAATTACCGGAATTTGCAGATCTTTGAGCTTCTTTAACCCTTCAATAGCATGTAGCAGAGTCAATGCATCAATAGCACGCTTGTTGAACAGGTCACCGGCAATTACGACAAAATCGACGCGACGTTTCTCGGCAACCTCAAGGACCTCCCAGAAAGCACGTCCGAAATCGTTGAAACGCTCACGCACCCCATATTGTTCATACCCCAGGTGTGTATCAGCCATATGGATAAAAGAAGCTCGCATAGTATACCCTTATTCTTTACAGACGCAACATGTACAGATCAGCAAAATCATCAGTGCATACCTGTCATCCAGGCACGAATACCAACAATAAACAGGAGCAACGCCGCCAGGCTATAAATTAACAGATCTTTACGGCGATCCTTGCCATTGGTTGTAAACACCTGCCAGGTAAGCGGAATGCCCAACGCCACAATGCCACCATACATATAATGTAAATAATATAACCCTGTACCAGTCCCTGGCTTTAAATGATACACCCATACCATAATCACACCAAATAAGCCTTGCAGCAAACCCAATATTACCGTCACCAGCATACTGATACGCCAGGGTTTTATCATATCCCGATGCATAAAATAAAGAACAAGACCCCAGATACCAGTAACAACAGCGGCTAACAGCACCAGATAGACGTTGTATGAGTGCAACGTCTTAATAATTTGCTCCACTAGTTTGTCCCCTCAAGTCGCATCATAGCGACATCCTCATACAAAAGTTCCTTCTGTAAACACAGGAAACGGAATTTCCTAGCCCTACTATACCTTTTCTCTTGAAGATTAACAAGCAAGATACTATAGCTTTTTCTTTACAGGTAAATAACATACACTGCGATAAAACACTTCAGAGAATCCAACAACTGCGATCAGTGTAGATTAATAGACCAAAGAAAGGAGGATAGCATCAATCAGATTATACCTAATAGATTATCGTTCGCATCAGGAGAGAGCAATGGGCTGACGTGCCAGGTTTCAATCCAACCTTCCACCCAAATATCGCCAATCCATGCTCTCGGCATCTTGCCCTAATCCTGGTTCATATATTGCTGAATAAATTGCAAGACGTCATCAACCACAAACGGCTTGGGCATCGCAGCATCGGCGTGAAGGGACGTTGCCTGAGCCAATTGATCAAGCGCGGACATAATGATGATGGTATGGTGCTGGCGCACATCTGGTTGCGCATTCAACGTATGACAGAACTCATGTCCATCCATCACGGGCATCATCAAATCCAGAAAAATCAAATACTGTTGAGCAGGAGAAACAGCCATCACCATCTCAAAGGCATCACGTCCATTCCGTGCCACATCGATGGTATATCCTTCCAATTCCAGGATATCAGTCATCATATCGCGAATGACTGCCTCATCATCAACAACCAGTATTTTTTGCGGTTTTTTACTCACAGCAATCCTTACTTTATGTTACCTCTATGCTCGTACAACCGAGAAAAGCAACAGAGACATTTCTCGCACGATGCAGCGAGCTTACTCATCAATCATATCAACGGGAGGCTTTACCTGTGGCAAGTAGAAGCTAAAGGTAGAACCTTCATTTACGACGCTGCGCTCTAACCACATCTGCCCCCCCATTGCTTCAATAAACCGACGGCAGATATATAGACCTAAACCAGATCCTCGAACTGGCGTCGTCAATGAGCGTGGAGCACGTACAAACTTCTCAAAGATCTTTTGCTGATCTTCCAGTGCAACCCCCTCACCCTCATCGGTGACACTTACCATGACAACCGGAATATCACCTTTTTCAAGGATCAATGTATGATCCACCTGATCATCACTTAACAACAGCATCACCTCGGAAAGAGGTAATACCCGTGCAGTGACAGTGATTTCAGTCTCCGTCAGTGAATATTTTGAAGCATTTTCTAAGAGATTGGTCAGGACCTGCCGTACACGTGGTGGATCGCCCAGCAACCAGAGGTTACGCGGTATCTCAAGAGTAAGGATATGATCGGCGTTTTGCGATATCATGTTACACGCCATCTCAGTCGCGGAAAAAACCTCAACCGACTCCAGACGCATATCCGCTTTCATGCGATCAATAGGCCCGATCTGCGCCGCCTCTGTCATGTTACTGACCAGATCGGTCAATTGCTGAGAAGCAACTGAAATTCTCGTTGCGAAGCGATGGATCTGCTTCGGTGTAGCACGCGCACTCTGACGTTGTAACTGGCTGGCATAGCCGCTAATCGCTGTTAATGGTGTACGAAGCTCATGCGATGCGGTCACCAGAAATTCATCTTTAAGCTTATCCAACCGTTCCAATTCGGCATATGCCTCTGCCCGCTGTTCAAACAACTGAGCATTGCGAATAGCACTGGCTGCCTGTGCACAGATAGCCAGTAAGGTTGTAACCTCCTTTGGCAAGAACTGCTTCTTGCCACGAGGAGTGGGTACTGCGAGGAAACCCAGAAACTTGGTTTGGTAGGACATGGGCAGCATCAGTATATTCTCAATCACCGTTTCACGTAAAAGAATAGCGCCACCCTCATTACTGCGTTTTGATAGCTCCTCTAGCTGTGCCTGATCCAGATAAAAAAAGCCATCATTGATCTTCCCTTCCAGGAAGGTATCCTTAAATGGCAATTGAATCATATTAATGATCTCATCCGGCTCCCTCTTTTTAGGAGGCACGACAACAGGCATACCACTGCCATCATCAACCATCTGCACGCTGGAAGGAGCATAGAGAGCATGAGCAACTAATTCGCTCTGTTCGGAGGAAGGTTCAAAAAACACACAGAGATCAACCTTCGCGATGGAGGCTGCCTGCTCCACAAGATTATTCAACAATTCAGTGACGTTGAGAACAGAATTAATGGACTGCAAAGCACTATTAATTGCGGCTAGCTGTGCTTCACGCTGACGAGCATCATACAAAATTTTGCGATCTCGTTCATATAGTTTCGCATTTTCAATACTAACCGTCACAATCTGTAGCATTGTCTCCAGCACTTGAATTTCTACCTGGCTAAAAGCATGAGCACGATTACTTACCAGACAGAGCGAGCCAATCACCCGATTAAACATTTTCATAGGGATCAACAAAAATGCTTCTGCTTCTCGCTGATCCCCCCAGGTACCGCCTAATAATTCTGCATATTTGTTGGTCTGCTCAGTATCATGCATGGGCGAAAACTGCAACGTCTGTCGCAAATGCTGCGTAACATGCCACCAGACAGGACGATCCGTCTTGCAACTGACCGCAGGATGATCAGCCAGTTGTTTGATACGCTTCCCCATATTAAGAGCAAATACATCATACAGGCGTTCCAGGTCCCGATCATAGAGGGTAAGCAACATACTGTTCACATCAACCGTCCGCAAAGCGAATTGATAAACATGCTCAACCAATTCAGCCAGCATCACAGATTTGGGGAACACCGTGCTGATTTCCTGCAACATTTCAAGGTATTCGCCCATACGTCGTTGTGTACAGCTCAAAGCATCATTTTGCAGGTAGAGCGCGATCTTTTCTGTGTACTGTAGAGATTCAACGCGCTGCGCCTGAAAACTAACAGTAACAGGAGAAACGCGATAGAGGACAATGATACCCAACACATTTGGCGAATGTTTCCCCCCACGTAGTTCATCAAGTAGTGTTGACTCACGAATGGGCACGACCAGATAGTTAGAAGGTACAACGTCCGTACGCAAATTCTGATTCGCGCGAAAGAGCGTTGCATAATCCTCATGGCGCATTGCATACGCATCATTTTTTTGCCAGGTATAACCAATAAGATCCTGACCAATCGCATATGAAGCACTGAGAGCAAACAACTCACTCTGTTGAGGGGTTACCTCCTCAATATCCTCCATCGAAAGAGCAGGCACGGAAGAGGAATCGGCGGCAGGCAATGGCACAGGCTGGATAAGTGGATCATGGGGTTGCAACTGACCAGTTACACGTTTTTTGGAAAGGGATGACAATTTCTTTTTTGGTGTTGGGAGAGTTTCTGTCACTTCAGTCAAAGAAGGAGCAGGTGAAGTTTGTTTCAGGCGGATATGCGCACGTACCGTCATACAACCATTGTTCTCGTCATGTAATGCAATACAAGCACCCTGAGCACCAAAATGGAGCATCATCTGTTTTAAAAGATGCATTAATAATTTTTGAGGATACATCTCATTAGCGGATATTTCAGTTCCTCCCCAGGTTGAGGTTGACATCCACAACTCCTCTTCTAGCCAAGACATAGGATGCGTCTCTGTTGTTCTATAAGTCACTTCAGTATAGATGTCTTTGTAAGACCCTTGCTTAACGGTCAACCGAACAAGCAAACATAGTCTTCCTTGCTCTGCGCAGTGCTACATGGATCTATACCAAAGAAGCCAGTAGACTGGTTATGAATGCATGCTCCGTCTTTGTCTACAGCGTAGCATATCACACACTTTAGCCATATTCAACATGAGGAGTAGAACGGCTTTATTATTATAAAGCAGATGCACTATATCAAAGTAGACTAATGAATGTCAGGAAGAGCAAGCAATCTTTGATTGCAGATGATCTGACATAGTGTGATATGCGATTTGACAATTCTCCCAGGGTGGGGCTATTATGCTAGTTACAAGTCTTACGCCTGTACTACTTTGTACCTTGCCAGACGAAACCAGCAGGCGAAACACGCCTTGCCCAATGGAGGAGCAATATGTCAGAGATCACAGCAAACAGCACTGTGTTCCATACGCATACCCTTAGCAACGGACTACAAATCGTAGGTCAGCCAATGCCGGATTTTGAGTCAGTCGCAGTATCCTATTACGTTCGTACCGGTTCACGTGATGAGTATGATCCCACAATCGCTGGTGTTTCTCATTTCTTAGAACATATGGTATTTAAAGGCACGCAGCACCTGAACTGGCAAGAGATCACACTGGAATTCAATAAGATCGGGGCGGAACTCAATGCCTTCACATCACATGAGGCGACGGTCTTCTATGCTCGTGTGCTGGGTGAATACGTCGATCGTGCAGTAGAACTACTCAGCGATATGATGTATCCACGTTTGGATGAGACTGATTTCAATATGGAGAAAGAGGTCATTGTCAACGAGATAGCACGTTCTGAAGATCAACCATATAATCTGACCTATCGTCGTTTGATGCAGGCCTATTTCGGCAACCATCCATTGGGACATGATGTCCTGGGAACGAGAGAGAGTATCCGTGGGATGCGTGCTGAACAGATGCGTGATTACTGGAAACGTCGTTACGCAGCAAACAACCTTGTGCTCTCCATCGCGGGCAATTTTGATTGGGATCATATTGTTCAGCTGGCTGAAAAATACTGTAGTGATTGGCGTACTGGTGACAGTGGTCGTGATGTTTCACATTATGAGCCTGAACGTCCGGTCAATAACGTAATGGTAGATAAAAACCTCAAGCAACAGATCATGTTGGTCGCTATGCCAGCAATTGATGTACGGCATCCAGATTACTATGCGGCAACGATAGGTGGCAGCATTCTGGGCGATAGCGACGGTTCACGTCTCTATTGGAATATATACCAGCGTGGTCTGGCAGAGTCGGCCAGTGCTGGTATATGGGCAATGGATGGTACAGGCATGATGTTGCTGGAAGCCAACGCAACTCCGGAGAACGCCCCTCGTGTCCTGCAAATGTTACGTCAGGAACTCACAAATCTGCTTGAGAATGGGGTTCATGAGGATGAGTTGCAGCGAGCTAAAGATAAATGGATCAGCAGCCTTGTTCTCAGCAGCGAATCAACCTTCTCACGTATGCGCTCACTTGCCAGTGACTGGGTGATTGAAGGTCGTCTGATCAGCGTGGATGAAGAGATTAGCCGTGTTGAAAAGATTACCACAGATGATGTTATGCGTGCGTTGAATCATTTTCCCATGACCAGCAAACAGGTATTAACTGCTCTTGGCCCATTAAGTGAGGCTGAATTGCTGGCTGAATAATCTGACGCATAAACCAATTAGCCCCATACGCCTGCACAAAAAAGTATTCTCCTTTTGGAATGCGAAGTATTCACAATCAAAAGGAGAATACTTTTTTATTGCTACAATCGCAAAAGATACGCACTACTTCTCTTTATTGAGCCATTGTCTGGGCAATAACTTCATATGCCTGCACCCAGGCTTCTTGAAAAGCAGGGGTCCAATTATCACCAAGAACGTTCTGAAATGTTTCGATCAGAACTTCTCCAACAATTGGATAATGCTCAGGCAACACTCCATATGTTTTATGGCGAGAGCCAAGACTTTGCAATGCCGGAACTAAATTATCACCTTTCTCAACACCAGCAACTACCACTGTTAATGTTGAAGCAAGGGCACGTGCTTGCTGCTGCATATCAGTTTTGGCAAAAAATTGCTGTGTCTCTGGATATTTTTCAAATAGACGGCGGTAAAATGTTGCCGCAAATTCATCCTTATCCGACTCAACCAGATCAAAACTTGCTCTAAGCATGGAAGCATTCATCCTGAACTCCTTGAGTGACTTTCAAACTACAATCATCCAGACCTTAGAGGATTTATCAATAAGGCTTATCAATGCCAGGAGTGTAGCGACCACTACATGTAATTCGTAGCTTGAGTTACATCTTGAGTAAGACATCTCTGTTGCTCTTCGTTCATCGCTTACACTTACAATAGTAAAAATATATAATAATTTTCCGGACAAATATACGAGAAAATATAAAAAATCACCCATCAAAATGTGTGCAATTTGCATAAAACACAAGAATATTCGTTGATTTTTCCGCCAATCATTTCAGTTTCTTACTCCTTTTAAATCAACTACAAGCTATTTTTCGTACAAATTGCATATATTCTCAGCAGCAATTGGGCTAAAAAACAAAAAGTAGCGCTAAATCATAACGCTACACAAGAATTTCTATTTACTGATTGACACGACGTCTGTAGAGAACGAGTACTGCAATCGTGGCCCCAATAATCCCCCATTGGACAAACGGTGAGATAGCCAGAAACTGAGAGATGGGAAGCTTGAAGACCAGAATACAACGTACTACAGCTTCCGCAAACAGACCAACGCCCAGAATGGCGGTCTGTACACGAGTCTTCGTACGAAATTCTGGTTGCAGCCAGCGTGATTCAAATCTGGACAATTGTTCTGGATTGTTTTCGGTCATAAATGAACGCCCGATATAATAGATCAATGGTTTTGGGAAAAGCAAGGAGATCAAAAACACCAGACCAAGAGCAGCAGTAAAGAACGACTCACGGACTAACATCAACCGAGCATCGTGACTGACAAATGTCAAAATCAGGCCAACCACGATTCCTGCCAGAACGATTCCTGCCAGAAAATCAATGCGTCGTTTACGGATGAGAGTAACAATGCTCATTACTATCGATGGAATACCTGTTACTACAAGCGAAATAAACATAGGCTGGTGCAGAAAAGTAGTCATCACCTGATAAATCAGAAACGGCAGAACTGCATTAACCATTATTACTGGCAGTTGGCCAAGCAACAATTGCTTTCCATCAAAAGGTTTCGCTATTCCATTCGCCTGTTGCTGCGGCATATCATTTTCCATTTTTATTCTCTATTCCTCTTTTTTCTGGTCAGGACACCAGAACATCAATCAAGGTATTGACATCTGTTCTGCATAACTCATACACCAGGAAAGTGTAAATGAAATCAATAGAGAAACCATCACTTAAGATTGGGATCTTTCTCTCCCTCATTTGGGGGATAGGGGAAAATATAACCTTACACAAGGAAAGAAGAGCGATAAATCAGTAGAAAAGTCTAATAAAATTAGAACTTGCAACAACAATGATTATTGTTTGCAACTGAGCTTTACTATTTTCGTATTAGCAGATGAAAACAATAATATAAATCTCTAATTTCAGAGGAGAAGCACACAATGAAACGTAAACCAATCAACACACTGGTGATTATCACAATGGCAGTTCTCGTAGGAGTTGCTATCCGTGATCAGTTGAAATTGCCAGCTTCAGAACGTACCTGGCATGGTCAAATCGGAAATATTCCTTATGATTTCCGGTTTCCCACACTTCAACGTATACGTGAACGCGTTTGGAATAAAGAAACATCGAGTCTCTTTATGCCACATATCTTCGGGGTCGGCTGGACAATAAACTTCTATCCCCTCCTCCATCCAAACACACAGAGCAAAGAAGCATAACCATACCTAACCAATTTGTTACTCCACTATTGCTGCAGTCAAAATAATTTTGTAATGAAAGATCATATGTAAGATAGAAAAGTAAGGATTTCAAGCCACTCTCTAATACCCTTGCGAGTAAAACCAATTAAAGGGAGGATGCAATATTTATGCTGCATCCTCCCTTGTTAAACGTAATGATCGCTGAGTCCTGCCTGGCACGCATTGTGCCATGGATCACAGGAGATATACGCTCACGTTCTGCCAAGCTTTACAGTTCGGTATAATCCCATCCATCATTATTGCTGTTGGGTGTGTTGATGAGAACCACATAACGAACCGCATCAGCGATTGAATACAATGTTCCAACCCCATTCACAGTATGAAGCGGAGTGGTAGATCATTAGAGATGTCTGTAGCTCATGTTGATATTGGATCTCAGGAGTTCTCAAGATTTTATTGCAATGCGGGCACTCCGTTGTAATTGGAACCTGGATTCAACATGATATCAACAAACATACCATAGACACTATGCAGCAAAAACACACAGAGTTAATTACTCATTATTAAACTGCTGTCAAACCCATGTTTTGCAGGTGATAGACCATAAGGTAAACAATACAAACAAAGGCGGGAAGAGCGTTTATAAACACTCTTCCCGCCTTATTAAATAGTGGAGATGAGGAGATTCGAACTCCTGACCTTCGCCGTGCAAAGGCGACGCTCTACCAACTAAGCTACATCCCCAGAGCAAATGGGCCTTCCTGGACTCGAACCAGGGACCTCAGTCTTATCAGGACTGCGCTCTAACCACCTGAGCTAAAAGCCCTCTTACATTATTGCACTATTCACAACTTACTAACACACGTTCCTCAATTTTGCCGAGTGAGCACCCACTATCACAAGAGTATCCCTCTCCAGCCAGTTGAAAACCAGCTCTTCACACTCAGAGATCCTAGATGAAACAAGCCGTACGATCATTAGGGCGACTTCGCTGCACCTGTTACCAGGCGTCCACTCGTCGTCTATCTACCAGGTCATCTTCCTGGGATCTTTATTGCTCCGAAAAACAATGAGACAACTTATCTTGGGGTCGGCTTCGCGCTTAGATGCCTTCAGCGCTTATCCCTTCTTGACGTAGCTATCCAGCTCTGGCCCAGGCAGGCCAACTGGCTCACCAGCGGTCAAGCCATCTCGGTCCTCTCGTAC
>DATJIE010000041.1:0-12380 GCA_035493535.1 Dictyobacter sp.
GAATTGCTCCATATTCAGTCTGGCTCCAACACCCAATCGCTGGTTTTGCGCCTGCAAGCGGTTCATCAGCACATCCTCGCGCTTCTTGGTTCTCACTATCAACAATTTTATTTTTTCTCTCAGTAAACTGCGGAATGTGGGATATATTGTTAAAAATATTTCTTATAATATGGATATATGCATAAGAATACTAATCACTAAGTTTGCAGATTTCCAAATGGGTAAAAAGATTGAAGGCATGGAGGACTCATGGTACAAAAGAAAAAAACAAACAACATCTTTTGTCAGGAGTCAGCCATGCCACACCCTATTGTATGTCTAGACACGCGTTTTCGCCAGTACCTGGAAAATTGGCAGACGTTGTTTTCGCGTCCGCAATATCAGCACTTCGTCACCGTGTTGCTTGCGTTGATCGTCAGTTCGCAGGGTTTTACGCTGTTGCACTTCAAACGGGCAGTGGCTGGCAGCAAAAGTCTCGCCAGCCTCAGTCGTTTTCTGGCTCGTGCCCCCTGGGAGCAAAAGCCATTACACGCATTGGCTTGGTCTCGTTTTGTCGCATCGCAGCAACTCTCATTGCAAGAGGATCTCTCACGCCAGCGTGCGCAGCAACCCGTTCGACGAGGTCGTCCTCGCAAGCCCTTTGTGACCGGCTATTTGATTGGCGATGACTCGACGATCGGCAAGCCTAAAGGCGTGAAGATGCAAGGACTGGGGCGCCATCATGACAGCAAGCAAAACCAGCGGGTCAAAGGACATGCGTTGGTGCAGTGCCTGTATGTCCTGCTGGGACAGCATTTCCCTCTCCAGCCTCGTCTCTATCGCCAGCAGGTGACCTGTCAGCAGGAAGGCATTCCCTTCCAGAGCAAAATTGCCATCATGATTGAGATCATCAAGCAATTCGAGCCGCCCCAGGAGACGGTGACTCACGTCCTGCTCGATAGCTGGTACAGTGCCAAAGCGATCTGGAAAACTGCCCGCGATCGTGGATTTTTGATTACGACAGCCTTGCGCAGCAATCGCTCGGTGCGCATCCCTGATGCGGACTCGCCGCAAGGCTGGTGTTGGCAGAAGCTTCCCGCCTATGTGGAGAGCTTGCCTGACACGGCCTTCGTGCGCTACGCGTGGCCACGCAACTCAGAGCATCCGGTCTGGGTGCATACCGTGAACAGTGCGGTCAAAAGCTTGTATCGCTGTCAACTCGTCATCATTCGCCAGCATCTGGATGATCCCGTGAGTGCGGTCCGCTTCTGGGCTTCGAGCGACCTGCAAGCGGACGTAGAGCAACTGCTCAAACATATTGCGAGTCGTTGGGACATTGAGGTCTTCTTTGAAGACGTCAAAGAACTCCTCGGCATTGATCACTATCAATTGATGAGTGCTCAGGGACTGCTCCGCTACTGGAGCTTGTGCTGGATCGCGTTTTCCTTTGTTGAGGAGCATCGTGGCTGGCTGCAGCACCAATGGCAACGCCATGTCACTCTGGGTGAAGCGAAACGGGATCTCCAGCAGATCCATCACCGCTTGCTCGTGACGTGGATCTCTGACCATGTGCGTCAAGGGGCCACCAACGAACAAATTTTTGCTCTTTTGGCTGCGTAAGCGGTCTTTTGGAAATGTGCAAACTTAGTGTACTAATATAAATTTTATAATAAAGCAAGATGTATTTTAAAATAAGCAAATAAGAAATAGAAAGAATTAGTATGAGATACAGAGATGTATTATTGGAAGAGCGATAGGAAGCTGATGGCGGATCAAGGAAGCCTATGAACAAACCAAATGAGAGGTTGGGTTGGATCAGTACGAGGTGGGAGGTTTTCGTGGTTGATACCGCCCTGTCACTCTTGCGTTCCTGGCTTACGAGATCCTGGTAGTGCCGCGTGCACAGGCCGATGCGTAAAAAAAAAGTAGTGCCAGGCAAGAGGGTATCCAACCGAGTATTACCGAACTGCGTTGGATAGTCAACGCGTTGTTGGGTGAATTGGAAGTATGCATTCGTTAGTTGTGGTGACTGTGCTTTCGATGGCATCATCAAGCAGGAACGAGACACTTGTCAGAGACAATGTTGCTTGCTCTAGGTGCAATCGTTGGACATCTAACGGGAGAGGAGCCTCTCTGATTACTGGGTGTGTCTGCATTGACTGAGAAGTGTTGGGAACGATTGTGCCTATTCTTACCATCGCAGAAACCATGAGCGGACTGCCTGGCAGTTGATCATCGTAAAATCATTGAAGGGATTATTTTTTGTGATGCAAACAGGATGTTTTTGGTAAGATCTGCCAAAGTGCTTCGGTCACTGGCCGATAGTTGCAGACCGATACGATAGCGGCGTCAGTGCCTGGAGAGGAACTGAGAGCTAATTTGCAGTGTTTTATGCAAGAGGTTCCCAGCCCTTTCTCTTCCTACGCTTTGTCTGTGTCACTGTTGTATTGGAGCCGTTACTCAGATCATCTCCATCCCTCACCTTTGAAAACACACCCTCACCATTTTCCTACCGATCATGTTCATCATGTTATCGATGGATCTGATACGAGATAGTCTGCCAGGTCTTTCCGCCATCATTGGTGCGTTTGAGGATGGTTTGATCTGCTTGACCGGTTGCGAACCCCGTATTCTCATTGACGAAACTCATCGGACCAGAGAGACCGGTGTTGCTTGCGATTTTCTGCCAACTCTTGCCTCCATTTTGGGTCTGGTACAGAGTGCCCGATTTCTGATCGGTGGCCCAGGCAAACAGCGAGTTCACAACGTACAGGTTGCTCGACTGGAACGGAGCAATCATCTGTCCATTTATTGACCAGGTGTTGCCGCCATCTGTGGTGCTTGCCAGGACAGTGCTGGGCTGGACATTGCAGGGCGACGAAGAAATGCCAACGGTCATCGGCAAGAAACCCTCTGTGCCAATGAGCACTGGAGGCGTTATCATAAGCACCGGAGGCGTTGTCTGGTAGCATGTATGAGCATTGCTCGTAATACCCGTTATTGACTGTGTACTCCAGGTGATACCACCATTATGGGTGACATAGAGCCAGGGGGCATTTGAGGCGACGGTACCCGTTGCCCAGCCGGTCTGAGCATCTGTGAATGACAACCCGGATTTGTCGCCGCCTGTTGGCAGGCCACTTTGTGGATCACTTGAGCTAGCGATCTTCTTCCAGGTCATACCACCATTGGTGGTCCTGAAAATGTCAACCGGTTCACTCCCAGCTCCTGGACCTCCCGGAGACACCTCGAACCAGCCAATCTGATTATTGATGAATGTCAATGCTATTCCCAAAGGAGATGCTTCGTAAATACTACTCTGATTCCAGGTCGTGCCACCGGTGGTTGTATAAAACATCGTCACGGTGTTCGCATGCTCATTCGGCATCGTAAACCAGGCATCCTGCGCATTCAGGAACTCGGCCTGCGTTGCAGGGGTTACGATAGCTCCGTTAGGAGTGAGATTGATCCACGATACTCCTCCATCTGATGTTTTCAACACGCTGTTTTTATCTAATGCCCATCCGTGCATGGCGTCCGTCATCCGGATCTGAGTTAGTGGCTGTGTAGGCAGAGCCGTTCTATTGCTTGTTGTTGTCGATGGCGTCTGTATCCCTGTACTCTTTTGTGTCACCCCTATTCTGGTAGTTACTACATTATTTGTGGGAGCGTTGCTACTCGTGGTTGAGCAGGCGCTGATAAAACACCCAAGCGCAACGAATAGCAATCCGCTGAGCCTGGAAAGACGGTTGTTGTGTTTCATATGCTTTTCTTTCTCATATCCTGTCGTCTTCTGATCTCGTTTCCACCGTTTTCAAAGAGAGCAGTACGCACTTGTTTTGTTGCTCTCTTTTCCTCCGATGCTAGAAAGATACCATAAGAAGGGGGTTCATGTAATGATGTACTTCACAGTATTGAGAGAGAATGTATCTATTCAGATAGCAATGCATCTAAAGGATGGGATATGATAACTAGTTGGGAAACACTGGTTTTTTGTCTTCTATCATTCAGTTTCATTCCCTCTTTTTTTTAGCGATGAGTAGTACATACTCGCGCCCCGCATTCTAACCTACTTTAATGAATGGTAGGGTATTGTGCTATTGATCTCAGCAAAGAAAAGGAAAGTGATCGGTCTGACGGGCCGATAGAAGGAGGTATGAGCAAGAAATCAACACCTCCAACTGATTGGCGCGAAGCAAGACGCATGCGCGCATGGGAATTGCATGAAGCCGGATGGAAACAAAAAGACATCGCCGAAGCGTTGGGCGTCAGTGAAGGCGCAGTGAGCCAGTGGTTCAAAAAGGCGAGAATACAGGGAGCGCAAGCGCTGAAGCATCAGCCACCTCCGGGAGCCACCCCAAAACTGACGAGAGAGCAGTTGGCGCAATTGCCTGAGGAACTGGCCAAAGGAGCCGAAGCCTTCGGATTTCGTGGTCAGGTCTGGACTGCAGCGCGGGTCGCGGCCATGATGAAGCACGTATTCTGGGTGAGCTATCATCCTGCCCATTGTCGTCGTCTCCTTCGTGCCTTGAAACAACGTCGACAAAAAACCATCGAAAAAGCGAGCCAACACGATGAAACCGCCATTGCAGCTTGGAAAGCAGAACAGTGGCCAGCGCGAAAAAAAGGCTGCGCAAGAAAAACGGACGATCGTCTTTGTAGATCAGTCGGCTTTTTCTCTCTTGCCGATGCTTGTGCGGACCTATGCACTGGTCGGCCAGACGCCCATCTTGAAAGTGGAGTTGACACGCGATCACCTTTCGGTGATGGGTGCTATCACCACCAAAGGAAAGATCATCATGCACTACCAGGACTACGCCTACAAAGGCCCCGATGTGGTTCGCTTTTTGCAGTTGCTCACGGCGTGAGATTTCTGGCAAGCTAGCTGCTCGTGATCTGGGACCGAGCCCCTATTTATCGCTGTCAGCCAGTCAAAGACTATCTCAGCAAAGGCGGAGCCGCACGGGTTCATCTGGAGCAGTTGCCTGCTTACGCCCCAGAACTCAACCCGCAGGAAGGGGTCTGGAATCTGCTTAAACGCGTCGAACTCAAGAATATTTGCTGTCTGGACTGGCAGCAGCTCCGACGGGGAAGTCCTGCTTGCCAAAGAACGGTTGAGGCATCGCAAGTCGATCCTTTGCCAGTGTTTCGCACATGCTGGCTGTCCACTTTAGCTTTTTGTGCTGAGATCAATAGCGTAGTAAATAGGAATTTAAGTGCCTGAGCGCTTACTGGTTTGGGTAACCTATCTCCATTCACAAGGACAATTTCTCCTGCGGGACTCCCATGCCCACTAAAATGAACGATTTGTGGTTTATAGGTATTCAGTGATTGTAAGAGATCGTCAGGACGTATTGCCCATGCAGAAATAAGTTCAAGTGAATGACGATGTTCCGCTGAATGCACTTTTTCCGTGATAGATCGTATTTCCTCGTCTAATCCAAGCTTGGATGTAATAGAAGGATTCGCAGCGAGAAAGAGAGCTTTGATCGTATTCATTAAATCCCCTCGTTTGATATTGCTATTTCTTTTGGCTAGTTTACCATAATTATGTATGAAATCTTTCATTTGATAGTATGTTCAATGGTAAAGATTAATTATTCTTGGCACATGTCTGAGAATGAGGTTGGCCTTGACTCACTATGTTTATATGCAGTTTGTGCGGTCGTGAATATTATAAAGGTGGGTTTTATTGAGAAGAAGACTACAGTTTTGTCATTGTGATTTTAGTGTCTTGGTGTCATGTGTCATTTATCAAATTCTAGCATGAAGGCCGACAACAGCAATTACCTGTTGTCGGCCCAGCATTGTATCTCAATTTACGCTCAAAACTCTGACAGCAAAATTGACAGCAAACACGATTATCAACAATAGACAAGTATGGGTTTGGGGAGACAATCGAAAGTAATTTTGAGCTCAGAGTAGACATTGGAGGACTTCAGTAGAGGGGTAATGCCGGTGGAGAGATTCGAACCCTCAACCCTGTTCGGGATCTGTTTTTGAGACAGACGCGTATACCGTTCCGCCACACCGGCTTGTTTTGCTCTTCGCAGAAAGAATAATACCGCATCTATTGCGAGAAGTCAAGAGGGTTTATGCCCTTTTTTTCATATTTCTCTATCGATGCTTAGATATTGCAGAGTTCCTGATCTGTGCCTGGGTTTATTGATAGGAAAGATGTCTGTGAAAGGGCCAATTCTACGTTTGATTTTATATAATAGAGGAAAGGAATAGATGTTCATACGCACAAATTTGAACGCTTGCTCTTTGTTGATTGATCCTTGGATTCTGACTCTTGCGTATAGGGAAAAAGTTCTGTTATACTTTCCAATATCACTTTAAGATGATATAGATGCGGAAGATGATACTTCACCTTCGACATATCATCTTCTACGCATAGCGTTACAGTTGAATTTCCTGTTCAGCGTAGCTTCTCTTCTTAAATATAGTGCGCTCATCATTGCGGGAGGCTCCCATGCTCGATAACTTTGTCCCAACTGGTTCAGTTGCGGGCCGCGAAACAAATGGCAAATCTCATGGCTCATTAGATGCTGACATTATTATTAAAAACGCGCCAGACCCGATTTTTATCTCGGACTTGGAAGGGAAAATATTGCTTGCTAATGATGCTGTTTATGAACTGCTGGGTTTTCGCACTGATGAGGTGCTGGAGCAGTCGCTGTCGCGTTTTATCAGCCCCGAAGAAACCAGAGAGTTTACCGCTGCATTACGCGAGGTGATCGAGCGCAGCGCAACACGTAATGCACGCTTGAATCCTTTAACTGCATCAGGCGAAATTATTCCTACTACTTTGAATGCATCGGCTCTGCGTGATGCTGATGGTAAGGTGATCGGCGCTATTGGTATATTGCGCGATATGCGTGAGCTTGATAAGGTCCGTGCATTCTCTGATAGCCTGATTAAAAATGCACCGGACCCGATCTTTGTCTCCGATTTGGAAGGAAAGATTCTACAGGCCAATGACGCTGTCTATGAACTGCTGGGCTTTAGGACTGATGAGGTCATTGAGCAGTCTCTATCACGCTTCATCTCCTCTGAAGAGACTCGCGAGTTTCTGGCCGCATTGAAAGAAGTCATTGAAAAAGGAGTGATTCGTAATACCCGCCTGAGTCCTCTTACTGCTTCAGAAGAAGTGATCCCAACCACCTTGAATGCATCGGCCCTGCGCGATCCCGATGGTAAAGTAATCGGAGCCATCGGTATTCTGCGTGATATGCGTGAATTGGATAAAGCTCGTGCGTTCTCTGATAGCCTGATTAAAAACGCGCCAGACCCGATTTTTGTCTCCGACCTGGAAGGGAAAATATTGCAAGCCAATGACGCTGTCTATGAACTGTTGGGTTTTCGCTCAGATGAAGTGATTGAGCAGTCTTTGTCACGCTTCATTAGTGCGGAGGAGACTCGCGAGTTTCTGGCCGCATTGAAAGAAGTTATCGAACGTGGCGCGACCAGAAATGCACGCCTGAACCCCCTTAGTGCATCAGGAGAGGTAATCCCAACTACTTTGAATGCATCGGCTTTGCGTGATCCTGATGGTAAGGTAATCGGTGCTATTGGTATCCTGCGTGATATGCGTGCATATGAAAAGGTTGTGAATGACTTGCAAGAGTCCAAATCGGAATTGCAGGAAAAAATTCTTGACCTGGAGAAGTTTGAAGAAGTTGTTGTTGGTCGTGAACTTAAGATGATCGCGTTAGAAAAAGAGATCGAAACCTTACGACGTGAAATTGAAAAATTAACACGAGGAACCAATTAAATGAATCTTCTGGTGCCACGTGCATTGCCAGAAAAAGTGAATCATAAAGAGTTAAGCCTGGAGGAGTTGCAGTGTGCTTATGAGCAATTGCTCGAAGAGAAGCATGTTCTTGAAGCGCGTGTGCAAAAAAGTGAGGAACGTCGCCGGGCTTTTATTCATATTCTAAGCGATCTTACCATGTTGAATCGTAAGCTTGCTGATCAGCGTAAAGCGATGATTCATATTCTCGCGGATTATGAGCATGACCAGCGGCGTCTGGCGAAGCAGTCTGAGGGTTTGCATAATGCCCGTCGTGCTCTGATGCATATCTTGCAGGATACACATCAATCCAATCTCCGCCTTGAGAATAGCCGTAAGGCGATGATTCATATTATGAGTGACCTCAAGGAAACGTCAGAGGAGGTACGTCATCGGGAATTAGAACTGCGTGAGAAGCAAGAGCAATTAATACAAGCAGGAAAGTTAGCTACTCTCGGTGAACTGACTACAGGTGTCGCCCATGAACTGAATAATCCACTCAATAATATTGGCCTTTTCGTAGGGAATGCAATTGATCTGATTGAGTTAGGGATCGTTGATACAGAGCCTGAGCGTATTTTGCAGGAATTGCATAGTGCGATGCAACAGGTGCGTAAAGCGACTGAAATTATCTCACACCTGCGAACCTTTGGCCGCGCAGCTTCTGTCAGTCGCGAGCCTGTTGCGCTAATTCAGGTGATTCAACGTGCCATTTCTTTGATGCAGGAGCAAATGCGTCTGCGACAGATTGAGGTGACGTTAGATTTTCCGCAGGATGATGTAGTGGTGATGGGGAATGCAATTCAGTTGGAACAGGTCTTTATTAATCTGTTAACGAATGCTCGTGATGCGTTGGCAGACGTATCGCACAAAGTCATTACTATTCAGTGCTATCCTCATGAACACGAAGTAAACATCAACGTAGGCGATACCGGTCCAGGGATTTCGGCGGGTCTGGAGCAGCGGATCTTTGATCCATTTTTTACAACAAAGGAAGTAGGCGCGGGTACTGGCCTGGGATTGTCTATTACGTATGGTATTATCAAGGAACACCAGGGCACGATTATGGTAGAGAATCACCCCGGTGAGGGAGCTATTTTTCGAATACAGCTTCCACTGAAACTTGACGAGTCGCGAAATGAGTAATTGCCAACTATGACCGAAGCACATATTCTCATCGTTGACGATGATACAGCTTTACTACAAGCATTACCACAAGCTTTGTACTTGCGGATGCAAGATGTGAAGGTTGATACGACCGATTCTGCTATTGATGCAGTCGGAATGATTCGTAACTATGAGTACGATGCGATTGTTAGCGATATCAAAATGCCTGGCATGGATGGTTTGACGTTGTTAGCCCATGTGCAAGAGCTTTGGCCCGATACCCCTACGTTGTTGATCACTGGACATGGCGATCACAATCTGGCTATTCAGGCTCTCCGTGGGGGCGCGTATGATTTTATTCAAAAACCGATTGATCGCGATTACTTTGTTGCTGCACTCCATCGTGCTATTCAGACTCATCAGTTACGACATCAGGTACTTGAACAACAACAGGCGTTGGAGCGACACGCTCGCTCATTAGAGGTGAAAGTTCAGGAGCGGACACGTGAGCTTGTTGAGGCTAATGCTGCTAAGGATGAGTTCATCAGCATGGCTTCTCATGAATTAAAAACGCCGCTCTCTAGCTTGAAAGGGATGACACAGTTACTCCACCGACGTCTGGCACGTGCGCAATCGCCAGAGGTAAGCAGTCTGACAAGCATGGAAAATTCGATCCGGCGCATTGAAGTGCTGGTGAATGATTTACTCAATATCTCGTTTATTGAGACTGGTATGTTTTCCCTCCATTGTCAGAGTTGCAATGTCGCTGATCTCTGTCGTAGTCTGGTTGATGAATATATTGTGGGCACGAATCCGGCTCCAACCATATATCTGGATATCACTGATGAGGAGATCTTTGCTGATGTTGATGTTGAGCGTATGGGACAGGTGATTATTAATCTGTTATCAAATGCACGAAAATATTCACAACATGGGATTCCTATCTATGTGTCGCTGACACAGACGGATGATACATATAGTATCGCTGTGCGCGATTCCGGGGTGGGCATTCCCCCTGAGATGTTGCCAATGGTGTTTGAACGTTTCTACCGTGTTCCTGGCATTGAGGTGCAAACTGGTTCAAGTATCGGATTTGGCCTGGGTCTCTATATATCGAAACAGATTGTAGAGCGTCATGGTGGGCGCATTGATGTTGCGAGTGCTCCTGGCGAAGGAAGCGTTTTCACCATTGTTTTACCTCTGCCGGAAAAGGAAGCTCGTGAAACAATTCATCATCTTGAACCATATACCCAGCAAACGTTGTAGTTGTCTGTTTTCTCCATTTATAGGCGGATAGATGCAATACTATCTATAGCTATCCGCCTTTGCTTCTCAACGGATGTTATTGTTGGGTTAGCCGGCCTCAGTAATCTGCCATTCTTCCCCTGCGAAGCGTTGCATAAACCAGCGATCATGTGAGATTGCCAGCACAGGACCCGGAAACTGCTGAACGGTGATTTCAAATGCCTCAAGGATGTCCAGACTGATGTAGTTTGTTGGTTCATCGAGCAGGAGCACGTTGGGTTCCTGTGCCATGATGCGAGCTATCTCAAGTTTACGTTGTTGACCTATACTTAGCTGCCCCACTTTTTTTTGTATGTCTTCAAGCCGAAACAATCCATACCCTATCAATCGACCAATGAAATCTTCTTCAAAGCCGATCTGGCCGTAGCGATATGCATCGATGACTGTCATACCAGGGTCGAGTGAGATTGGATCTTGCGCCAGATAACCAATCCGCGCACCTGGAAGAATGTTAATTTCTCCCTGATCCGGTTGCTCCAGTCCGGTAATGAGTTTGAGCAACGTGGTTTTGCCTGTTCCGTTGGGACCGATCAGGAGTAGACGTGTTGTGGCTGCAATGGTCAATGAGATATTGGAGAAGATGCAGCGTTCACCAAAGTATTTGCTGACATGCGAGAGACGAATGATGGCCTGCGCTTGCAATGGTCTGGTCTGGATATTTGTATTGATCTGTAACAGTTCTGGCGGTTTGGGGATTGGATCAGTTTCGATGCGTTCGAGTTGCACCTGAGCAGCACGAACATTGCTGGCAACTGCGCTCTGGATATTCTGAGCAAAGAAATGTCGGGCAAATTTATCGTTATCTCGGGGCTGACGATTGGGATGGCCAAGTTGGCGACCAGTAAGGCGGATGCGTTTGCGCAATTCTTTTATCTCTTCCTGCTGGCGTTCATAGTTCTCCAACCATTTTTTTCGCTCGCTATGTTTTGCTTCTACATAAGCATCATAATTTCCTGTATAGATTTTTAATTGGTGAGTATGCTCATCAATTTCGAAGATGGAACGGACCATTTTATTCAGAAACTGGCGATCATGCGAAACCGTTACGACTGCACCTGCGTAGCTGTTCAGATACGATTCAAGCCAATCCAGGCTGGCGAAGTCAAGATGGTTTGTCGGTTCGTCTAACAATAGTATGTCCGGAGATCGGAGCAAGAGCATTGCCATACCCAGACGTGCTTTTTCACCGCCTGAAAGGGTTGTGAGTGGTTGCGTGCGAGGCAGATAATCGAGGCGTAGACCCGAGAGAATGCTCTCAGTTCGATATTCCATTTCATACCCTCCTCGTTCCTGGTAGAGGGTGACGATGGTGTTATACTCTTCAAGCAGTTCCGTTATGTGGTCTGGCTGAACCGTCTCCATGCGCTGTTCCAGTGTATGCATGCATTCCTCTAATTGGTGTACCTGTCCTTGCGCATCCTGCAAGAGATCCTGTAGTGTACGCTCTGTAAGATTGGTAATCGCCTGTTCAAGGTAACCAAATTCGATCCCTGGACCATAGTGGATATTTCCTGAATCCGCTGTTTCTTGCTCTACCAGCAGGCGCAAAAGTGTGGATTTACCAACTCCATTTGGCCCAACAATGCCAATGCGATCTGTTTTTTGTACAACAAAAGAGATGGTATCTAAGATAGTATGTGCGCCATAAGATTTTGATACGTTTTTTACTGTTAAAAACATAGATGCGCCTCATTTCTTCTTGAACGCTATTTCATGTTATGTTTATCTGCTTGTAGCATATTGTGTCTATAAGGTGCATCAGGGTGCGAGAAAAGATGTTGCATGGGATAGTGTAAACGTGGAATAGGCCCGATGTGGATGAATCTGCGAGTAACCTGATCATCGACACAATATGCAGTAGTAAAAGGGGAACGCTATAGCCCATCAAAACATTTTTCAGCGTGTTCGTGCTGGAAATTATTTACAGGATATGCGTACTACTGTTGAGGTGTTGTGTCCATGATTACAAGTATATGCTCCTTTGCGTATGAGGAAATAATATGTATAGTTTACAGGATAAACGTGAGAAAGTCAACCATGAGCACTGTTTTTTACCAGGGTCTGAAAATTATTGCTGAGACGAGAGACTCCCAAAGCTGATAAGATGGAAACATCACATTTCATCCCAGCAGAAAGGAGTCTCTGTCATGAATTGTACCGCATTTTCCCAACCATTATCGTCATTGACTGCTGA
>DATJIE010000042.1:0-28888 GCA_035493535.1 Dictyobacter sp.
ATCTGGTATTATCTAGCACGTGAGCAGTGCTGAGAGCACAGCGAACGAGAAGAGTTGGAGCCGTGGTGTAGTGGCCTAACATGTCTGCCTGTCACGCAGAAGATCGCGGGTTCGAATCCCGTCGGTTCCGTTTTGAACTACCTGGATATGTCCGGGTAGTTTTTTTATGCGCCAGGATCGCTTGTCTGTTGGATCTTTATTATTGGCGATGCTACAGGCAGAGGCTGGTTGCTCTAGATAACGGAAATGCGTCAAGGTTGGAAAATGAACCTTGACGCATTTTTATTGTTACTTCACATCCCTTTTTCACAGAGGGATATGAATGAATTACCAGGCGTATGCTTCAGGTGCCTGTCCACCAGGTCCGGGGAAGATCTCATCCAGTTTTTGCAGATGCTCTTCCGTCAGTTTGATGTCCAGAACGCGCATGTTGGTGTCGAGTTGTGCCTGTGTACGTGGCCCGATGATTGGAGCTGTGACAACAGGGTTGTTCAGTAACCAGGCAAGAGCGACATTGGCAGGCTCTTCACCCAGTTCTGCGCAGAACTTCTCCCATGCTTCCAGTTTAGAGCGATTCTGCTCAATAGCTTTCTGCGTACCTTCTGATGCACGACGGCCTTCGCTGATCTTTTTGAGTACCCCACCAAGTAAGCCACCACCCAGCGGACTCCAGGGGATCACACCAAGTCCATATTCTTTGCAGACTGGTAGTACCTCAAGTTCAATCATGCGGTCATTCAGGTTGTAGAGGCTTTGCTCTGAAACCAGACCAAGGAAGTTTCGTCGACGTGCGATCTCGTTCGCCTGTGCAATATTCCAGGCAGCGAAATTACTGCTACCGACATAGAGCACTTTTCCTTGCGCGACTAACTGCTCCATCGCCTGCCAGATCTCTTCCCATGGGGTATCGCGGTCAATATGGTGCATCTGATACATGTCGATATAATCGGTTTTCAGACGACGCAGACTGGCATCGCAAGCTTCCCGAATATGGCGTGCAGACAGACGTGACTCGTTAGGCCAATTTCCCATTTTATTGTAGACCTTGGTTGCCAGTACGACTTTCTCGCGTCGGCCACCGCCCTGCGCAAACCAGCGTCCTACAATCTGTTCGGTGACTCCTTCGCCGAGTTTTCGTCCATAGACGTTTGCGGTATCAAAGAAGTTAATACCAAGCTCCAGAGCGCGATCCATGATTGCAAAGCTATCGGCTTCACTGGTTTCTGGTCCAAAATTCATGGTACCCAGGCAGAGACGGCTAACGCTCAATCCTGTGCGACCAAGATGGGTATATTCCATGCCAAACCTCTTTCCAAATTCCAATAGTAAAGGTAACGTGGTGAAAATAGGTCGAGAGCAAAAAAAAGCAGCACTCCTGCTTTTTTTTACACTATTTTATTGTGTAAGATGTGAATTCCTGATGTCAAGAGTGATAAATTTGATTTTTGGCGTTTGATGCTGTTTTATCTCTACAAAAAAAGCAGGAAGGATAGGCGTAATTCATTCCTTATCCTTCCTGCTGGCTACGATATTTTTGTGTTTATGCCGGCCAGACATCAACCAGATAGCGTTTAGCTGTTGTTAGTTCTGTAATCCATTGTGCGGCTTCTGACTGGCTTTTCCCTGTCTGTTCCATGTATACTTTCTGGAAGGTCTGTTGCACACCTGGGGCCATGTTGCGGGCATCTCCACAGATATAAATGGAGGCTCCATCTTGAATGGCTTGCCAGACGAGATCTTTCTGTTCAAGAATCTGGTTTTGTACATAGCATTTTGGTTGTTTCTCCCAACGTGAGAAGGCTGTGAATATGCTTGTAGTGCCTTGTGCCTCCAACGCTTTTAGCTCCTCTTCATAAATGAAGTCTTGTTCAGGATGGCGACAGCCGAAGAAGAGCAATGATTTCCCAACCGCTGTCCCCTGCATCTTGTGTTGTTCTCGTTCCTGTAAGAAGCCTCGGAATGGTGCCAATCCTGTACCGGGGCCAACCATGATCATGGGAATGGTTGGATTTTCCGGTAGCATAAAGTCAGAGTGAGTATTCTGAATGAAAGCTTCAACTTCATCACCGGGTTGGAGTTCTCTCAGGTAATTTGAGCAGGTTCCCTGGTATTGTCCATGTCCTGAGCGTGCCGGTGCATCAACAACTGCCACCGTGATGCTACAAACATGTGTCTCAGCCAGTGGGGAAGATGAGATGGAGTAATAGCGTGGACGAAGCATTGATAACTGTTCGAGAAACACGTTAAATGGGATCTCACAGGCGGCGAACTCTTCTAACAGATCGATGAGCGATTGATGTTTATCCAGAACCTCTTCTTTATATAGACTATCATTATCAGAGAGAGCCTGAAGTTTCTTTTTATCCGGGGGGCACTGGGTATGATCTGCCAGTGTGCGGATCTGTTTGCGGCTCGCAACGTCCTGTAATTCGACATAATCACGGAGCAGGTGCTGGACCGAGATTGGCATTTCCAGTGGCAGATTTGTTTTGCGCTTATCACTTTTATGCAAAACGATGTATGTATCGGTGGTAAAGTTGAAGCGGCGCATGATCCGTTCGATCTGTCTGTGATTATTGCGTGGAATAATGCCCAGGTGCAAGCCAGGTGTATAGTTGATGTTCGCTGGTAACGCGAATTCCAGGTGACGTGTGGAGCGTTCTGAGGAATGAGCGTCGTCATGGTGCTGTAATTCGCGGTTGACCAATACTTTCATGGTCTGAGCATGAAATGTCTCAACCAGTGGATGTTCCTGTGGTAATTGCAGCACATCGACTTCATATGCAGCATTGGCCGCATTCGTGTCGGTGGTGTCAGGGAATTTCGTCGTGATTGCCAGTTCTTGAAAGAGGGTACGCCAGAGCTGCTGGCTCCATGCCTCAAATTGAGCATCTGTGTCTTCGCGATCATCGCTTTCGCCTCGTTGATAGATGCGTTGCGCACCAGCCTGCGCGAGTTTCTCATCGATGAGGCGGGGAATGCGTTGGAAGGTTGCGGCATAATCACGACTACCACAGCCAAAAACAGTGAATTTTACTCCCTGCAGGGCGTTTGATTGGAGTTCATCTGAACGTAACCATGCGCAGAAATTTTCAGCATTATGTGGTGGTGTTCCATTATACGATGCGGTGACAACAATTACCGCACCCTCTTGTGGCAGATTTTGTGTATAGTCATCAAGTGGTGCTATAGACGTTGCAAAGCCATAGGTAGCCCCTTCTTCGGCAATACGATTCGCCGTATCCTCAGTTGTTCCCAGATCGGAACCGAATAGAATGAGGAGAGGCGTATTATGTCCGGGTACCTCTGGTTTTACCACTGATGCATGTTCTTCAACTTTGATCTCAGCCACCTTTGGCGTAGTAATCACCGTACCATTGGTATCTGTCCGTTTTTTGATTTTGATCTTGAAGTTATCAGGTTTGAGCGTCAGTGTCTCTTTGATCTTCATTTGATAGTTGGTATGGTCAATAAATTTATAGCGTTGCAGCAGCATACCCATGACCAGCGCACCCTCTTGCATCGCGAACTGGCGTCCGATACAGGCGCGTTGACCATTTCCGAATGGTTTAAAGGCGTCGTCTGGTCGATCTTTTGAACGTTCAGGGAAGAAGCGGTCAGGATCAAAGACATCCGCATCATCACCCCAGACAGATGGATCTCGATGGAGTGTGGGAATCAGCACCGTGATATCTTGTTGCTTGTTGACAAGGTATTTTCCACCGATGACTTCCTCGTCTTTGCGTGGATACAGAGAGAAAGCAGGTGCGGTCGGCCACAGGCGTAGCGTCTCTTCCAGAATTTGTGTAATGTAGTGTAACTGATGTATCTGGGTATTGGTGGGCAAGGTAGTAAGATCGCTACCGAGAACGCGATCAACTTCAGCATAGGCCTCTCGGAGCACTGCGGGATGGTGCATCAGGTTGTAGATTGCGAAGGAAAGTAAGCCGCTGGTTGTTTCATGACCGGCAATCAGGAACGTGATGATTTGATAGCGAATGTTGAGATCATCAAGCTGTTCGCCACTTGCCCTATCTGTGCCAGTAAGCATATAGCTCAAGAGATCTTTTTTCTGGGACAGATCTTCGCCGCTGGCACGACGTTCTTGAATGATGCGATCCACTATGGAATTCATGAAAGCAATGTTAGCATGAAACTGACGGTTCTTACGAATCGCTAATTTCTTTTCGATAGGTAGGCGTTGGCCTTGCGCCATGGCTTCAGAGAGTCCCTCGACCATCGCGTGGACAAAAGGATGCATATCTTCACGATAGAAAGAGTTGAAGCGGTAATCGAAACCGCTGAGGCCAATGGTATCCAGCGTAAGACGTGTCATATCATTCGGCACATCAATCTCGTCTTCAGCATTCAGGCGGTCCCATTTGCCAATGAGTTGTTCCGCGATATCAAGCATGGCCGGGAAGTATCCCTGCAGTGCTTTGCTGCCAAAGTTTGGCAGGAGAATATTATGGGCTTTCTGCCAGTTTGGTTCAGTGGTCCATGAGGTAAACAGACCGTCACCACCAAATGCACGTACATTCTGAAGTGGTGCCCAGATTTTTTTATCAAAACGAGTTTCATCAGAGAGTTCTTTGACCAGTTCATAGCCCGAGACCACTACGAGTTGACGACCAGGAAAAGAAAGCTGAAAAATAGGGCCGTATTCTTTTGCTAACTGCATCATTTTCTGTATAGGGGTGCCGCCTGTAAGTTCTAACAGGTTACCGACAATGGGTTTTTCTTTCGGCTGTGGTATTTCTTGAAGATGTTCCTGCATAGTCATAGAAAAGGATCCTCCTCATTATGGGCAAGTCATACCCAAAATCTTGTTTTTCAGGGATGATATGCGTCAGTTGGGGAAAACGTTGCCCAGTTTCTTCCTGAACTATTGGTGAATCACAAATACAACAATGGATCTATTCACTAATGTCATCATGACTAATCGTAGTGAGGTGGGTGGTACTGCTATGTGCCTGATTCCTGTTCCGCGTGTTCGTCTGCGAATAGCGAAGCAGGAAGACCATGTTGTAGTAATTGCAAAATCTGCTCTGACATTTGTTCCGGTGTGACATCTGGAGCACTCATATCAAACCACCAGCTAATACCTTGCGCGATAATACCAGTGATTAGTCGTGCCAGTAACGGTATGTTATAGCCCTGGAGATCAGTGCTTGTTACTCTATCAAGGGCGCGTGTTAGTCCTTTGGCGATTTGATCTTCGATACGTAGTGCTCGCGAGGGGACTTCTTTGCCTGTGAGCGCTATGCGAAAAAGATCGCGCTGTTCGTATGCATGCGTAAGAATCGAGCGTATGATCACTGCGAGCGAAAACTTCTGATGCTCTGCTACCTCCGAGACGACCTGATTTTCTATAATCAGCAAAGCCTCATCAATCAGGATCGTAAAGGCTTCTTCTTTGTCACGGAAATGAAGGTAAAATGTCCCGACACCAACATCAGCTATCGCTGTGATGTCTTGAATGCTGGCATCGTGATAGCCATGGTTGGCGAATACCTGACGGGCCGCCGCCAGAAGTTCTGCCCGCGTGCGTGCTCGACGTTTAGCTCCACGTGGTTGTTTCTTATCAGTTGTCACATCTAAATCTGAAATACCATTCATAATTGAATTATGATTCAGTTTCAGACGGATGTCAAGAGGAAATGGCCTCGTTGTGGGGGCAAGATACCAACAAAACAGGTATCTTGCCTCAGAGGTCAGGTTGCTACGCTAATTTGGGTAGCTTTGTCTGTGGGAGAGGGATTGGCTTTTTCGTTCCATTGGTCATATCCCAATGGAGCCATTTCAAGGCGTCGTATATTTGCCGTTGCCAGACATGCCATGAGTGATAGCCTTGTTGTAGATCAAAATGATAGGTGATATGCAACTTTGCGAGTTCTGCCATAAATAACTGAGTATCGTGATAATATGGTTGATCTTTGGTAGCCGCCCCCAGAAACATGTGCAGCTTCCATGCCTGTTCTGTTGCTGGTAGAGTAAACATGGGGCTATTTAATTTATGATATGTCTGGTTGGCGCCCCAGATGAGTCCTTCCGCACGATAATAGCCGCCCAATGAGATGACAGAGTCGAAGAGATTGGGGTGGTGGATGGCAATGTTCATGGCTCCGAATCCTCCCTCCGATAATCCTCCTATCGCTCGGTGCGCCGGATTGGCAATTGTGCGGAAATGTTGATCGACGTATTTCACAAGGTCGTTGACCAGGAAGTTTTCCATCATTTGTTTCCGGTCTGCGCTATTGCCCCACTCACTGGTTGTTCCTGCTCTACCATTGCCATCGGGAAAGACCATGATCAGCTCTGGAATTTTTTTGGTTGCGATCAGACTATCCGCTGCCTCGTCTGCTTTACCGCCAGTGATCCAGTCGATATCTTTTCCCGGTGTCCCATGTAAGAGATAGAGCACTGGATAACGCATATGCAGACCCTGGGGTGTTTTATAGGAAGGAGGAAGATAGACCAGAAATGGTCGGCGTTGCCCGTTTAGTGCCGGGCTGATCAGTGTACTCTGGATGACCGTTCCAACGATGTTCCGCCCCTGACTATCTGTGAAGCGTGGTTGTGTGTGAATGCCAACATCGGGCGAAAACAGGAAAAGATCGCTGGAATGTATGGCAAGGAGAATCATTGCAATAACGCCAAATGTTAATAACCAACCATCAAGTCTCCACGGAGATGTTGCGCTATGGCGTGCTGTTATTTTGTTGGTTGCGTGTTGTTGTTCTGAGTCTGCTGGCTTTTTTCGTAATTTCAAGATCAGGTGCTGATAGAGGGCATATAGCGCTCGATAGGGCTGTGAGCATACTGTTTCCCCGAATATCTGGCCGACGCCAATACCAATCAGGGTACTGAGTAGTCCCAGCGCCAGCAAGATGATACTGGTCTGGACCAGCCTGACGCTATTGAGTGGTTCGCGTTGACCACCAGGATCATAGATTGGTTTGAGTTGTGTTTGAACGAAAGGGATGAGGTAGAAAAAGCAGAAGACAATACCGCCTCCTATAAAAGCTCCTGCTTTCTTGCGTGTTAATGCGGCACTGATGGTTGCTGTCGCTGCTGTGAGTAGTAGCGTTGTAATCAACTGAGTACGTACAGGGTCAAGGCCAAGGCTAATGATGGCTGTGGAAATGCTCATTTCTATGTGGCGTTGGAATAAAATGATGCTGCTCAGTATGGTTATTATTACCGAGAGCTGAAATCCAAAAATGGGAAGGAGCCATTTTGAAGGAAAGTTTTTCAAGGATGAAGGTGCCGTCTGTTTCATATGTGTTCTCTCACGTATGTTCTATCCCTTGAATCTACCATGCTTTAATCATACATATACAATGAAAAATCACTTATCGTATACTGATAAGTATTTTTTATTTGTATACAGTCAATAACGTTTGGATGATAGGCAGCATCATGAATATGAAAATGTATTCGAAGCTTGCCAGATACGTTGCAATGTAATAATACAATAAAAACAAGGAAATCGCATCATTTTTTTGTAAAAAGACGTGATTTCCTTGTTTTTATTGTATTTGCAAGTTTCTGTAGTACTATGCGTAGTGATGGTTAGAAAGCACCAGATCCTGCCCCATGTAAGATCATCTCAATGGCACTGATCAACATCACGATCAGGAAAAGGATACGGAGAGATTTGTTGCTGATGCGTGGTAGCAGACGTGCCCCTAACAGAGCGCCAATAAGAATGCCCAATGCGACTGGTGCGGCAACCAGTGGGGGAATATCACCACGTGAGAAGTAGATGCCTGCACTTGCTGCTGCTGTGACACCAATCATAAAGTTACTGGTAGTTGTTGAGACTTTGAGCGGCAGGCGCATGAGGGTATCAAGAGCGACGACTTTGAAGGTGCCACTGCCAATACCGAGTAGACCGGAGATCGCGCCAGCAACGTACATCATAATCAGACCAAAGGGCGTACGCGTCACTTCGTAGGATACCTCTTTCCCCAGACGGCGATCAGGATATGTGCTTGCCAGATTGAGCCAGTTGGCCCAGCGATCATTTTTGACCCCATGAGGTAATTCTTCTCCGATTTTAAAGACCAGTGGGGCCGCTGAGACGACCAGAATGATACCGAAGATGATGGAGAGCAAGTTTGGAGCTAACAGACCAGCAATGAAGGCACCACTGATAGCTCCGATAGTTGTGCCCAGTTCCAGAAACATACCAACACGCATATTGCTGATATGATCGCGTACGTAGGCTGCTGCTGCACCACTGGAGGTAGCGATGACAGAGATGATACTTGCTCCAATGGCGAAGGTAATCGGGAGATGAAAGACCAATGTGAGCATTGGCACAACCAGTACACCACCACCCAGTCCAACCAGTGAACCGAGTAAACCTGCGACGATTGCACCCAGGAAGATAAAGAGCATATCAGTGTATGCAAAGCTTAAACCGAACGCACTGTAGTGTTGTGCCGTATCAGTGCTGCTCACGAAAAAGATACTGATCAGGAGAATGATGAGAACGAGCGTTGTGATAACGACATATTTCCTGTCATGCTCAATGGCAAACGTCACAATGGAGGCTGCTACACGGATAACTGGTGTTGCGATAAGGAGAAGTAGACCCACTGTAATAATGGCTTCTGGCTGGAATTGTCGTAAATCCGTGCCAAGCTGTGGAATAGAATGTGGAAAAGCCAGGAGGCTTGCTACGGTTGGTCCTCCTGTGCGGATTGATAGGATTATTAAGCCAAGGATGACCACGGCAGAACTGATGAGGACACCGCCCTGTAAAATCCAACCAATAATGATTGCGGATGTATTCTGTTGTTGGGTCTCTTTATTGTGCGACTGCGTGAGTGCAGTGCCACCTCCGTTTTCTAGCGCTGGCACTGTTGCATTTTCATTTGTCGGCGTTTGCATGTTTTGGTTCATCGATTAACCTCTTTATTGATTGTTGTAGGAATAAAATGAGGCGATATATTTGAAGGTGGTGTGTTGGTAACGCCACATTAAAATACATAAATATAGCCATGTAAACCCTGATATGAGCTTTCTCGTAGTCGTCTATTTTTAACGTCTACTGGCATTACTCATAGTGTATACGAAAATGATACATTATTCCAATTCATATATTTTATATTTTCGATAATTTTATGGAATAGTTATGGTGCGTCTTTACAGATGGGTAGAACGTTAAAGAAGTGAAGCATGAGTTAGATCAGCTTGTATTGCACTGCGAAGTGAAAAAATGTGAGGGGTGGGTGTGGAAAAGCTGTGAATTATTCATTTTATTGCTAAAACGGGACTATTTATGGACAGTTCTTTGTTGTATTATTATGAATATAGTAAGATTGCCTCTATCACTATGGTAAGGTGCCCGAAGTAGAAAGGTCTGTAGATTTTATATGTTTAAGATATCGAATCTGCGTCCGCCACGTCCTTCTCTAAAAAGTATTATAATTGGTGGGTTGGGAGGGGCAGTAGGGGTTGCAAGCGCTATTGTCGGAGTAGGTGCGTACATTGTAGAGACCCTCATCAAGCCAAAACGCCTCGGAATATTTTCCCTGTTTACCTTCAGTCCTTTTGAGTTAGGTATTCCTGCTGAAGAAGTTATTTTTCCTCCTCTTCATGGCAATCATTCTGTCAATGGCTGGTATATTCCTCATCCTGAAGCGACAAGTACATTAGTGCTTTCTCCGGGCTATCGGTCCAGTAAATCTGATGTACTGGGGTTGAGTGGACTTCTCTGGCGCGAGAAGCATAATATTCTGATGTTTGAGTATTATGGGCATGGGACTGTGGTTGGTTCACCAGTCACTCTGGGATATCGTGAACTGAACGATTTCCTGGGTGCGATCCAGTATGCACGCCAGCGTGCGCCGGAGGCGCGAATTGGCGCGTTGGGATATTCAATGGGTGCGGCTATCTCAATTATGGGATCTGCACGTACAACGGAAGTAGAAGCTGTGATTGCGGATAGCGCTTTCGCGACACATCGTAGTGTGATTGAATACGCGGTTCACCGTACGTTGCATCTGCCCTTCTTCCTGTTTAGCTGGGTTACGGACATTTTATTGTGGTTACGTGCCGGATACCATCTGAATCAGGTTGAACCGCTACGTGACATCGCGCGTTTGTCTCCACGTCCAGTGCTAATTATTCACGGGACCGGCGATTCCATCGTTGATCCTCTGGATGCTCCACGTTTATATAAAGCGGCTAATGAGCCTAAAGAATTATGGATTGTTGATGGTGTTGAGCATTGTGGCGCATATTTTGCTGATCGTGCTGCGTACGTCAGTAAAGTTGCGGAATTTTTCGACACCCATCTGCGAAAAAATCCGCCTGTAGTACAATCTTCCAGCGAGCCAGGGACAATTGCTACTCAGATCTCCAGCGCAGATGCGAAGCAATTGTCTGAAGCAGGCTAAAGGCTTAATCGCGATAATCGAGCGAAATAATCATACCATCTTTAGCGGCACTGGTGTTCTTAAAAACGCGACGTGCCGCTTTTTCGGCCTGACCTGGATCATATACCTTTGGGCTGAAATGGGTGAGGATCAGGCTCTGCGCGTGAGCGTCAAGCGCGATCCCTGCCGATTCTGTTGATACCATATGTCCATGTTCTCTTGCCAGGGGCAGATCAGCCTGATCATCATACATGCTCTCGCAGACCAGTAGATCGACATCATGAGCCAGCGCGGTCAGGGTTGGTGTTGGTCGTGTATCAGTAATGTAGGAGAAGGAGATCCCACGGCGAGGTGGACCTAAGACCTGTTCCGGTGTAATAGTCTGTTTTTCATATTCAACTGTTTCGCCGCGTTGGAGATGTGACCAATATTGCACTGGCAGACCCAGTGCTCGCGCTTTATCTGGCTGAAAGGCTGGACGTCGGGCAAAGTTCGCACGGTAAGCCAGGCAGGGAATACCATGAGCTGCGGGTGCGCACGTACCCTGTAAATCTCCTGGGAGTGCGAATGTTTCTCCCCCTTGCAGTTCATGAATGATGATAGGAAATGGTAGCTCTGCTGCGATACGCCGCAATCCTTCCACAACGTAATTTGTTCCCGCCGGACCATAAATATCAAGTGGTTCTGTACGACCAGCATGGGCAACCATAAAGAGAACTCCAGGAAGGCCCGCGACATGATCAGCATGCATATGTGAGAGACAGATGGCACCTAATTGGCGAAAGCCCCAGCCGATAGATTTCCAGGGGATCTGCGTCCCTTCACCACAATCAAAGAGTGTCAGGGCTGAACCACTTCGTACCAGCGCACAGGAGAGCCAGCGTCCGGGAAGCGGCATCATACCACCAGTGCCAAGCAGACAAATATCAATCATTATGCATCCTTTACATGCGTATAGTATCGTGAGCTACATCATATCATGAATTGATGGCGACGGGAAGCACTCCAGATGCTTTATAAGTGAGGTTTTTTTCAGGTTTTATTGGCAATTTTATGTGCTTGTGCGGTTGATACGTCTGGATGTAAGAGGATATGCTAACAGTGTGTTTGCGATGCAATCAATACGTCTTTGCATATATTTTGCATTGCCTGTGCTTTATTTTGACATATTGCATCTTATATGTTAATATAAGATGTTGTTACAACCGGTGCAGGCAGAATATTACAGGTTGTGCCCATACTGTATTGGAGGGTGTCAATGGATTGGCGTGAATTTCTTGGCTCTATCATTAGCAATCCAGGTGAACGTGATCGTATTTCGACGGAAATTGGTGTTCATTCGGTGACGCTAATGCGCTGGGTAAATGGTGAATCAAATCCACGACCGCATAATTTACGGCAACTACTTCGTTCTTTACCGAAACCACAACGCTTACAGATGCAATCAATGTTGGAGAATTCTGCTTCGGATGTATCGGATGTTGATATTGATACGATAGATCAAGAGATTCCCTATAAGTTTATTTTGGAAGTGTTGGACGCTTGTGCCAGTATACCAGAGTTACTACGTTTCTGGCATATTTCGCGTATGGTATTGCAGCAGGCTTTGAGGCAATTAGATTCCGAGCAAGTTGGTATGTCAATTACCATTGTGCGTTGTATGCCCCCACGTGATGGCAAAATTCGTAGTTTGCGCGAAAGTGTTGGATTGGGTACTCCACCCTGGGGGGGAGATTTAGAGGAAAAAGCACTCCTGTTAGGGGCTGAGTCACTGGCTGGACATGTAACGGTTTCTTGCCGCCTTGAACATATTGGCAATCTCAAAACAAATAAGACATTTTTGCCTGTGTATCAGAGCGAGCATGAGGTGAGCGCGGTTTCCTGTCCTATTATGCGGGCCTGCCATGTTGCTGGTTGTTTGTCATTATCGAGTACACAGATAGATTATTTTCTTCCCGAAGCGCGTTTATCACTTGTTCGAGGCTATGCCAATCTGGTCGCGCTGGCGTTTCATCCAGATGAGTTTTATGAACCAGACAAGATTGCATTACATATTATGCCACCACAAAAAGTGCAACAGAAATCTTTTTTCGGGTTTCGGCAACGTGTTTTACAGCGTATGCAGGGACAGACCAGCGATGGCCGTCGTTTGAGGAATACCGAGGCGGAGCAGTTGGAATGGCAGAGTATCGAGCAGTATTTATTGGATCTGCCACCAGAATCCTGGGCTTCTGATCAGGAATAGGATTACTGTCTGTCGTTGTCTCGTTGTGTGGTAAGATAAGGAATACAAGAGGTATATATAGAATGTCTTTGCTTTTTGTTGACCGTTATCAGCCACAGCGACGACAGCGTATCCAGGCGCAGGTAGATGCTGGTCGTTTATATAAACGTGATGAACTGGCGTTGCTTGAGCAGGAGCAACTGCTGCCATTAGCGCGTTTGAGCCTGTACATGCTTATCGGTAGTGGCATCTTTTTTGTTGCGCTCACTTTTGTTGTCTATTTCTGGCATACGCATCACTGGTTGATACACCTCACGGTGATGCAGGTACTTTTCTGGATACTTGTGAATGTGCTCGGCTATGGTCTCATTCTGCTGCTACACGAGCTTATTCATGGTGCGCTGTTTGCTTTCTGGGGTGGCAAACCCCATTTCGGGACAAAATTGCCCCTGGCTGTTTATTGTGGTGCGCGGCATCAACTTTTCCTGCGTAATGCGTATCTGGTGGTTGGTCTGGGGCCGCTTGTGGTGATTACATTGGCCGGCATTATTTTTACGCTGCTTGCTCCTGGTCTGGCCTCCTATGCGTTGTTCGCGACGATTGGTAATTTTGCTGGCGCGGCTGGTGATGTCTGGTCCGTCCATCGTTTAGGTGCATTACCTGCTGATATACTGGTTGAGGATACCGAGACGGGATATATTGCCTGGGAGCTTGCTCAACCGTGATGTAAGTATGATAATTGCCCTGTGCATATTGATAGCGCCCGAACATATATTGTCCGGGTGTTTTTTATTTTGTAATATGGAATTGGTTACTTATCGAAGAAGGTGGGTCATGACGTATACAAAGCAGAAATAAATGGGCAAGGAGCACACGATGAGAAAACAGTGGTCATGGTTATATATACCTCCAATAGTGAGTGTTGTCGTGCTGGGTGTTTTTACTGTTGGATGTGTTATTATCGCTATCCTATATCTGTTTAAGGGAATGGTGACTATCAGTCTCATCTGCTGGGTCGTTGTAGTACTTACTTTTCTCTCATTTTTGTGGGTGCTCTACAGTTACAGAGTCTTGAGAAGCAAGCAGCAATTCCATTCGGATGGTTGATATATTCGTATGGAAAAATCGGTACTACAAAATAGATTTCTTGTTTTTTCGCGGGAAAGGTAGGCCAAAAGAGTGATCAGAAGCTCTGAGATTATGGGCGTTAGAAGTACTACTACAACGATGTATTTCCATGATAAGTGTAAATGTGGATGAAAGACAGTCAAAATAGAAGACTTATGGTATGCTATTGCTGGTGGAACTTGGAAATGTTTTCCCTGACTTTGCGTATTGATAGATGCCAGATACCTATGGTAGAGAGATTATCGCAATGGGTTTGTGGAAACAAAGAGTAAATCACAATATACTGGTTATAGCGCAGTATGCAAACGCATGAAGCCGCTCTATATCCAGGTGGAGATAAATATATAGTATGCCAGAATTACCAGAAGTTGAGTATACCGCACGGCAATTACGCGTAGCCGTGGTTGGTGCAACGCTTCAAGAGGCACAAGTTTTCTGGGAGCGCACCATCGGCCATCCAACCTTACCTGATTTCCAGGCAGAAATTGCTGGACGACGGATCGAGGGAGTACGCCGTCGTGGAAAATTTCTCCTGCTCGATCTCAGTGGAGATCTGTTTCTCTCGATTCATCGTCGTATGACAGGGAATTTTTTGTTGTTACCGTCTGGGTGGCGCATTGATACATCTCTACGTGAGCAGGATCTTGCGGCCTGGAACACCAAGGGGCCGACATTTTATAGTGATGTTGCGGCGGGGAGTACTGGTGATAGTAGTAACGTAGAGTTACGGTATTGCCGTGTCAGTTTGCATTTTACTGATGGGCGTTGCCTGCTCTTTACCGATCCACGCAAGTTTGGTCGTATCGAACTGTGGAGCAAAGATCGCGAGGATGAAGCGTTTCACGGTCTTGGTCCTGAACCACTGAGCGATGCATTTACGCTGTCCGGATTTATGGCTGCGTTAGCAAGCAAACGTAGCGTCATCAAGCAAGTGCTGCTTGATCAGACCGTTGTCGCGGGTGTTGGCAATATTTACGCAGACGAAGCGCTCTTCTATGCGCAAATCCATCCTCAACGTCCTGCCAACGGTCTGACTCAGGATGAAGTTCGCCTTCTGCATGAAGGGATTGTCTCGGTGCTCACATCAAGTATCGAGCATGGTGGAACCTCATTTAATGACTATCGTGATCTGTGGGGTGAGGCTGGTGATAACTTCAATCATGTACATGTTTATCATCAGGAAGGCAAACCGTGCTCGCGTTGTGGTACCCTGATTGAGCGTATGGTGATAGCGCAACGCAGTGCTCATTTTTGTCCAGGTTGCCAGAAGGGTCTGCTCCATGCCGAAAGTCTTGCCATGAATGCCGAATAAACGGTTCAGCACAAGATTTCACACATGAAGCAAATGGCCTGTCTACTGGGGAGTGAAGAATGCCTGTGAACAATGGATCCTTTTACCACTGAGATTGAATGAAATATCTATTGTTGCCGCAACTAATTGTGGTTGGCGTCCCTGAATGGGTAGCGTAAATGATACATACCCTCCCTTGTCACTGATGGGTCGTTGTTGTAATGGAACATCACCATCGGCAAAATGGACAATTCCTTGTGCTGTCGCGCCAGAGATACCATGGACATTGCTTGTCAATTTCGCATAAATTGTAATCGTACCATATAGATCTGGTGTATTATTTGATGTCCAGGCTCCGCAGCGATAGAGAGGCGTTGGTTCTGGACTTACGATAGCCTGAAATGCCGGATCTATCGTAACAGTCGCATGTGGTCTGGCTTGATAGGTAACTGTACTACATGCGGATACAAAGAGTATGAAAGGAATTACAGTCATACTCCGTAAGGATAGGAAAATTTCTTTCATAAAACAAGAAAAATGTACTTCTGAATTTTTGTAATGTTCCTGTTTTATCCTATTTCTATAGCATGAAACAGGAATGACGTCTATTGAATTTGTCTATCTGTAAAGGTGAACATAGCATATGTCATGCGTGAAAAAATCTACACGAATGATAAATGCAGATAATGTACAAAGGGAATTCGAGTACAGTATACCATATTATTCGTGTAGTTTATACGAATAATGGTCAATCTACTTTGAGGTAGGTGGCTCTTATGTACAAGCGAATGACATAATGATGTATAGTCAAGCATGAGTAAAGAGATGCAGGTCAAATTGCTGAAGAGAACAATGATCTGATTACTGGTAATGATTAAAAAGTAATCAATCACGACTTATGGTAATAAAATACCGCCGTTGGCTTGCTGAATATGTTTGACTGTGTTACACTGTCACTGGTTACAGGATGCAGATGGATAATCAATAGGTAGTGATTAACTTGAGGTGTTAATTTTGTGAATGAGGAAATCAATAAACAAATCGAACTCTTAAGCCAGATGCTCGGAGAAGGACTTTACGAGCACAAAGTGGATTATGTGCAGGGGGCCGAGCAGCAGGACGAGGAGACTCGTTTTGTTGAAGAGAAGCAAGAATCACCACGAGAAAGCTCTACTTATCAATCATCTGTGCTCCAAACACGTCCTGATGGAGGACGCGAGCGAAGGAAAGGTGCTCCTGAGGTTGTCTTTGGCGAGACGAAATCGACTGCGCAGATTATCGCGATGGCACATGGATTGCTTGCCAACACGGGTCGTGCGATTATCAGTCGTTTGCGTCCAGACTCAATTGAGCCTTTACGGAAAGAGTTTCAAGACTACACTGTTCGTTTTCTTGAAGCGGCTCGTGCTATGGTTATCTATCACCCTGATTATGTACAGAAACATACAGGGGGACACGTGGGGGTTATTAGTGCAGGAACATCAGATGTTCCAGTAGCACAGGAAGCGGCACTGATCGCGGAAGAGATGGGATGCCGTATCACATATATCTATGACGTTGGGGTCGCAGGCTTACACCGATTATTAGGACCATTGCGGAATCTTCTCGCAGATGAGGTAGATGTGATCATCGTCGCTGCTGGCATGGATGGAGCCTTACCTTCAGTGGTTAGCGGACTGGTACCAGTTCCTGTCATCGGGTTACCGACTTCGATTGGCTATGGGCTAGGTGGCAAAGGCATTGCCGCTTTGCTTACGATGTTACAAACGTGTGCGCCAGGTCTTTCTGTTGTCAATATCGATAACGGTGTGGGCGCAGGGGTCACGGCGGCGTTGGTTGCTAATCGTGTGGCGCAAGCGCGTGAACATCAGTCGCAGTAGGGAAGCAGCGAGATGTTCTGAATATAGGATGTCTCACCGCTGATATGTTGGGTAAATGTGTGGGTACGAAGTTTAAGAGAGGCGGGACTTTCTATGGCAAACAACAAACGTGGACCTGAACCAGGATCGCAAAAGGCCAAACATGGTGGTCAAGCTGTACGCGAGAAATATGGTCCGGAATTCTATTCGAAGATTGGCAAAAAGGGTGGTGAGACGGTGAAAGAAAAACGTGGGCCACAATTTTATGCTGAGATCGGGAAGAAAGGCGGCGAGTCAACCAAGCGTCAGCAAGGTTCTGAGTTCTATTCACGCATCGGGAAAAAAGGTGGTGAACGAGGTCGTACAACCTCGGATGGTGCTAGTGAGTAAGTAAGGTATTCTAATCTCTGGTGGTTTTCTCGATTCTTTAGGAAAGGTCTCATCTCGTTCTAGCGTTCCCTTGATTGCTATTGAACGGATGAGACCTGTATCTTGTTTGCCCACATCTCCTGGTTACTCGGCTTCGGGCCGTTTTAAAAAGGGTGGTGGCTCAACCGTGTTATCATTCTCACGCTGCAGATGGTAGCGTCGTAATTCCTGACGACGGGCCATACTCCGCAAGCCCCGCAGATCATCCAGACTCCTCTGTTGCCGTTGTGATGCGGTGGAGGAGGGGAGGGATGGTGGCATTTGTGTCTGCGGCGGTTCCAGCGGTGAGTTTGAACGAATTGGTGGAAGCGTACGTGGTGCCGGATGGTGGGGTCCATCGTTCTGGGTTCCTGATACTGGTACTGGTCGTGCTGGTGAAAAACGTCGGTTCTGTAATTGCTCTGTACGATGGTTTTCGATACGTGTTGTATGAAAATCTTCCATCCCGGCTGCAATCAAGGTGACACGTAATGTGTCTTGCAGGGTTGGATCAATAACGGCACCGAAAATGATTTCTGCTGCATCATCAATGGCTTCGCCAATGCGTTCTGCTACTTCGTTGACCTCAAATAAGGTCATATCCTCTCCACCACTGATGTTGAAGAGGACTTTTTTGGCACCTTGAATGGTGACATTGAGAAATCCCCCTGCGATAGCTGCTTCTGCTGCCTGCTGGGCACGGCTAGATCCAGATCCTTCACCGATACTCATCAAGGCGGTTCCTGCATTACGCAAAACACTCCGCACGTCAGCAAAGTCGACATTAATCATACCGGGTACATTAATGACTTCCGCGATGCCCTGTACGCCCTGACGTAGCACATCATCCGCGACCTTAAAGGCTTCGGTAAGGTTGCGTTCACGTGCCATTGTGCCGAGCAAGCGATCATTAGGAACGGTAATCAATGCATCAATCTCCGCTCGTAGTTCTTCTAATCCCTGTTCTGCGCTACGGCGGCGGCGTGTGCCTTCAAAGGTAAATGGTAGAGTTACAATTCCGACTGTCAATGCCCCCATCTTCTTGGCGATCGATGCCACAACCGGAGCAGCTCCGGTTCCAGTTCCGCCACCCATGCCTGCTGCGATAAACACCAGATCCGCGTCTCCAAGGGCAGCACGAATTTCAGCCGCGCTCTCTGTGGCTGCACGCATCCCGATGGCGGCATTTCCCCCGGCGCCCAGACCACGTGTATGATGTTGACCCAGACAAATGCGGTCAGGTACCTTTGAGAGTGCAAGAACCTGTGCGTCTGTATTCATGGCAACAAAACGTACACCACGAACGTTTGTATTCATCATCTGATTAATGGCATTCATACCACCGCCACCGACGCCAACCACGACAATGTCCACATGATGGGTTGATGGTTCGAGTGAGCCAGGGGCAAATGGGGATTGTACAGAGATGGCATCTCCTTCTGTATTCCGTTGATCCCAGGTTGATCGTTCTCGCTCGATTGGTTGTTGTGGTTCCTCTTCTATCTCATGGCGAAGGAGCGCCCATTGATCTGCTTGCTCTTCGAGCATATCTGGTCGGGGCCTGACCTTTTTTTCTGCCCTTTGATCTGAGGCCGTGTTGCGCTTGTATGCATCATTTGACATTGGTTGCATGCACACCCCCATTTTCTCTTGGCAAAGTATGTAGCACGTATGTGATCATGCGTGCCATCCTTTTCTTGTTTAATCTTTAGAGGCTGGTCAGGTTCAGACCTGTTTTCCACTTGATAACGATTTCATTAGATGATACTGTAAAATAAAAAATATCCTATCATCATGGTCGTAAGTAGCATGATACAGGTCCCGCCTCGCTGCGTGGGTACCTGACGTAATAAAAGCATTCCATCCGCATTGTAACAAGAGTGTCAAGTCAAAATACTATATGCGCCTCATTCATTGTAACCGCTTGCCTCTTATATAGAATAACGTTCGAGAATGGTAAATGGAATCATGGATGGTAGAAAAATGAGAACAGGAGTGAACCTGAAATGAGGAAGTAGATGGTATGCAGCAGAAAATAAGGCTGGTGGCAATTTTTCTGACCTGAAGAGAGGAGTAGAATATACGCCACCAGAGCGCCCTTTGTTTGCATTCAAACGAATGCAGACATGATATGTAGATGTAAAATTTTAAGAGTATTTCAGATGTGTTTTTAACTATAAATTTGTATTATAATTTGCCACGACAAGTACCTCCCTATGCCATAACTGCACATCATATAGATGGCACTCGATGGTAGGTGCTCAACGAGGTTGGCTGATCGGACAAATTTATGGATAATTATATTGTTCCTGTAGCCCTCTTTCTTCAAAGGTAGCGAGGGCATGGGTGATCATGCGAATAACGCTACCAATGTCCATTGGCTTGCGCAATTGATAAATACCACGCTGTTCTAATTCTTTGACCGGGAGCGTCGCACTCATCATAATTGCTGGAACCCCTTTTGTCTCCTCGCTTTCTTGCAGACGATCATATAGATCAACACCATTGAGCCTTGGCAAGCGATAATCTAATAGCAAGAGGCAAGGGCGCAGTTGGGGGGCCTGTTCGAGGGCCGTTTGCCCATTATTAATAACGGTTGTGTGATATGGCGTCTCTTCTTCGATCAATTGTTGAAGGAACTGAGCGATATCAGCATCATCTTCTACGATTAATATTGTTGTGCTCCGGGGGCCTTGTGCCGCTGGCGGAATGACCTCTCGTGGCATGATGAACTCCTTTTCCGCATGCGATAATTCAGATGCGTACTTTTTGAATACTCTATTGTAATCAAACGGTTATCAGGTAGTAAAGGTGACGGACGAGAGTAACCTTTGTTTTTTTGTTGTTTCCACAATGTGTTCTCTTTTGTCATTGCTACTGATTACCGTTCTGGTGGTGTCTCCGTCCATTTCGTGGGTTGTGGACGGGGGATATACGACAGAAACTCATGGAGTAACTCATCTGCATTTGATGTATGCAGTAAGAGTTGAGTATGGTCTGGTCGGATAAACCCGGACTCAGATGCATGGGCGACAAGTGCCAGGAGTGGGTCAAAGTAAGCAGCAACGTTTAACAGACCAATTGGTTTGTTATGCAGGCCGATTTGTGCCCAGGTTGTGATCTCAAACAGTTCATCGAAGGTTCCGTAGCCTCCGGGTAAGGCAATAAAGCCATCTGCAAGATCCGCCATCAAGGCTTTGCGCTCATGCATACTACTAACGGTATACAGTTTCGTCAGGTTTAGATGTTCAACTTCTCGTTGAAAAAGTCCCTTTGGCAAGACGCCAATCGCTTCTCCTCCTGCTGCTAATACAGTATCAGCAATGACGCCCATTAATCCAACGCTTCCTCCACCATAGATGAGTCCCAATCCATGTTTGACGAGAGCTACACCAAGGTCCTGTGCTGCCTGTTCAAACGCAGGTTGGACACCTGAATTTGACCCGGCGAAGACACAAATACGATGCATTCAGAGATCCTTTCAATTACCCGACAAGTATATTCATGACAAAATATGAACATATTTTGTGTGCAATAAAGAGTATTGATGACATATATTACTATAGACCAGCAAAACAGTGAACTGTTAATACCTCATGGGTTATTCACAGTTTTTTGTATTGATTACCTATTGTACTTCATATCCAGTAGATGTGAAAGGCAATAGGCTTACTCATGGTACGAGTGGATTATCTCCTATGGATAGTATATCTTGAATGACAATGACGTAATTTTAATCGCTTTATCGACTACTACTATGTAGTACGTATGAAATGCGGAAATGGCTATGTGTCGGGTTATTGTCCTGTGGGAGGGTAGATATGATAGTCATATGTCATATCTACCCTGTTCTTTTACCATTCCGTGACGGACCCGTCTTCGTTATGCCAGACGGGATTTCGCCAGTTGTGGCCTTCTTTGGCGGCTGCTCGCACTTTTCCTTCGTCGACCTCGATGCCCAGTCCTGGTGCTGTCAGTTTCTTCACAAAGCCTTTTTGATAGAGGAAGACACTGGGATCTTTGAGATAGCCGAGTAATCCCATACTTCCCTGGTTGTAGTGTATTTCCAGCGATTGTTCCTGGATGAAGGCATTGGGAGTGCAGAAGTCAAGTTGCAGTGAGGCTGCGAGCGTTATTGGCCCCAGTGGGCAGTGTGGAGCGACTGCGACATCAAACGCTTCTGCCATGGCGGCTATTTTCCTTGCTTCCCAGATGCCGCCGGTATGACTGAGATCAGGTTGGATAATATCAACCACGCCTGCGGTTAGCAGTGGTTTGAAGTCCCACCTGGTGTAAAGGCGCTCTCCGGTTGCGATCGGGATGCTTGTATGTCTGGCAAGTTCCGCGAGTGCTTCGTTGTTTTCTGATAAGACTGGTTCTTCAATGAACATCAGTTTATAGGGGTCCAGTTCTTTTGCCAGTATTTTTGCCATGCCTTTATGTACGCGACCATGAAAGTCCACACCAAGCCCGATGCCATATCCAACCGCGTCACGAACGGCGGCAACACGGTCAACTGTTTCCTGTACCTTTTGCGCTGAATCAATCCATTCGACTTCGGCGGTCGCATTCATTTTTAGTGCACTATAGCCTGCCTGTACGCGTTGTTGTGCATGTTGTGCTGTATCTGCTGGTTTATCACCGCCGATCCAGGAGTAGACACGCATCTTTTCGCGCACCGCACCACCAAGTAGATCATAGATTGGTACACCTAATGCTTTCCCTTTGATATCCCAGAGTGCCTGATCGATACCGGAGAGCGCACTGGATAAGATAGGGCCGCCGCGATAGAACGCGCCGCGATAGAGTGTTTGCCAGATATCTTCGATGTTTGCGGGGTCTTTACCAATCAGATACTCGCTCATTTCGTTAACTGCTGCCAGTACCGTCTCTGCTTTGCCCTCAACGATTGGCTCTCCCCAACCAGCAATACCTTCATCGGTGCTGATTTTCAGAAAAAGCCAGCGTGGTGGAACTTTAAATAGCTCAAGTTTTGTGATTTTCATCTTTTTGCTGGTATATTCATGAAGCTAGCGCGTGAATATACCGGTCCTTTCCATTGATGATGTTGCACTAACATGGTGACTCATGAAAAGTGAAATGAAAACGGATTGGTATTCATTTTATTTTCATGTTAATAAAGGGAAATATATCTATAGTTATTTTGAGTATAAAATGTATACGAATAGAATGGCAAGGTAGCTCGATCATGAAAGCTGACGTGCTTCATGAGTTTTGGGATACAATGACAGAGTGGTTGAGATGGTGATATGGTGGCATGGAAGATGAGAATTGTTTATGTGATTGTGAAAGGTTCATTCATGATAGAGGCGCTGGTATTTGATTTTGATGGGTTAATTTTAGACACTGAAGTTCCTGCGTATCAAAGTTGGCAAGAAATTTATAAGTCCTACAATAGTTATTTGCCGCTGGAAAAGTGGGCATTATGTATTGGTAGCGGCATGGAAGCGTTTAATCCATATCACTATCTTGCGGAAGTGGCAGGATCTGAAATTCCTATGGAAGAGGTGAGGGCGCGTCTGGAGAAGCGACATTTAGAGCTGATTGATCAACAGGTGGCGCTTCCAGGCGTTGAGGCTTATATTGCTGATGCGAAACGCTTAGGATTGAAACTTGCTGTTGCTTCAAGTTCCCCTCGTAGTTGGCTGGTGCGACACCTGACGCGCTTACGGCTGTTAGATAAATTTGATGCGATGGCCTGTGGTGATGAAGTAGTCAATAAAAAACCCGACCCAGAACTCTATTTAAAGGCCCTGGATTTGTTACAGGTATCAGCTGAGCGAGCAATTGCGCTAGAGGATTCACCCAATGGTGTCTACGCCGCTCAAACGGCTGGTATCTTCTGCGTTGCGATCCCAAATGAATTGACAGCTCTATTATCACTTGATCATGCTCTTTTGCGTCTGAAATCGCTTGATGAGATGCCATTAGAGAAGTTGATGGAGTATGTAGTTGACCAGCAGCAGGTTGGTGAAGAGCAAAAGATTGAGGCAGATTAGCTTACTGCCTACACAAGTAGATGTTTGAGATATGATGAATACGGCGTTATTGGCCTTATTTTGTGAGGGTAAGCACCAAAATACTTGACATTGAGCGTGAGATATGGCAGAATAACGGCGTTGCACCTGTAGCTCAGTGGATTAGAGCATCGGTCTTCGGAACCGAGTGTCGGGGGTTCGAATCCCTCCAGGTGCATTTGTCATATCTAACGATAGTCTAAAGCCTCTCTACAAGCCAGATGAAACCCTGAAGCACAACAGCAGAAAATGTACAGCTTCAGGGCTTCTTTTTGGTTATTTTTAGGCCATTTTGGGGGAAGACCGAGTGTCGGAAATGTGTTTTCTAGACACGAAAACCTTTACGTTATGTCAACTAACTGTTCTTTTTGCGCCTGCCTTTACTGGCGTTGAGGAGCGCTAAATTTGAAACTGGCGAGAACCTGTCATACTCTCTACGAGCTGCCTTGATATTGAAGTTCTTCAGATATTCCTCTGTGACCTCGACACTACTATGACCCATGAGACGAGAGAGTTTGTATATGTCGCCGCCTTGTTCCAGATACATGCAAGCGAAAGTATGTCTGAACGTGTGAGCTGATACACGGATATCAGTTATACCTACTCTTTCTTTGATATCTATAAGCAATTGTTCGATACCGCTGGGTGTGAGTGGGCGACCATACCGATTAACAAAAACGTGCGGATCATCGCTTTTTGCTGGTTTACGATATTGGTTGATATACTTCCACAGTTGTTTACTAACCGCAGGAGCAATACCTACCTCACGTTCCTTTGTGCCCTTGCCCAGGACGCGAATATAATCATCATGTATATCTTGCGTTCTCATCCCGCAAAGTTCAGAAACACGAATACCAGTTTCTAATAGCACTAGCATTATTGTTTGATCTCTCTGTCCCAACTGAGTAGTAAGGTCGCAAGAGTCTAACATCAGTCGTATGTGTGCCTGTGTGAATATTGGTATCAGGAAATCGGGAATTGTTGGGAGGCTCAAGCGCCTGGCGGGGTTTTTCTCAATGATCTCTTCTCGCTCACACCAGGTAAAGAAACCTTTGATAACCTGCACGTACCCTTTAGAGGTATGAGGTGAAACTTGTGTGGTATCGTCTCCTTTGTTGATTGTTTTACGCCCGACCTGAAGAGTTTGAAGGTGTAAGACAAATGCACGCAGATGAGCTATGGTCACGTCGCGCATATCTTGAATGTCTTCTTCATCATCAAGCCAGCGCATAAAAAAATGGAGTTTTTGGTCATACCACAGGATAGTTTTAACGCTGAGATTGCGTACGCGACAATCGAGGAGATATCCTTTAATGGCCTTGTCTACTTTCATGTGAATTTATTCCTTCTAACTAAAGACAGCGAGATATTTTTTGCTGGATTGTGAGAAACAAACCTGTAAACCTGCAAACCTGCAATCCGCCTGTGGAGCGGTTTTGTATTGTATAGTTTGTAGGTTTGATCTAATCGTGACATGAGGTTAAGCTCGACATAGTCACGATTGCTTACAGAAACGGAATGTGTGTGCAATGCGAAAAACTTGTGTCAGACTTTCTGTGAAGACTTCTCTTATCGCTTCCGTTGCCAGTTGTGCAGCTTCAGGGCCATAACGATCTTGTATGGTTTCTAATCTCTCTCTTGCTGCGGCCGGGAGTATATTCCATTGTTGTTGGAGCGTGATGGCGTGTGTCATTGCCTTTCTGCGTCTGGATGCTGCTTTTCGACAAGCATCATTGCAATATTGACATGCTCTATGGCCAGGCGTGCTTATTGGTAGCAGCTTGTTGCAATACAGGCAACGGCTATTGTGTTGCATATATTCTCCTTTGTTCGTTCTGATAGTTTGCAGGTTTGCAGGTTTTGCAGGTTTAAAAACCTTTACCCTGGAAAAAAAATTCCAGCAAAAATACCCTCTCGCTTGGCTTCTGATGTGCCTGGAGAGGGTATTTTACGTTCTTTTTTGCTTCTTTTAGGGAATAGCAACCTGCGAAACCTGCAAACCTGCGTTTTCTATGAGGAGCGTGCTATCGCACGGTTTTTTTTTGAGAGAAGAAAACGATGTTGTTTTTGTGTACACACACACATCGTTTTCCTATTAAAAAACACGCGATAGCGTGCGCCTTGTAGGAGATACTATAGGGTTGGTTTGCGAGAGGTTGACGCTGTTATCATTCTGAGCTGAGCCTCTCGCATGGCTTGAGAAGCTATTGGACAACAAAAAGCATCTCTTTTTCGAGTTTTCTGACGTTGAAAAAGTGAGTAAAAATGGAGCCTCTCGCAAATACTGGTTTTTTGTGGCTCTACAGGCTATACTAGAATGGTAGCGGTCGAAACGACCAGAGCAGCTCGACAGGGATTGCAACTATTCAGATTAGAATAACGCAAAAGGGCTACTCCCGTCGAAACGACCAGAGCAGCTCGACAGGGATTGCAACTGCTGTGAGTTATTGTCTTGCAAAGAGGATAGGTAGCAATCGTAACAGGAGAACAAGCGAGATCTGCGCTATTTCCCTGTTATGATTGCTTTATGAACGACCATAGAGAACTAAGCCAGTTCCCACGCCTAATGCACGATGTTTCTCTTGCTTCTCTTTCCGTTTCGCTCGGCGTTTGGCATAACCAGCATGGGCAGGAGCATCGGCTTGACTGTGGCATTGCCAGCAGAGTGCCGCCAGGTTCTCTCTGCGAAGATCGTGTTTATCACCAGGGTTTCCATTCTTCACACGGCGGCCGTCTGGTCTGGGCGCTCCTATGTGATGTACAGAGAGGTTATCACAAGGAGTATGACACCATTCACAACATCCACAAGCCAGGCGGCGGATTGTCAGCGATACCTTTTTCCAGTTGGCAGGATAGTTTTTGAGTGTTCTGGACATTGCTGTATCCCCTCGTATTCATGTATCTATTAACAATGGCTTTCAGCGTGCTTGAGAAGCCATGTTACATACAGCCCTACGGTATGTAGAGGGGCGCGTGTCACTAGTCCGCGCCCTTCTCCTTCGCACTGACCATTTACCAGCCAGTGCGACACACTACAGAGAAACGATATGAAAGGAAAACGATGTGTGTGTGAAGCGTGTGCTAACGATTTTGTGGTTTGTTGCCGTTGTTTGGTCCGTTCGTTGGCGGACTGGGGAATAGTATGCGGTCTGGTTATTGAGATGCCAGGGATTATAAGGCTGATGGGATGTTCGATGCTTCACCAGATCTGTTTTTTAAATACTGAGAGGCGGTTGAGTGATCTACATGCGCTTCTTTTGCCAGTTTCCTGACAGTGATCTTCTCGCCTTGTGCTTGCAGTGTGTGATACGTGAGGGCAAGTCGTTCGTCTGATGTCCCCATACGGTTTTCACGTGCCTGTAAGTAGATGCCCGCGGTCATATTATCCACGTGAGCTTGACGGGCAAGGGCATGAGCGCGAACCTTGCCATATTGATGCATGAGGGTTTCATAGGCGGCATCAAGTTGTTCTTCTCGTTTCTCCGTTGCCTGGATCGCTCCATTCCAACTGGCGATGGTTGATCCATTTCCTTGTTGATGCGCAATCACGCCTTTTGGTGAGGCCAGGCGGGAATATTTGGAGACTAACCGAATATAGAGATGCCGTAACGCATATGGCTTGAAGTGGGACGATGCGCGATGATGCGGCCATCCATGCGCACGTTCGATATTAACTAATGCGGTTGGAGAACACCCGTTTAATCCATAGTGTTCAACAATCAGGGTATACTCTCGATCTTTCAAGGCGGCAACGGCTTCATAGAGAGGAGTGTAGTCTCGTTCGCGTGTAGCCTCTACGGATTCTTGGATAAGGGTATCACTCAGTTCGTCCAGTAATGTGCTTTCGCTCTCCTCATTGCATGGACAATCCAGACTCTCAGTAACATAGGGTTCAACATCGTGGGTCAGGGGTGTACGAATAGCCGACTGAAATTGTCGACAATACGCCTGCATAGCACGTTTGATTGTTGTCACCAGATAGGGTACTGGCTGTTCAGCCTGGAGGGCTTGCGGAAGTGCTATAAGGATCGCTTCATTTCCTTCTTGGATCAGATCCAGGTACTCAATACGAGGGGAATGCTGATAGGAGGCATTGGTATAGCGGCGTGCTTGACGTTCCACGACGGGAAGAAGACTGAGGATCAAGGTGTGTTGTGCATCAGGATCACCAGCTGTCCTTTATCTGCAATCTGCATTTGTTGTAGGATGATCGATGTAAATAGTTACGATATCATTACTATGGAGAAGGACGTTTTCGAATGGAAGCAGGACAACGTGTCTATCTACCGACACTTGAACAATGGGATCGACTTTCGTTTCAGGAATGTCAGAACGTAGTTGATACGATCGTTGGCATATTGCCGCCCGATTTTCAATCTGTGAAATTAGAAACGTGTCAGATGGGGAATCAGCAACGGTACATGGCATTCTTTGAATGGCATTCAAAGAACGAATCATCTCTCTTTGTTTTTATTCCAGGAGGAAATGTAACGATTGGGTATGATCGTACCCATCCTTTCCTGCTAACACCTGCACAATTGCACAATTTTCAACAAGAAACCGTTGCAAGGGGCTATCTCTCATGTACACTTGACGTTTTTTTAGATCGGGTGTTGACTTCTTTGCGACAGGTTATTATCCAGCCATGTTTATTACAAGTGCATGCTACGAGTTCTGGTGATATCCCGACCAAAGATCAGAGGAAACGAAAAATCCATAGTTTCATTCTTTTTGATGAGATGAGAGATTTTGTGCACCAGCAGGGTTTTCGTTTGCCTACCTCAGATGAATGGGAATATGCCTGTGCGGCAGGAGCACGTACCTTGTTTCGTTGGGGAAATGACTCGCCAAATACATATATGCATCTTCCAGATATGGATGAAGATGACGTTCCAGAGAATGAACAGATGGAACTGAATATGCCGTGGGATATTCATTGTCGTCCTAATGGCTTTGGTTTATTTATCGCAACCAATCCATATCATTGGGAATTGTGTATGGACGCAGATATTGTTCTACGAGGAGGTGATGGTGGTACAGCGTTACATGCAGGTGCTGGGATGTTTGTAGAATGGTTAACCTTGTCTACTTTCTATCAGCGCAGAGATATTCATATATTTAAAGAACATGGTGGGGTACATGGTATGTTTGCTAGACGATTGTATCCTCTCTACATATAGATTTGAAAAACAAATATCAGAGAGATAGGTATGCCGTCCGATAGCCTGCTCTTCAGGACCATACGCATCCACGATGATTTCCGTGTCGATACGCTCTTTACGTTCCATATTTTTGTCGGGATAAGTCATCTCGTTCTCCTCATGGTCATACTGATGAAGGAGCTTCAACGTGCTGTCATCTGATTTTTGGTCATTCATTAAGAGCGTGTTTGAAAGCCGTCACCTAGTCGATAAACAACAGAAAGGAGAATTTAGAAGAAACAGCAAGAAAAGAGAAAAGGAGCAGAAAAGATATGCGAACAACGATGGGGAGGAAATCCTACGCATCCGATCTCACCGATGTGCAATGGAAACTGTTGGAACCGATTA
>DATJIE010000043.1:0-8635 GCA_035493535.1 Dictyobacter sp.
TCTTTATGGTCGGCTTTGAACTGTTCTGGCTGCTGGTCATGGCACAAACATTCCTTTCCGGACATATGAGCATGGTTTTCAATGGCATTAACATTTTTGGTTCTCTTAATCAAAACGTTTCTAGCCGCGTAGCGGGCGATCCTCAACATATGCTGGTGGCAAAATTGCGCGAGTATTTCTCAGCTCTCGTATGGGGATTAGCCTTTTTAGGAGCTATGGTACGGCTCATCCATAAGAAAAAGGATGCATCAATGGTGATTCTCGCCGTGATGCCTTTCCCCTTGTTTATTGTGCAACCTTATGGTGGTGAGATGATGCTCCGTAGTTTTCTCTTCTCACTCCCAGCTATGGCTTTCTTCGCCGCCTCCTTCTTCTATTGTGGACCTGTAGCGGCGTTCAAGAAGCTATCATCGATCCGCCTGCTGGCTTTCACCAAATATCTACCGGTATCATGGCTACAACGACCAGCCTGGGTCTCTATCGCGGTCGTGCTACTCAATCTGATCCTGATCTCAGGCTTTCTCTTCACCCGCTATGGCAATGAGAACGACGACTACATGACCTACGATGAATTCAATGGCGTCAACTGGCTGTATAATCATGCTCCTGCGAATTCCCTGTTTATGACCTGCTTTCTGGGTGGTCCCTGGCAATACGAGGATTATGCAAAATATAAATTTGATGGTCTGGAAATGGACCCGGTGAATGTCATCGATCCCGCAAATGTACCGGGCATTATTCAGTATATGCAACAGGACGGTGGGACGAATCAATACCTTATCTTTACCCGCAGCGAAATCGCAACATATAATGCGACGTCAGGTCTTACACCCGGGTATATGACAACACTGGAAACAGCGGTCGAGAATTCAGGAGACTTTAATCTGATTTATCGCAATCCAGATGTGCTAATATATCAACTGGTGAGCACAACAAGCACAGCCCAAGGAGGTCAATAATCGTGCGTCTCAAAAATTTATTATGGCCCATCTATATTGTCTGTGCTGCTCTGGCTGCATTAGCTGTTATGGAGGTATTTCCAGGCTTCCTCTTCCGGCCACTAGTAATAGCATTGTTTCTCTTTATCAGCCCCGGTATGGCAATGGTACGCTTCTTCCGTATACAAGATGTCGTATCAAAACTGGTGATCGCGGCTGCTTTGAGCTTCTCTATTGACGGTATTATTGTTGGTATTTACCTGTACGCTAATCACTGGTCACCCATACATATGATGATTACGATTGTTGCGTTCAGTATCGTCGCAGTTGTCGTTGAAATATCAAACATTCATATCGCTCTCTATAAACGTCTCCGCTTCTTGCAAACTCTGGGCAAACTGCTTACCCATCCGTTGATTATCGGTACAGCCCCTGCGCATCTCGCGGGTATCCCGTCCAATGAGGATGTGATAGATAAACCCACTGTTCGCATTGTGAGTACCCAATCAGTCACACAACGCCTTGCGCACGCGTCTCCAGTTCGCATTGAGGAGACACCAACCGTGCAAATCTCAGTTGCTTCATTTAAGGGTGTAAACAACAACGAGACAAAAATTGAAGACAAACCAACCATGCATGTTGAGGCCACCAGGACAGAACCTGCTACCCATGAGGCGTATATTGAAAATCGACCAACGATGCATCTCCCCGCTCCAACAAAACAGTCGGGCGAACAACGGCAGCAGCAAACAAATCTTCCAACCGAGCCCCTACCTTCGGACAAATCCACTCCTTCTCAACCGAGAACAGCGGATCGCCAGGTAGATGAGGCAAAGAGAGAGATACCTGTCTCTTTAGAGAAAACGCAGAGACTAAATCAGCAGCAAGAAAGTGAGGATATCGAAAACAAACCAACACGCTACATCGCCAGTGTCCCGGTATCAGGTTCAGCACCGAAAACCTCTGGATCTGCTCGCAACGAGGCGTTGAGCCAGGATATCGAAAATAAACCAACGACCCATCTAGCCAGCGTATCTGATGACAAAGAAAACGTACCCGCAACACCAGCCAGGGTGCCACAATCGGCTCCAGCCGAGAATACACCAACTCAGATACTCTCTCAGAGTAGCGCTCCCCACAATACGCAACAGAATAATGCTGAAGGAGACGCAACCTCGGAAACAACAAATGAGGCCCAAACAACCGTAATCAGTAAAAATAAGAAACGGCGACCAGCCAGATTTGTACGTGTCGAAAAACCAGAGGGACAGGAAACGCAGGAACCTGTAGATTTACGCTCCATGTCCCCCGTTCCACAGTTACAAAAAAAGGAAAGATAAAGTATCCAATAGAATATAGTCGTGTTAAGATATCCACACACGAATTGTAGATGTTTCTTTTCCTGGGAGAGGTGATCCCACAATAAGGGCCAGATAGAGAAGAACGGGTAAGGCACAGCCAGCCGATCTTCTCTTGTCGGATTGCGAGGCATGTGAAGTCTTCAGACAGGCTACTGTGCATATACCCATCTCTCCCTTGAAAAGGAACAGAACACAGTATTTTGAGTATCGTCATGGATGTGAATGTGATATATTTTGCTTGTTTGCAATCTTCACTATCTCAACGATCCCCAATCGTTACGAGCAAAAGCATTTTTCCAATTGAAGATAAGATGAGGTGGCAGAAGGGAGTGGAATGAAATACACTTATGTTGTACCTTTATAATTTCCATCTATTTCTTTAATCAAAAAACAATAATACATTCAAAAATATACTGTGAACCCACGATAATAATCAGAAAGGAAAACTTGTGTCCAGAGCAGCACATCCTTTAAAAATTTTGATGGTAACGCCACGCTACTTTCCCGACATGGGCGGAACAGAGATGCATGTTCACGAAGTAGGACGACGCCTCGCACAAAGTGGAATCGATGTAACACTCCTGACAACAATTCCTCATCAACATGCACAAAGCGTGCCTCCGGAAGAGGATGTTGAAGGAATGCATATCTTTCGTATACCAGCATGGCCCAAACACTATGATCTCTATCTGGCACCAGCACTACGCGCCTTTATCAAACAGGGTCATTGGGACCTGATCCATATTCAGGGCTGTCACACATTTTTTCCTCCGTTGGCTATGCTTACAGCCAGAGCAACAAAAACGCCCTACGTTGTAACATTCCACTCTGGTGGACATTCTTCTCATGTACGGATGCAACTTAGAAATGTCCAATGGACCTTACTTCGTCCACTGCTGGCTCATGCAGAGAAATTGATCGGTGTATCACACTTTGAAACACAATATTTCCGTGATGTCCTGCACTTCTCAGAAAAACGTTTTGCCGTTATTCCAAATGGATTCAGTCATCCAGATGTGCCATGCCCACTGCAAAGCAAACCAGCCACCAATACACAAATAATTTCGGTGGGACGATTGGAACGCTACAAAGGCCACCATCACTTGATCACCGCATTGCCAAAGATACGAGAACAATATCCAGACGCGACACTACTGATATTAGGGACTGGACCATATGAAGAAACATTGCGCACATTAGCACAACAGGCGGGTGTAGCTGACTATGTAACTATTCGCTCAATACCAGCAAACAATCGGCAGGAAATGATGACCCAACTCTCACAGGCATCTCTCATTACACTGCTAAGCGAGTACGAATCGCAGGGCATCGCGATTATGGAAGCGCTCGCATTAAAACGCCCGGTGCTCGTCTCTGATACCTCTGCTCTGCGTGAATACGCCGAGAAAAAGCTTGTACGCATGGTATCACTACAAAGCACACCGGAAGAGATTGCGGCAGCCGTAATAGAGCAATTGCATCATCCTCTTATCCCTGGAAATCTCGAACTCCCTACCTGGGATGATTGCGCGAACCAGCTTAAAACTCTCTATCAAACCACTGTCAAAAATCACGTATACGCAGTCCGGTGAGTGTCAGTGTCAATATACCTGTACATCACTTATATCAGGCTATGTATCTTTAATTGCTTGCCTGTTACAGTTCTATTCTAACTATGCATGGATGCAAGGAGAGAATTTATCGCTTGCAATGGAGATTAGTTACTTATGCATCTGCTCTGGCAACACAATCATTCACACATAGAGAACAGAGAGAGGCTGTGCTAATCAATAACACAGCCTCGACAAAGATGAGTCGACAGCGCTTATCAGCTGCTGTTACGCGACTAATGGCAACAAGATATAAAAGCATGATCCCTGACCCGGTTCACTCTCAACCCAGATCAATCCATTGTGCTTTTGTACAATTTCTTTTACCAGAAACAGGCCAATACCCAGACCGCTGATCGCAGGATCAAGCGACTCACCACGACGAAAACGTTGAAAAATCGCCGTTTTATCACTTTCCGCAATACCAATACCCTGGTCTTTAATCCAGATCAGTGCGTATGCTCCCCCTCGCTCAACCCACTCTACCCCAATCTCAATATCACCACCATTTGGACTATATTTTATCGCATTGTTTAATAGATTACGTAATACCTGCACCATACGTTTTTCATCGATCAGACTAATAAACGCATCTCTTTGATGCTGCGCCTCTGGCAAGCGCAAATGAATTGTATGCGCATGTGTCATCGTTGTCAGGCTATCAACAACTCGCGCAATCAAGGGCAGAATGTTCTGTGAGCGCTGCTGCAACACAAATTGATCGTGTTCTATACTCGATAAATCAAACATTTCTTCGATCAAATATAACAGATGGTCGCTCTGCTCCATAATATGTGTCAAAGCATCATGCTCTAACTTATTGGCTTCAACGGCCTTTTGCAGTTGCAACAATTCAGCGAAACCCTGAATAATGGTAATGGGTGTGCGCAATTCATGATTCGCCATCCAGAAGAAATCATTGCGCTGCTGCTCCAATTTTTTCTGTGCAGTAACATCCTGAAGCACCACAATCGCCCCATTAATACTATGGGATTGTGCGTAAAGAGGCGCACTCGATACGAGGACTACACGACTGCTCCCATCAGGACGATTAACCAGCATCTCACGACTATGAATTGTCTCACCCGCCAGGGAGCGAATGACGGCAAAGTTCCAGGGTGTTAATGGTTTTCCATGCTGTTTGCCGGTCATCACCATGCTTTCAGCATGAATCTGTCGCCCGATAAGTTTCGGCAATGGTAAGCCAAGCAACGTTGCGGCGGCAATATTACTATACGAAACCATGCCAGTCGCAACATCAATGAGCAGAATGCCTTCCGGTAATTGATCCAGCACGGAGAGCAAATGTCCACGTTGCACATCTGTCTCACTATGCTGACGCGCCAGAGCCAGAGCTGAAACAATATGACGACAACTCTCCTGAAAGGCATGCATCTCCGCACCAGCTTTTGATAATCCCCTGGGGAACGTTGCGATCAGGATACCCTCACATTGATCGTGAAACCAGAGTGGCGCAAAAATACAACTTTGCGTAAAAACAACTTCTTTTAGTGTTTCCAGATCAAAAGGATCATCCAGATTATCAGGCGAAAAACGGCAAATATCCTGTGCATGCTCAAAAACAATGGGTTCTCGCTGTGTAAGTAATTGCGTCATGAAGGATGATTTCCAATATGGAAAACTATTCCAACGCCTTAATTGCGGTTGCTGCCCGGGGTGAACAGTATCCGCATAAAGGAGCCGTAACGTATGCTGAGCCGCATTAATGGTATACAGGGAAATATCGCCTACCTGAAAATATGTATGAAAAACCTGCGTTGCCACCCTACCAATCTGCTGACTATCTAAAGAATTACTCACACTATGCGCGACGGTTTCTACAACGCGTAACCAGTAGTGATCAACTTCAACTTTCCGCTTCTCTTGCTCAAGCGCAATCTTCTCCTGTTCAGCACGCTGATAGGCATGAACCAGATCTGTAACTTCCTGAACTGATTGTAAGAGATGGGTAATTGCTCCTGACTCATCACGAATCGCATCTAAAACCCAGTTCCAATAAATATCCTCCCCGTTTGGAAGAATATACGCATATTCATCTGCACGATAGGAAACACCGGTCATTGCAACCTGCTGAAAAATATCTACTACTTCCGGTGACTTCAAGTGCCTTCCCCACTCAAATATAGTGTGCCCAAGCGCACGCTCCTGCTGCCATTCTGACGGAAGTAATGTGTCAAGAATAGCAAGAAAGCGGGGATTGGCTTCTGTTAAACAGAACGTATGTGCATCAAAAACCCCTATACCAATAGATAAATGCTCCAGAATAGTCGATTGATGCAAATATGTCTGTATACAGCCAGCCTTCATCTTGTTTTGATCAATATTCATAGCCCCACTAGAAATCCTTTCTCCTCACTGCTGGAGGAGGGGTATGCAGGAAGATCATCTTGTGTGAGTGTAAAAGAAAAAAGTAGCAATTGTCAAGAATAACAAGCTATGACGTATTGACGTTAATTTACTGAGACAAGAAAACCAACATAAAAAAAACAGAAAAGAGAGTGAAAAAAACAATTACCACAGGGCATTCAAGCGTCTTAATGACAGAGGGTTAAACAATGCATGTCATTTTGTTTTATTTTAAACTATTTTGAGAACAGATAATACAGGAGGATTTATTCTACATTCATAATTATTACATTCAATGTAAATATTCACGCCATTCTTACATGGTAATTCGTTTCTGTTCTGTGTACTATTACAGATAGCAAGGAAACGCAGTAATAGTTTGTTTCTCTTCATGTGAAACGCTGCCTGCTACGCAGGCGGGTGAGGGAGAAGTGATCAGGGCACAGCCCTGAAACCCAGTCAAGGAGCTTGCCGCCCCTTGCATCCCCGCTTCTCTCCCTCTTACCGGCGCGTGAGAGGATATTCAGGATTAAGGATACTGAACTTCCGCCATTCACATGAAGGGAAATGGGCTACCAGGTAGAATGTACTGCTTACTGCGACAAATACTCGCAAAGAATGGAAGCAAATGATGAATTACAATGAGGATCAAGAACTTCAGGTGTCCGGTTTGGACTATCCAACACCGAGATTCATCCAGCTACCCGACAATTATCCCCAACCCAGGTTCACATTTGGACAAGAGGTCTATTTAAAGAATACAGAGAACATGAAAGGGATTATTGCAGTTATGCAATGCGCATCTTCATCACCCTGGGAATATCGACCGTGGGAATGGCGCTACATGCTATTCATACCAGCCATCAATATTCTCGAAACCTGGTTTGGTGAGGATGAATTGAGCTTTGAACGCTGGCCCAGCTAGTTCATCGCCACATGCCTATAAATAGATATGCAAATTTCATAGGTGATACCCCATATCACATTCTATGAAATTTGCGTCGGCAACTTATACCCCTGGCAGATCGCTCGCCTTCTTCAGGGTACATATATTACTCTCGACAAAAGTTGTATACTTTAGGAATAAAGAGAAGTAATCGATTGTTATCATCAGTAAGTTGATAAATACACATGTATAAATCATGTTTTCTCACCGCAGATTCGAGCTTCAACAAAAGAAGAGATATCCTGGATTGAAAACTGCACATTCGAATTGTCTCTCAGTATTATCTTTGTTACGATCTTTCCGACCCTTTCCTTCCTCTATATCGTATGCGTCAAGATGAGGATTGCTTCACGAAGAAAGGAGGAACATGCTTCCAACACAGAGAAGCATGAACCTGAATCATGGCTAACACAGAAATGACTTTTACTCCCATGCCAAATGCCAACCCAACAGCTTCACATCCATCCTCTCATCCCAATCAGGAACATGTAGATCAGGATACGCTACGGGAAATGCAAACAAATCCCGATTATCAGGCAGCCTTTGTAGGAACTGGCATACTGGATATTATGGGGGATGGCTATGGCTTCCTGCGCCGAGAGCGTTATCTCCCAGGAAACCTGGATGCTTATGTTTCTAATTCTCAAATTCGTCGCTTTGGTTTACGTCAGGGTGATACCGTTGTAGGGCTGATGCGCCCACCTAAAAATCACGAGCAATTCGCCAGCTTGCTCCGTGTGGAGTCAGTCAATAACAGAAAACCGGACGAGATCAAATATCGCCCACGCTTTGACACGCTCACACCGATTTTCCCGTATGAGCAATATAATTTAGAGACGGGCAAGGAAAATCTCTCAGGCCGCTTAATCAATCTTGTCTCTCCTATCGGACGCGGACAACGTGGCCTGATTGTAGCTCCACCAAAGGCTGGTAAAACCATTCTGCTGAAAACAATTGCCAACGCGATCAAACAGAATCACCCTGATACACATCTGATCATAGCCCTGATTGGTGAACGACCGGAAGAAGTTACCGATCTGACACGAGCCGTTGACGCGGAAGTTATCAGTTCAACGTTCGATGAGCCACCATTCGCACATACTCGTCTGGCCGAAATGGTGGTTGAACGCGCCAAACGTCTGGTCGAAAATGGTCGTGATGTCGTCATTCTGCTCGATAGTCTGACACGCCTCAGTCGAGCATATAACCTGATGGTTGAACCCAGTGGACGTAGCCTCTCAGGTGGCCTCGACCCCAGTGCTCTGGTTGAGCCGAAACGCTTCTTTGGAGCCGCTCGTAAGATTGAAGAAGGTGGCAGCCTGACAATCATCGCCACAGTGCTTGTCGATACAGGTAGTCGTATGGATGATGTCATTTATGAGGAGTTCAAAGGAACCGGTAATATGGAGCTGG
>DATJIE010000044.1:0-27380 GCA_035493535.1 Dictyobacter sp.
TCCCACATTCCGCACCTTGAAAAACACTCTTTTGGGCATTACATTTTAACGCTTTTACTCCTTATGCATTTATGGAAAATCGCAAAAGAGAGAGCATTTGTTCTATTTCTGCAGCTGCTCACTTTTTGCAGAAGGTGTAGAACAATTAATAAGATCATTATTGTTCATAAGCCAATGATATTCCAAAAAGTGACATCCGAAACTGCGGAAGGTGGGATACGTAGAAATTTTTGTCGTTTTTCTTTCGGGAGTTTCGAATGAGTATAGATCAGCAAATTCGTTTGACATCGCTTGCCGGTAGCGCAGGCTGTGCGGCGAAAATGGGGCCGCAAAATCTGTCACAGGTTCTTAGTCCTTTAAAGCAGGTCGGTGTGCCAATGGACCTGATGATTGGCTTGAACGCGATTGATGATGCTGCTGTTTATCGCCTGAATGACCAGCAGGCAGTAATCAGTACTGCCGATTTCTTTCCACCTGTGGTCGATGATCCCTATAGTTTTGGCGCGATTGCTGCCGCGAACGCTGTCAGTGATATTTATGCTATGGGCGGCAAGGTATTGATGGCGATCAACATTGTGGCGTGGCCTGACGATCTGGAAGCCTCTATTCTGAGAGAAGTCCTGCGTGGTGGGTCGGATATTGTTGCTCAGGCTGGTGGTGCGATTGCTGGTGGGCATACTATTATCGATCAAGAGCCAAAGTATGGTCTATCCGTAACGGGTGTTGTTCATCCAGATCATATTCTGACCAAAGGGGGCGCGAAGCCAGGGGATATTCTGGTGCTTAGCAAGCCGTTGGGGACAGGATTGATTACGACTGCTCTCAAACGCGATAAGGTCATTGATGAGGATTTACAGGCTGCTGTCAGATCAATGACACGTTTGAATGCGCAGGCGAGCGCAGCGCTACTTGCGGCAGGTTCTGGGGTGCATGCGGCGACCGATATTACTGGTTTTGGTATTATGGGGCATGCCCGTGAGATGGCTCTGCAGAGTCTGACGAATATGCGCTTCGATTTTTCCGCTTTCCCTCTTTTACAAAATGTTCGTCATTATATTGAATTGGGTTGTATTCCTGGTGGCGCTCAACGTAATAAGGCGTTTCTGGAAGAGCACGTTCGTGTTCATGCCAGCATCGATCCAATGGATCAGGCAATCTTATGGGATCCTCAGACGTCCGGCGGCCTCTTTGCCGCTATTGACCCTGCTGTCCTGTCCCAACTGAATGAGTTTGCCCCGGATCTCACTTTCTGGCGTATCGGCGAAGTGACAGACCGCGTTGCGGACGAGTCCGCTGTTGTTCTGGAAGTACGATAACTGGCTGTGCAAGTGTTTTTTAGCAGAAATAATTATACTACCTTTTGCCTGTAGATAGTATCGAGAATAATAAAGTTAGTTATTGATCCCGCAGTTAATTATTATGCGGGATTTTTTTGTTTCTATTGTATTTTTTCGTTATGTTTATGTGAGATAGCATACGTTGAAACTGTTCAACTACAGATAGCCGTACTAAAATTAAAAATGGGTGAATTCTGCCATGAATGGAAGCAATAGTCAGGTTACAAGAAGTTCCCTGATTTACGATGAGACTCGCAGGTGCTTGTTTCTGGATGGGCATGAACTGTCTCGTGGCGAAAATATTGAGATTAATGTTTTTGGTTCGTGGATTCCTGGTCAGGTTGCGGTTGATGCTGCTGGTTGGTATCTTGTGACACTTGATCAGGTTGGAATTCGTCTGCAATCAGGTTTGCCTGCTCGTTCTGGTGAATTCCGTTTATTTCAGCAATCTTCACTGTCTCTCCTACAAAAGCGTACGGAACATCCGGAAATTCTCCTGGTAGATGATGATCCGGCATTGTTAGAAGCGTTACAACGTATGATTGCTCTTCGCCTCTCCTCTGTTCATGTAGAGACAACAAATTCTTCACTTGAAGCGGTATCATATCTCCAAAAACGACGTTTTGATGCTGTTGTCAGCGATATCAAGATGCCTGATATGGATGGCCTTGAACTGCTTGCCAGAACACAGGAGTTGCAACCGGAGACACCAACGTTGTTGATTACAGGACACGGCGAACATAATCTGGCTATCCAGGCGTTACGTGGTGGTGCCTATGATTATATACAGAAACCTATTGAGCGTGATAATTTTATCGCCGCTTTGCTACGCGCTATTCAAACCTGTCAGTTGCGGCGGCAGGTACAGAAACAACAACAGGATCTTGCCTTTTATGCCCATTCCCTGGAACAGGTGGTACAACAACGTACCAATGAATTATCGGAGGCTCATCTGGTCAAGGATAAGGTGATTGGTCTGGTTTCTCATGAGATGCAGGACCCGATTACGCGCTTGAAAGATATCATCCACCTGTTACAACAGAAATTGGGCGGTTCTATGCACGTCCCTGAAATTGTTAATCAGAGCTTTGCAGAAATTGAGCAGTCTATTCATCGGACCGAAGAGTTACTTCATGAATTGCTTACCACTTCCCACCTTGAGACACAAAAGTTTATCTTGCATCGTCAACCGTGTGATCTTGTAGCGTTATGTCAGCAGATATTCTCGGATGCTTTCTCGGATGTTGAACTGACAATAACTCAGCAGGATTTGACTAACCCTGTTGAGGTTGAGGTTGATGAGTCTCAACTGCGTCAGGTCTTCTTTATGTTGTTCAATAACACCAGGGAGATGGCAAATGCAGGACAAGTTGTTACTATTACACTCCAACGAACCGCTCGTGAAGCGATCATTACGATGAGAGACACTGGCACGCGTACAAATTTTGGCGCTGATTTCTTTATCTCTCGTAAGATTGTGGAACGTCATGGTGGGCACCTTGAGATCCAGTATTTCCCTCATGAAAAGCGAACGGTGTTTATCTCTCTCCCTCTTTTGTTATCCAAGGCTCTTGCAGAGAATGAAGCAAAAATTTCCTCTTCACCCAAAGTGCATACTGTCTGGACTATAAAACTGCACTGATGGTTCTCCGTGCCTATCTCCATGTACCCTGAGCTATTACACTACTCTGTGATTACTGATCTGTCAATCATTGAAGTAATGTAGAAAGACCGTTATTTCTGTTATATCATCTGATATTTTGTATTGATCAATACGCATATTATGATTGAAAAAATAAATACCTATTTTTATTACTGTTTGCAATACTTATATATCTCTAGTTCATTTTGTATTTTTTTGAAATATAAGATATTGTTATCGTGTATTTCATGGATTATTGTTTGTATGTGAGTATAGAAGTATGAAATCATCATGTTATTTGACTAATGTATATAATATATTTATACGGATGTAATATGTGAGCGCTAATTGAAGAGATATATGGTAGATATTATCGATTGTAAAATATTCACAATTTTATGGGATATATAAGATAAGTTACATTATATTGTAAAGATGTGATTTTTGCTGTGTAAGATGTTTTGGGGATGAGTGGGCAATATTTTGCCTTTGAATAGTGCTTTTAGCTTTTGGTTGGCGATCTGCGGGAGGTAGTTTCTGTGGCAATCTGTGACAAACGGCGACCTTCTACTTTCGTGTGTTATTTGTTTAGGAGGGAACCATGACCAAAGAAAAGCGTATGCGCTATCTACTAGCAAGTATATCAATCACGTCTGTACTGTTTTGGCTCCTGAGTGGCTGTTCAGCACAGGGAACACCCACACACACAGCCAGTACGAATCCCGTGAAGGGAGGAACATGGATTGATGATATTTCCAATGAGCCAGGGTCATTGATCCCAAATGGAGATGCACAGACATTCTCTGTTCTGGTTCAAGAGGCGTTATATGCACCCTTATTTGTAGGCAATACCGAAGGACGTATAACTCCCGCTATTGCTACAGAAATCCCAACCTTGCAAAATGGCGGGATCAGTGCTGATTACAAAACATGGACATTTCATCTGCGTCCGGGTGTTAAGTGGTCTGACGGCCAGCCGTTCAATGCTGATGATGTTGATTTCAGTTGGAAATTGTGGATGAATCCAAAGTTTGGTGCCTATAACACCACTGGTTTCAACCAGATTACCAGCACTGATGTGTCGAACGATAAACTCTCAATCGTATTCCATCTGAAGCAGGCGTATGCCCCATTTCTGTCAGTCTGGACCGATGCTGCTGGTGCTCCATTGCCAAAGCACGTTTTTGAGCAGATGAAGCCAGAAGATATCCTGAAGTCAGCGCAGAATCTGAATCCCAGTGTGACAAGTGGACCATTTAAAATGGCTGAGAGTGTGCCGGGTGATCATTATACGGTGGTGCGCAATGATAATTATTATCAGGCAGCTCAGGGTTTGCCCTACCTTGATAAAGTCATCTTCCGACCTGTAGACGATCAAAATACTATTCTCAGGGATTTGCAAGCTGGTAGCGCGACATCAACATGGTTTATTGATGTCAGTAAGACAGCTGCTTACAAGGCATTGCAGAATTATAACTTTGTTGTGAATAAGACCTCGACAAACTTTGAGCTTATTAGCATTAATTTCAAGAACCCTATCCTTGGAAATAATGTTGAAGTACGTAAAGCGATTGCGTTGGCGATCAACCGTGACGATTTAATCAAAACAGCGCGTCACGGTACTGCCAATCCATTGTGTACCACGCATGGGCCGGGCATTGTGCCCGGATATCAGGCTGATGCTCCATGTCCGCAGTATGATCCAGCCGCAGCACAAAAGTTGCTCGATGATGCTGGATGGAAGGTGGGACCTGATGGCGTGCGGCAGCGGAATGGTCAGCGTCTGGAGTTCAAGTATTCGACGACAAGTGGTAAACCCTGGCGTGAAGCGGATGAAGAGATTATCCAGCAAGATCTGAAAAATATTGGCATTAAGATCAATATTCAGAATCAACCAGCCAGTACGTTCTTTGGTCCGTTTTTGAATGGTGGTCAGCATGATCTGGCTGAATATGAGTCTTCTCCCACCTATGATGGTGATGATGACGGCACTATCGGTTGTGATCAGATCCCGCCTCCTGGTGGGCAGGGACAGAACTGGACTTTCCATTGTGACCAGAATGCGCAGAAATTGATTATGCAGGAAGAGCAAACGGCTGATCCTGTGAAGCGCCAGCAAATTTTTAATCAGTTGCATGAGTATTATCTGACGCAATTCCCGATTATTGTCCTGTATAGTCCCGCTGATCCTGGTATTGTACAGAAAGTAGCGCATAACTATCTTCCTGGTCCGATGGGGGCACAGGAAACAATCAACATCTGGAAGTGGTGGTGTGATGGTGGTAAATGTCAGTAGTGGACGTGGCTGGCTTTTACTGATGAAGTAGATCAGATCTATCTCTGGTGGGAAGATGGCGCAATGTGTCTTCTTACCAGAGAAGGTTTAGTCCTCTCTATCAAGTCTGTTCTGGCTATGTATTTGTTCTTTCACTCTTCTGTTGGAGGGATAGTATGGGGCGCTACATCTTGCGAAGATTAATACAGGCAGTACCTCTTCTGTTACTGATAACGATCTTTATGTTTGCGCTCATCCACTTGATGCCGGGTGGCCCGGAAGCTGTCATTTTTAATCCGCGTCTGGATGCTGCAGGACGTGCTGCTATCCGTGCGAATTTTGGACTCGATCAGCCTTTACCCATTCAATACCTCAAATGGTTACGAAGCACGTTGACTGGCAATTTTGGGTATTCATTTCAAAATCATTTGCCGGTTTCCAGCATTTTTGCCAAACGTTTCCCGGCTACATTAGAGTTGTTTGTACTGGCGCTCTTTGTGGCTTTGCTCTGCGCGATCTTCTTTGGTATCGTTTCCGCTGTGCGCCAGAATACTGTGTTGGATTATGTGATTACTATTGTCTCTTACTTTGGTATTGCGATGCCCGCGTTTGTGCTGGGGCTTTTCTTGCAGGATATATTCGCGGTACAACTTCATCTGCTTCCTGTCTCTGGTAGAGAGACACTGGGTATGTCATACGACTTTTTCAATAGTCTATTGGATCAAGCTTTGCATCTTGTACTTCCAGTGATGACGCTGGCATTTTTATTTATTGCTGGTTGGAGCCGCTTTATGCGTTCCAGCATGATTGAAGTGGTCAAGCAAGATTATATGCGGACAGCCCGTGCCAAGGGTGTGAGTCCAATTGCCATGCTGATACGACATGCTTTGCGCAATGCTGTTATTCCCTTAATTACGGTTGTGGCGATTGAATTTGGTGGCGTTGCTGGTGGAGCTACAATTACCGAAGGCATTTTTTCATGGCCTGGTATGGGATCTGCTTTCTTTGATGCCTTAAATGCTCGTGATTTTCCTGTTCTGCTGGCATGGCTTACGATCAGTGCTTGTTTTGTGATTGTGTTTAATCTGGTTGCAGATATTCTGTACGGTGTGATGGATCCTCGTATCCGTTACGACTAGGTGTTGTGAACGCAAGGAGTGTTCTCAGTAGAGAATAAGGAGATAGCGATGGATGTGCCAGAGCAAGTGAACATGATACTGGACGATGAACTGGGGCCGGAAATTGAGCTGACGCCAGCACTGATCAGAAAACGGCGTAGCCAGACTCGCATCATTTTTGATCGGTTTATGCGCAATAAGGCTGCGGTTGGTGGCGCTATTTTCATTCTCTTGCTGGTCATGTTTTGTTTTCTGGGTCCATTTATCACGGGGCATAATCAGCCTGATCTGGTGCGCACTGATCTTGCGTCACTGCCTCCTTCATTCCCAAATCCCTTTGGGACGGATGATGTCGGACGTGATCAACTGGCACGTGTAATGGCTGGCGGACGGGTATCTCTGCTGGTTGGGTTGAGTTCTATGCTGGTGGCGCTGATTTTTGGGGTTGGCATTGGTGCTTTCGCTGGCTACTATGGGGGACTTGTTGATAATGCTCTGATGCGTGTGACCGATGTGGCTCTGGCTGTTCCTTCCTATCTATTACTCTTTGTGCTTTCTATCGCTTTTGCCAATGGATCACCCATCAATATTGTGTTGTTGATTGCGGTGCTGAGTTGGGCAAGTACCGCGCGGTTAGTTCGCAGTGAGTTCTTGTCTTTAAAAGAGCGGGAATATGTGCTGGCGGCTCGCACAATGGGGGCTGGTAATCTGCGTTTAATGTTCCGTCATATTCTCCCTAACGCGGCTGGACCAATCATTGTGAGTGCTACGTTGCTGGTGGGTGGTAATATCATTTTTGAGTCGGTGCTTAGTTATTTTGGCTTCGGTATTCGTATTCCTCTGGCAAGCTGGGGCAATATGGTGGCGCAAGGTCAACCGCTGTATGATGTTGCTCCCTGGCTTGTATTTGCGCCTGCCTTCTGTATTTTTTTTACCGTATTAAGTTTTAACCTTGTAGGTGACGGTCTGCGTGATGCTCTTGATCCCTATATGACGGAGCGTTAAGCGTTGGACGATGGATTGCGCAACAGAAGGAGGCAAGGTCTTGAGTGCGAACTTGCTAGAGATACAGAATCTGCAAACCTATTTTAAAACCAGGGCTGGTTATGTACGTGCGGTGGATGGTGTCAGTTTTGCCGTTCGTCCGGGTGAGAAGGTGGCTATTGTTGGCGAAAGTGGTTGTGGCAAAAGCGTTACAGCATTGTCTATCATGCGTTTGATTGCACAGCCGCCCGGAGTATACGCGGGTGGACAAATTCTCTTTGATGGTGAAGATATGCTGGAGGAACCTGAGAGCAGTATGCGCAAAGTGCGCGGCGGCAAGATAAGTATGATCTTTCAGGACCCGATGATGTGTTTGAATCCCACGATGACCATTGGCAAGCAGATTGCTGAAGGCTTGCAGATCCATCTTAAATTGACGACGACTGAGGCGCGTAAACGATCTCTCAAGCTGTTGGAACAGGTAGGTATTCCCGCCGCCGCTCAACGTCTGGACGCCTATCCTCATCAATTTAGTGGTGGGATGCGCCAGCGTGTGATGATTGCTATGGCGCTGGCTTGCAATCCAAAGCTTTTGATCGCGGATGAGCCAACCACTGCGTTAGATGTGACTGTTCAGGCTCAGATCCTTGAGTTGATTACCGACGTGTGCGCTGAATTTGGCACCTCATTGATTTTGATTACGCACGATCTTGGTGTGGTTGCTGGTGTCTCTGATCGCGTGGTGGTGATGTATGCGGGCAAAGTTGTTGAAGTGGCACCAACCGAACAGTTGTTTCATTCACCACGTCATCCCTACACGATGGGGCTTCTCTCTTCGGTCCCGCGTCTGGATGAAGCTCGCAGCGCGGAACTGTATACAATAGAAGGCGCACCTCCCGATTTATTGCATCCACCTGTCGGTTGTCCTTTTATGTCGCGTTGTTTCTTTGCGCGCAATGCCTGTCGCATAATGCCGCCATTAGAAGTTGTATATGGCCAGCCTGACCATTTCAGAGCTTGCTGGGCGCAGGTGAATGATCCTCGTGAGCAGGAGTATGCGGAACGACGACGTGCGACTCGGAAAGCGGCCCAACTGGCAGCTATGGAGGCTGCGCAGTCTTCGTTACAATCGACTTGAGCTTTGCATATTGTATGGTTGTGAGGATCACAGATCAGTTGATTACGCATTGGAGGGATGTGTTGTATGATCAAGAATGTAACAGGTACCCGAACATTATTGGATGTGCGTGATCTTGTGATGCACTTTCCTCTGACGCGTGGCATTATTTTCCAGCATACTGTCGGGCATGTACGCGCTGTTGATGGTGTCAGTTTCGCGATTGAACGTGGTAAGACGTTGGGTCTGGTTGGAGAGAGTGGTTCTGGGAAGACAACGATTGGACGTACACTTATTCGCCTCTATACACCTACTTCTGGCGAGATTCTTTTTGATGGCATCAATATTACGCCATTACAGGGTGCAGATTTGCGTCAGGTGCGTCAGCGTATGCAAATGGTGTTTCAAGATCCTTTTGCATCCCTGAATCCGCGTTTCACGATTGGTTCGTTGATCGCTGAGCCAATGATAATCTATAAACTGGGTTCGGCGCAGGAGATCTATGAGCGTGTGCATGAACTGTTGCGCATTGTGGGCTTACGACCGGAATTCGCGGATCGTTATCCGCATGAATTTAGTGGTGGACAGCGGCAACGCATCGCCATCGCGCGTGCCTTAGCGATCCAGCCTGAGCTTATTATCGCTGATGAGCCTGTGTCCGCGTTAGATGTTTCTGTTCGTGCTCAGGTCTTGAATTTATTGCAACATTTGCAACAAAAGTTTAATCTGACCTATCTGTTTGTATCACATGACTTGAGTGTGGTGCGCCATGTCGCTGACCGTGTGGCTGTGATGTATCTGGGCAAGATTGTTGAAATCGCGGATCGTGATGATCTGTATACCGCACCAAAGCATCCCTATACTCAAGCGTTGCTCTCCGCTGTTCCCATCCCTGATCCAAAAATCGAGAAGCAGCGTCAACGCATTATTCTGACAGGCGACCTACCCAGCCCGATTGATATTCCTAAAGGATGCCGTTTTCAAACGCGTTGTCCAATGGCGCAGAGCATTTGTCGTGAAGTAGAACCTGTGTTTGCGCAAAAAACTCCGCATAATCATTATGCGGCATGTCACTTTTCTGATAAGGTGGCGCCGCCATCAGAGGTAAAATAAGAAATAACTTCTTCTATGCATAAATATGAATTATGGTAATTAGCACTTGTGTCCATTGACAGGGTATATTTATCGGATTATGCTATTTGTTGACCGGTCAGGAATGTTCCTGTTTGGTGACTTGTTTCTGAAGATAGAAATATCAGTGCTAATACGCTTCGCTCATTATTTGTGAAGGGAAGAAGGGATATTCATGTCAGATTTTAGACGATCTGGTGGGCAGATAGCTATCCTGGCGTTATCTGTCATAGGAGTAATCATCTCAATCTATTTAACGATGGTCCATTATAATAGTAAGGTGACGCTGGTCTGTTCGAGCAGCGGTCTGGTGAACTGTGAACGTGTTATTACCAGTTCTTTCTCTTATGTTCCTGGTACAAGTCTGCCGATTACACTCCCTGGACTTTTCTGGTTTGCTGTCAGTGGTGTGTCTGCGGCCCTGGCATGGCGAGGGGTATTGGCCCCACGTTTAGCTTCAATTGTGCAGTTGATCTGGTCCGCGCTGGCAATGATCACTGTCTTTTATCTGATCTATGTTGAACTGGTGCGCCTGCATAATATCTGTGCGTGGTGTACGGTGTTGCATATCGCTATCTTTATCACCCTGTTGATCTCCGTTGTACTGTTCCAGCAGGCCAGTAGTGATGATGACCTCCTCTATGAGGATGAAGAGGATGAAGGTGAAGGAGTTTTATCTAATGCTTCAGTGAAGTATTAGTAGCTTTGTCAGGCATACCTGGTATGGGATTATCTGCTGTTGAGCAGAGGGAGAGGGACAGGCAAAACCGATTGTTGAGATATTTCTATCAGAGAGTAAGCCACGAAAAGCAATGACTCAGGGAATGGAGATATAACAGTTATAATCCATTCCCTGAAGAAGAGGTTTTTATGTAGGGTTGGTCGCAGGCACACAAGAGCAGATTGCGCACCAGCCTGTTTTTATTCCCACTTAAAGGTTCGCATAGCCACAAACAGGATAATGATGGCCCAGATCAGTAGTATAATCAGTGGTGAGGTGGGAAATGATCCTCCTGCTATCATTGTCTGTTGCAAAGCCTGCGTCAGGGCTGCTGCGGGCAAGATTTGGGCCAGTGCAGCGATTGGTGCAGGTAGATGATCTAGTGGTAAGATGCCACCTCCTAGCAGGATGAAAACGAGAAAGAGTGCATTTGCCCCTGCTAAGGTCATTTCCGCTCGTAGAGCACCAGCCATCGCTAATCCCAGTGCGGCAAAGGCTATTGTCCCTAAGATCAGGCAGAGCAGCATCAGTGGAAATGAGCCAGTGAGTTTCCAGCCATAGAAGAGTATCGCTACTCCGATCAGTAGCAGCACTTGAATGATTTCCAGCACGAGGATCGTCAATATTTTTGCCACAATCAATTTACTTCGTGAGAGTGGCGAACTGCCCAGCCGCTTCAATACTCCATAGTAACGCTCATACGCGGTCGCAATGCCCAGATTAACCATACCCGCCGCGATAATGGCAATGGCAAGAATACCTGGTAGGAGCGCATCAACCTTACTTCCATTTGGACCAACCGGGATCACACCAAGAGAAGCGAAAAAGATCAGTAACAGGACCGGAATGATTAAAGTGACCAGCACATTTTCGCCACGTCTGGTTGTCAGAAGAAGTTCGAACTTTGTTTGTTGCCAGATCTGTTGCCCTGCTGACGCAGGATTGTTGTGCTGTGTCGTTGATTGAACTTCATGTGTGAACATTTATTGCCGAACCTCCGATCCCGTCAGGCGTAGGAACAGATCTTCAAGTGAGCCATGTCCAACACGTAATTCGGAGAGCGTAATATGTTGATCGCGTAGCCAGCTCGTGAGTTCAACAATGGATTGCGCGATATCATCAGTCTCCACAAGATAGCTCCCGGCTCGTGTCTCCTCTGCTCTTTTGATTGTTGGTAGACCCGCGATCTGAGTACAGTTGAGTCCTTCCGGAGCAACAAAGTGTATGCTATGCGCGTTTTGGACGCCCGTAAGATTGGCAGGTGTGTCCAGTGCGATCAGTTTGCCATGATCGATGATGGCAACCCGATCCGCCAGTCGCTCTGCTTCATCCATGAGGTGGGTTGTGAGTAGAATGGTCACGCCCTGATGCTTTAGATCTCGAATAATCTCCCAGGTTGTTTGTCGTGCCTGCGGGTCCATACCAGCGGTTGGTTCATCGAGAAACAGCAGTTCAGGATTCCCAATGAGGGCCACAGCCAGAGCCAATCTGCGTCTTTGACCACCAGAGAGGCGGCGACAACGGGTTTTTGCCGCAGATGTAAGCCCGACCCGTTCCAGCATTGTATCGACGCTGGCTGGTTCTGCGTAGTAGCCCGCGAAGAGTCTCAGCACTTCACGCGTCGTCAGCGCCGGATAGAGGCCATCCTGTTGGAGCATCACGCCAATGCGTGGCTTGAGGGCACTGGCTTGTTGGATCGGATTGAGTCCCAGTACCTGTATTGCGCCCTCATCTGGCTGGCGATATCCCTCTAAGGTTTCAACCGTCGTTGTTTTTCCTGCGCCATTCGGGCCCAACAATGCAAATACTTCTCCTCGATGCACAGTCACGCTGAGATGGTCAACAACGGTGTTCGTACCATAGCTTTTACAAAAGTTTTCAACGGCAATAGCAGCATCCTTTGTAGTGGATGGCATGGCTGTTACTGCCACTGTCTGCGTGCGAGCAGGCATAGGAGCAACTCCTTATCAGTGCTAATGAACTGTGGAAAAATAGAAACTATTTCTTTGTATAAAGTACAGCAGTTTTCTTTGTATGACAAGCCGAGCGTTTTATTTATTTCAAATTTCATGGGAGGGAAGAGCTATATTTGGGGCTTCAGACTCTTTAGAAATTCTGGTACAGGTGGTATATGACTGAGTACATCTATTTGGGGTGCTGATTCGTGTATATGACAGTAGATACTCTTGTATCACGGTATTATCAGTGTTTGTATAGTTTTTTGTAATATATGAGGTATGAAGAGATAAAGGAGTAAATTATGTTTGGTCTACTCTGGGGTGTTGTTGTTGTCCTGGCGATTTTGTGGGTACTTGGCTTTCTGGTATTCCATGTTGCAGGCAGCGTAATTCATATTCTTCTGCTTATAGCAGTCATTGTACTCGTATACAATTTGATTATGAGAAGCCGTAGACACGCCTGAGATCGCGCAACATGTCCCTACAAAAATAAAACCACCCCTTACTTGAAGAGGTGGTTCTTTTTATTCTGTGCCGCTGATAATGGAGATATTGGTGATCACTGACGCAAAAAGGCATATATTTGGATGGATTGAATGCTTGAGTTATAATGTATTTGACGTACCCAATTCGAGATGTTACACTAATGGAAATATTCATTCGTATTTTCCTCATACGTTGTGCAACCAAGCGTCGAGAGCTTTACCTTGAGGGTTTTCCAGCACGCATGTTATTGTGGTGCTGGTGTTTTTTTAAGGAGGGTGTCTTTCATTATGTCTGTGGCACAAACCCCAGACTCTTTTGAGAATAAATTTCTCAAAGAGGGTCTTACTTTTGATGATGTGCTCATTATCCCTGCTGCCTCTTCCATCTTGCCTCGTGATGTTTCAACGCAGACGCGCTTTACACGTACGATAAGCCTGAACCTTCCCGTGGTTAGTGCCGCGATGGATACTGTGACCGAAGCACGCTTAGCCATTGCGCTGGCGCGTGAAGGTGGTATCGGTGTTATTCACAGTAGTTTATCAATTGAGGATCAGGCGCAAGAAGTCGATAAAGTTAAACGCTCTGAATCAGGTATGATTACAGACCCCATTACCCTGGAACCCACAGAGTTAATCAGTGATGCTCAGGCAGTAATGAAGCGATTTCATATCTCTGGTATTCCGATCACTGAAAATGGCAAACTGGTTGGTATTCTTACAAACCGTGATATGCGCTTTGAGACCGATGCCTCCCGTCCAATCTCAGAGTTGATGACCAGCAGTAATCTGATCACGGTTCCGGTCGGAACAACCCTGGAGCAGGCACGCGAAAGCTTGCATCGCTATAAGGTTGAAAAATTGCCTGTCGTTGATGAGCATGGAATGCTCAAAGGTCTCATCACGATGAAGGATATTCAGAAGCGTATTCTGTATCCTAATGCGGCTAAAGATGAGTATGGACGTTTGCGTGTCGCCGCTGCGGTGAGCGTTGGTCCAGATTCATTAAAGCGTTGTGCGGCACTGATTGAAGAAGGTGTTGATGCACTGGTCGTTGATACTTCTCATGGTCACTCACGTATGGTGATTGATCGTGTGGCTGAGATTCACGAGCAATTTGGTGATCGCGTGCAACTTGTTGCGGGTAACGTTGTAACAGCGGAAGCAACACAGGCCTTAATTGACGCTGGTGTTGATGCTATAAAGGTTGGAATTGGTGCTGGTTCGATCTGTACAACACGTGTTATTGCTGGTGTGGGTATGCCTCAAATAACCGCTATCTACGATTGTGCCAGAGTCGCTCGTAAGTATGATATACCTGTAATCGCCGATGGTGGTTTGCAGTATTCCGGTGATATCGCAAAGGCCATTGCTGCCGGTGCTGATACTGTTATGCTTGGTAGCTTGCTGGCAGGTGTTGATGAGACACCCGGCGAACTGATCATCTCTCATGGTGAGCGCTTCAAAGGCTATCGTGGTATGGGATCAATTGGCGCCATGAAACAGCGTGGTTATAGCAAACATCGCTACTTCCAGAGCGAAGTTGATGAAAATCAGTTGATTGCCGAAGGTATTGAGGCTCGTGTTCCTTATAAAGGCATGCTTGGACCTATCGTCTTCCAGTTAGTCGGTGGTGTACGGCAGGCTATGGGGTATGCTGGCGCGGCAACCATTGAGGAAATGAAGAACAATACGCAACTTGTACGTATCACAAATGCAGGTTTGCGTGAGAGTCATCCTCATGATGTGTTGATTACGAAGGAAGCCCCGAACTACGGTACAAAGAATCGTTAATCTGTAATTTATTATTGCGGATATGAGAGAAGCAGGAAGGTGCTTATGCTTGATTCCTGCTTTTTTTTGTTTTTGGCATATAGCCAATGTATTGCGTTGCCATTGCATCCAGCGACTAGCGAGTTTCAGTCAGAGCCAGGAACGCAAAGAGTTCCGCCCAGGGATAGGGGCCGGGACAGAAATTTCTGTGTACAGGGTCCATTGAATAGTGTCCAGTAATGCCGCCACTCGCGTCAGCCTGTCGCATCGGGATAGTATGACGGAGACAGATATGCTGGATCAGTTGAAAGCTCAACTGTTTCTGGAGCGGCGTTAACTCATCTGAGTTATCACGACTTGGTTTGACGTGTTCGATTGAGAGTGTGAGATAGTTGGGATTAATAGCTGTATCCCACCAGGGATCGTGCCCATCGGTGACACCACCATTTCCCCATGCGCCATCATGTTCGCGTACTGATTGTACAATAGTGCCATCACGACCGATAGTATAGTGGGTAGCGACATCGGCTTGCTGAAAATAATAACCGACCTCTTCCGCACTGGTAAAGCCAGCGGTGCCATGTACAATCACATAGCGAGGAGAGTGTCCTGCTCGATTGGGAAAATAGTTGGGAGAAGGAAGCCAGAGGACATCAGGTTCATCCATCGCGAAGTACCTCCTGTAGAATTGCTATACAAGAAATTATCGTTATAAGAAGTTTCCAGGATATAGAGAATATAGCCGTTTTCATTCCTGAAAAGCAAGACTGTTTGATTGGTTAGAGTAAAGAGAAAAGCTACAAGAAAAACGGAGATAGTGTATTTATTATGACAAATAGGAGCAAGTTATTTTTAGCCAAGATGTCCCATATTATTGCGCTCCTTCTATATATCGGTTAGAATAACAAGGGTCTAAACTCACCTGATTATAACAAGATGGCAGCCTACCTTGCGGAGGAAAGAATGGTTGATTTGAAACAAATGCTGAACCGCTTCATAGCAATTCCAGGGGTCCGTCAGGCAATTCTCGTTGGTCGTGATGGTCTTTTGATAGAAGGAATGACACGAGATGGCAAGGAAGATATGGAAGCGGTTGGTGCGATTACGACGACTGGCTTTGGCACCGCAGAGGCATTAGGACAAGAGATTGCTCGTGGGAGTGTGGTAGGACTCCTCTTGGAGTATGAAAATTGTTTGGTGAGTGTGGATCCTTTGGGAGATTTCGCTTTATTAGTGACACTCTCTGATAATGCCTCGAATATTGGTCGCGTACGCCATTTGGTTAAAGCGAGTCGTAATGAAATTCTTGAGGCTCTAGATATAGCTTAGCGCAAAACAGAATGGTGTATGATCATACCCTATGCCAGACGTGTACACGGAGGGCGGCGCGTCCATGGAACAATTAACAAATCTTATCATTTCTGATCGTGAACTTGCTACAATTTCGGCTGTGTTGATGAAGTTAATGAATGATACGAATGCCACTTCTGCAATGCTCCTGGATAAAAGTGGTCAGGTGGTTGCTGTGCAGGGGAATGAAACTCGGCGCAATGCTACGACACTGGGGGCGTTGCTGGCAGGTGTCTTCTCATCTTCTCGTGAGGTTGCCAAACTGCTGAACGAGAAGGATTTTCGCAATATCTTCCAGCAGGGTGTGCAGGAAAGCATTTATACATCAATGGTTGAGGAGCAATGGCTCCTGGTTATTATTTTTGATAAATTTACTCATATTGGCCTGGTTAAAGTTCTTTCTAAGAAAGCTTCTGATGAACTCGGTCGTATATTAGAGCGTGTTCGTAGTGATACAACACGAACCAAGTCATCGGTGCTCAATCTACAGTTCCGTTCCTCGGTTGAGGATACAATTGATCTACTTTTCCGCGATTAGGGGAACCTGTCACTTATGGCTCTCATCAACATTGCTACCCATGAGATCCATTGCAAAATCGTATACTATGGCATTGGATATTGTGGTAAAACGACAAATTTGCACCATGTGCATAGGAGCATCAATCCCAATGCAAGGGGGGAGATGCTCTCTATCGCGACGGAAACGGAACGTACGCTGTTCTTCGATTTTTTGCCTTTAGACCTTGGTACCGTGCATGGTTTCCGTACGCGTTTTCATTTGTATACTGTTCCGGGACAAATCCTGTATGAGCGTACGCGGTTAGCCGTGCTCAATGGAGCAGATGGCATTGTTTTTGTGGCTGACTCACAGGCAGAGAAATTTGAGGAGAATATTCAAAGTATTGCTGAACTTGAGATGAATATGCGGCGTATTGGTAAAGATATGATGTCTTTTCCTCTGGTGATGCAATGGAACAAACGTGATATGCCAAATGCTTTGCCTGTCCCGGTCCTTGAACGCTATCTTAACCGTCGTCGTGTGCCAAGCTTTGAGGCTGTTGCCGCGAATGGTCTTGGCGTTTTTGCTACGTTACGAGCTATCAGTAAGAATGTGATGGCACAGTTATAGCACTTTTATTTCATTTGTGGCAACTGTTGGGATAGGGACGTTTTGCTTTTCAATGTAGCTGGATAATATGCTTTTCGTTATTTCGCACTCTGATGTCAGTCCCTGATCCCAGTGTTGCTGCTTTTTAGCTTTTTCTCTCCTTCAATGGTCTTCTTCTATCGATAAGATCGACACTCTGATCTCTTTCTATGCTTAGATGAGTACTCCAATAATGCCAATCAGTGTAATCACCACGCCAACAATTTCCACCAGCGATGGTATCTGATGCGCAAAAACCGCGCTTAAGAGTACACCGAGTGTAACTTCCTGTGTTGCTATCAGGTTTGCATAGGTGGCATGTATCCTGCGCAGTGAGGCGTTGTAGAGGGTGTGCCCCAGGCCCAGTGGGAGGATACCCAGGGCAAGAACTGCGCCTACTGCTGGTAAGGGATAAGGATGCTGAAATGCGAAGAAGAGGGTTAAGGGGAGTAACCAGAGTGCGGCCAGACCATAGACGTTCAGGGTGTAACGGAACAGTGGATGGCGATCTCGCTCTCCCCGTCCAGCGATGGAATAGATGGCATAACAAAGGGATGAGAGCAGGGCCATACCATCACCCAGCAGCATGCAATTGCCGTTCGTACATGCTGTATAGTGTGGTTCAAAGCCAACTAATGCGGCAATACCGATGACGGTAATCACGATCCCTAGCAGTTTCCTGCGCTCTAATGGTTCGCGTAAGACGATGACAGAGAAGAGTGTGACAAAGATTGGCGATGTGTAGGTTAGGGCCAGTACGTGAGCAACAGTGGTCAGGCTCAGGGCTTCGATGAAGAAAAAGAAATGGAGTGCAGTGATCAAGCCATAAAATAGGAAGCGGGGCAGATCCTTTACGTTTATTCGTAGCGATTGATGATTGATAAGACCCAGTATCGCAACCAGTAAAGCGGCGATTGCCAGTCGCCAGAAGGCGATTTCGACAGCACTAAAAGGATATGACCAGAGGGTAAAGAGTGGACTTGTCGCAAAACAGATTGTAGCCAGGCTGACATATAGCAATCCTTGCCGTAATGGTGAGGTCTGGGAATGAGTTGCGTGGGCGCTTTCATCTGTTGTTTCGGCCTCAGTTGAGTTCACGTTCATTGTTGTATCCTGGCTAGCCACGGAGCGTTGCAATCAAACGATTGGGTTTTAATAAAAGATCTAAGGCACTGGTCGATCCATAGACCATGACATCCGCGTTTTGCAGCGCTCTGGTCGAGATGCCTTCAGGGGTGAGTACGATCACACCAATCTTCGCCAGACGAAGCATCTGGTTGTCATTGACACCATTGCCAAAGGCGATGACGGATTGTGGTCCGAGATCCTGCACATAGCGCATCTTTTCATCCCCTTTGTTGATCAGATGCAGGGGAAAACCGAGTGTTCGTTCTAAATCTGGCAGATTGCCATGTGTTCCTGCTGTTAATATGTGGATGGAAATATGGCTTGATATAGCCTGTAATCGTTCGGCTACACCGGGAATTATGACTCCGTCGATAGCAAGCGTGCCATTGATGTCAAAAACTGCATGTTGCAGTTCAATGCTACCCTGTTGCGGAATTTCAAGCTTGATTGCCAATTTTTGTCGTTCTCCCTCGATCATAGAATTTCTTGTATAATCTAAAGCATAGCGTAACCTTTTATTCTTATGCAAGTAGTATCGCATGTGATCTACAGATACAATTTGAGTGAAATGATGGAGAGAAACACAGTACGGTTGTGTCTCTTATCGTCAAAACGATGATTATCGTGGATTTGAGATCGCCGCGAAAACCTCCTGTCGCTTTTCGATGAGATCCATCAAGCAAGAAAGCCCTTGCCGTGCTCCTTGACGTTGCGCATTGGTGAGCGTTGTTGCGGCCTCAAATTCATCTTCATCGAGAAGCAACGTCTTCCCTGTGGGATCGACCCATACATCCAGATAGAGATCAATCTGTTCTATGGTTGTGGTGGTAATGTGCGCTGGCTCTGTGATATTGCAGTACCAGCCTTTCCTCTGTCCATCGGCTTGCGCGATGTCAAAGATATTAAACCAGCGTTGTGTATAGTAATATTCGGTAAATATATCTCCACGCTGAAATTGCGTATAGCCAAGATCTTTCTCATTCAGCGTCCAACGAGCACTGACAATAGTGCTCGTTGCTGTTCGTTCGAGGGTTTCCCCTGTATAGCGGATTTTTTCTTCTCGATTGGGATCGAGTTTGATGATGGTGATCATGGTCATCCTTGCAAATTGGTTTTGTTGATAGGATCTCTGGAAAATAATGGCCAGTGTGGCGTATTTCTCATGTCAATGCAATGAGAGTGTTGATAGTTGCAATGATATCGATATAAGAATGCATGCAAATGTCATCAGACAGCAAGCATGTTACCATATAAAGCTTTGGATAAACGCAAGGCTGTCATGTAATTGCTGAATATCAATGTCGTCCTCTATATCAATTGCTGGCGCTTCCAGGCTGATATTGCCAGAGAATCCATTACCGCGTAACTGCGTGAAGAAGCGTGTAAAATCAACATCACCTTCACCTGGATGGAGATAGCGGCGAATACCATCGACAAATGGATGTCCATTTGAGTCTTTGATATGTACATGGTGAACACGATTTTCGCGCCAGAGCCAGTCTGTCGTGAAGACGGTATCAAGTTGCTGGTAGTTTGCCAGGAATTCAGTATCAAAGGCAAATTTCGTGCGCTCATCGCATTCCAGGGCACGATAAATATTGCTGAGTGGATCGTAATGGCGACCTGGAATGGTTTCTATCGCCAGTTCGATACCATACTCTTCGGCATAATCATAACACGCTCGTAACACGGAAAGATTGTTATTTAAATCGTCGTCCAGTTCAGGCCAGTTCCAGAGATGTAAGACAACGAGGGTGGTACCTAATTGATTGCCGAGACGGAAATTCTCCGCCAGTAATTGAACACCCCGCTGTCGTTCCTGGGGATCAGGCTGTCCTAGCAGTGTGCCAATATTTTTTTCACTATGCATGGCGGGAAAGCGCAAACCAGATTGCTGGAGTGCATCCGTAATCTGATCCATGTTTTCATACCACTTTGGATAAAACATCAGTTCAAAGCCGTCAACTTGCAGTTGCGGGCCGTATTTCAAGACTGCCTGATAGCCAGTTTTATCGGGATAACGACTGAATGCCCCTGTTGAACAAAGTAGTTGTGTTGATCGCTCCATACGTGAAAATACTCCCCGGAAGGTAACTGTGAAATCTCGTCTGTTTGTATTGTATGTGTTGTATTTTCCAGATTGCAAATAACGACTTATAATGGGATGATAAACTTTATTTGTCTTCTGTCTGTTTTGGTCTGGAAACCGAGGCCTGTTTATGTTGAGTCTTGATTTTATCTGTCAGCATCCTGATCTATTTCGCACACTGCTGTTGCGACGAGGGGTCTCTGTACCGCTTGAGGATATTCTGCAACTGGCGACGGAGCGCCGTGAGCTTGTCACACAGAACGATGAGGCTCATCGTTCTCTGAAGGAGCTGAAGATGGCTGTGCGTTCGGTTCCGGTTGCTGAGAAAGATACCTGCAATCGTCAGATGAAAGCTATCAGGGCTGATATACAACAGCGAGAAAAGCAGCTTGTGACCGTCGAGCAACACTTGCGAGATCTGTTAATGTCTGTGCCTAATTTGCCTCATGCCAGTGTTGTAGAGCGTGCTGATGAAGAAGATATAGAGGTGCGTCGGTGGGGGGAGCCTGCTTCGTTTGCATTTGATCCGCGTCCGCATTGGGAATTGGGGAGTCGGTTAGGAATTATTGATAGTGACACTGCTGTGAAAATTGCCGGGAGTCGCTTTGTCATGTTGAAAGGGATGGGGGCCAGATTAGAACGTGCTCTGATCTCGTTCATGCTGGATATACATACCCGGCAGCATGGCTATACGGAAGTTCTACTGCCACAACTGGTGAAAGAGGAATTGATGTTTGCCGCCGGACAATTCCCCAAGTTCGCGGATCAGAGTTATCGCTGCGAAGCCGACGAATTGGTACTGAATCCTACGGCGGAAGTGCCTCTGGTTGGTCTACATAGTCAGAGTATTTTGCCTGTATTCGCGTTACCACGTCGCTATGTTGCCTGGACAACCGCATACCGTCGTGAAGCTGGTTCTGCCTCGCGGCACAATCGTGGTCTGTTGCGTTTGCATCAATTTAATAAGGTGGAACTGTTTCAGTATGTGGACCCGCAAGAATCGTACCGTAGCCTGGAGGAGATGGTCCAACATGCCGAGAAGATTTTGCAGTTGTTAGGGCTACCATATCGGGTCGTGGAGTTAACCGCCAGACACTTATCGTTTTCAGCGGCGAAAACAGTTGATATTGAGGTCTGGATGGCAGGGCAGGGGGAGTATGTTGAAGTTTCATCGGTCAGTAATTGCGAGGCTTTTCAGGCGCGGAGGGCTAACATCAAATATCGGGGCACAGGTAAGAAGCACACGGGCTATGTACATACATTGAATGGCTCTGGCCTGGCGGTTGGACGTACTATGGCAGCCATTCTGGAGGCATATCAGCAGAAGAATGGTGCGATCTCGATTCCTGATGTGTTGCAGTCGTACATGGGTACAGCGATAATTTCCCCTGAAGAAGGTATTTAACCGGAGTAAGGTGCAGCTCATCCTGTATGTCATGGGGAAAATAGAGCAAAGAGGCAACATTTCGTAAAATTCCTTGCAAAACCCCTTCCCAAGAGAGTGCTGTTATGGTATAGTATTCCACGGAAGGATGGCAGAGTGGTCGATTGCGGCTGTCTTGAAAACAGCTGGGTGATGAGCCCCGGGGGTTCGAATCCCTCTCCTTCCGCCAAAGAGCAGTTTCGGCTGCTCTTGATTTGTATTTACCTCCTTTGAACAAACAAGTACATGTTTACTCTCACACCCACATTAAATACTACTAACATAGCATAAATTTCTCATGATCTTTGCAATAAGTTACTTTGTAAACGCATAATATTGCATATGTATAGCAATAACTTAAGTAGCAGACTCTCGTGAGAGTGTTATGAATGCGCAACAATTACCTGATTGTTGCCATAAGAATACATAGACGCACGGGAGCCGTTTCTGGATGGACGGTGAAGTATTGTGTCATTGATAGGTACAATAGAGCAATTCGGTTTGTCGAATGTATTGGAACGACTTGAACGGCATGAGAAAACTGGCTTGTTGATGGTCAAACAAGCTTCTGCATGGGTCGAATTTTATTTTAATGACGGGCGATTACTTTGTATCGGTCCATTACGCACCAGTTTAACGCTGGGTGAAAGACTTGTTCAGGATGGGGTGATCTCTGCCGCTGTTTTGAACGAGGCTCGACTTGCTTTGCAAGCAAATGAGCAGAGTGAAGTGTATACCGCACGTATGTTGATGGAATCAGGGCACGTGAGTCGAGAAGGGTTGCGTTCCTGGGCGATCAATAAAACGGTTGATGTGTTGCGTGCTGTCTTGTTCTGGACGACGGGCGAGATGTATTTTGACGAAGGCACACTCCCGCCGGACGAACGATTACTGGTTTCTATGTCTGTTCATGAGCTACTTGAAATTGCTACTCCTCCGCCTTTGACTCCACAGGAACCGCAGGGAGGGACTGAGTATGATCAATTGCAAACCCGGATCGCACCAGCATTGCCACAGAATCAGACACAATATCCCAATGGCAATCCAAATGCTGCTCCGGTGACTCCACGCACGCCATCGCCCGATGTCGCACGTGTACCTACGTTAATGAATGCGTCTCAATTTATTGACGATTCTTCATTTTCCGTGCTCCCTTCGGTTTCGGATGCGCTTCCGGTTACTTCTACAAATAATGATGCATTTCCGAATACTGAGTCGTTAGGATCGTTGTTTGCTGCAGAGGGAGAATTTGAAACGGAGCAGGGTTTTGTCTCTCTGTTTGGCGAAGCAGATGATGTTGGTCAGGATATGGCAGGTCCTCGACCATTGCAGCCGGAACCAGTGATGCAACCAATTCCACCCAAGCGAATTGATATCTCTTTTATGCAACCGGAAATGGTATTGTTGCCAGCCGATCTTTCTGCATTTCGTGACCAGAATCCCCGTGTGCAGATTACGCCTGATCAATGGCAGGTGTTAGCGCGTGTTGATGGACGAACTTCCCTGATGGCTATTTGTCAGGAGTTGGCTGTTGCCCCCGAGATTATTTGTGTTGTTGCCGGTGAATTAATTGCTGAGGGGTTGGTTCATATAGCGATGCCGACTCAGGATCAGGTGCAGGAGCTTTCACCAATTTCTCGTGAGTTAGCGGCATCGGGTATGAGCAATGGATATGTTGTGCCGGGATATGCGTCAACCGCAGCTTCTCCGTGGTCAGCCTCTTTACCACCAGTGGTTTCTCCTGAGCAACTTGCTCAGCAGTCACCTTCTTTACCATTTGAGACGGAGTCACAATGGGGAAATGGCGGTAATGGAGCGACCTTTGTGCCGGGTCGTGGCTGGATCACAACTCCTCAGCCATTACAGCCACTAGAGTCTAATGGTCCGTTTGGTCCTCAAAATGGTCCTTCTTATCCATCGTTGGGTACGAACTACTGAGTGTATCAGCCCGGCATTAGTTCTCCTCTGGTGAGATTGGGCCGGGTTGAGATCGATGTGCTGGTTCGTTTCGTTGACGTTCAATCCTGATCCGTGCTGGTTCTGTGTTGGTTGGTTGATGTTCAGGATCGAGAGAAGTTTCGTGGATATTCCATTCACCGTACATGAGCAGTTTGAAGCATGATGTGATGGTAGTGTAAAGGTGGCTGGTAGGCGTGGAGGTTTCTGTGGTGGAGCAAGATGCCAGGCAAAACCATAAAGTATACCCTCAAGTAATTTCTGCTGCAGAGAATCGCTTAACTGACTTGGTGATAGGGCAGAGTCCTGCTATACGGTATGTTCTGGATATGGTGCGTCAGGTCGCTCATTATCCAACGACAACTGTGTTGTTACAGGGAGAAAGTGGCACCGGGAAAGAAGTTATTGCGCAGGCAATTCATATGCTCAGCATATTATCTTCCGGTCAGTTTGTCCCGATTAATTGTGCGGCGATTCCAGAGATGTTGTTAGAAACAGAGCTTTTTGGTGTAGAGGCTGGTGCGTATACTGACGCGAAAGTTTCACGTGATGGTTATGTCATTCGTGCTCATAATGGAACATTGTTTCTTGACGAAATTGGTAGCATGCCGTTAAGCCTGCAGGCCAAGTTGCTCCGTTTTTTAGAGGCACGTTCGTTTCGGCGTGTTGGTAGCACCAGAGAGCTACGCGTACATTTGCGTGTCATTTCCGCTACGAATGTCGATTTACAAATGGCGGTTGCGCAAAAGAAATTTCGTGATGATCTTTTTTATCGCCTGAAAGTCTTTTCTATTTTTATTCCCCCTTTACGTGAACGTAAGGAAGATATTCCTTTGTTGGTGGATCAGTTCTTACGGTTGGAGCGGGCAAAAACGGAGGGTTGTCGTCAGTGTCCGTTGCAGATGAGCGATGATGCGATGAAGTTATTAATGCGTTATTCCTGGCCGGGTAATATACGTGAATTGCGCAGCTTAATCGAACACTGTTGTGTGCTTTGTGATGGTCCAATTATTCAAGTACAACATTTGCCTGTTGCCGTCCAGAATGGTGAGAAGCGCCGGGAGCCAGGACTCTATGAGGCTCAGCAGCAATTGCATTTACCAGAGGATGGAGTTGATTTACCTGCGTTTTTGAGTAGCATTGAATACTCATTTATTCAGGAGGCTCTTGAACGATGTCAGGGGAATCAGGTTCGTGCGGCGGCTCTGCTCGGTATCTCACGTGACCAGTTACGCTATCGATTGTATGATAAAGGGAAACGGTAGTAGTCTGTTCGATTTCTCAGGAAATCGAACAGACTACTATTGTTGATTATGCCTGTTCGTTCGGGGTATCTGTTGCGGGTTGAATGGGTTGATTATAGGCTACTTCCGGCCATTTGAGCATGATCGCCGGCGTTGTCCCGCCGGGTTGTATCCCCGGGCTGCCTTCAGGAACGATGACCAGCGCATTTGCGTTCCTCAATGAGGTGAGCATATGTGAACCCTGTTTGCCCGTGGTATGGGCAATAAAGCGACCATCTTGTAGCTCGACATGCGCACGTACATAATTTCTTCTGCCAGCGCGTTCGTGTATGCCCTCGACAACGGTCACTTCCACCTGCGGCTTAAACAGGTGATCATGTCCCTGTAATTTGCGAATCACTGGACGACCAAAGAGCTCGAAGGTGACCGCAGTGGATACGGGATTACCGGGTAAACCTAACAGTGGCGTTTTCCCGATATGTCCAAAGGCCACAGGTTTGCCGGGTTTCATGTTAATGCGCCAGAAGGAGATCTGACCCTGCTCAGCCATGATATCTTTTACCAGATCAAAATCGCCGACAGAAACACCACCAGATGTGATGATAAGGTCATATTGCAATGCCGCGGCAAATTTTTCACGCAGGCTTTCTACCGTGTCACGTGCGACTCCCAGTGGATGTGCTTCTGCCCCGGCTTGCTGTACGGCTGCTGTTATCAGATAGGTATTGCTATTGCGAATTTTGCCCGGCTGTAGTGGTTGGTCAACATCGATAAGTTCATCGCCTGTACCAAGGATCGCGATACGGGCGCGGCGAGTGACTGGAACGGTTGACCATCCCAGAGTAGCGAGGATACCGATCTCCCAGGCACCGATCTCGGTGCCACGGGCGAGAATGGTCTGTCCTCGTTGCATATCTTCACCTGCAGGTCGAATGTTATTTCCTGGTGCGATTGTCTGTAAGATTTCAACCCATTCACTGGTCGGGCCGTCATTGCGTGTCAGTTCAATCTGAATCACGGAGTCCGCCCCAGGTGGAACGGGGGCACCAGTCATAATACGCATCGCTGTACCGGGGGTGACAGCCTCTGTGGAGACGTAGCCCGCAGCTACACCGCCAGTCACACGTAAACGTGGAGGTTTGCCATCCTGAGGTTTGCTATCTGCGCTTAAGAGTGCGAAACCATCCATAGCTGAGTTCGCGAATGGTGGCGTGTCATCCTGTGCTACTACATCTTCTGCCAATATCAAGCCGACAGCTTCGGCTAGAGGGACCCTGGTAACAGGAAGTGCGTGAATATCGGCAAGTATCCGCGCAAGTGCATCCTCAACGCTAATCATGATTCAAAACTCCTCGCGTTTGTTGCTGTAATGAAGAGAAGCCTGGCATACGCAAATAATTTGTAATGCCAGGCTTCTCTAAAAATAGTACCTCGTACGGGATTCGAACCCGTGATCCCCGCCTTGAAAGGGCGATGTCCTAGGCCGCTAGACGAACGAGGCATACAAGCAAATTCGTATTTCTACACAACAGGATTGTATCCTATTGCGGAGGCTTTGTCAAGCACTTTGCGAGAGAATCTCATGACCCTGAATTCTGGTACTGGCTCTTCATTGTGAAAGTAAATAGGCACCACACCATAGTTGATTGTCTCAGTATGCACTGAGGAGAACGTAGAGGTGGTGCCATCACATATGACCGCTATTAGCTTATTTGAGCATAGATTGCATAGTGTACACTATTGTTTATTATGCAAGGTAATCCTCAAGGATGGTGGTGAATTCCAGATAATTTCCAAAAGGATCATGCACAAAAAAGCGGGGGCGCTGTGGAATGGGAATGTCCGAAATGATTTCGTAGCCAGCCTCGCTGAATGAACGACGCAGCTCCTCGATATCTGGAACTTCGAAACAGAGATGACGACCTTCGCCTGGACGTTGAAGGTACTCGCTGGGTGCGAGGTGGATCTCCATTGCATTGTCGCCTGCGAAGAACCAGATCAGCCCGCGATTGGCTAATGGTTCTGGCACCTGTTTTTCTTGCAAGCCCAGTAGACCAGAATAAAAAGCACGTACTTTTTCCTGCTCTCCTGGTTGATATGCGAGCGAGGCGTGTTGAAGACGTGGAAGCTTCATGCCCTGACGTTCAAACATTGATTGCATTTGCGCTGGACCTCCTGTCATGTCATACATTGACATTACTGCGTGGCGGGCACTGTTTTCCGTCTCGATGAGATGGACTCTATGCCGACATGAAAACGTTCTCTGTTCAGTGTACCATATCTCGCGGACTGTGAGTGCGCACAAGCTCATTATTTTGCTACAAATGGTTGGTTCTTATCATTATATATAGAGTATTTGGGTAGATCCCACATTCCGCACCTTGAAAAACACTCTTTTGGGTATTCCATTTTAACGCTTTTACTTCTTATGCATTTACGAGAAATTGCAAAAGAGAGAATATTTGTTCTATTTATGCAACTGCTCATCTTTTTGCAAAAGATGTA
>DATJIE010000045.1:0-24392 GCA_035493535.1 Dictyobacter sp.
CAATCTGGCGATCACTTTGATCCATCGAACTGGTACAACGCACATTGCTGAAACGCGAAGGACTTTCTCCCATGATCCTGCTATGGCTCTCGGCCTTTTGTTTCGTCTTTGGTCTCCCCAGCAATAATTTTCAGACCCTGACAGATAGTCCTCTAATTCTTGAGATGATATGCATCATCGTATTGTGGAAAATGGCACAAAAAAGAAATAGCATTACCATATACTATATTTAACCACAATGGGTTACATGATTGCTACCTCATTTCTACACCTGAAATGTTTTTAACATCCTTATAAAATATATTTGCAGGATAGACAGTTTTGATACAATCAGTATTGCGCACAACAGGAAAGGATCCACTCGTAGTGGAAAGCTGCAATTCTTGTAGAGCACGATCCAGTCTCATCACACGCGCAGGACTTTTATTCGCATACAATTCAGTACGCACGAAATGGATCATTTCTCCCAGACGATCTATTTCTCGTTGTTTCCGTTGTAGCTCATATTCAGCATATGAAGCCCGCTGTAAACGCGTTATCAAAGTGTTTAAACCAGAAGAGACCTGCCATAACATGGAATAATGTGTTAATGGCACACGCGCCGACAGATCACCATTAGCAACGCTTACCTGCACCTGCAGAATCTGAGCAATATCGTGGTCAAGCTGGCGCTTTTGATCCGCAATCACATGTTCAAGTGTGGCAAATTCCTCAGCATGACGAGCACGCTCAATAGCGCGTTGTAGTCTACGCACCATAGGACGAAACACACATATGCCCTCCAGCACAAGCGCTATAATTAAAGAGAGGTACAAACAAAGATTGAATTGCTGTAAACGATGATTTGAACTGGCTTGCAGCTGTTGATATTGAACAAGAACATTTTCCAAAGCATTCATATACCTGGGCATAAACGTATTCACAGCAACAATGGCAGGTGTAATAGCATCTGTAGTACAACGTGAAGATACAATAGTATGTTTATTCATACAGATATTTGTCAGTGTATGAAACGTGCGGGACAAATCCAGATACGCAGGTTCAGTCGTCCCCCACAATGTAGCCAGATTGTCCTTTTTGGCAGAAAAAACGTGCTGCTTGAGCATCTTTCGCTCAAGATTATGATGAATTGTATGCCACTGCACCAGGAAAGTATGCATTTCGTCCATCGAAAGGAGACGATCAGCGGGATCAGTCATAGTACCAAACGCAATAGACATATTTTGAATACGCTGCGAGAGTAATTCTTGTTGATATACCTGGCCCAGGACAACCGTTTTTTGCTCTTGTTGCTGTAAAGCGAACCAGACAAAAAACTGTCCAAGAAAAGCAATCACGGCAATTGATCCAAATGCAACAAGGTATAATTGCTTTAATTGACGGCTGGATGATTGTTGGTAGACCGCATTCACCACCACATACCCTCTTTCCCACAAATTCTGAATTGGCACAAATGATATCTTCGTGCGCATTCATAATACTAGCGCTATAGATGCAATAAGTCAATAAACTAATAGAAATCATAATAAAAATGTGCTAGAGTATATTCTGTTATGTCTACTTACGGTACAGTGAATATCTACATTTATTTTTAATCACGGGCAATTTTTCAGGATACTGACGTTTCTGTAGAGTAGAAACCGGGATATTAGTTCTGCCATTTGACACAACTGATAAACACTTATACAATCCCACCGTAGAATATAGGGAGAACTAACTTTACCAGAAAAACCAGTGGAGTTTCCCCGTTCTCACCAAAAACGGTTCCCCTATCAAGGGGCATCAGAGAAAGGAGCGACATTCACCCATGCATACATGCATACATGGGTAATCCCTGTCGCAAAAAAGCCAGTGAAACATCTCAACGCTGTTATTCTTGCGGGAGGTAGTGGTACACGATTATGGCCATTAAGTACTCCTGCTTTTCCAAAGCAATTTTTGCCGCTTCCTAGTGGTCAGAGTATGATACAAGAGACATTGGCACGCGTTGCACCTCTCATCACAACTGATCAGGCATGGGTTGTGACAGGACGTAATATGGCGGATCTGGTACAAGAACATCTGCCTATCCTTTCGTCTCATCATATATTACGCGAACCCATGGGCAGGAACTCTGCTCCGGCTATTGCCTGGATAGCTGAAACCATCTCGCGCAAGGATCCGGACGCGATTATGGCAACCTTTAGTGCGGATGCCGTAATCGGTCATGTTGATCGTTTACGACAGACCCTGCGCCTGGGCTACGAATTAGCTGAACAGGGGAAACTTGTGACGATTGGCATTCAGCCCACCACACCAGAAACAGGATATGGCTATATCCGTTTTGCGGATGAGTTTAGCGCGGCATATGACTATACCGCTTTTCAAGTCGACCGTTTTGTTGAAAAACCCAATCTGGAAACAGCCAGAAGTTATCTGGCCGATGGTCACTATGTCTGGAACGCGGGTATCTTTATCTGGAGTGTCAAAGCTATTCTGGCGGAATTCCGTGAGCATCTACCAGAACTGTCACAACAGATTCGCGTTCTCGTTGATGCTGCCAATACCACACATGCACAGGTTACACTGGAGGAAATCTGGCCGACATTACAATCTATTTCTATCGACTATGGTATTCTCGAAAAAACAAAAAATCTCGTTGTCATTCCGGCTGACCTCTCCTGGAATGATGTTGGCAACTGGGAACAATATGGGGCACTCTTCCCTGCTGATGACCAGGGTATTCGCGCTGTCGGTGCGCACATTGGCCTGGGAAGCCAAAATGTAATCGTCTATAACAATACACAACGGCGCATCTATACCATTGGTATGGAAGATGTTATCGTCGTTGAAATGGATGATATGACCGTTATCTGCCATAAATCACATGTACAACGAGTAAAAGAACTTGCGGAACAACATCATAAAAAATAATAGTACACAGTTTGTAGTCTGAATTGGTTATTGGCATTATCTCTCAACCAGGATACTACACATCTAAAGGAAGAACTGGTGTAGTTTCCCATACCCTGTAATTACCAATTATGAAACCCCGTCCATCCTCTTGTCTACATTATTCATTTCGGGTGTGTAAGCCTGTCATTGCTTACACATCCTTTTTCCTCTACTCCTCCCCACACCACAAAGTGTTCTCCCCCCATCCCATAATCGCATACCGATATGATATAATAGGATCGAACTTTCAGTGCCTTGTAAGAAAGGGTGTTACCCACTATGCTCTCCAAACAACCAGAGCCTTGCCCCCGTAGGCTACGCTATATAACCTATGATGTTATTACACAGATACATCTCCATGTTCTATCGATTGCATCGTTACTTTGATGGCGACTGGTATACAAAATGGAAAGCTTCTGCATGAACACAGAGATTGCAACGACAACAAATATATCGCGATACACAACATCTGTCAGTACCATTATGGAAGACGCTACGCATACTATTCACTCGATGATACCAGCGCATGTACACGAATACGAAAGACTACCGATACGACGAGACGATCATCAACTTCATTTCGGAGGCATTGATCTTATGATAATCCCGCTTTCACCATACACCACTGTTCATTGGGATTTTTCGTCTATTGTTCCTTTCAGTAGCTCCCAAAAGATGGGGTAAAACCCTATATACACCTTAAATTATCAATAGACGTATATATGTATTGAAGTACTATTTTGTATGGATATCATTCCTACAGAATAGGAGAGTCTATGGTGGACAGAGTTTCGCGTAGCAAGGAAGGATTAAGAACTATGATGACCCGTCCCTATCAACATCGCATTCCCGAAGACATTCTCGCACTCTCCCATGAGCGCGACTACCTCCGTCGGAAAGGTCAATACGATCGTGCTGATGTCCTCAAACGTCAAATTGAAGATGCCGGATATGCCGTTAAAGATAATCCACATGGAGCACATCTCATTATTCTTCCCAGTATTAGCGTTGATGGAGCACAGTACCGTATAGCACGCCAGTTCTCTTCATTGCTCAACGAACCTGATCTCTGCACCTTTTCGGTGAATATCCTTGCCCAAAACACAGCGGACCAGACACGCCGTTGTGTGGAAAGCGTATTACAGTTCGCGGGTGATGCCGATATTGAGATTATTCTTGTCGATAATGCGTCACAGGATGGGATCGATCTCTGGGCCGAGGCATTACGCAACAAGGATCATCGCGTACATCTGTTACGCGCCAGTCGCAAAATGGGCGTTGCAGAAGCACGCAATATTGGCTTAAAGCAGAGTCGCGGTCGCTATGTTCTCCTGCTCGATACCAATGTAGAGGTAACAGGAGATATCTTTACTCCACTGGCTCAAACACTCACGAATCCACAGGTTGGTGTAACTGGTCTGCATGGCTTACGCACTGAGGATCTCAAACATTTCGCTGAGAGTAATGAGACAGAGGTCGAGGTAATTACCGCAAGTTGTATGGCATTTCCACGCAATCTGCTCCCAAAGGCCGGATTGTTGGATGAAGGCTATCGCTTCCCCCATTTTATGGATATCGACTTTAGTTTTACACTGCGAGATAGCAATGAGAGTCAGGCAACGCTGACACCTGATCTTCCCTTAACCTGTCACCCGGACACAGACAGCACCGGGTGGTCCGATGCCGAACGCACACGCTTAACAAAGCGCAATTTCTATCGCTTCTTAGAAAAATGGGGAGATCGTGACGACCTGCTGGTCGAGAATTAAGTTATCATCCATACAGAGATAAGTGTTTAGCCGGGGCGGTCTTGATGACCGCTCCTTTTTCTGTACTCACGTTTCAATAACCAAACTTTCAAATAGCTGTGCTTTTCTGGAGTCATTTACCCGCGAACTATGATATTATTATGTGAGTACAGCTCAAAATACTATCGTTTTTATTTCTTTGTATTGTGGAAAGGGCGTGCCAATTGCAAACCTATAAAAATCGCAATGAAATTCCTGTGGCATTTAAGTGGAACCTTGAAAGTATCTTCACAAATAATGAGGACTGGGAACAGGCATTTCAGAGCATTCAACAACAATTACCTGCACTCGAAAAACTCAAAGGAACATTGGCCCAAAGTGGTGAGGCATTACTACAGGTTCTACAAAAACGCGATGAGATTTACGAGTCTCTAGAACGCATTTACTCTTATTCTTCAATGCGTAAAGATGAGGATACCACGAATAGCAAACATCAAGGAATGGCTGACCGTGCCATGCAACTATTTGTGCGCACCTCAACTATTGCTTCTTTCATTGAACCTGAAATTCTTGCTCTTCCACAAACAACACTGGACCAGTTCATCCAGCAAACGCCGGGCTTACAACTGTATAATATCCAACTTCAGGACTTAAATCGACAGCGACCTCATATCCGTTCAGCAGAGGTAGAGGCTGTGCTGGCCGCCGCTGGTGAAATCACTGATGCTCCGGACGCCATTTTCTCCATGATCGATAATGCCGATCTCAAACTCCCTAATATTACGGATGAGGATGGGCAACAGGTTGAACTCACACAGGGGAACTATCTTACCTACATCCGGAGTAAGGATCGCCGCGTGCGCAAAGAGGCCTTTGAAAAACTGCATGAAACCTTCCACAAACAGCGCAATACGATCGCAGCCACACTCTCCTCACAGGTCAAAACGGACATCTTCTATACCCGCCAGCGCAACTATAGCTCAAGCCGTGAGCGAGCACTCTCACGCTACAATATTCCAGAGAGCGTCTATGACAATCTGATTACAACGGTTGGCGAACATATTCCTTTGCTGAACCGCTATATGAAATTGCGTAAACGCATCTTGCAACTCGACGAGTTACACATGTATGACCTGTATACGCCTATCGTTGAAGAGACGACCGATGAAGTAACGTATGCACAGGCCAAAGAAACGATTACAAAAGCACTCAGCCCACTGGGTGAACATTACATCTCGATATTGCAAGAAGGCTTTGCGCAACGCTGGATTGATGTCTATGAGACACCCGGCAAACGTGGTGGCGCATACAGCGGTGGCGCATATGGAACCCAACCCTTCATTCTCATGAACTTTATGAACAAACGTGAAAGTATGTACACGCTAGCTCATGAGTTGGGGCATTCAATGCATTCCTACTTCACACGTAGCCATCAACCATATCAATATGGTGACTATACAATCTTTGTTGCTGAAGTGGCCTCAACCCTTAATGAGGGTTTACTCACCGAGTACCTGTTGAAAAATACCAGCGACAAGGCGGTACGCATCGCGCTTCTGAATCACTCGCTTGAGGATATCCGTGCAACCTTGTTCCGCCAGACAATGTTTGCTGAGTTTGAACAGGAAATTCATAGTCAGTCAGAACATGGCGAGCCACTAACAGCAGATACACTCACGGACATGTATTACAATTTGAACAAAAAATATTATGGCGGAGAGGCAATTATCGACGATTCGATTGGCATAGAGTGGGCACGTATTCCCCATTTCTACTATAACTTCTATGTCTATCAATACGCAACAGGCATCTCCGCTGCGTCAGCGCTTGTCCAGAAGATCTTAACCGGAGGTCAGCCTGCCGTTGAACGCTACTTACACTTTTTACAGTCTGGTTCATCAGACTATAGCATCGAGTTGCTCAAAAAAGCAGGCGTCGATATGACAACACCAGAACCTATTCGCCAGGCATTCCAGCTATTCGAAACCCATCTTAGCCAGATGGAAGAGTTGCTCAGATAAATCTATTGTCTATCGCAGGCAGAAAAAAAAAGAAAAGGAGGTGCGTGAGTAATTCACACATCTCCTTTCTGCTAATCTGCATCAAGGGTTATCCCAGTGACGACCATCGTTCTCAATCAGCTCACTCGCAGCATCCGGTCCCCATGTACCTGCCGCATAGGGATGGAGAGAATCCGCAGGCAAATCTTGCCACGCCTGCGTAATACAATCGATGATCTTCCACGAGCCTTCAATTTCATCACGGCGAATAAAAAGCGTCGAGTCTCCCAGAATACAATCGGCGATCAGACGTTCATATGCTTCTGGTGACTGAATACCAAATGCGGTATTATAGTTAAAGCTCATATCGACTGACTCCAGGTGCTGCGCCGCTCCTGGTACCTTCGCACCTATTTTCAGCGAAATTCCTTCATCCGGCTGAATGCGTAACGTCAAACGATTAGGAACGAGCCCTTTTGTTTCAGATGGATTATATAACTGATGTGGCACACGCTTAAACTGAATCGTGACCTCGGTACTCCGTTTTGGCAGGCGCTTCCCTGTGCGGACATAAATCGGTACATCAGCCCAACGCCAGTTCTCAATAAACAACTTCAACGCAACATAGGTATCTGTCATTGACTGCGCACTGACGCCTTCCTCCTCTTTGTACCCTTCCACCTTTTGACCATTTATGACCCCATTCACATATTGACCACGGACCGTCTGTGTGGCGACCTGTTTTGGAGACAGAGGCGAGATCGCACGTAATACTTTTACTTTTTCATCTCGTACAGCATCAGCATCAAACGCAGCAGGTGGTTCCATCGCAACAAGGCACAGAATCTGCATAATATGGTTCTGGACAATATCTCTGATTGTGCCGGCAGACTCGTAATACTCTGCTCGCCCTTCTATACCCAGACTCTCAGCAACCAGCACCTGCACATGATCGATATACTTTTGATTCCAGAGTGGCTCGAAAATACCATTTGAAAACCGCAAAGCCATGATATTCTGAACAGTCTCTTTCCCCATATAGTGATCGATACGATAGATCTGGTTTTCCTGGAATACCTTTCCCACCGCCGCATTGAGTTCCTGGGCTGACTTTAAATCATGCCCAAATGGCTTCTCAAAGATAATTCTCGCCCAGGATTGATGATTACTCCCATGATTATCGTTTTTCTCCGGCTGCGCCAGACCAGACTGCCCGAGGTACTGCACAATCTCCATATCAGTATCAGGGGGAGTAGCAAGGTAGAACAGACGGTTACCCGCTGTCCCTTTCTCCTCATCTAACTTGCCCAGCAGTTCTTTCAGGCGCTCATAGCCTTGCAGATCATCAAAATCAGACCGACAATAAAATAAGTTTTGAGCAAACGATTGTTTCGCCTTCTCATCTAATTTATCGTCATCTGGCATATACTTATCGAGCGACTCCAACACCATTGCACGCCACTTATCATCATCAAGCGGTCGGCGAGCAAAAGCCACAATGCAGAACTGCTCTGGTATTGGATGATCATGAATAAGATGTGCTAATGTTGGGAGTATTTTCCGTTGAGCGAGATCACCGGTTGCCCCAAAGAGCACAATTGTACAAGGATCTGGCATATGTCCATCCTGCCAGATTGTATGTTGTTTCAAACCGGGATAACCCGAAACATGAGCCGCTTGCGTCATAGATTTCTCACCTCTGCGTTATTTTCTTTACACTCTCTCTATCTTATATACGTCATACCTACACTTATCAGATATATTTCTACATCAAACTCATCAATTACAAAAGCTGAAATAGCTACACTTATAGATACAAATACAAAATAAAAAAGGTGTGTCTGTGTCCGGCACACCTTTAACAATTTTTTAGGCTCCAGCCTTTTTCTTACGAGGTCCACTCATATACATATGCCTGATCATTCTGAGAGGACTGACACTGATCAATGCCAGGATCAAACATATTACAATAGGAGCTAGCAAAGCCATGGTAATCGATGATATCAACGTCACACGGAATACAAGCAAACAGACGAACTGTAATACAACCAGCAGCGCGACAAGACCCAGTGATGTCAGTAGCGATATTACACGCCAACGTGCATAAAGCCGCCCCTGCACTGTCTTCTGACGCAATTCAGACTGCTCACGCGCTCGTACCTGCAAAGCACATAACTGCTGTCGCTCTTCTTCCAATTGACTGCGTTCCTGAGTCAGGGTATCAATCATACGCTGTACCTCACGACGTAGATAGAGAGCTTCAGTAACATAACGATCTTTTTCTTGATGGACACGCATTTCAATCGTATTGATCACACCTTGTAATTGGGCCAATGCATCATCAGGAGCTACTTCAACCAGATGCGCCAGTTCCATAAGCCTCTTCTGTGCTTCCTCTTCCGAAGCCTGTTGAAACATCGTTAAAAGCTCCTGATGGCGTTGCTCCAAATAAATGTACTGATCTTGCAGACGATTGCGCTCCCCCATACTTCCCTGTAAATGTTCCTGGTAATGCGCAGACTCCTGCTGATATCCCTTATGAATGGTGGCGATTTGCTGTTCATACTCATCTTTTAAACGAGTATTATCCGCAAGCAATTGTTGCATCCCCATGCGATGCGACTCCACTTCATTACGGAGTCGTCTATTCTCTTCACGCAATTGCACAACTTGCCGCCATGCAACTCTCGCTCCAGAAGTTTCCTGTGTAAGAGATGGCAAAGCATCGGTCTGTTTTTGCTGTAGAATGTTCTGACGACGCTCAGTAAATGCACTACGCCGATCAAAGGTCCGAGGAATACGCTCAAGCGCATCCGTCGTTGATGTTACCTCATCTGGTGAAAACATCCTACTCCCCCTCGCTCTTTTCCTTAATAAGCAAAAGGAAAAACAACGCTAAGCTAAAATCTATCACGCTACTATGTCCGAAAAATCATTTCTTATTTTATTATGCGCAAGAGCTACGTGAGATGCAAGACTTTTTTCCTGGTATTTTTATGCAATAATGACTTTATATCACTTTTTACTATAATTTCAGGTTAAATTACAAAAAATTAATAAACAAAACAAAAGCCGGTTCTCTATCCTTCTGGGTAGTGGAAGAGGGAAGTTGTGGAAGGCACCTTCGCGCTCCGTCAGGGGCTGCCGCCCCTGCCCCCCTGCTTTCGCCCTAAAGAATGTAAACGCCAAAAGCCCATAGATTTTGATGCTACTCTTTTATAATACTGCTATCGCTGTCTATGAGCTTTCTTCCAACATACGTCAGACGACTAGACGAAGCGATGTTGTACAGGCAAATCATCTTTCAGATGCCGCGCTAGAAATGTATATAACACTTGCTCATATTGAACTGGATCAGAACTATATGCCCCACAATGTGCTCCTGAAGCGACAAAGTATGTCTCTAGCGGTACCCCCTGGGCTTTGGCTTCAGCGGATAATTGTCTGGCATGTTCAAAAGGAATCAGAGAGTCTTCCGCAGAATGGATTAATAATATAGGGATTGAGCGGTGCTGTAACAGAACTCTGGAACGCTGTTTCCAGCGCTTAAAGCTTGTATCAGGACGAGCAACAACAGGATACCCATAACGCAAACGAAAAACAAACGCACTCATAGAGACGATACTCCATGCCAGACCGGAGAGCACCGAAGGAGACAACTGATAGCGGGGATAACGCCGTATCCACTCCTGGTGCAAACGTAACGCGATCAGACGACGCAAGATATCATCAGAACGTGCGTACGGGCTATCAGCAATAATGGCAACAATATCAGGATGAGGAGGCGTTAAAAGAGCAATAGAAGCACCCATAGAAAAACCGTGAATAATAATTTTTCCGGGTAATGTTTCTGGTTGATGAGCAGCAACATAGAGAGCGGCTTCCATATCACGAACCTCAGCATTCCCCGCACTCGTCATCACACTATCGCTCTCACCATGTCCTCTAAAATCAAAGAAAAACACATTATACCCACGAGCATATGCTAGCTCAGCCACAGGTCGCAAGTGCATACGTGAGATGCGATATCCATGACAAACAATGATCGTTGGCGCTGGTTGTGGCTGTGCCCAAAATTCCCCGCTGAGCAATGTGCCATCAGTCGCTTGAAACAGGATCGTGCGCTGAAACGCTAATTCTGGCTCACCAGGAGAAACATACGGCAAACTGAGCGTCAACTCAATACCAGGAACAATAACATGAGGTCGTGAGAATTCTTCTACAAAGTACTGCGAAACAACTGCAAGGCCACCTGTAAGAGTCAGACCCAGAATGCCAACCGTACTGGTTGCAATACCAATGGTCCTGCGATGTGATCCAGACATGACACGCCTCCTTTCAGGTCCATGCCATTTTCGACGCCGCTGCGTATAGATCTCATCACCACACTGGTTCCATTCCAGTCATATCCAACCCGATTCATAATCTATACGCTGCTGAGTCAATATTTACAGCATGTGCTGGAACATCACTAAAAACCGCAGCATTACAAGACCTGCGAAAAGCGGAGCAAAGTGACGAGCACCCCTGCCTCTCTTTTCCGCATGAAATAAAGCAAAGGTCCAACCATTTTGCCAGCGTATGTCTGCCTACCCATTCTAAGTCTGCAATCTTCTCATTACTCACATTTGTTCTGACACTACTTCTGATGATTTAATCATCTCTGCTACTATTTTACCTGAACTCATCACTCCAGGTAAACCCGCACCGGGATGAGTTCCAGCACCTACAAAATAAAGGTTCACAATATCTTCACTTTGATTGTGCGGACGAAACCAGGCAGACTGTGTTAAAATCGGCTCAACTGAGAAGGCGCTACCAAGATAACTATTCAATATACCTTGAAAATGCAATGGATCAATCATATGCTCGGTGACTATATGCTGTGATAATTCAGGCAGGTAGCGATCTTCCAGATACTGAACGATACGGTCACGATAGGTATGCGCCATCGTTGTCCAATCGGTATCGCCTGCCAGATTGGGAACTGGAGAAAGCACATACCAGCAATCACAACCCTCCGGGGCAAGAGATGGATCAGTGGCAGTGGGACGATGCAGGTACAATGAAAAATCAGCAGCCAGTTTCTTACGCGTAAATATATCGTCAAGCAGCCCTTTATAACGCGGCCCCATCAAAATTTCATGATGTGCCATCTGCTCATATTTGCGATCTGTCCCAAAGTAGAGCACAAACAACGACATCGAATACTGCATGTTTTTCAAATGCCGATCTGTATTCCTGCGCCTGAAGTGTTCTGGTATCATATGTAAGTAGGCATACGCCACGTCGGCATTACACACAACCACCTGAGCAGACAGAACTTCACCATTCAGCAGGCGCACGCCCTCTACACATCGCGTCTTCTCTTGCACAAGTATTTCTGCTACTTCCGTATTGAGCAACAATGTTCCCCCGATATCCTGAAATAAACGCACCAGTGCATTTACCAGAACCCCCATCCCCCCCATCGCGAACCAGACACCAAAACGCTGCTCCAGAGTGTGAATCAAAGCATAAATCGACGTACTTTGAAATGGATTTCCTCCAATCAACAATGGATGAAAGCTAAAGACCTGACGCAAACGCTCATTCTTTATATACTGATTCACAAACGCTGCCACTGATTTCTGAGATTGTAAACGCACCAGATCAGGCACCACCTTGAGCATATCCGCGAACCGGGTAAATGGCTGATCAATAAGCTCAAAACCTTTGGTAAAAATCTTTGCAGTTGCCTGGGCGAACCGCTGATATCCATCAACATCAGCGGGCGAAAAGGCTGCTATCTGCCGCAACAACTGCTCACGATCAGCATTGTAGTGAAAGACCGACCCATCCTCAAAGCGAATATTATAAAACGGATCAATTGGCACCAATGACACATATGCTTCTGTTGTCTTCCCACACATCTTAAATAGCTCATGGATCAGCCAGGGAGCAGTAATAATAGTTGGTCCACCATCAAACGTAAAACCATCTTGCTCATAGACATATGCACGCCCACCCGGCTTATCACGCTTTTCCAGCAGTGTTACCTGATGACCCTGCGCCTGAAGACGAATTGCAGCGGAAAGTCCGCCGAAACCACTACCAATGACAAGAATATTCATCACACGACCTCAACGCCACACGCAGTACAAGAATTGTGTACTGACATAATACGCATCCGAATAAAAGAAATAACAGAGCCAGATACCTCCATACGAAAAATAGGTACCTTCTACAGTATCATAGCACTCTAAAGACACGTAAAACACAGAGCACAACCCTTAAGACAGAGGACACGCAGGCATCACACACATACCGCACATGTTGGTCTGTATGTGGTACAATAAAATTCATCTAGCAAGATATTGTACAAAGTACACTAAGCTTGTGGCACGCCAACTAAAGAGAGGATTTTTTGCTATGCATCGTCGTGCACCTAGCATGCACCCGGGATTAATGACAGATATGTATCATCCAGATTCGGCCTACGTCTCATGGAGAACTGGACGCAATGGTCTTACAACTTTTGATCTTTACACACGAAAAGCCCCTTTTGGCGGTGCCTATCTGCTTGTGGCAGGCCTGGAATCAGCGCTGGAATTTGCACAGTCATTTCGTTACACGGACGAAGAACTAAAATTCCTGGCTCATATTCGTGATTACGACTCCGCTTTTCTGGATGAGTTAGCCGAGTTGCGCTTCACTGGAGAAATACTGGCATTTCCAGAAGGCACTATTGCGTTTCCTAATGAACCTATTCTTCGTGTAACTGCGCCATTCCGTGAAGCAATTCTCCTTGAAGCAGGTTTACTGCAAGCGGTTGCGCTTTCAACGTTGATCGCAACCAAAGCATCCCGCATCACCTATGCCGCCGAGCAAGGTCGTATACGTCGTGTCGCAGAATTCGCCTTCCGACGCGCACAGGAGCCAATGACTGTCGCACGAGCCTCATATATTGGTGGCTGTGCCAGTACATCTTTGCTCAATGCCGCCTACGAATATCGTCTGCCAGCGACTGGAACTGTGCCCCACTCACTCATAGAAATGTTCCCATCAGAATTAGAGGCATTTGAAGCGGTCGCAGAAGCATACAATCGCTATACCCTCTTGCTCGATACCTATGATGCCCGCCGGGCCATTCACACAGCCATCGAAGTTGCGCTACGTTCACAGGAAACGCAAGGACATACACTGGCTGCGGTCCGTCTGGATAGTGGCGATCTGGTCGCGGATACCAAATATGTACGAGAACAACTGGACAAAGCCGGTCTACATAATGTACGTATTCTTGCCAGCGGCGATCTGGATGAATGGAAAATTCAAGATATTTTGCGAGCCGGGGCGATCGTTGATTCGTTTGGCGTTGGGACTGCTCTGGGCAATGGTGCAGGCTCCGTTGAGCAACAAATTGAAGGCGGCTCTTTAGGAACAGTCTATAAAGAAGTTTCCTATCTTGATGAGAGCGGGGCTGAATTCCCGAAGATGAAAATTGCAGGAGAGAAGAGTACCTGGCCTGGTAAAAAGGAACTCTATCGCCATCCACAGTGGCAAGAAGATGTTATTCAGCTCGCTCATGAACCACATCCAGAGAATTACCAGCGCCTCTTGAAGCCAGTAATGCGCAACGGTGTTGTTATTCCTGGTAGCCTTCCTCCACTCTCTGAAATACGAGAATTAGCGCAACAAAATCTCGCGATGCTCCCTGCGGAATATCGACAACTGACTGTAGATCAACCGTATCCAGTTCGTTTCAGCGAAGGACTGCAAAATCTACGCCGTCAGGCAGCCAATCTGATCGGGAAAGATCTTTTATAAACGTGTTGCCATCATAATATGGCTCCAAAGGCGAGCATGAACCCCTACTTGCGGCTATCGCCTGCCTTTGGCTTCATTAATCATGAACAACACACATGTGTCTCCACGATCACCATACCAGACCCTGACCCATGCAGCGTACCCAACAGGGAACACTCATTCGTTATTGCTAATATTACACTCAATTTTAAATATAAGGATATCTCTTTCATGCCAAGAGATCACGTACAACCAGAGGAGACCGCAACATCAGGTAACGCGGCACTTCACACAGACGGACTTCCAACGCAGGAATTTATTATCTGGACACCACTATTTATTGGCGTCTTCGGAGTACTGCTTGTGCTCTGCCTGAGCTTCGCCAGCGTATTTACCCAGGGTTGGCTCAATGGATATTACAGCGCCACCGCTATCTATACACTCTATTTATGCCTCATAGGCGCTATCTGGATTGCCCTTCTCATTACGACGCCTGGCACGTGGATTCGCATTGGAGCCGTTTCAGGAGTCATCTGGAGCGCATTACAAGGCTTTCAATTCTGGCTAATCAACTCCGCGCATGCGAACCAAATTTCACTCATCACCAGCAGCGCCACAGCCACAGATTGTGCCTTGCTGATTACCAACTTGCTACTTGTAACAGGATACGCTCCATTACGGCATAAAGGTGAAATATGGCTTGTACGATTGCTTTTTGTGATAGGGATAGCGATAGTCGTTGCAGGCTCATTCTTAAGCCATAGCGTGAACTCTCTATTTCTGACCAGTGAGCAATATATCGCTCCTGTGGCTTTGCTTCTCACCGTCACCATCTGGTGGCTCCGTCCTGCATGTTGGCGTACACAACCCGGACCGATGTTCCTTCTTGGCGGAGCTGCGGCACTCTACATACTCATCTCACTACCAGGGATAAAGGGAGAAGCAAATTTCTTCTTTCATCAGGTTTTTCTGATTGCTATGTTATTAGGAGGAACACGCCTGTTACAGGAGGCTATCCGTCAAAGAGGCTGGCAACGACATCAAGATCACACAGGAATCTAGCAACAATCCAAGCCGAACAGAGCCAATTCTGAGCCAACTATCAAGATCCGATACCATGCATCGCAAGGATGAGCAAGACAGCACTGGCACCGTTATTCAGCAAATGCAAAATCATTCCTGGCCAGACAGAATCCGTACGCCAGCGCACAAATGCCAATGCCAGACCAATACAGAAGAGAACCGGGAACGAACCAGGATCGCCGTGAGCAGCGGCAAAGATTAACGCACTCAACAGGATTGCCCCCCCCATCGGCATACCACGCGTCAATCCCATAAACACAAAGCTGCGAAAAAAAATCTCTTCGCAAAAAGGAGCCACAAAAACTGCTGCCAATAGAGTCGCATATGTCGTGATCGGTTCACTCTTACTCTGCTGAAAAACCACCTGATCATTCGTCTGTATATGTAAGTGAAATGTCGTAATCACAAATTGATAAGCCCCATTGATCAGGAAAAAGGCCAGCAGCATACTCACAATTAGCGGCCCGGCGATAGCCAGATTAAAACGGCGAAAACCAAGCAATTGCCATACTGAACGCGTATCCGACATCGGAGGGTTCTGCACACGGCGGGCATAAATAAACGGAGCAATTAAAAAAGCACCCTCAACCAGAGCAGAAAAAATAAACGTGAAAACAGCATTTATCAGGTCTTGTTGCGTTGATAAAGGTCGTGAGGGTGCTGCTTTATTATTAGCAAAGTCAAGAACAACGGAAAAAACAATCCAGGGGACCAATGTAAAAAGGACGCCATTGAAGGTCTGTTTAATCGTCCAGGATACTTCTTCAAACTTTCTTTCAAGCAAGAGCTTACTCCACTTTTTCTGTCTTCTATTATAACATTACCGAGGCGGACTTGTCTGTAGTCACACGCCCTATTACAATCAGGAAGATATGGTATACTAGGTTCAACGTGATGTTCACAAGTATATACGTTAGAGATAGTTAGGAAGGATACCTGATTGGCAGGAACAATTCATATACATCCAGAAGAAAATTCAAATTGGCGCAGACACAAGAACGCTTGCCCCAACTATCGGGAACGCTGGTTTCCCTGTAACGATGTTTCAGGAGAACCAATGTATCAAGTGTTCTGTCTCAAGGGTACACCACCTGAAACATTGGAAGAGCAGGAAAAATGTTTTCGGAGTAAATCCTGTTGCTGGCGTTTAAACAATAGACAAAAACAGGCAAAACCAACAACAGAGACGGAAACAACCACCACATCCCACGCCACGTCACACTAAAGAGAGGTATAAGTCACCGCACGTTCATCGGACTGTCAGCATTCCACAAAGATGTTAAAGTAACCGTACACCTGACCGTGTAGAACTGCCAGAGACGTTAAATATGCTGCATTTACCACGTTTCTTTTAAGGTCCCCACCCATCCTCAACTATAACGGATGTCCGCCCAATGCATTTCGAAGCTTGACACATATTGATCGTATAAAGCTCTTCCGGCACAACAATTCATATTAACCAGTGCTACAGGATAGCTGTTTGCCCTATCCACACAAGAACAGACCGAGAGACGATTATGTATCTTAACGATACAGCCCTCGGTCTGTTCTTGTGTACGTTGTAGCACTTTACTGAAAGGCTACGTCATACCTCACTGCTTATTCCCTACGCTTGCTCGCGTCTGGAATTAACCACGCTCGTTTGAGTTATACACATAGGTTTCGAGCGCGTCACCATACGAGAAGAGTTCCTCTGCCTTGAAGAAACGAGGAACTTCAACTTTTGCGGTTTCCACTGAATCTGAGCAATGGATCAAATTAGCCTGCATGCTCATTGCAAATTCACCACGAATGGTACCAGGAGCAGCCTCACGAGCTTTTGTGATACCAGCCAGTTGGCGAACGGTATCCACTGAGTCTACACCTTCTAAACAGAGGGCAACAACTGGAGTTAACTGCATGAATGATTTGACTTCAGGGAAGAAAGGACGACCAACCAGATGGCTATAATGCTCATCCAGAAGCTCATCAGATAGTGTCATCAGCTTCAAACCGACAATCTTCAACCCTTTACGTTCCAGACGTGAAATAATCTCTCCAACAAGGTCACGCTGCACTGCATCAGGCTTTAGCAAAACTAATGTTCGTTCCATAATCTATGTTTTCTCCTTAAGGATTAATAATTAGCAACTACTTGCAGTAGTTGACGACAGGCTCGTTTCATCTCAGTACGTACACGTCCAAGATTTCCCTGACCATTTGTTGTAACAATGAGGATGAGTTCACCTGCTTCTTCCATTTGAATGGTACCAGATTTTGTCTCAACAATCACGTGTTGAGTTTCACCACTATTTACTTGCTCCGTCAGATTATTAATAGAACCGAACGCAGCAGCAGACATGGCACCGATTACTTCTTCATCCTCACTATGTAACACACCAGAAACAATAAGACCATCCTTGCCAACAAGAATCGCATCATGAATTTCCTCAAGGTCAGTCAGCCCTTGCAGAATGGTTTCCACGCTATTAACTCCTTCTCTACCCAGTAGGCATTCAGAAACGCCACTCTCGTTCCCTATCACTTATACCATCAACACGTCATCCAATTCGTTTCTTTTGTGCTTGCATCTGTGGCGATCTAGCCTTTCGCTTTTTTCGCCATTGTTAGAGCCTTATTATATGCTTCCATTGCCTGCAAATACTCACCCTGTCGCATATATGCATCACCAAGCACACGATAACCAGCAGAATATTTGGGCGCTATCTTTAACAACGCACGAACGTTACTCACCACTTCACTAAGTAAATCAGGGGCAGACCGTATAATGATACGATATTCATGCATCGCACTATCATACTCACCTACCAGTTGAGCCTGATAGCCTTTGAGCAATCGATCACGATGGCTGGAATTACCGCTACCATTGTCATTGCTAACTTTCTGTCCACCAGCATCCTCAGTACGTTGTGCTTTAGCATTAGCAGCTTCAAGATTCTGCTCTCGTAAAGATGCCATACGCTGCTGCATAGGCTGTAAGCGTACAGCCGGACGTTTCATCGTTGTTTCTAATTCATTTTCAAACAATGGATTTGGACTGGCTTCAGAGCGCACGCCTCTCCGAGGCAAACCAGATTGCTCTTGTGGTCGTGAAGACACTATTTGACCGTTTTCAAAGGAAACTCGTACTGTCGCTTCTGGATCTGCAAAAGGATTATCCAACGCCGGGTTATTTGTGTTCTCTAAACTAACGGGCATCTCAACAGCCTTCACCGGTTGATCTACAACAGGCTGATCGTTTACACTTTCAGCTTCGGGCTGTCTGAACTCCGCCTTGAATTCCGGAACTGGTAAATGATTCATATAAGATGGTTGTTGCTCTATCGTCGTTGGAGCTGGTACAGTACGCAACGCTTGCAACCACAATGGCTCTTCTTCTGGCTGCTGTGCGCTCTGCTCAATAATCGGTTGCTCGGCAGGAAAGGAGGCATTATTGCTCAACTTCGCAAATGCATCTGAGAGTGATGGTTCCGGCTGATATAGAAGAGCAGGATTATTCTCCGCAACAGGCTCTGGAACAACGGAAGGTTGTACCTCTTCCTGCTCTTGATTCTGGGCAATTGCCTCCAACGAATTTGGCTCCATCGGCACAAAACCATGTGAAAGCAACCTTTGCTCTAACTCTTCCAGCGTTGTAATGAGATTTTGCTCATCAGCAGCGGCATCTCGCGCAGCATCTTCCTGTGGCTGCGGTTGTTGCTGTGGCACAGGCTCTGGCTCTGGAATTGAAGCATCGGGCATCTGCCATTGAGATTGGCCCATCTGAGCCAACCAATCCGGACTCTCAAGCACCGAATCCTGTGACAACTGAGAGGTGTTGCTACGGGAAGGCTGTAGCGCATCGCTCATATCCTGTACAGGCGTATATTCCGGTTGCTGCCAGTCCAATTGCGACACATCCTTTCCCTGTCCCTGTAGCTCCGCAAACACCGACGATGGCTCTTGTGAAGCCTGCTGTAACGATTGCCACCATTCCGGCTCATTACTGGCTTGAGGAACCGTAGAAAATGCGGAGGCCCAGCTCGCGAAAGCTTCTTTTTCAGAGCTATGATCTACTCTATCAGCAGGATCATTATTATATTGGCGAACAGGCTCTTCTTCTGGTTGATAAACAGCATGCACGTCAGGTTCCGGCATAACAGGCTCCGTCTCCTGCATCTGCGCCTGCGCTATTTCAATACTATCCGGCACTTTCTCTTCGAAAGGCTCTACAGGAGAGGTGGAAAGCATCGCAGGAGCAGAGTCAGCAGGCGTAGCTGCTAAAACCTCAGCGGAAACGGCGGGCAATTCAGTAGATTCACCCAGAGAAGTCGCACCTATTGACTTTAACCAGTTTGGCCCGAAAAACGATTCCTCATCAGCATCATCATCGTCGGACGCATATGGTAGCGTATCCTCCTGCGCAACAGGCTCAGAAAGAGGAGATACGTTGTCTTCTACCGTTGGTAACGCTTCTTTTTCCACGGCAGGGGGCACAGCAGGTGCTGGTTCTTCATCCCAGCGAAGCGTAGCAGAGAACGACGTCTGCTTCTGAGAAGGTTCCTGGGAAGGGGCTTCTGGCACCATAGAAAAACCATGCAAACTATCAGATACGTCCGCCTCATTTTTTGCTTCCTGTAGCATCTGTGACTGCTCGAAGGAAGATGGCTGCTGCTCTGGCTGACTTTGCTCCGGTTGCGTCAACATATTTAACCAGGAAGGAGAAGCGGTTGTCTTATTCTCGGTTGCAAAATCAGGCAGTGCCCCCGCTGATGGTGCAAGCTCCGGCTCAACCTGTGCTACCGGTTCAACCCCACGCTCATCGTTTGACTGAACATTCAAATCGGAGAAAAGAGATGACTCGTCAGATCCCGAAAGTTGCGAAACATTATATAGATCATGAGAAAATGCTGGTTGTGATTGTGGTTGTGGTTCAACCTGATCAACCCCATGCTGAGAATGTTGTAACGGTGTCGATACAGGCTCATCAACGTGCTCGGCTCCATGTAAAGAATGCTGCGCCGATGCCCACGGATCATCAGGCATCTCTAACCCCGATTGAGAATAACTCAACGCTGTCTCTGGTTTAATCTCATTCAAGGCTTCTTGCAACAACTGCCATGGCTCTGGTTCGGAGGCTCCTGACTGTGTCGTTGACGTCGCTGAGTCTAAACCAAATGTATCCCATAAAGAATTGGCGCTATTATTGCCTGACCAGACATTCTCAGACGAATTCTTATGCTGAGAAAAGCTTTCCGGCTGTGCATTGTTCTCCGTTCCCCCATAGGCATCAGAACCTGGCATCGAAGGGGGATTAGCAGAAGGCGTTGGCATGTTCGTTCCCCAGCCACCACCACCCCACAACGAAGTCTCCCTCGCTGCGGGTGCCGCAGGAGCACCTGAACCAGAAGGTTCCACAGCATTGATCCGGGGGGATGAGATTTCTGGAGCCATCTCGACCGCATTCGCGTTAAAAGCAGCAGGCTTTTTCTGCAGCAGCGCAAGGAAAGGATCTTGTGGAGACTTCGCGCTCAAATCAGCAAATAAATCCTGTGCCATCAACAAATCCGGGTCCAAAGCTTCCGCCCGGCGAATGTACTCCTGTGCCTGAGCACTATTATGCACGGAAGTCACATGAGCCAGGAGCAGTAACGCTTTCACACAACCAGGAATATCTTGCAAAATTTGCGTTGCGAGCTGAGTAACCTGTTCATAAGCACCATCACGCCAGTATGCTTCCAACAATCCTGTACGAGCATCAGGCCGATCAGGGGTCGTAGCTAAAACGCTATCCCACTCCTGTATCGATTGCATAAGCAAATTGCCACGCATGTATAAGCGAGCAAGCCCTGCTTTTGAAAACATGAAGCCTTGCTGACCGGCCTTTTCGCTCAACTGATTAAAAACCTGACGGATCTGACTATTTCCACGACTCAACTCGTACGCTTGCTGATAACAATCAAGAGCAGTATCGACATCCCCATTCCGTACACTCACCAGAGCGCGGTTACAATAGGCGATCACATTTTCGGGGTCATTTGCCAGCACCCAATCAAATGATTGGCGTGCATCATCAAGCTGTCCCTGAGCTAAATACACCTCACCCAACAAACGTTGAGCCTCTAGCGAATCTGGAAAATACGCAAGAATATATTGACAATTCGCCAGGGCCTCATCAATCCGTTGCGAACTGATTGCATCCTCAGTTTCCTGTAAATAGTCACGAAGCGTTATCTGCGCCATAAAACTCAGTCTCCTCTTACCGCTTTACGCACCTGCGAGCATTTCCTCAAAGTGTTTTGCCCGGCAAGGATCATCAGGTCCTATCATCGCCAAACGACGCCACTCAGGAGCCAGGCAGGTTTGCGCAACTCTCTGTATATCCTGTATCGTGACAGCATCAATCTGGGCTATCACATCATCCACATTCCACACGCGGTCATACAGACACTCCTGGCTTCCTAACCATGAGGCAACCTGCTGGGTTCCCTCTAATCCTAACAAAATTTCTCCTTTGACATAGGCCTTGATACGCACCAGTTCATCAACAGGAACAGGCTCACGACAAAGCTTTGAGAATTCGGCGATGATCCCTTGCACTGTATCTTCTGTTCGCGAAGGATCAACACCTGCGCTTACTACAAAGCTTCCAGTTTCATAATAACTATTAAAATAACTCCCTATGTCATACGCCAGACCGCGCTCTTCCCGTAAAGACTGGAACAAACGAGAACTCATCCCATCACCAAGTAAACCATTGATCAGCAATAAAGGATAGTAATCTGGCGAACCAAAAGCCACACCGAGCGTTGCCAGACAGATATTTGTCTGTTCTGTGTCTTTCTGGATCATGCGCACCGGAGAAGGCACTACGCGAGGCGGATAACATTCGCTCCATCCTGGGCGTTCGCGTGCTTCCCAATCACCAAACAACTCCGTAACCAATTGTATAACCTGATTATGATCTATATTTCCAGCGATACTTATAACCAGTGAATTTGGGCGATAATAGGTATCAAGATAATCAAGCATCTGTTGGCGTTGTATTTGCGATACAATCTCTATAGATCCCGCATCATCGCGACCTAAAGGCAGTTCAGGCCACACTGTCTCATCAATCAGCAGATTCACCCATTCCTGTGGATCATCCTGAGTAGAACTCAATTCTTCAATAATAACTTTTCGTTCTTTTTCTATTTCATTAGCATCGAAAAGTGGATGACGTAACATATCAGCCATCACTCGTAATACAACAGGCAGGTACTCTCCTGGTACACGGGCAGTATAATTTGTTAGTTCTTTACTCGTACTTCCATTGAAATTCCCCCCAACTCCCTCAATCGCCTCAGAGATCAGCCTCGCGCTGGGATACTGCTGAGTTCCCTTAAAGAGCATATGCTCAATAAAATGAGAAATGCCTGAGATAGCAACTTGCTCATAACGAGAACCAACGGAAAAGAAAAACGCAATACTCGCTGAGCGCATACCAGGCATGTGAGTGGTGATAAGACGCAATCCATTTGGTAGTGTCGTTTGTACGTAATTCATCTGACGGGTGGGCACAGCAACTCTTCTATCACATTGTGGGAAGAGTGCCTTGCTGCTCCTTATATATCCTGATCAATAATAACTGATACGAATCAAACAGTTGAGCTGTTTTTTGCACACAAAAATATATTTACTCGCAGTATTATAGCATGGATGTGTATTGACGAAAACATCTTAGGAAAATCTGCTCGAATAGCAGAGTTCTGGATCATATTGATGAGCGCTAATAAAAACCCCGAATTTTGTCCTTTGTGTCCAAACAAAACCCAGGGTTTTTATCGCACCTTCTTGCGTTATCTTCATGATAAGGCACGTAAATCTATTTAGCTAGAGGCCAAGATCATCTACCAGGTTCCCCAATGGACCAAGCAAACCCTCTTCCCGATGATGACGGTGATGATGTCGCCGTTCACCAAAACCCATATCACCTTCTACTCGATCCTCAATCGAATTCTCAACCCCATTTAGCAACATCTCGCCACCAATAACCGCAGCCGCGCCACCAAGTGCCCCCATTGCAAACTTTCCAGCATTGCCGTTTAAAAATCCCCCCTGCTGTCCTTGAGCGGGCATATTCGCAGCCATTGGCACCACTCCAGCCAGACTGGTATGACAACTCACACACTGAGCGGTACCTACCGGAGCCATCGCCATACAGGTAGGACAACGCAAGACCATTGGCTGTTGTCCTATCATTGGCTGTTGCTGATATCCATTCATCGGAGTTGCATACGGAGGCTGGTTATATCCTGATTGTTGATACTGTCCCTGTGCATATTGCGGTTGTTGATATTGTTGAGCATACTGACCAGAAGGAGCGGAACCATAAGATCCCTGTGCCGACTGTACCAGTTGATACCCACAACCACCACAATAATGGGTAGCTGGAGCATTTGCATGCCCACATTGCGGGCAGGGGGATGAAGAAGAATATGCTGGAGCAGTCTGACGCATATCGTGCCCACAATTAGTGCAAAATACACTTGATACTGCTACCTGACTATTGCAGGCTGAGCACTGACGCGACCCTACCGCTGGCGGCGGAGGTGGGGTTACAGCACTTAATGCTGTTCCACAATGCATACAGAAAGAGGCTCCAGGCGTTATTGTGCCCTGACAACGGGGACATTCATCTCGCAGAGTCGGCTGCATTGATGCAAACTCTGCACGCATACCACAACTAGAACAAAACTTCTTTCCTGTGACATCACCGCCACAATTTGGACAGGTCACCATTCGTGCATCCTCTTGAATTGCTATAAAAATGCTGTATATGTATACAAACGCAGTTTAGCATAGATTTTTCAATTCGTCG
>DATJIE010000046.1:0-24761 GCA_035493535.1 Dictyobacter sp.
ATTTTGATGCTCAGCCGCAAGAAGCTCTCCAATTACTGCTTGGCAAGCTTTCACGGTAGAACGGGAAAACCAAAAAGCCCTGGGTTACAGAGCTTTCCGAATCTCCTTGTTCCACCAGCCGCAGGCAACTTCTTCAGTAAAAGAGGTAAAGTACTAGTATTTTCATCCTAATAGAATTGGTGTGTTACAATTGCGGCGGTAAAATGAGAAGAGAGGCTCTTACATGTTCTTCTTTGTTATCATGCACGTTTTTATACAATAAGCATTGGGGGAAAATCGTCTCTGTCATGATGCATAGAGACGGTAAATTGAATACTTTATGATAAACTCTAATCTCCATGACAAGCACATAATATGTTTATGAAGTGAGATTTTTCAATGCCAAAACAAGATTATTTAGGCCGTTCTTTTCATAACTATCGCTTGAGTGCGCAACTCGCAAAAAATAAGCATAGTTCTGTTTACCTGGCACGTTCTTCTGTTTCTACACCTGAAGTAGCCGTTGTCAAAATATTTCATGCCCCTCTTTCATCATTGACACGGCGACAGCATTTTTTACAAGATATTCAAGTTTTGCGGACATTCGAAAATTTCCATTTCCTGCGTATTCTCGATGGTGGTATCGAGCAAGGTCAGCCTTTTCTTATAATGGAACATGCTGAGTATGATTCCTTATTAACATATATGGGGCGGTTCCCAGAGAAGAGAATGCCATTATCTGACGTTGTGTCATTGTTGGAGCAGGTGGATGAAGGGTTGCTTTTTCTCTATCAGCAGGGGCGTGTACATGGGAAGATAAAAGCCGAGAACATATTTGTGACTGCGGATGCGCAGATCCGCCTTGTTGATATGAGTATTGCTGGTATTGACGCTGAAATTCCTGATGAAGAATTGACTCCACAGTATGACTCATACATGGTAAGCTGTCTGGCCTATGAAATGCTAAGCGGGCATACGGCATCAAAAAAAGCGGGTGCATCGCCGTTACCATCTCACTTCAATGAATACCTTTCACCTGAAGTTGATCAGGTGTTTGAAAAAGCTCTGGCTACCGAAGCAGATGATCGTTATCGCTCAGCGGAACAATTCGTACAGGCATTGCGCAATGCATTACCTGCCGCGATGGTGTTTGCTGCTGCCGCGACGGAAGCGATGCCTCGCATTGCTGTTGCCTCGGCAACGCAACAAAAGACCACAAACGCGAAGACTGTGACCCGGACACAGCGACCTCGCCGTGAAGGATCATTTTTGACCCTCATGGTTGCAGTTATTGTTGCGTTGCTGCTTATTGGCTCGGCGATTGCGTTACCTGCTCTGCATCATCCATTGTTGCATATGACACTCATCCCGAAAAAGGTAAGTGATGAGCCATCTCCAGCTGTGTCACAACAGAAGAGTCCGACCATCGCGGGGTCGCCGTCTTCTATTTCTACGACGCCGACTTCCGTTGTCACGATGACAGCAACGGCTACACCATCTGTAACGGTGACTTCGACACCTGTTCCAACGCAAACGGTTGCGAATGTGCCACAGAATCCTGCGCCCACGAAAATACCCACAGAAGCACCGGTAACGGTTGTTGTTCAGAATGCCAGTTTTGAAGCGCCTGCGGTTGGTAATAGTTATGTCGCATCTCCTCAGAATGCAGGCTGGTCTTTTCAGAGTAGCAACTCATTCTGGTCGAATAATGGTGAGGCTGGTATTACAGGGAACAATTCAAGTCTGACTCGTAATGCTGGTGATGCTCCTGATGGACAACAGGCGGCGTTTTTGCAAAACACTGGCTCGATGAGCCAGACATTGCAGTTTCCTGCCGGTACATTTAAAATCACGTTTGCTGCTGAACAGAGCGTAAATAATCATGGGAACCAGTATTTTCAGGTGTTGCTTGACAATCAGGTTATTGGGAGTTTTACGCCTGCAGGCAGCGAAAGCTACGAGTCATACAGTACACAGGGGGTTACTGTTTCCGCTGGCAATCATACGTTGACATTTCGTGGACAGAATAACAGTGGTCACACCTGTACCGCGTTTGTTGACGTGGTAGCTGTCGTCTCTGCTTCATAAGAATGTTGCTTATAACTTTCATGAAGTAGTTACAGAATACGTATTTCTGGCATTGTTTTTCGTCGGGTAATCCAGATTGCCTGTGGGAGTGCACCGCTCTCAATCAGGAAGAAAATGGCAATCTGATGGAACAATGCCTTTTCTATATCTGTGTGGAGTGTGAGAAAAAGCAGGTAAGAGATCAATGCCAGGGTGAGGAAGAGGGACGCGAGAAGCAGAAGTTTTTGTGCGGTGATATTGAGCATAGAGTTCCCCTTGCATGTCTATATAGTTATATGCCGTCTTGTTTAATCAGATGGCAATATATAAAAATTTCTGTCTGTCTCTATTGTAACATAAAAAATCTATTTCAGAAATACTATGTTTTCACCTCTTTTGCTTGACATACGGTTAGCTTGTGGGCTGAATTTCTTCCCCCACTTCTTCCGGTTGAACTTTGCGTAGATCTTCTGGTGTGTCCAGGCGATCCAGGTAGAGAATGCCATCGAGATGATCGATCTCATGTTGCAAGGCCCAGGCGAAATATCCTTCACCCTCGATGCGCATAGCTTTACCACGAATATCTTGCCCTTTCACAACTACTTTTGCCGCTCTTCGTATATTAATCCCATAATAGCCGGGAATGCTCAGGCAACCATCGACACCAATTTGTTCGCCCTCGGCTTTTATAATCTCTGGATTTGCCATTGCGACTTTATACTGTTTGTTTGTTTTGCGATCCGTCAGTTCAACTACGAAGAGGCGGATGGAGAGTCCGATCTGTGGTGCGGCTAAGCCAGCACCATCATTGGCACGCATTGTCTCGAACATATCATTGATCAGTTGCTGCAATGATGGATTGAAGTTGTGAATCTTTTTTGCTTTTTGCTTGAGGATTGGTTCTCCGATCAGAACAAGCTTTTTTACTGCCATTGGTTTACTCTCAGCTTTCTTTGCTCACTATGCGGTAGCGCCATTGTATGCCTATCAATAATACGTATTCTTTCAACTGAAAGGGGTAGCTAATAGTTGCTCCTGATCTGCTTCCCAGACCAGCAGGTCATTCATATTGACGGGCAAGAAACGATTAAAATAGGTAAGGAGCCGATCAACTGTGTTGTAATCGATGCGTTGGCTACGTCCGGTATGGAGCGAAACCAGAACGCTGAGTGAGACACCACTCTCTTCCGCCAGACGCCGTAAACTGATTGATGTTTGTCGTTGTTTCGTCCGTTCGACGTTCAGTTGCGCTAGCAAGATGCGTAGATGACAGGTTACAGGCATAATACGTATCCTCATTTTCTGTTTGAACTCATCATTGTTTGCGTTTTGCATTGCTATGAATATCCTGTTTGTTTTGTTTATAGCCTGCAAAACGATAACATGAGGAAAAGTATTTAATATCTATCAGTATATGTGTATTGCATTGACATGTCAACACAATGTAATGACTTCTCATTGCATATGCTTTCAGTTGCACATAACATATAGTTGGTGCTAACCATTGTACCTATGCTAGGATAGCTGAACTTGAATAAAAGAGAAAATTGTGAGTATGTATTCATGTGGAAGTGATAGTTCGTATATGATATGTTTGGAGCAAGATATAGCTAATATCTACAGGGGATTCTAAAAAGGGAAAACTATGGCTGAAGTCGTTTCATTAAAAAATTTTCCAGTGATAGAAACGAAGCGCCTTCTGCTACGCGAAATGCGAGCGGAAGATGATCAGGATCTTTTTCATATTCTCGCGAATATAGATGTTGTTCGATATTACGATCTGCCAGTTTTAAGTATCGAGCAAACTCAACGTACAATTGCCCGCCATCATGCTCGTTTTACCAGCAATGAAGCTATTCGCTGGGGGATTACATTGAAACAAGAGCATGTATTAATTGGCAATTGTGGTTACTTTTGGGATAAATCAAACTCTTATGCGGTTATGAGTTATGTGTTAGATCAACCGTACTGGAATAAAGGCGTAATGACTGAAGCATTGCATGCAATCATCCAGTTTGGTTTTCAGTACTACAGTATTTATCGTTATGAGGCGCATGTGGCGCGACCGAACGAAGGGTCCAGCCGGGTCTTAAAAAAGCTTGGTTTTCATGAAGAGGGCGTATTAAAACAACACTTTTGTGAAAACCATCGCTTCCATGATGAAATTATTTATGTGCTGTCTGGCGCGGATTGGGAGCGTATGGGCAATAGCATTGGTATGTTCTCCTGAATGCGCTGGCTGAAGCTAAATATGCCGCATGTCGGGCGGAACACAGCATACAACAATGACTATATACTGAAGATCAGTATCTTAGCTGAATGTTGAATTTGCAACGAGTGGTTCCAGATCTTTCTTCATGGCGCTGAGTGCGGTTGAAACACTGCTCACACGTGAAAGTGCTTGACGGACGTGAAAGAGAATGGCTTCTGAGACAGCATCATATTCAGGCGTCATTGGTCGAGGCTGGGCATCTTGCAGCATGGGTGTAAGTTGTTGATAAAATGGTACATGAGAGATGATCTGTGTGTCAGTATAGAGATTTTGTCGGGTAATAATCCAGCTTGCCTGGATGGCAGCTTGTCTCTGGGCTTTTTCACTCATCATATATTGAATGAATTTCCACGCTGCCATTTGTTTTTCAGGTTCAATAAATGCATTAATGCCTAGTTGCCAGCCACCAATAGTGGAATGACCCACCTTATAGTCTCCACCGGGGAGCATGGGATGGAGTGAGACTTTCCCTTTGAGGGGAGATTTCTGGATGTCCGTGTAGGCATAAGGCCAGTTGCGCATAAAGACGGCGTTGCCAGACTGCCAGACTTTGCGGGCGCTTTCTTCGGTGAATGTATTGACATCGGTTGGCGTGATTGTACCGATCCATTGCACCATTCTGTTCAGGGCTTCCTGTGCTTCTGGACTATCCACTGTGACACGGGTGTTATCTTGTGGGTCGAGGATGCTGCCACCATAGCCATTCAGCACTTCATTAAAGCAGCAAACCAGACCTTCATATTGTGCTCCTTCCCAGACATACCCATAGAGAGCTTCAGGGTGCTGGTAATAGGTTGCCTGTTTTGTCAGATCTTCCCAGGATGTTGGTGCTGTCGTGACGATGTCGTTGCGATAATAGATCATGCCGATATCAATGCGAAAAGGGGCGGCCCAGAGTTGGCCATCGTAGCTACAGGCTTTCATGGCGGTCGGTAGATAATTGGTCCGTTCTGCCTGTGACCATTGTTTTTCGGTGATTGGTAATAGCCAGCGTTGTGAGGCGAATGGCACTACATCAATCACGTCAACCGAGAATATATCTACGATGGTGCTGCGGGCGCTGAGCAGATTCTGTTCGATGTTTTGCAGATCGCTGATCCCTATACCACCTGGACCGGGTTGCAGAATCACATGAATATCATGCTGGGAACTGTTGAAATCATCGACCAATTGCTGGTAGGTGTTGCTCAGGTCATATTCACTCTGCCAGACCAATGGTATGACGTTTTTTCCACGCGCCGATCCACAGCTTTCCAGTAGTGACATACTGATGGTTGTTGAAAGACCAAGCGCAAGCGCACGTTCAAGAAATGTGCGTCGTGAAATGCGCCCGACCTGCATGCTCGTAATGATTTCATTGAGTCCCTGCCGTTGTTCAGGATGCATGATTACTATACTTTCTATTCATGGTAGAGCCTGCTAATGGATTTTGAAGGCAAACACTTCTCCTTTCCCTCCTGAAACAAGGCGGGAACCATCGGGTGACCATGAGACGGAAAAGAGCCAGTTGACGACATGATCACAGATTGTTTTCGGATAGGAGGCGACGTATGCACCATTTTGCGCTAACCAGACCTGAACGGTGCCATTAAAACTGGCTGATGCGATATAGGCTGAGCGCGATGACCAATCAACGGACATGATTGGCGCGTTACTCTGTTCACCTGACATATTGCTGCAATTACTATCCTGGTGATTGACGTAGGTGGTGATGCGCACGCCAGTTGTCGCATTCCAGACCTGCGCTGTACCATCATAGCTCCCTGATACGATCTCTTTCCCATCGGGGGACCAATCAACGGATGTGATTGTGCCATGATGCCCGGAATAAGTGAGCTGGTTGTCGCCCGTAAAGGCGTTCCAGACCTTCACATTGTTATCCTCTCCACCAGATGCGATCCTTTGGCTGTTTGGCGACCATGCGACGGTATAGATACTCGCATTATGTCCGGTATAGGTGAAGATTGGTTTATTGATTGTAATATCTGCCTGATTATTTGCTGGAATCGCTGGACGCCAGATCTGTACTGTTTTATCATCTCCGGCTGACGCGATATATTTGCCATTTGGGGACCAGGAAATTGCGTTGACTGGCGCATTGTGACCGCTATAGGTGACCCGTGGTTGTCCGGTATGAATATCCCAGATTACAACGGTATCGTCCGCTCCGACTGCCGCGATATATTTGCTATCTGGTGACCAGCAGAGCGCGTAGCCCAGACCAGATGGATGCTCAAAAAGCTGTTGACCGGTGTGGGCGTCCCAGACCTCCAGTGTATCGTCATCCCAGATAGAAGCGACATAATTGCCATCAGGTGACCATGCGACCGCATGTGCCCATCCCTGATGTTGCGCGTATGAGCGCAAATTTTGTGGTTCCAGGGACGCGGCATGAACAGCAGGCGAGATAAATGAGGTGGTCATGAAGGTATGCCATGCACCCATCAGGAGCGCGAAGATGAGCAGCGCGACCGCCACTACTTTCACAAACGTATACCTGTTTTTGTTGTTATGATCATGATGATGGTTGATGAACAGGTTGCGCCTGATGGTAGGTGCTTTCCATTGCCTTTTTGTGCCTATTCTCTGCTGTTTCTGTTCTGGTGGTTGTGTTTGTTGTTGGATGGCCTGGATTAGTTGTTGGCGAATATCAGGTGGTTGTAAATATTCACTGATCGTATTGATATTCGTGAACAGGCGTTGATAGATATGAAAGCATTCCTTGCAAGGCATGCAAGACTGAATGTGTTCCTGCACGGCCTGACGTTCATCCTCCGAGAGGAGATTGCTCCGAGTCATCAAAGTCTCTTCCCACTCACGGCAGGGCATGGGAGGAGTTGATTTCATTTCGTTCTCCTTTCGTTGGCGTCGTTGGTATCTATAGAGCAAGAGAGAACCATGTCAGTGGGATTTCTCAAGATATTTGCGTATTTTTTTGTGAACATTTGTCATATAGCCCCGTGCACTACTGTCTCCGATATTGAGCATTTGTGCGATTTCAGAGAACTGAAAGCCCCTATAGCGCAAAAGGACACATTGTTGTTCACGCTGCGACAGGCAGCTAAATGCGTCCATAATTCGTTCTTTATCGCCAGCCAGTTCTTCTGGTTGGCGTTGTCCTTGTAACTGGAAAAAGAGTTGTTGTGCGCAAGAATCCACGCTCCGTAACCATTTTTGTTTACGACGATGACGATCAATGAGCTTGCGAGAAGCTGTGGTGTAGAGCCATTTCCGTAATCTGGCGTGTTCAAATGTGCTTAATAACAGGCGATGTTGCCAGGCTGATACGAAGGTATCTTGCAGAATATCTTTGGCCTCTTCCAGATCACCGTGTGCCGAAACCACAATATGGGCGTAGATCTCCTGTTGAAATTGATGGTAAATTGCTTCGATATCGCTGAATTCACCTTGATTGTTCTGGTCTTCACGCGTATCAACCGACGAATCGTCTTTGATAAAGTCATCATCGCTGTCATTATTGCCAAATGAAGAATTTGATGGATCGTTAAAGAATCTGAGCGTTGCCATCAGGTATCTCCCTTCTGGGTACGATCCATTGCCATCGTGTGCCTCGCTTTGCTGACGGATCTGGTATGCGCGTCGTTGCGTTCCAGCGAGTGTCTTCGTTTGAAGTCGCTGCTGTGCGTGCTCTTCTGCGAGGGGGGTGCAGCATGCACTGCTCCTTTCTCCTGCTCCCTGGTTGGTGAAAACATCACGCGTATGTTGGTCTATATGGGAAGACACAATGCCTCTCTCTTCTGCGTTCATAAGCATTCAGAATGATTACAGGAGAATATCTGAATGTTGGGATGTATCAGTATATGTTGCGCCACTGCAATATATGAGCTTTAGAGAAGTTTGTTGTCCTGCTTTATCTGGAAGAGAAAGTATATATCTCTGCTGTGCTTTTCGCCAGATTCGCATGTGATTCCTTCCCTTTAGCGATTGCTATGATTGTGTTTTTCGAGATGAATGAAAGGCGTTTTTGCCCTCATATCCATATACTCTTAGATTAGACGTAGATATTGTGAAAAATGCTGTGATGTGGGCCTGAATCTGGAGCATTTGTTTGCACGTATGGATTATTGGGGAAATAGAGCGGATGTGCCTGTGCCCAATACACGCAAAATAACGCATTGGGCACAGGTGCTCCTCATCCATTCTGTAATTACATATGGAGATGTGCTGTGAGGAGGGTTTGCACCGAGTTCAATAGTTGTTTGGTCTGCTTTCCCTGTGACGTCTGTTCCGGGCGTGATTGGATGCGTCCTTTCCAGGCGATCTTGTCACTGCCTCGCAGGGTGGCACTTGTTGTATCGAGCAACATTGTGCCAAACGTTATGAATGCCAGTGGCGCACGTAGCGCCTGAGACTCCGGTATATCAAATAAGCTATCAAGCATATGAAAAGCGTTTATCTGGGCCGCGATAGTAAACAATGCGAGCAGTGTTGCCAGTGGTTGTTTCTTTATGCCACCACTGAGCGTGCGTAGGAGTATGCCAAGTGGCAAAGCGCCGCTGGCAATTAAGAGCAGCCCACCGCACAGACCTGCGAGGGGATTGAACGTAACCTTGGCTGCAAGACTTTTGCTCCAGCCTTTCCATGCACTTTCCCATGTCGTCCATTGCTCATTATGGACAATATCCTTGCCGCTTACTATATCCATCGTATAGCCAGCCTGTTTAAAGAACTCAGCCAGATCCACATCATCTGCAAAGGATGAGCGCATGCTGGCGGCGGCGTAGCCATGCAGGCTCTGATAGGAACTGCGTCGCACCAGCATATATTGCCCAACGGCGAAGCCATGTTTGTGTGCTGTGGAACGCATCTCACCAGGGGTGGCTACGTTGGTTAAGATCAAGAAACCTGTGGTTGAAAGCAGATGCATGCCAGCACCAATGAATTTCATGTCAGTCATCATCGTCAATAGATCCAGTTGTTTCTGCTCGGCGTGTTGGACCGCAAGACGTAATGCCTGTGGCTCGTGCCGCGTGTCAGCATCTGTGAAGAGTAGCCATTTTCCATCAGTGTGCTCGACGCCTGTATGTAATGCATGTGATTTGCCTGCCCAGTCTTTTGGCAACGTGTCGATGCGGTGTACCTGAATCCGTCTATCTTGCTTGACCCAGTGTTCAAGCAGTCGCGGTGTTTCATCCGTTGAACCATCATCAATAACGGTAATATCGAAAGAGGGGTAATCCTGAGCAATCAGTGAGGCCAGCACTGTATCGATATGGGCTGCTTCGTTGCGTACTGGCAGGATGATAGAGACGTGGGGATATGTGCGCAGCGTGGGCGTCGTTGCTGGTAGTTCTAATTCCGCGACGAAACGCCGTACACGTTTATTCTGGTAAGCCATGATTGCCGCGAGCAGCGCGATGCTCCCTGTTTGGAGATACTGTGATTTTTTATGCTTGTTTTTCATGAAAACTTTCACTTGTTTTTTTATACTGTATCCTGTAGATACTTGAATAATGGAATCATAATTCTCTGATGAGACCAAAAAATCAAATAGTGCATAGCATATTTCCGGTTATAAAGTGGTCCGACAGAGTACCTGTGATCCGATACATTGATACTCCTAATAGTAGCACCTCTCTGTGCGGAGAGATAGCGTGACATGTCTCCAATAGTACTTTGTTTCTTCCTCTCGCGAAAGCTCTGTCTGTCGTGTTGTTACCCACTTTTGTGATGCCAGAATCATATAACAGGGCTGCATTGATACGTTGAAAACGCAGCAGCTCATCGTTATAATAAGTGTAAAGGATAATATAAAGAGAATTATATAGCAAGTTGCTTTGAAAAATGGAGTGCATGCATAAAGCAGAGCAGTGAAATATAGGTGTAATTGATGGTAAGGCATAGTGGTTGATGGGTGAGTTTATCTGATTGAACCTGATTTCGCATATCTGTAAATAGAAACACATGTATTCATAGCGCGGCTTCACTCGGTTTTAGCAAAGTTACTTGTTGCGAGAGGAGGGAAAAATTTCTACGAGCTACACGCTAAAAAAGGCTGTGCAGGCATTCAGGCGAAAACAGAAATACTGAATTATGCAGGAGCATTCATTGTGATGAAGGAGCATCTTTTTATTATGCGCAAAACTATTTCACGAAAAATCTGGCATATTCCAGGGATAGTATTGGCCTTACTGATAGTTATGATGGCATCAGCTTCACATGTCTCTGCAAGGGAGACCACTCATAATAGCAATATAGTTGCGAACAGTAGTTTTACTCCACATTTGATTCGTACGGATCTGGGGGTGAAGATGACCACTGCTGATCTTTCAGCGAGTTTGAAGGCCGGACCAGCAGATGCCACCACTCCACCTTGTTTGCAGAGCAAGACCAGCCCCATCTGTTATAGTCCACAGCAGATCCAGAAGGCGTATGATATTCAGCCCTTGTTGGATCAGGGCATTACCGGAGCGGGTCAGACTATTGTTATCGTTGATGATTTTCAAAGCCCGACATTGAGAACTGATTTACAGTATTTCGATCAATTGTTCGGTCTGAACGATCCACAGTTAAATATTATTGCTCCTTATGGCTTAAAGCAATACGATCCGAATGATGAGGCGGCAGTGAGTTTCGCGGAGGAGATTTCGCTCGATGTGGAATGGTCGCATGCCATTGCTCCGGATGCTACGATTGATCTGGTGTTGGGCAATCCCGTAGATGATACGCTGTCAGGGCAGATTGATGCGATTATTCAGGCATCTGCATATGCTGTGCAGCATAATCTGGGTTCCACGATGTCGCTGAGTGTTGGCGCGGGTGAGACATGCTATACTGCTGCTGAACGTCAGCAGTGGCATCAGGTGTTCGCCCAGGCGCAAGCAAAAGCTATCTCTGTCCTTGTCTCATCAGGCGATAGTGGTGCGGCTGCCGATGTTTGTAATGCCAAAGGGAATGTAACAATTGGTCAGGGCGTTTCTTATCCCGCGAGCGATCCGCTGGTGACTGCTGTCGGTGGAACTTCTCTGTTTGCCAGCAAGGATGGTACGTATATCAATGAGATAACCTGGAATACGAATAATCTGGGGGGAACGGGTGGTGGTTTCAGCACGCTGTATGCAGTTCCTGCGTACCAGAAGGGGGTGAATGGAACAACGACGAAGCGTGGTATTCCAGATGTCGCGTATAATGCCGATCCAGCTACGGGTGTTGTGTTTGTTACTGGTGCTCTGTCGCCCGGCTCTACTTTTATTGGGCCGATTGGTGGTACAAGTGCGGGGGCGCCTCAATGGGCTGCTATTGTTGCCTTAGAGAATCAGTATGTGGGGAAGCGGCTGGGCTTTTTGAATACGCTGCTCTACAAAATTGGTCAGACCAGTAACTATACATCCGAATTTAACGATATTATTCAGGGCGATAATACGGTAGTTGTACCGGGTGTCAATGGTCAGGCGTTAACGATTCAAGGCTACTACGCGTCGAATTTCTGGGATGCTGTAACGGGTTGGGGAACGCCTGACGTGGACGCTCTGACCCTCGCGTTAAGCCAGTAAGTAATGGTGGGAACACTTCTACGTGGGATGTGCATTCTTCACACGTAGCCGGTATTCTCTGTGGCGAATGCCGCGAGGAGCGTATCAAGGTAAGGGGTTGGCCCCTGTTGGCGTCGCTGGTCACGGAGATCTGTTAACAGAGTGGCGATAGTGCTACCCTCGTCGACAAAGCGCCGAATGTATCCTTCTGGTTCTGCTCGTTGTATGGCTTCAGCCAGGATATTCTGTGCTTCCTCTGGTTCATCGCACATCTGATGTGCTATCGCTCTTAACAGCCAGAGTTCGAGCACATGATCCCAGCGTTTGCCAGTGATAGCCCTGCTTAACACTGGTTTAAGTTGCCGCAAAGCCTGGACTGGATGTTGTTGCGCGAGCAGAACGCGGATGCGTGCGACTTCCGCTCGTTCATAGGCAAATGCCGAACTAGAGACACTGAGAATATCCTGGCGTTCAGCCCATTTGCGAGCGGTATCAAGCTGACCTGTCGCGAGCCAGATGCGTACCTGATCGATGGTTGTGTAATATGAGCGAATGTAGAGGAAAATTTGGAAGTTTGATTTATTTCCCAGGTAATCGAATTGTTCGAGGGTCGTCTGGGCGGCGGTGAGATCTCCCCGTGAAAGCTGGATATGAATCAAAATCGCGTAGGCGCAGTTGATCAATGCGAACGAGCCGGATTGTTTCCCCAGCTCTATTGCCTGTTGGATTATCTCCAGGGCGGCATCTAGCTGATTCCATTCTCGCAGAATGTCCGCGTAAAAGGTCATCGGCCAACCAGCCTCAGGAATGATGAGGCCATCTGGATGTGTGCCCATTGCTATCGTTTGCCGCGCCAGTTGCTCCGCTTCATGTAGCCTTCCTGCTTCTACCATATAGTGTACTGTTGTGCCCATGTAGTTGGCAGCCAGTGGGATGTGGTTGGCTGTTCGTGCGAGTGAACTGGCGTGCAGACCGTGTTGGAGGGCAGCACTCATATCATTTGCGGATGAAGCATGATAGGCCATGAGTTGGGCGAAGCCAACGTGCGCACGAATGATGTAGTTCTCTGGTGAGAGGAGCGAGAGCGCCTGCTCACAGAGGGCCAGAGTATGCTGTCCGCTTTCCTGAAAACTTCGGAGCCATGCACGGAAGGTGAGAACTTCACCGAGCAGGTTTTTCTGTTCCTGTTGCTGTGGTGTGTTTTTGTCCTGATTAAGTGTCTTCCGTAAGGAGTATTCCGCTGTGTTCAGCCAGTCTTCAAGGGTATGGGATGGCGTGACACTATGCAAACATTCCGCGCAGGTCAGGCAGAGACGTGGATGGGTGCGGATGATGTCCGCGGGTAATTGTTCCAGCCAGCGTCGTAGTAAAACAAGTTGCTCTTCACTGTTTCCCCAGGCGAGCGAAAATGGCAAGCGTTCAATTAGTTGTGCGGCCCAATGCCACTCATGTGCGCTGAATGCATGGAGAATAGCCGCTGTGAGGGCATTGTGTCTGGTATACCATTGGCTTGCGCGTAGATGGAGTGTCGGGACCAGCTTGCTATGAAATTGTTGCAGATGATTTTGCAGTGCCTCGGCGAAGAGTGGATGATAGCGATACCATTGTTGTTGAGGGTCCAGGGCAACAACAAAGAGATTGGTTCGTTCAAGCTGCTCAAGCATTTGTTGACTGTTCTGCTGTTGCAGCAGACTGTTACAGAGTGGTGCGGTGAGTTTTTCTAGGATTGACGTGTAGAGTAAAAATGTTTGTACCTCTGGTGATTGTTGTTCGATGACTTCATCGGTTAAATAGTCAAGAATATAGCGCTGATTTCCACTGAGGTCATTAGGAAGATCAACCGGGCTGCTTCTTCCCTGCATGGTGAGACCAAATAATTGTAGACCCACAAGCCAGCCTTCGGTACGATTGATGATGTCCTGTATTGTGTTTTTGTTTAATGTCAGTTTCATCACCTGTTGCAGAAACGCTGCTCCCTCTTTCACTGTACAGCGCAATTGTTCCGTTTTGATCTCCTGTAGCTGCTGATGGGCGCGTAATGCGGAGAGCGAAAAAGGGAGATTGAGACGCGAGGCAATGAAAAGATGGAGTTGTGGAGCCTGGTGGCCGAGCAGGAAGGATACAGATGCATGGATTTCTGCTTGGGTGATTGTCTGATAATCATCGAGAATTAAGAGCCAATGCTCCTTACTTTGTGCTAATGTATTGATCAGTTTATGGGCGATGGATTGGAGTGATGGTACTGGTGGCGTATGCAATGTTTTTACCAGTGCGGTGAAATGTCCTGGTTCTTGCTGATCCAACGCCGTGAGGATATAGCTCCAGAAACGTAGCGGCTCGTTGTCTCCATCGTCGAGTGAAACCCAGGCGATATGCTCATGATCGGCTGCAAGTGACTTTGCCCATGTGGAGAGCAATGTTGTTTTACCTGATCCCGCTTGTGCCGAGATAAGTGTGAGGTGACGTTTTCGTCCCTCGTTCAAAAGATCAGTCAGGCGTGGGCGAAAAATGAGTGTTTGTGAAGTGGTTGGCAGGTAGAATTTCGTTGCGAGTAGTTGTTGTTGAAATGGTTGTGATGTATTCATTGTTGTCTCACCTATGCAGATGTCATGCTGATTTGCTCTGGATGAAACTGGTCCGCTACTCCCAATGGTTGCACTGGCAATTTATATAGCTGGCTGTGCTTATAGTCATAATGCAGATTTATCTGATGTATATGAGTTCCTGGTAGTAAATCATCATTGTGTGTATTATAACATATAAAATAATTTAAAGATCAATCGCGAGTGTTTTCTATTTGTGAATGATGGCATGGTGCCTGTTTGTTATCGCTATTATCGATGCTACAGAGGTCAATGAGCAGTAAGTGTAGCGAAAAATTTTGGTGAAAAAAAGATTTTTGTTCGATTTCGGCTATAAAAAGAAAAATATAGATTACTGCTCGTCTAAGTTGAAGATTATTGACGTGTAAAAGAGAGAAGACTGCTTGCGGGACTGATGGCCCGTGGGTGGTCTTTTATTTCTTGTATCATTACAGGCTTGTTTCGCGGTCGAGTTCGATATCTTCAAATGTGAGAGGGTCTTCTCTGGGTTCGAGATGTGTGAAGACCGTACTTTCTGGGAGTGCCTGGCGGATGGTTCGTTCTATTTCTTCACACATGGTGTGGCCCTGGAGCACGCTCCATTTGCCGGGCACGATCACATGGAATGAAATAAATCTTCGTGTTCCTGCTCTTCTACTCCGCAGGGCATGAAATTGGATGCCCTGTGTTCGATACGGGGCTAAAACACTGGCAATTTTTTCTTGATCTTCTTCGGGTAATGCTGTATCCAGCAGTCCGAGTCCTGTTTCTCGTAGCAGTTTGAAGCCAGTCCAGACAATGTTGATTGCTACGATGAGCGCGATCAGTGGGTCGAGGATATACAGGTGTGTGAGTGCCACCAGCAGGACACCAATCAGTACTCCGGCAGTTGTCAGTACATCAGTGAAGAGATGATGTGCATCCGCTTCTAATGTAATGGAGCGCTGTTTTTTACCAGCTTGCAGCATAAACCAGGCAAGAATCCCATTCACCACAGCACCGGATACAGAAAAGGCCAGACCTAAACCAGCCTGCTCGATTGGCTCTGGATGAAACAGGCGTGGTAACGATTCGTAGACAATGACAATCGCCGCGACCAGGATGAGAGCGCCTTCAACACCGCTCGAAAAATATTCTGATTTGGTGTGCCCATAGGTATGATCCTCATCAGCCGGTCGGGCCGCCAGGGTCAATGCCCAGAAGCCAACGATGGCCGCAACCAGATTGACAATTGACTCCGCCGCGTCTGAAAAGAGTCCGACCGATCCGGTAATAAAGTATCCCGTGAATTTCACCATCATAGTAAATAATGCCGCAGCAATTGAAAGTCCCATGAAAAAGCGTGGTGAATATTGTTTCATTTTATATCCTCAGACGATCTATTTGCATGCAAGTGGTATGATCCAATGCGTACGGCATATATTACCATGCTCTTATCAAACAGCCAAGATGGCACAATGTTGTGTGTGTGAAGTGATCTGGCATGCGCAAGCGTGATAAGCATGATTTTTGTCTGTTTCAGGCGCATGTTTGTTGTATTGTTGATGTGGATGCATGCTCTTAAAAGCAATCGTCAATGCCGCTCACTCGCGGCTCGTGAAGTCGCCATATTGCAAATAGATGAAAGTTGATCCTGATGGGGAAACCATGCAAACTGTCAGGCGACTTCACGCAGGCGATTGTACGGCATATGCTTAGAAATGATTACGGAGTTCTGCAAACGATGAGAGGATGAGTAAATGTTCATCATGGCTGTTACTCAGCGACTCAACCTCCAATTGCCAGGTATGAGGGTGGGGAATAAAGACAGCGCGTAAACCGGCTGCGAGTGCTGGATTGATATCCGAGCGTGGTGAGTTTCCGATCATCCAGCTTTTGCCGGGATCAAGTTCCAGGGTGGTGATGATTTGTTGATAGGTTTCCGTGTCTTTCTCCTCCACAATGAGTGTATCTCGAAAGTAGGTACCTAATCCTGAGTTATCAATTTTCAGGCGTTGTTCGTCTTGATTGCCCTTTGTAACCAGTATCAGATCATGGCGCGAGGTAAGATAGGCTAATGTCTCTTTGACTTCGGTCAGTAGTTGTATCGGGTGTTGTGTGATTTGTGATGCGAACCCTTTTATACGGAGCAGGTCTTCATTCCTTACTTCGTGTTCCGCCAGACGATGGTAGGTGTGTTGTAAACTGCGAGCGAAACTGGTTGTGCCATATCCCATTGTGCGTTCCGCTTCATTGATTATTGCTCGTATTTCATCATGCGTGAGGGTTGAGTGATTAAGAAAATCAATAAAGGCTTTGATCGCATATTCAAAATAGATGTTGTTTTCCCAGAGGGTATCATCGGCATCAATCAGCAAATGTTGTTGCATAAATGCTCCTTTCCTGTGTCTCTACGGTGTCGGGCTTTTATTGTAACACGATGAGATGAGTCGAATTGATGACGTGATGTTGGATGAGAAATGTGTGTGAACACATTTCTCGTACTGCAATGGTGGCTTTGGGAATATGATTTTTTTCGTGATGTCGATCAGTTTGATGGAGATTGGGGTGCTTTTTTTCTCTGCATTTGAAAAAGTTTAAGATCAGGAAGTCGTATTGCTGTGAGCAGACCCGTATCCCAGGCACCTGTATCTATCCCGATTTTATGTGGCGTAATCAGTGCCTGTGGTAGTTGCCAGTGGCCGAAGACAACACGCTTGCCCCAATCGTAATCACGAATGAGAAAGTTGCTATCCCCCCATAGCTTGATGAAGCGTTCTGTGGTGGCGAACGTTTTGCCTGGGAGCAGACCCGCATGGACATAGTAGGCATACTCATCTTCGTATTCGATGATGGTTTGTTCCAGCCAGTGGCCTATATCCGCAGGCATGTTACCCTGACAGCTTTCCCACACTTTAGCTGCACCGGGAAAACGCGGGCAGCGATCAAAGTGTATGCCATCCCAGTGCTCTAACCAGATTTCATCATGATTGCCGCGCAAGAAAATACACTTTTTATGGCGTTGTTGTAAGTCCTGTAATGCACGGATGGTGGCGATTGAGTCCTCTCCGCGATCCATATAATCACCTAAAAAGATGATTGTATCTTCTTCCCCCAGCGGCAGTATTTGTAGTAAGCGTTTGAGAAGTGTCACTTCTCCATGCAGGTCGCCAATGGCGTAGGTTACGGGTTGATGCTGCTGTTCCATATATTTCCTGTTTTCTTTTCGTCATTGTTCATGCGTTGATTGCTATGAACGAAGATCTGTTTGGTATGAGGGTTGCGAGGATTGTTCTTCCTGTCTTAGCGCTATTTGTCCGTTAAAAAATGCCCTGTATATAAATATATACAATGACAATTAGAAAGGCAAGACGAATTTTAATTGATAAATCATCTACTGGAATATATTATTTTAGGAAGTATATGTGTCTATGCCTGGTGTGTATAGCTATAAATAATAATTGGATGCTTATTTTTCATTCTATGAAATTTTCCTGGTTTGCTGCTTGCTACCCTGGAGGTTGCAAAAGTGCATGGATTGTGACATGTTTTTATGGAAGGATAGATGTATATCAATATCTGAGCTGTAGCAGTTGAAGCAGTGCATATACGTGTCATCGTGCTGTGATATTCGTTCGCTTGCTGTTTTTTTATATGTCCGAAAGGCAGGTGCCAGCATGGATTACGAGCTTTTTGATCTTGGTGATGTCGAATTGCAATCTGGTATGACATTGCGCAACGCTTTTCTTGCCTACAAAACCTATGGTTCACTGAATGCGGAGAAGAGTAATGTGGTTGTCTATCCAACATGGTATTCGGGTCAACATTATGATAACGAGTGGTTGATAGGTGAAGGGATGGCTCTTGATCCACAGAAGTATTTTATTATTGTCCCGAATATGTTAGGCAATGGGTTATCGTCGTCCCCTAGCAATACGCCGCAACCGTTCGATCAGGCGCGTTTCCCTCATGTGACAGTACATGATAATGTGCGTGTACAGCATCAATTGGTGACACAGCGCTTTGGGATTGAGCATGTGGCGCTTGTTACGGGCTGGTCAATGGGAGCGCAGCAGACGTTTGAGTGGGGGGCAAGCTTTCCCGACATGGTGGAGCGTATCGCGCCATTCTGTGGTACGGCAAAGACATGGCCGCATAATTTTGTTTTTCTGGAAGGGGTGAAGGCCGCCTTGCAGGCTGATGCCGCCTGGGAGAATGGCTGGTATACTACTCCTCCGACGAAGGGATTGCGTGCGGTTGGTCGTGTTTATGCCGGTTGGGGCTTTTCGCAAGCGTTCTATCGGAAAGAACGCTATCGCGAGATGGGCTATAATTCGTTAGAAGATTTTCTGGTTGGGTACTGGGAAGGTTTCTTTCTCAGGAAAGATGCGAACAATTTGCTAGCTATGTTGTGGACCTGGCAGCATGGTGATATCAGCGCCAATGATACCTACAATGGTGATTTTGAGCGAGCACTACGCAGTATCAAGGCGCGAGCAATTGTGATGCCCGGCAGGACTGATCTCTACTTTACTCCTGAAGATAATGAATATGAAGCAATGCAGATGCCGGACGCCTCTTTCCGTCCGATTGAGTCGATCTGGGGACATTTTGCTGGTGGGGGTGTCAGTCCTGCGGATACAAAATTTATTGATGAGAACCTGAAAATGTTACTGGCTGAGAAGCCAGCGCTGGTGAAGTAGCCTTTTGAGTGATCAGCAAATTTGCTGATCTTCGATGAATAATAAATCTATGGTAATGCCCATGTGTAGCTCGTAGCTGTGAATATGCAGGATGAAAAATAGAGGGATACAGATTTTTCTGTATCCTTTTTTGTTAGCTATTTCTTATAATGCTTTTTCTTTGACTTATCAATTTCTTCTATTCTTGTATAAATGCTAAAAATTTTAATTAAAGAAAATTTATATTCATTACGATATTTTCATATTGCTACTGATAAATATATTTATGTTGATTTTATTGTATCAAATATGGTATAAGTTGTAGTAATACCATTTTTCATTACCCTGGGATGGGATGTTGCAAGGGAGCGTTTGCTGAAAGGGGATATGCTGAATGTCTGATAGCGAAACCGGTAATATTGATATTCAACCAACGGATCGGCAGCGGCCTGTGTTCATGCGGTGGTTTTCTGTTGTGGGGCATTGGATTGAGATGGGGGTAGAGCAGATTCATCCGGGTTGGTTTACCTGTGTGATGGGAACTGGCATTCTCGCGCTCTGCATTATGAATTTGCCGTTTTCACATTTTGCCCTCTCTTTTGTCAGTCAAAGTTTATGGCTAGCTGATGTGTGCATATTGATATCGTTACTCTTGCTATGGATTTTTCATGGCATCCGTTTTCCGCATCGTCTGCGGGAGAGCTTACATCATCCGGCGCGAGCGCAACAGTGGGGCGCACCTCCAATGGCGTGTTTCACGATCTCAACCGGCTTTATGGTCATTGGTGATGATGTGTTTGATACTTCGCTCTGCTTGCTCGGTTCACAAATTCTCTGGTGTGTTGGGGTTATTGGTAGCATCTTTGCTGTGTTGATTGTTCCATACCTGATGTTTACACGTCATGAGTTGAGTATCGAAACGACTTATGGAAACTGGCTGATGCCGATTGTTCCTCCTATTGGGGCGGCTGTTCCCGGCTCGTTGCTGGCTGTCCATTTGCCTGCGATGTTTCATTCAGATGCTCTGATCGTGAGTTATGTATTGTGGGGTGGCGGACTGGCGCTGGCGGCTATTATTATTGTGCTTTTTTATACACGTCTGGTTTATCATAAGGTTCCCGCTGGTGAATTAGTACCAACGATGTGGCTGGTGATTGGCCCACTCGGACAATCTGTGACGGGTTTAAATGCTCTGGGTGATGCGGCAAATGTGATCTGGCCCAAATTTGGCGATACGTTGGAGGATGTGGCGCTGGTGTATGGAATTCCCGCCTGGGGTCTGGGGGTCTACTGGCTGTTTATGGCGGCGCTTGTGACGTTTCGTGCGGCGCGAGTTCATCTCCCTTTTAGTCTGACGTGGTGGGCATTCATCTATCCGGTTGGTGTCTTGACCACGGGAACGTACGCTTTATATCGTCATACACATGCTATGATTTTTGGGGTGAGTGGTGTGCTTCTTGCCTGTCTGCTGGTCTGCCTGTGGTGTATTGTGGTGTCACGGACTTTACGCCATCTGTTTGGTCATTTGAGCGTTTCCGCTCGCGTGAAGTTGGATCTTCTCGCCGCCAGACAACTAACCACGTCAAGTCCCCACGCCTGAATGGCGGGGGCTTGTAAACGGTTCCGTGCTCTAGCGGAGGCTGTTGCAAGCCCGGACTTGACCAGACCCAGCCAGGGCTCCTGTGGGAGCTATCAGGCTACGATAGCGGGAAGGCTTTCAGAACGGACCCTGGGATGCGTACGCCAGTCCCAGGCTCTCTCACTCTCAGGTGAAACCGTCAGATGAGGTTCGAGACAGTGCTTGAGAGGTGTGCGGGCCGCTATCTTCGTCGAGGCGAACATGGCCTGCGAAAGCAGTGTGGGTTTGGCCGTTCCCACCCAAAAACGGCTTCCCGCAAGGGGATGTAGCGAGACGAGAGACAACAAGCAATGCCTGTTTCCTCCCCATGCCTGAAGGCAGGGGTCGCCACAGGCGGACGACGGTGAGTCTATCTATAGTCTTTGTCTTGTCATGATGATGATGGAGCGACACGATTGAACTTAATCGTGTCGCTCCATTTTTTATGGATTTTATGAAATAATTACACTATGATTGTATATTTGGTGAAAGATTCGTTGTGCTATAGCTACATGTATATAATGAGTATAGAGGAACTATGCACTGAACGGGTGTCTGGTAATGGTGCAGGGCATTGGTCAGTGTGAGTATAGTATGGATGGCAACATGTGGGAGGAGGTTTTTGATGGCAGGGTTTCGTAATGTTTATCGGGTGGGAGAGGATGCTCAGAGGAAACGATGTCGCCGTAGCGTGATGGGTTCACAACGTGTTTTCCTGTTTGGGGTTGTGGCTGTGGCTGCTCTGGGAGGATTTCTCTTTGGTTATGATACAGCTGTGATTTCTGGTGCGATGCTTTTTCTTCGTGGCAGTTTTGCTCTGACGACGCCATTACAGCAGGGGGTGACTGTCAGTATCGAACTGCTGGGTGCTGCGCTGGGTGCGGTTGTCGGAGGGCGTTTGAGTGATCTCCTTGGGCGTCGGCGGACCTTGATCTGCCTTGCCAGTCTGTTTGTTGTGGGAGAGATGAGTACGGCATTTGCCGATAGTTGGTCATTGTTTATTGCTCTGCGTTTCCTGGTCGGGTTATGTGTTGGGGGAATAGCGAGCGTTGTTCCGGTCTACATTTCGGAGGTTGCTCCTTCTCATTTACGCGGCGTGCTGGTGACCTGTAATCAACTGGCAATCACGATTGGTATTGCCCTTGCTTATTGGGTTGATCTGGCCTTTACCGATTTGCATATGGGGTGGGCACCCATGTACGCGGTGATTGGTTTTCCCGGCCTGATGCTCTTGTTTGGCATGATGTATAATACCGAGACGCCTCGCTGGTATGCCAATCATCAACGATGGCTTGAGGCACGTAAGGCTCTGGAGCGCTTACATGAGACACCGGAACAGGCCGCGCAGGAATTAGAGATGATTCGTCGCGCATTGAACTCTCAGCAGCGTAGCTCCTGGCGAGAATTGTTTCGGCCCGGTTTGCGTACGGCGTTGCTGGTCAGTGTTGGTCTGGCTATCTTCCAACAATTTGTTGGTATTAATACCGTCATTTATTACGCACCAATCATTTTTGAGCATGCAGGCTTTGTGTCCGCATCCAGTGCGCTCTTTGCTGCTGGCATTGTCGGGATCGTCAATGTGCTGACGACGATTGTGGCGGCCGTGCTGGTTGATCGTGTCGGACGTCGCCCCTTGTTGCTCTGGGGAACCGCTTGTATGGTCGTATCGTTGTTTATTCTGGGCCTCATTTCTCAGCAGGGAGATACCTCTGTTGGTTACCTGACGTTGCTACTGCTTCTATGCTATATTATTGCATTTGCGTTGAGCATGGGGCCAATTTTCTGGTTACTTATCGCGGAAATTTTTCCCACGCGTCTCCGGGCGATTGGCGCGAGTATCGGCACCAGCGCAAATTGGGTCGCCAATCTGCTGGTGTGTATGAGTTTTCTTTCGTTGATTAATACCTTAGGTAAGACCTATACCTTCTGGTTGTATGCTGTGATGGGAATTGGTGCATTTCTGTTCTGTTACTGGTTGGTTCCAGAGACAAAGGGTCGAAGTCTGGAACAGATCGAGCAATACTGGCAACAGAAAGGGCTGTCTCAGCAAACAGGTAAGGGGAAGCGTATGGAAATTGGCGCACATGCTAACCTGATGTCACGTCGCAAGCAGAGCTGAACCTGCATATACATGCGTTGTATAAGCAGGGAGGGGTGAAAAAGAAAGGAGCAGGTATTATCGTTTCTCATAATATCTGCTCCATCTATTATTTATGCACCGATGAAGAAATCGGCATTCTTTTTGATATATGATTGCCACTCATCAGGCGTTGCGGACTCTTCAAAGATAGCCGTAACCGGACAAGCTGGCTCGCAAGCGCCACAGTCGATGCATTCGTCAGGATTAATGAAAAGCTGATCTGTCTCCTCAAATCCCTCTTCGTTTGGGCTTGGATGGATGCAGTCGACAGGGCAAACATCAACACAGGAAGCATCCTTCAATCCGATGCAGGGTTGTGTGATAATGTATGTCATGGTATATATCCTTTCGTTCGTTTCGTGAAAGATTTTCCCTCACTACACTATGTGTTATCCTTGAACAGGTGATGATGATTTTGTTGCTACAGGCAACATAAATAACACTGCTCTTTTTGTGCAAGCATTTTTATGCTTTTACTGCATGCACTGCTTATCGGTTACGACTATCTTATCATTTTGATTGATAGATTTCATGAAAAGGATCTTTGCCTCTTCGATTAATTGTGTCGCCGGCAGATCGATTCCGAGAACAGTACGACCCAGTATAATCCCCAGGGCCAGGCTATGCAAGACGCTGATAAAGATTAACGGATCATGGTCAAAAACGTCATTGTTTTCGCTGTGTGCTGCAAGTTCGTTTGCCTGTCGTTGGCGCATTTCGGCAAAAAGTGCATGCAGTCTATGCGCAATCTTCGGGCGATGTGCAGAGGAGGTTATGAAATGCATGAGCAATTGCGAAAGATGGTGATCATCCTCCGCCACCTGAATCAGTATGTTGACGCAAGCGGTTGCGATTGCTTCCAACGTTTGAGGTATCTCTTCCAACGGCTGGAAGTGTTCTCTCAAACGTGCGATGACATCCTCTAATACAGCAAACATGATATCATCTTTGTCTTTAAAGTGATATGTCAGGACTCCGGTTGAAATATGGGCATGATGACAAATATCGGTGATAGTTGTTTCTGCCCAGCCATTTTCTGCTGCAAGTTCTTCGGCTGCCTGAATGATCTGTTTGCGTCTGATCGAGCGAATGTCTATACGTGCCATTTTTGCATATGACTCCTCATATAGAATAGGCATTCTGTTTTTAGAATGTACATTTTGTATTCGCTTTTGTCAATAGCTTACATACTCGCCTGGACAGCCAATTCTCAGTCTGGCCCTGTTCTTCTGCTTTCCTGTTTTTTATCTCACATATGAACCTGTGAGATAAGATCTTGGATAAAATGAAACCATATTCATTCAGACCTGTCAACTAGCAAAATAACCATATTGTGTGAGTTTTTTGGTGACAATCTGTTCTGGCTCCTTTAGGAATGGAGGCCGTAGAAAAGGTCATTTTCCTGTTCGCTTGATACCTTGCCTTGTTTTTGTACTGCGAGTATAAAATGTTCGTACCCTAAGAGTCGTTCTTGTAAGTCGGCGGACATTGAGAAAAAAAACTCGTCAGGGGCAATCTGTGTTTTGTGGACACGAAATGCTGCCAGTTTGGTGTCGAAATATGGGCGGATGTCGATACGTGCTGTGATTAGTTCGTCTGGTGTTCCCTTGAACTCTGGATTTATTTCCGCTATATCTTCATGTCGTATCGCGGTATAGTAGAGCTTCGCTGGTTGCCATGCTTCCAGTTCCAGATCCTGATAGCAGCGTGGATCGCTGGCGGCCTCAAAGGCTGCGCGAGTGACGCGGTGTGCCTGGATATGATCGGGATGACCATAGGCGCCAAAGGCGTCATAAGTAACGATGACGTGTGGCTTGAGTTCGCGAATGTGTTTGACCATGCTGCGGACCGCTTCGTCAAAATTAGCACGCCAGAATGCGTCAGGGTGGTTGTTGGCGGGTGTGCCAGCCATGCCAGAGTCTCGATAGCCAAGCAGACGCAGTTCTTTG
>DATJIE010000047.1:0-7559 GCA_035493535.1 Dictyobacter sp.
TACAGGGCAATGAGAGCTATCACGAGACGATACGTTGGGCGTTGTTGGTTACGCTCGGGATCGAGTGCGACATTCGGTTGTTACCGCCTCACGCGCAAACAGAAAACGAGGTGAGCAAAGCACAATAGCAGAAAACGAGAACCGGGACACCTCATTCCCTTACCTTCAGGCAGGGGTTAGGCGTCCTCATTTTGCTTGACGAATATAGAGAAAAGTGATATAATTCTCTATATGGAGAATATTAAACAAGATAAAACGATTACTTCCCTCAAGGTGTGGAAACAATCACAACAAAAGCTTAAGTTATTGGCGGTTTTAGAACAAAAAACCATGCAACAAGTTCTTGACGAACTGATCACAAAGGCTTTGGAGGAGCGACAACGTGGGCATGAAAGCGTATAAGTTCAGGCTCTATCCGAACAAAGCCACGTCTGAGAAGCTCCAATGGGTCTTGGATCGTTGTCGAGAACTCTACAACGCAGCTCTTGAAGAACGCAAAGAAGCCTATCGCATGGCAGGCAAATCTATCAGTTTGTATGATCAACAAAATGATTTACCTAAGTTGAAAACCGAGATCAGGCCAGAGTATCAAGAAATTGGTGCTCACGTGTTACAAAATGTGCTCTATCGGGTTGATAAAGCCTATAAAGCGTTCTTCAGGCGCGTCAAGAATGGTGAGAAACCTGGGCACCCACGGTTTAAGGGAAAGAACTGGTATGACTCGTTCACCTATCCCGACAAAGCTGGGTGGAAACTCAAGGACAGAATGTTCACCCTCTCAAAAATTGGAACGATTCGTCTGATCCAACATCGTGAGATGCAAGGGAAAATCAAAATCTGTACTATCAAACGGGAACAAGATCAATGGTATGTTGTCTTTGTGTGTGAAGTCGAAGCAGAGAAATTGCCAGTCTCCTATGAAGAAGTTGGCATTGACCTGGGCATCACGCATTTTGCAGCACTCTCCGATGGAACGTTCATCGACAACCCGCGCCATTACCGACATGCCGAAAAGAAACTGACAAAGCTTCAGCAGGCTCTTGCCAGAAAGAAACGCGGATCACATCGACGCAAGAAAGCTGTGTTGGCAGTCGCAAAAGCTCATCGTAAAATCAAGAACCAGCGCAAGGATTTTCAGCACAAGGCGTCTCTCCAATTGGTTAATCGCTATCAGGTCATTGTATTTGAAGATCTGCAATCAACCAACATGAGCAAGGCACCAAAGCCCAAACAAGATGAGCGTGGAAAGTACCTTCCGAACGGGGCTGCTGCAAAGGCTGGCTTAAATAAATCCATACGCGATGCTGGATGGGGTATGTTCGTACAGATGGTCAACGCCAAGGCTGCAAGCGCCGGACGTAAGGTCATTTGTGTGAATCCCTACAAAACCTCGCAATATTGCTCGGGATGTGGTGTGGAAGTCAAGAAAGATTTGTCGGTGCGGGTGCATCGATGCCCTGACTGTGGGTTAGAAATCGATAGAGATACCAACGCCGCTTTAAACATCCTCTCGTTAGGGAAGAAATCACTCTCGGCAGGGACGCTGCCAACGCCGTCAAAAGCGTAGAAGCTTCTGCGTGAACGCAGAGGTACGTCACCTGGGGCTGGTTGAGGAAATACACGATCTGGGTGAGCGGTTCCGGTTGGTCGTGAAGGAAGCGTAAATTTCCGGACATTCAGACATTTTATAGACATGTCGTAAAATCAAAAAAACGATAGTGCACCCTACCCGTCTCTAGCAGGCGGGTATACTGTTTGCAGGAGACACGTATGAACGAGAAAGAACAACTCGCCTGGTGTGCCAAACATCACGCTACGGTCTGGTTTGTGCGAGATGGTGTGAAGGTCAAGACACAATTCACGAATAGCGCGATTAAAGGACAGACGTTGGAGCAGGCAATACAAAACATAGAGCAACTTAAAGCCGGGAGAGAGAAGTTTTTCCGGTCCCAATCTTAAACGACCGTAGTATACACACCCTACCCGTCAGCAATGGCGGGTTTTTTCATATCTCCAGCATCGTCGCCTCAAGTGAATCATATTCGACTCGATAGAATGCAACGTCCTTCTCGCCATCTGCACGCCGTAAAAACATTTCGACATAGCAATAATCTGGCATGACCCGGCTAATTTCAGCACCGACGATCCGCATATCGGGTAGGTCAAGAGCCACCTGGTTCCTCGCCGCTTCGAGCAAAACCGCCTTATCCTTTTCTGTAAGCTGATCTTGTTGCATGGTACACCTCCACGCAGAGCACGATGGCAGGAGGAGCAATGTGACAACCGATCGTAGTAAGGGGATGAGCGTCATTGCCATCCCCACTATTTTACCGCGCTACAGTTTTCTTCGCATACCCTTCTCGCTGTTTGGCCCTATCACACTCCAGGCAATAGGTATATCGACCATCAACAGAATTCTTGTCCAGTCCGAACGCCGTGACCTTCTTCGTCTCATTACATCTCGGACACTTTTTAATTGCCAGCATCGTGATTCCTTTCATTCATGTTTTCAGTAACACTAAATCAACGCTTAACTTGTAGCTACAAGCACATAGTATCATATTTTCATTCACAAATCCATACATATTTCATGATCAAGTAAAGCAAAATCTAATACATCGACGCCCATCACTTGACAACACCATTTATTCAATGTTATATACATAGTTGTTCAATAATAACTGTTTTGAAAGGTGATGCCGCTTATGAAAGAACGATCTGAAATGAAATTGCGATCCTTAGCGAGAAAAGGCAACCAGGATGCAGCTCACTTACTGGCGTTGCGTGAAGCCTGCCAGCGTACATTACAGGCAACCGATGATCTTGATCTCGCTCTGGGGATTGATCCAGATGTTGATGATGTGCTGAATGGTTTTATGGATGATGCCTATGGTGAGTTTTTACCGCCATTACTCAAACGTGCCGGTGGAGTAAGTGGCTTGTACTGGCATACTGACCCGCTCATGCTGCTTATGGCTACAGCGACCTGGTACAAAGAGATACGAGGAGAGTATCCGGCAGAATTGAGTATTCATGAGCAATGGAAAGAAAGGCTAGAAGGTGAAGAGACATTTTCAATGGAAGAGACAAAGATCAAAATCAACTACGTAGACAAGGATCCTGATGGGAGCCCGCTCACCTCACAGATCGCAATGATGGCAGTCTTTACGCCAATGGATTACGAAAGGAAACAGAAATGATACCGATCACAGAGAACACCGTCACTGCTGTGGCCGCGCTCATCTACAACGATGTCTATGAACAGGATCCGGATAGTGGCTGGATGGCAAATGATGAGAACAGCGGACCCGCCAACGACGATGAATGGAGAGCATGGGCAAGGGCAATCATCACTGTTCTGCAAGAGCAGCCTGAAGCGACAGATGAACAGGTTATTGAGCTTGCCAGCAAACGCATTGATCCTAAAATAGTAGGTTATGGGTGGAATATCATCTGGATGCAGCAAACGGAGACCGGAGACGAATACTCCACGATGACCGAAGAAACAAAAACGGCAATGTACATGGTGCGTGATTTCTTAGAAAGACCATATATGTATGTCGAGGAAAGTTTTCTTGAGAATGATCCTGCCTACATTACTTACCTGAAAGAACCTGCATAGGTTACGAAATCTCAACCAGCAGAGTTACACAAGACAAGCACGCCGACCCGTCTTTCATCGAGGCGGGTTACTTTATTGCCACCAGTATCGACTTGATAGCGGCATCCTTTGCACGTTATACTCGCTTGATATATCAATTAATATCAATGGAGTAACGTACATGAAGAACAAACTACCTATTTTCTCACTGCTATTTCTCGTATTTCTTGCCGCCTGTGGTGGCACTGGAACGACCAACACACAACCAACCGCCACGCCAGCGCCAACGCAACCAGCTATCACCCCGACGCCGACGCCAGCACCGCACTACAAGGTCGGTGACTCTGCGCAGACGAGCGATGGTTGGCAGATTACCCTGGACAGCGCAAAGATCATTGATCCTACGAAGATCCCACAATATCAGCAAATTTTCGTCGGTATGACCAGCGATCAGACCTTTCTCGCAGTCTCGGAAACCGTGAAAAATGTATCAGGTAAGCAACAGGGGTTTACTGGAGGAGATCTTTCTTTGCAGGACACTCAGGGAAACGATAATTTTGTAGAACAGACCAGCGGCGTGCCAAATGAACCATCGACCGGCGTCGGTGGTCCGATTGCAGCCGGGATGCAGCAAAATGGTGGCGTAGTATACATCGTACCGAAGGCCACAAAGCAGTTCTATCTGACCTACACGCCACAAGATGGACCCATAGTCTTCTGGGATATCAACGTCTAAACTTTCCTAACTCTCTGGTGGGGTATGCCGTTCGCTTCCGGCGTACCCTTTTTGTTGTCAATGGAGCAAAATCAAGGCATACTCCAGGTAAGAAAAGTTTCATATCACGGATGAGGAGAATAATGGTCAAAAAGGACACAGAACAAACCACATTACCCATAGAGGATGTCGCAGTACAGGAACGACAGGTTACCATCAAAGTGTTGACCGTTGGAACGAAACAAATCACACAGTCTCTCTACAAACAGATGGTACAAGAGGATGTAATTGACTACCAAACCGGTCTGTTGAAAGGTCACGTTTGGGGTTGGGTCAACCTTCACGATGGATGCGCACCCCCTTCAAACCATCTTCATGCCATCTGGGAGGACCATGGACAATTAAAACGGTCACATACTATTGAGGACCATCAAAAAAACAAGGTCTATGACAAACTGAGTCGTGATCTGGCAACCCTGACCTATGCCTATATTGGACAGGCAACTATTGAGGGTATTCTTACTGAACGTCCAGATGATTCACAATTTCAAGGTGATACAAAATTGTGTTTGTCTGTTGATGATCAGGTCGTTCTTACTAGCGTCCCATCAGGTGCCTATTTACTTTGGGGTATGGATAAGAAATATGAAGAAAAGAAAAAGGTTCTTGCAGAAAAACAAGCCTTACCCGAGAGTGAATTGAGTATGTATGATCGTCAGTATGGTCTCGTATCGTTGGAAGAAGAGATTGCAGGCTGGCCAGCATATATAAATCAGCGAAGAGAAGAACTCCGCTCCGATGTTTTAAAAGCTATGAAGACCACGGTATGGGTTGGTTTGGACGAATATTATACGGCAGACACGCTTTTTACCTGGATACAAGAGCGAGTAGCACTCCTAACAGACATCGAAAAGAACTGGAATGAAAGTTACCAGGCAATTCGAGATCAGGGGCAACTCTATATCGCCGTTTCAGGTGTGTGGAAATAACATAGGACTTTTGCACATAGTTATACACATTTGTGTGTATCTATGGTATACTCATCTATGACGGGTCGCTAGGTAAGGGTTATCGTTTTGGGAACGAGAGGTCGTGAGTTCGAATCTCACCAGTCCAGAGCAATCTGGCTGTGGCGCAGTGGTAGCGCGCTTAAATATCCTTGCCACCATTTTATCTGTCATTCCATAACGCATACATTCTATCGGGTCGATAGATCAGGGTTATCTTTGGGAGCCAGTGACACGGGTTCGAGTCCCGTTATCCGAGGAATCGGATATCGTCTAGAGGCTAGGACACCGGCTTGTATTTCCCTTTTCGACACCTTATCTGATAGATGGAATAATAGACCTCAGCGACTTCGGTTGTTGAGGTCATTTTGTTTTTGGAGGGAAACCATGCAGTATACCAACTTTGGACGTCGATCAACACATACCCCACAAACGGAACCAATCCCCGGCAAGAACATGGTGAAAAACGATGCTTCTGGTTATTCGTTCGCCGTTGATGATCATACCCGCCTAAAGAGATTTCTCGTACTGGGGTCATCTCAAAATACCTACTATACTTCACAGCGAGAGTTAACACGTCAGAACCTTGATATCGTTGAGAAAATGCTCAAGGCTGGCCACGGTCGTGATGTGGTGACAACCATCGTTGAGATCAGCAAAGCCGGGCGTGCTGCATCAAATGATCCTGCCCTGTTCGCACTGGCTCGTTGTGCTGCAGCTGACGATATCGAAGTGCGCCGATACGCCTTATCAGTGCTTCCACAGGTCGCACGTACAGGGACACATCTACTGCACTGGGTTCTGTTCATCAAACAATTTAAAGGGTGGTCACGAGGTCTGCGCAATGCTGTCGCTGCCTGGTTTACCTCGATGCCAGAAAAGAAACTGTCCTACCAGCTTGTGAAGTACCAACAGCGCGACGGTTATGCAATGCGTGATGTATTGCGTCTGTCCCACCCAAAGGCACCCACAGAGACGTATAACCATATCTTCCATTGGGTGACTCAGGGTTGGGAAGGCGTCGGAGAAGACGAGCATCCTGACGAGGGGTTACGTTTGATCTGGGCATTTGAGCGTGCCAAACGTGTCCAGAATGAGCAGGAGATGGCAACACTCATCAGGCGTTACAAACTCCCACGTGAGGCAGTGCCCACGAAATTCCTGACGTCTGTAAAGTGCTGGGAGGCATTGTTTGATGATATGCCAATGGAAGCGATACTGAGGAACCTTGCAACAATGACACGCATCGGGCTCATCAAACCTCTTGGAGAGCACACCAAAGCCATTGCGGAGCGTCTGCGCGATGCTGAGGCAATCAAGAAAGCCCGGTTACACCCGATTAAGATACTCAATGCTATGTTGACTTACCAAAGCGGTAAAAGTGTGCGTGGTGAGAATACCTGGACACCAGTACAAACACTCATCGATGCTCTAAACGACGCCTTCTATCTCTCCTTTGGGAATGTGGAACCGACAGGCAAAAATATGTTGTTGGCACTTGATGTCTCTGGATCGATGTCATGGGGCACTATTGGGAGTATGCCGGGACTGACGCCACGGATTGCATCGGCAACAATGGCGCTAGTGACGGCCAGTGTCGAACAGAACTATCACATCATGGGATTCTCTCATACGCTCGTTGATATTCCGATCTCACCACGCCAACGTCTGGACGATGCACTCAGGATCGTAGACAGGGTACAGATGGGTGCAACAAATTGTTCTTTGCCGATGATCTATGCGTTGGAAAATAATCTCAAGGTTGATGCATTCGTTGTCTATACGGATAATGAGACATTTGCAGGCAATATTCACCCAATCCAGGCGCTCCAAAAATATCGCCAGCAAACCGGAATACATGCGAAACTCATTGTTGTCGGTATGCTCAGTAATGGTTTTACCATTGCCGATCCTGATGATGCTGGAATGATGGATGTGGTTGGTTTTGACGTTGCAAGTCCTGAGTTAATTAGTAGTTTCGTTCAGGGGGAATTCTAACTTTCCCCTTTTCCGGTCAGCACCAGTAGTTATACATCGAGAGCTTCGCCGTCTTGTTGCATCCTTGGCGCGGCTCTTTTTTGTTGACCTTGCACTCAACAACTACGCTACGAAAGATACTACACATACGCTAACGGTTAAAGCTGTTCAGCTTTGTAAGCGAGAGTATCCGTGTGCAGAGGCTCGTTAATCCTCTGCTTTTTTGTGTTCATCGACGCCGTTTACTCATCTGATCCAG
>DATJIE010000048.1:0-4603 GCA_035493535.1 Dictyobacter sp.
CGGCTACTTTGGTCAGGTCCGCTTGCAGGTTCGCCCAAAACGAGGCTACTGCGTCTCCCCATGTGCCTTTAGATTGCTGCATTACAGTTTCCCCCTTACAGTAATCCCGCTTCTTTGAGAAGGCGAGAAGCATCTTTCTGATAACGAGCACCTTTCTGCATTGCCTGTAAGCACGCATCGATGTTGTGATGCTCACGATATAGATCTACAAGAACCAACTTTTCAATATCATTAAACCGATAAACCTTCTGCCCTTTAGGGTTAACAGGGGCAATCACCCGTATAGGTTTGGGCTTGAAAATTTCAACCTCTTTGGTGTGGACAATGTTCGTAATGGGATGTTTCAACATAGCGTAATGCTTTATCCAATATTTTTCTCTACCTCGGGCATAAGTTATACTCTCAGTGCGCTCCAGTTCTATCATGAGAGGCATGCTATTCGAGGTTCGCAATTCCAACATCCTCACATTTTTTTCTAAATTTGTCCCCGAACAACTAAGGTCTTGCTGAAATCGCTTGTAAACATTATCGGTAATACCTACATAAAAGGTTTTATTGTCTCTCTGGTCTACCAGTGCATACACAACATACATCTACGCTCTCCCTGCTATTGCTCTACAGCGTCAAATTCGCTGATAACGTCGGCTACTGCCTTCAAATTCTGGTTATTGCGACCACCTGGTGCCAAGTTAAAATGCTTCAAAATGAAATCATTTGACTTGCCATCGGCCTTCATTTTTGCGATCTCGGCAAAAAGTTTTTTGAGCTCAAACTGATTTGAGGTGCTATTTTCTTCTGCATTTCTTCCAGCCGCTTCCTGAGCGCCTTCCCGGTCATCTTCCCGGTATCTTCCAATCTCAACAATATTTTGTGCGGAAGACTGTACTGGAAGACTCTGTAATGGTTCCGTTGTAGTATCCACAACACGCGCATTTACGGCCGGCTGCTGGTAGACTTTTTGCCCTTCTTCAAAACCGATACCGTAGATCAGTGTGCGACCTTTGGGCCAATCATCCATGGCACGCGCAATCTCAGTATTGCCATTGCAAGCCAGTAAGCGCTCACTCATCATAAGGAGCTGGTGAGCGATGACCATAATGGCGCGTTTACGCAACCATGCCAGTCCAGCGGCATCCTGACTGATGTACATCCCGCTCATCTGGAAACCTCGGCTCTCCTGACCACAGATGCGAGCGACCTGCTTAATTTTGGCGATCATCTGTTCTTCAATCTCAGTCTCTGGTTTATCGCTGACTAGGCTCCCGACTTCATCAATGATGATCGTGATGGGATACTCCCACGAGCCACCAGATTTACGACGCTTGAACTCATTCAGGAAGTAGTCGAGACGCTGTACGATATCTTCAGGTTCAGAAGCAACTGGCATCAAGAAACGGTCAGAGTACCCTTTAATGGCATTGTAGAGGCTATCATCTTTGAACCAATGTGGGTCAATCGGTAAGAAGTAATGACCCCACTGGTAGTCTTCCTCGATACGCAGGATAGTTGAATTTGTTTTGCCAGTCCCAGAGCCACCAACGACCCATGTCAGGGCTTTGATGCTTCGATCTCGTGTGACGATCCCGTTACCATCAATCCCAACCAGGGCATGATCACGAGGGATCTGCGCCTTAATATCCTCATAGCGGACCAAAGATGGTAGAGGTGTTTTTGGTGAATCAATGCTTTTTCTCTCATTCCCTTCTTCAGTGACCTTCACATCCTGCTGACGAGGTAGGCGACCATTGGGTGTCTGTGGCACTGCGGCATTTCCTGGAGCAAGATAGCTGATCAACTGACCGTTAATCGCGTCCACGATCTGATCATAATTTCCGTTCTGGTCTGCTGTAACTGGAATGAAACGGCGCTGCTCAATCAGGCGCATATTTGCCCGATGCTCTATAACCTTCATGTGAGTGCTCAACGCCTGATCAACAATTTCTGCACTTCCCTTGACGATAGGGATCACGCCCCAACGAATAGCAGCGATCCCGGCCAGCACCGAAAAGATATAGAGCAGGATCATGCCGTAAAGAATTGCCAGTGCAATCATCAAAATACCAAGCGATGCACCAATGGCAAGGAATGTATACGCAACTGCCGGGGAATGGGTTCTGACCATGTTATTTGACATAGCGAACCTCCTTCTTAATGTATAAAGCAGTGGATTTTACCAGCCAGAAAGCGACGCGAATACAGAGACACACCAACACAAGCTGAAAGAAAAAGTGAAGGACGGGGGTTCCATTGCTCAGGGCCGTCAACTGTTGCCAGCTCGACACCAGCATCTGGAGTCCTTCAGTACAGAGGTGGATGAGCATCGCGATCAACCAAATAACGCCAGCCGTCGCTGCACATGCGCCGATCACCACACCAAAGATAGTTAAGAGGGTTTTGCCAATGAGAACGGTTCTCAGATATTGCTGATATGTCATAGCCTAGCTTCCTTACTGTGTTTACACCTCGTCAACTAGGCTCTATACTGGCTCTAGCCTTGAGGTAGCTTGATTACCTTTAGGGTTAGCATCGTTGGATGACTGGTACTCGTCTAACGATGCGCTTACGCTACTGCGTCTTTCACTACTTTTACTTGCCGATAACTTTCTATTTCAGATAATTTATAATGTAGCCGCTTCCTTATCGGCAGTTCATGAGCTTTTACACTGTCCTTCAAATTGTTATAGAAGGTTCCGCGAGAGACTTTTAAGAGTGCAGCCGCTTCCTTCGCATTGCAGTAAGTCTCTCCCGCCCATTCGATCATTCTGAACACTCCTTTACACGAATGACATACGTGACACATTTGACACTATCACGATTATACCGTTATACCCGTTATGTGTCAACCCTTTGGGTGTCATTCGTGTCAATCTAGCTAAAAGTCATATTTGTGTGGATATGGTAAATTGTGTCTAAAGTGTGGACTAAATTAGCAAGGGTGTTATAATCAAATAAAAACAAGCCATCATAAGGGGAAAATCGACAAATGCCGAAGAAACAGAGAGAAGAGATAAGCAGCACAGAAACACCATTAGGGCAGATCAAACAAAACTATTACACTGCCAAAGAAGCATATGAGCGTCTTGGATTAACACGCGATGCTTTTAACAGTATGGTGAGACGTAAACCAGAAGATTTTGGTAAAAAAATCTTATGGCGTGGGCACGGATACTACAGCAAAGAAAGAATTGATGTTAAAAAACAAGAGATAGAGGCTCTACTCTTGGGTGATAATCGCGTAAATTTCATCTATGAGCCTGTCAGTGATGATGAACTGGATCAAGAGGATCATATGGCCTATCTTAATTTTGGCTCAGGTTCTCTCTCACCAGCCAGAAAAAAAGCGCGTCGAGAATATCTAAAAGCTAATCCCTATTCCACGCTACATTTGTATGATGGCAATCAACTGATAGCATTTCTTAATCTCATACCAATGAAACATGAGGCCATTGTTGAATTTCGCAAAGGTGTCAGAGGATGGACATTCCCAGTTGATATGATTGAACAGTTTGAGCCTGGACACCGATTAGAATGCATAATCATCGATATGGCAACCATTACAAATGCTCCGCCAGAGAAAAGAAATAGGTTTGCAGGTTATCTGTTACATCATGTTGCCTTACAGCTCGCAGAGTGGGGTAAACGAGGCGTCGATATCGCAACCATCGATGCATGCGGAGGTACATTTGAGGGTAAAAAGATTCTTCAAAAAGCAGGGTTTGAATTCACCGGAACATTTAAAACACCAGCGATCAATAAGCCAGATGTATTAGTGGACAGAGATATGTATCACTTGGATATCGACTCAACAGATAGTCCGCTGCTCCACAAATACAAACAATCAATACAAGAATGGAAACGTCTACACCAGTAAATTAAACAAAAATAGCAGAAATGGCCTGTTTTACCAACAGGTCTTTTTTTATGCCCATTTCCCTTGACAAGTTCTCATCTACAGCTTACAATTGACACTAATGACACACATGACACATTTAAACAGGTTGATGTGTGTATATAAAAACAGAAAAGCCCACCGTTGCGGTGAGCCATTCATGCGATGTGTCTACAGATTGCGACCCTGAGAGACACATCTATCCAAGGAGTAGTATACATCATGTCTCAAACTATCTACAAGTCTGCCAGTACAGACGAAACCCCTGTAATCAATAAGACACTACCAACCCCCGAACTCTCAACGGAACTGGACAAAAGTACCGAACTCACCCGCGAGTACATCGCCGCCAACCTGTGGATCGGCAATCAGCGTGCGGACAAGGCCACAGTGAACCGCATGTACCGCTCCTGCCAGCGTAAACAGCGCACCGATCACACCGACTACGTAGCACCGTTCGCCTCTCGTCCATTTAGTATTCTGAAACCGCGATAGGAGGCGATCATGGCAAAAACCACATACGCAGTCGCACCTCAGGACGACGACAACAACCAGTTCGAGCTGGACATGATCGATAAGGCCAACGATCAGAGCAACGATCTCACAGCGCTGGATGAGAACGGGCATTCGCAGTTCTACAACCTCTTCAATGACACGATCAATTTCTATGGCGACAAAGGAGAGGTGAAATGAAACATACGGCGAAAAAGCCCT
>DATJIE010000049.1:0-87906 GCA_035493535.1 Dictyobacter sp.
CAAAACACTATTGAACCAACCAAGAACGACTCGATCCCCAAACGGATCACCAAAAAACTGACACCTTTGTTAATGGGAGAGGAAAGCGCAAAAAAGGACGCTGAGGCCGCCAGCTATTATTTCGACTTCATCTATAGTCTACTCACCCATCAACAAATCGTTCAAACCTCACAACCTCCGGTTGAACTCTTAAAACCACGCCTTGAGCCAGGCGACTATCTCAGTACGTGGTCACAGCTCTCATTAACCCGGCAAATCAAAGTCCTGTACGATGTCTGGATGCAGAGCCGAAGCTGGGCTGATCCCTATACTGACCCATCCTGGGAATCATCGTTCTACACCGATAAATCCGGAGCACGCACAACACTTGTCACGCATTTTCGTGAATGCAACGTTGATACATGGTACTCTTTTCTATCATTGCTTGAACAAATCAAACAAGAATCGCCTCTGGCAGCGGCAAGTATCTACGCCTATAACCGCAAAATAGAAGAGAAAAACATACGCAAGCTCTCCTTTGAAGACTGGGCACGGCGCTACATGCATGCTTATTTTGGTGCCCTGACAACCCTCAACACGCTTGGTCTCATTGATATCGGCTATGAATCAGCAGACACGGGATCGCGTACCGTCCATATTCACTCGATTGGCTATCGCCTGACGGACTTTGGCGCACAGATCTTAACCCAGGACGCAAACGAAACTCAGACTTCACCATCACCCACGCACTCACTCATTGTACAACCCAGCTTTGAATTGCTCCTGCTCCAACCAGATATGCCCGCACTCTACAGCCTCTTACCATTCGTCCAGATTGAACAGATTGACCTCGTAAGCCGAATGAAGTTGAACAGTACCTCGGTACGACGTGGTCTGGCGGCGGGACTTACCATCGAAAAAATCATCGAAACGTTAGAGGAACACAGTCAGAAACCATTGCCACAGAACGTACTCTATTCATTACGTGACTGGAGCAAACAACAGGCAAGCGCAAAAGTATCAATGAACATTCTACTTGAAGTAGCAAACGAAGAGACGATAAAGCGGCTGTGCGCGCATGCCACTCTGCAAAAACATGATATCCGTCAGATCATGCCAGGTCTGCTTGCCATCAATGGCGACACTGATCTTTCAACAATCCATAAAATCCTTGAGCAGGAGGGGGTTACCATTCATTATAACGGCACATTCCCACGCATCCAACCCAAAAGTAATAACTCGATGAGTCGTTATTATTAAGACATCAAGCAGACAGAGAAGCTCCGGTGCCCTCTGGCAGATCAATATGCGCGGCTTCCACTAGACGTAATGCCTGAGCGCGTCCCCCCAGATCGCTCAAACGCACAATTTGTTGAAAGATAGCATGTCGCAATAAATTGTAATACGGGAACTGTGACAATTCAGCATGCCCCTGTTCTTGCACAAGAAACGCATCAGAGAGTTGTAGCTTACGCAACTTCAGGACAAAGAATGCCAGCCGCAACAACTCAAACGTGCGTATGCGTGCCAGCGTTGTTAACTGATCGCCCGCCGGAAAAGCAGAAACCGTAATCAACCTCTCACAAGGCGTCATAAGCTGCCAGCTATGTTGTACCATCCATATCTCTCCCCATAACATCGCAGAAACGACATATACAGATCCATAAACCCGGATCATCAACGGAGCACATAATACAAACAACAACCAATAACAGAGTTCATAATTCTAATCGGAAGTAAAGAGTAAGAATCACAACATCTGCAAAAAGAGAGGACAACTATCGTTTTCCACATTCGGAGTGTGGTATAAAAAGGATATACAGACCACACTATAGGCCGTTCTGAGAGCAGCCCATAGGATGAAAATAAAAACCACAACATCCTCAAAGAGCACATGTAGTGCGACAACAAAATAGAAGAATAGGGAACATATGTGTGCCACTTGGGGGATAAAGTGGAAACCAAATGAGAAATGCGCTACAATGCCTGAGAAGGGATAGACTAAGTACATAGCTGAACATGTAGCGCATTCCTCTACGAACCAATCTATACCGTTTTTACACAAAAAAGAGAGGATTTTCATGGCAGGCGACTGTTCATTCGATATAGTATCGCAATATGATGAGCAAGAACTGGTCAATGCGCTCGACCAGACACGCAGAGAAGTACAGACACGATACGATCTAAAAGACACCAATACCCTTATCGACCAGGGGAAAGACGAGATCACGATCACGACAGCTAACGAGCTATCACTGAAGAGTGTACGCGACATTCTGGAGTCCAAAGCAGTCCGTCGTCAACTCTCGTTAAAAATCTTTAAACCGGGCAAAGAAGAGAACGCAGCAGGCGGACGTGTTCGGCAGGTCATTCAATTACAGCAGGGCATTACGCAAGAGCAAGCCAAGGAACTCGGTAAAATTATCCGAGAGGGACATCCAAAGCTAAAAACACAGATTCAGGGTGATACCGTTCGTGTCACGGGAAAGAGCCGCGATGATTTGCAGGCAGTGATTGCCACACTCAAGCAGAAGGACTATCCTTTACCACTACAATTTATCAATTATCGCGGTTAATCCTGGCAGAAGAGAATGTAACACAGAAGTATGTATGAGCATACACCACACTATATAAAAACACAGTACTTTAGTCCCAAAACAAGTGTCCATACACACGAATTGTTGTACCCTAGTTCTGACTAGACCAAACTGATAAGCGCAAACAATAGTGGCGCTCAGAGATACGGGAATCCGAAAGGGCGCTACTATCTTGTGCTCGCGTTAAGAAAGTGAACCTTTCATGCCTGGGAACAAAGAAGCTTTTAGCGCAGCGATAAACTCAGCGGACCGCCATCGTTGGGATAGTCAATGGACGGATGCGCTGCAAGAATACCAGATAGCACTCACTGAGTTCCCAGAAGATGCTACAGCACGCAGTGGGCTTGGGTTCTGCTATATGCAAATCAAGCAATGGCAGCAGGCACTCTCAGAGTATCAGACAATCTTACAGCGCGAACCTGACAATATTATTGCCCTCAGTAAGACAGCGGAACTGTATGGCATCTTAAATAGACGCGAAGATGCATACCAGTCATATATGCATCTGGCGGATATGTACGCTCATATAGGTCAGGCGGCACGGGCAGAGGCCGCCTGGCAAAAAGCAGTTCAACTATCACCAGATGCAACAGAGCCACATGAACGGCTCATACAATACTATTTCGAGAAAAAAGATATCAGTCTATTGTTACAAGAACGACTGGCTACCGCACAGGTATATCTACATCGAAATGAACTGAACGCGGCACGCACGCATTGTGAAGAAGTGCTACGTGCCGATGGACAGAACATACAAGCACAACGATTGCTCTCACAAATTACAGATCGTTCGCAGCAGATCCTGACAGCGGGTTTCACTACTGGGGAAACTGGCGGAGCAGCAACAACACGGTCTGCAAACAATGATACGGAGCAATCTGTGGTCCAGCAATCAATATTTGATCAGGCTGCATCCACTGGACAGCCATTCACTACAACATCATCGGGAAATACAAGCGGAGGGAACACTGGCATCATGGGTAACATGGGTAGCGCGGGCAACTACGGTGGGATGAATAATCAGGGCCTATCATCGTCAATGGTGGGCAATGGTGGTATGAATTCAGCCCCACGTCAGAGAATTTCTGCTAGCCAGGTCACAGGGGCATTACAACAGGCGCAACTATTTCAAAACCAGGGCCGTCTCAATGATGCAATAGACCTCTGTGAACAAATTCTGGAAAGCGGTTTTGATCGTCCAGATGCTCGCTATTTTCTGGGCTGGCTCTATCAAGAGCAACAGCGCTGGGACGAAGCCATTCAACAATTTCAATTATTGCTTAACGATCCAGATTACGCACTGTCGTGCTATTATGCTTTGGGACAGTGCTATCGCGCACGCGGCGATCTGCGCACTGCCACCATTCATTTTGATGAGGCTGTTGACCGCGTAAATCTGGATGCACTCACTGCGGAAGAGGCTGATCAACTGGTTCAACTCTGTCAGGAAGCTGCTGAGGCCCACCGTCTACTGGGCGAACAGGATCAGGCACTGACCGTCTATAACGCTTTACTTGGTTTTTTACGTAGCCGTGGCTGGGAAGACAAAGTTGCGCAAGTCGAATTTATGCTGCAACAGGCGCAATCAGCACCACAGCAACAGGGTGGCTTTCCCCCTGCTTCTGGACCCGCTATCAACGATGTTCCTGAAGCACCAACCATGGAGATGAGCGCAGACTTCCTGAATAATGCTATGGCTCAGCCATCTCAGCCACAGAGCGCTCCACAACCTCCTGCACCGGTTCCTGCACAAGCGGCTCCAGCTCCTGCACAACAAACCTCCGGTGAATTACCTGATTGGCTCACCGGCATTCTGGATGAGAAACCGGCAACGCAAAATACACCGCCTGCCAGCAAACCAGCCACACCACCACCAGCAGCGCCGGAACCTCAAACACCCGCGCCTGCCGATTTTACCATGATGGTGGACGCTTCGGATGCTTCCGCATCCTGGCTTACAGATGGGGCTAAACCAGAACCTGCCGCGCCACCGGCAGAGCCAGCCCCGCAACCGACTCCAGCGGCTCCGGCTCCTCAACCTGCTGCGCCTGCTCCGGCACCCACACCTGTTGTACCACAGGCACCCGTACAGCAAGCACAGCCTGTCGCGCCACCCGCTCCAGCGGCTCCTGCCCCTCAAGCTGCCGCGCCTGCTCCTGCCCCTCAAGCTGCCGCGCCTGCTCCGGCACCCACACCTGTTGTACCACAGGCACCCGCACCGGCACCGGCTCCGACTCCTGTTGCACCTCCTCCAATGGAGGCAATACCCAATCCAGTGCCGATGCAATATCCTGATGCGGTGTCACCTGCTGCCAGACAAGCTTCAGATGCTCAGTTGATTGTGCCAAGCGCTTCGCCTGAGGCCAGGCAACAAGAAAAAAGTTTTGAAGAACTGTTAAATCAGATGATTGATGGCAGAGGAAATAGCCTCAATCATGTTGCCGATGCCGTGCTCACCAGTACAGCCGTGTTGCCTGAAGGTATCCGCACACAGGTGGTACGAGCCATGCAAGACATTCATAACTATGTCAACCATGGCCTGTTGACACCCGCGATTGATGAGTGTTTAAAGGTCATTGACATGGCCCCGCAATACCTGGATGTGCATCAGGTACTCTGCGAAATCTATGTGCGTCAGGGCAAAGTTGAGCAAGCCATCACCAAATATGGCATTCTTGTCGATACTTACATTGTCAATGGTCGTACAGAAGATGCGGTGGCAACATATCGACGTATTCTTCAGTTAGATCCTAATAATCTGACGTATCGAATGCGCCTGATCGATTTGCTGACAACACATGGGAATAAAGAGGATCTGCTCCGCGAACGAACGCTTGCGGCTGAGTCCTACTTACGTCTGGGCTACATGGATCGAGCTATGACTGAGTTGGAGCAGGCACTCAAAGAAAGCCCTACCAGTGTCCCAACGCGTTTGAATTACGCGCTGGCACTGCAAAAATTGGGCCGTATCCAACCAGCCGTAGCGGAGTATCAACGCGTCTTGCAAATCGATCCACGCAATATCACAGCCCTGGTACGCTGGCACCTTGCGATGATCACAACGCTGGGAACAGCACGCTCAACGTCGCTCGAACTACTCACCCGCATCCTCTGGCAGTTGCGCGGTGAAGGACAAAAACATGTCGGGACGATCATTCGCGATTATGCACAGAACGCGGAATCCTATCCAAATACTGCTGATATCCATTTCGCCCTGGGTCAAATCTATGACCAGAGTGGTCAGTTTGATCGAGCAATCGATGAGTATACATTAGCAATTCGCGATAGCTCCGTTGAGATACTGGCGCGTGTCAGCGCGGCACATGTGTTCCTAGCACAGGGGAAGCCAGAAGCCGCGATCAGCCAGTTTGAGCAAGCCCTGCAACACGTACGTCGCTCCCCACATGCGATGGACCCCGCAACATGGGCCGCACGACCACGTGAAGAGGGTGAGGAGCATCAGGCTCCAGAGGTGGAAATCTCCTTACAGCTGGCAAAAGCATATGGACGGACCGGGCGTCAGGATCAGATGAACGCAATCATGCAACAGATCAGACAGATCAGACCGACCCATGATGAGGTATCATCCAGTATTGCCGAGATTTCGTCCCGCCAGACTGATATCAATTCAGCATTACAGGAGTATATTGATCTGGTCCGACATTATCGCCAGAACAAACAGTTTGATAATGCACTCAATGTCCTGAATGAAATGGTGCGTATGGCTCCACAAGATGCCCGCGCCCATAGCGAACTAGCGGATATTTATATCACTCGTGGTTTGCTAGAGGAAGGTATGGCGGAACTTCGTTTGCTCGCGGATATTTATCTGCGCAATAGCAAATTAGAGCTGGCAGGTGAGGCAATCCAACGTATCGGCAACCTGTACGCCGAGATGGGCGATACCGAAGAAGCCCTTGCGAACCTCAAACGAGCCGTCGAACTGAACCCGGAGGCAATGGATCTGTTACGCGAGGTGGTGGGCCTCTGTATGCAGTTGGGACGTAGTCAGGATGCGGTACGCTATCAAACTCAGATCGCACGCTACTACTTCGATACCCAGCAGGTCAAAGAGGCAGTCGCATCTCTGCAACAGTTGATCGCGATTGACCGCACAAGTTACGAGGCATATGACATGCTTGGTCAGACCTATCAATCCGTTGGTGAGTTTGAGCAGGCCAGCCGTGTCTATCGCAACCTTGCGAAGGTCAATCCAGGTAGCACTATCGCACGTGAGCGTCTGGCAACCCTGCAAGATTTACGCGCACACTAAAAAGAAGCAACTTGTTTTAAGGATATGAATGTAACCCAAATTACATTCATATCCTTAAATTACTTAAACATACCTCTCAACCAGCATTCCTCAATTCTTTCTTCATCCCATCTACGATCTCGTAGAAAAACGCTCCAAATTGCCTGATAAAGCAGTAATATTGCGCGAACGAGCACCATACCCTGGATACTCTGCACACTTTTTCCAGATCTACGCCTCATAGTCTTGCTAAACCATCTCTTAACAGGTACAGTTATTGTTACCGCAGAAAGAAAATATTTTGCAGTAACGTCAGTACTTTTATTCCGATGTAGAGAATTCATACTCCAGAGAAGGAGATGCATACAACATGGCAATCAAAATTGCGATGATTGGGGCCGGTTCCATTGGCTTTACGCGCACACTCGTACGTGACATCCTATCCGTGCCAGAGTTGGCTGATACAACATTCGCTTTTACTGACATTTCTCAGCGTAACCTCGATATGGTAGCCCAACTCTGTCAACGTGAGATAGAGTCAAACAAACTACCTGCGAAAATTGAAACTACAGTAGATCGTCGAGCAGCTATTGCCGACAGCGATTATGTCATCAGTACTATTCGTCAGGGAGGACTGGAAGCATTTCAGACGGATATTGATATCCCGCTAAAATACGGTGTCGATCAATGCGTGGGGGATACACTCTGCGCTGGTGGCATCATGTATGGACAGCGTACCATCCCCGCCCTGCTCGATTTCTGTAAAGACATTCGCGAAACCGCCAAACCCGATGTTCTGTTCCTGAATTACTCGAATCCAATGGCAATGAACGTCTGGGCCTGCAATAAATATGGTGGAGTACAGACAATTGGCCTCTGTCATGGTGTCCAGGGCGCCCACTGGCAAATCACTCAATGCGTTGAAATGTGGGCCAAAAGTGAGGGACTGCTGCAAGCAGACGAGCAACTTAAACGCAGTGATGTGGATGTTATTGCCGCCGGAATTAATCACCAGACATGGTTCGTCAAGGTTGAATGGCGCGGCATCGATATGCTTCCCAAATTGCTGGAACTATTTGAGCAGCATCCAACCTTCTCCCAGACAGAAAAAGTACGCATCGATGTACTACGCCGTTTTGGCTACTACAGCACTGAATCCAATGGGCACCTGAGCGAGTATCTCCCCTGGTATCGCAAACGCGTCAATGAGATTCCACAATGGATCGATCTATCCCGCTGGATTAATGGCGAAACCGGCGGCTATCTCCGGGTTTGTACTGAAGGACGGAACTGGTTTGAGACGGACTATCCTAACTGGCTCAAAGAGGAACCACCCACTATCTCCTCAGCTATCCGCAGTGAAGAGCATGGATCATATATCATCGAAGCACTGGAAACCGGTCGCATCTATCGCGGTCATTTCAATGTAATCAACCAGAATCATATCACCAACCTGCCCAATGGCTGCACTATCGAAATTCCTGGCTATGTTGATAAAACAGGCATTAACATGCCGGTGATTGGTGATCTACCACTGGCCTGTGCCGCGACCTGTTCCGCCAGCGTACGTGTGCAAGAAATGGCAATGGAGGCAGCAGTTCATGGAGATGTACCTCTGTTAAAACAGGCTATGCTGCATGATCCTCTGATTGGAGCAGTATGTAATCCAGAAGAAGTCTGGCAAATGACCGACGAAATGCTCGTTACTCAAGCCAAATGGTTGCCACAATATCAGGAGGAAGTGCCACAGGCAGCCAGACGACTACAACAGGCTGAACAGAATGGTACTCGTGTCCAGACGGTTGTAACGCAGGGAGCAGCACGGTTACACACAAAAACCGTAGAGGAAATGCAACAGTCAGCGGCAGAGGCACGTGCAAACGCCCAGGCCGCCGACAAGGGCAAAATGACCAGAACCGCGTAATGCCCTGCACAAAGTGCATACATGTACGGTTATAACAAAACAAACTGGATAATATAAGACCGAACAGGTTGATGGCTGAACCAACCTGTTCGGTCCTGTTTCCCTGCTTGAGAAGAGACGATATACTTTCACATATTATATGCTTAAGCCTGAGCTTTCGTCTGTTCCTTTGCAGCTTGCACCTGTCCATTCGGTGACGTTGGATGAACGGCCTGTGTCACCAGACGCTTCTCACGATTCTCATCCAGTTTATGCTTCACATCCAACATTGAGCGGTAGGCCCAATACAGCAACGGATTATAGACAAGATCATGGGTGGGCAACGAACACATCGGATAGCCACCAAAACCGCGCTTAAACAGATAGACGCCATAGAGTTCCTGACCTTCTGCCAGAATTTCAGGAATACCGCCAAAATTGTAATAGCGAGCGCCACGAGACTTTGCCCACTGGATACCAGTCCATTGCAATAAATGGTTAGGCATCTTTTCACGGTGCTCATTGGACGAAGCACCGTACATATAATAACTCCAGGGTCCCTCAACCAGCACAATCGTGCCCGCTACCGCCTTACCCTCATACTCGGCTAAAAACAACGCACCATAATTATCTTTACGAAACGCTTGCAGAATATCGACATAAAATTCTTTTTGGTTGATAAAGAACTTATCACGCTCACTCGTCACCTGATACAGCTCATACCATGTATCCAGATCAGCGGCACTCTCAGCCTGACGCACCTTGATACCTTTACGTCCAGCAAGACGAATATTATAGCGCCACTTCTCCTTCATCCCAGACAGCAACGTTTTCTCATCTGGACTGATATCAAGCACCCATTCATTGCGAATATGCATATGATGAGGATTCACATGAAAGCCACGCCGCCGTAGCGTCGTCAGCCATGATAAATCATCGTGAAGCGCAGCAGGTTCAATTTTCAGCATAAAGGCATGGCGTTTCCGCGCCTCAGCCTTCACATAGTTAAGAAGGACCGTCATCGCAGGAGAATCAGGGTCCTCAATAATAGGACCGCGAGGAGCATAAAAGTAAGTCTGCTTTAACATCGGAGCACGCGAGACAGTCATGAGCAATGCAGCACACAACTTGCCCGCCTCATCGATGACACCAATATGCATCGTATCATCCGCGCCCAGATATGACCCGAACTCTCCCCACTCATACGACTGCTTGATATTGCAATAGCTTGATGACCTGATAAAGTCATTCCACTGCTGACGGTCTGTAATAATCCGAGCTTCCATACGACCCCTTATTTAAGAAATACAGACGAATAAAGTTTTAAATTTCGCTATATAATTCTTCCTGGCTGGCTGTCGATTGCGTAACAAAGCCATCCAATAATTGACGCTCTTTATGCCGTTGCTCATCATACCGCATTTCAGTCAATTTGCGCCAGGGCATATAGATCAACGGCTGATAGACATAATCTTGCGTCGGCATATGCAAACGCGAGAACCCGCCAAAGCCTTGTTTATATTCATAATCGTCCCACATGTCCTCAACTGGAGAGAGCACTTCGGGAATGGTACGAAAATCAAAATAGTGGCAACCAGAACGTTGTGCCCATTGAATACAATGATATTGTAAAAGATAATCTACATGAAGATCGTGTCCCTGTTCAGAAGCCGCACCAAACATATCCCAACACCAGGAACCAAAACGTACCAGGAGTTTCGCCGCCACTGGCGTGCCCCGCTGTTCCGCCAGTAAAATCGCCGCATCATTCGTTTGCGCGAAACGGCGTAACAATTCACGGTGATACGCTTTCGAAAATAGCTCTATCCCATCACGCTCACTGGCAACCCGCAACAGTTCATAATACACATCAAAATCGCTCTCTTTAGTAGAGCTACGCACGACAACTTCCTGCTGACCAGCGGATAACACATATTGCCGCCATTGTGGTTGAAACTGAGCAAGCAATGTCTCCGCGTCAGGTCGAACATCCAGCACCCAGCTTCTACGTCCATGAACCGAAGAAGGATTCGTCTGAAAGCCAACCTTATGATACAAAGCCAGCCATGCATCCTGTCCAGAATCATCATCAGCGATATTCGGCTCAACACGCAAGACCACCGCATGCTCCTGACGGGCGATATTCTCTGCATATGCCAGCAAACGCGTCAATACCAGACGATCAGGTTGAGCCAGGGTTGGCCCACGGGAACAATACAACCAGTTTGGTCGTAACTTTGGTAAAGGTAGTGAAACCTGAGCAACAACCAGTTGCATTGTGCCAACAAGCTCATCGTCCTGAAATGCGCCAAGACGATAGACATTCCGGCCAAGATACCTGTTCAGCTCTCCCCATTCATAGGACTGTAGCAGATGACCTTGTGGATGACGCAACAGAAAATTGTTCCATTGCTCACGATCTTCGATCTCCAGGATGGTGATATTCATAAGAATGATCTCTCTACTCCAACTACCAATGACACAGGCTGCTTCACAATGCCGCCAAACTTCAACGCGTGTGATACGCTAAAAACCTTCTTCCTATCACAAGCTGAATACATGCCACTCTCGTTGCTCGTGCTTAAGCCATCAACAGGTGAAAGTGATCGCGGTGAGAGAAATGCAGAGCGGTACCCTATCAACCAGTCAGGGGCAGATCGTCGCCTGCCCCCTGTTTTCATCAAAAGATCACATAGAAGATACTTCACCATTCATTGAGATGAAAACATCTGCATCATACAAATAATCGGATAGGAATGTTATAGTGTGGCGGACACTTACTGCAATGTTTCTAAAAATTCACGGCGTAACATACTATACACACGAACATCATGATATTTGCCAAAACGGAAAATCATCTCACGCAGAGTACCATCATACTTAAAACCAGCTTTTTCATCCGCACGCCAGCCACCAATATTCTCTTCCATATCCTGAGTCTGAATACGGTTCAAGTTCAATTCCAGAAATCCATAGCGGATCATCAACTTTGTGGCCTCAGTGCCATATCCCTTACCCCAGGCCGAACGATCCCCAATAATGACATAGAACTCTGCACTCTGATTGAGCTGATTAATATCTTTCAAACCCACCAGGCCAATCAGTTGATTGTCATCCTTGCGTGTCACACCAAACAAAATATGGCGGGTGTCTTTATAGAGTTGTTCCAGACGTTCACGACCACGTGCATCGCTGGTAGGATACACAGAAAAATAACGGCGAATCTCTTCGTCATTCATCCAGGTCGAGTAGAGATGATTATCTTGAGCTGGCTCCAGAGGCCGCAGGTACAAGCGCTCGCCAACAATAAAAGGATTCTGTAAATTTGCTGTATCTTCAGTGGTCATAACACTTAATATCCCTTCTACATACACATGGTTATGAAGCATTGGGAACTTCATGGGCAGTATAGCATAGGGGCATGAGAGAGGCAATTTTAGAAGTTTTCTGTAGGTCATTTGTTTAGCATAAGTGCAGGTCATTTATCCCGGGGGAAGGCAGAACCCATTACACCTGGAAGTTGATCTGTTTCCATTCCAAAACGATGCATTTCTTTATAGAAATTTAAATGATTACGCATTGCTTTTAACCATTAGTTAACGTATACTTTACATAGGTTGCAGCGCTGAAGCCCTGCATTCATTTTGGGAACAGTGACAATAGCAATCTAACGAGAGGTTTTCGCACCAATACACGTGTGTATCTGGCAAAATCACAATCATATACAACGTACACAAGTACATTAACACAAAGTAATCCCACCGTTTATGTCCATTTCACCTTTACAGCGTTTCCATCCCTGATTCGTAACTTGTCTCTACCGGATCTTCACGATCCAATAAGGCACATACATGCTTGCATGTAAACACAACGTTTCACGTGAAACTCTACAGAAACACTGTATTGGCGGGCAACATATTCGTGCATTTACCGCTGAGGTATTTTTATGCAAGTAGAAAATTCATTCCTTACGCAATTAAAACAGGACATTACTAACCGCTATCTCCAAAAGTACGGCAACGTCAATATTAGATTTGACGAGATCACTCAGGAGGATAGACAAAAGGCTCGTGTCAAATTTACAATCAGTAATGAAACGGGCTTCATTACACGACACTACGGAAAAGCTTACTATGAAGGCGAACGGCTACGACTGAAAACAATGGCGATTTAACCACTCCATGCCGACGATACAACTTAACCTCCAGCTCCTCTCTGTTACAAAAAGACATGCGTAGCACCCGCACCATTCTGTGCTACGCACGTACCGTTCTGTATCCAGACAACATGTATGATCACTCCAACACAATTTCTTATCGCTGAAGTCAATATTATTGATCTTCCTGTCGCCAGACGAAATCTGCTGGCTGGCCTGCATAGCGGGTAAAACCTGCTCCTGGCCCAAGTTCTTGCTCAGAGACCGCTAATCTGGTCGCTTTATCACTTAGTGCCTGGCAGATTAACTCTACCGCATGATCAATAGAAAGCACCGAGATATTAATCACCAGATCATAGAGGTGTGGATCATCAGCATGCTCGTGATAATGTGTATGGAGATAACGCCCACGCTGGCGTTCTTTTTGCTGAATACGCGACCGGGCGGTATCCTCATCCAGGCCTTCACGTTGCATGACATACTGAACACGCTTCTCCATAGGAGCAACAATACGTATATGCAATATATCGTGCTGATTGGCGAGAATCGCCTGCCCCCCGCGTCCTACCAGCACGAACTTCCCCTGCCGGGCAACGGAGTCCACAACACGCACCAGTGCATCATGATATGATTCTTCAGTGGTCGTGATATCTACTGCGTCATCAGTGACCATCATCGATGGATCGACTGTACTCATCGTCGTTAACAAACGTGTTGCGAAACTGGCTGTATATTCATCATGTACTTCGACTTCGCTTTCGCTGACACCCAATGATTGCGCAACTCGCACCACAACTTCATGATCGATAAGTTTCCAACTCAGTGCCGTAGCCAGACGGCGGGCAATTTCACCACCACCACTCCCATACTCGCGAGATATCGTCACGCCCCGCATCTGTGCAATCAATGCCTGTTTTTCACTCCGCTGGTCATTCATAAGAATTTTCTCCTGTCGCATCTGCACAATGAAACTCAAAAATGTGCTATTGATAGTTCTTATACGTGCCAGAACTCCGAACGAAGACAAATAGCATCCTGATTGATGCAGAATACTCATTTATTGATGACAGGAACCAGTAAAACAGCTTCCTGTGTGAGGTAGATCAGGATAAAACGGGGCAGCGGGATTCGGGGTGGGAGTGTCCATTTGCAGTGGTTGCCGTACGGACTTCCCATGTTCAGAAGATAAGTATATTCTCTGGCTCAATTCAGCCAGTGAGCCAACATGGAGGCGCGTCACATTCTGATCATGAGAGAGAGCTTTCCCTTTGCTTTTAAGTTGTACACTCGCAGTCGTTGCAAACGATCTCGTCGCATCATTTGTAAATACGCCACTGATAATAATAGGTGGTAAGATCATGCCGGGTAATATAACTCTTTTATCATGATACGTCGCCAGAACTTTCGTGTAACTATGCTGCGTCTCCATGTCCATTTGCCATGCACGTCCCTGCGTAGCGACAACATCAAAACCCACAGGCAATAGCATAGCCACAGTAATATGCAGAGGATCATTGATCGGAGCGGCATCAGGCTGGTTAGAGGTCACCAGCACAAAATCAACCTGCTGACCAATCAAACCAGCAGTGCCAGAGGTATTGAATTGCAGAATATGAAGTTGTGGTTCACTTTTTACAAAACCAAAGCTAAAGGAAAAATTGTTCTGCCCAGGCAAAACAGCAGGTACCACCATATACGGATAATTGCCATTGCCTATCGCCGTTGCAGGCGAGGGAAGGTGAGCTGAAGTTGTAGAGGCAAGACGATAACCCTGTAATGGACCGTTAAAATAATCTTCGGGCGCATCCAATTTGATCATGTAATGATAATAGGGCGAAACATGAAAAGAATAATAGCCGTCCTGGGTCGTTACTGTAGTCTGGAAAATAGTCGATCCAGTCGCATTATACAGATGAACCTTGATCCCGCCAACGGGTAACTCATCCTGCTGCGCGATACCATCCTGATTACGATCAAGCCAGATCATGCCACCAATCAACACAGATAACAGATGGGCATGTGCCTCAGGCGTTGGCTTCTCTTTTACAACAGTTGGCGTGGTTGGTGTCACCTGCACATCGGGGGAAGAGAGAGCCGTTGGGGATACCGCTGGTGATGGCGATGGGAATGGTCCCAGCAGAGGAAATGCAGCATAAGCAACTCGTGTATGAGCAATCTTCATATACCAATCAAAAGAAGGTAAGCATACCCACCCAAGCACAACCAGTAAACAGAAGAAACAGAGCCGTACAACAAACAGCACTCTCTTCCCCATCATATTCAACCTTCCCACACAACACTTTACATACTATCACTGATAGCAGAAATAACGCCCTGTGAAAACCTTCAGCCATACTTCTATCACTCCGCATTTGCAAGGCAGTATCATAGAAGTAAAGAAAAATAGACTATTACTATGCAGTATACAATTAAATTCAATGAAAAGAAAAAAATCCCTTCAAACAGAGGAAAAGGTACTCAGCTACAAATAGAATTGCGCTTATATTAATATAGAAATGCAATACTATACAAGTAAAATCACATATTTCATGATATATGCGCTGCTATAGTAAGAATAGGAGAGCAGAATGATTATCTGGGAAGAAAGAAAAGTATAATGAGCGCAGGAAGTATCAGCCATCAAACAATGTTCGGAGCGAGCGCCACACTCTTTCATTGCTATAACACGCTATCTCTCCTCATGCATCCAGGGACATTTGCTGTGCCACTGGCCTGGAATAATGCCACCCTACAAGCCATTCGCAGTGTCAAACCAGATATCACCGTTGCGGCTAGAGCACTGGCTATTGTGCACACCTGTATGTACGATGCCTGGGCCGCTTACGATCTCTATGCGCTGGGTACCTATCACGGAGGGACATTACGACGCCCATATATCGAACATACGCAGGTCAACAAAGAGAAAGCCATCAGTTACGCTGCCTATCGTGCTCTGATAGATCTCTTTCCCACCCAGATCGGACAATTTCAAACTGTGTTACACGATCTGGGCTATGATCCACAACGGACAGTCACAAATACCATTACTCCCGCTGGCATTGGCAATCGCGTCGCACAGGCGATTCTGGCCCTACGCCATCATGATGGTTCAAACCAGATGGGCGACATGGCGACAGGGGCATATAGCGACTACACAGGGTATCACCCACAGAATACACCAGATCAATTGCACGACCCTGCTGTCTGGCAACCACTGCGCCTTTCTACACAGAGTGGGACAGACATTATCCAACAGTTTGCCACACCACACTGGTATCGAGTCCAGCCCTTCGCACTCACCTCTGCCAGTCAACACCGACCAGTTGGTCAACTTGCGGTTTATCCCGAAAAGACCTATTTTCGCCAGGCAAATGACATCCTTGACTACAGTGCTCGCCTGACCGATCACCAAAAAACCATGATTGAGTACTGGCAGAATGGTCCCAATCAGGAACAACCAGCCGGGCACTGGTGCCTCATCGCCCAATATCTCGCCAGGCGTGATAGCTATAATCTGGATCATACCATCAAGTTGTTTTTTCTACTCGCAAATGGTCTATTTGATGCCAGCATCGCCTGCTGGGATTGTAAACGCGCATTTGATTCTGTCCAGCCACGCACAGCCATTCGCTACATTTTTCAGGGGCATGACGTTCAGGCATGGGGAGGTCCATATCAGGGCACACAGCTCATCAAAGGTGATTACTGGCAACCGTATCAGCCAGTTGATGTTGTCACGCCACCGTTTCCTGAATTTTGCTCAGAGCATAGCACCTTAAGCGCCACCGCAGCCACCCTGCTCAACTGGTTCAGTGGGAGCGATTACTTTGGCGGCTCCTATACCCAGAAAGTCGGTACATCACATATCGAGCCGAAACGTGTACCCACAACGAATATCACACTCACCTGGAAAACATTCTCCAGCGCAGCCGAGCAGGCAGGGCTTTCACGATTATACGGAGGAACAAACTTTCCGCTCAGCAATCAGGTTGGCAAAGAATTAGGCAACATGGTGGCAGCACACATCTGGCAAAAATGTCAATTCTATATCACCGGACACTCACAATACATCCCACACTAAGATCTTATGCCGCAACCCAACGTCACTGTCGCGACGAGTGCCAGGCACGCAGGTTTTCGGATAAGGAGTAAGATAAGACTCACGAACGGCGAACAGTCGTGCGTTGCCTGGTATGCGCAACCGGCACTTTCTCATCCGTCTCAAGAAAACCATGCAGATGATGGACCACATACAGTGGTCTGGCCCGCACTTCATCATAAATACGACCCAGATATTCACCAATAATGCCCAGAAAGATCAGTTGAATACCGCCCAGAAATAGCACCAGAATTAACGTGCTCGCCTGTCCCACAATTGCCCCGGTCACCAGACGCAAAAAGATAGCTACCAGAATACCAAGCAAACTGATACCAGCCAGCACAAAACCACATGTCGTCGCAAGTTGCAATGGCACATGGCTGAAACTGGTAATCGCATCCAGCGAGAAGCTGATCATCTTCATCAAGGGATATTTGGTTGACCCCGCAAAACGCTCGTGCCGATGATACAACACTGCTTCCTGACGAAAACCAACCCAGACAGATAGACCACGCATAAAGCGATGGTGCTCCCGCATCTGGATTAACGAATCAACCACCGCACGATCCATCAAACGAAAATCACCCGTATCAGGAGGAATCTCAATTGATGTAATACGCGCAATCAAACGATAAAAAAGTGAAGCGGTAATCAATTTAAATCTGGTTTCACCACGACGAGAAATACGTTGCGCATACACAACTTCAACGCCAGCACGCCAGCGCTCAATCAGCTCTGGAATCACTTCAGGAGGGTCCTGCAAGTCAGAATCTATCACCACCACTGCCCGGCCCTGAGCATAATCCATGCCAGCCGAAATCGCGATCTGATGCCCAAAGTTACGCGAGAAATCAATCACACGTACTCGTTCATCGCGATCATGCAATTCATGCATAATGCGATACGACTCATCACGGCTTCCATCATTGATCAAAATAAGCTCAAATGGCTCGCCTATCTGCTCCATCACCTTCATCACACGCTCATAAAAATGTGGTAGCGTCTCAGCCTCATTAAAAACTGGTGCTACAACAGAAAACATCAACTGAGCAGAGCCTGGTGGTAATGTATTGTCCTGTGGGGCAATCATCTATTTCATCCTTATCCTTCGCATTTTTTCAGTACACAGATACATGTTCCACATGCATACGTCGTTCGGGCAAGCTAATTTCGTTGAAACGATCAATTCAGTCAGCAGCATGGAAAATATACGATGCTTCCACCTAATATGCAAGTGTACCAGAGTGCTCTACAATTGCCTAGTACGTATAAATAAAACATGCTCACGATGCAGAAACAGATGAATCACACCTCCAGTTTCACAATAGATCATTGATACATAAACACAAAATAATGCCAGTGGTAAGAGCGCCGAATGCAGCATTTATGAATAAATATGAATAACAAAGATCAAGTGTGAGTGATTTGTGATTTGATTCTGCCCAAATAGGCTCTACGATGATTTATCCTGTTATATCATCAATATAAGTTAACGTTCTCACCTATAATCACAACAAAAGGAACAGCATATATGACGGATCATCCAGAATCTGAACCAAGCATAGACATCAACTTTGATTTAAGTGAGTATCAACGGGACACAGAGGGGCTGATCACTAACCTTGAAGATGCACGCGATATTATTCGCAATCTCTATCAGCTTGCCCTGTTCCTTGGCAACTACTCGTTCGAAGAACTACCAGTCACAACGTATAAGGACATTTCCAGCTATCTTGTTGGTATCTATCTGCTCAGTCATAATAAAGAGCAACAGGACCCGAAGCATAGCGAAGGTATCGAATTTTTACGTTCACTCCTGGGAGACAAATTCGACTTCTACGTCAGATTGCGTAAACTCCCACAACTACCAGCACCCGCCGATGATAACGAGCAGAAAGACCAATCTACGCATGCATCGTGGGATAAAAACGAGCAGCACACACACGAAGAACTGGACCCGAAAAGTGTACTGCAAGCAGCCATCGCATGGCTTGAAAAACAACAAGATGCACGCGAATAGGATACACAATCCGGACGCACGTGACGATTCTCCATCCTTCATGATGCCAGAAGAGATATAATAATACAGATATAAACCTGGAGGTCACAAGTCTCACATGGCAAAAAGGGTCCGTACACAGGCAATGCGTCTACTCGATGCCCGAAAAATCGCATATCAATCCTACGCATTTCCTGATACTATTCGGAATGCTTTTATGGTAGCAGAGGAGGTTGGTGTACCACCTGCACAGGTATTTAAGACACTTGTCTTGCTACGCGAAGATCAGCCTGCGTCCCACCCACTGCTTATTATGGTACCAGCCGACCATGAAGTTGACCTGCGTCATCTGGCTCAAATCATTGGCAGTAAATCAGTCCGTATGGCAGCACATGATCAGGCCGAAAAACTCACTGGCCTTAAAGTGGGAGGGATCTCGGCCCTCGCCCTGCTACACAAACCGTTCGACATGTTTCTCGATGAACAAGCCATGAAGTTCGAGCAGATCCTCATCAGTGGGGGACAACGTGGAGTCGAAATACAACTACATGTCGCTGACTTGCTTGCAGTCACTAACGCACAATTGATTGACGCAACCGGCGCGAACAGCGCATAAATAAGCCTTTCACCGCGCTGCTCTCATACCTATTGCTCAACACGTACGGTCCAGTGGCCCTCACCACGTACATTTAAGACGTGCATACCAGGATGATCAATGTTGATCACCTGCATGGTATTGATCTGACCGGCAGCAATCATCATATGACGTACAAGTTTGCCCTGGTCATTGAACAGATCGGCGAAGAGGCTGGTCTTATTTTCACGTTGTAGACGAAATGTTGCCCTGCCCGTCATAAGCTTAAAGAGAGCGGAAGTCTGCTCTCCACTTCCGCGTATCTGTGCCGGAACGGGCAACATGGGTAATCTATGCTGTTGCACGACTTCAATACTCCATTCACCGCCACCACGCACTTTAAAGACACAGCGATCTGTGATAACCAGCACAACAGACCTTGAAACCTGCTTCTCACCAGCCCGCAAAACAAAGTTTGTCTCAAGCTGTCCATCACCGTTCAATAAATCAACTATCAATTCTTTTTTCCCATCATGATGAATACGCAACCGCGCAATCCCATACTCAAGTGTAAACGGATCAGATACACCAGAACCAGAACCAATAACTCGCACAGTACCGTCATCGGACTGTATTGAAGTTACTATTGAACCATGCGCCTGCTCCTGTTTGCGCTCTTGCTTATCCAACCCTGGTAGCGCAGAAGAAGGTGGAGAGACGAAAACAACAGTTGCAGCATCCGCAACAGGGCCAGTTACCTCTGGCAGTTGCTGTTGCAAGGCATCCCCCGGCAAAAACACCCGCTCTCCACAATTGAAACAATATTGCGCCTGTATCCTGTTTTGCGCACCGCATTGATCACAATGAACGATGAGTTTATTCACAAACAACCTTCCCTCCTGCATGACAGAGACAGATATCTCAGGTATATACCTTACAGGAAAAATCTCTTTTACGCAAATAGACACAAAAAGAAATAGAGGGAAGAAAAGAAAAAAAAGATTGCTCAGTGGTTTTCTGCGGTCACTAGAAACGAAAAAACGCCGCCATAGAACGATAAGCATGGACATACCTATCTATGGCGACACCATACCAATTCTGGTCGCTACACGACAACAGCAGAGCCTCCGGTGGTTTCATAGGCTTCACGAAACACCTGCCCTAAACGAGCTATTCCTTCTTCAATTTGCTCAGGAGTTGAGTTTGAGAAGTTGAGACGCATCGTATTATGTACGTCTCCCGATGGATAGAAAGATACGCCGGGCACAAAAGCAACCTTCTGCGCAATTGCTTTCCCTAACAACACGGCAGTATCAACGCCCGGTGCCATGGTCACCCAGAGGAACATGCCCCCCTGAGGATGGGTCCAGCTTACACCAACAGGGAAATGACGCTGCATAGCTCGTAACATCACATCACGGCGCTGCATATAAGTCGTGCGGATACGCTCAATATGATGTGTCAGAAAACCACTCTGGGTCATCTCATACACAAGCATCTGTGTATAAGTAGATGATTGCAGATCGACACCCTGCTTTGCCTGTACCATTTTCGCGATAATCTCAGGTGGAGCAATCACCCAACCAACACGTAATCCAGGCGAGATTGTTTTTGAGAAGGTACCCAGATAAATAACATTCCCCTGATATGCCTGACTACCAGGATGCTCTTGCTGCGCCAATTGCAGCATTGATGGCATGGGTTCACCATCAAAACGGAGATCCCCATATGGATCATCTTCAATCAACGGCACACTATGTCGATTCGTGGCCGTGATTAACTTCTCGCGCTGCATCATATTTAAACTTAAGCCTGAAGGATTCTGGAAATTCGGCAGTGTATAGATCCACTTGGGGTGACGCTCCAATGACTGCTCCAGTTCCACTTCCAGTAACGCTTCACCTTGCACAGGTATCGTCTCATATTTGACGCCAAAGGTCACCCATGCCTGCAATGCCCCCATATACGTAGGAGAATCGACAAGCAAAGTATCCCCCTCATCGAGAAATATGAGACCCAATAAGTACAGGGCTTGCTGCGAACCTGTGGTGATCAAAACATTATCAGCGGTAAGGCGCAAGTTACCGATAGACATTGACTGCGCAATATATTCACGTAACGGCTGATAACCCTCTGTAGGCCCGTACTGCAATGCCTGCTGACCTCTGGTTTGCATCAGACGTTGTGTGGCTTCACTGACCTCATTCACAGGAAATAACTCAGGAGCAGGCAATCCACCTGCAAAAGAGATTATCTCTGGATTCTGGGTTACCTTTAATAATTCACGAATAGCAGAACTTTGCATCAACTTTGTTCGTTGTGCGTAAAGACTTTCCCAGGATGTATGCATGGTAATATTCCTATCCCTTCTTTACATAAAGGATAATTTTAACAGAAGGTGTATCTACATAATACATTATACTTCCATCGTCATTGGTAACAATGAAATAGTATTATTCTCTATCTGACGCTTGTAATGTATTATCTTTTTTCACAAAAAGCAGAACAATGCTGCTCACTGTTATCTGTATGCGTAAACTCATGCAATATCATGAGAAAAGACTATGGTTATAAATAACCATGCTATCCCGCATGACATTACAAAATGTCATACAGGATAGCATTTATACTATTCTTATACACCTTTATCAGGAATATCAGCAAAAAGAGAAAGCTAATCCCACTGCAAGGCTGAACCTGCCTGATACTCAGTAACACGCGTCTCGAAGAAATTCTTTTCCTTACTCAGATCCATCGTCTCACTCATCCAGGGAAAGGGATGAGGTGCATGGTAGAGCACAGGCAATCCAATACGCTCAAGACGGCGATCAGCGATATGATGCACATAATCACGAAATGCCTCGGCGTTCAACCCTAGAATGCCCTGTGGCAAACAATCCTGCGCATAGGCAATTTCCAGATCAACCGCCTCATCAATCGTCGCAAGCATCTCCTTTTTGAATTCAGATGTCCAGACTGATGGATTCTCAGCTTTGATGCCATTGATCAGGTCAATACCAAAATTCAGATGAATGGTTTCGTCGCGCAGAATATACTGGAATTGCTCGCCTACGCCAGTCATCATGTTTCGTCGATGGAAGGAGAGCATCATGACAAAACCGCTATAGAAGAAGATCCCTTCCATAATCACATAGTAACCTATCAGATTTTTTAGGAACGTCTGCATGCCCTTAAAACTAGCGGTGGAAAAGTCCGGGTCTAATAAAGCCGCTGTTAACTTCATCTCGAACTCATCTTTACGCTGGATTGATGGGATGGCATGATACATTGTAAAAACCTCCTGCTCATCCAGACCAAGGCTCTCCACAATGTAGAGAAATGCATGCGTATGTACGGCTTCCTCAAACGCCTGACGTAATAAATATTGACGACATTCCGCATTGGTAATCTGCTTAAAAATAGCCAGTACCAGATTATTACCAACCAGACTTTCAGCCGTCGCGAAGAAACCCAGATTGCGCATGATAACCAGACGCTCCTGCGGCGTCAGCTTCTGTGAACGCCACAATTCAATATCTCGCGCCATCGCTACTTCATTGGGCATCCAATGGTTCGCGCAACCATTGAGATAATGTTCCCATGCCCATGTGTATTTCAAGGGCATCAGTTGATTCACATCAACAGCCGAACCGTTAATTAATCGTTTGCGTTCCCTCTGTGTGGAAATCATCGTTTCAACCATTGCTCTTAACCTCTTTCTATCTGTATGCATACAAAAACGACACATTCCTGCCTGACACGATGTCCTTCTAAATGCCTGGAAATAACTGCTATCGTGCTTTACTGACAGGCTTCACAGTCAGGATTATCAATCGCACAGGCCAGAGGATCACGCTCTACCTGCACAGCACTGGATGGACTTACATTCTTCATCCAGCGCGGCTGAATACCATAGCGGTTAATATCAATAGTCGATTTCTCAACCTGCGTGGCTGCCAGCGTGCGCAGATAATAGGTCGTCTTCAAACCTTTCTGCCACGCAAACTGGTAAATGTCATTGAGCTTCTTTCCACTTGGCTCCGCCAGATAAAGGTTCAGTGATTGCCCCATATCTATCCACTTCTGACGCCGACTGGCACATGCAATCAACCAGTGTGGATCAACTTCAAAAGTGGTCAGATAGCGCTGCTTCAAGTCCTGAGGCAAAATCTCAATATCGCGCAACGAGCCATCATAATACTTCAGTGCCTCAAGAATATCCGCGTTCCAGAGCTTGCGCTGTTTTAAATCCCGCACCAGCGAGGTATTCACAGTTGTAAAGTCACCGGAGAGATTGCTTTTCACGTAGAGATTCTTATAGGTGGGTTCAATAGACTGACTGACGCCAACAATCGTGGAAATAGTTGCCGTTGGCGCAATCGCCATAACGTTGCTGTTACGCATGCCATGCGCCTGTACCAGAGCACGTACAGGTGCCCAATCCAATGATGTAGAACGTTCCACATCCACGCGTTCACCACGCTCCTGCTCAAGCAAGGCAAGCGTATCTAACGGGAATAAACCGCGCTCCCACTTCGACCCGACATAACTCTCATAAGTACCACGCTCCGCCGCCAGTTGCGCGGAAGCAGAAATCGCATAATAAGAGATCGCTTCAGTACTCTGATCTGCGAACACCACCGCCTCTTCGCTGGCATAACTGATCCCCAGTTTATAAAGAGCATCTTGAAAAGCCATAATGCCTAAACCAACGGGACGATGACGCAGGTTCGCGTTGCGAGCTTCCACCGTAGGGTAATAATTGATGTCGATCACATTATCAAGCATGCGCAGTGCTGTCGCAATAGTCGTACGCAGTTGAGCATGATCCAGCACACCATCGGTAATATGAGCAGCCAGATTGAGCGAGCCAAGATTACAGACCGCTGTTTCTTGCTCTGAAGTGTTCAGCAGGATCTCTGTACAGAGATTGCTACTATGGATAACGCCAGCATGATCTTGTGTGGAACGAACATTAGCAGGATCTTTCCAGGTCAGCCAGGGATGACCGGTTTCAAAGAGACGCGTCAACATCTTACGCCACAATTCTACGGCAGGCAGGCGCTTAAACAGCGTTATCTTCCCTTCATCAACCTGACGCTCATACTCCTGATAGCGCAGCGCGAATGCCTGTCCATACAGATCATGCAGATCTGACACATCATCCGGGCTGAACAGCGTCCAGTCCTTATTCTGCGCGACACGCTGCATAAATAGATCAGAGATCCAACAAGCCGTATTCATATCGTGAGTACGGCGACGCTCATCACCAGTGTTCCGTCGTAGATCCAGAAAATCCTCAATATCGAGATGCCAGTTCTCCAGATAGACACAGACAGCCCCTTTACGCTTCCCACCTTGATTGACCGCCACAGCAGTATCATTCACTACCTTCAAAAAAGGAATGATACCCTGACTCTTACCATTGGTACCATGAATATGCGAACCAAGAGCACGCACATTCGTCCAATCATTCCCTAAACCACCGGCCCATTTCGAGAGCAGTGCATTATCCTGTATACTCTTAAAAATGTGTCCCAGATCATCACTGACCGTAGTCAGATAGCATGACGAGAGTTGTGGATGACGTGTTCCCGCGTTGAACAGTGTGGGTGTGGCAGGCGTAAAATAGAACTGAGAGATCAAGTTATAGAACTCAATCACACGCACTTCCCGCTGAGACTCATTGAGCGCAACTCCCATCGCAACACGTAGCCAGAGCATTTGAGGTAACTCTATACGCCGCCCGGCATGCTGTAGCAAATAACGATCATATAATGTTTGTAAACCAGGATAGGCAAAAAGCAGATCGCGTTCTGGTCGAATAGCCCGCGCTAACTGCTCCAGATTGAACTCAAGTAAACGTTCATCGAGCAGACCCGCCGCTACCCCATCACGAAAATACTGCGGTAGATAGTGCTGATAGATCGCCGTAGCGTCACTCAGATATGCCCGCTCAGAAGCGTCCTTTTGCACCTCATTATAGAGTTCAACCAGCAATAAACGAGCAGCTACATAGGTAAAATCAGGCTCCCGCTCAACCTGTGTACGAGCGGACATTGTGAGCGCCCGCCACCAGTCCGCTTCTGAAATACCTTCATACAAAGTAGACTGCATAGCGGTCAGCAAAGAATCAACAGCAACATCAGGTCCCAGGCCCTGACAGACCTCAAGACAGACACGTGACAGATCAGGAAGTTCCTTTCCCATTGAAGACATCGAAGCAGCAATGACCATATCTCTTCACTCCATACACATAAATCAGTAACAATCCAGATCACAACAAAAAAAGAGCCTGATCCCTTACGAGATCAGGCTCCTAACGAAAACGACGTTGCTTATACTATGGGACGGAGAAAATTTCTCCGGGTTTGCCAGAAAATCGTCTCATCATCGAACCCTTTTACGCGAAGGGATACTTGACAATGACTCACAAGTGGGCATTCGGGCTTGGCCTCTCATTCCTTTAAGAGGAACCTTACCGCTGCGCGACAGCACCGGAATCTCACCGGATTTTCCCCATCAACAGCTACATCACGATAACGTAGCCTTGTGAAGTTCACTATTCAGTTGTCGTTGCCAACAGTAACATAGCGCCAGCGAAAAGTCAAGCAAAAATCCCTAAATATAGGGTTGCCATACTCTACATACACAACATATTGTGTCCATACGAAAAACCACTCTCGTGTTAACAACCTGATCGACGAAGATCCAATAGTATAGCCAGAGGAAAAAGAGGATGATCATTTCTAACTATTCATCATTCTCCATGCCAAAACGTACTGTCTGCTGTAGGTATATCTACCTACACGACAATAAAAACTTGACACACAACACATCCACCCTAGAGACAACCAGACAAAATAAAACAATAATAGATATATTTTTATGTAATACATGCATTTAATGGTGGTGGCAAAGACAGAGCACCCTAAGGTATTGTAAAATTACGCGCTGAAATAGTCTGATAAAGAACGAAGTACACCAGACCATAGACACTTTTTTCGCTGTATAACAACAGATTAATGATCAAACAGTCAAATTTCTGGTAATTTGCCATCAAGCAAAGAATTACCATTACCGCAAGACTCGTTCAAACTATCAAAATAGTAATGTATTCCTTCTTTCTCCAATAAACTCGACTATTTCCACATCTCTTCATCACAAAAACACATCAGCAACAAAAAACATCCATACTAGAATAAAATCAACATTTACTCATCTATACCTTTTTTAGAATATCGTTAACCCCAAAATCTTACCAAAAGCGTGAATACTGAAGGAATATCACAAGATATGACACTGTTATATAGTGTAGATAACACACTAAGATTAGCGTCTCCTACACACTAAGGTTAATGTAGTAACCGCACTGAAACAGGTATGAGCATCACTAGAGACGCATGAGAACAGCCACCACCTGTCGCAAAATGCCCTGAAACCGCTTAAATAGTCCTATTCATACTTTTAGATGACCGTTATAATCACCTCACAAAGAGCCAGGCATAGCCACCGTTAAAGAGATATTTCACTTTATGCCTGAATTAACGTAAATGACAACAACGCCAAAATCAGGTCATTAATCCGGTAAAGGGCTGATGTACAGAAGGGTACCAAAATGACATACTTAGATTGCAAAGAAGCAAAATGAAAACGCAAAGAAGAGATAAAATATAAAACCAAAGAATTTATTCTCAATTACATTGAACTAGAACATTAAGGAGATGCATCCGTGGATGCAGTAACATTATCGCGCCTACAGTTTGGCATGACGATTGTTTACCACTACTTCTTTGTTCCATTGACACTTGGGCTTATCTTGATGATAGCAATCATGGAGACGCTATATGTGCGTACGAATAATGCTGTCTACAAACGCATGGCTCAGTTCTGGAGCAAACTTTTCCTCATCAACTTCGCGATGGGAGTGGTAACTGGTATTGTAGAAGAATTCCAGTTTGGTATGAACTGGTCTGCTTTCTCTCGTTTTACTGGTGACGTTATTGGCGCACCACTGGCAATCGAAACCCTGGCCGCCTTCTTTCTGGAATCAACCTTTCTGGGTATCTGGCTATTCGGCTGGGATAGACTTTCAAAAAAAGTCCACCTCGCAGTGATCTGGGTCACTGTTTTAGGCTCTTATCTTTCAGCGTTCTGGATTCTGGTCGCGAACTCATTCATGCAACACCCCGTTGGATACAAAATAGTCAACGGACAGGCGGAAATGACCAACTTCTGGTCATTGCTCGGCAACCCGCATCTCTGGTACCAATTCCCACACGTGGCTCTGGCAGGTGTGGCAACTGGAGCCTTTTTTGTCATAGGTGTAAGTGCATATCACTTCTTGAGAAAGACTACCGAACAGGATTTCTTCCAGCGCTCGATGAAAATCGCCTTAATCGTAGCTCTGATCAGTAGCATTGGCACTGCTATCGCAGGTGACCAATACGGTAAGTATGATGTACAAACACAACCGATGAAAATGTCGGCAGCGGAAGCATTATGGAATACCGCTCAACCGGCCCCCTGGTCCTTGTTCTCTATTAGCGATCAACAAGCTCATAAAACAATTGTTGATATCTCTGTACCATACGTGCTGAGCTTTATGTCATATAACAACTTTACCTCTGCGGTTGAAGGCATCAATCAGCTACAGGCTCAGTATGTACAAGAATATGGCCCAGGCAATTACATTCCTGATGTCAATCTCATGTTCTACAGCTTCCGTGCGATGATTGCTGTCGCTGGTCTGCTTGTACTAGTCTCAGCCGCAGGACTCTTCCTGATACGCATGAAGAAGCTTTATAACAATCGTATCGCGCTCATTGCGATGTTTTTCTCACTCTTCCTTCCATACGTTGGTAATACCTTTGGCTGGGTACTCGGTGAGATGGGACGTCAACCCTGGGTCGTCTATGGCCTCTTGCAGACAGCGAATGCGAATTCTCCATCAGTCAGTACTGGCGAAATCATCCTTACGCTCATCATCTTTGCTATCCTATACATTATCCTGGGCGTTACCGATGCCTATCTGCTTGCGAGATATGTGAAGAAGGGCGTTGATCCTGTTGAAGGACAGGAACAGAAACAAGAAGAGCATCTGGCTGTTTCATACTAAGGAAAGGAGGAGAGCTAACATGGGTTTACAAATTATCTGGCTTGGCGTTATCGCCTTGCTCCTGACAGCATTTGTCGTGCTGGAAGGATTTGACTATGGTGTTGGTATCTTACTCCCTTTTCTGGGTAAGAACGACACAGAGAAAAGCATGGTGATGGGTTCCATCGGACCTTTCTGGGATGGCAACGAAGTCTGTCTCATCGCTGCTGGTGGTTGTATGTTCGCCGCATTCCCGACGTGGTACTCAACCCTCTTCAGTGGTATGTATCTTGAGTTTTTCTTCATTCTCTTCGCGCTGATCCTGCGCGGCGCAGGCTTCGAATTCCGTGGCTTACATGATAGCCCCCGCTGGAAAACGGCATGGACCTGGGTTATCTTTGTTGGCAGCGTGCTTCCTGGTTTCTTATGGGGTATCATTGTAGCAAATCTGGTTCGTGGCTTGCCAGTGAATGCTCATCTGGATTATGTCGGCACGGTGCTTTCACCATTGAATCCATTTGCGCTACTCTGTGGTCTGACAGCCGTTGTGCTCTTTACACTGCACGGAGCGATTTTTGTCAGCCTGCGTGTAACTGGCGATCTGGTGAAACAGGCGATGCGTGTAGCACAGATCATGTGGATACCAACGTTGATACTCTTCTTCCTGGTAGCCCTGGTTGGCTTCAATGTATCAACGGTCTTCCATCACATGATTGTTGATGTCCGGATTGTCCCATTGGGATATATCACCCTGGCAGCCATTGCAAGCATTCCATTCTTGCTACGGCGTGAGAAAACCGGCTGGGCATTTGGTATGACAACAGTTGCCATTATCTTGATCGCTCTTGTCCTTGGTACAAGCGCTTTCCCAAATGTGATGGTATCCAGTCTCAATCCAAGCTGGAGTCTGACTATCAGTAATTCAGCCACTGCTCCATATACCTTAACTGTTGTATCCTGGATAGGACTGACGCTCATACCAATCATCATTATCTATCAGATCTGGAGCTACTGGATCTTTAGACAGAGGATTCAGCCACACGCTATCGGTGGTCACTACTAAGTTAAATTGTCAGTAGACTGAATCCCCTGCCGCAGCATGACTGCGCAGGGGATTTAGCCTTTCTGGCAGGAGTTTGCCTGACACATGAATATCAATAAGCGTCTTCTCCTCTATGTGAAAGCGATGCGCATCTATGTGGTACTGGTAGGCTTATTCGCCCTCATTACCGCGCTGTGTATCATTTTCCAGAATAGCTATATCGCGCAGATCATCAATAAAGCCTTTCTTGCCCACCAGTCACTGCCCCAATTGCTACCCGCCCTGTACATTCTTCTGGGTATCATTCTTGTGCGAGCCATTGTGATCTGGGGCAATGAACTGGCAACGAATATTGTTTCTACACGCGTAAAAACCGATCTGCGTCAACGGTTATTTGCGCATCTTTTCAAGTTGGGACCACAGTTTCTCAAAGGAGAACAGAGTGGCGAGATTGTAAATACAACAGCCGATGGTGTCGAGGCACTTGATGCGTACTTCATCCAGTACTTTCCCCAGGTCTGTGCAACAGTCATTATTCCAACTGTTATTCTGATCTATGTCTTTAGTATTGATACCCTCTCAGGCATTGTCCTGCTGATAACATGGCCGGTCTTACCCTTTTTTATGATTCTGATCGGCAAACAAGCCAACGCCATGACCGAGCAACGCTGGCGTTTACTCAGTCAACTCAGTTCACACTTTCTGGATGTGCTGCAAGGTTTGACAACCCTGAAATTGTTTGGACGCAATCATATACAGGAAGAAACGATCCGTACAATCAGCACACGCTACGGCGACACGACAATGAAAGTGTTACGTGTGGCCTTCCTCTCTTCTCTGGTGATGGAGATGGGTGCGACGATCAGTAACGCAATTATCGCGGTTGAAATTGGTCTGCGTCTGCTCTACGGCGATATTCCTTTTGAGCAGGCTTTTTTCATCCTCTTACTGACACCAGAATTCTACCTGCCTTTGCGCTCTCTCGGTGCTCAATTCCATGCAAGCATTGAAAGTGCGGCCAGTGCGGAGCGTATCTTTGACCTGCTCGAAACACCAACCAGCGAAGTCGCAAACGATCAGAACATCCAGGTACCACAAACTGTACAGGAAGCAATTGAGTTCTGTGATGTACACTACACCTACACAGATGCAGGAGAAAAGCAACGAGCCGAAGCGCTCCGTGGCATCAGTTTTAAACTCGCGCCCGGGCAAAAAGTTGCTATTGTCGGAGCCAGCGGCGCAGGTAAAAGCACTATCGCCCATCTCCTCCTGCGCTTCCTAGAACCTACTGCAGGTGCTATCACCATTGATAGTCAACCAATCCAGAGCATTCCTGCACCAGCATGGCGAAAACTTGTAACATGGCAACCGCAACAGCCATATGTTTTCAATACGACAGTGGCAGAGAACATCCGCATGGGGCAGAGCGATGCAAGTATCGATGAAGTAATTATAGCCGCCCAACAGGCCAATATTCATGATGTAATTACGCAACTTCCACAGGGATATGAGACGGAAATTGGCGAACGTGGCGCACTCTTAAGTGGCGGTCAGGTACAGCGTCTCAGTCTGGCCCGTGCGTTTCTCAAGAACGCTCCGATACTGGTTCTGGACGAAGCAACCTCAACGCTAGATACTGAAAGTGAGCAACAGGTTTTGCAAGCGCTTGAGCGCTTGACACCTGACCGCATCGCGCTCACTATTGCGCATCGACTCCACACCATTATCAGCGCGGATCACATTCTCGTCATACAGGATGGGCGTATAGTTGATCAGGGTACGCATCAAACACTCCTCATGAAGTCTCCGGTCTATCAAGAGTTAGTTAAGGCCTATGAAGAGGAGGCAATCGCATGATGAGTAAATCCACATTACGAAGATTAATCAATCTGGCACTACCAGTAAAAAAATGGATGGCTCTGGCCGCACTCCTCGGCAGTATCACAGTTATCAGCGGAATTGGCTTGCTCGCGACTTCCGCCTACCTGATATCAATGGCAGCCCTGCATCCATCAGTAGCAGTACTTCAAATCGCAATTGTGGGAGTACGCTTCTTTGGTATTTCGCGTGGTGTCTTCCGCTACCTTGAACGGCTGGTTTCCCATACCGCAACCTTCCGCTTACTGGCCAATCTCCGCGTCTGGTTTTACAAAGCCGTGGAACCTTTAGCCCCCGCCCGTTTACTTGAGCGCAAGGCAGGCTCCAATCATGAATTGAGTAGTGGGGATCTCTTACGTCGCGCCGTAGCGGATATAGATGTACTACAAAATTTCTATATACGTATTGTCGCGCCACCAGTCGTAGCTGCTGTCATCGGCATCGGGATGTGGATTTTCCTGGGAGCATACGGCGGCGTTTTCGCCCTTATCTATATCGTCTTCTTTCTCGTTTCAAGCGTTGGAGTACCGCTATTAACGCACCTGTTGAGTCAGAAGGTTGGGCAAGAGATTGTGACAACCAGAGCAGAACTCCATACACAGCTTGTTGATAGTGTTCAGGGGATCGCTGATCTCTTAGCATTTGGACAGGAGCAACCGCAGGCAGAAAAGATTCACAACTTAAATCAACGACTCAACCGCCAGCAAATGCTGATGGCAACAATCAGCGGCTTTCAAGGCATGCTTATCAACCTGCTGATGAACCTGACTGTCTGGGCCATCCTACTGGCGGCAGTGCCTGCTGTCTATGCAGGTCATCTGAATGGCCTCTTCATGGCGCTGCTCGTGTTATCGGCACTTGGCAGCTTTGAAATTATTCTGCCATTACCAGGCTCGTTCCAACAACTGGGCGGAAGTCTTGCGGCGGCGCATCGACTCTTTGAAATTATCGATGCGAAACCAGCTATACAGGACCCAAAGACAAAATCACCGCAACCACAAAATTACACAATTGATGTCTCTCATCTCAATTTTCGTTATGGGGAACAGGAACCCTATACCTTGCGGGACATCAATTTTACAGTCGCACAGGGCAAATGTCTGGCATTAGTAGGACCAAGTGGAGCAGGCAAATCGACATTGGCACACGTTCTGTTACGCTTCTGGGACTATCAGGAAGGTCAAATCCAACTCGGAGGTCATACGCTTCGTGACTATTGTCAGGACGATCTCTACAAACTTATAAGTGTTGTGGAACAGGATACCCATCTCTTCAACACATCAATACGCCAGAATCTCATGATCGCACGGCCAGAGGCAACAGAGGCTGAGATTATCACAGCAACCAAGCAGGCTCAACTCCATGATTTTGTCCTACAACTCCCAGATGGTTACGACACACTGGTTGGCGAACAGGGTATGCGTCTGAGTGGTGGCGAACGACAACGTATTGCTATTGCTCGTGCTTTACTTAAGGACGCTCCGATACTCATCCTGGATGAACCAACAATCAATCTGGATGCCGTAACAGAACAGAAGATATTAAAAACGTTGCGCACATTACGTCAGGGTCGCACAACTATCCTCATCACCCATCGATTAGCGGAGATGGATATTGCTGATGAAATCCTGGTATTACGTCAGGGTACAATCGTAGAACGCGGTAGCCATCAACAACTGCTGCAAAACGAAGACCTCTACTGGCGCATGTGGCAGCAACAGCAACGATTACAAGCCAACATTTCACAATAATCACGTTCATCAGACCCAAAATCAATGCTCCCAATCATGCATCAGGCGCATTGGGAGCATCCAGAATCAAGTGTTGGGCACGCGCAACCAGATCATCACGCTTTGCTAGCCATTCCCCCGTAATGACCTGACCTTCCTGAAGTTCCTCCAAAAAGCCGATCCCTTCATAGGCCAGTTGCACTAACTGGTTATACATATCCTCCGTGTAAGATTGTAATTCTGCCTGTGTAATAATATACGCCGAAAGTTCGGAAATCGGTCGTAACAGTTGTTGAATATCAATTATCTTCTGTTTCACGGATGTCTCATCCATCATGCTCTCCAACATAGAAATAATTCAAAATACTCACGTACTCACATACTCACATACGCTCTCCCTCATATTGCCACTGAGGGATGCCAACAAACATTTGTTGGATTTCTCCCTTTCTCAGAATCTTGTCCGTTCTGACCTTTAGCATACCAGGAATTACAAACCACTCCACAGGCATTGCATATCGTCGTAACACCCTGTGTATACATATTTCAAGCAGCATTAAGGTTGGGATCATACTGGACGCCACAGTCAGGATATGTACAACATAGCAGAACATAGTGGTTCGAAAAATCTTCTATGAGCACAATAATGGTAAGAGAAAAAACGCTGATAAAGGACACGGCCAATGAATAAACAATGGTCCATGGCCTGCACAAGCATCAATTGTCCACCCTCCCAGGTAGGAACAGTGGAGTCGTAAGGTACATATACATACAAGCTCCAATATAGAAATATCTGCCCATCCTGATCTCTTCAATAATGCTACACGTAGTATAACACAAAAATGAATAACTTTAGATAAATCACTGTAAAAATATTTTACACAGGCGTAACTGACATGAACGTAATATCTCATAAATCCAGTTCCTATATACCCACCGTTCGATAGTTCCTTGTAAAATCAATTCACGAGCCAGTTCATTCAAACAAATTTGGCGAATACTCCGCAATAGCATTTGTCTTTGCAAGCGAATTTAGTAAAAAAATGAGCGAACGGTGAGTATATATTCAGAATTATCAATCTCATTTCTCGTATCTGATCGCAGTTTTCATCTGAATGGAAAAATTTCTCATGTATTACTTGTTATAATTACAATAAATCAGAATAATACTATGCAAACATCAATTCAGGAATACACATATTTGCTATATTATAATTGTTTCGTAAATCATAGTATATACATAGCAATAAAACATTCAATAATTATTAAAAACACATCATGATGTAATTTCATGTAACATGATTGTTACTGATAGCATCATACTCAGTTTGTATAGTGCAGAATATGCCATAGCAGAAAAGGATACAGTGATGACAGGAGAAACTATTCCAGAACAGCAAAAAGAACCAGAAACCCCTCACCCCACATCACAGCCAACCTTCTTTAGAAATTGGCTTCCCCTCGCTCTTATTCTCGTAGTTCTCGCAGCAGGCTTTCTGTGGATCGGTTTACAACAACAACAAAGCAGCAAGCAACTCAGTATGCAACGACACCTTACAGCGCAACAGATCGCGACAAATCAGCAACAGGATACGCTCCTCAGCGCCTACATGGACAAAATTTCAGATCTTCTTGTCCATGACAATCTCATCCATGGCCAACCAACAGACATCGTAACGTTAGCAGCAAATGCCTATACACTGGATACCTTACCCAGACTTGATGCCAACCATAAAGCCATATTGATGCGTTTCCTCTATCAGACAAAGCTCATCAGTAATGATAGCCATGTCATCAGTATGAGAGAAGAAAACATCTCAGGTATACATCTCAGTAACGATGATTTACGCGATACCTATCTCGTGGGAGCAAATTTCAGCAATGCTGACCTGCACGGAACGATCCTTAGCGACACCATTCTGCTGTTCGCTAATTTGAGAGGAGCGAATTTATCGCACACAGACCTGCATGCCAGCGATATGCGCAATGCGGATCTCACCGGGACAGATCTATCCGGAGCTAATCTACGCGACGTCATAGGGCTACAAAATGATCAGCTTGCACACGCCAAATCACTAAAAGGAGCCACTATGCCTGATGGAACAGTCCATCCATAAAAGCTATAGTGCAAATAAACATAATTCCATTTTCAGCTACGGTCTGTTTTCTACTGATAAATAGTCATAGTCATGATATAATACACAATTCTTAGCTGGTACAATAGAGAAACATGAAGCTATTTGGTACACTCGACAGTATATATAGAAAACGCATGAGCTATTCCAGACAAAGACAGAAGCACACCCATTATAAAGAGAGAGTTGAACAACATGCCATACACATCCATTCGTGAAACAGCCGAAGAGATTCATTCGGGCCTTATCACCCCGACTGAATTAGTGCTAGAAACGCTAGAACGCATCGATGCTCAAGAAGGTGAAATCCAGGCATTCAATACAATTCTGCGTGATGAAGCCCTCAAAGCAGCCGATCAAGCAGAGAGAGAGATACGCACAGGCCTTTACCGCAGCCCATTACATGGTATCCCCATAGCGATTAAGGATCTGATCGCTATGAAGGGAGTACGTACTACTGCCAGTTCCGCCGTGTTAGCAGATCATATTTCCGCAGAAGACGCAACGGTTGTTGAATTGCTACGTCAAGCCGGAGCAATCATCATCGGCAAAACAAACACATTTGAATTCGCGTATGGCCCTTTCTCCCCACCAACAAAAAATCCCTGGGATCACAGTCGTACCGCTGGCGGATCAAGTGGTGGTTCCGCTGCGGCAGTCGCAACCGGAATGAGTCTGGGAGCCATCGGCACAGATACAGGTGGTTCTATTCGTATACCAGCAGCTTGCTGTGGCATCACAGGCTTAAAACCCACCTATGGTAGAGTGAGTTGCTACGGTATTATCCCACTCAGTTGGTCACTGGATCATGCCGGACCAATGGGGCGCAGTGCTGAAGATTGCGCCATCATCTTTGATGCTATCGCACGATACGATCCACGCGATCCCAACAGCGTTTCTGGACCATCACTCACCCCTAACCGTAATGCCGCGTCACTTATTCAAGGTGCTGAAGGGCAAAACCCACTCTCCTTACAGGGACTGCGTCTGGGCATTCCACAAGCTTCATTCTTTGAGCCACTGGACCCTGAAGTTCGCCGCATCTGGAAAGCTGCTCTGCTCGTATTGCAAGAAGAGGGTATTGAACTGGTAGAAGTGGAATTGCCACGACCCACGATGGAACTCTATCGTATGATTCAAAAACCAGAAGCAACGCTCACACATCGTCAGAAAGGATGGTTCCCCGATCGGAACGAACGCTATGGGAATCTCGTTCGTACAAGGCTACAAGAAGGTGAACAAATAGCAGCAGTTGATTATCTCCAGGCCCAACATGAGCGTCGTATATTTGCCAGCAACCTGCGAACAATTATGCAACGTGTCGAAGCATTTGTCCTTCCTACGCTTCCACTTCCGGCAATACCAGCGCATATCGCCGGTCAAGAAATCACCATTGACGGTACAAAAGAAGAATCTGCCGCAGCCTATCTCCGTCTCACTATGCCATTCAATCTGTCGGGATTACCAGCCGTGTCACTGCCCTGTGGATTTAGCGAACATGGATTGCCCATTGGCTTGCAAATCGTCGGTAAGTCCTTTGAAGAGGCCACTGTTTTACGCATCGCCCATGCTTACCAACAACTTACAGATTGGCACCGACAGGAATTACCAACTGCATAAAGCGCAACATTGTGACAATGCATGATAGGCATACCTGTAGTGGACCTTGCGAATAGAACCCGACAAAAAGTTGGCCCATCACGGTCAATCACAACGGTATTCTGATTTTCAGGGTCACTATACATAAGATGAGAGAAGGAGTTTTTTGTGCGCGACCTCACAGCGTTAGCTACAGATAAAGAATTTCTAGTGCATATTGCAGAAAATGACTATCGACTGCCCAAAGACATCGATGCCTTTGCCTTCGCCCGAGTGCTCCTCCCCAATCTTGGCTCAAGCGACGGTGTGCTACGCGATGAACTGACATATATGATCTTAGCCAGTGGGATTATTGCCAGACAAAAACTGACAAATGAACAACAGGAAACACTCTTATTTGAGGTTTTAGACGAAGAACATCTCTTTTATCGTATCGGTGAGAAAGAGAGCGATTCTGTCTTTATGCGGAGTTTCTCCAATTTAATTATCGCCGCGATTCTCTACAATGAAGCTCGCGCTCCCTATTTCCAACCGGAAACATTAAAACAAATCAAAGTTGCCATCTTCCGCTATGCGCATGAGGAAAAGGATTGGCGTGGCTATGTGGAAAACAAAGGTTGGGCACATACTATGTCTCATCTGGCAGACACTCTGGACGAATATGCACAACATCCAGGCATTAAAGAACAGGACCGCAAAGATATTCTGCAACTTATCACCGAATTAACGACCTTACCAGAACCACTTTATCATGAAGAGGATATACGTCTGGCGACAGTCGCGTATCGTATCATTTTAGGCAAACAGGTCAGTGATGACTATCTGCAAAAATGGATACAATCCTATGCGTTTTCACGAGGCCTTGATGTCGTTACCTGGACACGGATTACGAATGCGAAGAATTTTCTGCGTAGCCTGTACTTCCGTCTCTACTGGCGCGGGGTTGCACCAGTATTAACCGATCATATCAGTGATACACTCAAAAAACAGGATGAGGTTTATCTAGAAAAGGACGATCTCATCTAATGCGCAAACAACAGTGCTCGGTTACGTTCTTTTAGAGAACGCTGAGCACTGCTTTTTTCCCATAACCATAAATGTCATACTACTTGTCTATTACATCTATCAACCGATAGAATACACAAACACTAGCATGCGACCAGACGATCAATGGTACACAACAGATCATCAAGATCAAATGGTTTATGCAAGCACACAAGCTGACGCTTCCGTATCTCACCTTCAGGCAAATATGCCGCACTCATCACAATCCCTGGCACATCTTCAAGACCCCTTGTCGAATGCAAACGATCATAAAGCTCTATACCGCTCATATAAGGCAAACAATAATCAGTGATAAACAGGCAAGGCTTAATTGTGCGCACAATATCAATAGCTTGAAAGCCATCTGTTGCCAGAAGAGCATTATAGGGAGTCTCTAAAGAGAGAGCCTCAACCAATAAAGAACCTATATTAGTATCATCCTCTATCACCAGAATTGTTTTAATCATTGTAGTATCCATATCCTGACCCATGTGGGGTTGCTTCTGTAGATGCTGCATCCTCATTCCCCCTTTCTACCAGCGTCACAAGATATGTATATCTAGTTTCACGAGTCATAAGAAAAGACCGTTTCGTAAAAAAGCGCTATTTTAATTAGATTTCACTTAGTAATTAGCTCAAACATAGCAGGATTTTATCCTGTCTGGCGCTATCTCTTTTACTTGAACACCGCAGCAAATTGCGCATTTAAACAAAGAATATAAGAAAAATCCACATTAGAAAATGAATCAATTTTCTTATAAATTAGACATTACAAATATACGGCCTTATGAAAATAAATTGTGTTTCAGGTATTGACAATCCACTGCTGAGCACGTATAATACCTCACGTAAGCCGGTGTAGCTCAGTGGTAGAGCAGCGGTTTTGTAAACCGCTGGCCGGGGGTTCGAGTCCCTTCACCGGCTCTTTTTTATGCCCTGATATCCCCAGACAAGCAGAGAAGCCACTTCAGACCACTTTCCACAATTTCTCAAAAAACTGCAAAAACTGGCTGAAATGGCACTTTTTTCACATAACCGTATATCCCCAGAACCTTCCTCGAAAAATTGTCTGCTCCTGACTCTATTAATACTTTTGCAGGTATTTTCATCAGTAGAGCCTATCAAAGAAAAATTACATCGGAATATTTTCCTCTTCATCAACTCAATGTATGGTATGTGAAATTTTCATATACCATACATTTTTATCAATTAACCACAGTGGCTTGCTCCACCAGTGTTAATGGCGGCACCTTCAATTTGAGCAGAGGCACCGATACAATGTCCTTTACCATAGACGCCCACAGGGCCAGCATAGTATGCGTAAGAGCCACTGTCAGTATCATCATAAGGTTTGCTAGTTCCGAGTAAATCGCAGTTAGAGCTGGCACTTGTCTGCTTACAAACAAAAAGATCCACAAACATAAATTTACTGACTCCATAGGTAGCACTGGCTGACGTTGTCTCAGCACAGTTATAACCATTGGAGCTATTATAATAGATATTAAGATAACCCAACAATGTGCTGCCAGCATAAATTTTATCACTTTCAATCAGTGATCCTAATGAAGCACAATGAGTAGTGTCAGTCTGTGGAGTAACCATCGCAGCATGGGCGGTCCCTGCACTGGCTGTAGGCAATACAAGTGCAACCACAGCAAGCACCAGAGCAGCAAAACCAAACGAGAATATTCGTTTCATGTAGATTTACCCTTTTCTGTTCCTTTAATTCTAAAATCTTCTGTGCAACTTTTGTAAAAACATCTTTATTGCACCTGATATATTCATACAATTTTTTCTTTCATTCATGAATTGCATTTTTATGTCATTTTTATGACAATTTCTTGTCAGACATAATGATAAAAGGGCATTTCAGTGGCATTTTTATGGCATTTTCACATTTACCATTTATAATCGTTCATCAATTTCTCTGTTCTACCTCTTAACACTATAATAAAAACCAGGGTATATTTCATTAGAAACAACAGAGTAACTAACAATGAATTTAAAGATAAGAAGCAAAAAAACACGCACAATTATCGAAAGTTAAATATACAATGGGAACGAGGCATCAAACAAATAAATAAATATGCCCTTCTACTATTAAGATGAGAAGGGCATATACATAATATAATAAGGAAACATGCATACTTAAAAAACAAAGTAAGCAATAATAATCGCGGCTACAATCATAACAAAAGGCCATAATAAGCAACCCGAACAGCCTAAACACCCGTTGCGCTCACGATACATACGCTCTCTCTCCCATCTTCGACCACGCCAACCACGTCCCCAACCAAATCCAGGGCCATAATATCCTCTTTCCGGGTGATGATGGTGATGGTGCTCTGGTCCCATTCCACCTGGATGATGATGGTGATGATCCATAATTTTATGCTCCTTGCCTCATCTCTTTTTATTACACTGTAAATTTTCAGATAGAACATACAGAACTTCTATTGGTATCTACGTATTTAAGACAAAAAAGTCCAAAATATCAATAATTCTACTCAGGGTTCCGTTAATCACTATCCACGCTATCGCTGGACTTTCTTGTATTTTTATGCTATCGTGAAAACGCAACCGAATGTTCCCATTACCCTATATGGAGGACTTTCCCATGCGTGCAGATCGATTAATCTCGATCCTACTGCTACTACAAAATAAAGGGCGCATGACGGCCCATGATCTCGCGCTGCAACTCGAAGTTTCGGAGCGCACCATCTATCGGGATCTTGAAGCACTCAGTATCGCGGGTATACCAGTGTATACGGAGAGAGGACCAAATGGCGGCTGTAGCCTATTAGCAGGCTACCAGACCAGACTAACGGGTCTAACAGATACCGAGACGCAGGCACTCTTTCTCTCAACTGCAACAACCCCGCTCGCGGACCTGGGCATGCAAACAGCATTCTCCGATGCGCTGCTCAAACTGCAAGCGGCACTTCCTGAAGTCAGTCGTAAAAAAGCAGAGCAAATCAAACAACGTATTTACCTGGATACGTCATGGTGGCATCATCAACAACATTTCCAAACCTGTCTACAAACGCTGCAGACAGCAGTGTTACAGGAACACAAACTGTTCATTACTTACTTCACAGCAGAACAAAACATTAATGAATGTCTGCTTGAGCCGTATGGATTAGTTGCGAAAGCTGATGTCTGGTATCTAATTGGCTACAGCAATGAGCAATATCATACATTCAATGTCGCATATATCCGTCAGGCAAACATCACACCCGATCAATTTCATCGTGACCAGAACTTTGACCTGACATGCTATTGGGAACAGTATTGTAAACAGATTGAATCCACCTTGCCTGCTTATGCCTCCGCGCTCAGATTGGCCCCAGAAGATGCACCCTATCTAACGCAAATCCTGAACGAGTGGGGTTATACAGTGCAACCAGCACAATCAATTGAGAAGGAGCCTATTGCTCCCTACCTGACAACCATATCTACACAACTTAAACCTGATCAGTATCAAAAACCAGTAAGCATTCCACAACGATCCTATTCCCGTTCACACATACCTCAAAGAAACAGCTACAGCCTGCAACCGCAACAAAAAAAATACACGATGCCCAACAAAAAAAACGGTTTCAATTTGCTTATTTCATTTCGTATAACCATCTCTTGCCCCTCTGCCGCATAACCCTATCTCATAACTTCATTAGTAGACATCCCATACAATAATAAAGAATAGGCATGTCTGCATGACCGCTTTCATCGTAATAAAGAAGAATAGCATAAATGCAATGAAACACCCGTATGCATAAATAGTGGCGAATCACAGAACCCAAACCCTCTATGCCATAAGTAAAAAGGAGGAGAAGAAACAGATGTGCGGTCGTTATACTCTTATACACAATCCAGGCAGCATCGCTCAGGCCTTGCAGGTACGTGTGCCTGCCTCACTTCGAACAACCCCACGTTACAATATCGCGCCAACACAAGACATTGTAACAGTCATGCACGATACAGATACCCATCTTGATCTGCTACGCTGGGGATTGATCCCCTCGTGGGCGAAAGATGCCAGTATTGGATCACGCATGATTAACGCACGTGCGGAAACGCTGGCGGAAAAGGCAAGTTTCCGTCGTCTACTGCACTCAAAACGCTGTTTGATCGTCGCTGATGGTTTCTATGAATGGGCCAAAGAATCCGGATCCAAGTCCAAAACGCCAATGTATATCCAGATGCAGGATCAGGCTCCGTTCACCTTTGCAGGTTTATGGGACACCTGGAAAAATCCAGAGGGACAACAGTTACGCACCTGCACAATCATCACAACAGATGCAAACGAACTCATGGCCCCTATTCACAATCGTATGCCGGTCATTCTTTCCCCTGAAGAGAGAGAGCAATGGCTGGACCCACAGATCCATGACAATCAAATACTGTTACCACTACTCAAGCCCTACACAGCCAGCGCAATGATGGTACGAGCGGTCTCCCGTATGGTAAATGATCCGAAACATGATAGCGCTGAATTAATTGCCTGAGACAGGGAACCATAGTTCACACAAAATACTGTATAATAAACTCCGTATCTGGAAGTACATATCGCACTGAGAAAGGCCAAACGCTTGCTCAGCAAGTAGAGGAAACTATTATCAGAGCAATCTCATTCCAGAAAGGAGTTTTTTATGGCTATTGCACCAGGAACAACCCTCGCCGATCAATTTATACCTGCACGCATTTCACGCACCAGCAACCTTGTGAAGGATGGCATGCTGGTCATAGGTGGTAGCGCGTTGCTGGCCTTATGTTCACAGGTTATCATACCATTACCATTTACACCAATTCCTCTTACACTCCAAACCTTCGTAGTCTTGCTGATTGGAGCTACACTGGGAGGGAAACGTGGTCTATTAACATCGCTGCTTTATCTCCTTGAAGGCGTTGCAGGTTTACCAGTATTCGCAGCAGGAGCTAGCGGCTTAGCTCATCTCACAGGTCCCAGTGCTGGCTATCTCTGGGCGATGCCCATCGTAGCATACGTTGTGGGTATCCTCTGTGAACGAGGAATGGATCGCAAATATAGTACAGCAGTAATCGCTATGCTAATTGGCACAATTATTGTTTATATATGCGGTGTATCCTGGCTCAGTATTTTCACTCATAGTTCACTCTATGTCGCATTTCTGGAAGGAATGGTGCCATTTATTCCTGGCGACTTGATAAAAATTATCGTCGCAGTTGCGCTCCTGCCAACCACATGGCGCATTGTACGTCAGATAAAATCGACTTCCGCAAATTAATTTATACAAAAATGCGCGTAGAGAATATGATATATCTATACATAAAAGTTATAATATATTATATTCTCTACGCACATTTTACGCTGTCAGCATTACTTGTATGTCTCACCAGCACACCATAGTGCGAAATGCTACAAGCGAGATTGAACACGCACAAGCTTGCGCTCACCTCTTTGGGTGATGCCCGCCAGCGCCCGCACAGCATCAATCGTCTCCTGTGCATTACGAACAAACTCGACACGAGCAGGAGCCAACTGCTGTTTAAATTCTTCCACAGAGATATCATCCAGAAACTGTGTACCATCATTATTCAGCATGACGCGTGGTAACAGAATCAGGTCAGTCTGTGTAGCCTTTTCATGCAGCGCATCAAGCACATCCTGACCACAGAGCAGGCCAGCAACCGTCACCTCAGCACCAAAAAACTTATTGATAACTGGTAACACCTCTACATCAAGATCATCGATCTGGCGCATATCAGCAGCAAGACCCTCAATGATGGGCTGCGCCATTGTACTGGTCACCAGCACAACCCGCTGAGACTGAGGCATGTGGGATGGCAAACGTTTTTTACTTCTGGCCCATTGATCCAACAAGAAGCGCGTCATTCCCACACCATTCTCAATCTGGGAATAGAAACCATAATGTTGCGCGGCGGGAAACTCACGGCGGGTCAGATAATACCATTCGTCAGAGAGGTACACAAAAGGCGTCTTATCCAGATCTTGAGCCTCAAATTCATGCTGATAAACCTCTACTTGATCGATAACAGCCGCAGCTTCCTCACTGGTAAAATGGCGCAATGCGGGAAGTTCGCCGGTCTTCATCATATTGTTATATTTCGTCAGACCAACTGGCACAACCGAGATAGATTCCACAATAGGACGCAGTGCCGTCAACTCACGAATGCTTCGCTCAAGTTCAGCCCCATCATTAATCCCAGGCATCGTCACCAATTGGGTGTGGCAAGTAATTCCCATCTCGCCCAGTCGTTGAATATGCTCCATAATCTCACCCGCACGTGGGCCATCAACCAGTTTCCGACGCAAATCAGGATTGGTCGTATGCACGGAAACATATAGCGGCGTCAACTTCTGTTCATCGAGACGCTGCCAATCTAGTTCTTTCAGATTGGTCAGAGTAATGAAGTTCCCGAAAAGGAACGAATAGCGATAATCATCATCTTTAATATACAATGAGGAGCGCATGCCATGAGGTAAACCAGGCTGCGATGAATAGCGTTCAGGCAGACCTTTAATGAAACAAAACACGCACTTATTTGCACATTGGCGGATAAACGGGGTCGGCTCCTCACCAAACAATACCCCCAGGTTCTCATCAATGCCTTTTGTCACACGCACGGCGTGCTGTGCTTCTTGACGATCAAACCCAATTTCAAGATCTTCGTCGGCAACATAGAAACGATAATCTACCAGATCACGAATCAAATGACCATTAATGGTGCGAACAAGATCTCCAGGTTGTAACCCCGCACGATCAGCAGGGCTGTCGGGCACTACCTCACGCACCCATCCATACATTTTTGGCATTGGACAATTTTCCTTAAACAACGATGCAATGGGGAAGACAGAAAGAGGCTATAAATCTCCCATAAATTGATAGCTATCCGTGTGATTATAACCCTCGATAGCCATGACCGTCAAATTTTTCACATTTAGAGGGACTACAGACTCAATAACACACAGCAAAGAGAAGTACAGGAAGAAACCATCGTCACTTATGAAAAAAAAGGAAATGTTCTCTTCCCTGGCTCATGCCAAAATTGCATCATCTGTATGCACGATCCAGGCTTATAAAAGCAGTTTCTGGCGCAATTCTTCTTCACTAACAGCAGTGGAAACAGAACGAATACAATCTTGTAACTGTTCCAGCGTATCCATCTGTTTGCATTTGTTCTGGATAAAAGGTACAAGCGCAGGAAAACGAGCCTGAGCAATATCCATGATAACCAGTCGTATCCCTTCCAAGCGCCCTTTCTGCATCCCGGCTTCCATTCCCTTCTGCATCCCGGCTTCCATCCCCCGTTGCAATCCCTTATCCCACGCCTTTTGGCTCATCTCTTTGAAGGCCCAGCTATCTGTCAAAATATCCTCAAACATGCTAAATCTCCTCCGAAGCCAATCCTGATCTTCCACTTGTTGAAAAACTAACGCCGCAATGCTATACGTTAAAGCCAATAGTTCTGGTGCAGGTTTCTCATCCGAGGAGGACAGCCCTGCAATAGCCGCATCAACAACTTCGTGCCGCATCCCTTCATGCGTCAACGGGAGCAATGGTAATAAACCACGCAATCCCATGTCGATAAAGTTCTGCGTTGGGATCTCCCATAATTTTATAACCCCAAACTGAAAACGGTGAATCTCCAGATCCCGATGCACTTTCCATACATAGGGTGAAATTGCTACCTGCTTATCCGCCTGTAAATAGATCACAAATGAATAAACAGGTTTCGCAAATTTACAGGTCGCATAAACATTATATTCCCAAAGACGTCTTGCCATATCGGAATCACTACGTTTTTGAAATTCAATATGGAGTAGATAAGACTGATCTTCAATGGAAATTTCGTACAATATGTCTGCATCAATACTTCGATTTGATAGATGAGGCGAAACCTCACGTTCATATTTCGCACCTTGAACAAGCCATTGCACAAAATCCTGTGGAGCCTCCCCAACAAGATGCTTCATATGGCGATCCCATGACCCTGCCATCAACCACGCCTCCCCACATCTATAATAACATCTCTCAAACGCTTATACCCGCCATAATATCTTACACAGTGTTATAGAACACATTATCCATTATACTGACACATACAAATATTATATTGTTATTTCGCTTTAAAATATGTCGTGAATTTTAAAATTACCATTTTTGCTCTGTTGAGATGGAATAGAATACTAGAGAAAACCTGACAGCAGGTGTCATGAATTCTCAGGTACAATAAAAAGCACGCTCTCACTTATGTGACCTAACCACAACCAGGGAGGTATCCATTGTCTGCCAGAAGCGAATTTACGCTTGCCAATGATTATCAATACAATCGTTCTGGTCCAGTGCGCTGGATAGTATCACATCTACTTCGCTATAAGTTTTTTCTTTTTGGTGGCATGTTCATGGCCGTTACCACAAATGCGCTCTACTCAACCATTCCATTGTTTACAGGAGAAGCATTCAATGCCGTACAACGCGGACAAACAGGGCTACCACAACTTATCTCTATTACCCTGATTCTGCTTGCACTACTTTTAGTGCAGGGAAGTATTGATCTTTCCGCTCGCTTTTCAGCGGAGGTATTAAGCAAACGTTTCACTCGTGATGCACGAGAAGAATTATACAGCAACTTACTTGGCAAGAGCCAGACCTTCCATAATCGTCAACAGGTTGGCGACGTGATGGCCCGTGCCACCAACGATATGTCACAACTGAGCGATATGGTTTCTCCGGCCTTTGATACTATTTTTGACTCGTTCAGTAGTCTGGCCGTTATCCTGATTTTTATCGGTTTTCTGAACTTACGGCTCCTGCTGGTCCCGGTGCTCTACACCATTATGTTTCTGATTGCGTTACGCTACTACTCACGCAAGCTCAGTCCCGTCTCTGACAGAATGCGTGAAGAATTTGGTAAAACGAACGCGACGCTGAACGAAGCGGTCAGAGGTGTTGAGGTCGTGAAGGCTACCGCTCAAGAACCACAAGAAATCGCAAAATTCACCACGCGAGCTGGTCGTTATCGTGATTACTATGTTGAAAATGGCAAGATACAGGGACGCTACCTACCTACATTATTACTTGGGATCGCGCTGGCGCTGGCTTTTCTCCATGGACTCTATCTGCTCTCACAACATCAAATCAACATAGGTGATCTGATTGCTTTTATCGGTTTAATGACCAATCTTCGATTTGTGACCTTTATGTCTATCTGGAGCTTTGGTCTGGTACAGTTAGGCATCTCTGGCGCGAAACGCATCATTGCACTGCTGAATGAGGAGACTAATCTGGATGAAAATGAACAGGGTCATCAAGGGAAAATGCATGGTGATCTAATTTTCGAGCATGTAACGTTTGGATATAGCAATACGCCGATCCTCAAAGACATTTCGTTTCACGCGACTCCCGGTCAGACAATCGCGATTGTAGGACAGACAGGCGCGGGCAAAAGTAGCCTGACGAAACTGGTAAACCGCATCTATGATGTACAGTCAGGAAGCGTAAAGATCGATGGTATCGATGTGCGTGCCTGGAATCTGGATGCTCTACGTTCACAAATTTCTACCATTGAGCAGGACGTCTTCCTCTTCTCGCGCTCAATCGCCGAAAACATTGCCTACGGCTTAAAAGAGCAAAAGGTTGATCAGGCAATGGTTGAGCAAGCAGCACATGACGCTCAGGCACATGAATTTATCCAGCAATTTCCACATGGCTATGACACCGAGATTGGCGAACGAGGTGTGACACTCTCCGGGGGGCAACGCCAACGACTTGCTATCGCACGTGCGTTATTAACCAATCCTTGTATTCTCATTCTGGATGATTCGACGAGTGCGATTGATAGTGCAACCGAAGATGAGATCCAGCATGCACTGCAACGTGTGCAACAGGGACGAACAACACTGATGATTACCCATCGGCTCTCACAAATCCGCTGGGCTGACTCTATCCTTGTCCTGCAACGTGGAGAAGTGATCGCTCAGGGCACACATGACGAACTGATGAAGAGTTGTGAAACCTACCAGAGAATTTTCTCACACTATGATCCTGTCACTCCAGCGTCCGTCGTTGTTGGTCAAGAATAGTTCAGAAAGGAACATGCACCTATGGGTTTTATCATGGAAGGGCTGGATGCGGAGGCGTATGACCGTACCTATACAGATCGCCAATTAATCAAACGCATTATCAGTTACTTCCGCCCCAAAGTAGGTTTGATGCTGGTTATTACCATACTGGTTGTGCTGGGTTCGTGTCTGGATACCGCATTCCCATTACTTATTGCGCAGAGCCTTGATGCATTGGTGGGTACACAGGTGTTACATACAGCATTACTTCTGGTCGGACTCATCCTGGTTTCCGCCGCCTTATCATGGACCTGTAACATGTTTCGTCAACACTTCACCGCCATTGCGGTTGGTGATGTAGTGCTCAAATTGCGTACGGATACGTTCGCGTCGGTAATGGAACGCGATATGTCATTCTTCGACGAATTCTCGTCAGGGAAAATCATCAGTCGCGTCACTTCCGACACAGACAGTTTCGCAACGGTCGTGACACTGATATTGAATCTTCTAAGTCAAGTTTTATTATTCTTGCTTATTGCCGCTGTTCTCTTTTTCCGCAATGCGCATCTGGCATTACTGTCAATGACCATTATGCCAGTCATCATCCTGATTGCACTGGGCTTTCGCAGTCTGGCTCGCCGCCTTACGCGACAGGCACAGCGATCACTGGCACGTGTAAACTCTAATGTGCAGGAAGTAATCAGTGGCATCACGATTGCGAAAAACTTCCGTCAGGAACAAAACATGTTTGATGCTTTTCAGGATATCAACAAGCAATCATACTATGTCAATGTCCGTTCTGGCTTTCTCTACAATGGTATATTTCCAATACTGGTCATGATTGCCAATGCTGGCACAACGATAGTTATCTACTTTGGTGGTCTGGATGTACTTGGGCATACTATCTCGGCGGGTGAATGGTTCCTCTTTGTACAAAGTATCGGTCTACTGTGGTTACCATTGACCAGTATCGCATCCTTCTGGAGCCAGTTTCAGTTAGGTCTGGCAGCCAGTGAGCGCGTGTTCGCCCTTCTGGATGCAGAGCCACGCATCCAACAGACAGCACAACACCCCCCCACACGCATTGAAGGCACTATCGATTTCCAAAACCTGTTCTTCAGTTATGATGATAAACAGACGGTATTGAAAAACTTCAATTTGCATATCAAAGCAGGAGAAACAATCGCTTTTGTCGGGCATACCGGAGCAGGAAAATCAAGCATTGGCAAATTAATAGCTCGCTTTTATGAATTCCAGGGTGGACAATTATCCATCGATGGGCAGGATATTCGCACATTCGATCTGCACGCATATCGACGCCAACTCGGTATCGTTCCACAATTCCCGTTTCTTTTTTCAGGAACGGTCACCGATAATATCCGCTATGCTCGCCCGGACGCGACTGATATGGAGATTGAGACAGTTGCCCGCCATATCGGTGGTGGAGATTGGCTGGATGCGCTGCCAGAAGGTCTACAAACACCCGTTGGCGAAACTGGCAAAGCGCTATCAATGGGACAACGGCAGATCGTTGCACTGGCTCGTGTACTGTTACAGGACCCGGCGATTATCATTATGGATGAAGCGACAGCCAGCATTGATCCCTTAACAGAGGCACAAATACAGGAAGGACTCGATGTGATTCTCAAGGATCGCACCGCGATTGTCATCGCGCACCGTCTCTCAACCATCCGCCATGCCGACCGCATTATTGTCATAGACCGTGGTAACATCCTCGAAGAGGGCCGTCACGAGACATTGATGCAGCAGCGCAGTCACTACGCCGAACTCTATAACACCTACTTCCGGCATCAATCACCAGACTATAAACCTGGTGAAGGCTTCATCGAGATGACACAGTTGCCTGTAGAAGATCCCTTGCAAGCATAAAGAATGGCAACGGTTGTATCTTATTCAGGATACAACCGTTGCCATGATTATAAACTCCACATCCAAATAAACTCCTATAAAGATCTTTCCTGGCAAAATAAAAGTGTATAATTATTACTTAGAGAGTAGTGTTTTATGTCAATATATGACAATGACAAACTCACGTTTAGAGAACTCTACTTCATGAAAAGAACTGGTTTATGGATACAAAAACAATATCAACAGATTTATCGATATCAAAAAAAGAACGCTGGGATCTAGGTTTCCAGGCTGGTTTGCTCGCAGGCATCATTGCCAGTGCGGTAATGATTCTGCTGAGTTTCACAATCAACGGCGTCTCACTACCTGATATTCTGGGTGCTGCCATCGCGCTAGCTATGCCATTGCAACTCTTCACCTATCTCCATAACACGATAGGTGGCGATGCGAAACACTATCTCTTCTATGTCGTGCTGATCGGGCAATGCCTTATTTTTGCGCTCTGTGGAGGTCTATGGAATGTCCTTGTTGAGGCCCGTTCAAATAAGCAGTTACGATGGATAGGACATGGCAAAACTGGCACGCTTTCCTGGCTCAGTGGCCTTATCCTGGCACTGGTTCTCTGGTTGCTCAGTGGCTTCCTCTTCCTGCCCGCGACAGGATCAGGCATCTTCGGCTCATCACTTACCACAGGAGTCCCTGCTACAATCCTGAGTTTAACACTCGTGGGCATCGTGTATGGCTTAGCGTTTGTCTGGCTGTACAACTGGCTCTACCAGCGTGCACAGATTTCACCACTCACAGAATATGAACGTTCTCAACAGCGCATACAACGCCGCATCTTCATCCGTCGCGGAGCCATCGTCATCGGCATCGGCGCACTGGGCTATGCGGCATGGCGTTTCATTACAAGCACAACTGGTTCAGTCGCATCAACGCTCTCTTCACAAACTCAATCAAATCTACTCAAGAATTATCAGAGCAAGATTACACCTCCTCCAAAGCCCAATTATGGTACCATTCAACCCGTCAATAATCTCTCACCTGAGATTACATCCAATCAGGACTTTTATAAGGTTTCAAAAAACCTTGTTTCCGATCCTACCGTCAACGGCCAGACATGGCAACTGACAATAAATGGAGAGGTTGATAGAGCATATACCCTCAACTATAGTGAAATAACAGCTCTACCGATGAAACAACAGTATGAAACACTGATGTGCATCAGCAACGAAGTCGGGGGAAGCTATATGAGCAATGCGCTCTGGGAAGGTATCCCTCTGGTTGATTTGCTCAACCGCACTGGCGGTATCAAACCGGGAGCCACAAAAGTCGTGCTCTACGCCGCCGATGGCTACAGCGATAGTATCCACTTATCAAAAGCGCTGGATCCAACCACACTGGTTGCTCTACACATGAATGGACAGACACTTCCAGAAGATCATGGCTATCCTGCTCGTCTGCTGGTACCCGGTATCTACGGCATGAAACACGTCAAATGGATCAACCGCATTGAGGTCGTGAATACAGATTATCAAGGCTACTGGCAACAAAATGGGTGGAGCGACTCCGCTGAAGTACGTATGACATCCCGTATCGATACACCACAAACGAATACAACCATTGCCGCCAATAAACCAACCTATATCGCTGGCGTTGCCTTCTCCGGCAATAAAGGCATCAGTCAGGTAGATGTTAGCATCGATGGTGGACAAACCTGGAAAGCAGCAACACTGAAACGTCCGTTATCCGCATTTACCTGGGTTATATGGGAACTTCCCTGGCAGCCTCAGCAAGGTCAAACAACAATTATTGTCCGCGCCATTGACATGGAAGGCAATGTACAAAATCCACAACCAGCTCCGCCACTTCCCAATGGTGCGTCCGGTTATGATAGCGTCGCCGTAACTGTTCAGTGAAACCAGAAAATGAAAGATGAATGAAGTGACTTTTGGGCACATATTTCGTTACTACAATAGTATTTACTTTATAGCGAAAGTTATATGTGAACGATTAAAAAGGCATGAAAGCGGTATTGGTATTTAAAAGATTGATTTTCCCTGTATAAATTCAGATTGTAATGCCTTCTGTTTTGTTTTTCATGGAAAAGTAGATTCCTATTCTGGATAAGATCAGGTCAATCAGAATAGTCAGATAGATAACGCCTCATCTCACAGCGCCAACGGCACTGCGTTGTCTTCTGATCTCTCTACTCTATCGCGATAGGCAAAACACAACGGCAAAATCAACAAATCATCTTTTCTTCCATTAAGATGAGCAAGATACAGTGGAACATAATAGATCAGAGAAGCGATAAACACCAGCATCTTGCCAGACATCGCCGTTCCAACTGACAATATGGAACACACAAGGCGCATCAGCGTCGTTGTCAAACGCAGATAAAACAAGCCAGATAGTAATGATTATGAATACTTCCAGGTATGAGATCAGTAGAGGAGGATGTTTTATATAACTGCCTATATGGATTTTTATAATACTGATATAAAATCTTTTTGAAAAGCGCCTGCCAGGAAAGGATGTGGAGATATGGTGCGTCAGTGTGCTTGGTGTTTGCGCCTGATTAACAGCGCAGGGGAAAGACTTTCGCCGTCCCCTTTACCCAAGCTCTACGAGGCAAGTCATGGGATATGTGGTATCTGTGGCATGCAATGGATGGAGCAGGTTATTGAAGCTGATCAAGTACAACCAGCGATGCAGTCCCCGGAAATTGATACTGAGAAAAATAATGATGAGAAAGCACAGAAATCAACGGAAGTAGAACAACATGATAAACCAGGACAACGAGAATCAATTATGCAACTCGTCTTCCAAATGCAGCGCTCATCTCATACAGTAGCCAGCACAAAAAGTCCAGCCAAACGGCTGGCTCGCACAAAATTACGTCTGCTCTAACAGGGAAGCCAACGTATCTGGACCACCATCTATATAATACACACTGACCACTTTTGCTCAGAAACAATCATGAGCGTAAAAACTCAGTGAGGTATGTATTAACCAGTTCTGGCTTCTCCTGCTGCACCCAATGACCACTATCTGCGATAGATTTTACCTGCAAATCAGGTACCCATTCTTCAAGCCCTTGTGTTAACGCTCGATCCAACGCCACATCTTGCTCTCCCCAGATTAACAGGGTCGGCGCGGAAGTAAGCGTATTTGCCTGTACAGCACGCAGAGAATCGAGAGGATGACGAAGGAGAGAACGATAATAGGTAATGCTGGCACGTAGAGAACCGGGCTTATTCATAGCAATACAATATTGCTCCAGCACTTCAGCAGGGAATGCGGACTTCTGTACGGCACTCTCATAGATTAAGCGCCCAATAGCTTCTGCGTCATGACGACCCAGAGTATATTCAGGCAACCAGGGTAGCTGAAATGCCAGCACATACCAGCTCTTACGCAATTGCTTTGCCGTACGCAATTCACGGCGAAAAGCCTCTGGATGCGGAGCATTTAATACAATCAAACGTTCAGTCAAATCAGGATATGTTGTCGAAAATACCCATGCCAGTACTCCCCCCCAATCATGACCGATGATAATCGCTTTGTTATATCCTAACCCCTTGATCAGGCCTACGATGTCTCGCAACAAATTGGGCATATCATAGCCACTCATTGGCTTATCGCTATCGTTATAGCCCCGTAAATCTGGCGCGACCACAGTATAGCCAAGATCCGCCAATACAGGTATTTGCCAGCGCCAGGAATACCAGAATTCAGGGAAGCCATGCAGAAGAACGATCAATGGCCCCTCACCCTGCATCACATAATGCATTCGTATGCTATTCGTGATGATATCATGATGCCGCCAGCTTTCAGCCACAATTGTCATACGCTTCTCCATCATTGTCTCATTGGAGTGTGTTGCCAGACAGTCAAATACTGTTTAACAACACACCAGTAATGCGTACTCTTCTTTTTTAACTACTTCACTTCTTCAGGGCCACCATAGACAATCGCACGCTTCACATCTTCGATCAGCTCGGTCACAGGAATACCACGTGGGCAAGCGTCAGCGCAATTGAAGATCGTACGACAACGCCAGACACCATCTCGACGACCAAGGATTTGCAAACGCTCATCCGCACCTTGATCCCGGCTATCAAAGATAAAGCGATGCGCATTGACAATCGATGCAGGACCAACCCAGTTCGGATTCGCCCAGATTGACGGACAGGAACCAGTACAGGCACCACAGAGAATACATTTTGTGCCTTCATCGAAACGCGCACGCTGCTCCGGTGACTGTAAACGCTCGGTGCCAGGCTCGTTATCCTCGTTGATCAGATATGGTTTTACCGACTTGTATTTGTCAAAGAACTGCTCCATATCCACAACCAGATCTTTAATCACGGGATAACCCAGCATTGGCTCGATGGTCACTTTATTGCCAACATCACGAATCAAAACCTTACAGGCCAGACGATTGCGTCCATTAATACGCATCGCATCCGAACCACACACACCATGCGCACAAGAACGACGATAGGTCAATGTACCATCCATCGTCCATTTAATGGTATTCAAAGCATCGAGCAAGCGATCAATCGGATCAGCCTCCACACGAAATTCATCCCAATATGGCTTGGCATCACGCTCGGGATCATAGCGTTTGATACGTACTTGTATGTTCACGAATATCTCCCCCTAATACTTACGTTCCTTCGGCTTGAATTGTGGATCATCGACGAGAATGACATCTTTATAAGCCAGACGTACATCATGCGTCTTTTCACCTTGATACGCGAGCGTATGCTTCAGCCAATTTTCGTCGTCTCGCTTCTGATAATCAAGGCGGAAATGAGCGCCACGGCTCTCAGTACGAGCCAACGCACCATGAATGGTCGCTTCCGAACAATCAAGCAAAAACCCAAGTTCAATGGCTTCGACTAATTCCGTGTTAAAGCGCTTACCCTTGTCCTGTAACTGCACCTGCTTGTAAGCAGTCTGCAAACCAGCTATCGTGTCAAGCGCGTGACGCAAACCTTTATCTGTGCGTTCAACAAACACATTATCAATCATCTCATTCTGCATCTCACTGCGCACACGCGCCGCAGATTCACCACCAGTTGAGCTATAAAGATGATCTATCATTTCACGTGTATATTCCTCCGCGCCATCAGGTAATGGCACATAATCATTCTCCTGAATGAATTTTGCCATATGTTTACCCGCACGCCGTCCAAACACCAGTAGATCAACCAGCGAGTTTGTGCCCAGACGATTCGCGCCGTGAACCGAGACACAGGCAACTTCACCAGCAGCGTAAAAACCAGGCAACGGCGTCCATTGTGCATCCAGCACAACACGTGCATCCAGATCAGTTGGAATACCACCCATCGCATAGTGAGCCGTAGGTTGAATAGGTACTGGCTCCGTAATCGGCTCTACACCCAGATAGTTACGAGCAAAATCAGTAATATCAGGTAGTTTCTCCTGAATTGTTTCCTTCCCTAAATGGCGTACGTCAAGATATACATAATCTTTTCCGTCTACCCCATTCCCATCCTTGATCTCCTGCACAATACAACGCGAAACAATATCGCGAGGAGCCAGATCTTTCAGGGTCGGCATATAGCGTTCCATGAAATATTCGCCCTTGCCATTGAGAATCTTGCCACCCTCACCACGAGCAGCCTCACTGAGCAAGACACCCACTTTATAGATGCCAGTAGGATGGAACTGGTACATCTCCATGTCCTGCAACGGAATACCACGTCGATACGCAATCGACATGCCATCACCCATACAGGCAAACGCGTTACTGGTCACACGCCATGCGCGACCATAGCCGCCGGTCGCGAACAGAACAGCCTTCGCATGGAATGTATGAATCTCCCCAGAACGGATCTCCATTGCCACCACCCCACATGCCTGACCATCATTCATCAGCAAATCCAAGACCAGAAACTCATTGAAGAAACGAACCTGATTTTTAATCGCGCTCTGATACATCGTCTGCAAAATCATATGTCCGGTACGGTCAGCGGCATAACACGAACGCATCACCGGCCCCTCGCCATAATTGCGCGTATGACCACCAAAACGCCGCTGATCGATGCGTCCATCAGGAGTACGATTAAACGGCAATCCACGATGCTCCAGTTCATAGACAGCATCAATGGCTTCGCGCGTCAGCACTTCGGCAGCAGGCTGGTCGACAAGGTAATCACCACCTTTTACCGTATCGTACATGTGCCATTTCCAGTGATCTTCTTCTTTATTACCTAAAGCAGCAGCGACCCCACCCTGCGCGGCTCCTGTATGAGAACGAGTCGGATACACTTTCGTTAAAACAGCCACGCTCGCATTTGGCAATTGCATCGCCGCCATCAGACCAGCCCCACCAGAACCAACAATCACAACATCAAACTTCTGATACATAAGTCGTTATCCTCATCATGATTACTCTATGCAACCTGTTCCTACACACAGTTTAAACCCACATTAGCAGCAGGGTGAAAGGTAATCAGTGTAATAGTGCCCAGCATAAAAAATGCGAGCAAGACAAGCGCAGCAACAGACAACAACCAGATACGTGCGCTAGAGCTTCGTACAAAATCATCAATAACAATACGCAAACCATTCATGCCATGTGTCAAAGCAAGCGTCAACAACAACCAATCAAATAAGCGCCAGAAAGGATTTGCATAGCGTGCAGCCACAAATGCATACGTTGTACAATTCACGTTATTGCTGACATGCATAATAAACAGATGTGGAATTACCAGAAAAAGCAAAGCAATTCCAGAGATACGGAAGAAATACCAGGAAAACGTTTCAAACCCACCACCTACAGGGCGAGGGCCACGCCCGGTCGAGATACGTAACATGCACCATTCTCCTTCATAGAGTGCCTCATATACACACTACTCAACACATCGATTCTCAGGCTTATTTACCCACAATAGCCCTGGGTGGCCACTGAATTAACCAGGGAATGACTGGTTGCATAATAATATAAGCGACTGGCACGAATACAATGATTGTTACAACCAGCACAATCGCGAATAAAACCCGCTGGTAACGTGCTCCTTTCCGCCAGAAATCAATTGCAATGATACGAATACCATTGAAAGCATGATAGAAGACGGCTACAACCAGCGAAAGCGAGAGCAACCTGACCACCCACCAATCGAATAATAAAACACTATTGTTGTAGACAGCGGGGCCAAAAAGCAACATAGAAACATCGACAATGTGAATGAATAAAAAGAGTAAAATGCCGAGTCCTGAGATACGATGAAATAACCAGGACCACATTCCAGATTGACCTTTGTACATCTTTTCCTCGATTCTGAGGCGGGAGGCGGGCATGAGGCGGCAAATAGGATGAGATAAACATCCATTGTCGATAGCATCATCTCAACAAAGACAACGGACGGACGTTCTAGTTCTTCTTTGGCCTCCTGGCTCTTGCTCTCGCCCATTTTGACATCCACATGGGGTATCATGACTTCTGGACTGGCACAAAAGCTGATCGGCCCTGTTTCACCTTGCATTCAACCTGGCTGGCGATCTGCAATATATCAAACAGCACATCGATCAATATGCTTGAACCTTCCACATCAACATCCCTGCGATCAGCACCCCATTGTACATACTTTTGGTAGTCGACGTCGTATTAATGTATTATACCGCTTCTTCACCGCTGGTATCAATCAGAAAAAGCATGTTTGTGCCGTTATTATCTGCATTTCGTCACATCTTTTCGTTTATAATAGCAGAGTTTCTCCATATCAAACAGAAATAATTGACGTTATACTGCTCTGATTTTTTTGCAAACTCATCATTGATTGTCTTCTATATATCATATTGCTATTTTACATTTCATTGCATATCAGATATAATAAAACAGTAATAGAAAATTTGTGACTGCGTTCGGTTCTGGACGCATTCGCGTGGGTAGGTTCCGTTTCGCCCCTGCTATCAGGCAGATCACCTCGCTCCTGGCAGGGGTGAGCAAACGCGACCTACCCTTCTTTTTGCCTTCCATCATAAAAGCTCCATATACCGGATGACAAAAAACACAGCTCGCTAAATTAATCAATGATTTATTGTATATAATCTTTTCCTGAAAAACGGTAAAAACAGACTATCAGGAAGATAGTTAAATGTGATAAGGTTATATACACATATTGGTCTATATCTCTAGTTTAGGAGCGCAATGACAATGAATCGTAGTTCTATGATTCAATTTCCAGACAGCTTTCGCTGGGGAACCGCCACAGCTTCATACCAGATAGAAGGTGCAGCAGACGAAGATGGTCGTGGCAAGTCGATCTGGGATACATTCTGTGCAACGCCAGGAAAAGTGAAAAACAACGACAGTGGGGCCGTTGCTTGTGACCATTATCATCGCTATCCAGAGGATGTTGAACTCTTGCGTAGCATGGGTGTCAATTCGTATCGGTTTTCAATTGCATGGCCCCGCATTCTGCCACAGGGTCGTGGTCAGGTTAATCAGGCTGGCTTAGATTTTTATGATCGCCTGGTTGATAAAATTCTAGCGGCAGGGATTGAGCCATACGCAACCCTGTATCACTGGGATCTACCACAGACACTGCAAGATGAGGTTGGTGGCTGGAATAGCCGCGAAACCGTACAAGCGTATGTCGATTACACCAATATCATTTCCCAACGCCTGGGTGACCGTGTAAAAAACTGGATTACGCATAACGAACCCTGGTGTACCGCCTTTCTGAGCAATGAGATTGGTGAACATGCGCCCGGTTATCATGATCCAAAGATCGCATGGCAGGTTTCACACCATCTCTTGCTTTCACATGGCCTGGTTGTTCCGATCCTGCGTGAGAATAGCGGACCAGAGGCGAAAGTGGGCATCACACTCAATCTGACCCCTGTGTACGCAGCAACGGATTCCGAAGCGGACAAGCTCGCAGCACGCTTCCATGATGGTCGCTCTAATCGCTGGTTCCTTGATCCAATCTTCAAAGGGCAGTATCCTGCTGATATGCTTGAATGGCTCAATACCCAGGGGTATACGCCTCACATCGAAGATGGTGACGCGGAAATTATCGCTCGTCCGATTGATTTCCTGGGTATCAACTACTACATGCGCAATCTGGTTCATCAAAAGGATGGCGCACCACTGGGCGAAACAGAAAGAGTTGAGATACCGGGCGCGGAATATACCGAGATGGGTTGGGAAGTCTACTCAGAGGGTATCCACGATCTGCTGGTTCGTGTCAATCAGGACTACAGCCCCAAAAAGATCTATATCACCGAAAACGGTGCCGCCTATGCCGACACAGTTGACAGCGATGGACATGTCCACGATGAGCGCCGCTTGAACTACATCCGTGAGCACCTGCGTCAGATCCATCGAGCGATCGGCGAAGGTGTTCCGATGGCCGGTTATTTTGCCTGGTCATTGATGGATAACTTCGAATGGGCCTTTGGATATGAGAAACGCTTCGGACTGGTCTATGTCGATTATCCAACACAGCAGCGCATCATCAAAGATAGCGGACTGTGGTATCATGACGTAGCAACTGCAAACGGTTTTGAAGCATAAAAAGACTGCTTAACAACAAAGAAAGGAACTACCTGCTAGCAGACAGTTCCTTTCCTCTTAACTATTTATTGTGCTTGAGCCAATGTATCACGCACAACCGCAGCCAGTGCCTTGATAAACAAAGGATGGGTGTTCAGCGAGAGTGTACGGACAAACTGGATGCCATGCTCCTCAGCCTGTTCACGAGCACCAACCTCGATATCATACATCGTCTCCAGATGATCAGCCAGGAATTGCACCGGAGCAATGAGCACATGGGTATGACCGGCCTTTTCCAGTTCAGGCATGAGATCAGAAAAATCTGGCTTCAACCATTCTTCGGGCGTATGGCCGGCACTCTGATAGCAGAATGACCAGCGATCAGCAGATAGACCGGCACGTTTCGCGATCTCTGCCGCAGTCTCCTTGAGATCATTGATATAATCAGGCTCGTTCTCGATCACACGCTTTGGCATACTGTGAGCGGAGAGCAGTACAGGGATGCGCTCGCGCACATCTGGCTCCAGAGTATTCAACGTCTCTTTAACGCGATCTGCCACTGCATCCAGAAAATATGGTTGCAAATGCCAATCCTCAGCCATCTTAAAGGTAAGATCAGGGCGATTTAACTTCGCAACTGCCTCGCCAAGCTCCTTATTATAGCCATTCATAATAATAGGCGAATACTGCGGAGACATGATGACACCAATCAGAGCATCAGCGCCAGCAACGGTCTCAGGCAATACATCAACAATAAATGGATCAGAGAAACGCATACCAGCCGTTACATGATAGACGGTCCCATCAGTACTGGTTCTATTCAACTCTTCCTCGGTTGCTTTCGCCTGCTCTTGCGTAATGCGGACCAGCGGAGAAAGGCCGATCAGATCATAACGACGACGAAACTCAGTCAGAACCTCCAGTGAAGGCTCACGCCCACCGTAGACATTTTTCACATACGCTGGAATATCATCAAGTGTCTTTGGAGAACCATATGTCATAAGCATTGCACTTACATGTTTCTGTGCCATCGGTATTCTTCCTTTATATTTCTTTATTCCTTATACCGCGCCACAGAACCACAATGTGAACATTTCATTTTGTGTGCAGTATAAAGATATAGTTAGCTATCGTTGTGTCTGTTCATGTACAGCATCAACCAGACGCCGTAACAGATCAGGATCAGCAGCCATAGGGATGCCATGACCCAGGTTAAAAATATGGCCAGGCCGTTGTGCAGCACGTCGTAAGACATCCTGCATTCCCGCCTTTAACACAGGCCATGATGTAAGCAATAACGAAGGATCAAGATTTCCCTGAATACCACGCTCATATCCAATATGACGCCAGGCTTCATCCAGGTCCACACGCCAATCAACGCCAATGATATCGCTACCAGCCTCTACCATCGCGTCCAGCAAAGCCGCAGTTCCCGTACCAAAATGAATGGAGGGCGCACCAGCTTCCTTTATAGCAGCAAAAATACGCTGCATATATGGAAGTACGTAACGCCGATAAGCAGATGGACTTAACGCACCAACCCAGCTATCGAAGACCTGAATGACATCGGCTCCCGACCGAACCTGTGCCAGCGCGTAATCAATAACCACGGCAGCCAGTTTATCCATCAATGCATACCAGAGCGTTGGCTGGCTATACATCAACGCTTTCGCAGTAGCATAGTCGCGTGAGGGTTTGCCCTCAATCATGTAACAGGCCAGCGTAAACGGAGCACCAGCGGAGCCGATGATCGCTTGCTTGCCTTCCAATTCGCGTTTCACCATTCGTAACGCTGACATCACATATGCGGCTGATTCTTCGGTATTGATGATACGCAATGCCTCGATGTCCTGTTGCGAACGGAGTGGATTATGAATGACTGGACCTTCTTGCCGCAATTCCATCTTCAAACCCATCTCTTCCAGAGGCAACAGAATATCTGCATAGAGAACTGCACCATCAACACCAAAACTCTGCACAGGCAACAGAGTCATCTGCGTACAGAGTTCCGGCGTCTTGATCATCGTGATAACATCATATTGTTTGCGTATATCCTGATAGCCAGCGGAGCTACGTCCCGCCTGACGCATAAACCAGACAGGGGTAGCGTCTGGCTGTTGCAGACGACAGGCAGCGAGAAAACGAGCAACACCCGAATGCTCAACAAAAGATGCTTTTTGAGGCTGAGATGAAACAGGAGACACGCTCTGATCTTGCATACGAACCAATATTCCTTTTTGCTAACTATCACAACGCAAACCAATCGGATAAACATCCTCACATATAATAGCGCGTAATTGGATGTGTTGGCAAGAATAAATCTATATAAATCTGAATAAATTTTCAATTCTTATAGAGATTTTACAAATTTATCGTATTACATAATGGCAAGAAACCTATGTTTTTTCATTCAGTGACGATGATGGGATAGCTACGACAATAGTATCCCAGACCCATTCATACGCGAGAGCCTTTCTTGCTAGTTTTGAGAGAAACGACATCGACAGCGCAATACAGCCAGAAACAACAACCCGAACAGACAAAGAGTGAATATGATACAATGCCTGATATTAGTCTCACCAAAGGGGAATGTATTATGTCTGACCGCCTCGTCTATTCTACCGAGACAGGACGCATCAGCACCTGTCCCAACTGTGGCAAACCATATAAACAATGTACCTGTGATCAGCCCGTTGCATCCACCAAAAAGAGTGATGGTATTGTGCGCATCATGCGGGATCGCAAAGGGCGTGGCGGAAAAACAATGACGGTGATTACCGGACTGCCCGCCTCTACGCTTACAACGCTGGCCCAACAATTAAAAAAACTGTGCGGCAGTGGTGGCACAGTCAAAGACGGAAATATCGAAATCCAGGGAGATCACTGCGAAAAAGTACAGGCCAAATTGACTGACATGGGCTACAAAGTCAAACGTGCTGGCGGCTAATCCAGGCGAACAACCCTCAATTCTCCTCAACACCCATAGCTTCAACCTGCCAGCAACTGTGTCTATTTCATAATTACCGTTTTTAGCTGATACAATCGGAATAAGTATATAGAGCGAAAGTAGTGATGCAGCTAAAGCCAGTACACATGAGAGGGCAAACATGAACATAGACGAGCAGTTTGAAAATCTTCTGGCAGAGTTAGGAGTAGAGATGGAGCAACCCGAAGATCGCCAATTCGGCAGTGATGCTATTCCTGAAGTCTCTATTTTCCAGGCTTCACGTGACCACTACGGCGTATTCTACCGCCTGGACATCGTTAACCAGAAACCAGAACTGCGGATTATGGTCCCAGTAGATCATGGAGACGCAAAGATGGACATCTATCTTGTACGCTTAAGCGATCGTACACCATTAAATGCCAGTTTTGTGGATATCTCTATCTACGAAGGCAGTACTGTTTATGAACAGGGACGAGAATCCACGCTGCAACATTTACTCTACGCAGCAGCAGAGATGATGAAACAACTCTTCTGGTCAGGGGATTTACAGACACTTCGTTTCCCACCAGAAATTGAAGTCTATCCGGTTCTCCTCTACACCAATCGTAAATCAAGTCGCCGTAGACCTCGCTTTTAGCTGTTCCTATGTTCTATCTCCTTAAAGATTGATCTACATTAAGCTGGCAATGCTCTTTCTACAGGTCTGGTTTTTATGACCAGACCTATTTCTCGCCCCATCTTTTTCCTTATCCATCCTTCCCGCTTTCCATATCTACACTGCTCAACTATGATAAACTAATGACCATTACAGAAAGGAACAAATCACTATGTCTGAACAGATGGAGAACCTGGGACGAGAGGCAATAGAATATTTGAGCCTGAAACATGCGGCACGGGAAAAAGCATTGCCTAAATCACGTACGGCTATTCGCTACTGCGCCAATAGCATCCGCGCCATACATCGGCAGGAATTTGAAAAGGCAACCGGATTGATCGCGCAGGCCGCAACGCTGGTACGTGAAATGGACAGTGACCTTCAGGATCATCGCGACATCTACTTCGCCGGTTTTGTACAGGATGCGCAGAAAGAATACGCGGAAGCAGTCACATTTTTGGCCCTCACACGCCATCAATTACTGCCGAAACCATCCGAACTTGCCATCAGCTATGCCGCATATCTCAATGGCCTATCAGAAGCTGTAGGTGAATTGCGCCGCTACCTGCTCGACCAGTTACGACGTGGCAACGTCGAAAGCTGTGAACAATACCTGGGCTACATGGATGATATCTATGCTATCCTGATCTCAGTGGATTTCCCCGATGCCATCACTGGTGGACTGCGCCGTTCAACAGATGCAGCTCGTGGCATTCTAGAGAAAACACGAGGAGATCTCACAGCAGCCGTCATCCAATCACAATTACAGCGTTCAATGCGATCTTTAGAAGAACGTTTACAATTACAAGAAAAGGCCGATCAAGATAAATAGCAAAACCGTTTCATTTCATGCTACACTCTTATATCGGGGCTATGTATTTTATGCCCGTAATAAGGAAATGGTCCGCTTCCTTGACTTTATATACTATCATCAGTAAGCTGACAGGTATATAAGAAGAGAGGAAGCGACACCAGCATCCGCCATATTACAGTACAGAGGCATTCTTTCACAAAAGGGTAAGATTTGAGAACATATTGTTCTTATTCGTTCGTCTTATATAACATATAGACCTGAAAAAAATCATGCATGGGCAGGAATGCAATTATTATCGCGTCCTACCTGCATAACTGTTATTTTTACTCTTTTCCCGTAATTGAGAGTAACCATGTGACAAAACCCTGTCGTGCAAGACGCCCGCACAAAAACTCTCTACTTCATCAACACGCCGAGAGGGGGGCGTATGGAAAAAGAAAACAAGAGTACTGTTGAGCAGGATAGTACTCCACAACAAGAAGAACAAGAAGCCAAAAAAAATAATACAACTCAGTCTGCAAAGAAAAGAACTGGCAAGACAGCGCAGATTGTGACTGCTGAAGCAGTTCAGGCCGAGGAAGTGCCAACCATCCCGATTGGTTCATTACAAACCATCGAAGCCCTGCAACCAGAGATAGCAGTCCATTCGGTCGCATCTTTAAATTCAGTTAACATGGCGGTACCATTAGTCGTGCAGCCAGCCGAGTATCGACGTAGCCTCAATGAATGGATTCAGATATGGATTGACGGTGCTCGGTTCAAATATATTCCTTTATCTCTGATGCCAGTGATACTTGGCAGTGTGCTGGCCTGGACAAACACTATTACAAGCGCTCATCTTGTGGGTATATTTGATATCTCATTATTTATCGGTTCAATTATTGCTGTCATCTTACTACAAATTGGTGCTAATCTCATCAATGACTATTATGATTACCTTAAAGGGGTCGATACCAGCAATACCTTTGGACCGGGTGGACTCATTGAGCAAGGACATATAAAGCCAACCAATGTATTAAAAACTGGTCTTGTATTTTTAGGCATCGGCGCAATCATCGGTCTGGTTGTATCACTGGAAGGCGGACCATTCGTCTGTCTCTTTGGTCTTATTGCGCTGCTCTGTGCTTACTTTTATAGTGCTACCAAATACTCACTCTCGAATCTGGGACTCACAGAGCTGGTCAGTTTCCTGATCTTTGGTCCATGTCTTACCCTTGGTGCTTATATGATTCAGACCAAAGGATCTGTTTCTAATGATGTATTCCTCTACAGCTTACCTTTAGGCTTGCTGGCTGCTGCCATTGTGCATACCAATAATATGCGCGACCTTGAAGGTGATGTGCATGCAGGCAGACATACTCTGGCAAGTATCCTTGGTCTGACATGGAGCCGCGTGATCTATATCGCGCTGGTGATCCTGGCTTACGCGGTCATCGCTGTCCGTGGCATTCCTCACGGCGCACCACATCTGATCCTGATCACCTTCTGGACGTTGCCAGTAGCAGTGGTCAATATCACAGGAGCGATTCGTACGCAGATCGCGGCTGGATTTCAGCAGATTATGCTACAGACACGCAGTATCCTGATTGCCTTCAGTATCCTGCTGATCGTGGCATTACTCTTCTCCGCGTTGCTCCCAGCACTATCACCAATGCTCCCAAATCCAGCACTACCAGAAATTTCACTGCCATTCTGAGATTAGATCATACAAATACAGCACGAGGGCAAACGATATTGCCCTCTCTTTTTTTCACCAAAACAGCAATAATACAGGATAATCATGTTTACGCCCATCAAACTCAGCCGACAAAATTGAGCCATTTGACACTCCAAGAAATCTTCAACTATACTACAAATTGTGAAGGAACCAGGGAGAGAGATGAGCTTTCTTTCGCTTATACTCTCCCTTTCTTATGCTTGCTTATCGACTGTCACGAAAGGATTAAAGAGAGTGCTCATCGACAGCCACGCGCATATCGATACCTCACGTTTTGAAGGGGATCGCGAAGCCGTTATTCAGGCAGCGATAGCTGGAGGAGTAACGCGAATTGTAGACCCAGGTTGTGATCTTACCTCTAGTCGGGCGGCTCTGGCGTTAGCTAAAGCGCATCCCGGCACAATATTTGCAGGTGTCGGTGTTCACCCTCATGATGCCACGACATACACAGACGAGGTAGAGGAACAGTTACGAAAAATGGCTCAAGAGCCTGAAGTCGTGGCAATTGGCGAGTTCGGACTTGATTATTTTCGTATGCTCTCGCCACGAGAGATACAACGTACCGTCTTTTGTGCTCACCTACAACTTGCTCGCACCTACAATCTTCCTTGCATCATCCATGTCAGAGATGCGCATGATGATGCCATAGCGCTGTTACGTGCGCACGGACAAGGATTGCGTGGAGTATTTCACTGCTTCTCCGGCAATGTCGCACAAGCTGAGGAATGTCTGTCATTTGAAGGCTTTATGCTTTCATTCGCAGGACCACTCACCAAACAGGGCAATGATCTACCTGAAGTTGCTCGTCGTGTACCACTGGACCGCGTGCTTGTCGAGACAGACAGTCCCTATCTTGTCCCCAAACCACAAAAGTCCAGACGTAACGAGCCACTCTTCGTGCGCCATACCGCGCAAAAGCTGGCCGAAATTCGTGGCATGACCCTGGAAGAAATTGCTCGCATCACTACGGCAAATGCCATCCGTTTGTTTGGTCTAGGAGAAAATAACGCATGAAGTTATTTAATACCCTTACGCAATCATTGCAAGATTTCACTCCCATTGATGATACTGTACGTATCTATGTATGTGGAGTTACACCATATGATACGACCCATCTGGGTCACGCATTTACCTATGTCTCTTTCGATACGCTGATCCGCTATCTGGAATATCGTGGTCATAAGGTTCGCTATATCCAAAACGTTACCGATATTGACGACGATATCATCCGCAAATCGCGTGAGCTTGGTCTGACCTGGAATGAATTAGGCAACCGGGAAATCGAACGCTTCTTGAACGATCTCAAGGCCCTGGATGTACGTATGCCTGATGTCTATGCACGCGCAACTGATGAAATTTCGCGTATCATTGAGTTTGTCGAGACACTGATTAAGCGTGGCTATGCCTATGTGAGTGAAGGCTGCGTTTTTTATGATGTGCGTAAAGATAGCAGTTTTGGTGAACTCGGTCGAGCCGTTGGTTTACAGGACTATGAATCCATGCTGGCTATCGCGAATGAGCGTGGCAACTTCCCAGAGGATACACGCAAAAAAGATCCGCTCGATTTTGTGCTCTGGCAGGCTCAGGCTCCTGATGAACCCGCCTGGGAAAGCCCCTGGGGTCCTGGACGCCCTGGGTGGCATATCGAATGCAGTAGCATGTCAATGCACTATCTGGGCGAACAGATCGATATCCACGGTGGCGGCGCTGATCTGACCTTCCCACACCACACCTGTGAGATCGCCCAATCGGAGCACTATACAGAGAAGGCTCCATTTGTACGCAACTGGATGCATACCGGCATGGTCTACCAGGATGGCGAAAAAATGAGCAAATCACTCGGCAATCTCACACTGATCAGCAATCTGCTGAAAGAACATAGTGCCGATGCGATCCGCGTTCTCTTACAAAGCCATCACTATCGTTATCCGTGGGAATGTTTCCCTGAAGATCTGAAAATCGCCGACGAGACGGTTCTGCGCTTACAACAGGTACGTCAACTAGTTGGTGAAGAGCTCCAGGGAGGCGATACGTTGCTCCATAATCGCTTCATCGCGGCGATGGATAGTGACTTGAACTCACCGGAAGCGGTGATGCTCTTACGTCAGGCTTCTCAAGAGGCAGTTGATACACAGAACAGTGAACTTGGCTCCGAGGTATTACGTCTGGCACAGGTTCTCGGTCTGCATGTGTAACCTCTGATACCATCTGCATCTTACATCACCTTTTGGGACGTATTAGAGCATAGGTACCAGAAAATCTGCATAAGGAGTCAACTCTTTTCTATTTGAGTTGACTCTCTTTTCTATCTTATCAATAATGAGAGATAGACATAGATAAAATTAAAGGATAGAGAAGTGAGAAGGACCTATGGATACATCACCAACAATGAAAATACCACAACCAAAACCTCGCCGCCGCAAACATCCCTTTCTCATCGGCTGCGGACTATTGATTGTTATGCTAGCCGCCTGTAGTATACTTGAGTTCATTAATGTAACCGATGTTAGCTGGCAACGCTTTACACCTCATAATTCATCTCTCCCCGTGAATGTTTACATGGATACAGCAACATTACAGCCGCTCTTTCAATCCACAATCAACCAGCAACTGCCATCAATGACCAATACACTCATCAGCGTATTGGCACTGCCACCAGCCATTGCCACCATCCTGCAACCAACGGCAACAATCACATCAATCACACCGACACAACAAGGGCTGGATACAAATTTAAGCTTAAGCCTGTATCAAGGCGATACACAACCCATTCCAATGGATCTATCAGTGACATTTAAAGTTCTGGATCCCACCGCCATTCAGGTCATCGCCAAATCATCGAACAATAGCGCGATCCCATTTAGTGGTCCTATTACCAACCTGGCCGTTCCCTTTGGTCAATTGACAAACGTACAGGTAACACCAAATTGTGGTAAAGCCGCTCTGAACATCGGCCTGAAAATTCCTGTCCATATCGGTCAGGGACAAAGGGCCATGCAGACACTGCCATCAATTACACTTCAGGCTCAAAATCCACAAACAAATCATATTCTTTATGATACTCTCTCCGCTCAGGCAAATACCCTCCCAACACCAGCACAGTCAACCGCATCTAATGTTGTTATCACAGAAAACTCATTCTCATCATTCGCACAACAGATGAATGGCTATCTACTGACAAATAACGTACAGATACAAAACCTGAGTTCACACATACAACAGGGGCAGGTCAACATGAAAACCAACATCGTGACCTTGCTTGGCGGCAAAGCAGTGAAACTCGGACAGGTAACAATCGCATTACAACCAACAGTCGTAAACGGTAATCTCGTGTTTAGAGTAAAGCAGACCACGATTAGTCCTTTGCCATTCCTTAATTTTGCCGTCAATAACTACAATGCCCAGATTGAGCAAGCTATTAATACAAACCTTGCCACCGAATTCGCAGGCAAGTTTCAGGTCGCCAGTGTCATAGCAGGAAACACCTCTTCAGTGCTATCCTGCACTTCTGGCAACAACCTGCTACTGACAGGCAACATCAATACAACAACACCATAAAGTACTTCATTGAAATGGCACACGCAGGTTTCATAGCAGGTACGTAGCCGTACCTGCTATGAAACCTGTTTCTCTTCAGAACCCACCCCATAAAATTGATGTAGATAAAAATACTCATCCATAAAATTGCTTATTTACATGTCTTTCAACACATTGTATTGTTAACTACGAAAATATCAATATTACAGTTTATACAAGTAGAAAGAACGGAGAGCAATGTTCCAGATTGAACCATTTGACGAAAACGATCTTGATGATCTCCTGACTGACGAGCAAACAGCACAGCAGCCGTCCCCCACTACAACCGAGACAACCCCGTACATCCAGATAGAAACAGATAAAGTGCCAGAAGAACATAGATCAGAACAGGCAGAAGAATATCATACGACGGTTCACGATATCCCACCAGATGACCGACCGCGAGAACGATTGCAGCGCCACGGACCCGAAACACTCTCTACTCCTGATCTCCTGGCGATTATTCTGCGTACTGGCACTCAGAAAGAAAACGTCATTGAACTTGCCAGCAAAATACTCTCGAAATATGGTGGACTTTCAGGACTGATCCGTGCTGATTTCCATGAATTAAGCATGGAATATGGGCTTGGAACGGCAAAAACCAGTCAACTGAAAGCGGCATTGGAAATCGGAAAACGCATTGGCATGTTACAGGCAGAAACCCGCTACCGCATCACCTCAGTTGATGATGCCGCCCGCCTTGTCCGCATGGAAATGATGTATCTGGACCACGAAGAACTCTATATCCTCTTATTGGACATGAAAAATCAAGTCGTTGATATTATCAAACGCTACAAGGGAACCGTCAGTAGTTCGGTATTACGTATCGCGGAGATTGTACGACCAGCCATCACACGCAATTGTCCACGCCTGATCATCTGTCATAACCATCCTAGCGGCGATCCTCATCCATCTCCAGAAGATATACTCGTTACGCAACAACTGGTCGAGGCAGGGAAAATCCTTGATATCGATATTCTGGATCACATCATCATTGGCAATCCACGCTATCTCAGCCTGAAAGAACAACTACACTGGTGATAGCCACTTATTTCCGGCAGGCACGCGCTTATTCATGACCTATTCCCCCCAATACGTCCTTTTCTTGCAGAAATAGATACACATCTGCTAATCTAAACATGCGGAAGACTGCACATATGACGGGGAAAAGGAGAAAAGAGGACAAACCATGCCTGAATTGGAAGGAACAACACTCGGCAGATATAGGCTCAAACAACTTCTTGGTCAAGGAGGAATGGCGGTAGTCTACCTGGCTCGCGATGAAACACTATTTCGAGATGTCGCAATCAAAATCGTGCCTCAGAACAACCTGCAAGAACTGGCACGCTTTCGCCGTGAGGCCGAAACTATTGGTCCGCTCGCGCATGACCACATTCTACCAGTCTTTGATTATGGAGAGCAAGCACCGTGGCATTATCTGGTCATGCCGTATATAAATCACGGGACCCTCAGTGATCGCCTGAAAACGCACGGGCCACTCTCATTACAGGATGCTGGAATATTGCTCACACAGGTCGCCAGCGCATTACAATTCGCGCATGAGCACAATATACTTCATCGTGATATCAAGCCATCCAACATTCTACTCCGCGATGACAACTATGCCTATCTGGCTGATTTTGGCATCGCAAAAGATGTCAGTCAGGCCAGCGATCTGACACAAACCGGAATGATTATCGGCACCCCTGACTATATGGCTCCTGAACTGTTAGAAGGTTCAGCCAGTCCAGGCAGCGATATCTATGCATTGGGTATCGTACTCTATCAAATGCTCACGGGGAAAGTTCCATTTAAGGGCAGCACATTGCTTTCAACATTACAAAAACATGCCCAGGAACAGCCAATGCCACCATCGCTCCTGAACGCAGCCATTCCCCCTGCCATCGAACAGGTTATTTTGACAGCACTGGCGAAAGATCCACGCCACCGCTTCGCGAACGCCAATACTTTCGCGCAAGCCTACCAGCGGGCACTGCAAACACCCGCACTCATCAATCAGCCCCTGGCAAAAACGCTACCAGCATTCGACCCTCATGCAAAGACTGTGGCACAGACGATGCATGCCCAGCAGCCCTATGCACAAACGGTCGCACAGACAAGGTATGCCCAACAACCATCACCACAAGCGCAAAAAAATAAACGCTCCCGAACAGGTCTGATCGCCCTTAGTATTGTTGGTCTGCTCCTGATCTTGATTGTCGCACGTCTCGTTTCTGCCGCCGCGCACCACAACACCACGACAATCACGAACAATAATAATCCCCCCGCTATGACAACAACGAGCACAGCAATAGCCACTACAAATCAAGTCACCGCCACAACGACCAGCACCAGCGTCACCTGTACAATGCGTGACATAGCCCTTATACTGAATAGCACCCAGGTCTGTAATGCAGCCCGCCAGAATTTATCATATCCAGTCAAAATCTATACTATACGCAATTATCCTGATCCATCTTTTGATCATCTGGCTCAAACACTCTCAACAAATCCCAGGCAGATCGTAATTGCAATCGATGTTGAGACATCTGCGCAACCACCCAAAGGAAAGGAAAAAGGGAATGGGAATGATCAACCCCAGCCCCCTCAGCCCCAGCTCCCTCAACCACAATCGCATGTTCACGTGGATATACTGGGCGGTTCCTCAGTACTATTGCAAGATTCACAATATCATAATGCAGAGAATATTCTCACCCAGGCCGTCAATAATTCAGATACCTATACAGAGGCAACAATCAAAGCTATTCAGTCATTAAACACAAATAACACGAATTAACAGGCATAAAGAAAAAGGTGAACTTCTAATGTAAATAGAAGTTCACCTTTTTCTTTATGCCTTACATTTACCCTAAATGATAGATTATGCTTTCGCGATAGCTTTCTCGCTCTTCCGCTTGCGTGAACGCCCCTCACCGTGTGAGCTATCGCCCTCATCCTGTTCAACCTCACTATCGAGCGCGGCTTCCAGAACCTGGCGAACGTCGGCAGCGAAAACAAATTTCATCTCATCACGCAACTCAGCCGGAATATCTTCCATCAAATCAGGTTGGTTCTTCTCTGGCAAAATCACAGTGCGAATACCTGAACGGTAAGCCGCCAGGACCTTCTCCTTCACCCCACCGATTGGCATCACTTTCCCGCGTAATGTCACCTCACCTGTCATCGCAACATCCGAGCGAACCTTACGACCACTTGCCAGCGAGACAAGTACAGTGACCATCGTTACACCAGCGGAAGGCCCATCTTTCGGGATAGCTCCAGCAGGCACATGAATATGGACATTCTGCCCTTCAAACACATGCCTGGGCAAGCCCAATGCCGTTGAATTTGAACGCACATAACTCAATCCTGCCATCGCAGACTCTTTCATTACATCGCCAAGTTGTCCTGTCAGGATCAAGCGCTCCTCTTTACCAGACATAGTCGCAGCCTCAATAAAGATAATCTCGCCACCAACAGGTGTCCAGACCAGACCTGTCGCGATGCCAGGACGGTCAATACGCTCGGCAGCCTCATCAAAGAAACGTTGACGACCCAGATATTCCGCTACATCATCGGCAGCAATATGAATAGGTGTCTCATGCCCCTCTGAAATCTGTCTGGCAGCTTTTCGGCAGAGCGAACCCACCTGACGTTCCAGATTACGAACACCTGCTTCCCGTGTATATTCACGGATCACGCGCCGCAACACGTCATCATCAATTGTCAATTCATCCTTATGCAAACCATTGGATTCCACCTGCTTCGGCAACAGATAGTTCAGCGCAATATGCAACTTCTGTTCTTCTGTATACCCTGACAGTTCAAGGATCTCCATACGATCGCGCAAAGGTGCCGGGATCGTCTCTAACGAATTCGCAGTCGCAATGAACATCACATGGGACAGATCAAACGGCAGATCCAGATAGTTATCACGGAAATTGTAATTTTGCTCAGGATCCAACACCTCAAGCAACGCCGAAGATGGATCACCACGCCAGTCAGCGCCAACCTTATCAACCTCATCCAGCATAATCACCGGATCATTCGCCTCAACGCGGCGTAAGGTTTGCAGGATACGACCAGGCATCGCACCAATATAGGTACGGCGATGACCACGGATCTCAGCCTCATCCCGAATGCCGCCTAACGACATACGAGCGAACTTACGACCCAGAGCGCGAGCAATCGATTGTCCCAACGAAGTTTTACCAACTCCCGGCGGTCCCACAAAACACAGAATTGGCTCACGATTCACTGAGCGTCGAGCTTCCTGTGCCACCAGAGGCCGGGCTGCTTCGATCTCATCAACCTCCACCCCCTCTTCAACCTCGACCTCTTCTTCGGCTTTCAACTGCTCCTGCTGAGCCGCCAGACGATCTTCTTTCAAGCGACGTACCGCCAGATACTCCAGAATACGCTCTTTGATCTTCTGCAAATCATAATGATCCTGATCAAGTACTTCGCGTGCATGTGGAACATCAATCTTCAGACCAGTGCTCTTAGACCAGGGCAGAGAAACCAGCAACTCAAGATAGGTGCGAATAATGCTATATTCAGGAGAGACAGTCGGCAATTTCTCCAGACGTGACAGTTCACGATTCGCCTCTTTCAACGCCTCTTCCGGCATATTAGCTTCATCGATCTTGCCGCGCAGTTCATTGATAGTAGCCTGCTCTTCGCTCTCCTCACCAAGCTCGCGCTGAATCGCCTTCAGTTGCTCACGCAGCAGATACTCCCGCTGCATCTTACCCATCTCTTCCTGAGCACGATTCTGGATTTTCTTGCCCAGTTCGAGAATTTCAAGCTCATGCTCAAGAAATGTACTTAACTGCTCCAGTTTCTCATGCACCGAATCGAGTTCAAGCAACTTCTGGCGCAGTTCCATATCCATCTGCACAAACGTCGCGATGACATAAACGACCTGACGCGGCTCCTCCAGGTTCAAAGTTGCCGCCGCAACCCCCTCTGGCACATTCTGAACCAGCGCAACCAGACGTTGGAAATAACTGATCACATTGCGTTTAATCGCTTCAGTCTCAGTATCAGACTCCTGAATATCAGGTTTTGACGTCACCCGAGCAGAGAGATAAGGTTTTTCCTGCGTAAACTCATCAATAGTAACACGCTCTAGTCCCTGAACCGCAATCTGGATCGTCCCATCGGGCATACGGAACATACGACCGACTCTGGAAACAGTGCCCATACGATAGAGATCGTCGGGACCGGCATACTCAATATCAGGTGACTTCTGAGCTGCGAGAACAACCAGCCGATTGCCGCGCATCACATCATCAATCAAGCGGATATAACGCTCCTGCGCAACCGCAAAAGGCTGCACAGAAAAAGGATAGATGACGGTATCTTTTAACGGAAGAATAGGCAACACATCAGGAATAGTCAGATGCTCATCATCCTCATGCCGTTCAGAGATCTCATCCGTTCCCTCATCTGAGTTCGCGACTGCAACCTGATCCAAGTGCGTCGCGCTGGTATCAGCATCAGAATGATCTATCTCCTCAGAAGTTTTTTCTTCCTGAGTATCCTGCGTCTGCTCCTGCGAGGATGACGAAATATCATCTATACCATTCCCATCATCCGCACGCACAATACTATTAGTATCCCCTGGCTCCTGATCACGAGCCTCATCCACAATATCAGAATGAGCTTGTGACGCTTGATCCTTCTCCACAAGATTTTCTTCGTGCTGATCTGCCTCGGGTTGATATTTATCTTTCTCCATAAAGTCTTCTCTACATAAACAATTCAATTAATCATTGGATACAGTACGTTGAATATGTACACGTTCAATAGTGCTTGCAGGCAATTTAGGCAGATCGACGGAAAGCATACCATTTTCGTAGTGCGCGGTAACTTCATCGCGGACAACGGGGGTTGGGATATATACCTCGACACGAAAAGGGCCATAGCGTATCTGCGCCTCATGATAACTAAAACCATCCTGGTTTTCATGATCGTCGCGTCGCTCTCCACTGATCAACAAAGCGTCCTCATATAAGGTAACTTCGATATCTTCTTCCCTCATTCCGGCAAGCTCCACCTTCACCCTGAAAAGTTCAGCCGACTCAAGAATATCGGCCAGTGGACGCCAGGTGGTCGATTGATGCAACATAGCCTGCTGGCTTTGGCGTAACGCATCATTTAATAACTGACGATAATGCTGCTCCAGTTGTTTTTGTGAACCATCATTGTAACGATAAGTCACATACCGATAGCGCATTCGCATAGCCTCATACCTCTTCACAATACGGAGGAAGTTGTGCGTGCACCTCAGCCTCACCCTTGTTAACGAACAACCGGGCCAATTTGATGCAACAAATAAAACGAAATTGCTATGGAGGGGACGCACACAAGAGAGAAAAGGCAAAAGGTACAAAGCACGCAGTATAAAAGCCACATAGCCCGGTGCCTTTTGCCGAAACAATGCAACTAGAAGGAATGCACTGCTCACCTAGCCTGGTAAAAGATCTTCTTCACCAGCATCTAGAGCTTTTTGACACTCAGGACAGATATATTCATACTCTGATTTGCCCTCTGAAAGCACGTCACTTTGAACAACACGTGCGTAACGCAAACGCGTCGCTTTACTACAACGAGCACAAGTGACATATCTTTCTGCGATGGCAGTTCGTCGGGTACCAAGAACGTCTTCCTGCATGACCGACACCTGTCTTTCTATGCAATTTCAGAATACACAAACACATTAAATGCCTTGTATCGTCAAATTTACGGCATTTGCCAGAGAACATATAAATGGCTCTCATAAAAAGCCTAACATTCTTGATTATGGCACGCCTCCCTTAAAATTGCAAGTACAAAGTTGAGTCCATGTTTGACGAGATCTCTACGATATGCTACTATGTTTTTATATTCCTCGATATGTCGTTTTGCGTTCGTTTTGTAGCGCATCTAAGCTATCGTGGTAAACTAAAAAAAGAAGTACCTATTCATCCAGTAGCAACGAGGGACGAGGGCAATAAACGATATGATCACGCAAACGCTCAAACGTTGGCTGAACAATTTGTTCGCGTGGTGGCCCTGGAAACATTCTACTTTCGTGGAACAGACACCGTCAGTCAGCAGTATGAATAGAGGCTTGATGCAAGACTCTTTGTGGTATGTACCCGTCGATGACTCCACGCCACACATACCACAACTCGATTATAGTCCGGTAGCAGTTGAACAGAACATGGGTGATTTATACGAAGATGTTCCGCTGCCAGATAATACCTACGAAGCTATTGACCAGTTCGATGATGCTGAACTCAATATAGATACAGACACAGAAACCATTATTTCCCCCCCACCTTCATCTATATCTGAAGAAGCAACACCCATTGATGAACATCACCTCGGATTTTTACGTTATTTGGTCCAGCAAGGCATTGTGAACGAAGGGTTTACTGAAGAGCAAAGGCCAGAACAATACCGGTGAGGTGAAAAGATATTAAAATACACCTATGACATGCATAATGCATGTCATAGGAACGATAGACACGACCAGAAATCAATGCCATCATCGTCTGCTGTACCTGCTCGATGCTCAGTCTTGCGCGGCTGAAAATCCCTTTGCTTCTGCTTCTTCTTTTGAAGCAAAATAAATGACATCAACCGACTGCTCTCCATCGGCGGTCAGTTGATCCAACGAAGTTTCCGCCGGATAGTAGCGCATCGTATGTACAACACCGACCAGATGTGCATGTTGTGGCACGACACCATTACCTGTTTGACCGCTATCAAGCAATTCTTCAACGGATGGGATTTGAATCGCTGGTCCCTCTTCGTTTTGTTGCTTGAGGCGACGATACCACAAAACGTAGGTTACAATTCCAGCAGCCGTTAACCCGATACCAAAACCAAAGGCAACCCAGAAACTGCGCTCCTGCTCAATCAGATCCTGTGTCACCTTACGACCTCTTTGTGACAGGGCCTGCGAAAACTCGCCACTTCGCTCAGCAAGATCGTGCGTCAACTGGCTACCCCTTTTGGCGAGATCTCGTGCCAACTGATTCCTTTGTTCGGCGACAGTTTGAGAAAGCACATCGCCACGCGTTTTTAACTCTTCGACAAGATTCCCACTACGTCTGGCAATCTCCTGCCCATACGGAGTTTCACGTAGTTCAGCTAACACATCAGCCAGTGCAAAACCCAGCGACTGCAAACGCTCCTGAAAATCAGGCAGATCCTCACGCCCGCCCTGTACAGCATCCGCTGCTTCCGCTGCCTCTTCCTGTGCCTTATGTAAAGCTGACAATGCTTCTTCAGCTTCAATATGAGTACGTAAACGTGAAGTCAGAATATTTATTGATGGCCCCAGTACACTTAGTGATAACGCACCCACGCGCAACCAGCGTCCTAACGCATTTTCTTTTGACGAACTCATAAAAACCCTCCTTCTTACAAAGCAATATTACTTATGCTGAGGGAGAAACTCTTTCCACAGAGCGATATTGAACACATCTCTCCCAACGCCACAGGAATTGATATGTCCAATGATTGCCAATTTACCTATATACCAGGCAGGAAACCAGCTATCCAGTATAGCATACCTGCTTACCCAACTGTTTTTACTTGTTGTGACTATTCTACTAAAAAATAGAAGTACATACATTATACGAGTGAAGTGAAAAAATGGGTGAATTCAGAAAAAATTTTGAGGCAAAAAGAGCTGCATATCTCCAGGGAAATGTGCTGTAGTGGTACAGAAAGCAAGAAAGAAGCATAGAAGAGTACACTAGATACGCAGGAAAAGGATCATTCAAGCAACGATAACACAGCAATAGAAATAAGCAGTGAGCGGACACATATTGAATAGCAGGCTAAAAATCTCCGGTTGCCAGTTCGCTCAATTGCAAAACAAGTCGACAAAAATGCAACATTGCTGCCGCCGATTCTAGATATGCTTCATCATTGGAAGTTGACAGACGTGCGGATGGTATCTGGCGATGTAACGCACGCAACACAACCATCACATCTTCTTTCAACGCAGGCTCCAGATCACCACGCTGCATAAGCAGCACAACCTGACTCACGATAGAATCAACCTCGTGGCGCATAACATCCAGATCACCAATCCAGGCCTCATCTTCATCCCCCTCCTGATCACTACCACGAAGCAGGATGTCGGTCAATCGTTCGCGTCGCTGCCCTTCATGCCACGTTGGCTTATGTCCCTGTTGGATAGACGTCTGAGGTTCCTCTTGTCTTACGCCGAGTTCATTCAGGAGTGTAGATAACTCTTCTTCCCAGCCAGCCATAAAACACCTCCTTGCGAAAACCTGTAAACAGAGATCTGTGCAACAATCTCCAGTACATACCTGATTTCAATAGCCGACATGCCAGACACTTACACCCATCTCATAAGGTCGCCAGCATACCTCAAAACAAAGCTTGAAACCTTAACGAAAGTGTAACACAGTGCGTCATCCTTGTAAATCACCCAAACGGTATCAGATAAAGCAGGAAGCTTCTGGCAAGTGACGGTTGATATCTCTATCAGAGATGCATACGAAAACAGCAGTGTCTCCCTGTATACTTATTTGTCTCGGGAAAAAACTGCTGTTTCACACTATCCCTGCGATACACGTACGCAACTGCCGATCCAGCTCCACAATATCACGCGTGATAGAAATGCGTTCTTTATGACACACGTCCGCCCTGACCACGCAGATCTCCTGGTGACAACGGGTTAATCAAACCAATAAACATACGAATAATACCAACGAGCGCCACAATCGCCCCTAACCCCATGAGCAAACCCTCAGCAGAATAGGCCCCGGTATTCAATAATAAGCCAATCACAATCATCAGACAGCCAACGCCAATTACCAGCAAACCACTCCAGGTATACTTGTTCCATTTGCGCCATACAGCACGATCCATCATTTCCGTCTGTTCAACAATCTCTTCTTCTGGTTGTGACATCTGATGCATTCCCCTTCTCAAGTTTTATCCATCACACAGCATAATCTACATCAGTTACAGTTCAAATACACTTTCTCTGCTGCTCTATTCTTTACCTGATAGAAAAACCACGTCATTTTCAAGAAAGAGTATTTCACTATCAGAGCTTCTGTGTTCTATACGAATAGAGTTACCTACTGGCTCCAAAAATCAACATTCACCGGAAAAACTGTAGAAACCAGAATGGGATGGATGGAAGGGAATTCTATGCAAGAGGAACAGGCATCTTAATCAAAGAGTCAACAACCGTAAGGAAATCATCCAGTTCAAATGGTTTACTCAATAAAGTCAGATCGGTTGGTAATACTTTTGCGGCTAACTTGCTGGCGCTCATAAAGAAAGTTGGCACCGTCCGCATCTCCGGCAACGTTTGCATACGTTGATATAACTCAAGCCCTGTCATATCTGGTAAACGATAATCTAGAATGCACAGGTGTGGAGTAAATGTCTGTATAGCATCCAATGCTTCACGCCCGGTTGCTGCTAATTGTAAATGATAGGGTGTTTCCTGCTCAATAACGAGGTGTAAAACCTCACCAGTAGCGTCATCATCTTCCACGATCAAGATCGCAGGTGACAGGAAAGCGTCTAAGTGCTGATTCATCATAATTCCATTCTGCCCGCTGCTATTCTTAGCTTTTTTTAAGCTTTCTAAGCGATCTCTAAGGATAATTATACCACGATAATGAGTAGATGTACAGTTTTGGAGCAGATAGAGAAAATATTTACATTCTTTTTATATGTATGAACAGAGCAGAAAATGGGGTTTTACTGTTCGCGGAGAACCTTGCAGGTTCAAATCATCTGGCGTTGCCAGCAGAAAATATGCGCATACAGAGATGAAGAACAGAAGAAGAAAGAGCAACAAAAAACCCTCCATCAACCTATCAGCTAACAGAGGGATAAAATAGCGGCTACTGGACTCGAACCAGTGACACAGGGCTTATGAGTCCCTTGCTCTACCACCTGAGCTAAGCCGCCATGCGCATTCGGATGTCTCTACCCGTCCGCATTACGGATGTATAATATCATGTCTCTCAACAAAACGCAAGTGGGTAGAGTTCTTTTTTTCGTGACGGAACCAAAAAAACTAGTCCATTACACTTGACCGCATGTATGCAGATGTGCTAATATTCCGCACCTGGCTGGCACTTTTTCATCATCACAGGACAAAACCGTCTGAATGCGTCACCACGCACATTCGCAGGCAGAAAGAAGACCACCTTGACTAAACTCACAGCAACGATCCTTGTTCTCACAGGCGCAGCATCCTTCGGTATCCTCTCAACCGTCGTTGAACTCGCATATCAACATGGATTTACAACCGCACAGGTTACTGGAAGCCAGACACTACTGGGCTGTATACTCCTCTGGCTCATGAACATCCCATCACTCAAACATACAACACGTCTACCATTGAAAAAGACTATAGCCCTCATGCTCAGTGGTTTCTTTAATGGTGCGACCGGAATTCTCTATTATCAATCGTTGCAAACGATTCCCACTGCGTTCGCAGTCATACTGCTGTTCCAGTTTACCTGGATGGGTATGCTGGTAGATTGGATTATTCAGAGACGAGCACCCGGTCGCAATCAATGGATCGCAGTAGTGATCGTTCTGACCGGTACCTTCTCTTCTGCGGGACTGGATACATCAGTGCTTGCGCACATCAACCCGTTGGGTATCCTCTTAGGTCTGCTCGCAGCAGCCAGCTACACCGGCTTTATCAACGTCAATGGTCGCGTTGGCCTCGATGTGCCACCAGCCCAGAAAAGTGCGTGGATGATGACAGGTGCAACATTACTCACACTGATTGTCTTTCCACCACACTTTCTGTTCGATGGCTCAATAACTCATGGTCTCTGGATCTGGGCCGCGCTTCTTGGCATTTTCGGCGTCATCATCCCACCATATCTCTACGCCAGAGGCATCCCATTTGTGGGCACCAGTATGGCGACAATTCTGGGTTCCATTGAACTCCCTGTCGTTGTCATCCTCTCATCACTGGTCTTGCGCGAACCCGTGAGTTGGACCCAGTGGCTTGGTACGATCTTGATCTTAGCTGGCATTGTTGTCTCAGAGTACCGTCGTCTGCTTCCAGTCAAACAGAATACCCAGCAACCATCTGCAACATCTACCAACCCTCTTAATTCAGCAAATGATTGTACGTCTCCATCACAACATCAAGGGCCTGCTCTTCACCAATGAGCAGCCCTAATTGCTCCTGATATGCTCCTAAAATAGTATATTTTTTATTAATAATATCGTGTCGAGCAGTGACAGCATAACCAGAAATATACTGATTCATCGCCTGGCAGATATGCTCTATCTGCTCTTTTAGCTTCGCCACCTCACTACCACCTGTATGCATACCATACACTCCTTTCTACCTATTGGTATTGCATAGCACTTCCCTAATTGATATACTAGCACAAGCTTCAATTTACAGTATTGAACGAAATAATAAAGTTTTACAGGACATTTATCGTATATAGCAGGGGTAATGTAGTAGTCAGGAGGAGGACATACGATGTCATTACAAACCCACAAATCACGTTTACCATCACCACTTGCACAGGTTATCAAACACTATAGAGATACGTTTGCACTTACGCAAGAACAATTAGCCTGCGATCTGAACGTAGATGTACGGACATTGCGCCGTTGGGAAAACGGGGAAACCGTTCTTAATGATGTACGTGAGCTACGTCGTATCGCGACATTGCTCGGTGTTGAGCCAGAGCGACTCGGAGTCACACCATCAACCTATTCCACCCTCACACCTGAACAATTAGATAGCACAATCGAGCATATCTGGAATTTGATTGAAAAGGCCCGTGGCTATGAGGCCAATACTCTTATAGATGCATTTATTAAAGATATCAACGTACAAATCGATAGCGAAGATCCAGCACTACTCCACAGGTTGGCCCATACATTGCACCTTGCTGGTTACATCAAATCCATGATCACACGCTCAAACGAATCCACCCGGGCTCTGAACTATTATGCTGAAATGGAACAGGTTGCACACCTTCTTCAGAACGATACGCTGTTGAATATCGCTCTGACTTATGAAGGCGATATGTACGCACGCATGGGCAACGTCCAGAAAGGTATTCAGTATCTGGAAGCCGCACGTGATACCACCCCACAAGCTGATCCATCAGCCAGAGGAAACGGTATCCAGTTATTAGGGCGAGCATATTTACGTGCCCAGCGCATCGAAGACTTCGAACGTGCAATGGACGAAGCGGAAGAACTAGCAAACTGTATTCAACCAGAAAAAAGCAGTACACGTGGTCAGTATAGCGTCGGCACCGTCTACGAAGAATATGCGCGTAGCTATAGCTACCTTGGACAACCCCAGAGGGCAATGGATTATCTCGACAAAGCAGAACAGAGTCTCGCGACCACCAAACATTGGGAGATATTGATCAAAACAGCTCGCGCCATGACGTTAATTCATAGTAGAGAGATAAAATCGGGGCTTGCGCTGGCGATTGAATCATTCCAACTCTGTCGCGCACATGGCACAATCCGACTTATGGAACGTATCTACAGCATTCAAAATTATCTGGATCGCATGAATCGCGAACTGAGTCAGGCAGGAACAACGCTCCGCGAAACAATCGACGGTCCGATTGAATATCCCGTCTGATCCTCATAATCATTGGTAGTAGAAGCACAAGTATGTCAGAGTACGCTTCTACTACCAGCAAGATTTACCTGCAGAAAATAAAAAGATCCTTTCAGCGTAATACTGAAAGGATCTGGTAGCGGGAACAGGACTCGAACCTGTGACCTCCGGGTTATGAGCCCGACGAGCTAACCACTGCTCTATCCCGCGTCGACGTCTCTTATCTTACTACAAAGGATAAGACTTGTCAAGCTTTCCATGCAAGTGGCGGATTTTACAGAGACAATCCGGCACCAATCTATCTCTCTGTTTGCAACAATACTGTATTGCGTCAACATATCATTGACAAACGTGTAAAGATTCTAGTATTCTTTTTAAGAAGAATACTGTTTATTCAAATTCTGGCTCGTCCAGTCGAGGAGGTGCAAATATATGGCCGAAATAATTTGTTTCCACTGTGTGCCTGCATGCACCTTGTCTACCCGCTATGAGGGTAAAGGGCGAATACCCGCCAGGTCGTTGGTATTCCAGCAATCATGTGCGTGAGCGGCTGACACGCAATCTTAGCCAGTCCAGCCGCACCTCTCCCTCCAGCACGGTAGACAGCAATACTCACTTATATATGCATTTGCTCCGTGTTTTTATACTTGAGGGAGGGTACATAACTTTGATTAATGATCCGGCGATTCTTACCGGGATGGTCCTCAATGGTGCGCATGGTATCTACGATGTGCATACCGACGATGGTGTTGTCCGTTGTACGCTTCGTGGAAAACTCAAAAAAGCGTTTGCACAGGCAAACTCAGCACATACCCAGAACAAAACCAATCAACAACCACGCACCAAAAAGTCAGCCAATCTATCTCCAGATGATGCTCGTATTGAACGTATTGAGAAACGCGACAGTAGCGAAAACCCCTTACCTACACGTCTCGCCGTTGGCGATTATGTACGCCTGCGTCGTTTAGACAATACAACTGGTGTCATTGAAGAAATATTACCTCGTCGTAGTGAACTTTCACGCAGAGATGCCGCTTCGAACCAGAATAAATCTGTCCAACAAACCCTGCTGGCAAATTTGAATCAAGTGGTCATCGTGTTTGCCGCAGCACAGCCCGAACCACACTTTGGCCTGCTCGATCGCTATCTCACCATCTGTGAGTCGGCAGAACTCAAACCCATCATCTGTATTAATAAAGCTGATTTACCCCATGATAAACTTGTCCAACAAGAAGCGGATCTCTACAGTCATATTGGCTATGAAGTAATCTGGAGTAGTACACAAACACAACAAAATATCGACACATTGAAAACACGATTGCGGGACCACATCACACTCTTTACTGGACCTTCTGGTGTGGGCAAATCATCGCTCGTCAATGCTATTGAACCGGGTATGGCGATCCAGACGGGAATGATCAGTAGCGCAACGGGCAAAGGTCGGCACACTACGACTGGCTCACAACTCTATCCACTCTCTGATGGAGGATGGTTAGCTGACTCGGCTGGTATTCGCGCACTGGCCGCCTGGAATATTGAACCAGAAGAGCTGGCGACCTGCTTTGTCGAGTTCCGTCCCTATCTAAGCGAATGTATGTACTCTGATTGTGCTCACATCGATGAAGAAGGGTGCGCGATTCTTCGCGCTGTCGATGAAGACATCATTGATGCACGTCGGCACAGAAGCTACGTACGCATCTATACAGGAGAAGAGCGCTAATCTTCTCAATACAGAAAAGAAGTCCAGTTGTACAAATACGCACACAACCGGACTTCTATTTTATTCAGCTACGATCAAGGATGCAGGATTGCGATCAGAGCCTGTACAATCTCCCCATCCTGCTCGCTCAACACAGTACGTGGATCGAGCACCAGCGCATCATGAATAATACGAGTCACAATAGGTACCGTATGTTGTCGTAAGCGCAGTGAGAGTTCTTCCAGAGGCATCGGTATCGTATCTGCGGCTAATGCCAGCAGTGTCGTAGGCAACGTCTCACCGGGCAAAGAGCCACCACCAATTGTCGAAGCTCCAACCTGTAGTTGCGACAAGATACCCTGGGCATGTAATTGTTGCTGCCAGCGTTGCGCACGTTGCTTGATCTGTTCAGGGCGAAAAGTTATCATACGCCAGATAGGAATATGTGTCTCTGCCTCATCACGTTGATAATGACGTAATGTCGCTTCCAACGCAGCCAGAGTCATCTTATCAATACGCATCGCCCGCATCAAAGGGTGTTTCGCCAGACGAGCCACCACATCTCTTTTCCCAACCACAATTCCCGCCTGTGGTCCTCCAAGCAACTTATCACCAGAAAAACAGACCAGGTCCGCTCCAGCAGCCAAACTCTCCTGCGGGGTTGGCTCATGAGCCAATCCATAGCGCTCAGAATTCAATAAACAACCACTGCCCAGATCTTCCATCACCAGCAAGCCATGTTGCTGGCCCAGCTCAATCAGAGAAGAGAGTGGAGTTGATTCTGTAAAACCCGTGATCAAAAAATTACTGGGGTGGACAGCAAGCAACAATGCCGTTTGCTCGCTCAAGGCTGCCGCATAATCACTGATACGTGTACGGTTCGTCGTCCCGACTTCCACGAGCTGGCTCCCGCTCTGACGCATCACATCAGGAACACGGAAACCACCACCGATCTCCACCAGTTGACCACGAGAAATCACCACCTCGCGTCCCGGCGCTAACGCGCTCAAGCCTAAAAGAACCGCAGCAGCATTATTATTCGTCACCAGTGCCGCCTCAGCACCAGTCAACTCCCGCAATAGCTCAGCAATATGTGTATGCCGTGAACCACGCCGTCCCTCATCGAGTTCATATTCCAGATTAGAATAACCGCTGGCAACGGTACATACCGCCTGTAGCGCGGCATCACTGAGAGGAGCACGTCCAAGATTTGTATTAATAACCACGCCAGTCGCGTTAATCAATGGACGCAAGCGCGGCTGTTGCTGCTGTTGCAGCAGCAATGCAGCAGTTTGCAGGAGTTCATCATGCGTCGGGCACAAAGATCCAGACTGGATATCAGCACGAGCCTGAGCCAGACTGGCACGAAACGCATTGACCACAAGTGCATGGGGAAAAGCCGAGAGGAGCTGTACACCATGTTCAGCACGCAATAACTCATCAATTGAAGGGAGCAAACGAAACTGCCGGGCATCCATGATTACAACCTCAATGCAAAGAATAAAACATTGTAATCGCCAGACTATTTGCGATCTTGCCCATAATAGCGCGTAAATCAGCATCATTCAAACGGCAAATCGCAAACTGATCAGCCAGCAGCGTACGCAAAACCGGATACATAAGCTCGGTCTTCACCAGACTATCAGTATCAAGCAGGGGATAATCACGTTTCAGAAGTAAATGATGATAAGGACGCAGCTTGCCACGATACGAAGTCAACGCGACAACATTTACAGCACCAGCGTGGCGGCAAAAAGGCTCACCAGAAACGACAAGGGCGGGATGCCAATCCAGAATACGCTTCTCTTCAATCCCTGGCGGGAGAGAAGGGTACCCAAAATTCACCCAATACACCATGCCGAACTGCACAGGCGTTTGATAGGTCAGGGCTTCCGGTGCAACGTCAGGAGGATGAGGCATGGCAACTACAACAAATTTTTCTTTTACTAAACAGACTACGAATGAACAAAAGCAACAGGATTAGAAGCAGGAACATCACCTGTTTCAACCTGAGAACGGAAACAAGTCGAAGTCAATGCCCAGGCATGTGAGACGAGACTGAGACGTTCCTCACGTTCCTCTTGACTTTCTTCCTGTAAAGCAACAGCAATGAGTTCCATTTCACGCTGATATTGTTCATTAAGCAAGGGAGAACGTCCAAAGTCACGATTCGTCGCCATAGCAGCTACCTCTTAATTCCTAGAATCCAAACAGAATACTTCATAGGGTAGCGGACTTTACCGCATGGGATGGGATGAATTTATCCAACGTTGGAGATTATACCAGCAATTTAAGCAAGACGCAATGCTTTTGGCATTGATTTTACAATTTTGTGATCAAATAAAGAACAAACAACGAAAAGTTTGATCAAACGAAAGAATACTGCGACCACCTTTTCCAGACACCAAACCCCCTTCTCCCCTTTTATCAACAGCACAATCATAGAAACTGACACAGTATTCTACCAACCGCTGGCAATACACCAGATCACAAAAACAGTAGAGCTGGTAATGCTCTCTTTCTTTATTGTATCAAACACCCCATTACAGTAATCGAGCCGAAACGGGCAAATCCAGCCAATTTAAAAAAAGTCATAAAAAAGTGCTTGACAGAGCCACACTCGTCAGCTATAATGCTCATGTCTGATCACTCAGAGCGAACTGGTGTGGTTGGATCGATGTAAATCGTAAGGGCAGTTACCAAAGTGGACAAATGGGACTGACTGTAAATCAGTTGCGCAAGCTTCGAAGGTTCGAATCCTCCACTGCCCACCATACCAACCTGTAAAATTGGTATCTGGCTCGTGTGGCGCAGGGGTAGCGCACATTCTTGGTAAGAATGAGGTCATGGGTTCAAATCCCATCACGAGCTCCCGTGGTTTCTAGATGACGTTGGCATTGACGTTGTTACGCTTCAGACCACGCGTCACGAATTCCGCGTAAGTATAATTCAGATACAAGTTTTTAGCCGCCGTCTACTGAGTGATCGTCACCTTCCGTATATTTCCAAAAAAGGATGGGGGAAACCTCTTTTTTTAGAGGCGATCATGCAGGAGGGCGGCTGCTGCATGTCTATACCCATTGCTATCTGTTTTCAAGTCGTAAGCAGGATTGCAAAAGGAGCCACAGTAGGAAATGGCAAAGCAAAAATTTGAGCGGACAAAACCGCACGTTAACATCGGAACCATTGGACACATTGACCACGGCAAGACGACCCTGACAGCAGCCATCACGAAAGTGTTGTCTTCTGCTCAGCTTGCCAAATACACTGCCTTTGACCAGATCGATAAGGCTCCAGAAGAGCGCGAACGTGGTATCACC
>DATJIE010000050.1:0-81220 GCA_035493535.1 Dictyobacter sp.
GGTGATACCACGTTCGCGCTCTTCTGGAGCCTTATCGATCTGGTCAAAGGCAGTGTATTTGGCAAGCTGAGCAGAAGACAACACTTTCGTGATGGCTGCTGTCAGGGTCGTCTTGCCGTGGTCAATGTGTCCAATGGTTCCAATGTTCACATGCGGCTTGGTCCGCTCGAACTTTTGCTTCGCCATTTCAATCCCTCTTTAATTATAATGCTATTCCTGCCCTTACGCATGCAGGACACATCATTGAAGATACATATAGTCGGTAGGCCTGTTCCCTGAATTCGGCACCGAGCTAGTATAGTACTACAAATGAACGTGCTTGGCTAGCCCTACATTACATTTAGATAGGTGCGCCATGGCTGACACAGTGGCTAGCCTGAATGTTCTGAAAGGCTTAATAGTATTACATTCATACAATTAGCAAAGAGTTTGCGTTGCGTAACACACACAAAGCTCCTGGAGGATAACTCTACATGCTAAAAAACATCTACCATATACGCTCTATCTATGAACCTGAGATTTCCAGGAGGTATGGGGGGAGCAGAAAAATAGAACCTCCTGCTCAACACATCAATCTCAGAGATTGGGGCACCTCCTATTGTATCATAGAATCGATGCCCCGCAACGTATTTTCGGTGCTAATTTGCCGAACTATTAACGAGCTGAACGCTTTTCGATAATCTCGTCGGCCAGATTTTTGGGAACCGGGTCATAATGTGCGAATTCCATGGTGTAGCTCGCACGACCGCTGGTCATCGAACGGAGTTCGTTTACATAACCGAACATTTCGGCAAGAGGAACAAAGCCCCGCACCACATACATCGTCCCACGATTTTCCATGCCCTGAATTACTCCACGGCGGCGATTCAGGTCACCGATTACATCACCGTAGAACTCTTCAGAGGTTGTGACTTCAACCTTCATCATAGGCTCAAGCAGAATTGGGCCAGCTTTCGCGACCGCACTTTTGATACCCATTGAACCGGCCATCTTAAATGCCATTTCACTTGAGTCTACATCATGGTATGAACCATCATAGAGCGCAACTTTGACGTCGATCATCTGGAAACCAGCAATGATACCGTTTTCGAGGGTTTCTCGTACTCCGTTTTCAACTGGTTTGATGTATTCTCGTGGAACAACACCACCGACAACCTCGTTGACGAATTCAAAGCCTTTACCGCTCTCGTTTGGCTCTACACGCAGCCAGACATCACCATACTGACCATGACCACCAGTCTGACGAACGAATTTACCCTGCGCAGATGCTTGCTTCGTGATTGTTTCACGATAGGCAACCTGTGGGCGACCAACGTTCGCTTCAACCTTAAATTCACGGAACAGACGGTCGATGAGCACCTCAAGGTGCAATTCACCCATACCAGAAATGATAGTCTGACCACTCTCTTCGTCGGTGTGAACCTGGAAGGTTGGATCTTCTTCAGCCAGTTTGTTGAGAGCCACGCCCATCTTTTCCTGATCGGCACGGGTCTTTGGCTCAACTGCCTGGTGAATTACTGGCTCTGGGAACTGAATTGACTCAAGGATGATGGGCTTCTGTGGATCAGAAAGCGTATCACCAGTGAAGGTATTACGCAAACCAACAGCTGCACAGATATCACCAGCGCGAATCTCATCAATATCTTCACGGTGATTAGCGTGCATACGCAGAAGGCGACCAATACGCTCAGTCTTCGACTTGGTCGTATTTGCCATCGCACCACCCTTGGTCATGGTACCAGAGTAAACGCGGAGATAGGCCAGTCGACCAACAAATGGGTCAGATACAATCTTAAAGACCAGTGCGCTGAATGGAGCATCATCATTCACTTGCAGAGTAATCTGCTCGCCGGTGTCACCATCAGTACCGACCGGGGCTTCAATATCCAGCGGCGATGGCAGGAAGTCGACTACGCCATCAAGCATTGCCTGGACACCTTTGTTCTTTAAGGAAGAACCGCAGAGTACAGGAATCAATGTGTTGGAAATCGTAGCTTTACGCAGAGCCGCAACGAGTTCCTCTTTGGAGATTTCCTCTCCTTCAAGATATCGCAGCGTCAACTCTTCATCAGTCTCAGCAATACGCTCGATCATCGCATCACGATGCTGTGTGAAATCAGCCTGCATATTGGCTGGAACTTCAACATGCTCGGATGTTGTGCCCAGATCGTCCGTATAAATGACGGCTTTCTGATCTAACAGGTCAATGTACCCTTTAAAATCAGCCTCGCTACCAATTGGAATCTGGATTGGCAGAGCGCTTGCACCCAGACGTTCGCGGATCATATCCACACAACGCCAGAAATCAGCACCTGTACGATCCATCTTATTTACAAAACAGATACGGGGTACATTATATTTGTTCGCCTGACGCCACACAGTCTCTGACTGTGGTTCTACACCTGCGACACCGTCGAAGACAACCACGCCGCCATCCAGAACGCGCAAAGAGCGCTCTACCTCAGCGGTAAAATCGACGTGACCCGGGGTATCAATGATGTTGATACGATGATCATTCCAGAAACAGGTGGTGGCAGCCGATGTGATCGTGATACCACGCTCTTGCTCCTGTACCATCCAGTCCATCGTCGCGGCACCTTCATGCACCTCACCAATACGGTGGATCTTCTTTGTGTAGAAGAGAATGCGCTCGGTTGTCGTTGTCTTACCCGCGTCAATATGAGCGATGATACCAATATTTCTTGTTTTATGGAGTGGATAATCTCTTGCCATAGCGTATTTTTACCAGCGATAATGAGCGAAGGCTTTGTTTGACTCCGCCATCTTGTGGGTCTCCTCACGTTTTCTAATGGTAGCGCCTTGACCCGCGGCTGCATCCATTAGTTCGCTAGCAAGTTTCTCAGCCATTGATCTCCCGGAACGAGAGCGAGCTGATTTGATAAGCCAGCGCATAGCGAGGGCAATTCCTCGATCTCTACGAACATCTACAGGAACCTGATACGTTGAACCACCAACGCGGCGAGGCTTAACCTCGATGCTTGGAGTAGAATTTTTCAAAGCCTGCTCGAATACATCAATCGGGGTGCGCTTCTGTCTGACTTCGATCAGATCAAAAGATGAGTACACAATGCGCTCTGCCAGACTGCGCTTTCCATCAATCATCAAGTTACTTATAAAGCGGGCTACGTTTCTGCTCCTGAACTTGGCATCCGGGACATCCGGCCTTCGCACCACTCTCTTACGTCTTGGCATTTCATGCCTCCTCAGTGTGTCATTCGGATCTGCTTGCTTCTCGTCAATTTTCCCCACTCAGGGGGCTGGGATCTTTGAAATCTGGTTTTCGCGTTTTCCCTTGCCTTGGGTTCTGGCGGAAGTCTATCACCTTCACTACAACATGCCTGTTGATCTGCTGTACTTCATTCACATAAAATATTCAGACCTACCACAAGGGCGGTGAGTGTGAGCACACTTCTCGGTCTGAATGTGATGACGCCGCAATGCTAGCTACGACATCACACAAATCTACAAGCTCCCATCCCCGCATGGAGATACCTAGCGGACACCAGAAAAGGCGTCGATTCGATCGGGAGGCTTGATCCTCTTCGATCTCACTCGGACGCCTACACGCGGGTGCCTTTCCAGCTATCAGCTATCCAGTTCTTTCTCCTACTAACGCACTTCATGCCTGATTTCATGGGTAAGTCCGCATTAAATGCTATCAGTAGACTCAGTCGACTGAATCAGGAGAACACCCGACGATCATCGTCAGAGACGGGTACAGATCAACCCTTCTGCACTACCCGTTTACACGATGACGTGTGATTTACGACCTGCTCTTTGCTTCCGGCAGTAAATTCATCACTCCGTAACATCTTTTACTCAGCACAGTCTTTGCTACGGATTATCCGTGCTGCGGAGGAGAAAAAGCAATATCTTCTGCAAAATACTTCTCTTCCACAACTACTTCACTGCATATTTGGAATTATACTAGCTTATTTTCTGCCCGTTGTGGCTGCCTGTCCGGGTTTCGGACGCTTCGCGCCATATTTCGAGCGACCACGACGGCGCTTTGAAACGCCTTCGCTATCCAATGTGCCGCGCACAATGTGATAACGCACACTTGGCAGGTCTTTTACACGACCGCCACGGATAAGCACTACTGAGTGCTCCTGCAAATTGTGCCCCTCACCAGGAATGTAAGCTGTCACTTCCATCTGGTTTGACAAACGTACGCGAGCAATCTTACGCATAGCCGAATTCGGCTTTTTCGGCGTCATTGTACGTACTTGTGTGCAGACACCACGCTTCTGGGGCGACCCTTTCTCGCGGGAGGTCCGGTTCTTCAACGCGTTGTACGAATACAGCAACGCGGGGGCCTTCGTCTTTTTAGTTTTGTTAGAACGGCCCTTTCGGACCAGTTGATTAATTGTCGGCAAGGAACGATCCTCCCTGTCCTCGTTGTTCAATTACGCTAATTCAATACAGTCTAATTTCACGCGGGTGGTACAATCCACCCGCGTCATGTTTTCCACATATGCGATTGCATATGTTATCACTCATCATCCTCACTGTCAAGTGTCAGACCGAGTGGTGCACCTGCTCCAACTGGGGCAGTAGCGATTACACTGGCGACTACTGGCGAACTGGTTCCGTTCAGACGTGCCGCTGCCGCCTGCTGGCGTGCCAGCAATTCGCGTCGGCGTTGCGCTATACCAGAACCTGCCGGTATCAGTTTACCGATGATGACGTTTTCTTTCAAACCAACCAGATGATCAGTCTGAGCTTCGATGGCAGCTTCGGTCAGTACACGCGTTGTCTCCTGGAAGGAGGCTGCGGATAAGAAGCTATCTGTGTTCAGCGATGCTTTTGTGACACCGAGCAATACTGTCGATGCTGTTGCAGGCTCTCCACCTTCAGCCAGCACACGTGCATTGGTATCAGCATACACAAAGCGATCAACCAGATCATTCGGTAACAGTTCGGTATCACCAGGATCATCGACTTTGACACGCCGTAACATCTGACGCACGATGACCTCGATGTGTTTGTCATGGATGTACACACCAGTGTTTCGATAGACGCGCTGGATCTCAGAGACGAGATACAATTGCACGGCTTCTCGGCCCTGGATACGCAAGACTTCCTGCGGATCTAATTGACCGGTGGTAATTGGTGTTCCTGCCTGGATCTTTTGACCCTCGACAACTGAGAGGTTACGTGAGGCCGGAATGGTGTAAGAACGCTCATCTCGCTCTTCAAAGCGAATTGAGATGCCCTGCTCATTCAACAACACTTCACCATCTGTACGGGCCATGACTGGCGTCGGCTCTCCACCATTTTCATCAGCAATCATGGCGATGATCTGTTCCTTTTGGACCTGATCATGTTCGCTTACCAGAACTTTCGCCTCAACGTCTTTCGGCATGAGATACTCATCGAAAAAGACATTTGTTGAGATGATATGAACGGTGCGCACACCAGTTGCTTCGTCTTTGGTGATTTCAACTACACCATCAATTTCACTGATTTCGGATTTGTCTTTCGGGACACGAGCCTCAAACAGTTCTTCTACGCGAGGTAGACCCTGTGTGATGTCTCCCTGCGCTCCTGCGATACCACCAGTGTGGAAGGTTCGCATCGTCAACTGCGTTCCAGGCTCTCCGATTGACTGCGCGGCAACAATACCCATTGCTGATCCTATACGGGCCAGGGTGTTTGCTGCCAGATCGCGACCATAACACTTACGGCAGATGCCTTTACGGGCACTACAGGTCAATGCTGAACGTACACGTACGGCTTTGATGCTGTGGGCAATGATTTCATCCACATCATCATCGGTCAGTTCTTCATTGGCTTCAAGATGTGGCAACTCAGGAATAGCCTCAACAAGCACACGCCCGATGAGACGACCACGTGAGTTCTCCAGACCCATCGCTTTTGAATCTTCTTCTGTGATGAGGATGCCTTCGATTGTTCCACAATCCTCTTCTGTGACGATCACATCCTGCGCAACGTCGATCAGACGACGAGTCAGATAACCGGACTCCGCTGTACGCAGAGCGGTATCTGCCAGACCTTTACGAGCACCGTGGGTACTGATAAAGTACTCCAACACACTCAGACCTTCGCGGAAGTTACCACGAATTGGAATGTCAATAATCTTACCTGAAGGATTGGTCATCAGACCACGCATACCAGACAACTGACGAATCTGCTGGAACTTCGCTTTCGTTGCGCCAGACTCTGCGATGGTGTAAATGGAACCATATGGGTCCAGTACAGAACGCACCATCTTCTGTACGTTGTCCGTTGCTTCGTTCCAGATCGAAATCGTTTGCTGATATTTTTCGTTCTCAGTGATAAGACCGTCAGCAAACTGCTCTTCCAATTCAGCAACCAGCGCATCTGCTTTTGCTAACTCTTCAGCTTTACCAGAAGGTACGATCACGTCACTAATAGCGACGGTTGCACCTGCTTTGGTTGCATAATGGAAGCCGAGACGTTTGATGTCATCAGCCAGATCAGTCGTCTTTACACGACCATATTCTTTAAAGCACTCACCAATAACCTGACGCAGGTTCTCTTTCTTCATTGCGTAGTTCTTAAAGCGCAAGCGCTCAGGTAACGCTTCATTGAAGATAATACGACCAATGGTGGTATTGACAAGCTTGCCTTTGCCGTTCATTGTCGCCTTGTCTGGTGGCGGCGAATCGTAGATGTCGACATCACCCAGACGTACTTTAATGGATGCCTGCAAATCAACAATATTATTGTCGTATGCCAGCAATGCCTCACCAATATCAGCAAAGGTACGACCAGCACCTTTTTTGTTCGGGCGCTCCTGGGTCAGGTAGAAACAACCAAGCACCATATCCTGGCTAGCTCCAATCGAAGGGTCGCCATTTGCTGGTGATAACAGGTTACGAGTCGACATCATGAATTGACGCGCCTCGTCCTGGGCTTTATCTGACAGAGGCACGTGAACAGCCATCTGGTCACCGTCGAAGTCAGCATTAAAGGCTGAACAGACGAGTGGATGCAACTGAATCGCACTTCCTTCAACCAGTACAGCTTCAAATGCCTGAATGCCAAGGCGGTGCAACGTTGGGGCACGGTTCAGCAGCACCGGGTGATCTTTGATGACTTCTTCCAGCACATCCCAGACTTCTGGTTTGATACGCTCAACAAAACGCTTGGCGCTCTTAATATTGTGCGCAAAGTTCTGCTCAACGAGCTTACGCATTACGAATGGCTTGAAGAGTTCCAGCGCCATACGTTTTGGCAAACCACATTGATGCAATTTCAGCTCGGGACCAACCACGATTACCGAACGACCGGAGTAGTCAACACGCTTACCAAGCAGGTTCTGACGGAAACGGCCCTGCTTACCATTGAGCATGTCAGACAGGCTCTTCAGTTTGTGGTTACCGGAACCAGCCACAGCACGACCACGGCGACCATTATCGATCAACGCATCACATGCCTCTTGCAGCATACGTTTCTCGTTACGAATAATGATCTCAGGCGCACCAAGTTCAAGCAATCTCTTCAAGCGATTGTTACGGTTGATCACACGGCGGTACAGATCATTCAGGTCAGAGGTCGCGAAACGACCACCGTCGAGCTGCACCATCGGGCGCAAATCAGGTGGCAACACTGGCAGGACTGTCAGGATCATCCACTCTGGCGATGTGCCAGACTTACGGAAAGCCTCAACGACTTTCAGACGCTTGGTGGCTTTCTTACGACGCTGACCAACAGTGCTGTTGATTTCATGACGCAGGTCATCAGCCAGTTTATCCAGATCAATAGCTGAGATCAACTCACGAACAGCTTCAGCACCCATACCTGCGCGGAAGACATCACTGAAATTCTCTTTCAGTTCGCGATAGCGATTCTCCTGCAACAGGTCCATTTTCTTCAGACCTTCGAGATCGCGACGCAGTTGCTCAAGACGCTGACGCGACTCGTTGCGCTCACGCTCCATCTGGGTCTGGGCGGTATCAATCTGCTCCTGGTAATCCAGGTCGAGGCGATCCGCTTCACGACGGCTTTCAACCTGCGCTGACTCCAGTTCGCGTCGCGCCTGTTCTGCGATGGCATTACGTGCTGACTCAGCGACGCGCTCCAACACATCCAGATGCTTCGGTGTCACTGAATCACCCTGCTTGACGATGATCTGATCGGTTGGCGCGAAGAAGATATCATCTTCTGTGACATCACCCATCATCTCACGTAACTGAGCCAGCGTCTTACTCTCTGCTTGACGAGCCTCTTCAAGATCCTGTTCACGACGCATCTCAACATCTTTGCGGTCAACCACCGAGAAACGCTCTTCGTTCTCTTTCAACGCAGAGTCTCGGCGACCACGCAGATCATTAATGCGGTCGACAACTTTCTCATCAAGATTCTGCTCAAGGCCAGTGAGTTCTTCGTCCAGACGCATCAGTTCACGCTGACGAGCCTCTTCGTCAACATTCGTTACCACATAGAGAGCGAAGTACAGGATACGCTCCAGGTTACGTGGCGAGAGGTCTAACAGCAAACCTATACGGCTTGGGGTACCTTTGAAGTACCAGATATGGCTTACAGCAGAAGCCAGTTCGATGTGGCCCATGCGCTCACGGCGAACCTTCGAACGCGCAACTTCAACACCGCATTTATCGCAGACAATACCTTTAAAACGAACTCTTTTATATTTTCCGCAATAGCACTCCCAGTCCTTGGTTGGTCCAAAGATACGCTCACAGAAAAGACCATCCTTTTCAGGCCTGAGTGTACGATAGTTAATTGTCTCCGGTTTCGTGACCTCACCATAGCTCCAGCTACGAATCTGATCCGGGCTGGCGAGGCTGATACGGATAGCGTTAAAATCATTTACTTCGAGCATGCTACCTCTCCTGGGAATAGGGGGAAAACGATAGCCACCAGAACTTGTGCCCCGCTGGCTATCGTCACGTGCGTACAAAAAACACTTAACGGTTACGCAAAAAGACTAAACCCCTATTACTATTGATCTCCTTCGAAACCGGACAGATTAATACCCAGTTCCGGCATCACATCATTGGAGGCATCCTCAACAAATTGAATCTTCTGCTCATCTTCGTTAAGGACCTCGACATTAATACCCAGGCTTTGCAATTCTTTGACAAGCACCTTAAAGGACTCTGGAACGCCTGGCTCCATGATACTTTCGCCCTTTACGATGGCCTCGTACGTCTTCACACGACCTACAACGTCGTCCGACTTGACTGTCAGAATTTCCTGCAAGATGTGTGCCGCACCGTAGGCTTCCAGCGCCCATACTTCCATTTCACCGAAGCGCTGTCCACCAAACTGTGCTTTACCACCCAGAGGCTGCTGCGTGATCAAGCTGTAAGGACCTGTTGAACGTGCGTGAACTTTGTCTTCAACCAGGTGGGCCAGTTTCAACATGTAGTTGTAACCAACAGTTACCGGATGATCAAACGGCTCACCCGTTCGACCATCATACAGTTGTACCTTTCCAGTATCAGGCAAACCTGCACGACGCAAGAATTCTTCTATATCTTCCTCAGAGGCTCCGTCAAACACTGGTGTTGCAATCTTAAATCCAAGTGTTTGAGCAGCCCAACCAAGGTGTGTTTCCATAATCTGACCGATATTCATACGGTGCGGTACACCCAACGGATTGAGGATGATGTCAACCGGTGTTCCATCAGGCAAGAATGGCATATCTTCAACTGGCAAGACACGAGAGATAACACCCTTATTACCGTGACGACCAGCCATCTTGTCACCAGCACCAATTTTACGCTTCTGCGCGATGCTAACACGTACCAGTTGGTTCACACCAGGAGGCAACTCGTCTCCGTTCTCACGTGAGAAAACTTTGACCTCTACAACCTTACCACGCTCACCGTGCGGTACGCGTAATGAGGTGTCTTTCACTTCACGTGCCTTCTCACCGAAGATCGCACGCAGCAGTTTCTCTTCAGCTGTCAGTTCAGTCTCACCTTTTGGCGTGATCTTACCAACCAGGATATCCTGCGCTCCCACCTCGGCACCGACATAGATGATGCCGCGCTCGTCGAGGTTGCGCAGACCCTCTTCACCAACATTTGGAATATCACGGGTGATCTCTTCTGGCCCCAGTTTCGTATCGCGAGCATCGATCTCATACTTCTCAATGTGAATCGAGGTGAAGAGATCTTCGTGAACGATATGCTCACTGATCAGAATGGCGTCCTCGAAGTTACCACCTTCCCAACTCATAAAGGCCACCAGGATGTTCTGACCCAGGGCCAGTTCACCCTTTTCTGTCGAGGTGTTATCAGCAAGCACCTGACCTTTGGTGACAATATCGCCCTTTTTAACGATTGGGCGCTGGTTAATACAGGTACCAGCATTTGAACGCACAAACTTGCGCAGGCGATGAGAATGAAGCTCACCGTTTTCGTCAACGACTTCAATGCGACGGGCTGTTGAAGAAACAACCTCACCGTTTGCTTCGCTGACAATTACCTGACCAGAGTCAATTGCGATCTGACGCTCAATTCCTGTGCCACAGATTGGAGACTGTGGTCGCAGCAATGGCACCGCCTGACGCTGCATATTTGCACCCATCAGAGCTCGGTTAACGTCATCGTGCTCCAGAAATGGGATCAGGGCAGTTGCAACCGATACTGTCTGGCGCGGAGAAACATCCATATAATCAATATTATCGGAATTCTCCATTACGAATTCACCCTGATAACGAGCCAGCACACGATCATCCACGAACTCATTGTCCTCGGACAGAACCGCGTTCGCCTGCGCAATCCAGAAATTCTCTTCGTCATCACCAGTATGGTAGTCAACCGTGTCCGATACAAATGGCTTGATACGCACTTCGGCGTCGCCCAGTGCCTCTGCCAGCTGTCCGAATAATGCCTTATCAACACGTACGCGCTCACGAGCCTTGATCAGTACGGTCCCATCTGCCGCCTTCACATCCTCACGCTCATGTCCAAAGACCCCTCGGAACTCACGACCAATCAGACTGCTATCGCTCGCCTTCAGACGTTTGATAACCTTACGATAAGGCGTTTCGATGAAACCATATGGATTGATCTGAGCATACGACGCGAGGTTACCAATCAAACCAATGTTTGGACCTTCAGGCGTCTCAATTGGACAGATACGACCATAGTGCGATTCGTGCACGTCACGAACATCCATACCAGCACGATCACGGGACAAACCACCAGGACCCAGTGCTGAAAGACGTCGTTTGTGACCAACTTCTGCCAGTGCATTCGTCTGGTCCATAAACTGTGAGAGCTGACTACCACCAAAGAACTCTCTCATCGCAGCCACAACTGGACGAATGTTAATTAATGCATTCGGGGTCGCCTGTCCAGGCTCCTGAATACTCATGCGCTCTTTAACAACACGCTCCATACGCAGCAAACCAACGCGGAATTGTGTCTGGATCAATTCACCAACACAACGTACACGACGGTTGCCCAGATGGTCGATATCGTCTTTGCGTCCATGCCCATTATTCAGCGAAACCAGACGACGAATGATATTTACCAGATCATCCTGTGTCAGGATACGCTGACTTTGTGGTGTGGATAAATCTAATTTGCGGTTGAGCTTATAGCGACCCACGCTCCCCAGGTCATAACGACGCGGATTAAAGAATAAATTCTTTACCAGAGAACGTGCGTTATCCAATGTTGCCGGATCACCAGGACGTAACTTCTTATATAGTTCCAGTAACGCCTCGTCTTCACGCTTGACCGGATCTCGATCCAGCGTCGCCTGAATGTAACGAATCGTCTGATCATTATCAACATTGGCGAAAGCATCAAGAATCCCCTGATCCGTTGAAAGATCAACGTCTTCCGCATGCCACTGGTCCTTCGCCAGACTCGAAATGGCACGTAACAGGGTTGTCACAGGGATCTTACGCTTACGGTCAATCTTTACCGTCAACAGATTTTTATTGCTGGTTTCAAACTCCAACCAGGCACCACGACCAGGAATCAGCTTTGCAGCGTACATTTTCTTTCCGGTCGTTACATCCTCATCCACCGTGAAGTACACACCCGGCGAACGGACCAACTGGCTCACGACGACGCGCTCGGCCCCGTTAATAATAAACGTGCCATCCTTCGTCATCAGTGGGAAATCACCCATGAAGACATCCTTCTCGATGATCTCACCAGTCTCTTTATTAATCAGACGAGCCTTCACATTCAGCGGTGCGGAGAACGTGGCATCACGATCTCGACATTCGTCCTCAGAATACTTTGGCTTTCCAAAAGGTTCAGGTGGTACAATAAATTCCAGACTCAGATTTTTGCCGGTAAAATCTTCAATAGGAGATATTTCTTCGAAGAGTTCGCGCAAACCTTCTTTTTTAAACCATTCAAAGGAGTCAAGCTGAATCTGGATCAGGCCAGGCATAGGTCGTATGTCTGGAATACGTGCAAAGGATACACGCTCTGGAGACGCAACGACCCTTGTGCTTACTGCCATACTTGGTATTCTCCTCTCACCTAATCGCCCATAGAGGAAACTGAAAGGCACGACGATCTGCACCTTTCAGCGCAACGGAAACGGAAAAACAGATAAATACTTTACTAGTAATAAATTATTTTTTTATGATAATGCCTGTGTTGTGAAACGGTCTATGACAAGAAAAGTAACCGCTCGCAATACGCAATAAGCGGTTACTCCTACACCTCAACATCTACAGATTGTGTTTTCATGATCTGCCGCTTGCCCACACAACTATCCCCTCCGCATGGAGATAAACGGGCCGTTATCACGATAGAGACACATATATGCGAAACAGCAAAAAATACCACAGAGCACCTCCTACCCTGTATTGCTCATGCCTGAAGCCTCGCAGCTCCTACAACTGGGTGAAGATCGTACTTCATGTGGTTTCTGTATAAATATATCCTCGCGTTTTTTCTTGGGGAGTATGTTTTGTTTCGTACGTATCTCGTCTCTTGACCAACGTCGCTTACCCGTGTTATGAACCAGCTATAACACTTCTATTAATAAGTATACACACACTGGCAAGTGATAATTATACGACGCGACACAAAACATGTCAATACTTTTTCAAACGTATTTTGAGGGGTGCCCTAATGTACTTGCGTGATAGTATTGTACTACAAATTCCTTCGATACACAAGTCATTATAGCCCCCTTTTCGACATTTTTTCCTCTCTGCTGCAAAATCAATGGACCACTTCGCTGTTTTACACTGTATCCTGCTTTTTCACTAAAGATATTTTGTAAAAGGCAAAACGTTATCTGACTACTGATCCACTGCTACACATTTGCTTAAATATATACATATCCTTGCTCGGCTGCCTCTAATGCCTGTGCAATCTCTTCTCCCAGTTCTGGATTCCAGACCTGTTCAGCATCAACCCAACGTTGATGGAGCAACGAGAGCAGTTGCTTCTGATCCTCGATCGCTAGCAGATTGAGATCCACCATTGACTCAAGCATCGCTGGATAGATGATCGCGAGCACAAAATTATCAATGCGGATGGTTGCTTGCCCATTTAATTCATACGTATGTGATGAACCCAGACGCTGACAGAGTGAAGTCGCTCCAACAAAGGCAATGACAATAAACGTTGCGGCGACAATACTGACGACCAGACCTGCGATACTGAGCAATACTGCGAGCATGGTACAGACAAACTCCAGCATTGGATCAGGTATCTGCAATGTCCAACCTATCAAAATAGCAGGTACCAGACCAATCAATACTGCGACAAAACACCAGAAAGAGCTATTCATGAGCCAGAATATACTCTTCAAATTTTCTGCCGATAGATCACGCACAGTAATGCTATTCTTCCCTGCAAAGGTCACCATACCCTTGGCATATCCTTCATGTAGTGCGTACAAGAAACGGATTACCAGCGCACTTCCCCCCAGCGTGATGAGCGCTATAAACCATAAAAGAGCTACGAGGGCATCTTGCCACTTTAAATACAGGGTAAAAGTATGTGTATAAGTATGCCATAATAACCATCCTCCCATGACACTCACAATTGCACACACAACCAACCCGACAAAAAAGAGCCAGCCCAGTCTGCGAATACGATCATATTGTTTTTGTGTCAAATGAAAGCGATATGTATCCTTTGCAACCTGTATCATGCTTATGACCTCACGGAAAAATAGTATGTGTGCAGATAAACGGCCTCTGCAATGGCTCGTGCGGCAGCACTCCTATCTGAATGTAAACGAAATATATGTGCGTGGATAAAAGAATTATGCCAGACAATATTATGTCGATGTATCTCTTATCTCTATCTTTATAGACGATTCAGACTATACCAGGAGTTACAAACCTGTCGCACAATTTTAACACATTGAGATACACGATGAGGAAATTCATCTATATGAGGAGCGTTGCAAATGAAATTGAACCTGCATGAAGATGAGCAAAAGCCATACGTTCACCAGGACATACTTATTTCCGGAGATCATCAAAGAGGATGGTATGCAAATACCGTTCAGCGGCACTATAGAAGATGGTCACAATGACTTTACCACGGTTGGCTTCTTTCCGCGCCTCTTGCAATGTGGCCCAGGCAACCGCGCCACTGCTGATGCCGACTGATAAACCTTCAAGCTTCATCAGTTGAATGGCTGTCTCTACCGCGTCATGGTCCGTTACAGCCACTACACGATCAATCAGATCAACATGCAGTGTGTCAGGGATAAAACCAGCCCCTAAACCCTCAATACGATGCGGACCGGGCCGTTTGCCCGAAAGGACCGCGCACGATGCAGGTTCAACCGCGACAACTTCAACTTCAGGCTTACGCTCTCGCAAGCCCTCGGCAACGCCTGTGAGCGTTCCGCCTGTGCCAACGCCGATCACAACCATATCCACCGTTCCCGCCGTCTGTTCCCAGATCTCGACGGCGGTGCCATCACGATGGGCACGCGGATTCGCCTGATTATAAAACTGTTGAGGATACCAGCTATTGGGGAGAGTTGTGCGCAGTTCGATCACTTTATTAATCGCACCCCGCATACCCTGAGCAGCAGGTGTCAGCATGACCTCGGCACCAAGACGTTGAAGCAGTAACCGGCGTTCCAGACTGACGGTATCAGGCATCGTCAGAATACAACGATAACCACGTGCCGCCGCAATCGCGGCAAGTGAAATACCCATGTTTCCACTGGTTGGCTCAATAATCGTGCTGCCAGGACGCAATAATCCCTGCATCTCGGCCTCATTGATCATGTGCAAAGCCACACGATCCTTCGAACTTCCCCCTGGATTAAACATCTCCAGTTTCGCGACTATTTTCGCTCCAACCTCACCACGCCCCTGCACATCCGCAGCGGAAAAACGACGTAATTCCATCAGAGGGGTACGACCGACCAGCTCAGATACATTCTTTGCCCAATGGACCATCAGTTGTTAGCCTTCCTTCTCCTCCGGTAACAAAGCATGAATGATGCTTACCAACTCTTGTATGCTAAATGGTTTGCGTAAGAGAAGTCCTGCTTGCAGACCCATACGATGCAATTCCCAGTCATGACTCCCGGTAATAACAACTATAGGCGTATGCTTTGTATTACTATGACCGCGCAGAATTTTATAGAGGGAACCACCATCCAGACCAGGAAGGCCTACATCTAACAAAATGAGATCAGCACCCAGCTCTGGTAACTGATCCTTTGCTGTCTGACCGTCCGCAAAGATACGCAATCTCCATTGACCAAGCAGCTTGAATATATTGCAGAACATCTCTGCCAGATGAGGATCATCCTCAACAACCGCAATTAACTTCCGTTGCTCTGATGCTTCAGCCACGTACTACCAACCCCCTGTTACAAACTCATCACACTTCCTTATGTCCTGGTCGTACCCGCCCCACAACAACAAGCTCTTCTCTAGAAGAAGAGAGTGGTCAAGCCAAACATCATGGCATCATTATATTCATACAGTTATTTATATATAATACATCGTCTCTTCGGTACTACCAGTACGATGACGCTGAGCCAGTTCCTCTATGGTGGTAGAGGTCAAAATCTGTTGGGTCATTGTGTCTATCTGCTGCCAGACATCACGTAGCGCACAGCCGGGAGACAACTTGCAAAAATCGGGATTGGGGAGACACTCCATCGGAGGAACGTACCCCTCAAGGGCCTGCATTACCTCGGCCATCGTAATCTGGCTCGGCGCTTTCGCCAGCATGTGCCCCCCCTTTGGACCACGCACGCTTTTCACCAGCCCCTCTTTACGTAACACCATGAGGATTTGATCGAGATATTGCTCTGGGATGTGCTGTCGGGTCGCAATATCTGCGCTTTCAATCGGCCCTTGCCCATAATATGCCGCCATATCGAGCATCGCTCGCAGACCATAGTCACCCTTCATTGTTAATTTCATCGCAGGGACCTTTCTGTAGGGCAAAGTGACTGATTCTAGAGAACCTTTTTACCTAGTGTAAGGATATATCAGCGGAGAAAGCATGTCAATGGGTTTAGATACCACAACGATATTTCGTTCTTTTCTACCGTTCGATTGACATTTCAATACCTGTTTGACGATCTTCCATATATAATTATCCGTTTATAATTTATTATACTACCAGGATTTGTACATCTTATCATTAAATTCTGCTGAGAATATGGTTAGACCATCTCACGACCCTTGCAGGTCATGAGAGACCTATCTATAATGATAGCGTAGAAACACAGGCATGCTTCCTACTGCGTATATCGATGCCCGGTGTGTATATTTGGTGGATCACAGGAGAATACAACTATGCAGCAAGGCGCTACGTGGCAAGAAAGCCCGGAAAAACAACCACCTTTGAAGGTTCTGGTCGTTGACGATGAAGATAATATCATTGAACTCATCCGTCTCGGTTTACGCTATGAGGGTTTTCAAGTTGAAGTTGCCTCAAATGGGGAAGAGGGCATCGCACTGGCACAACGTATCAATCCAGACCTGATGATTCTTGATATTATGATGCCTGGTATTGACGGCCTTGAAGTTTTACGACGTCTGCGTAGTAATCCAACTACTCGTAATATTCCTGTTTTGATGCTCACCGCGAAAGATGATGTGAGCGATCGTATCCTGGGACTCCAGACCGGCGCGGATGATTATCTGACCAAACCTTTCGACTTCTATGAACTGTTGGAACGGATTAAGGCTATCCTCCGCCGTCAGAGTCGTTCTGGATCAACCCAGGGCGCAAACGGTGATGAAGATGCCGGTCAGGTGCTCCAATTTGGCGATCTGCGAATGAATACTACCACACGCGAGGTAACACGCAGTGGGCGCCTGATTGAACTTACGGCCACTGAATATAATCTATTACACCTTTTTATGAGTCACCCTCGTCAGGTCCTGGATCGTCAGACGATTCTCAATCGCGTCTGGGGCTATGATTTCCTGGGTGAGACGAATATTATTGAAGTCTATGTTCGCTATCTACGTGAGAAGATTGAAGACTCTCCCAGTTCTCCACGCCTCATCGTTACCGTTCGTGGCGTTGGCTATGTACTCAAAGGATGAATGACGAATCAAACCAGAAGTGAGTATTACTTTCATGATGGTTCATATTCTTTATTCACTGCCAGATGATGACGCCGAATGCGCTCTTCACTGCGTACTATATGTACAAAGGAGTTTTTATTAAGCGGAGTTTCATTGCAATGCCAGAATCAAAAGCCACAGGCCCCAAAAAATGGTTAGAGTCTCACCACTCGCGAGGCACCGAGACTCATCCTCATGCCCTCCCTGGGAATTTGAGTCTGGTTGATTCTGCAAGCGATCAGCAAAATACACAACCTCTCTTCTTATCGGAACAACAGCACAACAATCAACCAGATACGCCTTCCTGGGTACGCCCTTTTCTCAGTCTACGTACACAACTTACTCTGACCTACAGTCTCTTGCTGGTCCTCTTAGTAGCTTTTACCTATCTGCTTCTGGATCAACATGCCCCTTCCCCTGTGATGCTTCCTGCGATTATCGGTGTCGTGGTTGCTGGTTCAATTCTGTCTTTTGTCCTGACATCGCTCTTACTCCGACCACTCTCTCGTGTGACTGATGTCGCTCAGGCTATCGCTATTGGTGACCTCGCCCAGAGAGATCGCCTACCGTTGCACTTGCCCCCTCAAGATGAAATTGATCGCCTGGCTGGTAGCCTCAATGAAATGGTGATACGCCTGGAACGCGCTGAGGAAATGCAACAGGCTTCGGAAGAACGGTTCCGCCAGTTCTTTACCGATGCCTCCCACCAGTTACGCACCCCACTTACTTCTATCCGCGGTTTTACTGAATTGCTGATGCGTGGGGCGGCGAAAGATGATCCCGAAACATCTCAACATATCCTGGCTCGCATGAAAAGTGAGTCCGAGCGCATGACACTGCTGATCAATGATTTATTGACACTGGCACGCCTGAACGATACGCATCCGCCAAAATTGCAATATCTGGATCTAGTTAAACTTGCCGCCGAAAGTATAGAGCAGGCTCGCATCCTGGCGAAGGATGACCGCAAGATTACGCTGGCTCTGGAGACGGATGAGCGCATGGAATTACATGCAGACAAAGAGCGCATTACACAACTCCTCTTCATTTTGCTTGATAATGCCTTGAAATATGGTCGACCCGCCCCCGATGGCGAGATCACGCTGAAGCTTTCAAAACAACGAGGACATATCTCTCTCTTCGTTATTGATAATGGAGAAGGGATTATCCCTGACGAACAGGAACATATCTTTGAGGCTTTCTACCGTGGTCGTCATCGCTCTTCATCCCAGACAAAAGCTGTCATTGGCACTGGTCTGGGATTGACCATTGCGTCCGCTATTGTTCGCGCACATAATGGTGCGATTACGGTCTGTAGCGAAGTTGGTCATACTGAATTCAAAATTCTTCTTCCTGGTACTGATTGAGATATACTCTGATACAGAATATATGCCAGGGAATGCTTTTTTCCTATGTTCATTGACCCTATCTGGAATATCGTGATACACTGCTTCGAGCAGTAAAATAGAGGCGTTGGTTGAAAGAAAGCGCGTACGCGGATTCTTACGGCCAACCCTGGATAAAGGTAAGATGTACTATGTGGACCTCAACGATGGATCTCGATCTGAAACGTGTGTGGTTAACACAATTGATCGGTCGTTTTTATCAAAATATTTATTTCTCGTCATATTCTCCGTTACAAGTACAGAACTTGCCACGCCAGCCCTTACCTGAAAGCAGTTGGGTACGCGTACGTAACAGGCTGGCGGGTATTGGTGGCAATGATCTTCATTTGCTCTATGGTGATAGCGATATCCGTATCGCTCCTGCTGCCGCTCCCAATCATAAACACCTCTATCCAGGTCATGAAGTGGTTGGCGAAGTGATTGAAATTGGGGCCGATGTGCAGAACATCCAGGTTGGAGATCGTGTCGTCCTACAAAGTGGCCCAAATTGCATCACCGCTGGTATTCTACCTTTGTGTCGGGCCTGCGCTCATGGCTCTTATAATCTCTGCGAACATGGCGCGTTTATCGCTCCTCAACCGCTTGGTGGTGGCTGGAGTGAAGAGATGCTCCTGCATGAGCAACAACTCTTTCGCGTGCCTGCCGCTCTGAGCGATGAACAGGCAGTGATGCTTGAACCAACCGCGATTGCGCTCCATGCGGTTCTACGCCATCTGCCTCAACCGGGTGATCGGGTGCTGGTTATTGGTGCGGGAACAGTTGGTCTGATCACGCTGCAAATATTACGTGCTCTGGTGCCTGGCATTGAGATCAGTGTTATGGCTCGCTATCCATTCCAGGTTGAACAGGCAACCCGTCTGGGCGCGACAAATATTATCTATGCTCAGGATAGCTATAGCGGTGTACAGCAGGCAACTAAAGCGAAACTGTATCAGGGCATGCTGGGCAATCAGATTCTCATGGGGGGCTATGACACTATTTATGATACCGTTGGTCACAAAAAGACGCTTCATCATGCGCTACGCTGGACGCGATCACAGGGCACGGTGGTTCTGATCGGCCTCAACCTCCGCTATATGAACCTTGATCTGTCACCGCTCTGGTATCAAGAAGTTAATCTGCTTGGTAGCACATCTCATGGTGTTGAGCATTGGCCTCAGCCGAATGGCTCCAATCATGGGCAACAAACCAGCACATTTGATGTGGCGACCGAACTCATCCAGCAACAACGCATTACGCCGGAGCAATTAATCACTCATCATTTCGCACTCAATAATTTCAAGCATGCGTTGCTCACCGCCAAACATAAACCGGAGAGCCGTGCGATTAAGGTCGTCTTTGATTATTCATTACTGCCCGCGTCAGTTGTACCCACAGTGCGAGCTTCCGCTCCTCGTCGCCATTTCTCAACAGTTAATATCGCTGACTATATCCATAGTCTGGAAAAAGAAGGGCTGGAATCACAATCACAGGAACAGGAACAGGAACAGCCACAAACCCGGACGCCGGAACCCCAGGTTCAAGAATCTCAACCTCAGCCTGAAGTGGAGCCTGTACAGCATACCAGTGTAGCATCACCTTCCGTTCAGGAAACGAAGATTCAAGATACTCCACCTGTTATTCCACTGAGCGAGGAATGGGCATTGAATGCGCAACAAATTGCGGATGTCCTGGCAGATGCGAGCGAAGATACAGCAGTAGCGATTCCTGCTCTGACAGGTCTATCAACATCCCAACAAAATGAGGGAACTATTCCGCAAGATAACTCGTCATCTACAAAGACAGAGGAAGAGGATGATACTCAGGACAAAACACAACGTTTTGACCGCGCACAAGTACAAGAAGCCATCAGCCAATATCAGAAACTTCTGGAGCATGAAGAACCAGCACACACACCCGCTTCTGATGCCACTCTGCTCTTTCAACGCGCTGATAGTTCCTTGCTTCCTGATGCGATAATAGATACACCACTTCCTCCCTCCATCGAAAAAGAACCCATGGAGGAAACCGAAAATGTGCCTGCTACAGCAAATAGAGAAGCTACTTCTGCTACGGCAGATACCACAACTCCCGATGAAGAGGCTCCATTGACTGCTGTAGCAAATGAAGCAGTAACATCAACCGAGGAAACTGAAACAGTAAATAAACCGGATGTGGAAACCTCAGAAGAGAGAAAAGAGCAGTCAACCGGGTCAACACTGAATACCACGAATGGGACTTCAGAGGAAACACAGAAGGAAATGGGAAATGGGTCAACATCAACTGGACCAACAGAAAAAACGATTGTGACCCATATTCATCAACCACATTCACGCAATAAGAAGAAACCTAATCGACGTTAAGGAACGATACACAGTTATGAATAATCAAGGACCTTCATTTGAACAATCAGATCAGCATCAATCGCCGCCCACGTTCTTGATGCGACAGAGAGACGTATCACCATCTCCAGCGGGTTCCTGGCCCGCTGGAGGGTTCTCCTCACCAATACCGCCATCAGGACCGGGGCATCCAAACGACCTACCACCCCAACCGCGATTTCCACAACCACGACGCAGAAAGGTCAATCCAAAAAAAGCAGCTCTTTTGCTTGTACTGGTTGCGTTAATTATTGCGGGTGGCACACTCCTGGGCAATACTATCTTTGGCGGAGGGCACGCCGCGAATACGCTCCAGACAGCCCATGCGGGCAACAGTGCTCCCCCGGCCTTTACGACACAACAACTCAGTGCAATGCAAAGTGCGAACACCCAGATGACCTATCAACAGCTTGCCCGGTTGTATGTCTCTCGTATGCCCCTGGATCAAGAACTGGGTCAATTGATCATCGCACAGACAAGCGACAGTACCTATGATGCTGATGCGCAGTATATGATCAAATCACAGCACATTGGTGGCCTGATTTTATATAAATCAGCGTTCCAAAATGCGACCCAGTCCAAACAAGAACTCAGTGCGATGCAGCAGGATTCGGCCACCCCACTCTTTCTTGGTATTGATGAAGAAGGCTGGAATGTAGATCGTCTGGGCAACATTTTCCCACAGTTCAATCAACAACCCCCTGCACTGGGCGATAAAACAAACTATGCCTACTCAGCTAATGAAATGGAGGAGATGGGGGATCCCAACTTCGATCATACGGTAGGACAACATGTCGCTCAGGATATGCGCTCACTTGGGCTGAATGTCAACTTCGCACCGGATGTCGATGTCTCTATCAATCAAGGTTACATCGACTGGGACTATCGTGATTTTGGCTCCACATCGAGTGATGTCATCAAATACGCTGGCCCCTACCTTGAGGGATTGCAACAGGGTGGCGTTATTGGTACGCTGAAACACTTTGTGGGCCTGGGTTCAGTGCCTCGTGGCACCAACAACGACCCGCACTATACACTGCCTACTGCGAACATCACCCAGAGCCAGTTATATAGCACCTATCTGGTGCCATTCAAACATTTCATTCAAACGTCAAATACCATGGAACAGCCCGGCTTTATCATGCCAACCGATGTGATGGTACCAGCAGTTGATAGCAAATATCCAGTTGAATTTTCACATACCTTCATTACGGATATTCTGCGCAATCAACTGGGCTATAACGGGGTCATCGTTACGGATAGCCTGACAATGGGGGGCGTCAGAATCAATGGGGTCCAGATGACAGAGGCGCAGGCCAGCCTTATGGCATTACAGGCAGGCGATGATATGTTGCTGGATATCGATGGCTCTCAACAGGTTGCCAGTGTCATTAGCACGCTGAAGGCCGCGATCCAAAATGGAACACTCAGTAAGCAGCGTGTGGACGATGCCGCGACTCACGTCATCACACTCAAGATGCAACGTGGGTTGTTACCAACCGTTCTCTCAAAAAATTAGGTAATACAGCATGAGGCACCAGGTGGTAAGAAAAATTGTTTTAGGTAATACGAGAAGGAAACACGATCTGGATATGATGTCCTTGAAGCTGTAAAGGTCAGCAAAAAAGATGCGCGTTCACACTTTGTTCTGTGAACGCGCATCTTTGTATTTTTAGTCATCAAGATTGAGATTTTGCAGGATTGATATGGATGACGCGGAATTATTACGTTGTTGTAAACGCTCAATAATTTCCTTGAGACGACGTGTCTCATTGGCATGCTGGTCACGCAACAGCATCATTTCACGCTGCATATCTTCTTGCATCTGCTCCATCCGGTCTTTCATATGCAGAATAGCTTCTACTCCGGCCAGATTTACCCCCAGATCACGCATCAGGCTGCGAATCTGTACAACACGGTCAATATCACGATCTGAATAGAGACGCGGGCTATGTGGGCTATCTCCTTTGCGGGCAGGTGAAATGAGGCCCAGGCGTTCATAGTGGCGCAGGGTTTGCTCATGCACTTCTGCTCTCTGGGCTGCGATGCTGATAATATACCATGCACCATCACTCTTCTCTGGCATGATCAAACACTCCTTTTCCCACTATGAATGAACCTCAGCACCACCACTGCGCATACGTCCGAGTTTCGCGAACAACTCGCGTTCATCCTGAGAAAGGTTCATTGGTAATACCACATTGACATGGGCATAGAGATTGCCGCTACCGTCGCCTTTCAAACGAGGCATACCTTTCCCGCTCAGGCGAAATTGCCGACCGTTCTGTGTCTCTGCGGGAATCGTGAGCAACAGGTTACGGCCATCAGGAGTCGGCACTGCCGCATTCCCACCAAGCATCGCCGTTACCAGATCAACATCCACATTCACATGCAAATCATCACCTTTACGCTCATAAGATGCATCTGATTTGACACTGATAACCAGAAAAAGGTCACCTCTCACACCACCACCGAGGCCCGGCTGTCCTTCACCAGCGACACGAATTTTTGATCCATTGTCAACGCCAGCAGGAATCTTCACCTGGATACGCTTATGTTTTGGCATCATGCCCTGTCCAGCACATGTCGGGCAGGTACGACCATTCAGCTCACCCGTACCACGACAGCTTGTACATACTTCGGTGGATTGAATGTTAAATGTACGAGAGCCACCAACATATGCTTCAAGCAATGTTATCTCTACTGGCTGCTCAATATTCTCACCCGTTCTCCGACGCATATCTGAAGCACCAGGACGTGCTCCCATTCCTGCTCCTGCACTTCCACCCATGCCACCATTGAAGCCGCTGCGACCAAACAGAGCATCAAAGAAATCAGAGAAACCTGATGCCCCCCCTGCATCAAAACCCCCAAATGGGGTGCCGCCACCTGAATAATTATAGGTTCGCCGACCAGCACCAGAGAAATTTGGCCCAAACTGCTCTTGCCAGTTTGGACCTAACGTATCATATTTCTGACGCTTTGTTGGATCAGACAGGACCTCATACGCCTCATTAATTTCTTTAAATCGCTCTTCAGCTTTCTTATCGCCGGGATTAACATCAGGATGATATTTACGCGCCAGCTTACGAAATGCCTTCTTAATATCGTCAGTACTTGCACCCCGCGCTACGCCAAGGGTCTTATAGTAATCTTTATAATCCATGTCCCAGCCCTCATAAAACTACGGCATTGAGGCACCTTTGGCCGTGCCTGTTCCCAAACTTATTTACTCCTTGTTGGAGGCTGACGCATTGTTGCTCCCAACACTGACTTTTACGCGGGCAGGGCGTAGGGTTTCTTCACCTAGTGTATAGCCTTTTCGCAACTCCTCTAGAATAGTTCCTTCTGGCTGATCACTACCTTCGACCGCTTCCACTGCCTCATGCATATATGGATTAAATGCTTCACCAACGGTTGGTACTGCATTCAATCCTTCTCCACGCAATACTTCGTTCATCTGCCACTGCAACATCCGCAATGTATGCTGCAATTGCTTTTGATCCATCGTATCTTCATATACAAGAGCACGATCTACGTTGTCCATTACTTCCAGCATTTTATTGAAAAGCGACTTTTTCTGATACAGCACGCGATCCGCTACCAGACGCTCCTGGCGTTTACGGAAATTGTCCCAGTCGGCTCTCTCACGCAAATATTTGTTCCAGTTCTCAGCAGCTTCTTTCTTCGTCTGCTCTAGTTGAGCCTCTAGTTCAGCAATGCGCTCTTCTGGCTGTTGCTGCTCCCCACCATTCCTGGCTTGCTTTTTTTCGTTATCGTTCGTTGCCTGCTGCTCTTCCATTGTGCGTGTATCACTCCTTGCTATCCAGTATCTATATTGACCATCAGGATAAATCTAAAGTTTACTGCTAGTAAAGTATAAAACTTGAGTCGAGTGGTGTCAAGTTTTATACGGATACCAGTATAAAAACTGCTCTATCTGCTATCTCAGAGGCTCTCTATCCTTCCGGGTGGTGGAAGAGGGAAGGTCAGGGTCGCCGCCTCTGCACCCTGCTTTTACCATGAAGGATGTTGACTCATCTCAGACCTATAGACATACCAGCATGCGTCATTCGTCGATGATCTCAATCCACTCTTCATTATTCCAGCGTGCCCCTCTCTCTAACAAAATTGAACCCAGTGCATCTTCCTGCGTTACATTGATCCGCTCCCATTTCCAGAGTTCCAGTACCGCAATAAATGTTACGACGATCACAAAACGTGATTGCTCCTGATACAATATATCCTCAAGCAAGACATGCGGACGATCATTTAAGTAACTTCTAATGGTAGCAACACATTCGCTAACGCGCACACGAGCACCCGGCAACAGCGCATTTCCCTGTGTATCCTCACGAGCACGCAGATCCAACAGCCGTTGAAAAGCCTGTTCCAATGCCCTGACATGCAAGCCTGTCAGCGTCGGTGCCGTCCAATTCAATTGTGCTTCAATTCCCGCCAGCAGATTAGAGCGGCCATAGGTCTGCAGACCGGTTTCCTCGCGTTGACGCAGGAATACAGTCACTTCTTTGGCAAACTTGTATTCAAGCAAATGGCGCTGCAACTCCTCTGCCATCGTCTCTGCACTCTCTCCATCATGTGGCTCCTGCAACTTCGGCGACTGCGGCAAGAGACTCTGTGATTTGATAAACAATAAACGTGCTGCCACAGAAATAAATGAGGCCAGACTGGCAAGAGGCGGAGATTCTTGTTGCCACTGGCGGAGATATGCAATGTACTGATCTGTCACCGTCACCAGCGAGACCATTGTGACCTCCATTTGTCGCTTTTCAATCAAATGGAGTAATAGATCCAGCGGACCTTCAAAGATGGGGAGATGGACAACGTATTGCGCCTGCTCGTCCACAGGCTGCAATAAAGCGGCAGACCACGTTTCCGCCTGCGTTTTCCTGGTTCCATCATCCATGATACCTACGAAACCTCATCAACTTCATGCAATAACGACGCAGGACCATCAGGCTGGTGATGAGTACGAATATATAAAACAGCACGTTCGGATAATCCTGCCTCTCTGGCTAAATCAGCCCCTACGTCAGCATGATACCAGGCATAACTCAATGCTTGACGCCAGCGTGGCATACGATGCTGCGACCAGTGACGAGGAACAACAGCCAGACGACGCACAAATGTCGGTGATAGGACTTTGCCCAGCACAATCACCGGACGCGTCCAGAAGGGCACACGCCCTTCTGCCTTGCCCACGTCATGCAATAATGCCGCAGCCAGCATATCCTCTTCCATACATCCACGTGTCTGCAAGCCACGGCAGACACGCAAGCTATGCTGCTGATCCGCGGACGACATCGTACGAAAAAGCGATAGAGCGGTGACAGGAAGCCAGCGCTCTATCTCAATATAATCCTGTGGTACCAGCGGCAACACAAAACCTAACTGCCAGTACACCTGCGTCACCCGATAACGGATGATCTTCAACATACTATTCAAACGTACATCCATAGTAGAAAAATGAACATAAATGGTATTCGTACAGCGCTATAACACACTCTGTCCATAAATATACAGGTTCTGGAAGATCCCCATCGCGTCATTGTATGGCAGACCTGACACCAGCGACATTAACGCAAATGCTCCCTGACGAATATAATATGCCAACCGGAACAATGGGAATTGCCCCAGACCAGCCAGTTGAGCCAGGAAAGGCAGGAAAAAGAAGATAGCCAGAATAATAAAAGGGCCATACATAGCTGAACGTGCGAATTGCACCGCCTGCTTACTCGGTAATAGCGTGTACAAAATCTGATACCCATCCAGAGGATAGAGTGGGATCAGATTAAAAATTGCCAGTCCTACATTCACACATGCGAAAACTGTCAGCAGTTTGAGTACAAACAAGGATAGCACACTTTCACCAATCACAGGTAATAACCATCTGGTGATTACAGCAAAGACAAGCCCTACAAGCAGGCTAAAAACCAGACCTGCACAGGCAACCAGCAGCACACCCGTATTTGCTCCTACGCGCAACTTCCAGGGATCAGGTTTCACAGGCTTTCCCCAACCCAACCCGACCGCAGATTGAAACGCCAGAATTACACACATCAACATACCGACAGGATCAACATGTGGTTGAAAACGCAGCGTTTGCCGACCTTCAGCTCGCGGCGTACGATCTCCTAGCCAGGATGCCATCTGTGAATGGGCCCATTCATGCAGTGGCAACGCCACCAGAAACGAGCCAATGATCATCAAGGCCAACACAACATCTATTTTCTGCATGTGTATTACTCATTCCTTCAAGCTAAAAGATTAATTTCCATACCTTCCCATGCCGAACGCGTACGATGAAAACGTGTCCTCGCCTCCGTCTCCATGATGTCTAATTGATCATCATTATACACAGGCTCATGATGAAATAAAATCAACTCTCCGACCTGGGCCGCTGCCGCAACATCGGTCGCCATCGCTACAGTACTATGTCCATACCCTTGCTTGAGTCCTTGATAATCAGACGTGGTATATTGTGCATCATGAATCAAGACATCAGCATTCCGGATAAAATCCAGAAAATCTTGTTCATAGCCATCACGCCATTCAATATCTGTAGCATATACCAGAGAATGTCCAGCATACTCCACCCGATACACAATTGAGCCATTTAAAGGATGACACTGCATAAATTTCGCAGACACCTGTACCTCTCCATCACGGATGGCAGCGGATCTCGTATGTTCAGATATGATCGGACTCTGCTCATCCCCATTCCAGATGACAGATGCATTATGACCAAGTGTATGGAATATTCTGGTTGAGGGTAATTGGCGGACATCTACGGGAAAATAGGGAGGCGACATCAATGGTGTCAACAACTCTTCAATACCTCGCCCATCCAGTCGTGGACCAAACATATGGATATGGGTACGCGCATCAAAAAGTGGGGCAAAAAAAGGAAAACCGACCAGATGATCCCCATGACCATGTGTCACAAAAAGCGCGATATGAAACGAGGACAGTTGATCAGCAAGTTGCATTAATCTGGCCCCCAGACCAATAATGCCACTTCCGGCATCAAAAATCAAAATGTGTTGCCCGACTCGTATCTCTACACAGGCAGTATTCCCACCGTGGCGCAAGGTATGAGGTCCAGGGGTTGGATAACTACCACGTACTCCCCAAAAACGGATGAAAAATTGTGGCCGTTCAGAGTTAGCCATATCATATTGCTCCTACGCAACCTGCTTTATCGATTAGAGGCTCCCCATATTATAGCGTGCTACGCACCCCTTGAAAAGATTTAGTGCTGATCATCTGACAGCAACAATGAAATATGAATCCAGACACAATTGTAAACTCATTATCGAGTTCTCTGGTACACGTGCTTCACTAACAGGCAGAGCACTCACGTTCTGAGAAACAAAAACCTGAAGCAGTTTACGTTCGTACTACATATAGCATTATTTTTACCTGATGAGCATGAACTATTTCTATTCGGAAAGCGAGGCAGACACTCCACATGGGAAAAGAGAGAGACAACTCTCACGATCGCAAAAGCAGAGCACATTTCCGTCGCCAGCAAGAACATATTCAGCCATCCCGCTATGATGAGTATGAAGAATATACGGATGATACTGACGCTGAGTATGCAACTTATGATGAGGACTACTATGTAGAAGACGATACTGAGTCTTACGAGGAAGATCCTTATGGTCCTATCGTGTACGATGATAGGCCATATCCACCACGTTCACGCCAATATACCTCGAATATCCCTTCTCGCAGCAGTCGTCCAGCCCCATCAATCCGTTCACAACAATCCTTGCCACCGACTGAACGTGTACAACTCCATCCGGTCTCACGCTCGGTAAAACGTCGCCAGCGTGGTTTCTTCCCCACCTTACTGATAGGTTGCGCACTCGGCGCGTTTTTCGTCGTAGCGGCAGCGGCCATTGTCGTCCTTTTTGCTCTGCACTCCCTCCAACCAGCAAGCGGCGGGAATATCATCCATCTGCCCGGCTCCCTCTCTTCTACCAAAACGTTCACAGCAAACGCCAGCCAGCAGGTCCATTTACAACATATCTCTCATATTCTTGTCTGCGATCAAACTGGTAACGTTACATTACAGGTTGACCCCAATGCTACCACGACAACAGTAGCCAGTCAAAAAACGGTTCAGGCTACCAATCAAGCCAATGCGGATACAGCCTTCCAGCAGATAAACGTCGCGGTTCAACCAGACAATGTTACCTCCTGCTCTCAATCACAAAATACGTCAGCAACCGCAACGACGACCGCGACAGCCAACAGCACGACAAACGATACGCTGACCGTCACCGTCGCTTTCCCAACTACTACGACCACCACTGTCACAAATACCGCGAACCTTACTATCTCTATTCCCTCCAGTGCCATAGCGACAAGCAATGGACCATCCATGCAGGTCGATGTCGAAGCGCCACGGGGCCAAATTAACGTACAGGGGTTAAGTGGTGTGCTGACCATCATTGGTGGCGTGGGGAATGTCAGCGTTACCGGTGGCGTACTCGCCAGCGGCTCTCATCTGGAAACCGCGCAAGGCAATCTTACCTTCAATGGTTTCCTGGCCGTACCAACGACAGCCAACACCAATCAACCAGCACACTATATCTTGCAAAGTGAACAAAACATCGATGTCACGCTGCCCGACACGACCAATATCACGCTTGATGCCAATACCAATAACGGTACCGTGAAAAGTGACTTTCCCATTCAGGTCAACAACAACACCAATGGCGGTCCAGTCAGCTATGATGGCCCATTGAACCCATCCGCTGGCACCCCACAACCAGCAACATTAACGCTGGATGTTGGCACTGGAAACGTCACTATTCATAAAATGACGCAATAATCATCCGACGGACCACCAATCCAAACAATAAAAAACGCGATGAAGGGGAAGTGCTTTTCACTGCAAGGGTGCGATGATACATAAAAAGTAACGATTATAAAAAATAAAACAATAAATAGCATACGCTGGTACTTCTTGGCACTCGTCTTGCAGATCCGCATTAGCATATGCTATTGTAGCAATGTTCCAAACACATTGGTTACAGAAAAAAGGAACGAGCAGGCTAGCCATGTTACAAAATAAAAGGGTCATTGTGGGGGTTTGTGGAGGGATTGCATCTTACAAGGCAGTTGATCTTGTCAGTAAGCTGCAACAGGCGGGAGCGCTGGTAGATGTCATTATGACAGAGCACGCAGAGGAATTCGTGCGTCCGCTCACATTCGCCACCATGAGCCATAGGTCTGTCTACAGTGATCTATGGGAACCTTCTGGCACAGCCGCAGAAACACACATTGCACTGGCGGAAACAGCCAATCTGTTGGCAATCGTCCCGGCGACAGCCAATACCATCGCCAAACTTGCGCATGGCATGGCAGATAATATGCTCACCGCTGTCGCATTGGCAACGAGAGCACCGTTACTGTTAGCGCCAGCAATGTACAAAGATATGTATACGCATCCAGCAACGCAGGAAAACCTCGCGACACTTCGTAAGCGAGGTGCCTTTGTTGTCGAGCCGGAGGAAGGTCGCCTGGCATCCGGGGCAATTGGTCCTGGCAGATTGCCAGACACAACAACACTGGTAAGCGCTATACGCATGGTACTGGGGAAGCACGGAGACCTGGCGGGTCGCAGTGTCGTCATTACTGCTGGTGGAACACAAGAACCGATTGATCCTGTACGCTATGTAGGGAATCGCTCATCGGGAAAAATGGGCTATCTCCTCGCAGAAGAAGCAAGAGATCGGGGCGCACGCGTTATATTAGTATCGGGACCTGTTGCATTGCCCGCACCATATGGTGTTGAATTACATCAGGTCACAACGGCTGTACAGATGCGTGATGTCGTACTATCACTCGTTGCCGATGCAGATGTGCTTGTGATGAGTGCTGCGGTCGCGGATTATCGTCCGGAGAACGTGGCCTTGCATAAGATTAAAAAAGTCAGCAACGAGGGTTCTGTGACGAAGGATGCGGGTGAGCTGCCCATCCGAATGGTCCTCAATCCAGATATTCTGGGCGAACTCGCAGAAACACCGAAAGATCCGTTATGCGACGTGCCGACCAATGGAAAACAACACCATTCTACGAGACGCTTGCTTCGTGTTGGTTTCGCGGCTGAGACAGAGCATCTTATTGAACATGCGCAGTCCAAGTTGCATCGTAAAAAACTCGATCTGCTTGTAGCGAATGATGTTTCTCGCCCTGACAGTGGTTTTGGAACTGACACGAATAAAGTGCTCATCTTTCATTCGAATGGTGTAATGGAAGACTTGCCTGTAATGCCCAAAACTGGCGTTGCGGCAGCAATTTGGGATCGGATTGTGCCATTATTTGGTACAATTTAAGTTGGTTAGAGGACGTGGCGCTGTGATGGGAGATTTAGTTCTTAATTTAATGGGTACAGAAAGTACGCAGGAGGAATCCATGATGGATCGTGCTGCTAGCGCTGGTTTTGAAGGCATCGCTCAGATGCTACTTGAGCAAAAAAAGTTAATGGACGCATTGGAGTCTGAAAATCGTGAGTTGAGACGGCAGCTTGCCGAACTCCGTCGTGGTGTTGGTATCGCTGTAGTCATTGAAGGTAAGACGATCCAACTCGCGACTGAGCCAGCACCAGCAAACCAATCAGCTCAGTCACAGGCGGCATTACAGAGCCTGCAAGGTCTGCAGAATACACCGCCCCCGACACCAGGCCCCGGCTATGGGAATAATAATCAACAAAATGGTCGTTCAGGAAATGGTCAATCAGCTACTGTTAATTTGAATGGCGATAAGCGCGAAAGTACCAATGCGCGTAGTCCACTCGCAGATAGTTTCGTATTGTAAATTTTTCTGTTTACCTTTTGATCTATCTTTTTACTTCTATACAAAGAGTACCTGTCTACAAAACTGGTGCTCTTTTGCTTTTTTGGACCACACAACTTCTCCTCAACTAAAACGTATCTTCTGTACGTACAAGAAAACACTGGTATAATCATAATGCAATCATCCATTACAGCAATACGCAAAGGAGATTCCAATGAACTGTCCTCATTGTAATAACCCACTCGTTCCAGGGGTCAAATTCTGCGGCACGTGTGGAGCACCCGTACAACAACCAACACCTGCGCCTAATCAGGGACAGGGAGGAGGAGGATATGCTCCCCCCCCACCACAGGGAGCATATACACCACCCAATCAATACGAGCAATATCAAAATAGCAGGTTTGGGAATGCTGTTCCTAAAGCGGAACTGCACAATCCCAAAGGCCCGCTACACCTTGCGGATATGACCATTACGATTGATGGCGAACTGGTGCCGGTAGTCGATATTATGCTGGGAAATCAGTTATCCGTCTATTTTGAACACCATATTTTGCTCTGGAAACATCCTGGGGTTCAGATAGGCTTTAAATCGTTGCGTGGGGCTGCTCGCCGCTTCTTCGCGGGACTACAGGTCTTTATCACTGAGGCACAGGGACCGGGCAATATCTCTTTTTCACGTGACTCGGTAGGGCAAATCGTCGCTTTACAACTACAACCCGGACAGATGGTCGAAGTGCGCGAACATCAATTCCTGGTGGCAACCAGTAACGTCGATTACAACTATACGTTTGTCCAGGGGGCGGCAAACATCCTGTTTAGCCGCACAGGGCTCTTTATCGATCAGTTCACAGCAACCAATGGTGAAGGTATGGTCCTTCTCCACGGCTATGGGAACGTCTTTGAGAAGATGCTGGCACCGGGGGAAGCGCTGGATATTGAACCTGGTGCCTGGCTCTGGAAAGATCCATCCGTACAAATGCAGGTAACAAATATTGTGGCATCACAACGCAGTGGTGGCATTTTAGGAGCCATCGGGAACCTTGTCGGCGGCTCTTCTATCATCATGAACCGCTTTATTGGTCCTGGTCGTGTCGGGATTCAATCAATGACCTACCATCCACCTGTTGCTGAAGGAGCGCAACAGGCGGGCGGACAGAACAACCTCAATCTGGGAAATTTCTTTAATCAATAGGTTCGCTGAGCAGAAAAAGTGTGTGGTTGGTTAGATTTGTTATACCACTACCAACCACACATCCTCGCGACCTCATACTGTCAACTTCAGACGTTTCCGCTCGCTATACGGGTGGCAGATTGCTACCATTGCCTTTCTCCTTATTGATGCGCAGAATCTTGAGCATATATTGTTCTGAGTTCAAATAATGAGGATTGCGTTTGATATATTTTCCGACCACAGAGATCGGATGTAATTTGATCATTTCCACCACCAGATTGTGGACAAGCTTATTGTGATCATAATGCATAAGAGCAATGATGGGAGCATTCTGGAACGTAAATACCGCGTCTGAAGCCGCTTCATACTTCAATATTTGTTCCGTCGTAGCAAGATCTTTTGCCAGCCAAGTCATATCAATCGATATACGGACTGCTTGCCAACCTTCATGCAATGCCTGCGCGATAAAGGTTTGATGCGACGAAAGCAAAAAGTATGGATCAAAACGCTTCCCGTTCGCCAGAAAAGGTTCACGCTCTTCATACAGCAACAGTTGACCTGACGCAATCAGTTCGTCAACATCCAACTGCAACTTCAGCAACTCTTCACATAGTTCTTTCACCTGCGCAGGCGCTGCCGCAAACAGACACTTCTCCGAACGTGAAAGGCCAACACGTAAGAGACGCGCCGTTACGCCAGGAATTTCGGTTACTTTACTATAGAGCTGGCAGATATGCGAGCCAGGGGCAATACGCTCTGATTTACCTTCAACACTAAGATCCATACCTACCTCCGCTAGGATCATCTGTCATATATGACTTCTGAACCCTCTGCTGTTGCATAAAGCGAGCAGATCTATTGATCATAAAGACGACAAACCAGGCTAACACGCTAAAAATAGCCACCCCCACTACAAATGCCATAAGGAGGAGAAGGGCAACTCGTTGTCCAGAAGCCTGACTTCCAAATACTAATATACAGGGTAGCGTGCCAACCGTCAGGGCAACAGGGAAAATAGTTGCCCATGAAAGAATTACCCGTGCCGCTTGCGACTGCGTTAATGGCTCTTCCCCACTATAAGGGAACAGCAAACGCCGTACCAATAAGTAACGAGGACGCTCTTGCTGTTGCATACCGTTCTATTCACCTTTCCGGCTGCCGGTATTGCAACCATTGGTATACCATATTCTCCGCCTGATACAAGATGCTCACTTCATTTCGATACGTCAGCAGGCGGCAAGCCTCATGAATCGAAAACCATTGCACATCATCATATTCATGATCATGGAGTGCAATATCGCCTCCTACTGCCTCTAAGAGAAAATGACGCACCTGTTTATGATAACGGACATGTTCACGCACAAAAGAATACGAGATATTTCCAATATAGGAAATAAGCCGCACTTGCAACCCCGTCTCTTCTTGCGCCTCCCGTACCGCCACTTGCTCTATCGTTTCACCAGGCTCAGGCGTTCCCTTTGGCAAAGCCCAGATACCGGCATAACTACGCCCTACCAATACCACTTCCACCGCAGCCACATGTTCCGCATACAGGACTTTTGTTTCTACCATATGATGCTCTTCTATTGGAAAGTTCACATCACAGGGACGCATAGGAGCAAAGCGAAATACGACCCCTCCCGCAGAGTACGCTCGTATTGTTTGATAGCGTTCCATTGTTCGCTATAATCTACCCCCTCTAAGACCGTTGAAAGAGCATATGAACCTGCAAATCTCACTCATCCGAGAGAGATAAATACTGGTTTCGCAGTACGCTCATTACCTGCCATCCCATGTTCACTTACCAACCACAACATTCATCGCATGATCTTTCCTCACCTGCTCCTCCCCTCCCCTACTCCAACACAGTGCAATGCACGGTCTTCTCTTCTATTGTTAGAATATACTATACAACATTTTCCTCCCCCATTGTTATTTGGCGATATAGCCATTAGCCAGGATGGGGAAGCATTAGACGATGTGGATCTATTTTATGTTCTCTGTCTTCAGAACAGAAAATTGATGCAAATACAATTATCTGAACGCAAGAACTTGCACCATCTATTCAGGCAATATACAGATATCCAACATCATCTTCCACACCACTGTATTTCTGCTACTGGCACCATCAACAACAACACAACACAACATAACATGGGTACAACAGTTTGGGAAGAGGAATATGCAAACCTGTGTGAAAGAAAGATATCTTCCACAATTCGCATCATATGCACAACCAATGCATACGGATGAGAATTATGTGTGAGTATAGCGAATGTATCAGTCAGTGTCAAGATAACATACGCCGGATTGCTTCCAGGTTTCGTGATGGTACCTCTGGTGGCACGATATGTCCGGGTGCCAGCAGTATATATTGATCACCAGACTGCTCCAGCACCTGCCCCACCTCATCTTGAATCTGAGCCGGAGTGCCGCGTTTGAGGCTCTCTACATTGATACCCCCCATGACCGCCTTCCCCGAACGTTTCTGCCCTTCACGCAACGCCGGATTCCCGTCCAGAAAACAATCCCAGTTGATGACCTGCACGGGATAGGATGCGACAAGATCAAAGTAGATATGCGAACCACTATGATGTAAGACATTCAATTTACTGCGACTCTTGATGGCATCCAGAAATTCCAGATCATACTGTTCCCCAAACTCACGGTATTGATCTTCTGTCAGCATCCCCGAACGTGTCCAGCCACAGGTTGAGTAATGGATACCACTTGCCCCCTGCTCCAGACAGGCAATCGCATGATTGATCAGTGTTTCGGTGATAATACGCAGGGCCGCGTGCATTGCTGAACGATCTTCACGGATAGTAAGCAGAACAGACTCATTTCCTCCTGCAAGATAGCGTGCCACCCCTAATGGACAGAGAAGAGTCTGTGTGAAGTAGGCATCATATCCCACTTCATGGTTGATCAACTGCAAAGCGCGTAACTGCTCACCCAGCACGCCATGATCAGGATCTAACACACGCAGACGCTTCCAATCGGAAGCTCCCCTGATAGGCGTATACTCACAGGTTGGCGCGGTATTCTTCTGACCTGAAGGCTGATACTTTGCCTTCCAGCCTTCGACCAGATACGAGCTACGCGGCGTCACATTGACATAATCCCAATCATAGCGGTTAAAGTTCTCCGCGACGGCTTCTGATAATGATTGTATACCCCATTCACGCTCGTAGTCATGCCCCCATATACTGGCAGGTACATGATCTACTTTCTCACCGCGTAATGCGGCATCTACTCGTTCCTTCTTGTTCATACTAAATCCTTTCTCTTGCTTCTCTCTATTTAGCCTTCCCCATCAAGAGCTTTAAAGCGGTACCCAACGCCTCGTTCTGTGAGGATATAACGTGGATGAGCTGGATCTTTTTCTAATTTCTGGCGTAAGTAAGTAATATAGAGGCGAAGATAATGGGCTTCATCGCGATACTCACGCCCCCAGACTTTCGAGAGCAATGTTTCATGGGTCAGGAGACGACCCGCATTACTGACAAGATGATACAAAAGACGATACTCAGTTGGTCGCAAAACAACCTTCTGTCCACGTACGATCACTTCCCGCCGTGCGAAATCAATTTTCAGGTCAGGATCGACGATGATTTCTGTTTTTCGCGACGGCGGAGCCATCAGTGAACGACGCAATAAAGCGCGAATACGAGAAAGGAGTTCTCGTGGACTAAACGGCTTCGCCATGTAATCATCGGCCCCCAGATCCAGGCCGTGAATGCGATCCTGTTCATTCTGACGCACTGTAAGCATAATGACTGGTACGGTGGATACCTCTCGCATGGCTCTGAGTGTCTCAAATCCATCCATCTCCGGCATCATAACGTCGAGAACCACAAGATCAGGAAGATTTTCGCGTAGCTCGTCAAGGGCTTCAATGCCGTTACTTGCCTCCAGCACACGATAATGTTCCAGTTCAAGATTCATACGAACAAAATCTCGAATGCGAGCTTCATCATCCACAATCAAAATGGTCATATCTCGCTGATCAAATGCTTCCTGTTCCATCATCAAAAAACCACCATTGGTAATGGCGCTTTCTCCTCACGCGGTAAACTAAACGAAAATGTTGAACCCTGGCGGAGCGTGCTCTCCACCCAGATCCGCCCTCCATGTGCTTCTATAATTGCTTTACAGATATATAATCCCAGCCCTGCCCCCGGCATGGCCTGTGACGTTGCTGTGCCAACACGTTGGAAACGATTGAATATTTGCTGCTGCTCACGTAATGAGATACCCATGCCTGCATCATTGATACTGATAATGACTTCTTCTCCAGTCGCCACACCGGAGATAGTAATATGTGGCTGCTTTGGTGAATATTTTATCGCGTTATCCAATAAGTTCTGCAATACCTCTTCAATACGTTCACGATCTGCCATTACTGTGGGCAGTTGCGGCGGGAGTATAAGTTTAATCCGTATATCGGGCGCTTTGATCTTCAGACGACGTACAACACCACGAATAAGATGTTCTAGATCCAGTGAGGAGACATCCATCTGCAATCCATGCGCTTGAATACGCGACGCATAGAGCAAATTCCCCACCAGTTTGTTCAGTCGATCTGCTTCCTCTTCTATCGCTACCAGACGCGTACGCAGTGTTCTGGTATCAAATCTGGCATCAGCACGAGCCAGCGTAGAAGCATAGCCCTTGATAATGGCGATCGGAGTTTGCAATTCGTGCGAAATAACAGAAATAAATGTAGAACGCTGCTCTTCTTGCTGCCGCTCCCGCGTGAGATCATGAATATTTAGAATACCGTTGGTCGGTTCACCACGCAAAGAACGGATACAGGAGGCGGTGACGGAAACCTCGAATTGCTGTCCATCACGGGCGGCAATTATCATTTCACGGTTGATAACTTCCTGGCCCGCGAAGGCTTGCAAGATCGGCGAGTCCTGCAATCCCAGTTCCCTGCCCTGACGATCTTTCGGTCGTAAGACTTTCAGGTAAAATTGACCTAACACTTCGCTTTCACGCCAACCTGTTAACTGCTCCATCGCCGGGTTAAAATCAATGATGCGTAAAGCATTATCAACCGTCAGGATACCTTCCGTACTATAATGAAAAATAGCTGCGAGACGCCCTTGCTCTTTCAATAATGCCTGTGCTCGTAGCGCCCCACGCACACTGATGGCTAGCTGCTTGATATATAGATGAAGCGCATCAACACCATCATTCTCACCAATACGTTCCAATGAGGATCGCACGCCCGCCGCTCGCAGAAAATGCAGGGTTCCTACTGGTCCATCTTCATCATACACCGCGAGTGAACAACTCTCAACCCCATGTTGTTCAACGATGTCTGTTGCTATACCAAGTTGTAGCGCAATTTCAGGCTCCATAGTTTCGACCAGCAAGGGATGCAGCGCGTTGGGCTGTAAACCTTCCTGTACATACGATAAAAGTAGTGGCAGTGCGACTCCATCCATATGATAGAGTGTATATTCGGTACTACTCTGTGGATCAAATGCTTCATTTGAGACGACGAAGACACCGGCTTCACCGCGTAGCAGTTGTATTGCACTCCCCACCAGAACCCTCATTTGATCATGTGAGTCCTCTATTTGCTGAGGTTGGGACCAGGACATAACAGGCTCCGCTGTGGATCGAATTAACAAAAGGATTCGGAAGTATAAGACTTGCCAGTAAAAAACAACGGTGCTATTGTAACACATATCAGTAGAGGTGAGTAGACGCATGCATTTTGACATTTTTACGCTTTTTCCCGCGATGTTCCAGGGTCCTTTTTCTGAGAGCATTTTGAAACGCGCCCAGGAACGCGATTTGCTGAGTATCGCTTTACATAATATTCGCGATGCGACAACCGATAAACACCATATGGCGGATGATTATCCCTATGGGGGGGGCGCTGGTATGGTGATGAAACCTGATCCCATTTTCGCGGCGGTTGAGGCTGTCCATCAAGGTGGCCCTATCATCTATCTGACGCCACAGGGCAGGCTCTTTAATCAACAGATCGCGCATGAACTGGCACGCGAAGAACGGATCACGCTCCTCTGTGGGCACTATGAAGGTATTGATGAACGCGTCTGCCAGCACCTCGTAACCGATCAAATCTCGATTGGGGATTATGTCTTAACTGGTGGTGAACTGGGCGCGATGATTCTGGTCGATGCTGTCAGTCGTCTGCTACCCGGTGTCCTGACCGCTGGCTCGACAACTGAGGAGTCACACAGCAATCACATGCTAGAATATCCACAGTATACACGTCCGCCTGAGTTCCGGGGCTGGCGCGTGCCCGATGTCTTACTCTCCGGTCATCACGCGAATATCGTACGCTGGCAACGGAAGGAGTCTATTCGCCGTACCCGCCAGCGCCGCCCTGATCTCTTCGCGAAACTCGATCTGAGTAGCAAGCAGGACCAAAAGATCCTCAAAGAACTGGATGCTGAGGAACATGAGCAACAAAACTCTACAGACGTTTAAATTGGAGGGATTCACATGTCATTGCATTTTACGACCTATCCGAACGCGACCGCATTCCTGGCAAAGGTCGAGCATGTACTGCTACCACAAGAGGTTACCCATAGCCTGATCCTTGGTCTCGCCCTGCAGTTAAAACAGACTCCTGATGCCTATCTCACTGTCCTTACAGCAACAGTAGAAGACGAACAGGGATTACTGGTATCAGCGCTAATGACGCCACCATTTAACCTCATACTTCATGCTCATCGTGCACTCAACCAGGATGCACTCGCATTATGCATACAATCTATTCGGCAACTTCAATGGCCTGTTCCTGGCGTTACGTCTCCTGCAAACGTTGCCAGTGACTTCGTGCAGATATGGCAACAACAAACAGGACAAACAGCCACATTAATAGAACAGGAACGCGTTTTCGAGTTGACAGAAGTGAATCATCCACCCGCTGCTCCCGGTACGATCCGACCAGTAACAGATGAAGATACTGAACTCATCACACGCTGGTATCATGATTTTATGGAAGAGGCATTGCCCACAGAGAATAGAGAGGGCATGAAAGAGAGAGCCATCGCACGTATCAAACAAAAGCAATTCTATCTGTGGGAAACGCCAGATGGACAGGCCGTTTCATTCGCAGGCAAAACACGACCAATAGTGCATGTGATCAGCATTGGCCCGGTCTATACACCTCCGGAGCAACGTGGTCATGGCTATGCTTCTAATCTGGTCGCGGCTTTGAGCCAACACCTGCTGGACAGTGGCTGGCAAAAATGCAGCCTTTTTACAAACCTGGCTAATCCAATATCAAATAGTATCTATCAAAAAATGGGATATCGGCCTGTCGTGGATTTCCATCGCTATAATTTCCAATTATAGCAGAAGAAAAAGCGAGGGATACTGCCGCGCTCAATTTGAACGCGGCAGTATCCCTCATCAACATCGGCCAGAAATTTGACGCTTAATCGTCGAATTCTTCGTCTTCATTACTATAGACTCGTGATGAGCCATTGCGACCAGACCGCATCTGGAACCGTGCAGCCTGATTACGCACAAACTCATTACGAGCCATTTCTTCTTCCACGATCACATCGGATTCATCCATCATGGTAGACACATCCTCATCTCCCTGATAGCTGTTATGGTCCTGATGGTCGCCATTCATATATACCTCACGTGCTCTTCCACCCGGCTCAAACTGCCCGATAATACCATGCGCTTCCAGCAGATCAATCAGCCGTGCGGCACGAGAGTAACCAATCCGCAAACGGCGCTGCAACAGAGAGATAGAAGCACGCCCATACTCACGTACCACTTCTTCGGCCTTCTCAAGCAAATCATCTTCCAGTTCAGGCTCCTCAGATGCTTCTCCATTGAGTTCCCAACCGGGTTCAGACTGCTCTTCACCCAGAGCCTGCGCCCGCTGCGAAATCTGTTGACGCCAGTATTCAGCAATTCGTTGTGCCTCATCATCACCCAGGAACGCGCCCTGAATGCGCTCAGGTCGTCCGGCATCCGCAGGCAGATAGAGCATGTCACCACGACCCAGCAAGCGCTCCGCTCCCCCCATATCAATGATTGTGCGTGAGTCTACCGCTGAACTCACCATAAACGAGATACGCGTCGGAATATTAGCTTTGATCAGGCCCGTGATAACATCTACCGAAGGACGCTGTGTCGCAACGACAAGGTGGATACCAGTCGCACGCGCCAACTGAGCCAGACGACAGATCATGCCTTCAACCTCATCAGGCGCAGCCATCATCAAATCAGCCAACTCGTCAATAATAATCACAATCGCAGGTAAATTGTTCAGTGAGGTATCCCCCTGACCAATTTTTTCCATGCGTAACTTACGATAGCCATCCAGATTACGCACACCCAGTTGAGAGAAGAGACGATAACGGCGCTCCATCTCAGAAATAGCGTTCTTCAGCAATGCGACCACATTATCAACTTCAGTCACCACCGGTGAAAGCAGATGAGGGATACCATTGTACATGGTCAATTCCACCATCTTCGGGTCCACCATCAGCAGACGGACATCATCAGGCGTGGCCTGTGTCAGAATACTCGCGATAATCGTGTTGATGCAGACAGATTTACCCGCGCCTGTCGCGCCCGCGATCAGCACGTGCGGCATCTTCGCCAGATCACCCACCCGTACAGCGCCCGCCACGTCCTTGCCCAGACCAATCGCCAGTTTAGATTTGTTCTTCGCCGTCTGGAACTCTTTACTCTCCAATACCTCACGCAAACCAACCAGCCGACTATTTTTGTTGGGAATTTCAACACCCACATATGGACGTCCCGGTACCGGAGCCTCCATACGGATGGATTTCGCTTCAAGCACCAGGGCCAAATCATTCTGCAAAGCCATAATACGGCTAACACGCGTACGTGTCTCATACACAATCTGCCCTGATGCATCACGTACCGGCACCATTTTGCCTGAGCGCTCATCAAGCATCAGTTGTGGCTTACCGGTTGGACGAATGCCAAAGCGGATAATTGTTGGCCCGATACTGATATCTTCCTCACGCACCTCGGCCTCAACCCGAAAACTACGCAATGTATCCTGAATCGTCTTCGCCAGACCAGAAGTATCATCACCATACATCTGCATTTTCGCGACATCAGGACTATTCAAATAATCCATACCAGGGGCAACCCATGCAGACATCACATTCGGCACACTGGCAGCACGAACCTGACCTTTAGACTTCACATTCTGATTCTGCGCCGCCTGCCCTTGCCCTGCCCTCGATGCTCTGGACTTGATAGGTTTCGCGGGTGGTGGGGGCGGTGCAGGAACTGGTTCTGGCTCCATCTCAATCACTTGATCAATCGCAGCTCGCCCCTGACGACCTTGCCGCACTCTTTTTGGCAGACTCCGAGGGGGCACATCCTCGTTCGGCAACTTCATCGGCAATGGATCAACAGAAGAAGCTGACACCGAAGAGAACTGCAAGCCAGGATCAACATAGGCATCATTCTCATCATCATCATCATCAAACAACTCATGTTGCTCCGCGCCCTGAATAGCATTAGAATGCTCGGTCAGATCTATCGGTCTGGGATTATGGCCCCCCCGCGGAACCGCACCAATCTGCCCTTTATGGATGTTGATGTCATTCAAGGGATCGTCTTCTTCTTCCTCATCACCAAAATCGAGATGATCATCAAACTCGATGGTTTCCTCCTCGTGGAAATCAATATCCTCATCAAAGTAGATTGGTTCATCCATCATCTCGGTTTCATCGTCCGCGATCGAACGTCTGAATGTACGTCCCGCTATCCCTCCGGGTCGCCCCCCTACCCTGCTGGCACGCGCAGGACGAGAAGAGAGAAGCGGATCATCTTCATACTCCTCTTCCACATCATCCTGCATCATATCGTCAGGTGCTACCGGTGCATTACTCCGCGCACTATAACGGCTAAACTGTGGACGCTGACCCAGATACGGAGACAGTTCATCATCAACATCCTCCTCATCCCCCTCAACCAACCGCGAATCATCTAGCAGAATGCGCTGAATAAAATGCGCAACCACCAGCACATGCCCAAAACGAATACGGAATGTCACAATGATTGCCACCAGCAATAGACCAAGCACGGTCACATGCTGTACAGGACCGGGCCAACCCAACAACGGCATCGCCAGAAATTCAGCCAGCACACCAGCCGTCATCGTGCCCATAATCAAACGGCTCTCAATCAAGACCAACAACCATATAAAGATAAGGCCAACCACCAGCGAAGTGCGCATAATTGGTTCCTGACGAATACTCTCGATGATGCGCACCACAGAGAAAGCAATAAGTCCAATGGCAAGAATATAGGCTGCCCAACCGAAAAATGTGGTGAAGAATTGTCCGATGCCATTCCAACCAGATGCGCCTCTAAATATGGTTAATGAGAAGAAAAGAAACAAGGATAAGACCAACATCAACGATCCTAGTATGCGCTGTTGCTGATATGGGGAGAGACTATTCCATTTTTCTTGAAGAAACGCGACAAAAGATGACTCTCGTGGCTCTTCCTGTGCCGTTTTTGGCGTAGCAGGTGGACGACGAGAACCAGAAGGCGAACTACGTCGTGCGCCCGAACCTCCATTTTCACTCACCGGGATACCAGAAGATGATCGGCCACTGCTATTACGTGGAGCACCACTATTACGCGGAACACCACTATTGCGTGGGCCAGGCGCAGCCTTTGATGATGCACCCGCTCCCCCTCTGACATTCTGTCTCGCTCGCGAAGAAGAGGAATTCACATGTTGCTCTATACGTTGAATTCCTGCCGCCCGCTGGCTTCCGGTCGCCTGACTGGCACGCGAAGTTCCCCGATCAATGCTGGGCACTACACGTTGTCGCTGGCGTCGTATCTGATTTTTTTGATCGCTGCTTGCCATTTGGGGCTGGTTCCCTCCTTCTCTAAGAGTCAGACAACTGTATCATAGCGCAAGTGTTCCAGAGAAGCAATAGGAACACCTTGCTCATTCGATAACAAGATCATACAAGATCTAGCTATGATAGATAATACCGTCGATACTTTCACATCAAAATGTCTCATATATTCTTAAAATTTTATAAAATCGTTCGCGATCAACCAAAAACCTCTATAGAGTCTTCTATTATAAATACTTGATAATGGTCACTGAAGTAACAATTGTAACCGTAAATATATATAGCAAGAAAGCCAGCACCTTATTTACGGATCATTTGTAGCGGGAGAGCTTGAAAAGCCTGAACACTATCTATATAGAGTGTGCTATCAAAAATCTCATTCCACAAATATACTCATCCTTTTTACTCCCGACTCTATATATGACCAGTATACATTATTCGCCGCTCTCAATTTTGTTACGCACTCTACAAAAAAGGCACCTGAAGCCAAAAACCTGACCGGGTGCCTTTTGTATTCTTTACGAATCTATCCTCTATACGCAATTGCGTATCAATGGGTCATACTTCCATTACCATCGGTAAGATCATCGGACGGCGGCGCGTCTGCTCATAGAGGAACTCACTTAACGTAGACTTGATCTTATCTTTCGCATAGGACCAATCCGATCCTACATGGGCATACGGATCAATATTAATAAACGCATCAAGAACGTGTTCTCGCGCACTTTCCAGCAAAGCCTCGGCATCACGCATATAGACAAAGCCACGTGAAACCAGATCAGGACCTGCGAGAGGCTGTCCCGTCTCTTTATCAATTGTCAAGACAACCATCAGAATGCCATCCTGGGATAGGACTTTACGGTCACGCAAGACAATCTGTCCCACATCCCCAACACTCAAACCATCAACAAACACATTTCCTGATGCCACATGACTGACCAGTTCGATGCCATTCTGATCAACTTCAATGATATCGCCATCTTCTGCTACAACGATATGATCTTCAGGAATGCCCAGCGAGTAGGCCAGTTTCGCATGCAAAACCAGCATACGGTACTCACCATGAACAGGAACAAAGTACTGTGGACGGATCAGGCTCAGCATCAATTTCAGTTCTTCCTGAGCACCATGGCCAGAGACATGCACGTTAGAAAGACCCTGATAGAACACTTCCGCGCCCTGTCTGAACAGGCTATTAATGGTACGATGCACCATTTTTTCATTACCCGGCACCGGAGTTGCTGATAGAATCACAGTATCACCCGGTTGGATGCGTATCTGCCGATGATCCTGGTTCGCGATACGTGTCAACGCGGATGTTGGCTCGCCCTGACTGCCAGTACAAATGATCACAACCTGCTCAGGATTGAACTGTCGGATATCTTCCGGACGAATAAAAACGCCCTTTGGTACATTAAGATAGCCCAATTCCAGCGCCATCTGCACATTATTTTGCATACTGCGACCGACCAGAGCCACATACCGTTCATAGCGGATCGCGGTATCAATCACCTGCTGGACACGAGAAATCAGGGAGGCAAATGTTGCCAGCAGGATACGTCCGGGCGCATTCGCAAAGATCTTATCGAATGAATCGTTAATCACACGCTCAGAAGGGGTATAGCCCGGTGACTCGACACGGGTACTATCACCCATCATCACCAGCACACCTTCACTCCCGATACGTCCAAGCGTACCAACATCAGCGGGATTACCATCAACCGGCGTATAATCAAACTTATAATCGCCAGTATGGACAACAGTCCCAATAGGAGTACGCAGTACAATACCAACAGCATCAGGAATACTATGGTTCACACGGAAAAATTCAGCAGCACACTCGCCCAGCGGAACCTGATCGCCAGGAGCAACCACATTAATCTCCGCTCTATCAAGGAGTCGGTGCTCTTTCAGTTTGACTCTGATCAAACCTTGCGTAAGAAGCGTAGCATATACTGGAGGGAAATCTAGCAGTGGCAATACGTAGGGGAGACTACCGATGTGATCTTCGTGGCCATGAGTAATGAGTATTCCGCGAATGCGGTCCTTCTTATCATGTAGATAACTCGTATCAGGAATTACCAGATCAACGCCAAACATTTCCTCATCAGGAAACATGACCCCCACATCCACAATGATGATATCATCACCATATTCAACCACCATCATATTCTTGCCAACTTCTCCCAATCCTCCCAGTGGGATCAGTCGCACTTTTTTTGTTGTCAAGGTACGAAAAACCTCCTGCCTGCACCAGATGTGCAGCAAAAAAACTATAAAACATCTTTTTATTTATCTCCACTCCTGGCTCTGCCTCAGGAGTAAAAGCCATATTTAAAATAAGGTATAACCTTCCATTAAAAAGTGTATCATACAATGGCAGGACCGGCAAGCTATAAGAGATGCTGTACCACTATCATACCTACACCATCCATTTATGGACATAGTTATTGCTCATTGTGCTCTATCAAGATATTGTATACTGTTTCAGTATATTCAAACACATTCTCTGTACTCCCTTATTCCTGTTCACTTTCCACCTGAAAATTTGCCCTGGTAAACAAAAAACCAGCAGGTGAGACTGCTGGCTTCAGGATAATGCATTCTTTCTCCACGCTTGAAAGCAGCATAGGATAATGGGCGTAACCTTTCTCCTACAATATGTGCAAACGCAGAAGAGCGAAAACGACAATCAACAGGATGATCAAAGCCGCAACAACAGCAACCATCAGGTAAACCCGTCTTGTGCTGATATCAACCTTCCCACCGGGCAAAGAGCGCTTGATCGAGGCAAGTTGCTCCTGCTGCCGCTGCTTGAGACGTTGTTGACGCTTGGCTCGCGTGTTGGTAACTTTTGACGGCTGCTCTTCAGCGCCTGTTCCCATCCGGTCCATCTGACGGCGCATCTGACGATTGTAGCTCTCATACTGTTGCTGCTGCGCGGGAGCGCTATCATTAAATACTTTCGGCTGGGTCGATTTCGCGCCCGCAACAGCCGAACCACCAACCTGAGGACGATCAGCTTTGCCTTTTTTCTTGCGTGTGGATGAGGGACTTACCGCATTCGTCGCCGTGGGCGTCGCGGGCACGTTCTGTCCCCTCGGTGTTTTTGTATTGCTCATAAAATTAAACCTCTATCCTGCTTGCTAGCTTTCAATCGCTATTGACATGTTGCTGCGCTTGTCGGTTACGCATATATGCATGGGCTAATCGCGTGGCCTCGTCTTTATCATCAGGGGCAAGAGCACCATCAATAACCAGACTCAGCAGATACTCCTTGATGGGACGTAGCCACGGCCCCGGTCCCAGACCAAACAGTTCCATCAATTCACGCCCATCCAGTGGACTCTTCAATGGCACCCGTTCAGCTTCTTCTTTCAACTGCTGACAACGCTCGGTCAATTCCGAGACACGCGCAGACGCTTTGTTGATTTTATCGATACGATAACTGGTAATATCGGCCCGCGAGAGATCCAGCAAATCAGCTAACGCGGGACCACTATCCAGCATCAGGCGACGAACCGCGCCATCAGTCCAATCAGCGGTATAGGCATTGGCTCGCATATGAAGCTTCACGATTAGCGAAACATTTTGAATGAACTCACGATCAAAATGCAAGCGCTTCAAAATGTCTCGCGCCATATGCGCACCCACATCTTCATGACCGAAAAAATGAACTTTATTATCTTCGATCACTTTTGTACGCGGCTTGGCGATATCATGCAATAACGCCGCCCAGCGTGCCTGCAAACGTGGCGAGGATTGCTCCACTACGCGCAACACATGCGCATACACGTCTTTTGTGCTGCTATTCTTCACCGGACGCTGACTGACCCCACGGAGTTCCAGCACTTCAGGCATTATCCACTCCATCAAGCCCAGTTCAATCAGCAAGTCCAGTCCTTTGGCTGCGTGGTCCGAGACAAGCAATTTGTTCATTTCGTCGCGAATACGCTCACGACTGATTTTCTGTAGCGTACTGGACTGCCGGGCTATCGCCTGACGCGTCACTGGCTCGATCGTAAAATCCAATTGCGCTGCGAAACGAACGGCACGCAGTAAACGGAGCGGATCTTCGTTAAAACGTTTATCGGGTTCGTCTCCAACAGCACGTAAAATATGTTGCTCCAGATCTTCCCGACCATGAAATAAATCAATGATATGACCATTGAGCGGATCATGAGCCAGCGCATTAATGGTAAAATCTCGCCGCGAGAGATCATCTTCCAGCCGATCACCAAAACAAACCTCCGGCTTCCGCGACTCTGGATTATACTGTTCCGACCGAAACGTTGTGATCTCTACAATGCTTTCATCATAATGGAGGCGAACTGTACCAAATCGCTCTCCTACCAATACAACCGCAGTAGGATGCGTAGGGGCTACCAGACGTTTAATTTCTTCTGGTCGGGCGTCTGTCGCCAGATCCGCATCATGCGACTCACCACGATGCAGGAGTACGTCACGTACTGTACCACCAACCAGGTAGAGTTGTTTATGCTGTGCTTTAAAAGCCTCGGCCAGCGTAATGATAATATCAAGCATACGAAAATCTATATATCCGCTTCGTTTTAGTAACTACCCTGTTTTTTTAAGGCACTCATATCCAATCAGAACTGTCTCTGTCGCACTCCTGCCGGGCGCAAAATACAGTTGAATGGTAGGAATTTATTGACAGGAAGTTACGGTGTCATGATAAGCAGGGTAAACGTCCCATCTCTATACGATGGAACTATTGTATCATGATCAGATAGGTTCTATAAAGAGGTTTTCGCTGCTAGTCTTGAGTTTTTTTACACTTTTCATCCGACGCTACATACTGAAAACTATGAACTGGCAGGAATCGCGCTGATCGTCGTATCCGCTAAACCTTCCTCGTTGATTTCGAATAACGGGTGCTCCAGAAACCAGTTCTGGCTGTCAAACGGCTCCGCGCCATTCTGCGGGCACACTGGCCTATAGGTACCATCCGCAAGCAATTCACGGGCGTTAGCAGTATCCGCCAGCAACGGCATCAACATTTGTTCCAGCAACGCCGTTTGCATATGTGTTGACTCGATTGGGAAGAGGACTTCAACCCGACCATTGAGGTTACGCGGCATCAGGTCCGCACTTCCCAGCAACATATCCCATGTCCCATTGTTGCTAAAATAATAGACACGGCTATGCTCCAGAAAACGACCAACGATACTGCGTACACGAATGTTTTCGCTGATACCCTCCACCTTTGGACGCAAACTACAGATACCACGGATTATCAGATCAATCCTGACACCAACCTGTGAGGCACGGTAGAGACAGCGAATCATCTCTGGATCAGTTAAGGCATTGGTCTTGAAAATGATACGCCCGTTGCCGTACTGCCGATGCAGCTCGATTTCACGCTCAATACGTTCGATCAAGCCACTGCGTAGACTATTTGGCGCGACCAGTAACTTTTTATATTCCATCTGGCGCGAATAGCCTGTCAGTGAGTTGAAGAGCGCGGTGACATCAGCCCCGATACTCTGCTGATTGGTGAAAAAACACAGATCTTCGTATATCTTGGCTGTCGTCGCGTTATAATTGCCGGTTCCCAGGTGAACATAACGGGAAAGGCCATCATCCTCTTTCCTGACGACAAGCGCGGTCTTTGCATGCGTTTTCAGGCCAACCAGACCATACACAACATGGACGCCTGCACGCTCTAACTCTCTGGCCCAACCAATATTGTTCTCTTCATCGAAACGAGCCTTTAATTCAACCAGCACAGCAACCTGCTTACCATTCTCGGCTGCTTGCAGAAGCGCATTGACAACGGGCGAGTTTGAGCCAACGCGATAGAGCGTTTGTTTGATTGCCAGCACCTGTGGATCGTTCGCGGCAGCACGAATAAAATCAACAACACTATTAAAACTGTCATATGGTTGATGGAGCAGAATATCGTGCTTCTGGATCGCCGTAAAGATATCTTCACTATGGCTGATAAGCGTAGGAACACGTGGTGTAAAAGGTTCGTCTTTGAGGTCAGGACGTGTCAGACTGTAGAGTTCCATGACATCGCCCATCCCCAGAGGACCATCAACGACGGAAAGATCGTCTTCCGCAATTTCCAGATTCTCAATTAACAGTTGGCGGATACGATCAGGCATCGATGGATTGACCGTCAGATCAACGACAGCACCAAAGCGACGATCCCGTACTTCCTGTTCAATAAGTTCCAACAGGTCCGAAGCCTCATCTTCCTGCAATTCGATATCAGCATCACGAAGCACACGGAATGGATAGGAGGCCCAGACGGTAAAGCCAGGGAAAAGCATACTTAAATGGGCTGCGATCACCTGCTCTAACCAGACAAACGAGACAGTTTGCGACTTCTCTCCTGCTGAGGAGATAGGGACCAGACGTGGCAGGGTAGGAGGCACTTTCAAGCGCGCAAAGAAATCCTCATGCGCACTTTCAGGAAGTGTCAGGACAACGGCAAGATTCAGGCTGCGATTCGAAATGTGTGGAAATGGATGCGCTTTGTCAACAGCGAGTGGAGTCAGTACAGGAAGCACTTCATGCTCAAAATAGTACTGCATAGCATTCCGCTGCTCTTTATCAAGTTGCTCATAATCGAGAACGCAAATATGTTCCCGCGCCAGCAAAGGCATGAGATCATTGCGCCAGTACTGACGTACTTCCTGAATAAGTGGCGCAAGACGTTGACGAACCGCCGCTAACTGCTCTCCTGGCGTGCGACCATCAGGGCTACGCAATGTTTTACTCGAAACCATCTGATCTTTTAAACCAGCCAGACGAATCATAATATATTCATCCAGATTGGTTTCAAAGATGGAGATAAATTTCACACGCTCAAGAAGTGGGTGCGTCGTGTCTTTTGCTTCTTCAAATACACGACGGTTGAATTCAATCCAACTCAGTTCACGATTAATATAAAGTTCTGGTTGTTCCAGAGACATATTTAAAACATCTGATGCAGCCTGCTGATCCATAATATACTTATCTCCGACTTGCAATGCCATGTCTTTTGCTGGTTATTCTATCATGGGAACGTAAATTGTAGCAAACAAACCAGAAGTTTTTTTGCCAATAATGTTAATACAATATTGTTCTGCTTGTTTTGTAACGACGAGAGTGATTTTCTACCACTATATTCGTGTACCCATCGTTCTTAGTATACACAAGAATAGCAAACAAGAAATGGAAGTCCAGTTGCTTAAGTGCAAGCAATAAACTTCTGTTTCTTGTTTGCTATTCCTCGATGATCATGCTAGCCAAGTCGATAGAGCATTTCACCGGCATGTTCTACGAGAAGGATACCTTCCTCTTCTCGATCTGCCCACTCCTGTGGCTGTATCAGACGATAATCTGTGTAACCAAGGTTTATCTGCCGACAACGCGCCGCTGGAATACCCGTCGCCAGCGTGACAGTGACACGCGGAGTCTCTATGCCTGTCACGCTATCATAGCTGCCAGTGCCTTTGACATGCGTACTATGCGCCAGAATGCTGCCCGGATATTGCTGAAAACGCTCCCACTGCTTGAGGAAGTAGTCACGCACATGATAGCCAACCTGATCCAGCAGTTCACCATGAGTATAAGAAACTTCGGTGATATGTGGAGCATAGATAATCACTTCACCGCCATCGGCAATCACTGGCTCCGTCTTATACATCGCTTTGGCTGCGGTCCAGAGGTCATCATATTTCTCTGATGGCATCGAGAGCACACGCTTAAATGTACGCGACTTATAGATAATGTTCAATTGACCCGAAAGGTCCGCGGCCTGCTCAAAGGCTTCAATGTGTGTGCCAGTATAGATACCATGAAAGTCTGACCCTTGCAGCACCATCGCGATACAGAATAATGGCTGAGACACGAACTCGGCGGCCCGATGAATGACACGTCTGGTCAGCGTATCTTTAACGCCAATCGTTCCGATGTTGGTCACCCGCGCACCAAGCCAGTGCGAGAAATCAATAATGTCCGCGCCAGCTATACCAGGGAATAAATACTTTGCGCCACCAGAGAAGCCCGCCACTTCATGCGGAAAGACAGGGCCACAGATGATTAACTGATCATAGTCAAAGATCATGCGATTCAAGGTGACAGGAACTTCCTCGGACAATATGCCATCCGTCAGACGACGTGCCTCATCGGGGGTGATAACACCTATCGTGCGCAGTGCTTCAGGATTTGACCACTGGTGATTATATATCTGTGCCTTTGGATATTTCTGTTCCCGCTCTGCCTTTGACACGCCAACCAGTTTTTCAATCGCGGACTCAGGCATGGGCTGGTGCGTGCCTAACGCGATGAGATAGTCAAGGCGTTGCACACGTTCGCCAAGTTGTTCATAGAGCAAACGGAACATCATCGGAATCGGAGCAGTCCGTGTCCCATCAGGAATAATTACCAGCACCCGTTTGCCCTCTAGTTGTAACGCATCAAACGATTGCGTGAGGACTTGCTGGACATCTTCAATCTTTAATGTCTGGTCTACTGACCCTCTACCATAGATCATAATAAGCACCTTTGTCTAAAGAAAACATTTTCTATAGTGCTATTGTATCATGATCTTTCGCAAGAGAAAGGGATGCTATACCTGCTATCTGCCCACTCACATGTCTGGTGTCACACGCAAAGTAGCTCCTGGTTGCAGATCAGTATTCTGGAAAAAGTGGCCCTGACCAGATATCTGGTCAGCCATCTGCCAGGCATTTATGACCACCTGTAATGCCTGTACACGGCTCAAGGCTTCTTCACACCAGGCTCGATCATGATAATAGGGATAACGCTGCTGCTCACCTCCCTGCCCTGAACGCCACTCATGCTCTAGCCGCGTCATAAAATCTTCATGCTGTAGCAGATCAGCCAGACTATGCTCTTCAAACATACCCTGCAAGTCATGCAAATTCACTTCCAGTTGCGCCATGAGCACCAGAAAGCGTACCCACCAATGCTGCTCAAAACAAAACTGGCGCAATGCTTCCCCCGCCTCACGCCCTTTATCAGCGACATGCTGAATCATCTCAGGCGACATGGTAAGATTCATACCACCTTCCTCTTTACTCAAACGCACCTGAATAATTCGCTCACGATAGCCCGGTAACCGCGATTGTAATGTATCGCGATAATTCTGCGCTGTGCCAAACAACCCGAAGACAAATTTCGCCAGATTTTCAATCTCACCCCATTCGGTGGCGAACCATTCTTCCGCTTCCGGCAGATAGACATCGGCTCTTTGCTCCTGTGCTCGCTTCTGTCTATCCATTGTGCTCTCGTTGTACTGCTTTTTATCTAAGATGCTACGATTCTTTGGGGTCTCCGTCAGGTTGATTCCCAGAGTTGGTCGTGTCGGCAACCAGGTATCAAAAAAGTGAATAGGAAAATTGCTACAGATACCACCATCGCTGAACCAGTTGCGCAGGAGATGCTGCTGTGGGTCAAGTTTTCCAACCAGTCGCTGCGTCTGACAGGCGTCATATGCCGACGCACTAATTGTATAGAGTGGCACCGCGCTGAGCAGCAACGGGAAACTCAGGCTTAAACGCACCCCAAAAACAACAGGTAAATCATCGGCGTCCGGCAGAAAATGGTAGCCTTCCGGCAAAAGTTCTGCTGGCAATAACGGCTGCTGAGGCAATACTTTGAGTTGTTTGACCACTTCTGCCGGAAAAAGGCGCAACATCTCAGGCTCATAAAACAGGAAATTACTGAGTTCCTGGGGCACGATATAGGGGAGACTATGATTCACATTCGTAGTGACCATTTTCAACTCAATGTCCTGTTTCCGCAGATCCCCAAATGTAAGTGGCGTTGGCTCAGTTTTGCCCCCGATATGCTGTAGCGCCATATGCAACCAATCAGTCAGATTCGTCGTCTCCTGTTGCCCGTTCGTTTGCGGCACAGTGTGACCCGGACAGATACCATAGAAGTTTTGTGGTAGCCCTTTTTGTAGTATTTGAAAGAATATCACGATGGTATAGATCAGTCGTCCACCCCAGATACCAATGAAGACCGAACACAATAATACGACCATCCCCAGGAAAAAAAACACAAGCGGCCAGGCAGTATGCTGCACTGAATGCACCGATCTGCCAGCTACGGCAACACTCCCCAGCATGGCAAACGCAACCAGGAACGCCAGCAACAAGCCTACCACCAGACCAACAACCATTCCTGCGTACTCCGCCAGACGAAACGCGCCATGTTTCTTACGCCATGACAGGATGACCTCATGCACCATCTGCAACACTGGCACTAATAAAGCGGGAAAGAGGAAATGTAGCAACCGTCCGGTCAGAGAAGAAGGCTTTTTCTGCCTGCTGATAGCAGCATGGGGCAAATTTTGATTTATCTGCTGCTGCTTCAGCACCTCAAGTATTACATCGAATATAGGCTCGGTTGCGGGAGCAGGCTTAAAAAAGTGTAAAAGCGTATCATTTTTCTGCAACTGTTCGCTCAATTGGGCCAGCCTGGAGAAACCACCGCCGGCACGATTATACTCCGCTGCCGCAGTAGCCGCCGCGCCGATCGCTCCCGCTGACGTACCACCAATATTATGAAATGCATAGGTATCCTTGAGCGCAAGCACCGTCGGAGGATAGACAATACCGCTGGTAATACCGCCTTTCATTACCAGATCGCAGAGAGGCATCTGCTCCTGACTCATGAGGGAAGCTCCTTTTCAACTACATCCACCACCCTTATACCTGTTACGATTCATTTCTGCATCTGGTTTCATATTGTGCATTTTTAGTGTAAACACGCAAAAGAACAGGTAATATATAGAATCAGGACGCTTTGCCCCAAACATGATGAAAATACCTATGACTGGCGGATAAAGAGCGCCAGACAGGCAGTAAAACCATGTAAAAATGATTTCTTCCCGATCGGGCCAATCTCACCATTACAGAACAGACCTGCCAGCGGTATCTGGCCCAATTCACGTGCGATCACGCCCGCGTCATGATCAGGCACACCAAACATGCCCACGCCACGCCCATTACATGTACAGAGAATGCCGGCAAGCGGACGCTTTTCACCCAGTTTTAATTTCACACTTTGCATAAGTTCTCGCAGATCCAGATCGGCAGAGACAGCATCACGCATCTGGAACTGAATTGTCTGACCGACACGCGGTAAAGCAGCAAGCGCCAGCGATCCGGTACGCCGATCAACACCAAGTAATTGACGGATGAGAAAACTGCCACGATGAAAGCTATCCTGATACTCATCCGCAGCCAATCCTACCAGCAAATTGCGCTGAGCACGCTTCTGTAATTCTGTGTTCAGTGAATCGAATGTACGTAATAGCATTTCATAGGCGGAGCGATTTGAGATGCCTTCTACCAGCCCATTATCCATGACCTTCGTGATGGTCCAGGGTTCACCTATCGGCTCACACCCCTGAGATACCAGAGGGAGTAGCGTATACGGTCCACCAATAGCCAGAGCAACCCCACCATCATCATACACATCATCATTCAAAAACACATGCGTATAACGGCCCTCAATATCACCAGAAGCCAGGCCCCCCAGCAGCGGTACGTCAGGATAAGCAGTCGCTAACCCCTCTATTAAACCTTCACAATCCATCTGAAAAGGATCAGCAAAAACCAACCATCCATGTATCTCTTCTTGCTTAATGCCCAGTTGTTGACGCCACTCATCCGGATGTATACAGGTTTCGACTAACTGTTGTGTCAGGCGTACGGGTCGCAATACCGCGTCCGGTAGTGAAAGAGTCAGCAATGAGAGTGATGGCAAATCTTCTAGCTCCTGATCAGTGCCAATAATGCCCTGTCCAGAACAGCCCAACAGGATCGGATTGCCCAGTTCCTTGCGTATGCGCGTAATTATCTCACCATAATGTGGCTCATACTCACTACTCAAAAAGACAAAAACGACATCAGCAGTGATATCCTGCACCTGAGCAAGTGCCTGCTCTAACGCCTGATCCCACTGTTGATCAACAACTATTGCACTCTGAGCGCCGGATTTCCGTTCATCCATAATGATTTCCTCTGCCGAGTATGCCCTCCTATCCTGAAATCGAAACTGGCTCACATACCACTATATACAGATTACCAGCCTGCGGTAGTAGAGTTGAAGGACTGCGATCAAGCAATATTTTCTGATCCCTCCAACTCCACCCGCGTTGCGCAACATACGCGACATCAATGCCCCGCGAGAGGCACCTTGCGTAAGCACGGAAACTCAACTCTACTATGCTTCGGTCGCCCCTGTCAACTCACAAAAACGATCAATATCGCTCCGAATGATATCCAGACTCGCGGTCCAGAATGCCTCTGAACGCGTATCAATACCAAAACGAGCGCCTAACGTCGCCGCATCCGCGAGACCAGTTGAGGACAGAAGATCATCATAACCGCTGCGGAATGACTCCGGGTCTTGCTGATAACGAGCATATAAGCCCAACCCGAATAACAATCCAAACATATATGGATAATTATAGAATGAACGTGCGGTACTATAATAATGTTGCTTCACAGCCCACATATATGGATGCAAGCTCGACTCATCCAGGCCATCTCCATACGTGTCGTGTTGTGCTTCAAGCATCAAAGTACACAGTTCATCGATGGACAGTTCGCGCTGACCACGCTTCTCAAACGAACGCTGTTCAAAGAGAAAACGGCTGGCGATATCCACCACAACCTGACATGATCCCTGTAACGAAGCCTCTAAGATCGCGATGCTCTCCTCACGATCCGCGTTTTTCAATACTGCCTGCCGCACAATAGTTTCACAGAAAATGCTCGCGGTTTCAGCCAGCGTCATAGGATTGACGCGCTGTAAAGCCGTTCGTTGCGCCAGATTAAGATTATGGTAGGCATGACCAAGCTCGTGCGCCAGTGTACTTACACCACTAAAACCTGGCTTGAAATTCGTGAATACACGGGATTCATCCTGCCGCAACCCCGTACAATATGCGCCGTCACGTTTCCCCGGACGTGGACCAGCATCGATCCATTGATCGCGGAAGGCACGATCAGCCAGACCAGCCAGCCGAGGAGAGTATGTACCAAATTGCTCAACAATAAACGTTGATGCGGTGCTGAATTCCCAGGAACGGCCCTTTACTTCCAGAGGGGCAAAGAGGTCATACCAGGCCAGCTTTGGCAGTTGGAGCGCATGCGCTTTCGCACGCAAATAACGCCGAAAATCGGGGAAAGCAGCCCAGGCCGCATGAAACATCGCGTCCAATGTCTGACGATCAATACTATTCGCGAACAGCGACGCATCTAATGGGGATGCCCACTGCCGCTGTCGACTGAGCGTATTGACTTCACCTTTGATACTGTTATATGATGCCGCCAGTGGGAGCGCAACACGTTTCCATGCCTCCAATTCCGCGACATAAGCGCTCTGACGCGTAATACGATTCCCGCTATGCGCCAGATTACGCACATCACTCATCGGCAACGTCTGTGTTTCGCCATCTACCTGCAATGTGACCGTCAACTGTGAGGTGATATTCCCATGCAACTTCGCCCACGCCGTACCTGCACTCATATTTAATTCAGTCGCCAATGCCTCTTCACCAGGAGCCATCAAGTGCAGCGCCTGTTTACTTGCTCGTCGTAGCGCGAAGGCATGTTCCTCTGCCAGAGCCGATTGCTGAATAAGCGCTTCTATATCCAGAGAACCCAGCCAGGCAATAAAACGTGTCTGTAACTGCGTAAGCTGAACCTGATACTTCTGCAACTCGCTCATCTTCGCCTGCGCCAGATCATCCTGAGAATTCGTCGTGATAAAACAATTAATGTAGACCACCAACGTTCGATCACGATCCAGCACAGCATTTAAATTTGTGATGATATCCTCGAAAGCATGTACCAACTGCTCATCAACAACTAACGCAGAGTGTTGCTGCACCTGATAGCGATCAAAGAGCTGTGCTAATGCCTGAATATCATGAATAATCTGATCAAAACCTTGCGCAAACTCAGGCGAATCTAAGCCCGGATAGATGACGCTCATATCCCAGCGTGGTAACGATTGCGTTGTAGCCAAGAGCTTCTCCCTCTTAAAAAACCGCAGCCCAGAAGCCAGACAATCATCGACGACCAGAGTCAACATGTGATCGTTGCTCCTCAGTGCTGTATGTCTATTACTGCCTGTATTGTAACATGCCATTTATTGGCGCTCATGATCAGAATAAGGCTAACCAATACACCTTGTGTCAATTTCGGCAGTCGGGAGAGAACACACAAAAAGGCAGGCGCAGGCTGATACACAACAATACAATTCTACAATGATTTGCACATCATAAACAGAATATCCATAATCATATCAGAGCGTTACAAACATAGCTACCCATATTCATGATAGAAGGAAACATATTTTTAAGAAAAAGGGATTTTTCTTTTAAGTTCTGTATATTTCGTCGTTATTATGTATAGACAGTATAAATCGGCCATAGATGTTCCAAATAGAGAGATTTCACATGAATACGCCGCGCACGATGATCACATTTAAACAGGGAAACTCCAAATTCACATACCGGATTGGTGGTATCGTCATTCATAACAGGCATGTTTTGTTCCAGCGAGCAACCCTCGATCCCAATGACCTCTTCTGGTTTCTCCCAGGAGGACGCGCAGAATTAGGTGAAAGCGCAGAAGAAACCCTCAAACGAGAGATGCAAGAAGAATTAGGTGAAGCCATACAGATCCAACGCTTACTCTACATTGTCGAAAACTTTTTTGTGCATACTACAGTTCATCATGAACTGGGCATGTACTTTCTTATGGCCCTACCAACCGACTCATATCTATTACAAACACCGGGTCCATATGTACGAGATGATGAAAATGGCTTACCAATGATCTTTGAATGGCTCCCCATTGATCATTTGTCCCAGCTAGCCGTTCGTCCTGCTTTTCTCCGTAATTCACTTCAGTCACTTTCCATTCAAACCACCCATATTGTACAAATGGACTCATCAGACAATGAGGGCATGCCAGTGATATAGCTATCATTTTCATAATGGGTAAATGCAATAGTGTCTGAAATTTCAATCTTTCCGTATAAATTGAATGTTGTACTTGACGACGCAGTACGAATTCCCTACAATCAAGCTACACATTACGTAGTTACTATAATACCGCCTTCAAAGGCAACAATTCTTCAGGAGGGAAAAGAAATGATGTCACAAACAGGAGAAGAATGGTTAAGCCTTCGTGAAGCGGCTGAGTTATTGGGGATGCATCCCGCGACAGTCCGCTTGTGGGCTGATCGCAACGAAATACCTTCCCGCCGTACCAGTGGCGGACATCGTCGTTTTCGACGGGCAGATATTGAAGCACGCCTGAACCAGGATTCGGAACATAAACCTGATCCGGCCTCTCTCTTACTGGTGCAGAGTGTTCTGGGCCGTGTGCGCTTCGCGTTCACGGACGGCACCCTCAATACCCTTCCCTGGTATCAGCATTTTGATACTGCTGCGCGTGATGGCTATCGTCAATTAGGCCGCCGTTTACTTGATCTTGTCCTGCGCATTCTCAATGATGAGGAAAATGTAGAGGAGCTAAAAAATGAAGCAATCGCATTGGGACGGGAGTATGGCACCATTACTCACAATTCACATGTGCCTGTTGCCGATGCGATACGCGCATTCCTGTACTTTCGCACACTTATTGATGAGGGACTTTTGCAATTAACTGAAGTACGTGGCACACGCGATCATGATCTGATCTGGATCGCCAGTTTCCACAGAATCCAGGAAATTACCAATGAGATCCTACCGGCGTTGGTCGAAGCAACTCAGTAGACCACTCAATCTTAATCGTAATCTGTCTTTCCCTGTCTCTGTTGAGCTTTTGTGTGCATGATGCATGCAACACTATACTTTTTTTCTGTATTGGGACGTAATATATAGTATTGAGAGAAGAAATCCATTTGGATATAAGGAAGTATGAAGCGTTCTTCGCGCCTGCTAGATTTTCTGATACTATTGACTTCTCTTCTGCTTCCTCTCTCATGTACCCGGACCAATCCCATGCAGATGTATACGTGGCTCACCAACAGAAGGGGTATCGACAATGCCGATGGACAACAAATCGTATGGCGAGCAGGATGCGGATAATACGGACTCGACACCAATCCAACAGCAAACACCGAAACAAGCAAATTCTCGTACATACCGCACACATCTACAACAACTTCGTCATAGATTCTACCAGCGCCATCGCTCACGCAAACGCCTGCGTGCTGAACGAGAACAAACACACAAATCCTTTCGACGCCTCTGGGTGACACTCTTTAGCGTGACTGGCATCTGTCTGGCGCTATTTCTCGGCCTCGCCGGAGCCGGGTCTTATGCTATCTATTCGTTATACAATCAAGCCCAACAACGGTATCATACACAAATCACCTCGCTGCGCGATCTGGTTCCACAAGATAATTTGAAAATGTATGACAGCAAAGGTGTTCTGCTCATGCAGATGAGCAATCAAGGTATCCACACGTATACACCACTCAAACAGATTTCACCAGATCTGTTAAAGCTCACCGTTTCTACCGAAGATAAAGATTTCTGGCGTAATCCCGGTATCGATATTCCACGTATTATCCAGGCCGCCATTGACGATCTTGAGCATGGCGAGGCTGTGCAGGGTGGCAGTACTATCACGCAACAGCTCATTAAAAAATTAATTGTCGGCAACGATCAAAATACAACCCATCGTTTGAATAATGCCAATATCGTCCGCAAATTAGATGAAATCTTGCTGACACCACAGATTAATAGCCGCTATAGTAAAGCAGATATTCTGGAAATGTATGTCAATACTATTTATTATGGCGAACAGGCGTATGGTATTGATGCCGCCGCTACTGTGTATTTCGGTTTACAGGATCAAGCGGGGGGAAAATCAGCCGCGTCACAGCTAGATCTGGCACAGTCCGCTATGCTCGCAGGTATTCCCAATTCGCCCTATTATTATGATCCGTTCGTGAATCGTAGTCCAGCCTATCAGCGCTTCCAGACCATCATCGATATGGCGCTACGCAATGGTGTTATCACACACCAGCAGGCCGCGCAAGCCAGCGAAGAGGCCCACAAACCCGATTTCATACACAGACCCGATCCAGCGATCACCGAGAATCGCGCACCACATTTTAGCGAATTTGTATCACGCCAGCTGCAACAACAATATAAATTGACCCCTGATCAACTTTCCCGTTCTGGCATGAAGGTCTATACGACGCTCGATATTTCACTACAGGAAAAAATCCAGCAGATCATGCAAGAACATATCAATGATATCAGCAGCATATATAATATCTCGAACGCCGCCGAGGTATTGATCGATTTTCATACCGGAGCCATCCGTTCCCTGCTGGGAAGTATTGACTATAACGATAAGGATATTCAGGGACAATTCGATGTCGCGAGCCAGGGCTGGCGTCAACCAGGTTCCTCGTTCAAGCCGTACGTCTATGCCGTTGCGTTACAGGATGGCTACTCACCCGCGCAACCGATCTTTGATGGACCTATCAGCATTCCACAACCGGGTTCACAACCATATGCACCAAAGAACTACGATCAAAAATATCATGGACTGCTGACGATGCGTTGCGCCCTGCAAAACTCACTCAATATTCCAGCAGTCAAAACCCTGCAACATGTGGGTATCGACAAAGCTGTCAAAATGGCGCACGTAATGGGGATCGATAAAACAGAGGGTACCCCCGGCTTATCGATGGTACTGGGCGGTCTGGATGTCACCCTGCTCGAACATACCTCAGCCTTTGGCACCTTCGCCAACAGTGGCGTCCATATGCCATACTATGCGATTGAAAAAGTGACTTTTTCTAACGCCCAGAAAACCTACAATCACCCCAAAGCACATGGCAAACGAGCCATCAGTCCTCAAATTGCCTATATGATGACCAATATGCTGAGTGATAATACCTCACGGCTACCTGAGTTTTATGACTGCAATGTGCTCCAGTTGTACTCAAACTCACAGCAAGCATGCTACGCAGGAAATCGTGGCGCGGTACGTCCAGCCGCCGCGAAAACCGGAACTACGAACGATTTCCGCGACAACTGGACGATGGGCTATACCTCTGATTTTGTCATGGGTGTCTGGGCAGGCAACAATGATAATTCAGCAATGAATAATAATGCCACAGGCGTGGTTGGTGCCGCTCCGATCTGGCATGATGCGATGCTCGCAGCGGAACAGGGACATCCAATGCAAGACTTTCACAATCCCGGTGGTCTGATCCAGAAAAATGTCACTTATCCGGATGGCATACAAACAACCGACCTGTTCCTTCCGGGTCACGTACCAACAAGCACAGGCTACAAATCAACCAGACACCTCTCAAGTATGCCCATCAAATATTTACAGACGCCAACACGTAAAACAGCAGCAGCAGCAACACATCCAATGTGCAACACATTTACATACGCCTTTTCGCCATCAACAGGCAATAATGCCAACAGTGGCTGGTGATACACGATGAGAGTGATACTATATGCGCTATCCCCTTCGCTTAGACAAAACTGAACAAACAGAAGCATAACTATTTATCGAGTACTTTCGGGATAGACACAATATAAAGTAGTTACTTTCTCTTCATTCATAACGTTAATACTAGCAGAGGGATATTTCAGATTACCTGCTATGCTCATAATATGCAGTGATACCCACATGCGAAATTTAATAGAATAGATATGTGGAGCACCGCATGAAGAATCGAGTATAGAAATTGATCAGGTAATGATAAGGACGCATATAAGGAAAATCAGTAATAGTTTCATTCATTTATGTGAATGCTTGTGGTAGATATTCTTCTATATATACGTGTCATTCAGTGTCATTTTACATCATCTCAGTATCCTGAACACAACATCTTCTACTAAGGATAGAATAAAACTAGAAAACGGGAATGTGCATTTTGTATCGGCTCTAACCGATATTAAAAGTAGGCGAAACAAAGCGAGACTTTTTCCCAGTTGCAACAATTATATTAGAAGGAAGCTTTATCGGACGTAGAAAGAGGTAAGATCATGGCAACCGGACAGCGCATCGGGGAAAATCCATCATCAGACTCAGATCAGGAGAAAGCCCTCACTCCCGCATCCCAATCTGATGAGGTGATTGAGCAGCACAGGCAACCGGCAAAACTCCCGGCTTACAGTCAGGCTGCTGCTGCTCAACGCCTGGCAGATGCCCCCGAACCACCAGTACGGGGGGTTACATACGATGCTGCTCACATACGCCAACGCCCACCTGGTTGGTATATGAAGCGCTATTTTAAAAGAAAAAATTTACGAGAAACAAATTCGCGTATCGCTGCGACGACAAGGACCAGCACACGCACTATGATCCCGGTCGCATTTAGCATTTTTTCAGTATTTCTTGTAGCTATTATTCTTTTTGTGGCTTTTCAGGGATTAACAAACGCAACCAATAAAACATTTCAAAATAATGTCGTAACTTTGCAGGATATCCTGCCCAAGGATAATATGAAAATATATGATGCCCAGGGCGACCTGGTGTATCAGGCGGCAGACCAGGGCATTCAAACCAGCTTGCCGCTCAACAAAATATCACCGAATCTTGTCAATGCTGAAATTTCTATCGAGGACGAGTACTTCTGGAATAACCCGGGCTATGATATTACTGGTATCGTTCGTGCCGCCATTGAGGACATCACCAATCACGGCGTCGTCTCTGGTGGTAGTACGATTACGCAACAATTGATTAAAAATGCCATTGTCGGTAATAAAGATACCGCGCTCCGTAAACTACAGGAGATTATTCTGGCACCACAGGTGACGCGCTACTATACTAAACAACAAATTATGGATATGTATCTGAATACAACCTATTACGGTAGCCAGTCATATGGTGCGGAGGCTGCGGCCACAACCTACTTTGGCCTGAAAGATACACCCAGGGAGACGGCTGCGCAACAATTAGATATCGCGCAAGCGGCAACGCTGGCTGGTATTCCAAGTAATCCAACACTCCGTAATCCAATCCTGTATCCAAAGAATAGTATTACCCGTACGATCCAGGTGTTGCAGCAGATGTATACACTCCACTACATCACTGCCCAGCAGAAAGCTGCCGCCATCGAGGAAATCCAGCAGCCAAACTTTATCAAGCCAACGAATATCCCTTCGGAGCAGGCCACGACCTATGTAAACTATGTAATCACGGAACTGGATAACGATCTACATGTGAAAACACCTGATCTTTCACGTTCTGGCCTGACGGTGAAAACTGCGCTCAATTTAAAGCTTCAGAATTATGCTCAACAAGACGCGAAACTGCATATCGATCAGATGATGCAACAGGGCCACAATATGACTGATGCCTCGGTGGTTGTGATGGACCAGCATACTGGTGAAATTTCAGCTATTGTGGGCAATATTGATCCGAGTAATCCAGACTATGGTCAATTCAATGTCGCTACTCAGGGCTATCGCCAGCCCGGTTCATCAATGAAACCTTATTATTACGCGACGGCATTCCAGGAAGGATTGGCAAATCCGGGCACGATAGTCGATGATGCACCGCTAACAGTCCAACTATGTTGCGGCCTCCCGGCCTATACGCCAACCAACTATAGTATGACGTATAACGGTCCCGTTACCTTGCGTAAAGCACTGGACAATTCATTGAATATTCCTGCCGTCAAGGTGGAGATGATGACTGGTGTCGATGCAGGCTTGCAAACCGCCGAGAAAATGATGGGGATTACGCCTTCAACTCAGGGGAATAATGCTGCCAATGTTTTCTACGGCACACCAAATATCACTACCATCCTCGGTTCCCTGAGCATCCGCTTACTCGATAATACGGAGGGCTACGCAACCTTCGCGAATGGCGGGGTGCGCGTTCCCTATCATGCGGTTGATCTGGTTACAGATCAAGAGGGGAATGTTATCTACAAACCCAACACGACAGGTACACGCGTGCTCAGTCAGGCCGCTGCGTTTATGATGACAAGCGTCCTCTCAGACAACTCTTCTCGCTACCTGGAGTTTGGTCAATGTAGCTCTCTCTACCTCTACACGAATACGACCAATCAGTGTTACGCTGGCAATCCTGGTACGATCTACCCGGCTGCCGCGAAAACTGGTACTTCGAACTCGTTCGTGGATAACTGGACGATGGGCTATACCCCACGCTACACGGTTGGTGTCTGGGCCGGTAACAATAATAACTCTCCAATGGTCAATGTGACGGGTGTTGATGGTGCTGGTCCTATCTGGCATGATGTGCAGATGTACCTCAATCAGGGCAAACCAGTTCTCAATTTCCCTGGACCTCCATCCACAGTGGTCAAAGTCAATAATGACTGGGCGCTGAAAAAATAATAGTCATGAATCGCAAAAGGGGCTTCCGGGCGCTGCAAAAGCGCGTAGGAAGCCCCCTTTTTGTTGCAATTTGCCCTCCGGACAAACTACGTATTATAGCAAAAACAGCATGCTCAAGTCAGGATATCCATGCAGGAAAAACTTGTCAATGTCGCTATTTCAGATACTTGTGTCACCAGGTAACATTGTAAAAAGCTTGCGAAAGAGAATACAATGTAGTATACGTTTTCTATTCAGTCGCAAATTCAAAGGAGAATAACGATGATTCGCGTGGCAATGCTCAGTTTCTGGCACGTTCATGCTAAGGATTATGTCAAACAGGCACAGGCTAATCCAGCAACAGAAATCGTGGCTGTATGGGATGAACTACCAGAACGTGGACGCGCACAGGCAACCGCACTGGAGGTTCCCTTCTACGAGAATCTCCCTGAAGTTCTATCTCGCTCTGATATAGATGCTGTCATTATTGATACCCCTACTAACCTGCATCATGATATCATGATTGCTGCCGCACAGGCGGGCAAACATATCTTTACTGAAAAGGTGATCGCTCCAACCGCGCGTGAGGTTCACGAGATACAGACAGCCATTGCAAAGGCAAGTATTGTGCTATCCGTCTCTCTACCACGTCTGTATCACGGCTATACTCTCACGGTACAGGACGTCTTACGCCGTCAGTTACTGGGTACAATTACCCAGACCAGAGTTCGGCTATCACATAATGGCGCGATCCGCACCCCTGATCGTCCACAGGGTTGGTTACCCGCGCATTTCTTCAATAAGGAGCAATGTGGTGGTGGCGCACTCATCGATCTTGGCTGTCACCCTATGTATCTGACATATTTGTTTCAAGGCATGCCGGAGAGCGTTTCCGCCAACTTTGGCTATGTCACTGAACGCGAGGTGGAAGATAACGCGGTTGTCACTTTGCGCTATCCGAATGGATCTATCGGCATCGCAGAAGTTGGCTTCGTCAACCGTTTCTCGCCTTTCACCATTGAAGTGCATGGAACAGAAGGCAGCCTGCTCTATGGAACGCCTGAAGGCCGCATGCTTATTCGTAGCAGCCAGCTAGATGAAGGCAAGGAATGGCAGGATATCACATCCACGATCCCAGCAGATGCACCACTGGCCTTTACACAATGGGTCAAACATATACAACAGGGCACCGCCGCAACTGAAAATGTACAGGTAGCGGTTGATCTCACAACCCTCATGGAAGCCGCCAACACTTCCGCACACACAAATCAAGCAGTACGTCTGGACTCACTACCATATGCTACTGCCCGATCATAGAGCCATTTTCATATACCGCTAGCCATTTTTTTACAATGGAAGTAGCCTGGATCAATACTTTTCAGGTAACGTGTATACGCAGATAAAATTATTTGAAAAGTATTGGCAGACAGGACAAGTTCCAAGGAGATGTGGTGATGTCTGTGGCTAAAGCAGCAATAAGTCAAGCCCGTCATCAGACGATCAAAAGGTACATTGGGGCCTCCCAATTTCAACTTATGCAGGAGGACCCACAGGCACTTGACCGCTTAGATATTCGTTTTCGTTGGGGGCGCTTCGGCATTCAGGTTCTGAGGTGTCATCTAATCTCATTTAAACCCGGTCATATCATTCAGGCCCACAAACATTGTGATTATGAATTCCATTTCATTCCAGGTGGCAAGGGCACCGTTGTCCTGAAAAATGGAGCCTTTCCATTACATTCTGGCGTTTTCTATCTCACCGGCCCTCAGGTCGTGCATCGTCAGGAAGCCGACCAACGGGAACAACTGGATGAACTCTGCTTACATGTCGATATTGTTCCACTCAGTTCAGCAACCCAACAGACAATCAACGATGACAGTCACTGGGGAGAAGAGTGGGAGATAGGTGAAGCAGATCAATGCATACACCAGTTAAATACGATGCCTGCCTTCCCCACACTCGATCAATATGACGCGATGAACTGGTTTTTGATCGCTTACCGGGCCTGGTATGATCATGAACCTGGAGCCTTCTCAACCATCCGGCAGGCCGTGATCCAGATCCTGCTCCGTGCCGCTCGCGCCCATCATGCCGCGCACATCAACACAACATTACCACCACGCGACATGAACGCGTACCGCTATCGACTCGCAACCCAGTACATTCGTGATAACTATGCTCGCTCACTTACACTTGATGAGGTTGCTGACGAACTCCATATCTGCAGTCGCCAGTTACAACGCATCTTTGGCGAGCAAGCAAACGAAACCTTTAGTGGCTATCTGGAACACTATCGTTTAGCGCAGGTGTGTATGGCGCTCACCTACGCGGATCAAACGATAGAACAACTGGCCTGCCAGCATGGTTTTTCCAGTGGTAGCTATCTGCATTATGTGTTCAAAAAACGTATGGGCATTACGCCCCAACACTATCGCGAACAGCAACGCGTCCAGAAATCTCCGGTCAGAGAAGCTTTTACCTGAGATGAATCCACCCTGTATGCATCGTCAATGAATAAAACAGCTCATCAAGGAGGAGAGTGTTCGTATGACAATCAAAATTGGCCTCATCGGTTGCGGCGGTATTACACAACAACATATCAGAGGATATCTCAAAGTGCCGGAGGCAAAAGTGGTCGCCGTGAGTGATGTGATCGCCGAAAACGCCCAGAAACGGGCCGAGCAGGTCGGTGGCGCACAAATCTTCACTGATTATAATAAGATGCTTGCCAGCGCAGATATCGATGCCGTTGACATCTGCCTTCCTCACTACTTACATAAAGATGCGATTGTTGCTGCGGCCCAGGCAAAAAAAAATATCCTCTGTGAAAAACCACTCTGTCTGACTGTTGATGAAGCCAACGCTGTCCAGCAAGCAATCCAACAGCATGGGGTGACACTGATGTGCGCCCATAATCAGCTGACAATGCCACCTGTAGCAAAAGCCAGACAGATGATACAGGATGGTCTGCTGGGCACTGTCTACGAGTTACGTACAACCGATAGCTTCTTTCACACCTTTGACCCTGCCTCGATTGGCTGGCGTGGCAACCGGGCCATGATCGGTGGTGGAGAACTGATTGATACGGGTTATCACCCTACGTACCTGCTGCTCTATCTTGCCAATAGTGAGCCTGTTGAAGTGACCGCGTTCCTCAGCCAGCATCGCCTGACATTTATGGATGGTGAAGATTCAGCGCAGGTACTGGTGCGCTTTGCTAATGGTGCCGTGGGAAACATTGTGACCAGTTGGGCCTACGAGCCTGCTGCGATCACAGAAAAGTTTTCGCTGGTAGCCGAGAAAGGCTCACTCTATAGCTATGGCAGTGACCTGTTCTACAAACAGCGTGGCGAGGAAACTCAAAAGATTGCGTTGCAGGGAGTTCATACCTTTGAGGCAGAGATTGCTGACTTTATTGAATGTCTGCGTACTGGCAAACGCCCGGTCAACACAGAGATTGAAGGCATCAATGTCTTAAAGGTCATTCTGGCGGCTTACAAATCCTCACAGGAGAAACGCACAATCACGCTGAAAGATCTGTAACAGTGCATTATTACGAGTGAGTAGAGCATTCATGTTCGCAAATGTTCTGCTCGCTCGTAATGGTCCTACGACCGCCAATCTTTTTCCAGCATGCCATACAGCTTAATACTCCACCAGCGGCCCTTCATCCACTCCGTCTCGCGCTGTAAGCCTTCATAGCGCATGCCAATCTTTTCCAGTACATGAGCCGAAGCCGTGTTCTCTTCTATACAGTCCGCCCAGATACGATGAAGATTTAATTCCTCGAAACCAAACTGTAAGAGCCGGCGCGCAGCCTCGGTGGCATAACCACGACCCCAATAACGCGGGTCCAGCTCATAGCCAATATCCGCGATCTCCGAATGCGCGGCATATTTTCGCAGGCCCCCATTCCCGATCAGGCGCCCATTCTCTTTCAATACAATCGCGATTTGAAATCGTCGCCGTGGCGTCTCTTTACTCCAATTACAGAACATACGCACGAAAGAACGAACATCAACCTCGGTTCGTTGCGTCCAGGGATAAAAACGCAGGTACTCAGGATTTACCTGATAATCAAGCACAGCACGCCAATCGTCTTCAACGAATTCCCGTAATAATAAACGTTCTGTTTCCAGTTGCATGATCTTCCATTCAACTCCATTACACCAGACTACTCACGTACATCTCATCCTGAAACGATTCGCGATCCACACGCAACAGTGGTGATCCAGACATCTCAGGCCCCAAAATACGGGTGCGGCTACAACGATATCTCCTTCTGCGCCAGAAAATCACCTACAAGCATTTCTCCCTGCGCCAGAAGCGTCTCGCCACCATCCAACCAGAGAATACGTTTATCACGCCGAAACCAGCTTAACTGCCGCCGTGTAAAATCGTGACTGGCATACTTGAGACGTTGCACCATCTCAGACTCACTCGCGAATTCGTTCCGTAACCAACGACTCACAAAACGATACTCCAACCCGAAGGAATCCAGGCGTTCATAACTCAGACCACGAGCCAGCAATCCTTCAACCTCCTGTATCAACCCCTGCTGCATACGCTCATCAATACGCTCATCAATACGTTGATACAAAACATTACGAGGCCATTGAATCCCTATCTGCAAACAATGATAGAGGGGTCGCGCCACACGACGCTGCTGCGAAAACGGCTTTCCCGTTACCAGACAGACCTCTAGCGCACGAATAACCCGACGCGGATTCTGTTGATCAATCGCCGCCACCGTCTCCGGGTCCAATGTGGCTAATTGCGCAACAAGATCAGCCAGAGGACGCGCTTCTAATTGCGCCCGTAATTCTGGATGAGGAGCAACCGCAGGAATATCAAAGTTATCGACAACGGTTTGAATATAATGTGGAGAACCACCAACCAGAAAAGGAACAGTATCACGAGCCAGCAGAGCATCGATCACACATATCGCCTCTTGCTGAAATTGGGAAACGCTGTACACATCATCAGGATCAACAACATCCAACAGATGATGAGGAACGATAGCCTGTTCAGCAGGCGTGACTTTCGCGGTCCCAATATCTAAACCACGATACACCTGTCGGGAATCAGCCGAAACAATCTCACCATGAAAATGCTGCGCCAGGGCGATCCCCAGAGCACTCTTTCCTGAAGCAGTTGGACCAAGTATGACGATAAGATTCGGTAGCGCTGTGCTCTCTTCTTTCACCTGCTTTTAAACTTTCTGACGTCGTCTTGCTTTGCTTTGCCAATCATCTGCACGCCATACCAGTGCGATGGCAATGCCTATCCCTAATAGGATACCAAATGTTGTAAAGCTTCCCACCACAAAACCCATCGTCAGGAAATAGCCCAAACCACCGCCCAGCACAACCGCAAGCGCAATGAGTAGCCAGTGTTCAGTACCCAGCAGATAGCTCAGACGCCTGATGCGCGACAAAATCCAATCACTTGGCTTCCGTAAAATACCGACGGCTGCCCCAACAGCGGTCACCGCCAACATCACTGATAATTGCAACGAACCAAATTTTCCGCCAAAAATCAATTGCCAGCATCCCTCGATCAGTGTCAGCGACAACATCGAACTGACCAGACTCGTCACTGTCCGATCCAGGCTCTCCTGTTGCCGTTTCATTCTATCCCACGAGACGATGAGCGCCCCCAGAGTAGACGCTGGGACCATCCCAACCAGCACCAGGATAAACTGTGGGCTGGGAGAGATCGGAGGCGGATTTGACGACGATAATAACGTATAAACAAGACTGGAAGACATAAATGATGAACATAACGACAAAATCAACAATTGCCATTTACGTTGCGTTATTGAAAGTATCCAGGGGTCCCATTTGCGCTCAAAATGACCATCCTCATATAATTGCCCATATTTCAGATCCTCTTCACTCAGATCCTCATCCTGTACCGTCACATGTAAACCTTGAGAATCATATTGCCGCTGAACATCATCGGGCTTGATTACCAGATTATCAAGTTCATCATCATCATCATAGACATCCAGGTCCGCGCCATGCGTACGACCAGGATGACGACGATTACGCAGTTCAGAAGCCTGAATATCCGCTGCTACCTTGACCACCAGTTCCCGTTGCGCTTTATCGTCTGGTGTAATAATAATTTTGCCACTATAATGGCGATTTTTTTGTAAGCGCAGGCTATTTATACGTACGCCAATATCAGTAATAATGCCATCAAATTTGCGCTGACTGAGTTGAATCCACGGCTCCTCTGTCCTGATCGTCCCACTTACTTTGTATCCTTGCACATCACTGGCGATAGAAACCGTTAGCGGTGAAGAGATCCCCGGACTGACCGCGCCAAAATCCAGTGTACCCGGTCGTACCTGCACGGGCACGGTCTGCGGTGAAGAATATAAAGCATCGGCTTCAATCAATTCCTCGTCCATCTCATGAACATCACTGGTAAGCCGTGTTGAGGACAAATGATAGCGCACTGGATTATGAGCCTGTGTTGCCGTCCCACCATGTGACGCCGGGACCACAAAACCAAGGTTCTTATCCTTCCGCTGCTCCTGCTGGCCTAAAACCTCATTCACCAACTCCTGAATCGCTTCTAACGGATCAGGTTCAGTTTTCAAGAGATAGTGCGAAAGTTCAGCTAATTTGTTCTCACCAAGATCCTGAAACCACGCCTCAATCTCCCCATCGCGCAGGTAGTCCGCAGCCTCCTCTGGATAATTCACACAGAGTTCCGCCAGTTCTTCAGGAGTAGCCGCGATCTCACCGCTCTCAAACACAAAAGAGCCAACGCCAAAGAGCGCACGTTGAAACGCCACCACATCCTCATAGCGCTCATCAGGCTTGATGCGGGTGGCCTTCTCCAGAGCACGGGCAACCATAGGAGAGATACGAGGATAATTGTCATGGACATATTCCAGTCCAAACCCATGCTCCGATAATGTATTCGTTAATAAATGAAAGAGCGTCATACCCAGAGCATAAATGTCTGAGCGTTCATCGGTTTGTGACGTTCCATATTGCTCAGGGGGAGCATAACCAGGTGTTCCCAGAATCTGTGTATCCTGAGCATGCATTGGACGAAAAAAACGTGCGATGCCAAAATCAATCAACTTGATCTGACCCTCACGGGTCAACATAATATTGCCCGGCTTCATATCCCGAAAGATAATGGGAGGCTTCTGACTATGAAGATATGTCAGCACATCGCAAAGTTGCCGTGCCCAGTTCAATGCACGTCGCTCAGGAAATGGAGCACGATTTCGCTCAAGCAGTTCCTCCAACGTCCACCCATTGATATATTCCATGACCAGATAGTAGCGCTGATTCTGTGAAAAAAAGCCAATTAAAGCTGGCAGGTTTGGATGATCCAAGCCCCACAAAATCTTTGCCTCGATCTTAAAATTCTGGATGGCCTGTGGCTGCTCATCAGGAGGTACCATCGAGAGACTCATCTCTTTGATGGCACACAAACGCCCCTGACCTTTAATATCCTTTGCAAGATATACGGCACCCATACCCCCTTGCCCAATTACCTTCTGAATCATATAGCGCTTATGGAGCAGGGTGCGCCGGTCCAGCTGACCGGTCCTTGTCTTCGCTCGGCCGCTGATTGTGAACCCCCCATCTTTTCTCAACATCTGTCCCGGATACGATATATGCACCTCAGTATAGCATAACCCCGTTCAGACCTACTACCAATTAGGAACGTAGATTACATCCTAATATCTCATTGCCAACAACAAATTCGTAAAATCTGACAGTAACTTTTCAGAAGCGTACGCCTATAGAGATAAAAAATACTGCCATATTATGTAAAACGACTTTCGCGCTGATACTTGCAGCCTTCAAATACCACTGAGTTGAACCTGAAGAAAGTTGTTTCAGCGCATACTTTTATTTATCAGTTAACAGACGGATTATACATATCAGGACAGTGAATAGTGATGTCCTGTATATACTGTAACTAGCGCACCTATTGTCTCACTATACTAAAACGAGACAGGTACCTAAAATAGCTATATAGTACCGATGATGTATCGAAAATACACTTACTTTTAGCTATATGTCCTGGTCTTGATAAAGAGTAGAATCAGGGTATTTGGCAAGGAGGAATGTTATTCTCGCGTATGATAAGTTATACTCATAGACATAGACATTTGATGCATTCCGCTGTTCCTCAACACGTACTTATTTTTTGCTTCTTCCTCATCATATCTGGTAGTACAGGGACAGTGCTCTGGCAAGAACAACATCTTTATCCCACGAGAGCGGCTGGCGTCAGTATTACCTCTTCCCCTACCTTATCAGCAACTGCGGTAGATCACATATTCGCTAATGTTGGCAGTCCGATGTATGGTACAGGCAATCTTATCGCAACCAAAGCCCGACAGACACATATTGATGATGCGTTTGCGCTGGCTGTCTGGTGGGTGGAAACAAATGATGGTATGGCTGGTGTTGGACACTTCGATCTCAATCCAGGGAGTGTCAGAGGCAGCTTTGACTATCCTACGGCCTATGATGGTTACACAATCTACCCATCCTATGCCGCGGCAATCACTGACTGGTTTACGCTGCTACAACATCACTATGTCGATCAAGGACTCAACTCAGTATACACGATCAGCATTCCTTATGTAGGGACGACGGGCGCTATAAATTGGGCCAATAAAGTCATTGCCCTGACACTCTGCTATCACTACGAGGCGATGACATCTGCTACTGTTCAACCATCCCAATCAATCCAGCATTCTCACACACCACATAGCAGAGAGAAACCATTACACACGAGGAGACATCCACAGAGGATCAGACAACAGCGACATCCCCACCTGATCATTCATCACTATAATCAACACGCAGATACACGCCATCACAACAGAGACATAACAGAAAAACAACACGTGCTACCATATATACCAATCAAGTCAGAAGTGGGCCGGGGAAGAGCGATAGAGGAAGTGATACGGGTAGACCGCCAACAGACGACATTTATCTCTATCATCCTGTCAGGATTGTGTCTGATCGCACGCAGGTATGCGCGTAAAAGAGGTACAACAACCACACCCGCCTTCAACAGTAGAACAGTACCAGCCACACCATTATGCTTTGCCCATGCCACAGAGATACCCTTAACCCCATTGCTGCAACGTCCCTGCACTATTCCCCTGACGCCATTTATAACAGCGAGGGCACCGGGGATAGCACAGCACTAATGGGTCCTTATAGAGGAGCACTGGCACAGGCAAAAGATTTGCTGAGTTAAAAAGAAACTCGTCAAAAAAAACTGTTGACAAAACGGCCTGAGCGGTGTAATATTATGCGCGTAGTCCCAAGCAATGCCCTCGTGGCGGAATGGTATACGCGGCAGGTTGAGGGCCTGTGCCAGTAATGGCGTGGTGGTTCGAGTCCACTCGAGGGCACCAGATAAAATGGCATTCGCGGGACTACAAAAGAATGTCATAATTAAGGGCGATTAGCTCAGCTGGTTAGAGCGGCTGCTTTACACGCAGTAGGTCTGGGGTTCGAATCCCTAATCGCCCACTAAATTTTCTCCTAGAACGGCTTGAGAAGTGCTCTCAGGCCGTTTTTGTTTTCCGTAGATAGTGGCCTAAGTCTCCAAAGAATTCGACGTGTGACCGACTGTCTAGTTAGAAGGGAACATTCCCTTCATATCGTTCGGATTGTTCACACCTTCCCCATTTCTGTTCACACCGAAACCAACCAAACACTAAAAAGAAATATCCTTCCATCCGTTCGGATTGTTCACACGGTTACAACTCGATCGCATGGTCCCGCAAGTAAACCGGACCATGCAAAATACATTGCTGCTTGTTTCCTATTTCTGCCTTATTTGTTGTCTCGAAATTTCTGTGTTGTTACGAAATTATCCAGGTATGAAAATGCCTGTTTAAACGCTGACTTTGGTGTGAAAGGAGTCGCTTATGCAGCAAAATAAAGTCAAGATTCTGGGGGCCTTTCTTGATACGCTCTATCTAAATATCTATTCCAATGATGAAATTTATCAGGTGGCAAAAAAGAATTTGTCTGATGATCTGCGTCAAGAGGAGGATTTACCTGCTCTCATCTCACTTCATACAACGCAAAAAAGACGGCCCACAGTATATTACTCTGAGCCCGTCCTTTCAATACCAGGAGAGTGTTTCGCTTATTTGATGATACCGTATTGTATTTTCATCAGTAGGATACGCATTACCGCCTGATCAATTTGCGACTGCGACAAGTTTCCTTGCTGGATTGCCGTTTTCATGGCTGTAATGATACTGTTCACCGTATCAGGCGAGGCAGGGCCCTCGACAATGTCATCCCCGGCTTCAACCGCCTGCACAGCTGATTGAATTACCTGAGACGGTGTAGGATCATAGCCATTATACAACCCTTTCATAGTAATATTGTCAGTGATGATCACCCCATTAAATCCCAAATTTTTACGCAAGTACTTGATGACGTTGGAGGACAACTCAGCAGGATTATTCTGGTCGAGCGCCTGTGTCTCTACATCAGTTACCATAACCATCGCGGGATTATCTTGCTGGATTATTTGCTGATATGGCAGAAAATCTGACTGCTGCAAATCACTCAAACTCTTCGTGACTGTTGGCAATCCATTGTGAGGATCTACATCATTAGATGATCCCAAACCAGGGAAATGCTTGAGTGTTCCGACTATCCCATTCTCTTGTAATCCCTTGAGAAAAGCGCCAGCATATGTCGCAACAGTATTGGGATCAGCACTAAAGAAACGTGAACCATATTGAGTTGTGTCAGGACCCACATCGACAACAGGGGCTAAGTCTACATTAATACCTAGTTGTTTAAGCTGAGAGACGTCTGTTTTGGCTTGATTGTATGCCTGGGTAGGATAACCTGTTTCGGCCAACTGTTCTGCAGAAGGGGTACCTCCAAATAATAAGGAGGTTTTGCTCACTACTCCACCCTCTTGATCAATGGCAATAAGTGGTGCAGTTATATCATCAGCATGTATTTGAGCAGAAAATGCATTCACACTAGCGATCGTAGTATTTGAATCCCAATTATTATTACCATCCGGCTGATACAATACACCACCAACATGCTGTTGCGCGACCATTTGTTGCAAACCACTGGTTGTATAGTCCGTATAAAGATACTCAACCATGATCATTTGCGCTAATTTATCATCCTGACTCATACCTTTGAGAATAGATTGAGCTTTTGCCTGCTCACGTTGCAGGGTTATCTCGGCGGGGCTAAGCGTTGGCGTTGGCTTAAGCGGTTTTACAGTTGCTTGCGTCGGGGATATAACAGCAGAAAGATTAGAGGGAAGAACAGAACATCCACTTAATAAAAGAAGACAACTAACAACAAATAAAGAATACAGGATAGACTTCCTCTTCCTATGCCATGCATATATTTTATACATCATAATATCTCCATATATTCTAATTCACATAGGAGCAGATATTACTCACTATCAAATAGTATAAAATTTATATGTCTTTTGAATATAAAATGAGAAGATACTACTTATCAGGGTGCTTCAGGTAAACGCTCTAGAATTTGAGATAGCATTGTCTCAACACGATCTAGACGAGAGTCCACAGTGTTTAAACGTTGATCTACCTGATTTTTCATGGCCTCAAGCGTTTGCTCAACGGTAGTCAGACGCCCTTGCCGGGCATTATAACATAGTTCTCTGATTCGTTCCCTGGTCGCTTTCCCGCTTCCCTCAGCCTTTTTCATGATCTGTCATTGCAGACAAAACAGGCTCCAGTCCTTGCTCATGCACAAACGCAAACCAGATGCCTTGAACCTGGCTTGCGTTTATGTCCGGGCAACCTTGATCAAAATCATCAGTTACTATCGGTTCATCGCAAAGGGCAAACAGACATTGATAGCAAAAAGTGGACGCACACAACTGTTGTCGATATATGACAGCTACGCAACTGGCTATGGGCCGTAGTCCTCTGGATGTGCAGCGACAAATAGGGCATACTACACTCAAGATGACTGATCACTATGCCTCGCTTACTACTGAGCATTTGCATAAATCGCATGTAAAATATTCTCTGTTAAAAGGGGATAATAGACATGTTGATGAAGATACGTTTGGTAGTGGTTATTGGAATGAAGAAAATAAGGATGCAAGCGAAGGTTAGAAAGGCATGTTTAGAGCATATGGCAGATACATTACAGTGTGATTGTAAGATAAAAAATACACATAGACCATCATACTGGTGGAAATTTGTTTATGAAGTATTAAAGTCACACCATTTTCAATTTGTATTCCCAGATGAGCCGTATTATTCAGCCGACCTGAGCAGTTATACCTATCATCATTATCTTTCTCCTTATACTGAGGACATGGAAGATTCGGAATCAGTGCTTGGAACAATACAAAATCTCTGGGATGAAATCTCTGCTGAGATTGGCTCGGTAACTGCCATCTTTTGGTGCCAGGAAGATGATGGAAAGTATATAGAATATGATGTGATTTATACAATAGAAAAAGAGGGGGAGGTGTCTCTTGGTCTTTTACTTCCTGGAGGAGATATTCGAGATGTTCCGTCTACTAAAGCACAAGCAAGGTTACAACGCTTCTTCTCCTTCTGCAAGGATTTATTTGAGACGTGTCATCCATACACTGGAAACATCTATTGGGAAAATTCTAGCTTTGTCTTTGCTCCCTGGGCAACGATCGGAGATTCTATAGAAGAGCTTGAGCAACAATTAGCAATAAGCACTGCCCCAATCGTTCATAATAAGTACCAACTGATTGAGCAATACCGTTTCACCTATGGAAAGACCCTCTTCTTTTGGAATCCTGCTCCCGTACTAAGAAGGCACGGTAAAGAAAAGTACTGGAATTATATCTCAGTCCTTTAAGGTTAGTATTGGGTTGAGAAGTATCAGGCATCGCGTGGCCTTACCTCTAATCAGTCGTATGCTACAAAGCAAGCCAATCATCGTCTGACGATGCTGTCTGGTGTTGCTTCTGATCAAGAACAGAGTATAAAGGTAATTGGACAGGAAATAGCGGTAAGAATGATTATTATCTTTCTACCAGCTCAGGATACAACTCTTCGGAAAGGGTCGCCAGCCTTTCTAATCCGTCATCACCCTGGATCAATATCCTTAAAATCGTGAAATCATCTGTATCACTACTTCGCCCATGTCCATAAAAACCCTGTAACACCTTCAATGTATTATCAACCCTCTTAGCATGACTACTATTTAGCATTTGAATTGCATAGTAGAGAATGTGCCCCTTCTCTTGCTCGTCAGTAGACTTCCCTGCCACGTCACTCAATTCCTCTTGAACAATCTGGAGTTCTTTTTGTAGCGCGGTGATACGTTGTCGGGCTTGCTCTTTCGTTTCAGTAACCAGCTTTTCAGCTTGTTGGGCCTCACCTCGATGAACTGCCTTACCAAACAACCAGCCAATGGCGGTAAAGACAATTGTTTCAATGCCCGTCAACAGGTAAATATACCTGTTCCATTGGAGATCACTCATATTGGCACGGGACAATAGTACCGATAGAAATACTACAAAAACAGCAAATGCAATGACGGCAATAAGCGTTATCTTACTGGCTAACTCTTCTTTTCCGTCATCATTGACCGGGTTTCCCTCTGTAATCTTTTCTTGTAAAATCAAGTCCATGCCCCTTTTCCCCTTTTCCTTAAATCCCTACACATGCGCATTAATACATAAAATGTAACTCCTGCTACCCAAATAATACTTATGCTACAAAATAATGCTCTTTCAATTAACTCTTACCCATTTATGGTATCTTCACGAATACGCTCTGTAAAGTTTTAGATATGAGGCAACTCTAGCTCTTTTGCTTTTTGCTCCGCAGACTGAATAATGTGTGTTTCCATAGACGTAATTAAATTAGCTTGATCTGTGTAAAAATAAGTTGGAAGCACCCAGTGATATCGGCTGAAATCATGGAACATAGCATATTCTTTTTTCTCTTCCAATAAGATTGGCTGCACAGTAATAGCCAGTGTTGGAATGATCGCTTGTAGTTCTTGAGGAATACTACTCGGTTCAGTGAGATCAGCAATAATAAAGCGTGCAAGGTGTGCCAGTATTCTCACTGTCTCTGTCAGATTTCGATCCTTAGGAGTCTCAAAGTCGAAGAGGATAGGAAGATAATTGTGCGCGCGTAAAACCTCTTGTAATACTTCTAAAATGGCTTTTCTTTCAGGCGTAAAACGACCAAGGATAAGTACAGATTTTGTGGTGAGGGTGTTAATAACATCACGAATTTCTTGATTGCTAAGCATGAGATAAATAAACTGAGCAACTTTTAAATTATCAATGGTGATGGTTGCTTCATGTTCCTGGGTAATAATAAGATTTTCCTGTATCGCGCCTTCTAAGTGGACATTCCATGCTGATATGCCATAAATAGTGCAACCGCTCAAAGTTGCATGGGTCAGATTTGTCCCAATAAGTAAGGTTCGACTGAGATTGGCTCCTTTGAGATTGGTTCGACTGAGATTGGCTCGACTGAGGTTAGCTCCATCCAGATTGGCTTCGCTAAGGTCGGCTTCGCTGAGATCAACTTCGATGAGGTTGGCCTCGATGAGTCGGACACCCCTGAGGTATGATCCACTAAGATTAGACCAGCGCAGGTCGGCTCCGTTGAGATAAGCACCACTGAGATTGGACTCGTTTAGATCTGTTCTGATAACAACGGCTCCGTTAAGGTTAGCATTGCTGAGGTCGGCTCTGCTAAGGTTAGCTTCACTGAGATTCGCCTCACTGAGGTTGGCTTCGCTGAGATTGGTTCCGCTAAGGTTGGCCCTGCTAAGGTTGGCTTCATAGATCCTGGCATTGCTAAGGTTAGCCCCGCTGAGATTAATGTCGATAAGATTAGCTTCGTTGAGATTAACCCCGCTAAGATTGACACCTCTAAGGTCGACATCACTGAGATTAACACCTCGGAAATCTAGTCTTACATGCGCATTGTTTTTTCTCCATGCATTCCATTCTCGAACATCCCTTTTCAGTAAGGAAATTAACTCCTCTTGTGGCATAACTTGTTTCTCCCTATTTTGTGCGTATGATCCTTCTCCTGCTAACATAAATCTACAGCCTTCCAATAATACATTTCTGCGATACCTGTTCATTCCTCCTGTAAATAATGAGCACAATAAAGCAAAGACATCAAAACAGGATCGCTTGAATATGCTCAATCAAGCGATCCTGTTCAATTCCTGACCTTTATTTGCATAGGGCCATCAATCATTTTCGATTAATAAGAGATGATCAAAGGTGTTCCAATAGCTGCCCAGTTATAAAACCAGGCCGCCTCCGCAGTAGGCATCTCAACACAGCCATGAGAGCCCGTCATCTGTGAACCGTTCGCAGCAGTATGCGGAACATTTGTGCCAGGCCCAAAATCATTGCCACGCCAGTAAGCATCATGCAGGAATAACAATGTTCCCTCAAAACCCAGGGCATAGTTGATATGCAGTGGAGCATAGTAGTAGGGTGAACCCTTCGGCCATGGAGAATAGAATGTCGTCGGACTCAGTTTACTGATAATACTAAAAGTGCCCGTTGGCGTTAATAAACCCGGTTGCCCGGTCGACACCAGACTATCATGCACGACAACACCGTTGTCATATGCATAAATATGCTGGGTCGTCAGGTTAACTTTAATGACTTTGCCTGTCCCATTGTCGACTGGAAC
>DATJIE010000051.1:0-5730 GCA_035493535.1 Dictyobacter sp.
GTGCAGACCAGGGCGATGATCGTCCCATTTAAATTCTTCAAACCACTGATGATAGTGAGTTGGCGACCATTGACGGATGAAATAATCATTTCGTATACCCCTTTCAACTACATCTGAGGCTTTTCACGTTTTGCCCACTGCTGAATGCGTGATGGCATCCAACCGTAGAACTTCTGCAAGTCGTTGCTGGCCGCGTAGAATGCCATACGCTGATGTGTCAGTGGATGCTCAACCATCGCGAAATTGTTGATGCCCAACTCAGCAGCGATACGGTTTGTAGTCTGGTTGACCGGGCTGAATGTTGGTGTTGCAACTTTCTTTGCACGGGGCTTGCGAACTTTCTTCGCCGGTGCAATGGGCTCATCCCAAAGGTTCTCAGGAAAGCTGACAAATGTGATGCTGTTCATGGTATACTTCCTCTCGTTAGAAGAGCGCTGAACCTGTGATTGACGTCCGGTTGGCTGCTCTTTTCTTTTTGTCTATACATAGATTATACCTTACGACATCGTGAGTTGTCAAGCATTTAACATAAAGTTAGTAGATATTCGCGAACCCGCTCTATATCTGCTTTGGGTATCTTTGTCACGATAGCAGGATGCAAATTATTCTTACGTCGATTGCACAGACTACACGCAGGTACAACATTCTCCCAAACCGTCCCCAACCCCAACTCAAGAGGCACAAAATGTTCAAGGCATTCAATAGGAGCGTGCTGGCAATAAGCACAACGAAAATTAAAGTATGCTTTGGTTTTATTCCACTGATCAAGGGTCAATGTAGCCGGTAAACCCAGTCTACGAGCTCTGCCTAGATGAGTATGAATATAGTTATTTGCAGCGAGAGCTTTTATTCTTTTCTTATTGCGAGCATCTGTAATTGCAGAATAGCAGGGGTAACACAAAATTTCGCGGAGCTTCTTCTGTGGATCATATGTGATATAGCGTTCTTTAGGTGGCATAAAAACCTTACATCGATTACAATTCATTGCTATTCTCCATTTTCTATGGTATCATTACTCACGACATCGCAATAATTATATCACGTCATCGTGAGATAGTAAAGGGATAGCAATGCCTGAAACGAAACATTATAGCCCTGCCGAAGCTGTAGATTATCTAAATGAAAAACTGAAACCAGCAAAACTGATCGATCAACCTCGTCTCGCAAGGTTACGCAGGGAAAAAAGAATTAAAGGCGAGAAGATTGGAGGTACAAATACCAGTGTTTACACGAAGAAGGCTCTGGATATGGTCACATTAGCGGATTTAGAGGATAAACGAAAGAAGAAATCAGAATAACGGAAGGAGGAACAACATGAGCAGGAATGAAGCAATCCAACTGGGCCAACAAATCGCGAATACCACCAATAATCTCAAGGTGCAGCTCTTCAGCAAAAACGGTGCATACTATCTCATGCTCAGTCGCATCCTGGTAGATCCACGCGATAAAGAGCCGCTCATGTGGTATATCCGCAAACCGGCAGACTGGGTACAGGTAAAGCTACAGATGGTTGGAAGTAAACACTAGCAGGAGGCACAATGAACGAACTGATGGATCGTCTCTTTCCCAACAAGCAGAACCCAGACAAAGATCATGTACAACAGGAGTTAACCAACGACTTCATCGCTGCATTGCTCTTGCGTGGTGAGTTGTCTCCTGACCAGGTTGCGCAAAATTTTGCCAATGCCTATATGCCATTGCTCAACTGGCTGGGGACACACCGACAGGATGAGATTATCAAAAAAGCAATGGAAGAGACACATCTTGATTTGAGTCACTTACTTGAAGAACAGGAAGATGATAACCCGCTGGACCTGGACCCTGGACTTGCACAGGCGCTCTCATCGCTCCAGCGTGAATCGGGCATGCGAACGTTAAGCGACTTCGAGGACGCATAACCAAACGTCCTAGCAGCGACGTTTGTACGCAGATGCCACACACACAACAAAACGCAACAAATGTTCGTACAATGATATCCATAGTGTAACAACAATTACACTGTAACGGTTGCACAATGCAGCAATATCGTGTAATATTGTGAATCTAAACGAGAATCAAAGAGCCAGGTCAGGGAATGTCAACTCCCCCGCCTGGCTCTTGCTTATTACCAATTTTCCGTTACTTTTGTGAGAGAACCGTGAATATATACCACCATGCATCTAATTGAGAACGCATCTCCTGACACATCCCAACAAATGCCGTATCATATTCTTCCTGTGTTAAACCACCATACGACGTAAAGAGTCCCTTCTTCTGCATTAATTGAGCGGCTTCGATGAAATCCTCACGAACCGTCTCATGCCAGGGGGAGTCTGATGAGAAATCGATAATGTGGGAACTGAGTTCCAGATTGGTAAAATCGGCTTCTTTCACAAATTTCTTGATCATCGGTCCCAGAGCAATCTGATCAGGTGCAAAGCTTTTCCCCAGTGTCCAGAACGCTTTGAATGCGGCCATCTGCAAGAAATGCCAGTTCGGTGCTCCAGCGACACTGCTATATTCTGACTCGATCAGGCGAAGTTTGCCGCCTGGGACCAGTATACGTTTGATCTCAGTTAAGAGCGTAGACCAATAGTCGCCGGGAAGCACGCCAACCACAAAACGCATATTGATATAATCGCAGCTCTCATCCTCAAACTCCAGTGGTTTGTAGATATCCATCACGCGAAATTCTATGTTCGTGCATCCACGTAGCTTTGACTGATCATTGGCATAGGCGATGGCGCTGGCATTGATATCAATACCAATAACCTCAACATCTGGATTCATCCATGCCACATTAACCGCCCATTCACCAGCTCCACAGGCAATGTCGAGCACCCGCTGTCCCTTTTCCAGTTTCAATTGAGAGAGTTCAGGCAATGCTTTCGTCACTAAGCGCCCCTGCTCTTTCAGACGCTCCAACTCTACAGCGTCGGGATCAATGACATATTCTTCTTTTTTCACTGCTGCTCACCTTTCTGACAATACTCTCGAAACATCATCACAGCACGAGCTTCTAATTGCTCCTGAGTCTCATCCGGGTACTCCAGTGCAAGGTAGACCAGAAACTGTTTGTAGGCATCGCGCTCATCAATCTTTAACTCAATATCACTCATTGCGTAAAAATCATTATCCTCAAACGCTTCATGTTGCATCATGGCATAGTGTTCAATGATGGCTTTCCGTTTAGAATCAAAAAACTTCGGTTGCACTGATGCCAGAAAGATAATGCCTGCAATCCTACCACTGCGCAGAACTGGATAGGCAGCAGCGCTCTCCATGCGTCCCACATGCACGACGAGTGGCGAACAATAGAGCTGATCTCTATCGCGTGGATAAAATGCTTCTTCGCCAGTTTTAGCGGCCAGCGCACACAAGGACGTAGGTGCGGCAGTAAACGAGTGTTGGATGGGATACTCAAACCATACACCCGTGCCATACGCTGACCAGGCATGGAGGATAAGACGCTCCGCTTTCCCCGCATTCTCTGGTACCACATCTTCTTGTCCCTCGTCAGGACGCTCCGCTTTTTGCAACTGCCCCAGAATCGCGATGAACCCATGTTGTTCAGGATCAAGCTGATCAACCATATTGCTAAGGACTAGACGTGTAATCGTGCGCAACATAAAAGATTTTTCTGTTCTGGCCCTGGCCCGATGGACACGCGCATAAAATGGAGCAACAGAACGCAAAATCACGTCTTGTGCAACTTCATAATAGTGGGGAAACGCTTTTCGGAGCGCCGCAGACATCTCGGGGATATGTTTTTCTAACATGAGAACCTTCCGGCGGCTGTCAGGTTTATCTGGTCCTTTAATCCAACGATTGAGCGTCCGCTGATTTGCGCTGCGGGTCGTCGGACCAACTTCTTCAAGCAAAGCATCAATCTGTTCTTGCGAGGCGCTATCTTTCCAGTATTTAAGCAAAAGACGCCATTCATCGCGAGTGTCAACTCCTTGTTCAACTTCAGTCAATGTCAACTCCTGTAGTATCAACTCATATTGCAAAACAAACAAAACGAGAATCACAGGAATAATACATGATAGTCGTCAAATGTTCAAGTACGAGTCGGAAAAAGACGTTAAAATTGTATAAAAGTGTTGACTTGGACCATACAGCATGGTATATTTATACATAACAAGCAACAAAGTATAAGAATCGGCTTCTAAAGCGGATTCATACAATTACTTGTATAAAAATCGTATAAATTTTTTCACGACTTTACTGGCTGATTGGTGGAAGACGTATTACGGCGGTATACCTCATGATATCTCACGGTACAATGTTGTACTCTTATTGCGTTTTATGAAGTATTTATGTATAGGAAACATCTTATGCCGTACGTTATTATTTTTGGTGGCGTTGCTGTCGGTGTTGGCCTGTTCGCAATTGTCTTTGTCGTGGTCAACCGTCGGCAAAAATCCCCTCACCTTGACCCTGCCCTGAATCTTCCCTTTGCGTCGAAGCTGGCTGATTCGCCTCGACCGCATATTTACCTCGTCTACGAACACGGTGCAACCTTCACACCAGAAGAACAAATTAAACTGGAGAAATTGCGCCTGCTGGTAGAAAATAAGCAGATTTCCGAGTCCCTGTAGTCATGGGCGCGGTGGCTTCGCGCTGTTTTCACCAGGAGATACACTTATGTTGCGACCATTGTCAAAGACAGAATTAGTTTCAATGCATACCCTATCTCAACAAGAGAAACAGCCCGGTGCCTTCTTACGGCGTTACACACATGCCGCTCATCCAGTGTTCTCAGCACCTCGTGATGTATCTCAACAAGAGACGGTGTCCACGCAATCCCTCAGTCGCATTACGGCAGAACATGATTTGCGTGATATCGCCCTGGCTCATTCCCTCGAAAAACTGATCTACAAATTTCAAATGGATAATGGCAAACTCCCTGATGTCATACGCGTTCACCCTGATTCAGCGACGGCCCTCTACAACGGTGGATATTGTGCCAACCACCGTTTCCGCTACAGTTATAAGCGCTGGACTGCCGTTTTCATCCCACTTCAAGTGGATCACCGCGTAAAAAGCACTGCCATTCTCTTAGACCACTATAAGCCTGCGTGTTGACGAGGCTAGATCGGAATATTGCTATGTATACCACCATGGAAGAATGTTTCCTGAGCTGGAAAGAGGCTCAATTCAACGCCAAGGCACGTAGGACACGTATGATCATCGGACAAGAGGTTGCAGACCTCCTGAGCACCATCACACCGCCATTTCACGAAGCACCAACGATCACAGAGCCTGCACATTCTGGCTACACAACCATCAAATTACCAGCCATCGATTTATGAACTTTTATTCATACAACAGGAGAACAGCATGAGTGACCTTTTAACCATTTCCGAAGTAGCAGACATCCTTCGTGTCGATGATACAACAGTCCGCCGTTGGGTCAAACAGGGCGTCCTGGAGGCCGTCATTCTTCCACACGTGAGCGAGCGACAGGCGTATCGCATCAAACGCGAGACCCTGGAGAAACTACTAGGGGATTCTTCATCCCCACAAACTGCTAATGATAAGTTACCTGCAGCGGCGGATTAATTCTCTGGCTATAGGAGAGGATCAATGGAGATCGATACAGAACCACCACCGGCAGACACAACCCTGGCCACACTCATCGCACAGACGACCGCCAGAGCCCGACAGCTAGGCATTCCGTTCATCATAGTCATGCAGGGCGTCACGTTGCAGTACGACACGCCTGCCAGCACAGAGACGGCAATCTAT
>DATJIE010000052.1:0-62946 GCA_035493535.1 Dictyobacter sp.
AATCTGGCGATCACTTTGATCCATCGAACTGGTACAACGCACATTGCTGAAACGCGAAGGACTTTCTCCCATGATCCTGCTATGGCTCTCGGCCTTTTGTTTCGTCTTTGGTCTCCCCAGCAATAATTTTCAGACCCTGCACAATCCGGTTTTTACTCTTGACTTTCTATCAGCAGGATACTATACTCAATTCAGTTCAACTTAACTGTGAAGTTCTAGAAGGGAATACCTTTTATGCAAGCCACCTATGTAAAGAGTGTGATGGGCTGCTAATTTCTGATAAGCAATATATTTTGATATCCATTATCTAGCAAGCGCGTTGTATTGTGTGGATTAAGGATATCGTATATTCATCATCGCAAGTTGTTTTCGCGGTAATGTAATTTGAGTTTACCTGCTATACTTCTTACCTCATAGTTAGCACATCCTTCACACTTCCTCATCGTTTTACTTCAAATTTTTCTCTTGTTCCGGGCATTTTTGTCTTTTTTCAATGTTGATGGTTACACTTACAGGCATGATTTTATCTGCTGCAACCTTTCGGCTGCATTTTATGCTCTGTTGAATGTGCCGCAAGATCCATAGGCTGTATGATCAATCACTGCATCGTATTGTGGCTTTCTCAATGCCCGGTTTCTATCCAGTCAACGCTGCACTTACTGTATGAAAAGTAAGCATAGAAAGGTAACTTTATGTGTAATAGTATGACAATACGCTTCGTACCGGTCCTTGTTTCTACCCCTGCCAGCCAGTTAGCGCACATCGCTCCTGCTGCTGGACAATACGCTACCGATCACAGAGCAAGCAGAAAAATAAAGAGGATATACCGGTGCGAAAGTCACGCAAGAAGCTTCTGCGTATTGATGCGCAGTCATACTATGACGAAGATCTGGAACATTATGAGGATGAGCGTCAGGCTCGCCAATTAGCTCGGCGCAAACCACTCTATACACAATCGTCTGAAGAAGTTTTCAAATGTAGACACTGTCGTCGTTTTGTTTGCCCGCTACCTTATGGTGGTCACCATAGAAACCATTGTCCTTTCTGTCTCTATTCCCGTCATGTCGATGACCGTAAACCAGGAGATAGAATGAGTTCCTGTGGAGCTTCAATGGAGCCTACTGGCTATTTCCAGCGTCCCAATGGTGAGTATGTGATTGTTCACCATTGTATGGGGTGCGATATTGAGCGCTTCAATCGTATTGGGGCTGATGACGATTTTGATCTCGTACTTCTGTTACCTGAAGTTCCTCCGCGCACGAGTCGTGAGGTCAAGGCTCGACAGATAGAGGAATATCTGGCTCAGACAGAGGAACTAAAGGAGCCGGAAGTGGAAGAGGCTGGATGATATATATCATAGTAATAGATCTGGTTTGATTATTGCTGTTCTAAATGCTGATGATAACAAGTCTCAGCGTGAATTATTAGCACCTTGAGCACCTGTTATTATCAGCATTTTTATTGTCAGGCTTTATCCTTGGTTTCTCATGGCGGAAAAACTGTGGAATGAAGATATTTGTTGCCGAGGATGATGTTGCGATAATTTGCAATTTTATTCTTATCTGCAATTGTTATCGGGATGACTTCGTTCATTCTCGCGGTAAGGATATATATTCCAATATTCATTACATTGATGTTTTTGTCTATTGCTGTCCTTACTATTTTTCCTCAGGAGATGATGCTCTTTTCATTGCTGGATGGCTATTTGTGTCTGGTCATTTTATTCTGTTTGAGTGGTATTGCTCTATCCATTCTGGCAAATTGTATGGCATTCACTCAGCAAAATTAATGCTCATCTGGGATGATAGCCTTTCGTCATCTGCATATCTACTATCGCATTTCGTGGTTTACATGTCCGGAAATAATTATAAAAAAGATACGTCAAATAGGTTCCTGGTTGATTCCCTTTATAATGGTCCGTGGGAACTGTTCCCACGGACCTGTTTGTTATCTGTTTTCAATCTCTTAAGATTGGAGTGCTGGAAAGCGTAGTGCATATTTGAGTCCGCCACCGCAGATGATCATTGCAAGAAATGCTGCAACCATCGCTATCAGCAAGGAGTTCCAGTGAGTGCCCGCTATCTGCCCTTGCATGTAGAGTGCGTGACTGACTGGATTGAGCAGGATAGTATGGAGAATCAGGGCAGCAATATTAATAAGCAAGATGCTACCAACACTGACACAGGCTCCCAGCATCAATGCCCGCCGTTTTTCTATGCGTTGAGCAGCATGTTTTGCCACAACCTGTCCGAGCAGAAAACTGATAATAACCAATGCGACAAAGAGACTGAATAACATCAGGAAGTTCATCGGGTGGCGGATAAGTAGTCCGCCGAAGCCACCAAACGCGATCAAGAGTGAGATGATGCTTATGCTGATGGCTACCTGCGTTGTGCGTTGCAGCAGCGCGTATCCTACAATGGAGCAGACTGCGACAGCGGCAGCCAGCGTCGTGATATAGGTCGCATCATAGCTAAAACGTAATATTGGTGAAGCGGCATAAGCGGTCTGTGTGAGCGGACTCGCGTCTTCCAGTAGATAGAGATGCAGGCTAGCCGCTAGCGAAGCGATAAAGGCGAACAGGGTTGTTGCGCGTGCTACCCGGAGATGTAGCTGAGATTGTCGTTCATTTGTAGATGTAGTCATAGCATAGATCTTTTCTTTTACAACTGACCATTGTTCCAAACAGGAAGAAATAAGGATATCAAAGGAAGTATGTAACCAGAATGCAATGAGCGCTTGTATATTATGTTGTTGTAGCGCGGTACGACAACTATCGCGAAAGACACCAATCATACGTTCGCCGAAGTCGTGGCGGAATGATGATGGGTAAGCGTGGAGGAGCAGGCGATAGCACCATGTTGAGATGGTGAGTGCTCTGTTTTTATACTGTTCGTTGGGCATTATGCGCCTCCCCCAGGCGTGACGATGCCTGATCGCGGTAAGAGTTGTTGTGCTTGTGCTATGCGGACAAGAGCAGCCAGCCGTTGTGCCTCCACTCTGGCTACCTGTAAGCCAAAAGGAGTTAAGCGGTAATAGTGCCGCCGTTCATCATCAAGTTCAGCGACTGGCCGTTCAGCGGACTCTTCAATCAACCCATCGGTTAGCAGACGCTTGAGCGTGCGGTAAAGCGTCCCTGGACCAAGATTTATTTTCCCCTCGCTCCGGCTGTTTGTCTCTTGCATAATGCCATAGCCATGCCGTTCTTCTCCGATCAGTGCCAGTAGAATATGAAAGGTAGCCGGAGGAAGCGGGAGGAGTGCTTCTGGATCATTTGTATTGTTTTTCACAGAGAAATCCTTCTGTTTCTTGCTTCAAAAAACTATCCACAATGCATATAATCAAATTGGATATATTCACTATGGATATAGTAAGCAAAAAAAGGAAGGTTGTCAAGGGGAGATCTTATATGAAATGAAGCGGCTTGAATAACGACGTAATGATCAGCACTAATCCTGTTCTATGATGCATTTCTATCGTATCTGTGCAGTGCTGGCAACAGTCGCAGGGGTATTTTACAGGTGTTATGATATTGATCATCAATCGAGAGCATACGAAAAGAAATCAGCATGAATCTAGCAATTGCAAGTAATCCTTATTGAATCAGAGCAGAGAATCGGTTTCCCGATATTGCATTTCTCCAGGCTAAAATCATACACTGTGCAAGGCAGAAAATTAGTACACTAACTGTCCTATGTTGTTTAGCAATTTGAGCAAAGATCGAACTTTCTCAGAAAAAAGAGTCTTTTTAAAGCAGCATAATTTCGTATGTATAGATAGATATCAGGAGACAATTGTGGTTAATATATTATTGGTACATGGTGCATGGGAAGATGGTTCGAGCTGGAATGGTGTTATCCCCGCTCTGCAAAAAGCCGGTCATACAGTCAAAGCTGTTCAGCTTCCGTTGACCTCATTGGCGGATGATGTGGCATTGACACGTCGTGTGCTGGCTACATTTGAAGGTCCAACCGTGCTGGTTGGTCACTCATATGGTGGTACCGTCATCAGTAACGCCGCAAACGGTGCAGCAAACGCCACTGCCTTAGTCTATGTCGCGGCTTTAGCGAATGCGGAGGGAGAGGCTGTTGGTGATATCCTTGGACGTTTCGCCGCCGCTCCTGGTGGAGCAGGTCTTCGTCCTGATGATCAGGGGTTCTTGTGGTTTGCGCCAGAGCACTTCCAGGCAGGATTAGCTCACGATGTTGACGCCGCTCTGGTGAGTGTCACGGCAGTAACCCAGAAGCCAATTGCCGCGCAGTGTTTTGGTGATAAGAGCGGTACACCAGCATGGCAGAATTTGCCATCATGGTACATCATCTCTGAAGGCGACCAGATGGTATTGCCAGAGGTTCAGCATTGGATGGTTGAGCGCATGGGCGCTAATGTTACCGTACGTTCTCTTCAGGGAGCCAGCCATTCTACGCCAGTGTCACAGCCTCAGGCCGTTGCCGAAGTTATTCTGGATGCCGCGAAACACGCATAACTTTTTCTCCAGTGTTAGTCTTTTGAGATTAACACTGGATATTTCAGTGTGATGATAACCATTCCTCAACATCTCTCATTATTTCAGTACAAAGTTCTTTGAGCCAGTATCTCTTCTATCCTCTTGAGAACATCCATATTCTCATCCTCATTCTTTTTTTGTATATAGCTTCTGATATATGTTTATGTATTTCAATATAGAATCACTATCCTATCCAGACCGCTTCAATAATCAGATTTATCTTTATTTCGTTACCAACCAACGCGATACCAACATTGTTTGTCTCTTTATAGGTAAAGTTAAAATCACGGCGGTCGATCTCTGCAATTGCGTGTAAACCAATGCGCCAGGCATTCGTTAAATGATCCTGATTAGCGCCAGTATAGAGCGTGCGCAATTGTACAAATCGTGTCATTCCATGCAGTGATAGATTTCCCCCAATGATGAAGCGATTGGTATCAACGTGCTGTACCTGACTACTTTCAAATGTAATTGTTGGATAGGTAGAAACTTCGAAGAAATCAGCGGTGCGCAGATGGACGTCCCGTTGAGGTGTGCCCGTATAAATACTATTGGTGAGTATCTGTGCTTTTACCCAGGATCGTTCTGGATTTTTTGTATCTGTTTCGATGGTACCGTGTATTTCAGTGAACTGCCCCTTGACGGTAGCAATTTTGAGATGCTGAACGGAAAATTCAGCCAGACTATGAGAGCGATCAATTTCCCAGACCATAAGAATGTTTATCTCCTTTACCCAACATAAATACCGTTTGCATGCTGCTTATACTCTGCCGAGTATAGCATAAAAAAGTGTTTCCATTGATCATTAGTAGAACATTTTTATGTTTTTTTAATAAATAGATGAAATTATAATGCATTTAGGGTAAAATCGTCAATAGTATCAGAAAAAAAGGAAAGCAGATGGAGTATCCCAAAAATGAAAAAGGCCCCTCATCTGGTTGCGCCCATTGGACCAGTGAGGAGTCTTGATGCGGAAGCAATCACTATTATACAGTTAGTTGCGGGTAGTCAGGCTATTTCTTCAGCGTGATGTCGGTTTATTTTATGGCCTGCTTCTGTTATCGGCGGCGGCAGGTGCGAAATCCATCGCCGTAGCCTTTTGGATATCCGTCATTGTAGCCTTTTTTGTACTGATAATCGCGGCTGTATGAGCGGGAATCGCTGTGACGTCTGTCATTGTATTTATAACGGCGAGCGCAATCGAACTTGCCATCTTTGTAGCCAGCCGTATAGCCGTCTTTTTTACCGCGATCATAGGATCGATTTGGCCCCTTGTGGCTTATTGTGGGTTGTGTCATCTGATGGGAAGCAACACTTGTTGCGGCGTCTGCGGTACCAGCGAACATGCTGGATGAAACCATTAATGCACCAAGAAGTAATGTTCCAAACATTACTACGCGTAGTAAGTGCTTAAACATATTTATCTCTCTTTCCTTGTCTGTAGGTAGTTTACTATTGTCATTTTTGAGATTTACTTTAGCTGGGATTGTGGGCGTCTTCCAATAGTAATGGCTCTACAATAGAATAATACTCGTAATATATTTACATGTCAACAGTAGCATTTTTTGCTAGATAATATTATATAAATCTATATCAAGTAGCATAATCAGATAATATAACTGTCTGGTGGATTAGGGTGAAGTGATGATGCTTTCTCTTGACGCTTTGATGGTTTAGTGGTAAACTATCGGTAGAAAGTGATGAATGCCGACGATCTTTTGATCAATAGGTTTATAGATAAACTGTTAGTGTGCAAAAGCATAGATGACAGGAAAAAACAGGAGGAAGATACAATGGAACTGGGTGGTCTTCACCATATTACTGCTATCACCGGTGATGCATCTTTAAATCATGCATTTTATACGACTATTCTGGGTCTGCATCTGGTGAAAAAAACGGTCAACCAGGATGATACTGGTGCTTATCATCTTTTTTATGGAGATGCCACTGGTGGGGCTGGAACTGAATTGACGTTCTTTGATTGGCCGACATCTGGTCCGAATCGTCCAGGGGCTGGAACGGTTGCGGCTATCGCGTTTGGTGTGCGTGGTCGTCAGGCATTGGAGTACTGGGTTGAGCGTTTTGACACATTTAAGGTCACCCATGATGGTATCCAGGTGCGTGATAACGGTAAAGTTGTCTTGCCATTTAAAGATCCTGAAGGTCAGCAATTGGAACTGATTGATGATGAGGGACGTTTACAGGGAAAACCCTGGGAAGGTAGTCCTGTTCCCGTTGATGTTGCGATCCGTGGCCTCTATGCTGTTCGTATTACGGCGCGTGCTCTTGAGCCAACGGCTGGTTTTATCACTGGGACGCTGGGTTTTCGTCAGGCTGGTACCTACCAATCAGACGCGCAAACGACTGTTTATGTTTATGAAGTTGGTCCTGGTGGACCGGGAGCCGAGGTACATCTCGATGTTCGTCCTGGTTTGAAGAGCGGTCGTCCTGGTATTGGTGGCGTTCACCACGTGGCGTTCCGCACGCCGAATGATGAAGAGCATCAGCAGTGGCGCGGTAAAGTTGCCTCAAGAATCAGTCAGGTAACACCTGTGATTGATCGCTTTTACTTCCATTCTGTCTACTTCCGTGAACCCGGGGGCGTTCTTTTTGAACTGGCTACGGATGGTCCGGGTTTTGCCACGGACGAGGATAGCGCACATCTGGGTGAGCGTCTAGCCCTGCCGCCATTTCTGGAGCCGCACCGTCAGGAGATCGAAGCTAATCTGCGCCCGATTGTGCCGTACAAACTTGCTTCGTTACGTTAATATGGCTCCCTGTATGCTGGCACACAGACAAAACAGGTGGGAAAAAGGTATGTACCTGCTCCCACCTGTTTTGTCTGTGTGCCAGCAACTGTTATTGTTTATTGTGGTACAAACTGATTGGTATAGGTTTGTGAAAGATTGTTGATGGGCTTGATCATTTTTTCTGCTACCATGAACTGTTCCATCGAAGCCATCGTAGCGGGATCTGTATAGCCCAGTCGCTTTTCGTTACCAGTCCAGATCGGAATGGTGGCCTGTAGCACCTGCATCGTCTGGCTGGTGGTTGTCGCGATACCAGGTACATAATGTTTGCTTATTTGCATGGCCTGATTAGGATTTGCTACAACGTCCTGCAAGCCATGTAAGGTTGCCTGCACGATACCTTTGACTTCCTGGGGATCATTGGTAATCGTCGATGCCATTGTCACCAGTCCATTTGAAACAAGTGGCTGATAATCGGATGAGATAAAGACGTTCACCGGGACACCCTTATTCTGTAATTGCAGCGCCTCATTGTTGGAATAGCCAACGATTGCATCAACTTTGTGACTGAGTAGCGCGGCGACCTGATTAAAGCCAACCGACTCTAATTTTACGTCGCTGGTTGTCAGATGCGCACTGTACAACAGCGCCAGCAGTCCGGTATAGTCAGAGCCATATTCGCCAGGAATACCAATTGTGTGCCCTTTCAGATCCGCCAGCGTTTTGATCGATGAACTCTTTGGTACAATCAGGCTGATGGCATATTTCTCAAATATTGTGCCTGTATCAACCGCTGTAATCCCCTTATCACGAGCCTGTAGCAGATCATCACCTCCTGCCAGCACAAATTGATCTTTTCCTGCGACCATCGCGCCGATAAGATCTGGCACAATGCTATTATTAAAGGTCACATTCAAACCATAATCTTTATAGTAGCCTTTACTTGCGGCTACATAAAAAGGGGCAAATTGAATATCGGCATTGTAGCCTAAACCAATGGTGACATTTTTCAAATGCGCGGACGATGAACTACCGCTTTGTGATGTACTCTGTGCTGGACTACCACATGCCGCAAATACAGTTGTCAGCAGGATCGTGAGTGAGCATACAGATAAAACGGTAGATACACGATGACGTAGCGACATCGATTCTCTCTCCATTCAAAGTTATCGCCTTATGACGACAATATAGCCTCGACTACCTACCCCAATAAATAAACAGATAGCGGTCAAAGCAGCCAGTACAAGCAATAATCACAGAGATACAGCGCGTGGCATGCCATTGCTAGCGTTGTGCCGCTATGCTGAATAGATGCCGTAGCAAATAACTTGCGAGGAATATGTGCGAAGATAAAGAGAACCGTTATGCACGCTAACCCCGATGATCTCTTCTTCGAGAGTATGTCACAAAGTAATGTACTTTCGCAAGCGAAAAATGTCCTAAGAAAAATAAAGTACCAGAGATATTGACAGTATGTCATAATAGTGCTAGATTGTTTGTATTATTATCAGAGTTTAGCAATGAACCTCATCGATGTATAATTGAGCAAAAAAACCAGCTATTTGGAGTAATGAATTTACCAAAGGAGATTTCATTATGAGCATACAGGCAGAAGAGCAAGCTATCATAAATGAATTAAAGAAGTTGATCCCGGCTCAGAGCGCTAAGGATGATACATTCGCTGATCTTGCAAAATTTTTAACTCGTGGTATCACAGGTGGTTTTCTGGCTGCTCATGGCACACAAAAATTGCTTGGTTGGTTCAACGGCCCTGGTTTTAAAGGCACAATGGGTTTTATGTCTATGATGCATTTGAAGCCAGAAAAGTTCTGGGCTATGGCGGCAGGTGCTTCTGAGTTAGGCGGTGGTGCCCTTTCATCTCTGGGGTTGTTTTATCCACTGGGTCCGATCATGAGTATTGGTGCGATGGGCATCGCGGCTGGTACGATCCATTCGAAGAAACCTATCTGGATCACTGATGGTGGCGCTGAGACACCACTTACTCTGGCTGTTTTGAATGCGGCTCTGGCACTTACTGGCCCTGGAAAATTCTCCCTTGATCGTATGCTGGGTATCCGTGTCCCTCGTGCGATCTCGATACTGGCATTCCTGGCTGTTGTGGGATCGGTTGCTTCTGGTATTCAGCAATATCATGTTGCGCAGGCCGAGGCTGCTGCTCAGGCTGAGAATGAAGCGCAAGCGTCCGCTACAACTCAGAACTAAGACTCATATCCGTCTATTCTAGAGAGATATGGTTGTTATTGTAAATCGCTAAGAAACGGTGCTCATTGTATATTCACGATGCCAGAGAGTGCCGTCTCTTGTGATATATTGAGTCCTTCCTCTGATACAAAGTTTTATCCTCTCTACGAAAATCACACTTCTTGTTCACTTGCAATCGTCAATTCGTAGCCACATGAGCCACAAAATACATCAGTGTCGTCGTAAGGAGCCTGACAGATGGGGCAGAGCAAGGTTAACCTGCCAGAAGGTGTGCTGGTGGTTGTCGGTTTTACATCTGGATCAGAGGGGGCTTGCAATGTGTAACCACAGTGAGTGCAGAGGTAACTATCTTTCTGGATCGCGGCATGGCAAGAAGGGCAGATCGTTTTCTGGCTGCGCTGTTTGTACAAATAATATGCAGCATACGTAACGAGCAGGAATTGTCCCAGGTAGATAGCCGGATTGAGAAAGAAATAGAAATGGAACAGAAGGACAAAAATACATTGCAGAAAAATCATAACCGGATTACAGATGAGCAGTGCTACGAACCATTTCCACTGGTTATGTTGCCACGTCTGGAGCAGTGATAGCAGTGATGCGATGAAAACGCCGATGTCGCTGAACGTGTGTGGATGAGGTAAGAAGAGGGTGATGATTGATAAGGCTGTGAAAATGAAAATGCCTATCGTATAATTTTTGTTTGTTTTTGACATAACTAAGGTTCTTCGTCTTTTCTCTCTACTAGATATACCATAATTACATGTATCAACCTACGTTATCTTACAGAAGTTACCAATGTCAATGTAACTATTTTATGTATGTTCGATCAGGAATATTTTTATGTTGTCTGTTTGCAAATCACAAGAATGCGGGGCAGACATCAGATCTATTTATATGGAGATCATGTTTGTTTTAGGTGATGGGACGGTTCCCGATCATCTGTCTCTCGATATCAATATTGTTCGTCTCTATTATAAATGGGTTTTGGTTTCTTGCAAATTCATGAGTATTCTTGTGCTATTCTCTGATGGATTAATGTTGATACACTCTGAATAACGAAATTGCGCTAAAGTATCTATGATCTGCGTCTTTTGGGGTCCAAATTGCGTGGTTATCTTTCTATGGTATAGAACGGTATAGGTGCTACGTAGCTAGAAGTACTACCTCTGGTATAGTTATAAATGTTTATAGATGGAATGGAATTAGTGGTTGTGAATAGAAATATTTCCCGGCAAGAAGAGACGTCGATAACGGCTCATATTTTGCAAGATTTGCTCAATCCTTTTCCCTGGTATCAGATGTTACGTGCGCAGCATCCAGTCTATTTTTCGCGTGAATTCAATAGCTGGTTTATCACACGTTATCAGGATGCACAGCGCATTATTAATGATACCGCGCACTTTTCTTCTCAGCAATCGATCAGGAGCCGTGTAAACGCCTCTTCAGGGAAGACGGCTCCTACCCTTTTATGGATGGACCCGCCTCGTCACCGTCAGTTGCGTTCATTGATAGGGTTAGCTTTTACGCCACGGACGATCCTGGCTCTGGCACCTCGTATTACTGAAATTATGCAAATGCAGCTTGATGCTGTGATTAGCCACGGCACAATGGATGTGATTCAGGATATCGCCAATCCTTTGCCGATCATTGTTATCGCTGAATTGGTTGGCGTGCCAGTTGCGGACCAGCAGCAATTTAAGTTCTGGTCTGATATTATTGTCAGTCCTGTGCGTCAGGCGAAGAAGCAGGCGGTCATTGAGATGAATGGGTATCTTCAGAGCATTATTGCTCAACGTCGCCAGCAACCACAGGATGATTTGATCAGTACATTGCTTGCGGCACAGATTGATGGTGATCGACTCTCGGAGGCCGAAATTCTGAGTTTCTGTCGTCTGTTGCTTGTGGCCGGGCATGAGACATCCACGAATTTGATCGGCAATGCGTTGTTGACCCTGGATGAGCACCCTGATGTGTTAGAGGAGCTTTCTAACAACACTGATCTGCTACCGGTAGCGATTGAAGAGATCATTCGTTATCGCACCCCGATTCAGCGTTTGCGACGGGCTGTGGTGGAAGATATTCTGCTGGATGATCATGAAATCAAGGCAGGCTCAATTATTTCGCCTGTGTTAGGTGCGGCGAATCGCGATGAGGATTATTTTATTGATCCAGAGCGCTTTGACATTCATCGTACACCGAACCGTCACCTCGGTTTTGGTCACGGCATTCACTATTGTATTGGCGCTTCACTGGCGAAACTGGAAACGCGTATTGCTCTGGAAGTGCTGTTAACGCGCTGTGCTGGACTACGACGGATGAACGAGCATCCATTGGAGCCAGTCACCAGCTCATTTGTATATGGTGTGAAACATCTACCGATGATCTTTACCGAGCGCATGTGAAGCGCTTCACATGCTGCTCGATCCGCGCTTGTACCTTCATAGATTACGCATGATTATGCTCATGATGGTCATGATGCTCGTGCTCATGATGGTCATGTTGATCCTGTTTTGTTGTGGCGCCATATGTTTCACCAAGGCATGTGCGCAGGCAATTGGGCCAGAGCACTTTCTTTTTACCAAAGCCATAGCCAACCTTTGTAATGGCAATGGCTGGTGTCTCAAACGTTGCCAGCGTTGCCAGCAATGCTGCTCCCGTTGGCGTGACGAATTCGCCTTCAAGCGGGCAGGGAACCCATGGTGCTTTGACTTTCCGTAGGATTTCTAGTGTAGCGGGAGCAGGCAGCGGCATCAGACCGTGTGCCATGTGCATATGACCATGACTGAGCGGCAAAGGCGACGCATATAACTGTGTGATACCTAGTTGTTCTAGCGCGATAATGTTCCCCACAATATCTACGATAGCATCCACCGCTCCGACTTCGTGGAAGTGTATCTCTTCTAATGACACACCATGTATTCTGGCTTCAGCTTCACCAAGCGTACGGAAAACAGCGATGGCTTTATCTCGTACCCAGGGTGATAGCTGGGAATTTTGCAATAATGCGGCGATACTGCTAAAACTGCGCACTGGCTGCTGTTGACCTGTTAAAACAACGTCGAAGCGGGAGCCAGTAATCCCCTTATCTTGATAGGGTGCCCATTGTAGTTCATAGTCACTGACAGGCAATGCTTGCAGGGCTTCGCGTAACATCTCAAGGGAAAAGCCCTCGTCCAGATCTAGCAATGATCCCAGGAGCATATCTCCACTTACACCTGAATGACAGTCAAGGTACGCTATGCGTTGTGCCATATGGTTCTATCATCTTTCTTCACAGAATGGTCTTGCTTGTTTGTTGACAGAAGGAAGTCGGATACTGTAGCACCGAGACTATTAGTGGTTGATCAGTTTCTCCAGCAGTTTGATTGTAATACCAAGTGCCAGGATAATGGCCGCGTTGATACCAAGCTCTATCATTTCCTGTCTGAAAATACTGGTGCTAATGGTTGTTCCTTCCAGCGATAAACGTGCTCCAATAGAGAGAATACCACGAGTCGCCGAGATAATGCCAATGAAAAGAAATGGACGCAGTGAAGTGGCACGTGATCTCAGATAGTGTGTGACTGTGCCAAGTACCTCTGTAATAATGAGCACAAGCAGGAGATCGGAGATAAATTGCACAACAGGTTGCCCTAATTGAGTTGGCACAAAGTGAACTTTTGCGCATGAAGCATAGAAATCCCAGAAGCTATAGATAAGTGCCATCAGTGCGCCAAGAAAAAAACAGACGCCGACAATGGCGTAGATGATATCATCAATCCGATCCAGCACGTGGAGCGAGAAAGCCGTAAATTGTTCTTTCACTTTTGTGGTGGTTGCTGCGATGCCCGGAGCATCCAGTTCTTCTTGCGTAGCGTTATCACTAACAGGGGGGTGAGCAGACATGTATATTTCACTCCTTTATCAAGGTGTATCAATCAAAGCTTGCTAGTATTTTATACGTACTGCCATGCTATAAGTGATACCGCTGTGATTCTGGATTTTGTATACCTGTTGCTGAAAGGGTGCGCGAGGAGAAGCAGAATGTAGCAGAAGAAGCTACATCCTGCCTTTGTGTTTCTGGTTATGATCTCTTAGCAATCACGCAATTCAGGGCTTTGATTCAAGATCTGGCTACGCGGAGTAATAAATTCAGCGTAGTCCGCGCCTAATTGATCTTTACTGAAGAGTGCGACGCGATGGCAGTTCTGGAAGGCTAGCTTTATTCCATAATGCTGTTCGATAGCGTTACGCATAGCATCACTGGAGAGCACACGTAATAATTGACCACGTGCCTGTTCACTGGGCGGTGGCACTTGATTATCAACGAATGACTGATCACTCTGTCGCAGTCGTACAGCCAGCCCTTCTATTAACTGCCATGCGTATGGTAGCGACTCTTTAATGCATTGTAGAAAATCCTCAGTACGAATATCGCCTACCTGAGCTTGCTCCAGAAGGGCAGGTGAAACATCTAGTGACATAAGATTGTCCTTTCTCCATGTGTAATGGTCACGGTTGATCACTTATCTGACTGACTCACGAAATAAGTGAAATGCCTTAAAACACTCTAGTAATTCCTACAAGGAACAGTGTAAACGTGCATAAAAAGTAAATGACGTTTTTAATCATGTTTTATGCTACTACTAATTATGACATGGAAGTGTCTATATTACAATACTATTGAGACTGAATATCATTTATTTAGAAGCTGCGTTGAAAAAGATCGATATGAAGAGAGCAGAAAGAGGAACAAAAAAAGACCTGTTGCCCGGTGGTGGGCGTCAGGTCAGGGGTAGTATCGAAAGTGATAGCAAGTGAGGATTAGAGGTCGCCAGATTTTGCGCGTGTATAGCGATCAGACAACTCAATTTTCGTGCGGTTATAGAGTTCGCGACCTTGAGAGAGCGCTTCTTGTGCGCGAGCGCGAATCTCATCATTAAAAGCACCATTTGGCAATTGAATACCCTTGGTACTGAGTTGTTCCCGTGTAACTTCACCGGATTGAGGGGCAAGGAGTAAGCCAGCAGCAACTCCCACGCCAAATCCCACGAGCAGTCCTACGACAAATTTCATGCTCGATTCCTTTCTTTAGATGTTAGAAATATATTACGAAATTAAATTGTATATGGATAGGCAGGAGCAAAGGGCAGATGACAGCGTGAGTATTCAGGTAGCTACTGTCGCTTTTCCGTACTCCCCTTAGCGCTTCCTGTGATAGTACAAACTCATCATTACTATCTTTGTTTTAGTATAACTGTTAGACGAAAGGCAAGGAAAATCGAAGTATACAAATGACCGAATAGTACTGTGTCTGGCTGGATTTCAAGTCAGGAGTAAAGGGAATAGATCAGGTAGATCTAATTCCCTGCATTAACAAGGAGTTCCTCTACCTTATCAAGGAGCGCATTCAACTCAAAAGGTTTGCGGAGCAAATGGACATCCCGATAAAACTGGGGGTCTCCCTCAATTGATCTGGTAACTTCTTCGGCCTCAAGCACTGCAGCGGTATAGACAATGACAGGGATATCAGCAGTTGCGGGATCGCTTTTCAACTGCTTGAGAATATCTTGTCCAGACATATCACCCAGTTTCAGATCAAGAATGAGCAGGTCGGGTAGCGTATTTTTGACACTGGTAAAAGCATCTTTCCCCTCCTGGAGGATCGATACCAGATATTGTTCATCTTCTAAGACCCGACGCATGAGATGAAGTAGCTCGTTTCTATCATCGACAACCAGTATACGTTTCGTCACATCTAACCAGTGCCTTCTCTCCGTGCATTGCTGCTCGGTGACACCGCCTCCTGTTTTCGCTGGTATTACCCTCTCTCAGCAGGCCAATACGAGCTACGCGAGCGAGGGAAAGCATCTCTTACTTGAATATCGTCTGTAGTGTATCACGTGCTATGACAACAAACAAGATTACCAGTGTATTGTTCCTGAGAATAAGTTCTCATAGTACTGGCTTCTACCTCTGAATACTGCGCTAATGAGTTGTGAGGGGAACGTCAGCAAGTGTTCCAGCGTTGGATACTACCGGAATTGCTATACCGTTATTCCAGATCTCTGGCTGCAATGGAAAGAAATTTGTTTGTATGGTTCGTTGCGGTGAGCCACAACAATGAATAGAGAGAACTCTGTCTACGATTGATTGATTGGGTGGGATTGTGTTAATGACCTCATCTGGTAGATACCAGGGAGAGACATGCGAGGTCGGGCATTAAAAGAATGAGCGCGGTGGGGTTCGAACCCACGACAACCCGATTAAAAGTCGGGTGCTCTACCACTGAGCTACGCGCCCAATCACTTGACGAGGTGTATTGTATCCTATTTTTAAGTCAGGCGCAAGGGGGTAGAGAGCCAATTTTGTAAAATCGCGACAATTCACGGCAAATTTGTTTGTTTGGATGCTTTCATGGTGGGCATATACACAAAATCGGGTTCACGCAGACCTGATCCAGACAATTTTAAAAAAACAGCGCTAAACCTATTGACAATAGTCGAGCAACATGCTAATATAAGCAGCGTTGAAGCCAGTCGCTTGTATATGCAGGCGAACCGGTGATAATTGCGAAGAGGGTACACCCGTTCCCATCCCGAACACGGAAGTTAAGCTCTTCAGCCCCTACGATACTATGTGGGTAGCTGCATGGGAAAATAGGACATCGCCGTTTCACCCGCCTATATGGGCGGCGACTCGCGGGAGTGGCTCAGTGGTAGAGCACTTCCTTGCCAAGGAAGATGTCGCGGGTTCGAATCCCGTCTCCCGCTCCATTGAAAAGAAGCATCGATTATATATATCGATGCTTCTTTTTTTATACCTCATCCCTCGCTTTCCTGCTGGATTCCCTGCCTTTCCTGTAAACTATTACTATCTGGCTGACGTGTAATGATATAGAAAGTATGAAATATTCTCTACTACTTATTGAATTTTCTAAACTATTGTGTGGGAATGTAGGGGTATTATTGCTTTATGTAATGTTACAGGCCATTGATCAGGTTGATGGGAATAATTCAGGAAAAAATTGTGATAATTGCATATGATTCTTGACATGTACATTTCTAGAGGTTATAGTTATCAATGATATTGAGTGGGATGTATTGTTGGAGGATCAACAATAGTTTATGTGTAAGTACACAAGTTATTTTCTTCATCTAAATCCAATCGCCTGTTGCTATGAATTGCGGTTTTGGCTAAGAAAGCCCCACACCTGCTCATTTTCTGCATGAATGTTCTGCATTGCACGATGATGTAATTCTACAAGGTACCCGAAGAAGCGTTCTGGTGCAGGAATACTATGACTTTCGCCATGGTATTGATGTTCCCACGTGTTCCGTGTTCTCAATTAGTTGTGCTGTGTAATCGTTGGCCAGCTATCGCATGGAGAGACCGGGCACAATCAGTGAAGATGATTAATGTTTTATGCCAGATAGCCGCTCCGGGTATGTTTTTGTAGGTTTGTTGCTAGCCTGTCCTGTTGCGTGCTGTCTATATTCATTCAGGACTTATCCTGATGAGGAGCAGATTTATGTCGCCAGAACAATATCAATTAATGTCCGCTCTTTGTTTGCGTTCTATGATTAAAGAGATGCGGGATACCTGTGACTACAAAGAGACGAAGCGACGTTCGTCGTTGCGCAGAAGCGCCCGGTTGGCTATGCGCCGATTAGGTATTTTGATGATGCGTGTGGGGGGGAAACTCGTCTATCTGGGCACTGCGGATGAGTTTTCAACTGACCTCTAAACGAGATGTTTACGCTGCGAGCCAAAAATGCGCGGTTGTCATAATTATTCTGGTGGAAATGCCAGGATAATTGTGACAACCGCTCCATTTATATGATTTCTCCATTTTCATCGCGTACGCGGATAGTGCCTTGATAGTCGATGCCATTGGTATCCAGCAGCTCGGAGAACTGACTCCAGGCCTGGTTGCGCCAGTAGAGTGAACTCCAGATAATATGCAGTGTATAGTCACGACGGGTGGTTATATCACGTGCCAGAAGATAGCGTTTGCAATGCTCAGATGAATCCAGATAACTTTGAATCTGATCAAAAACTTGCTCGCCGATGTTTTCGTCCCCGGTGGTTAATTTAATTTTCGCTGTGTCTGTAATCATTCCTTCCTCTTCTCTGTTGCCGGTCTTTTTCGTTTGTAACAAACATGGTCGCTGGCAATATTTTGTTCTTTTGTTAGCAGATATGAATATTCTATAATTTCCTGATTATGTATATTGTATAAATTTAATTGAACAATATCAATGTGAAAAGGGACGATTATCAGGGTAAGGTTGTGATGATTGCTACGTGCTTTTTTTTGTTGGTGGAATTTGTGATACTATCGAGATGTGATGAAACTATAGGGTGCTTCAGGATGCTGGTTTCGACAGTTGCCTATCAGGGTAAAGATTGGAGATGGCATGTTACATGGTGAAAGAGTTATTTTGCGCCCGGCCCGTCAAGAGGATTTATCGTTTTTAGAGGAGGCATCTCGGTCTGATTTTGAGGATGAGTTTACTGATTTTGGTGTTTATGCTGAGGGTCAGATAAGCCGACGTTTCGAGGAGAATGGTTTGTTTGGTAATGGTAATGGTCTTCTAATTGTAACAGATTATGGTGGTCAGTTCCTGGGGCATGTGAGCTTTCATCAGGTGCGTTATGGCCCTGGTGATACCAGCATTGCCTACAATATTGGTATCTCATTGATCCCAATGCAGCGTGGTAAAGGGTATGGTGTTGAGGCACAACGTTTGCTGGCTGCATATCTTTTCACGACCTATACTATCATGCGTGTTGAGGCGTCCACGGATGTTGAAAATACGCGTGAGCAACGAGCTTTAGAAAAGGCTGGTTTCATGCGTGAAGGCGTGTTACGTGGCGCGCAGTGGCGCAATGGCGCGTATCACGATATGGTCAGCTATAGCAAGTTGCGCGGCGAATAGCTGTTTCCGTCCATAGCCATAGGAAAGTATGCTCGACAGCTTTTTATGGCTATGTGAGTATGTATTTCGTATAGACATGACGAAACATTCGGGGATCAATTGATTCTGCTCGGTTTACGCGCAAGCTATTGACAATGGTCGAGTAACATGCTATTATTAGCATCGTTGAAACGAACCGCTTGTATGTGCAGGCGAATCGGTGATAATTGCGAAGAGGGTACACCCGTTCCCATCCCGAACACGGAAGTTAAGCTCTTCAGCCCCTACGATACTATGTGGGTAGCTGCATGGGAAAATAGGACATCGCCGCTTCACCCGCCTATATGGGTGGTTTTTTTATGCCCTCTTATGGCCCTTGCCGAAATAAATGAGTGCCGTCGTATCGTACCCGCTGCGTGCGATAGCAGCGCAGCGGGTACGGGTCATCTCGTCATGGACATATATATTCGCCATCAATACTTACGCGCGTATGGTCATGTGGACCACAGGTAACAAAGGCAGCGTGTATTCAGCTTCACACACTGCCTGTATATTTGTTTTTGCTCAATGACAACTAATTGGTTGTGTTCTGATTTGCGAAACGCTCAGCATAGTCACCGATGTATGGAACCTTGAAGTATTTACCCTGGAAGGCGTTTACGATACAAATGATGAAAAGGATGAACGTTGCGAGCAACAGCAGAATGTGTAGAATACCAAAGAGCACACCAATAATTGGAATTGCCGCTAAAATGTTTGTTACCCAAAAAACTACGATCCCTGTGACACACAAAATGAGTGATTGCATTGCATTGAAGCGCACGAAACGGTTCTGCTTCTCCATTAAAAAGAAGATCAGACCAGTGACCCAGCCTAGAAGATAACTTACTCCTGCTGCGACATTTGGCGACATGCCTGTTGTGCTGGTGCCCAGATTGGAGCCATAGGCGTTCTGTTGTCCATATGGTCCTTGATATGGTCCCTGTTGTCCGTAGTTATAGTTTGGCCCCTGTCCTGGCTGTTGATAGCCACCTTGCCCCGGTTGTTGATAGCCACCTTGCCCCGGTTGCTGGTAACCTTCTTGCCCCGGTTGCTGGTAACCTTCTTGCCCCGGTTGCTGGTAACCTTCTTGCCCTGGCTGTTGGTAGTAGCCGCCTTGACCCGGTTGCTGGTAACCCCTCTGCTGATAGCCGCCTTGACCCGGTTGCTGGTAACCTTCTTGCCCTGGCTGTTGGTAGTAGCCGCCCTGTCCTGGATAGCCGCCCTGTTGCCCATAAGGATCATTTGGGTTCGGTTGTGAGGGAGGAGTATAGCCACCGTATTCGTTTGATTGACGCGGATCTTGATAACTCATAATACCAGTCCTCTCGTTGGGAATTTACGTTTTCTTCTATTCCACTGCGACTACCCTGCGCGTAGCCAGCTTGCTAAAGAACAAACGTTAGATGAAAAGTTCTCCATGTTCGTACTCGTACAGTGTTGTTGCTTCATGAAAAGATGAATGCACATCTATGTTATGACTGTACCATATATTATACGGATATGTATGGGTGTATCATATATTGTACGGATATGCATGGGAGTATGTGACAGGGATTACCTGCGTAACATACATTCATGCCTTCCGAATCAAGCTACGAACAATGTTGCGTTTGGTTAAAATTTATATTGGATCAATTGCATGACACGAATGAATAAGTACGTATAGCAAAGGGCACCAGTAGCGATGCCCTTCTGATAAAATGTTCTCTTACTAATAGTAGAACGTATTATATTGTCGGTGATCCAATCAATATCATTTTCACGCCTGAGACGGCTGAAGCATGATACTGTTGCGATGATTGCATAGAGGAAAAATGAATAGCGATAACTAATAATCCTCTTCCTGACCTGTATCACTTTCGGCTGGTTTACCACTCCTGCGCAGAGTCGGTTCCGGTAATGCCCGTTGGGTCTCTTCCTGGAAGAGTGGCAACGGTTCAATCCCTTCCTCATCTACTTCAGCAATTTGTTCGAGCGCGGCGTTGATTACCTGATCCATATTTTCGACCAGCGTGAAAGTGAGATGCTGGCGCACTTTCGCTGGAATATCCTGTAGATCCTTTTCATTGGCCGCCGGGATGATGAGACGGTGGATATTTGCTTGTTGCGCTGCCAGAACCTTTTCTTTCAGCCCACCGATTCCTAATACACTGCCGAGGAGTGTAACCTCACCAGTCATCGCCAGATCATTGAAGACGGGGCGACGGGTCAGCGCCGAAACCAGTGCGGTAGCGATCGTAATGCCTGCTGATGGTCCATCCTTGGGGATGGCAGCTTCAGGCAGGTGGATATGTAAATCAACGCTATCCTGAAAGTTAGGATCAATGTGTAGTTCGAGCGCTCTGGTTCGAATATACGAAAGTGCTGCGATGACTGACTCGCGCATGATATCTCCGAGCTGTCCAGTCAGGAGCAAGTCACCTTTACCCACCATGGTCACAACTTCGATCGGGAGCAGGATACCTCCCATTTCTGTCCATGCCAGCCCCATTGCTGTACCAATACGTGTGCGCTGCTGCGGTGGGGCATTGGTATAGCGTACTGGTCCCAGATATTGTTCCAGATTATGAGTGGTGAGACGAATGCGTGTGTTAGGTTTCTCTAACACACGACGTGCCACCTTACGGCAGATATTCGCCAGTTGACGTTCTACGTTACGGACACCTGCCTCGCGTGTGTAATCGGTTACAATATGTTGCATCACTGTCTGAGGAATGCGCACCTGTTCGGGGCGTAATCCATGCTCAGATAGGACCTTGGGTAGCAAATGTCGTGTGCCAATGTTGACCTTTTCATCCAGGGTATAGCCCGGTAACTCGATAATATCCATACGATCAGCGAGCGGTCGTGGGATTTGATACTTGATATTGCCAGTACAGATGAAGAAGACATCTGATAGATCAAATGGCATTTCCAGGTAATGATCAGTAAAAGTATTATTCTGTTCGGGGTCAAGAACCTCAAGCAGAGCCGCGGCAGGGTCACCGCGATACTCGGATGAAAGTTTGTCTACTTCATCCAGCAGGAAGACAGGGTTGCGCACGCCAGCCGTTTTCATACTCTGAATAATACGACCGGGCAATGCGCCTACATAGGTGCGACGATGACCACGGATTTCCGCTTCATCATGCACGCCACCCAGCGAGATGCGCACAAATTTCCGGTTAAGAGCATGAGCAATAGATTGTCCCAGTGTTGTTTTTCCTACCCCCGGAGGACCAATGAAGCAGAGTATCTGTCCCTGATGGTGCCTGTGGTTGGTGCCATTTTCTTTCTCTGCCTGGATGCGGAGCTGGCGCACCGCCAGAAAGTCGAGAATACGCTCTTTGATGCCTTCAAGACCGTAATGGTCTGCATCGAGGATATGCCGTGTCTCCTCAATATTGAAATGATCCTCATTCACTTCATTCCAGGGGAGCGCCAGTACCCAATCAATGTATGAGCGAATGACTGCCAGTTCAGCGGACTGCGACGGCGTACGTTCCAGCCGTTCAATCTCTTTGCGCACTTTCGTGGCCGCTTCAGGTGGTAGTTGTTTCTCCTGCAACTTGCTACGTAGCTCATCAGCCTCCGAAGAGGTTTCGATTCCCAACTCTTCCTGAATAGCACGCAACTGCTCACGTAGATAAAACTCTTTTTGCGAGCGATCTACTTGCGAGCGAACACGACTTCTGATCGTCGTTTCCAGTTCGAGGATTTCAATTTCATTGCCCATGATCACACAGATCTTCTCCAGGCGTTCTAGTGGATCGATTGTCTCCAGTAGATCCTGCTGTTGCAGCATATCTGTAACCAGATGCGCGGCAAGCGTATCCGCGAGGATCGCAGGAACTTTCAGAACGACAATGGAATTGATATCTTCTACGGAGAAACGGCGATTGAGTTGAGCATAGCGTTCAAACAGACTGGTTGTATGGCGGACAAGGGCATCGGCCTGTGGGCCTTGTGGTTGTGGTTCCTCTTGCGCAGTCACCTTGACGTGGAGAAATGGTTCTTGATCCAGGTATTCATCAATGTGGACGCGGTGGATGCCACGGATTAGCACCTGAATGCTTCCATCTTGCTGGCGATGCATTGTGACCACTTCAATCAGCGTTCCAGCGTCAAAGATGTCCTTTGGTTGCGGATCATCAATATCCGGGCTTCGTTGAGTCGCCGCAATCAAGAGACGATCCGGCTGCATCATTGCTTCTTCGATAGCACGTACCGTCACTTCGCGAGCGATCGGGAGTGCTTGACGATTGTGAGGAAACGCAACGATGTTTCTTAACGCCACTAGAGGATACTCGTTTTGGGTTGTATGCACCACATCAGGGCGTTCTGTTTCACTCATTGGTTTCCGCCTATCTTTGTTTTCTTCCTTACACAATTCTGTCGGAAAAAATGGATGAGTCTGCGTTAGGCAGACTCATCTTCCGAATACGCTGTATTTCGTTCACCACGAGTTACTAAAAGCGGCTTTGTATGTGTATTGATGACATCACCATTAATGATAACTTTTTTGACATCTGCGCGAGATGGTAAATCGTACATGATATCTAACAGTGTATCTTCAATAATGGTACGTAAGCCACGAGCACCGGTACGCTGTTTCAGCGCATTTTCGGCGGCGGCTTCCAATGCATCATTGGTAAAGACAAGTTCTACGCGGTCAAGTTGGAAGAGCTTCTGATACTGTTTAATAATGGCGTTTTTCGGTTCAGACAGGATGCGAATAAGCGCGGCCTGATCCAGACTATCAAGCGCGACCTGTACGGGGAGGCGACCGACAAACTCTGGAATTAAGCCATATTTGAGCAGATCATCGGGAATAAGATTGGTTAAAATGGTTTCACCGTTCTCATCTTTGATCACCCCTTCGCCATGGCCTTGAACACGGAAGCCCATTGATTTGTTACTACCCAGGCGCTGTTCGACCATTTTGTCCAGACCTTCAAATGCCCCTCCACAGATAAAGAGGATATTGGCTGTGTTAATCTGGATAAAATCTTGATGTGGATGTTTGCGTCCGCCTTGCGGTGGAACATTAGCGACTGTGCCCTCAATAATTTTGAGCAGAGCCTGTTGCACACCTTCGCCGGACACATCACGTGTGATGGAAGGATTATCGGATTTGCGCGCAATCTTATCGATTTCGTCGATATAGACAATACCACGCTCCGCACGCGCAACGTCGAAGTCTGCTGTTTGGATCAGACGCAGCAGAATGTTCTCTACATCTTCACCAACATATCCAGCTTCGGTGAGCGCGGTTGCATCGGCGATACAGAAGGGCACATCCAACACTTTTGCGAGCGTTTGCGCCAGTAACGTTTTACCGCTACCTGTGGGGCCAATCATCAAGATATTACTCTTGCCCAACTCAACGTCATCGATCTGCATACCAACACCAATGCGTTTGTAGTGGTTGTAGACCGCTACCGCCAGCGTCTTCTTGGCACGTTCCTGACCAATAACGTACTGACTGAGTTGTTCATAGATCTTCTTTGGCGTTGGCAATTTGCCTGTCTGAAGGCGGGGCTTGGCAACTGTGGCTTGCTCCTCCTCGATGATCTCACGGCAGAGATCAATACATTCGTCACAGATGTAAACGCCACCAGGCCCAGCTATTAAACGCTGGACCTGATCCTGACTCTTGCCGCAAAATGAACAACGGTATGTCGTACGCATATTCTTTGAGTTTGCCACGTCTGTCACCTTTCCTGCATGTACAACATCACAGCACTTGCTGGTTTTACTCGACTGTTTCCGTTGGTTGGTCCTCTGTTGCTGCTGGCGCGGATGCCTCTACATCGGTGGCTGCATCCACTACCTCAGAATCTCCGACAAGTGCCGCTGCCTCTGCGTTAGCGATGGCGTCAGTCTCTTCGACTGCTTCGTCGCTTTCCGCATCGGGATCGGGATCGGTTGTCAGTTCAACCAGGCGCGAAAGTGTTTTCTCACGACGATAGCTGAGCATAAGTGCGCGTATCTGCTCTTCGCTGCGCGGCAATGGCTGACCCATCTGCTCATAAGCGTTGAAAAGCGATTCAATTTCTTCTGCTGTAACGGTGATGTTCTCTTGTCTGGCAATTTCTTCCAGTACGAGTTGGCGCTTGACGCGTTTCTCTGCATCTGGATGAAGCTCCTCATGATATTCCTCATGGGATTTGCGTGTCATCGCCAGATACTGGTCAAGGGAGAGATGTTGCTGCTCCAGTACATGACCGAACTGGTGCTCCATTTCATGGATCTCTTCATCGACCAATGATGGATGGATGGAGAATTCCGATTTTTCAATGATTTCATTAAGTACCTGGTCGCGCAAATTCTCGGCGAGCGAATTTTTCTTACGCTGCAAGATGTTGTCACTGATGACTTTGCGGACTTCTTCCAGGGATTCTAACTGGTCTTCACTGATTTTCTTCGCAAATTCGTCGTTCAACTCTGGCAGTTGCTTGGTTTCGACGACATGCACTGTGACCTCGTAGTTTGCTTCTTTTCCGGCGAGTTTCTCATTGCTGTAATCTTCAGGAATGGTGGTGGTGAACTGCTTGCTCTCACCCGCCTTCATACCAACAAGGTACTCATCCATACCGGAGAAGAGACCGTGGCGCTCGTCGGTCAGTTCGAAGGTGTTATCCTTCAGGTCAGAGATCTGCTGCTCACCTGAGATTAACTTCAGATCAGCTTTGATGCGATCATTATAGGCGGCTTCACGCTCGACTGCCTGCCACTCAGAAAGCTGATTCTGGAATGACTCAAGCTCTTTTTCTACTTCTTCTGACGTGACCGCCGCATCTTCACGCTCAAAATGGAAGCTCTTGTAATCTGGTAATGTTGCCGGCGTGACAATTGGCACTGTCATGCTACAATGATAATCCTGGCCCATCTCGAACCCTGATGCATCCAGTGTTGGTTGGGTGATAGGCGTCAAATCATGCTCTTGTAGGGCATTGCGATAGGCCTCTGAGATCAGGTCGTCCAGACCTTCTTGATAGATGTATTCTTTCCCTATCCGGCGCTCTAAAAGTGTGCGTGGTGCTCGACCACGACGAAAACCCTGTATATCAACTTGTTTGACTAATTTGCGATATGCCTTGTCAGAGGCCTTTTCCATTTCGTCCCAGGTGATATCTACATTCAGGACAGCCTCACTGTTTGGCATCTTTTCGACAGAGACCTTCACGTTTCCTCCAACAGATATATGTTATCAGGTTATTTATTGTGTTCTGCTTGAAGCGGCGTCAGGTTCTTCCTTTTCAGTTCATTCAGTGCTCAGATCAAACAAACCTACTATCTATAGTGGGTACGCGACCCGTTCTGAATGTAAGGAATTATCTTGCGTTCGCTCCCTCAGAATGCTCATCCTTTAGCTTTATGGTGCGTATTTGACTTATACTATCACATAAGTACGTATTTATGCACCCATCATTTGCTGTCACCGCTATCGCGATTCGCTACTACCAGGGAAAATAGACTGCGGAAGCGCAGGAGGCATCACTATCTATCCATAGACCACCCCATACTTAAGAGACGCATCTACCAACTTATCGGTCATGTGCTATAACGTGTTGTGATCTACGTACATCACTGGCTGCATGTGCGCTTACCATTAAGGGCAGCCTTGCGGATGCCCTTTGTCTCGATAGTTGGAGCGGGAGACGGGATTCGAACCCGCGACATCTTCCTTGGCAAGGAAGTGCTCTACCACTGAGCCACTCCCGCATAATTGCGTTACCGTGATTGTGGTAAGGTGGGCGGTGAGAGACTCGAACTCTCACGGTTCAGCACCAACAGATCCTAAGTCTGCCCTGTCTACCAATTTCAGCAACCGCCCGCTTATTTGCTCACTCTGTTTGAGGGATAATGTTCCCACTTGTGGATAATACATCAGCAACTTACCTGATGTCAAGATAATTTGGGAACTATCTTCTCCGCTTTTTTGGTATTTCCGCCAATTGCCGCTCCATCCCGCTTGCTTACTGCTCTGGTCTTCTGCTTTTCTGTATTTTTACTACTCGAATGCTTTTTGCCCGTTGACTGTATGAGACTACCCGGGTGCTCAGTGACGAGGAACAGAATAGAGGGTTGCTGTTCGGGGCTGGTTATCGGGCGGCTGGATGATGGTCATGCTCAGAGCCTCCCAGAATGCTTCGATACTGGTATAGCGCTCTTCAATGCGTAGGTGCATGGCTCTGGCAATGACCTGTGAGAGTGCTGGGGAAATGGCTAATGAGAAATGATGGGCGGGAATAAGTGGGTCTGCGTCGTGGGTAAGTAAATTGCGCTTGAGTGCGTCGGTGGGTATCTGTCCGGTGATGAGTGTGTACAGCGTTGCTGCGATGGCATAGATGTCTGTGCGTTCATCGGTGCCGGATGTGTATTGTTCCGGGGCGGCGTAACCAGGGGTGCCGTAACGTGCTCTCTGTCTGGTCTTCTGCTTATTGTGTGCTTTAGCGAGGCCGAAATCGACCAATACCGTGTTCCCTATCCCTGGCGGAACGATGATGTTCGATGGTTTTATATCACGATGAATGATCGGCGGCTTCTGGGCATGGAGATATGTGATTGTATCTACAATTGGTGTAATAAGGGCGAGTGAGAGGGCCAGTGAGAAGCGCTGCTCTGGCTGTTTTCTGCGCAGGGATTCAAGGTTTTTTCCCTCGATGTAGTCCATGAGCATATAGATGCGATTCCGTTCGCTGTTTTCAAAGATTTGATAGATATGAAGCAGGGAACGATGGTGCAGACGTTCAAGTAAGTCGGCTTCAAATACCAACTGTTCGCGCGTCTGTCTATCGGGGCCGATGATCTCTTTCAATGCGAAGAAGCGTTGCTGACCTTGCACTTCACGTACAAGGTAGATTGTACTGAAACCTCCCCTTCCGAGGAGTGCTTCTATGATGTAGAGATATTCCTGGTGATTCTGTATGATGGTTCCTATTGGAAGCGTTTCTTGTTCTGACCGCACTGCAACACCTCATCCGACGTCTCTATCTGCGCTATGGGTCCAATGTTTAGCATGTGGTTTTTCTTTTGTTGGCTGTGCCCTGATCTTTATCACGTATCTATTGATTCATACATGTTTATGCATAGGCTTTGCGGGCGTGTTTATAACTTCTCTGTATCGGTATGCCAGAGAGAATATATTTCTCTCTTTATTAATGGTGAAATTATGGGTATTGATGTCATTCATTTTTCTGTATGTAATCTATTCTATTCTATTATAGTATACAGGTGTAAAATGAATTGATGGCGACAAATATGACAAAAGTAATACCCGGTACCACGGTACCGGGTATTACTGTCTCTAATTGTTCTATGCTTGAATGCTTTTTGTGTGCTATCGAGCAAGTGCAATCTGGATTTGGGTTGGTGGGAACTTGCGTCGGACGAACGTTCCTCGTCCAACTGGCATCGGTGCTGCCATTTGGTCATGTAGCACTTTACCTTCACTCCGTTCACCGCTCATGATCAGACCAGGAGAACCCATTTCGCGTAAGGATTTGATGATTGGCTCGAATGAAGCACCAGCCATACCTCCAACGCTACGCGTTAAAATGAGATGGAAACCGATGTCGCGTGCCTGAGTGATTTGATCGCGTAGTGCTGTCAACGGGCTTCCAGACGGAGTCGCTATTGCTTCATAATCATCCACAAACAGGAAGTAGTGTGGTCCTTGCCAGCTTGATTGTTTGGCAAGATCATAGATTGAAGTAAATGTTGTTGGCAGCGACCGCTCTTTGAGTGTTTTGCTGACGGTATCTACCGCTTCCTTGACAGATGAAGGCATTCGCATGCTGGCGTAGGTCAGGAAATGCGGTAATTTGGTGATATCAAAGAGATTTGTCGTGGTACGACTCTCAATTGCAGCAATGCGTACTTGATCAGGTGTATAGCGTGTTGCCAGATCAGTGATCCATTGCCGTAAGAGATTTGTCTTGCCACTTTCAGCATCACCCAGCACCAGAAAGTGTGGACCCATCGTTGTGAGATCAATGTAGACCGGATCCAGTTTGAACTCTTCCAGACCAAGCAACGCGCCTGTGGGTTCGGTTTGTGCGCGACGGATCTGTTTGCGTTCAACTATCGGCGGCAGCATCACGATCGGGGATGCACCAGGGCCGCGCCATGCCTGCGTACGCTGAATGAGCGCGGTGAGGGCTTCCTGTAATGATGCCTGTTTTTCTGTCCCCTGTATCCAGGGTTGGCAGACCTGGAACATGAGTTTATCTTTGTTGAGTCCACGTCCGGGTATACCAACAGGAAGCTCGGCGGCTTTTCTGCGGTCGATCTCAGATTCCATTGGATCATTGATGCGCAGTTCCAGACGGGTTCCGATATTATCACGCAATTTTGGTCGGATTTCCGGCCAGCGGTTGGCTGTGACGACGATATGCACGCCATAGGTAAGTCCAGTCGCGATGAGCGTGGTAAGGTCGGCTTCAAGGTTTTCGAAATCATTCAGGAATTGAGCCAGATTATCGATGATGAGGAACACATCTCCGAATGGTGCATCTGCCAGTTCGCCTGCCTGACGACGAGCACGATAGCTTGCCATACTTTCGACCTGATTATCGCGGAAAAGCGCCTCGCGGTCAGCGATGATCTTAAACATCAGACGAATGAGCAACCGTGTTTTCTCACGTTCGCCTTTACCACAGACCGCTCCTACATGTGGTGTTGACTCAAAGAGACGTAGCTGACCACCACCCATGTCGATACCATAAATCTGCACATCGCGTGGGGAGTGCGTCATGATGAAGGATGTGATCAGTGTTCTGAGCAGTGTGCTTTTGCCTGTCTGGGGAGCACCAACAATTGCGAGGTGACCACCAGTGCCAGAGAAGTCGATATTCAGCGGCCTTTGTTTCTGATCCAGCGGTACATCAACGAGTCCAACCGGAATTGTCATTGTGCCAAACGGTGGAGCATCATGCCAGAGACGTCCCAGATCACCACTGGTGATCTGCGTTTTCAGTGTTCGGCTGATAACATTGCCCAGCAGAACATTTTTATCGAGCGGATCTAACCAGACCTGATGCACATAATAGTTCGGACGTGGTGTATCGGATTTCGCCAGACGTGCGATAACCATATCCATCTCTGTACGGTTATCATTATCTAATTCGCTTAATTTCTGACTGACCTGTATCTGAGTTTTCGACGGAATAAGATGTCCGGCAGGAGAAAACTCACGGATCATTTCCAGCGTTGAGACTTGATAGTTTCCAGGGATGTATGGAGACGTAATCAACGCTGTCTTAAAACGTACTGGTGTATTCGCATCAATTTTTAGATAACCTACACCAGGAGCCGAAGGGAGATAGTAGGCATCAGGCCTTCCCAGTACGGTTGTACTCTCGGCGGCGCTAAACGTACGTAAACAGATACGATAGCGAATATAGCTTTCCAGCCCTTTAAGTCTTCCTTCTTCCAGACGCTGCGTTGCCAGCAAGAGGTGAATACCAAGGCTACGACCAACACGTCCAATCGTAATAAAGAGGTCAAGGAAATCTGAACGATTGGCGAGCAACTCCGCGAATTCGTCGACAATGAGCAGCAGGTGTGGCATTGGCTTCATGGCTTTCGGGTTGGTTCGCCATTTGGCCTGATATTGCTGGACATTATCCAGATTACCAGCCTCGCGGAGCATGGTCTGACGGCGACGTAGTTCACCTTGAAGTGAATCGCGCATACGGTCGATCAGTGATGGTTCATTTTCGAGGTTGGTAACCATACCAGCAACGTGCGGCAGGTTTGCCAGATCGGCGAAAGAAGCTCCACCCTTAAAGTCGACAAAAACAAAGTTCACGGTATGAGGATCGTGCGCGATTGCCTGGCTGATGACCAGTGTACGTAACAATTCACTCTTACCAGAACCAGTCGCGCCGATGACTAATCCATGCGGACCATCACCTTTTTCCGATGCCTCTTTCAGGTCTACAATCAGCGCTTTGCTCTTTTCGCGCTGGCCTACCGGAACTCGCAACGTGGTTTCGCGTTCGCGAGCATGCCACGTCTGGGAGGTATTAACCAGTTCAGCCGAATGGATATCCAACAGATCGAGCAGACGCACATCCTGGGAGAGATCATCGTCTGAACCCTCACCGGCGACGATGATAGGGGCAAGGCTGCGGGCCATATCTTCAGCATTTGCGACATCTGCTTTGTTTGGCACAATACCCTGGAGACGTCGTCCACCATAGGAGGCGACTTCAAATGAGACCCATTCATCCGGGGTAATGGTGATGCGGGCGTTGGTTTCGGATGGCTCATCACCCTGGTCAGCCACAACGCAGATGACAGTTGCACCAAGCTTCTCTGCGTCGCGCATCAACTCATAAAGCTCTGGTATCTGCGCTAATGGACCCTGAAGGGTGTAGCTATCAATCACGAGCAGCAGATGGGGCAGCAGAGAAAGCTCTTGCTGATTATCTTCACTGAGTTTACGGCGGCGTTCAAGTTCTGGCTTGATCTGATTTACCAGAATATCGGTACAATCGACAGGATTGTCAGCGAGCAGACAGAGTGCCTCTGATAACTGATTTTTCCCGGTCTTAATATGACGCAGGCGTTGTGTATGTGGCAACCACTTGAGCCAGGACCATTCATGCGCGGAGTTTTGTGGGAAGAATGTTACTATACGCACATCTTTTGGTGACTGAAAGGTGATGACCTGACAGAGCATTGAGCGTACCAGTGCACGTGCAGTGGCTAAAGAACCTGCGATAGTGAGTGTTCCCATGGTACGTAAAGGAATGACAGTTGGCTCTTCATCAATATGATGGTAGTCCGCAATCAATGCCTCAGCTCGTGCGCGTAGCTCAGGATCATATTTCGTCATCGGGTCATTCTGCAACTCAAAGCGAATGTTCTGGTGTAGAGGCGTAGGACCACGACCAATCGAAACATCAAGGAAGTCATGATCTTCTGAGCGTCGTTCCCATAGATGTTGGCGTTTTTTGACCAGTTCAACCAGTTTCGGGAGGTTTGGATAGAGTCGGGTGTTGATCTGGTGTTGCTGATCAGCCAGTTCACGCAGACGTACACGCCAGACGCCCAGATAATCCATATAAGCGTTGTGCGCTGTTCGTTGCTGTTTTTTTATTACCCAGCGTTTAACGAAGTTTGTTGCCAGCGACGTTCCAATGGTAATGACAGGTAACGCGATGGCGAGCACGAGAAAGAGTGCGCTGTTTCCACCTGCACGACTGACTAAAGAAGTGACCATAAAGAGGGCACCGCCGAGTGTTCCTACAATCGGTACGATTGCTTGCACCCAGGTTGCTGCTCCTCCCTGTTTTTGCTCCTGCATTGGTGGCGGAATGATTACAATCTCTTCATCCTTCAGCCGAGGAGGATAATCGCGTGCTGGTATATGGAACAGCGTTTTTTGTGCGATAGATCCCTGTGGTTGGAACGGTTGAGGACGTTGTTTCCAGGCAGGTAGTTCCTTTAGAACGAGCAGATTTCCTTGTAATACCCCAACCTCAAACAGCGTCTGTGAGGGGAAAAAAGGGGCATCGCTTCCGAAATAACCCAGGCCCCAGTGTGTGGGATCTCCACGACTTTTGTCTTGTACCGTGGGGCGGTAGATGTGAAGCAGAGAGGAAATAAGCTCACTGATTGGTACTTCTATCGGAACTTTCACATCCATGGATTGTTCGTGAATAAAAAGTGTGACAAGCAGTGTTTGCATTGAATATCCAATCTTTACCAATAATCAAATGGGATAGTTTTATCATCAGGTGTGTTCTATAGATAGCATCGCTACGTGTAGAATAATATCAGTGGTTTTCTATTCTTGGCAAGTGAGTACACCTTTTGAAACAATGTTTGTATTGCGTATATACGTAATAGAGCGGATTATCAATGCTCCCTGGCGTTTTTTAACGATATTATCTGGATGTATCTGATAGAGATAACGTACTCGTTGAAATATATTGAACTATATGCATGTATAATAAGAATGATTGAGTTCATCACAACAAAGCGGAGGAAGACGTACTTTTATGAATTATTCATTGCCAGCGACAACATTGACGCCTGCGTTGGTGGTTTTTTTGATAGATACCAGTGATTCAATGAATGAGGCGTGTGATAATAGTACAAAGATTGAGATTGTCAATGCCTCGTTACGCGAAGCCGTTCGGCACATGATACGGCGTTCTATGCGTGACGGCATTCCACAGCCGCAATATCAAGTAGCTATTATTTCTTATAATACTCAGGTTGAGAATGTCTTGCGTGGTATTCGTAGTCTCCCTGAACTGGTGAGCGCGGGGGTACCAAAATTAGAAGCACGAGGTGAGACAAATACTGTTGCGGGTTTCCTGGCGGTTGAAGAGTTATTGACTGAGTATATTGCGTCATTAGAGAGGAACTCTATTCCTCCATGTCCGGCACCACTCGTATGCCATTTGACTGATGCCCATTTTTCAACTGAGGACCCTGATCCCGTTGTCAAGCGTATTCGTGCTATGAAGGTTGCGGATGGTTCTGTTTTAGTTGAGAATGTCTATATTGCTGATGAGATGTTGGTACAGCCAATTGCTGATTGGACGAATTGGAAAGGCTTGATGCGCGAGAATGAGTTGAAGCATGATGATGCCAAACGTTTATTTCGCCTCTCTTCTCCGTTGCCTGATGTCTACCGTCAGAACATAAATAACTATGGGTATCATCTGCAAAAGGGGTCGGTACTGTTTTTCCCTGGCACACACCGTGATCTGGTAAGACTTGCCTTTGCTATTTCTGCTGGCACACATTTGAAGTGATAGCTTCCTGAAGGGATTTCACTACATGACCAACTTTTCTCCATATCCTGGTATGCAATTATCTATCGATTCGACTATCTATGAGTTTCAACCATATCGCTATCTGCCTGATGATGAAGAGGATGTCTGGGCTGTTGAGGGGCAGGAAGCGATTATCTATACGCTGCGCAGTCGTGAGAATAATACGCTCTGGGCTTTAAAGGTATTCAAGCCGAGTTATCGCGGTGATTATATTGAGCGTTCCTCTCAGGAGTTACAGCGCTATAAGCATATGCTAGGATTTTATGTTTGCCATCGTACCTGTTTGACTCCGGGCGCGTATAGCTCACTCATTCAACAATATCCAGATCTGGAATATGCGGTCCTGATGCCCTGGTTGGCCTGGAAAACATGGGCTTCCATCATTCGTTTACGTGACAGCCAGGAGTATACACGTGAACAGGCGTTATCTCTGGCTACTGTCACTGCGCAGGTATTAGCTGAATTAGAGAAACAGAATGAGGCGCATACGGATATCTCCAGCGTAAATGTTTTGTGCTCACCAGATTTTCGCCGTGTTGAACTGCTGGATATTGAAGGATTATACATTCCCGATGCGCCTGTCAGACGCATTAGCTATGGCTCGGTAGGCTATCAGCAGCGCAGACCGGGAAGGCATGGGTTAAGTGTCAGTGAGGGGGATCGTTTCGCGGGAGCTATATTGCTGGTTGAGATGCTTACATGGTGGCATCCGAAATTACGGTCTTTGACTCCGCCCAATGCAACGGCTCTTTTCCATGCGGACGAATTGCAGTACAAACGTGGACAACGCTGGCAGACGGTACGTGATGTATTGTGGTCAATCAATGCTGAGTTGCTCAAACTCTTTGATCAAGCATGGGCTGCTTCTGACCTTGCACGTTGCCCGACTCTGCGTCAATGGTCAGAGTGCCTTGATCGTATTGCCGTGTAATTGTGCTCAACTTGTCCATGTGATTGTTTATTATAATATCTGTTCAGTACACCCCAAGAAACAATGCTATGCACACGGATTGAAACCATAGGAATTTTCTGCCGATTTTTTAATGGGAGAAAATTTTTTACCTCTCATATTATAGAGGAAATACAGATCCGGGGAAATTTACGTTTAAGGAAAACTTTGTCTTTGTACGGGGGTTTCTCACAATGGCGGTATCAGGCACTGGTCGAGGGGAGATAATGGAAAATCAGAACAGTATGTTGAGGTCTGCTCGCATAAAAAAAAGCTGGACACCACAGTTTGTGAGCGAGCAAGTTGGAGTTAGTCGCAATACATATACACGTTGGGAAGCGGGTATCCAGGTGCCGCGCCTGTCATCTCTGGATGCGCTTTGTAAGGTGTTCGCGATGACACCGGCGGAACTGGGCTTCGCGCAAACTGTGTATCAGGGGCGGACTGCGAAGCAAGAGATCTATCCGGTACGAGAGGATGCGCTGGCCGATGAGTTGATCGGCATGGAAGCACAGGATCTGACGCAAGCTCTGGAGATGTGGACTATTGGGATTGCGGCATGCTGGCAATGGTATATGGATGGTGAACAGGCGGAGCTTGAGCGGTTGGTGCCAGCATATTTAGTACGTTTACGCACACCTACTCTGCATGCTGGCCCTGAACAGAAGATTGCGGCGCGTCTGACGGCCCTGGCATATCAGCTCCAGGCAATGCTGGATTTGCAGCGTTGCGATTTCGTTTCTGCTCAGTCGAATGGCACACAGGCTCTTGTCTATAGTCAACTGGCGCAGGATTGGAATGTCTATGTTGCCGCGCAAATTCGTCTGGCGATGATTTATGCTGCGCGTAAGCGTATTGGTGCGGCTTTAATTGCCTATAACGAGGCGCTGCGCAGGATTAATGTGCATGGAAGTCGTATTTCGCCAATCCTGCATAGCTGGGTTTTCGCCGGGCTGGCAGAAATTCAGGCTGCGATGGGGCGTGATACAGAGGCACTGCAATTTTTAAAACTTGCTATGGCTGTTTTTCCTGCGAAGCCAGAAGAGGATGAGTGCATTTCTTATACACATTGTGATCGTTCGATGTTGTATCTCTATCAAGGTCTGGTCTTCTTGCGTCTGGGACAGCCTCTGCTGGCCTGGGATGCGTTGGCGCAAGTTGATGGGTTGCAGCCTGCTCCTGGGGCGCGGGTGCGGGCGGATTTTCTGCGTTATCGGGCCTATACATCCCTTATCCTGGGCAATATGGTGCAGAGTTGTGTCTATCTGGAAGCAGCAGCTAAAGCTACTCAGGCTATTCATAGTGATCTGATGTCTGGTGAGGTGTATACGCTTTATGAGCATATGCTGGCTATCTGGGGTCAGGAGCCACGTGTGCGTGCGTTAGCTAGATTATTCCAGAAGTAATAGTTTGCATGACTGCGTACACAAAAGATGCTCAGCTCAAGTCCTCTTTTCTTCTTGTTCTGACAAATGTTAACGCAATGAATGATTCGCTATAATATGCTCTTCCATTCTGGTGAGGATTGTGCCGGATAGATATTTGCTTTCGCAGTCTTAGATGGTTATATCCCGTGTTGCCACAATATCGTTTTTTGTTTGTGGGTGGGGGCAAGTGACTGTTCTGGTAATCAGAGCGGTCACTTGCGGAATGTATGCTGTTTTCTCTCGTCCTCAAGTATATTGTTCCGGTGGTGTAACAGTGTTTTCGTTGCGTTGTGGAGATGGATGTGGATGGAATTGTTTCCGCTCTGCTATTGGATGTGTGTTCATTTTTTTCTGTCGCAGATATTTCTCCAGTTTTTTGGTGATGATTGGGAGTGGTGATGGTGTCTCGGGCTCTGCCGCATCTTCTTCATTTATGTGTTGTGCTTGCGGCTCCTGCATAGATGATATTGTTTGTTGATTCTGATAACGCTTGATAAGCGACTGTGGATTAGATGATAGTTGTAGTGAGGGGAGATGTGCCGGTGGGATCAGCAAATGGGCCTGTGGTTTTCGCGGCAGCGTATCTGGCGCGATGTATCTATTTATGGGTAATTCCTGTGTGGATCTCTCCTCGTGGGTGTTCAGTTGTGGTAGCGGAGTTATCATGAGTTCAGCATTTTGTTGGGGGGAGACGCTGGTGGGTGATAAGGCTTCATCTGCTGAGGATAACATGGATGATGGTTGGCGTCTCCTGCTCAAATTGTTTGCTAGCATCGCTCCTCGACAACAGAGAGTATTCCCCGGACGTGTGATACTCAGCAGGAGCAACAGGAGCAGGCTGCTGGCCGCCGCAAGGAGTGTGAGTTTCCAGACTTGAGGCTTCAGGATAGTAACGCTGGCAGCGGTTGCTGTCTGTATGACGCTAAATAGATCGGTTACCTGTAGTTTTTGCACTTGTAGTTGGCTGAAACTGTTTAAGAGTTGAGTATAGTTTGACTGATCCGTATCAACAATACTCTGTTGCTGTTCAACGCTCTGGGTTATCGCATGTTCTTGTTGGAGCGAGAGCAGTTGTTGTTGGGCGGTGTCCAGGGTCATTTTAGCGTTTCCGATGTAGAGTGCCAGATGGTTCATGGTTTGTTGCAGACGGTTTGTTTCATTGTTCGTCTGGATTTGAATAAATGTATTTGCAACGGTATTTGCCATTGTTATCGCGAGTTGCTCGTTTGAGGCATGTGCTCGAATGGTGATTAGGGGCGTATTATTGAGTGCTGATGCACTGATGCTGTGTTTGAGTTGTGTTGGCGAGACTGTATGAAGCATCTGTGCCGTAGTCTGAAGTACCGCCGGGCTGCTCACAAGAACGGCATTGTCTGCCGCAAGGTTCTGGAGTGTTTCTCCAACCGTGTCTGACATGTTCATTCTGATCAACGTATTTGCTTGATATATGGGCGGCAAAACAAGGCTGATACTATACGTTGCTATGCTACAGAGTGAAACGCCAAGGAGAACCAGGATCAGTCGTTGACGTATGGTCTGACAATACTGCTGGAATGATGAAAATATTGGCATGCGTGGATATATCCTTCCTGACTAGTAAATCCCACTACCATGTACTACCTACCGCCAAAGATCATAAAAGGATATTAAGAGTATAAGGGTCAGTATACGGCTCTATTCAATAGTAATAAACGTTGATAGTATATAAATGTAACAATAAATTAGTTTGTTTGTACAAGTGATGGAGTATGTTATATATATTTTAATATAAATGATATTGCATGCATGTAGATATGTTTTAGCGGGCAGAAGAAATATCGCTGCTATGTCTGCTGTGGTTGACAATTCAGGAGATAGCATTTTACAATCCGAATGAGATAAGTATAGTTTTTGTGTATTATGTGCATGTTCGTTGATAGGAATCTGCCTCATAAACCCTCAGGATGAAGTCTCGATGAATGACAATAACGAAAAGCATAGTGTCGCTGACGCTCAGTTTGCGCAGGGGGTAGAATATAGTAGTGCAGCTTTTGGGCCAGATATGCAAAGTAATTATAAGCAAGCATTATCCTGTTTCCATGCTGCTCTTGAATATTATTCACTGAATGAAACGCCAGAAAAGTGGGCCAGTACGCAACAAAGAATCGGCCTTATCTATCGTAGTCTGCTTTCTGGAGAGCGGGAGGCCAATTTGCAGAAGTCGTTAGCGGCGCTGCAAATATCCCTGGAAGTCTTTACGCGTGATGAATATCCCGTTGCATGGGCGAAGGGACAATATGAATTAGGGATTACCTATAGCTGTTTATACGGTAGTCGTCGTCGCGAACAGCTTGGCAAAGCGTTATCCTGTTTTCAGGCAAGCCTCGACATTTTCACTCACGAGCAGTATCCTCTGGAGTGGGCGCTGGTGCAGCATGAACTGGGAAGTTTGTATTGTCAATTGCCCGCTGAAGATCGGTATATGGCGTTGCGGAAAGCTATTGGATGTTATGAAGCAGCCTTACAGGTCTTCTCTCCGGTTGAGCATGCTCATGATTGGGCACGTACGCAGCATAGTCTGGGGAATGTCTACTCATTTTTGCCAGGTGGCGAACGACAAACCAATCTCGAAAAGGCCATCATCCACTATCAGGCAGCTTTACAGGTGAATACCCGCGCTGTACAGCCCAGATACTGGGCGGATGCTATGCAAAGTATTGGGAACGCGTATCGCAATATGCCGGGTGGTGATATCGAGAGTAATTTGCACAATGCGTTGACCTGTTATATGTCAGCTTTACAGGTCTATACGCCTGAGCACGCTCCAGTTGAGTGGGCGCTGGTGCAGAATAATCTGGGTATTACCTATAATTTATTGTCGGAAGGGGATGAGCAAGAACGGTTGGAGAAGGCAGTTGATTGTTTCCGTGCTGCATTGCAGGTCTACACACCAAAGGTCTATCCTGCGGAGTGGGCGAAAACACAGAATATGCTGGGTCTGACCTATCTTGATATGCCGGGTGGCAATCTACAAGCGCATCTTCAGCATGCGATTGAATGTTTTCGTGCCGTCCTTGACATCTACCGTCGTGAGCAGGTACCGATGGCGTGGGCGAATATTCATTATAATCTCGGTCTGGCCTATCGTCATCTCTCTATTGAGGACCAGCACGAATTACAACTGAACTATCAACGAGCGATTGAACATTTGCGTGCGGCCCTTGAGGTCTATAATCGGCAAATATCACCATTTGAATGGGCGAAAGCGCAGGAAGAATTGGGCAATACCTATCTCGATCTTCAGTTGGGCACCCGTCAGGAAAATGTACAGATGGCAATTGGCTGTTATCGTGCCGCACTGCTTGTCTATCAATATGATTATTTGCAGGAGGAATGGGCACGTACACAGTGCAAATTAGGTGATGCTTATCGAGAGTTTCAGGATCAGGAGCAGAAACCTTATCTGGAATATGCCATTGCCTGTTATGAGGAGGCGTTGCGGGTTCAGACTCGTGAAACCATGTTACAGGAGTGGGCACAGACAATGTACGTGCTTGGTCTGGCATACACCGAGCTATCACAACGTCAAACAACAGAAGGAGAGCACGGCGAAAAATATCTTCATGAGGCTTTAGGCTGTTATGAGAGGACGTTGCAAATCTGGCGTACCCAGCAATCTGAAGAGCGTGTGAGAGAGCTTGAACAACATATAGAGAGCGCGCGGCGTGCGCTAAAAGAGCGAGCGTAACGATTGTGGTCATTCTGTCCATATATGTCTGAGATTCATGGATGTTTTCATCCTGTGAGCAGCAAGATGCATACATTTATGGGCATACAGGTGGCAATGTACTGGCTGTATGCATTGCAGAATGGGAATGACAGGGAGCATTGAGAGATAAGCGAAATATGTGCTACGCGCATTTTGTGCAGCCTCTGATTTGTCGGTAGAAGGAAATGTATATACGTTGCCCATCAGCCTGACACTTGTAACGAAGTCGTGTTATTGATCTGTCAGAATAGGGTATTCATGCTGTTGCCGCGAAAGAAAAAAGTCATGAGTCTCGATCATTTTCCTGATGCATCTGCACCAGTTTTGTTGACAATTACCAGACCCCCCATTAAAATATGAAGAGAATGGCGTCGTGTAATGACTAGGAGGCAACTTCATGGCTGTAGTACATACAGACCTTTATCGTCATGAGAACCTCGTTCGGAAATCGATACAGATTCCGTCCACTCAGCACAAAGAATTAAAGGCTTTGGCTGTAGAACTGGAGTCCTCACTGGGGGATGTTGTTGAAACTATCATGGACCTTATGAAGCAAGACAACTACCAGTTAGTCAGGTCGGCAATTCTCGAAAAACGTGAACGTGAACTTTCCTCCCTTAACCAGACTCTCGACGAAGCATACGCTTATCTAAGTACACTCCCAGAAACTCTTGAAGATGCACAGTACTATTTTTGTGCTGTGTCTGAAGGTATGTTTGCATGAGTAATGAGGCCAGGCACACGCTGCCCAGCCCGAAACATTCGCAAGATGCGTATGCATCAGTTCCAGTTCCTCGGCGTGGGGAGATTTGGGACGTGAACTGGTCACCTGGCCGTGGCGCTGAGCAACAGGGTACACGTCCAGCATTAATTATCCAGAACGACCGGGGGAACGCCTCGGCATCGTATCCCTTGACGATAGTGGCATCTATGAGTCGGACTGAGCGCGAATTGCCGCTTCATGTCCGTATTTCACCTAGTCCCGAAAATGGATTAACAAACGAAACGGATGTGAAGTGTGAGCAGATTATGACAGTTGAGAAATCGCGTTTGATTCGTAAACGTGGTGTGATTACACCTGAAGAAATGCACCGAGTTGAACATGCATTACGCCTGAGCCTGGATTTGTTAGATAGCAAATAAAATTTCAACATATAGATTCATTTCAATTTTATAGGAGTGCGCCAGCTCCTTCCGAGCAGAAGAGGATGCTGGTAATTATTTTTGGCATTAAGACGACGCCTCTCGCCTATCTTTTCCTGTAAGTGCATGTAGGACATGCCTCAGGCAGACATAAATGCACGAATACAGATGCCGCTCCCCGTAAAAAGGAGCGGCATCTGTATTCGTGCATTTTTAGGTAATACAACGGGGAGATGCGGGTGGTCTATGAGCTTGAGCTTGTTTTCACTCACAGATATTTTTAAATACCTAAAAGGAATATGCGGTGGTATTCCCTTGAGATGTATGTAACACTGGTAAAAGCGCTTACAACTTGTAGTGAAACTTTTACGGATCAAGAGAGCAGCCGAATAAAGATGGCTGGCTTCAGGAATCGCAATTGGCTGTAGCAGATCAAAATCCCCTGTGATAGAATTTTCATCATGGACGCTCAACAATCGAGCGTTATCATCATTCAGAAGAATCTTCTTCCTTACTTACTACTTATCCGAGACTGAGTGCGTAGCACCAGTCACGACAGTGACGTTGGGTTGCGGAATAAGATCTTAGACAAGCCAGGAGTGGTATTACCATGCAAAAACAGACAGGAACCATACAGGTCAAACGTAGTTTTCCAGAAATGTTGAAGGGCGGCGTTATTTGTGATGTGGTGAATGCCGAACAGGCAAAAATCGCCGAGGAGGCTGGTGCTTCAGCTGTTATGGCTTTAGAGCGTGTGCCTGCTGATATTCGTGCTCACGGCGGTGTTGCGCGTATGAGTGACCCTGAATTGATTATTCAGATCAAAGAAGCAGTCACCATTCCCGTGATGGCGAAGTGTCGTATTGGTCATTTTGTGGAGGCCGAGATTTTGCAGGCGATCGGCGTTGACTGTATTGACGAATCAGAAGTATTAACACCTGCTGATGAGAGCTACCACGTCAACAAGCATCAGTTCTCTGTCCCATTTGTCTGTGGTGCGCGTGACCTTGGCGAAGCTCTGCGCCGCATTGGCGAAGGTGCGGCCATGATGCGTACAAAAGGTGAGGCTGGAACTGGTAATGTCGTCGAGGCTGTACGTCACATGCGGACCATTCAGGATGGCATTCGTCGTTTACGTAGCCTGCCCGAAGAAGAATTAATGACCGAGGCCAAGAATCTGGGTGCGCCCTATGAACTGGTCCTTGAAGTTGCACAGACTGGCAAACTGCCCGTGGTGAACTTCTCTGCTGGTGGTGTTGCAACTCCTGCGGACGCGGCACTCATGATGCGTCTGGGCGCGGAAGGTATATTTGTTGGTTCCGGTATCTTTAAGTCAGGTGATCCTCTGGCACGAGCCAAAGCCATTGTCAAGGCGACCACGCATTATCAGGATGCAGCGATTCTGGGTGAGGTTTCCCGTAATCTGGGTGAGCCAATGGTTGGTATTAATCTGGATGTATTGTCCGAAGAGCAATTGATGGCACGTCGCGGCTGGTAATTGCTGGACGCAGAGCAGGGAATCGTGGAAACTCATGACGGAAACATACAACTTTCGACCACGCATCGGCGTATTAGCTTTACAGGGTGATTTCGAAGCGCATTTGAAGATGCTGGCAGAACTGGGTGCTGAAGGTATCGCAATTCGTCTCCCTGAGCATCTGGATAAATTACATGGTATAATAATTCCAGGTGGTGAAAGTACGACTATTGGTAAGTTAATGGTCGTCTATGATTTGCGGGAGCCTCTACAACAGAAGCTCCGTGAAGGTATCCCGGTCTGGGGAACCTGTGCAGGTTTGATTTTACTGGCGAAGGAGACGGATAACGCGCTTGCAGGTCAACCATTGTTGGCAAGCATGGATATACGCGTCCGTCGCAATGCGTTTGGCAGTCAGCGGGAAAGTTTTGAAACCGATCTTACAGTGCCCGCGTTAGGAGAAGCGCCATTCCATACCTTCTTTATTCGAGGCCCGTTGATTGAAACGGTTGGTCCCGAAGTAGAGGTATTGGCGACGCTCGACGATGGAACCATCGTTGCTGCTCGTGAAGGGAACTTACTCGGCACTGCATTTCATCCCGAAGTTTCGGGCGATACGCGTTTCCATCAGTACTTTCTCCGCATAGTTGAAGGCGTCAACCGGTAGGTGACTCATCCTCAGATGAGATAGACCTGCCCGACGCAGGAGTAGTGGATGATACGACCCGTGCTGTATGTAGATTTGCCGGGAATCATCTACGCTATGGACCACCGTGCTCGTAGCAAGCAGCGAGAAGTAGCTCGTTTTGTCTGCTCGCTGGAGCCGGTGGAGCGTCTGTTGCCTCAATCACCGCTTTTGCGCATGCTTCTTCCGCTCTATCCCAGGATACGAACCTGGATCTGTGAAGACCACTGGCGTCTCCTTGGTTTTGCCCAGATCAGAGAACGTCCCGCTCATACCGCCTGGGACATCTCGTATCTGGCCTCAATGTTGAATCACAATCTTGCCCACCTTGAGAATGAAGATATTCTGGTGGCGCTACTTGAATATATGATCGAGGTCGCCGCGTCACGCGGTATTCTTCGGATCTTTGCGAAGGTCGAAGATGAAACACCTGAATTAGAATTATTCCAACGCAACGGCTTTCAACGCTATGCGCGTGAACTTACCTATGCGTATGACCCCCAAGACAAAGAATCCAGGTCAACCCGCGTGCATACCGAGCCGAATTTGCCATCACTTCGACGCTGGAATCGCCACTATGTGTGGGGATTATATCAACTCTACCGCGCAGGAACCCCGCAACGGGTGAAAACGGCGGAATTGTTTGAGGATAGCGAGGAGTTCGCAAAGCTCAACGCTGGTTCACTACAGCCGTTCCCTTCCTTTTTTTCACAGGGGGATGAGAATTATGTATGTGATGCCGGTGTGCGTGTAGGAGCCTGGATGCGATTGAGTCGAGGACATGGCTCGACGCCACATCGCATTTCTTTGATTGTGCATCCAGAGCATGCTGATTTAGCTGAACCGCTTTTGCAGTTTGGCATCAACCGGCTATTGGATGCCGACGTACGACGCATTTATTGCCTGGTGCGAGAGTACGATTCTTTTGTCAACACCGCTCTGCGGAATAGTGGATTCGAGCAGGTCTTTACCAAAGTTCTGCTGGTGCGTCATGTAGCCTTACTGGCTACCAGGCAGAGCACAGTCCCCCTGCTAGAGCAACGAGCGGTCTATGGTTTGAAGGGCCTGGGGACGGTCAATTCACGCCAAAAAACTATGAGGTGATAAAACTGCCTATGCAACATGTGATCACTGACGATCTGGAGGCTCTGCTGGCTTCATTACCGCCAGACATCCACGACGCGGTTAATCGGCTTGAGAACCGAGCGGAACTGCTGGAGATCGTAATGGACCTTGGACGTTTCGCCGAGGGCCGATTCCCTGAGGGAGAAGTGATCCTTAGTACGACACCGGTGACCTATGCCGATCTGGAGTATGTTGTCGAGCGTATTGGGGAGTTCGGCGATGATAATCGGGCTGGTATTGAGCGGACACTCCACCGAATTAGCGCCCTTCGGAATAGAAAGGGGAGAATTGTCGGCTTAACATGCCGTATTGGTCGAGCGGTGCTTGGCAGTATTGCCCTGATCCGTGATATTGTTGAACAGGGCCAATCAATTTTGATTCTTGGTCGTCCTGGCGTAGGTAAGACTACGTTGCTCCGCGAAATCGCGCGTGTCCTGGCGGACGAAGCGAACAAGCGGGTGGTTGTTGTCGATACCTCGAATGAGATCGCTGGCGATGGAGATATTCCTCATCCTGGCATCGGTCGAGCACGTCGTATGCAAGTCGCTCGCACGGCGGAACAGCATGCTGTGATGATTGAGGCTGTAGAAAATCACATGCCACAGGTGATTGTGATTGACGAGATTGGCACTGAGTTAGAGGCGGCGGCGGCACGTACGATTGCTGAACGCGGTGTGCAGCTGGTCGCGACGGCTCATGGTAATTCGCTAGGAAACCTGCTTGTGAACCCGACTCTGTCAGATTTAGTAGGTGGCATCCAAACGGTGACACTGGGTGACGAGGAGGCTCGCAGACGTCATACACAAAAGAGTATTCAGGAGCGTAAATCTCCACCAACGTTTGAGGTTGTGGTTGAACAACAAAGCTGGGATGAGGCAACAGTCCACCGTGATGTCGCGGATACTGTTGACAATATGCTCCGCGGACAACCTGTGGTGGCGGAAGAGCGCCTGCGCGATGAGGAGAATGGTGAAGTTACCGTTCGTCGCATTACTCAGGGGGGCGTCGATGTTCCAACCTGGGGCAGTGGTACTCTTGGTGGCGGCAGTGCGCGTCCACAGGGTCAACAGGGCCAGGGACAGGGGTTTACGACCAGTATGTTTGAGCGTTCTGGACGTAACAACACGCTAGCGAATTCCTTTCGGCACTCTAACCCGGGCAGGAATCCCAATCCGAACCCGGCATCCGCGCAGGTTTTCGCGCCGGTCAATGCACTCGCACCAACCGGGACCGCGCCAGCGGAACGGCAGAGTCAGCGACGCACGTCAAGCGCGGGGACAGTAGCAGCAGCGGCAGTGGCGACCGTGCCACGACCCGTCGAGGAGATTAACGAGGGCATCTACAATGAGCCTGAGGCTGTCCCTGCTACGCTCCGTATGAAAACCTTGCGGGTCTATCCGTTTGGTGTCAATCGTGACCGTCTGTCTGAATCGGCTCGACAATTGCGTGTTCCCGTTGTGATTACCAATAACGAACGCGAAGCTGATGCCGTGATTACACTGAAAAACTACTATCGGCGACAACCGGAGCGGTTACAGCAGGCAGAGCAAGAGCGGAAGTTGATCATCATTCTGAAAAATAATACGATTATGCAGATGCAGCATGCTCTGGCTCGCATCTTTGATATTCCCGAAACGACCAGTAGTGAGGACGCTTCGGATGCAGCATATGCTGAAAATCTGGAATTTGATGATCCAACCAAGCAGGCAATGTTAGAGACGGAAGACGCGATCCATCAGGTGTTGAATAAGGGGCTGACGACGGCTGAACTGGCACCCGCGAACGCCTATATTCGTCGTCTGCAACATCAGATGGCAACGCGCTATAATCTGATTTCACGTAGTCGTGGCAAAGAGCCATATCGCCGTGTGAAGATTTTCCGTTCCCGTGATTAGTTGTCATTTGTATAGAAGAGACAAACTATCATTAGTTATGAGGATGCGCATATGCGCATCCTCGTTTTTTTTGTCGTTATTTTCGCTGGATTGTATGATTGCAAATGACTGGCAGGATTTTTCTCGTGTTGTATATGATAGATATAAAAGAGGATGAATGGGTGGAGTATATGTACTTAATAAGCTAATAATTGACCTGACGTGTTGTGACTTCACGTTACTTGCGCTATAATCCTTCCCAATAGAATTGAGGCAATGGTGCCAACAAAACGTAGCCAGGGTGGCTGGGGGTATCCTGTGGAGGACTAGAAGGAGTCGATCATGCGTCTTGTTGAAAACGGAGCATCTACTGATCCTACTCACACAGTGGCACAAGCGACCACGATTGCTGATGTGTGGCAAGCTTATAAATTTTTAAAACCGCTTATTCATCATACTCCACTGAATCTCTCGCGTACGATGAGTCAGATGACTGGATCTGATATTTATTTGAAGCATGAACATATGCAGCGTTCTGGCTCATTTAAAGTACGAGGAGCGGGATATAGAATCTCAAAATTGTCTGCGGAACAGGCGAAAGCTGGTGTTATTGCCGCATCCGCCGGGAATCATGCACAGGGAGTGGCAATTGCAGCCGCGCAACGGCATATTCCCTGTACGATTGTCATGCCAGAGAATGCCCCCCTGGCGAAAGTGATGGCGACACAGAGCTATGGAGCTACTGTTATTCTGCATGGTGCTACCTATGATGATGCCTATCAACATTGTTTGCAACTGCAAACAGAGACGGGGGCAGCATTTATTCATGCGTTTGATGATCCCGATGTGATCGCAGGTCAGGGGACGCTGGGCTTAGAGATGTTGAATGATCTGCCGGATGCCGACGCGATTGTAGTGCCGATTGGTGGTGGGGGGCTGATTTCAGGCATCGCGATTGCGGCGCGAGCATTAAAACCGGACATCACGATTATCGGTGTACAGGCTGAGGGCGCTCCCAGTTGCTATGCTTCTCTCTCTGCTGGAGAACTGCAATCTCAGGTTGCGGCTACAACGATTGCGGATGGTATCGCGGTGAAACGTCCGGGTGATCTCACATTTTCGCTGATTCAGCAGCATGTTGATGATGTGGTGCTGGTGAAGGATGAGGCCATCATCAATGCGGTGCTGCTTTTGATGGAGCGTTCAAAGATGCTGGTCGAAGGGGCCGGTGCCGCTGGTCTGGCCGCGCTGTTAAGCGGAGCGGTACATTTGAAGGGGAAAAAGGTGCTGGTGCCACTTACCGGTGGCAATATTGATATCAATCTGGTGGGGCGTTTTATTGAGCATGGTCTGGCAACCGCTGGTCGCTCGTTTGTGATACATACACGCCTGACAGATCGACCGGGCGAATTGATGCGGATGCTTGCGATCATCGCGGAGATGCGTATCAATGTCATGGATGTGCGTCACCAGCGTATTTCAAATCGTCTGCCGATTATGCAACGTGAAGAGACGATTACGCTGGAAACACGGGATCGCAAGCAATGCGAAGAACTGTTATGCCGCTTGCGTGCTGAAGGGTATATGGTAGAAGAAGCCCTCTCTTTTGATGATGTTGAAGAATAAGGTTGTATAGTTTGTTTGTGTATGCTCATAAACGACCCCTTTGCAAACCTGCAAAGGGGTCGTTTATGAGCATACGCTTTGTGTTACAGTGGCTCAATGCGCAGCAAGGCATCGCCTTTTTGAACCACGTCGCCGTTGGTTGGGATTACAGCCACAACGCGACCAGAAACCTCTGATGTAATCTCGTTGAAGACTTTCATTGCCTCGATCAAGGCCACGACCTGTCCGACGTGTACTGTATCACCAACATTTGCGAACGTAGGTGATGCTGGTGACGCGGCTGAATAGTAGACGCCAGTGAGAGGTGCGGTAACCGCGACTCCCTGCTCAGCACGTGTGGCCCGTCCTGCGGGAGCGATAACGTTTGTCGCGTTCACGCTGACCGGTGCTGCACTCAGGACCACACGGGGAGCGCGGCGAATAATAATCTCTGTATCGCCTTCCGTCAGTTCAAGTTCGTTGACTGTACTTCCCTCAAGCACATTGACAATAGCTTCAACACGATCAAGCCATGTATTGTTGTGTTTTTCCATATACGATTATTCTTCGTAACGTTTGAAGACAAGGCATGTATTATGCCCCCCGAAGCCCATTGAGTTCGACATTGCGACATCGACGCGTGCATGGCGTGCTTCATTGGGCACATAGTCGAGATCGCACTCAGGATCAGGGTGATGCAAGTTCATTGTTGGTGGAATGATGCCATTCAGAATACTTTGAATAGAGATAACTGCTTCGACTGCGCCAGCCGCGCCCAGGGTATGACCAGTCATAGACTTGGTTGAACTGACTGGTATTTTGTAAGCATGGTCGCCAAAGAAAGTCTTGATAGCCTGTGTTTCAGTACTATCATTGAATGGCGTACTGGTGCCATGAGCGTTGATATAGTCTATCTGATCCGGGCGTAGATTGGCTTTCTGCAACGCACGGCGCATTGCGCGAACCAGTCCTTCACCACCAGGAGCAGGCGCGGTAATGTGGCTGGCGTCACCTGTGCTGCCGTAGCCTACCAATTCAGCAAGAATGTTTGCGCCACGAGCTTTGGCGAATTCAAGATCTTCGAGAATCAGTGTCGCGCCCCCTTCACCCATCACAAAACCATCACGGGTCGCATCAAATGGACGGCTCGCGGTTTGTGGATCATCATTGCGGCGAGAAAGAGCGGTCATATTATCGAATGCCGCCATTGAGATGGCAGTCACTGCCCACTCGGTGCCGCCAGCAATCATTGCCCTGGCATCGCCACGACGAATCGTTTCCCATGCCTCACCAATGGTGTGACCACTGGTTGCACAGGCGGAAACTGCGGCCCAATTTGGCCCTTTTGCGCCTGTCAGAATAGAAACAATGCCCGGAATGTTATTGATGATCATCATATTGATGAAGAACGGACTGATGCGTTCCGGTCCTTTTTCGAAGAGCACCTTAAATTGATCACTCAGGGTATGCAAGCCACCGATGCCGCTACCGATGTAGACACCGATATCCTCAGCGTTGTCCGGCGTGATTTGCAGTCCGGAATGCGCAAGTGCCTGTTTGGTGGTAGCAATCGCAAGCTGATCGACACGATCATTGCGGCGTGCCTCTTTGCGGTCCATATATTGTGTTGGATCAAAATCTTTAATCTGAGCCGCGAAATGTACACGGTGTTTGCTGCTATCAAAAGCCGTAATCGGTCCGATACCAGACTTCCCGTTGATCAGTGCTTCCCAGTTTGTTGCGAGATCGTTGCCTAACGAGGTAACCAGTCCCATTCCGGTTACAACTACGCGAGACATAAAGTCACCTCCAATACATTAATAAGCGGCATCGATATGGATGCCAGTGCATAAGATAGCTGTTGGACGTTGCGTACGTTATGCAATACCCAGCGCCCCGGCCTCTTCCTGAATAAAACGTGTATAGGTATCACCACTGACAAAACCAGGATGTTTGAGTAAGCGCAGATGGAAAGGAATTGTCGTTGTAATGCCTTCAATCACATATTCTTCGAGGGCACGTTGCATACGTGCGATAGCCTCATCTCTGGTTTCAGCCCAGACAACGAGCTTCGCCAGCAGCGAATCGTAGTGTGGTGGTACTTCGTACCCTTCATAGAGATGGCTATCGACGCGAATGCCAGGGCCACCCGGAGCCAGATATTTTTCAATTACGCCTGTTTGAGGGCGGAAATCAGCGTCGGCGTCTTCTGCTGTAATACGGCATTCGATCGCATGACCGCTACGCTGAATATCTTTCTGTTTCCATTGCAATGGCATACCCGAAGCGATACGGATCTGTTCTTTGACCAGATCCAGGCTGGTAACCAGTTCGGTTACAGGGTGTTCAACCTGAATACGGGTATTCATCTCCATGAAGTAATAACGATTCTGCTCATCAACCAGGAATTCAAGCGTGCCCGCGTTGCGATACCCAACCTGTTTGACGGCTTTGATTGAGCGTTGTCCGATCTCTCTGGTCAGTTCAACCGGCAAAACCGGGCTGGGCGACTCCTCAAGCACCTTCTGGTTGCGGCGCTGGCAGGAGCAGTTGCGTTCACCCAGATGGACGCCGTTGCCATGATGATCCACCATGACCTGGATCTCAATGTGGCGAGCTTTGGGTAAGTAGCGCTCGAAATAGATGCCATCATCCCGAAAGGCTTCGCGCACTTCATTCTGAGCGATAGTAAAGGTGCGTTCGAAATCTTCAGGACGTTCAATCAGGCGAATACCGCGTCCACCACCACCAGCAACAGCTTTCAGCATCAGCGGATAGCCGATCGTCTGAATGGCTTCCAATGCATCTGGTAATGTGCGTACAACTGGTGTGCCTGGTAAGAGAGGTAAGCCCGCTTCAGACATGGCCTGACGTGCGGAGACTTTATCTCCCATGATGCTCATTACCTCTGCTGACGGGCCAATAAAGGTAATATTCACATCCTTACAAATTTGTGCGAAACTGGTATTCTCGGCCAGGAAACCATAGCCGGGATGAATCGCTTCCGCGTTAGAAATGAGGGCCGCACTGATGATGTTCGGGATGTTTAAATAGCTTTTCCCGCTGGCACCAGGTCCGATACAGATGCTCTCGTCTGCCATTTGTACAGGGAGCGAGTCTCGGTCGGCCTCTGAATGAGCAATGACGCTACGGATGCCCAGTTCACGACAAGCTCTAATGATACGCAGCGCAATTTCACCGCGATTGGCAATTAAAATTTTACGAAACATATGCAAATAGAGAAAGCAGCCATCAATGGGTGCTTTTCTTTACTCCTCTCACAATTCAGCCCTGGTGAGGGATTTAGTACGCCAATTATATCATGCCCAACCCCACGAGGCTAGTATAATCATGATACCAAGCGTGTATATTACGCACTAATTTTGCTTGACAACCATTTGTTCAAGCCTGATACTGTTTTTATGAATCGTCTCTGCTGGTAGTACGAGACATGAAAGGCGGTTGTATTGATGTTTGATAAAGAGAAAATCGGGCACAGCTTTCCTCCGTTCTCGCTGAGTATAGAACGTGGCAAAATTCATGAGCTGGCACTGGCAATTGGGGATATGAATCCAATCTATCATGATCAGCAGGCAGCGCAGGCGGCGGGTTATGATGATATTCCTTTACCCCCAACCGCCCCTACGATTCTGACGTTCTGGGGCAACACGCAACTCTGGGAGCAACTGGCAAGTGTCGGCATTAACGTCAAACGCATTTTACATGGTGAAGAAGAGTATGAGTATCTGGCTCCGATTGCTCCGGGCGATCTGCTCACTGGTGTGACAACGATTGTGGATGGCAAGTCACGCCGCGGTAAAGATGGTTCCTCGATGGATATTGTGACGACCGAGACACGCTACAGTAATCAGCAACAGCAGCCTGTCTTGAGTGCCAGAACGATGTTTGTTGTACGTGAACAGGGCGAATAAGAAGAAGGAGAGCAGATATGACGACAATACAGGAACCTGTCAGACGTTATTTCGAGGATGTAGAGGTCGGGGAAGAGCTTCCTTCGTTAGTGAAGGAACCTGTGAAGCATTTGCAGCTTGTGCGTTATGCTGGTGCTTCGGGCGATTTTAACCCTTTACATACTGATCCAAAGGTAGGCGAAGAGATTGGGACGGGCGGTATTATTGCTCATGGCATGTTAATCATGGGTTTTGTCGGTCAATTGATCAGTGATTATGTCGGGCCACAGGCTGTGCGCAAGTTTGGTGTGCGCTTTAAAGGAATGACGCATCTCGATGATGTGATTACCTGTACGGGAACAGTGACAGGGAAGCATGAGGAGGATGGTCAGGGCGTGATTGCCGGCAAAGTTCAGGCTAAGGACCAGACTGGCGACGTGAAGGTAGTTGGTACGTTTACCGCAGTGCTTCCCCATCGTGACGCATAAGACAGCATCTGGTATTGCATGTAATTGCGTAGACAAAATATGTTTACCTGTGAGAGGCACCAGATACGGTGCCTTTTTCTTTCCCGCTAAGAATAGCCGCTTTAGATTAAATTATAACAATTTAATTGTTTACATGGTAGAATATATGAGGAATATCAAAGATTAATGCATAATTTTACCCCGCACTTAAATATGTAGATGATTTTGTTATGATATTGTGCAGTAAGGCAGCAACGAGCCAGGTTGATGCGATTTTGTTGACACTCTGCCGCAATGAAGGGGGAGAGGCGTGCGTTATACAAATATTTTGTCTCGCTTCCTGTTAAATATTTCGTTGGGTGTACAGCTTTTATTTGCTGTGCTTTCCGTGGTTATTTTTTTTGGACTCTTCTTCTGGATGCCTGTCGTCAATGGTGATATTGTATTGCTATTGATACCAGTAACGCTGGTGGCCTGGATGTTCAGAAGAAGTGGTGCTATCCTATGTGTATTTTTTATGGCAATAGTGCTCTGGTTGTACTATTGCATTCGCCGTGCCAGTCTCCTGTTACCTTTACATGCGATCATTTATTTCGCGATTGGGATCGTTTCTTTTTTGCTGATTGGTTTGCTGGTGAGTTCGCAGCGTAATTCTCTGGATATTGCTGAAATGGCTCGCTTTCAGTTGCTGAGAATGAATGAGCAGCAGCAGAAGTTATCCGAGATCAAGGATCAATTTTTACAGAATGTCAATCATGAATTGCGTACACCACTGACGGCCATTTATGGATATCTCGAATTACTCCTTGAGCATGAAGCGATCCTTGATGAAGAGACGCGCTCAACATTTTTGCAGCACGCGATGCAGAGTTGTGATGAATTACAATTATTGGTAAACAATGTGCTGGATAGTATGGGAGTTGAAAAAGAGCGCCCTCATCTTTATATGGAAGAGTTGGCTGTGCTGGACAACGTGTATGAGGTGTTAGCACGTTTTGATCCTCAAAGTGTGCAGAAGCATAGTATTACCGTTGATATTGACGATTACATAGTTGTGTATGCGAATGCGCAGTATTTGCGTCAGATCATTCGTAATCTCCTATCTAATGCTTTTAAATACGCGCCAGCGGGTACGCCGATTACTATTTCTGCATCGCTTTATGGGAAGGTGGTGGACCCACGCCATGCAACTCCTGAGATTTGTATCAGTATTCAGGATGCTGGCCCCGGTATTCCTCCTGCTGATATTGATCTGTTATTTGGTCAATTTGTCCGCTTACGACGGGATATGACGGGTCATATTCGCGGTTCGGGTCTGGGTTTATTTCTTTGTAAGCAATTTGTTACCGCGATGGGTGGTAGAATTTGGATAAAGAGCGATGGTATTCCGGGGAATGGTAGTTGTTTTTGTTTTACATTGCCCTGTGTTGTACACCCGAAAGTAAGGCCACAGGTCACGCAAGAAGATCTGGCAGCATATCGTTGCCCTTCATTTCTGTCTGCGCAGAATTGATGAGATAGTTTTCAAGCGTGGGGGGAGTATCTTGCTATGTGCTATGTAGACCATCGCTGAAGAAAGGTTTGGAGATGGTACAGCTACAAGAACAAGAGCGTAAGCTTCAGGAATTAAAATCTTTATTTCCGCGTGGGCAGGTTTTTACCGATCAAACCTCTCTCATCTCCTATGAGGTTGATGCTGGTCTGGATAAAGGTAGACCTGATGGGGTGGTTTTCCCTTGTTCAGTGGAAGATGTGGTGCGTGTCGTGCGATGGGCGAGTCACTATCATGTGCCGTTGATTGCGCGTGGGGCGGGTACTGGTCTGTCTGGTGGTGCGGTGGCTGAGCAAGGTGGTGTGATTGTCGACTTTGCGCGTATGAATCAGATCGTGGAGTTTGATGTGTCGGGCAAAAGCGCTGTTGTGCAGCCTGCTCTCATTAACTTACGGTTAGATGATCGAGCGAGAACTGAGGGACTCTATTTCCCGCCGGACCCTTCCAGTCAACGAGCTTCAACAATCGGGGGCAATGTGTCGGAAAACTCTGGCGGCCCTCATTGTTTTAAATATGGTGTCACGACAAATTATATCACTGGTTTAAATGTCGTTCTCATGGATGGTAGCCGCGCACGTCTGGGTGGGCGAGCATTTGATTATCCTGAGTATGATTTGTGCGGTCTGGTCACTGGCAGTGAAGGCATGTTGTCGATCATTACTGATGTGACGGTACGCCTCTTGCGTAATCCTCCGGCGGTAAAAACGCTCTTAGCTGTTTTTGATACCGTGGAACGTGCGGGTGAAGCTGTCTCCGCGATCATTTCTACTGGTCTGACTCCCGCGACAATGGAGATGATGGACCAGCAAATCGCACGCATTGTTGAGCCATATGCGCATGCCAATCTCCCTCTTGATGCAGGTGCTGTCCTTATTATTGAGTTTGATGGATATGCGCAGAGTCTGGATAGTCAGGTGGCGGAGGTGATGAATATTTTAAGCGCGTTTGGGGGCTATGGGATGCGCATTGCTCGGAATGAAGAGGAGCGTTTTAAAATCTGGCTGGCGCGTAAGAGCGCGGCAGGCGCGATAGCTCGTGAGGCTCCGGCGCAATACACCGTAGATGTGACAGTTCCCCGCAGTCGTCTGGCGGAAGCGCTGGCCGAAGTGAATGAGATCTGTAAGAAGTATCAGATCCGGGTGGGCCATGTGTTTCACGCAGGTGATGGAAATTTGCATCCACTGATTTTGGTGACTGAGCCAGATAATGCTGAGTTGATGCATCGTATTCATGAAGCAGGTCGTGAGATGGTGCAATGTTGCGTGGAGAAAGGTGGTAGTCTCACTGGCGAGCATGGTGTAGGCATTGAAAAACGACAATTTATGCCGTTGATGCACAATGCGGAAGAGTTGCTGGCGATGTGGGATGTGAAGCAGGCATTTGATCCTGACTGTTTATTGAATCCTCACAAGGTCTTTCCACAGCCAGAAAAGCCAGAAGACGGTCCATTTCTGGGGTATACGTGTGCCTATGCGTTGCAAGCGAATGAGACAATGGTTAAGGCATTGAGCGAGCATTGTTTGCTGCCACAAACCGCTGCTGAGGCTGCTCAACAATTGCGTACGCTCTCGACCTTGCAGCAGCAGGTACGCATTACTGATCGTGAACAGGTATCGACGGATGGTCTGCCTTTTATCAGCGCGGCTGCCTTGCGTGGTGTAGTGAACTATGCCCCGGATGATCTGTATATCACGGTGGGAGCGGGCACGCCGTTACAAGAGGTACAGGAGTTTCTGGCGCGGCATAAGAAACAGGTTGCGCTGGCATCTCCCTGGACTGATACAACAGTGGGGGCACTGGTTGCCGCGAATGAGAATGCACCTCTGCGTACGCGGTATGGTGCTATTCGTGATAATGTACTCTGTGCGACAGTGGCGCTGGCGGATGGCCGTGTTATTCGCACAGGGCGTCCAATCATGAAGAATGTCGCGGGCTATGATCTGACAAAAGCCTTTGTTGGTTCTCGTGGTACATTAGGTTTGCTGATCGATGTCTCGCTCAAGGTCGTCGCGCAACCACGTGCGCGTCGTACCTTGCTGGTTCCTGTTGAGCAAGTGGAACAGGGTTTACGCTATGGTACGCGATTACTGAATCTGACATTGAATGCTTCCGCCGTATTGTTATGCAAAGGTGTCTCTGATCCCACATTCCCTGAGAGTGCATATGTATTGGTCTATACGGCTGAAGGCATTCCAGAGGATGTAGAGGCTGAATTGGAGCAGGTATCAGCGTTGTTACGAGAAGAGCAAGCTCCAGAGCCAATCGAAAGCAGTGAGATTACAGGTACTTCACTGTGGGCTATGTTGTTACGACAAACGACCCCGGATGAAATGATTGTGCGGGCAGGTGTACCGGTAAAGGATATCACTGCTTATGGCACTTCATTCATGCCCGCTGAGGACAATTGTGTGATAGATCTGGGAAGTGGTTTTCTCTATACCTGGCGTGAGTGCGCGACGGTTGATGCTGCGACATCCTGGTTGGAAAGCTTACGTCAGCCTGCGCTTGGCCTGGGCGGTTATGCGGTTGTGGTGCGCGTGCCAGAACGGCTGGCGACCACTATCGATCGTTGGGGCTATCAGCCTGATGGTTTACAGATCATGAAGCGGCTTAAAACACAATGGGACCCACGTGGTATTTTGAATCCCGGCGTTTTCCTGATATAACGATAACGATAAGCATAGAAGAGAACGGGGTTGCTCACCCGGCGGATGAGCAACCCCGTTCTCTTCTATGCACAAATCTGCTTTTATTTGCATGTTTTTTTATATAACTTTTCTTATATCTATTATTTGAGCAATATGTATATCAAATGAGGAGTATTTGCGTAAATAAAAGAACGAGTAAAACATTTATAAGGAAGTAGTACTACATATGACTATTTTCTATAGACATCGATGTGGGGATAGCATATGATTGCAGGAGAAATGATGATAGAAAAGAAAACTGTGCATAGTGTTGCAGAAATAGATATATTGTATGTCAGGAGGGCAAAAAATCAGCAGTGAAAGAACGAAAGAAGATAGTATTAATTGAAGATCAGTTGATTTTAAGTAAAATTATGACACATATGATCATGAAGTGTACATCGTATGAAGTTATTCAGCAAGCGGATGGCCTGTGTGTATTGGATATTGTTCGGGAAAAGCAGCCAGATTTATTGGTGTTGGATTACAATCTACCCGGTATGACCGGGATTGAGATTTACGATCTGGTACACACAACAGCGGGGATGGAACATATACCTGCGTTGATGGTCAGCGCGGAATTACCCTGGCGTGAGATTATCATGCGGAATATTCCGGGTTTAAGTAAGCCATGTCGGTGTGAAGAGTTTATCACCGCGATTGAGCAAATTATGTCACGTCAACCAATTGTTTGCTAAGAGATGCACCTGATACACAGGATGTAGAAGTTACAGAACTTGCTGAGAAAAAGCAGAATTGAATTGCGAGCTCAAGACACTACACATGTGTGGAACGTACAGGTGTAGTGTTCCACACATGAAACAAGAATTCACGCCGACGCAAAAACGTGTTATTTGTGTATTTACCGGAAATGAGTAATAGTTATCCACATTTTAGAGCGCTTGTCCACAGAGTTATCCACAAATATATAGATGTAGATTGCATGTACCCATATGCAAATAAAACTCTCTCGTGTAGTTTATCAGTATAGAGGATGGGGTGGGAGGGCTGAAAAAAGCTACATTCACATTTCCTCTCAAATATATTGATTTTTATTCATTCATTCATGAAACCATATGTAAGGATGGGATGGAGGTAGAGAGTGGTGGAGACATCACAGCTTGAGGTTGTAAAGCACTATATGCGAGCATGTCGTTGTGCGGTGGTTTTGGACATAGATGAAACACTTTTATATTCGCTTCACAAGTGGACACAGCACATACGTATTACTCTGGGTGTCGAAGATTTGACGGTAGAGCAGGTCATGGCGCATAGCGGATTTGATCGCATTTTTTACGGAAGTGATTATTATGAGCAATATCGGCGAGAGATCCGATCTATGTGTGAAAGCGAAGAATTACACTCGAATCTTACCGTTATTGAGGGGGCGCAGCCCAGCATTCAACAATTGCTATGTCTGGCCGATGTTCAGGTGATTGGTTATCTGACGGCACGACCTGAAAATGTCCTTTTTGTGACCAGGCGTGACCTGCAAACGCATGGATTTCCCGCCAGACCAATTATCGCCCGACCGCGAGATGTCCCAAGGGAAGATGGCGCGAATTGGAAAGCATCGATACTGCATGAACTGGCACAGGATTATGATGGTACGCTCATGATGATTGACGATGATATTCATGTGGCACAGGCTCTGCTTGCTCGAAATCAGCGCATGTCACATCCTGTTATATCAATCTTATATGATGGTCCACTTTACAGAGCACTGATCGCACGCGAGGGTTTACAGACAGATCCTGCACATCACTTCTATCTAGCGAATTGGTCGCGTATTCCGGCGATTTGTGCGCAGTATATCTCTTTACCTGTCAATTCATAGCAGCATCTGAAAAAGAGCGGTGGTATCTGAGTGCGTTCAAGCTGTGATTGGAAGTTCCTGCTTAAGGATAAAAGAGTATGGCTGTAATGAAGGAACTTCCAATCCAGATAGTGATTTCTTAAGCAGTTACTAAGATAATCTTGATTTATGTAAGTTTCTGCTTAGAGAGTCTTACAGCAGAGCTTATCAGCCGCAAAAACGCTTGAAAATACGCCTCTAACAATCTATGCTATAGGCGTCACAAGAAAGCGAGGTTGAAGAATGCAAGTACAGGAACGTGCGAAGACTGCACACACAGCGAAGGTTGAGAAGAAAGCAGAAGTCACTGATGGTATGCTCGTGAAACAGACACTAGCCGGTGAGCAGAGCGCGTTTGAAGCGTTAGTGCGCCGATATAACACATCGCTCTTCAATTTCATCTGCCACTTTTTAGGTGATTATGATCTCGCGTGTGATGTATCGCAGCAAGTATTCATGCAGTTGTATATCTCTATGCCGACATTGCGGACGGGTGAGCCTCTGAAAGCGTGGTTGTTCCAGGTTGCGCGGAACCGTTGTCTGGATGAATTACGGCGGAAACATGCCGTCCATTTTTCAGAGCTGGAAGGTTCCCATGAGGACGATGATTTATCCCCATTAGATATCATGCCAGATACACGTCCACTGCCAGATGAAATGGCGGAACGAGATGATTTGCGGGATAAATTACGCGAGGCTATTGATACATTGCCACCGAAGTTCCGTTCGGTTGTTCTGTTACGCTATGCGGGCCAATTAAGCTTTTCTGAGATTGGTCGTACATTAAGCATGCCTGAAGCCACCGCGAAAACGTACTTTCAGCGTGCGCGTCCATTGTTGCGGACCGCGCTTGCGTCCTACTGGAAGTCAGGGCAAACAGAAGTCGCCGCGTCTCAGGCATAAGACATCTGACCACTTTCTAAGTATTCGCTAAGAAAGCTTGGAAAAACTGAAACTCCTTTCTAAGGTTATTCGTGATATAACCAATGGAACGACAAGAATAACAGATAGAGGGAGTTCAGGAAATGAACATTTCATACGATATACTTACAGATGGAATTGTGGCCGACAATGAGATTGATGCACTGTTTGGACAACTTGAGCATTTTGAGCCACCCACAAATATGGTTGATACTATTATGAATGCTGTGAAGCAGCTCCCTCTCGCACAGATACATACGGGTCTGGCTGAAGATGAGTGTGATGTCCTGGTAGTAAACGCATAATACAGCAACAATTGGTGCCAAAAGACGAGGAAAGCAAGGAAATGTGCAATGAAGACCTTGCTTTTTTTGTTGTCTGAAATAGTGGTCAGAGACTGGCGATGATGGGCGCTGTTTGAGAAATCCTGCAAAAACGTGATCTATATATAATTATCAGGTATAATCATGATAGACCTGATCAGCAGAGAAAAAAGTATTCATTTAGAAGGTAATGTAATTATATATGGATGTGTTGATGAGATTTATTGCCCTGTTTATTTCATTTCTCCAGACAATTATCTGGCCTATGACCGTTTTATTGATAGCCTTCTATTTGCGTATTCCAATAAAAAGATTTATTGGCGAAATAATTGAAGTGTCGTTGCGGGCAGGCCCAATTGAGACGACAGCAAAAAGTAAACAGGCGATTGAGGTCGCGACCTCATTAGCGGCAGCGTCAGCACATTTAGATGATAGTAATACAGCGACGACGCAAGATCTGGCGATAGAGACGCCACGGGATATTGCTCGATTGGTTGATCAGACAGTAACACCGCAATCGGCACAGAATTTGTCAGGAATTTTAATCTTATGGGTTGATGATAAGCCATTGAACAATACCTACATCAGAAATGCAATGGAAATATTGGGTATTCGTTTTGCTATTTGCACTTCGACTGAAGACGCAGTAGAAGAAATGAAACGTTCCACCTTTGACGCGATTATCTCTGATATGGGTCGCCCTGATGATGAGCGAGCAGGATACACTCTTTTAGCAGAGATGCAAAAATTAACGTTCAAGATGCCCTATATTATCTATGCCAGGGGAGCGAATCGCCCTATGCACCAGGAAGAGGCCAGAGTGAAAGGTGCCTATGCCAGTGTATCTGGTCCACAATCGCTTTATAAGACAGTTGTAACTCTATTTAATACTTCCACTAAGACTGCGCAACAGTGACGTTTATCTTTAGAACGACTCTCTACACCAGCATCAAATAGAGAAGAGCGCATATATGGAAGTTCTCTGGCATTGTAATTGAGTATGTGATAAGGACAAGATTGATGCAATTTTTTATTACGCCTATGACCCGAAAGGATGCGTTGGCTATTACCAGTTGGCGTTATGCTGAGCCTTACAAGATATATAACATCTATGAGAGTGAGGAAAGTCTGGCAGAATTACTTGATCCGCGTAGCCCTCATTTCGGTGTCCGTGATGAACAGGGAAATCTGCTTGGTTTTTATGGCTTTGGCACATCAGCGCTGGTATGGGAGAGTGAGAGGCCGGATATATATATTGAAGATCACATAGTGGCGATTGGTCTGGGTATGAAGCCAGACCTGACCGGACAGGGTTTGGGGTCTACTTTTGTACAGGCTGGTCTGGATTTCGCACGTCAGCAGTTTGAGCCAACCGGGTTCCGACTGTATGTTTATCCGTGGAACGAACGAGCTATCAAGGCATATGAGAAAGCTGGTTTTCAGCAAGTAGGGATAGTAAAAGGATATGCCAATAAAGAATTTCTGGCAATGAGCCGATCCGTCTGAATTGAAAATCAGAGGAGATTTTTCAAGCCAGGAGGATATAGAAGTGCAATAAGAACAATAAGGATCTTATGAGTAAATGCTAGCGATACTACATCTGTAGCATACATGACATATGTTCTAAGGATGTAGTATCGCTAGCATTTAGCTTACTTCAGATTTTCCCAGACGCCGCTTCTATTGAGCCAGACGAACAAAGATCCAATAGTGAATAGTGGTATAAAAGTTCTCACATCGGCCTGTCCAATAGCTACTGAGATCACAATATTCGCCACCACAAAGCCTGCCAATAAATAAAATCCCAATTTTTTCCAGGCTAATAATATGCTGATACCAACAATTCCCACAACTCCAACGACTCCAAGCAGAAAGTATCCCAATGCTAATGAACTTTGTGTCTCGCCAGACAGCGAACCCAGTGCACCCAGGAAATAGAGCAGAGTAAAAACGACAATTACGACCAGATTAAAAATGAGCCACGCGGTTAAACAGCCACCGCGTTTCCTGCGGTTCGCGGGGAGTGTATCGGCTACATCAGCGGCATCAGCCACAGGAGCTAAAGGGACACCCATTCTGAAAGCCTGGGGTTGTCCATTGAAAAACTGTACATGGAGTGGTGAATTATCAGGTAAGATGAAATCTTTCCCGACAGTCATTTCCTCACCCGGATTTAACGATCCCAATATTGTACCGTTGATCAACACAGTAGCGGGGTCAAGTCCTTTTGTCACTGGATTTATCTCGTTTGTCCAGTGAACGGTAATACGGTGTGTCGCGGTAGCATCCAAAGCAAAAACCTGTTTAGGCATAAGAAAGACCTCGTTTGTAAGTGGTTTTTATATGTGTGGGCTATATTGTATATGATCAATACACACATAAAAAAAAGAACAAGAAAAGCCAATAATAAAAATATTTGCTATTATACGTATTCTTACGTATGAATGAGTAAACGGAAATGGTAATATTGATGTGTTTATCGTATGGGAGAAATTATGATATCTTAACCAGATATTGTTTTTGTTTGCTCAAATTCTTTTTTCTTGTAGTAAATATCGAATTGAATGAAGCGAAATGAAGAAGAAACAGAGTATGTTAAAGATAATTAATCAGGGCAAAGAAGGGTTTGGGTTATACAAAGGCACCCGGAGCAATCTATCTGGGTGCCTTCACTGCTATTTCTGATGGAGTTGTTTATTGTTCAGATCGGGGGGATAGAGCAGCAATCGCTTTTAGCACCTGATCGAATTTCTCTTCAATCGAATCAAATCTTGCCTCAATCGAATCAAATTTTGTCTCAAATGTATCTAAACGTCGCTTGATTTCCTTGATGTCTTCACCCTGGGCATTCAGTTGTTCTTCCACACGAGCTACGCGAGTATCAAGGCCATCGAGCCGAATATCAATGATCTTAATCTCGTTATCTATCGTTTTAATCTGGCTTTGAATAATCTTCACATCCTGAGCCATGCGGCCCATTACTGCATTAACAATGGTTACGGCATGATTGGTATCATCAAGTTTATAAATGATGTCCTGTTTCATTGCGGTAACATCTTTCTCCAATGTATCCAAACGCCTATCATACGTAGACATTGTATCCTGCCTTTCAGATCAACCACTAACCACATACAACCCCGGATATGTCAGGTACGCAAAGTGACCATTTCATAAAGAAATAGAAATCAGCCCTGCAACATTGGCTTATCACATCTTTATATGACAGCCATTATAGCATACAAAAAGACAACACCTCATCAAGAAAAAAGACATGGAGAAATCTATAAAGTAAGACTTACCGTTCGCTTATTTTTTACTGAATTCCCATGCAAAGCCAAATGCGCTTGCTGAGTATTCACCAAATTCGTTTGAATAAACTGGCTTGTGAAATGGTTTCACAAGGAACTATCGAACGGTGGGTAAGAGGAAACAAAAAACAGTTGTTCTGATGAGACAGTTGGCTTAACTAGCCAAAAAGCCCGTCCATAGCGTCTCTTCTCTTTGCTATGAACGGGCTTCTCAAGCGGTTTTAAGTGGGCGATTAGGGATTCGAACCCCAGACCTACTGCGTGTAAATTAGTTTGTATTAGAACCTCCATGAATCGGCCTGTAGAGCCAGTTTATAGACCCCAGACCTACTGCTTACTTTGGAGACTTAGCACGTCACAGAACAAAAAACAGCCGGTCTCACATCACTTCTACTCATTCCAATAACCACTACCAAATGTATCATCACTTGCCTTTTCCTCACTCCTCAAAGGAGAATATTTTTCATGAGATTTACGTAAATGCTCAGTAGTCAGAGAAGCGTAGTGATTAGTCATAGCTAATGTTGTATGTCCCATTTGTCTCTGAACATCTAGAGGACTTCTACCCATAGCAAGCTGAGTTGTAGCCATATATCTACGGCACTGGTGAGGAGATACTTTCTTACCCGCAATCTCTGTTCTCTTCTTCAATCTTCTAAAAAGCATAGAAACACCTTGATCAGA
>DATJIE010000053.1:0-27014 GCA_035493535.1 Dictyobacter sp.
TTGTATCCGACTATCCCCAACATTTCTATTGTCTACTTGTTGCTGATTCTGGTATTGGCAAGTACGCGAGGTCGCTATGCTGCGTTGCTGGCCGCTATTATCGCTTTCCTCTCGTTTGACTTTTTTCTGATACCACCATTCTATAGTTTTACTATTGCTCATTGGGAGGAGTGGCTGGCGCTCTTCGTCTTCCTTGTGACGGCTTTAATTACCAGCCAATTGACAACTGTCATGCGACGAAGCGTTGAGCTATCCCGTTTGCGTGAGCGCGAAGCTCGAATTTTGTATGAGGTTGGGCGCATTATGAATAGCACTGATCTGCTTACTGAGCAGTTAGATAGTATTGTGCTCTCGCTTTACAGAGTGTTTATGCCCTGGGGGGTGCGTGCTTGTGCGCTGCTATTTCCAGATAGTTCTGGTAAATTGAGCATACAGGCTGATGCACCGATTACGATAGATCGTTTTACACTCTCCTCCGAGGAGATGATTGTAGCGGCGGGGGTGATGGCGCAGGAGAAAGTGATAGAGATGGGTGAAGGCATCTCTACGTCGATGCCTGTATCCTCAAACCATAATTTGCTCTTGCGTTTTATTCCCCTCAAGTCAAATAAAAAGGTACTGGGTGTGCTCTGTCTGTATGTTGAGCGTGGTTCATGGTTCGCTAATCATGAGTTGATGCTGGCTGAACCTGAACAGTCTACCAGACAGGATACCTTTTTTGTGACGTTTCTCGATCAGGCGATTTTAAGTATTGAGCGAGCGCGTCTGCGAGATCGGAATAGTATTGGTATGTGATGTTTTCCCCGCTGGCAATCATGTTGCTCAGTAACTGCTTTTATGCCGTGAACGTGCTGAGATGTAAACGGGATGTTTGTGTGTTGTGAATTTTATATTTGTATCAGTGAGCATGTTCCATATTGGGGAGGGCATAACGATGCAGTTCTATCGCCAACTTCAGAAATGTCTTCAGGCCGTTGCTAATCGTTATCCGGGGGCTTTTGTAGAGTGTAATGAGGAGCTTATTGGTTTCCCTGATTTGCATACTGCATGCTGGCGCACTATTGATTTTATGGTTCTGTTGCAAGATAGGTCGCCTGAGATGTTGCAAACAATGGCTCTTCTTTCGATGGACGAGCATCAATGTGAGATCTATCTACCTGATCGCTCTGATGTGACACCTGCTTTGATTGTCTATTGTCAGGAGCATGTACTGGCGTGAGGTGTGAGCATCAAGCAGCAGAAATCCTCGTGCATGGTGTTTATCGTGGACAATGCACGAGGATTTGCTGTGCCTTCTACTACGATGTTTTCAAAACACTCTTACATATTCAAGAGCGTTTTTTGTTATGGCAGGGTGCTGAGATGTGGTTTGACGGTGTTGGCGAAGTTATAGCCGTTGCTGTCATCCCAGTTGATCGACCATGTCATTACTCCCCGTATGCCTGCGTAGGTTGTGGCTGGTTTGAAGGAGCCACAATTGGTACCTCTTTCCAGACAGTCAAGGGCGTTGTTGATTACAGATGGCGCGACGTAACTGCCTGCGTTGGCTGCCTGGGTCGTAGCGGGCAAGCCCAGTCCGATTTGATCGGGGCGCAATCCGCCCTGTAGCTGAATACATGCCAGTGCGGTCAGGAAGTTTTCGGTTCCCTGTGCGTAGACATTCCCATCACAGCCGAGCATGGTGCCCGAGTTGTAATACTGCATGTTGACGATGGTCAGAATGTTCTTGATGTTCAGCGCGAGCTGGAAGTAGCCGCTACTGGTTGATTGCATATCGATTGTTTGTGGGGCCAGCGTGATGATCAGACGAGAGCCTACTTTGGACGATAATTGCTCTAATGCGCTCGCCATGTAGGTCGGATTGACACCATTTTCCAGGTCGATATCGACCCCATCAAAGCCATAGGTCTGCATCAACCCATAGATGCTATTGGCGAAGTTCGTGGCGCTGGTCGCGTCGTTGACTGCAATGGTGCCGTTCTCACCTCCGACTGAGATGATAACCTTCTTCCCTTGCGCATGGAGGGTGTTGATGTCGCTGATAAATTGAGCGCTTGTATAGCCACCGAGAGCACTGGATAGGCTCGGATCAATACTAAAGGTGACTCCACCAGGATGTGCTGGATCGGCATTGGCGAAGGCGACGGCGATGAGATCATAGTTGGAATTGACCGCGCTGAGCCGAAGCGCGGGTGCTTGATTGGTGAAGTCCTGCCAGTATCCCGTCAGAATATGGGTTGGTAGACTTCCACCATTTGGCGGCGTTGGTGTTGTTGTTGGTATTGGTGTTGGCGTATTTGTGGGTACTGGCGTAGGTGTGTTTGTGGGTACTGGCGTAGGTGTTGAACCTGAACCGGCTGGCCCTATCAATGCGACATCGTCGACATAGACGCTTGCCTGCCCATACCAGCCATGTACATAGATTGTGATGCTGGTCGTCGCTGCTCCTGTGGTTAGCGTGAGGCTGAGTTGGGTGTAACTGCTGCTTGTGGTCCAGGTACTGTTGGAACCATTGACTCCGAGATAGGCATATGGACCGTCAACGTAGGCACTCAGTGTATAGGCGGTGTTGGGTTGTACGCTGATCGTCTGGGTACATTGGCCGGTAACGGAACTGCTAGGATTGAGTTGCAGGGCATAGGTCCCATTGTGAACCGGTGATGTGATGACGGTGGTACCAGAATCACAGTTCCAACTACTGAGATTTCCGCTTTCAAAGCCTGCATTTGTGACGAGGTTATTTGCTGCTAAGGCTTTTGAAAAATGATTTACTAGGAAAATACTACTGGTACTACCGATGATAAGTAGCGCTATAAGCGCAATTAGTATAAGATGACGATGGGTACGCAACATTGGCGCTCTCCTTGCAACAATGTGCCAACCTATCCCGTGAGGATTATGGTTGCTTTTTCCATATCCACAAAACAATATACAAAGAATTTGCTAGCAGGCACATTTATGAAGACTGATAGAAATAAGGCTGAACCCTTACTGTAATTCTAATATATTAAAGTTATATTATCAAGATGTCTATACCACAGGTTGAGCCTCTGGAGCATTGTATCATTGTTTGCTTTAGCTGGTTACTCGCCTGTAAACGTCGGTGGACGTTTCTCCATAAAGGCTCTTATTCCTTCGTTATGATCAGGACTACTGGCAGCTTGATCCTGCAACGTTGCTTCAAAAGCCAGCGCCTCATCCAGGTTGCTGTGAAAGCTTTTTTGCAGTGCCTGTTTGAATAATCCCAGCGCTCTGGTTGGTCCCTGTGCGAACTGAGTGCTATAGCTCTGAACCTGTTCTTGAAAGACGCTGCTGTCAAATACTTGATTCACGATGCCCAGTTGCAGTGCTTCCTGAGCGGATAGTGTGGATGAAGTGGCGACGAGTTCGAATGCTTTACTCCAGCCAACCAGTCGTGGCAGCAAATAGCTCATCCCGCTATCCGGTACTAATGCGATACGGCTGAATCCAGTGCTGAATGTGGCATCGCTGGCTGCCAGGCGGATATCACAGGCAAGAGCTAGCGACAATCCTGCTCCTACTGCGCTGCCATGGAGCGCTGCGATCACCGGTTTTGGTAATTTCCGTATGCGTTTGATGATCTGATTATAGAGCTGAAGATGTTCGCTGTATGCTATCTGTTTTCCCTGAAATTCTTTCAGATCTTGTCCTGAACAAAAACCTCGACCCGCACCTGCGATGATTATAGTTCTGACTGTTGTGGCCTGTGCTTCTTGTAGTGCCTGTGCTAGCTCTTGTAGCATCTCGGTCGTGATGGCGTTCAGGGTTTGTGGACGGTTGAGGGTCAGAGTCAGAATACCTTGCTCATTATGTTGTACAATCGTCATAAGCTTCATTGCCTTTCCCATTATAGCTGCTGTTCAGCGGTGTCGTTCGCACGTTGTATACTCATGTGTTCTCTTGTTATATCATATATTTCAGTAAATTGTTCTTTGTGCTGGTAAATCATGAGTGTGATTTCATTGTTTTCTGTTGTTGGATGAGTATGTGCTATTTATGGAGATATGCTGAGCGCGTATTTCGATTGGGGAAGAAAGAGGATATTTTATTGATAGAGATACATGGTTGCAAAGTTACTTTTTATCCTCCGGCTGGTGCGGCATATTTGATGGGTGATTTTACTGATTGGGATGAAACTCCTCTGCCCATATCAGCAGCCATCACGTTGGAATTTCCCCCAGGAGCATACATTGAATATGCCTTCCTCGATGCGCAAAAACGACCTGTCGCTGATCCTGATCAACTTCAGCGACCAGAGCATGCATGGTATGAGTATCATCGCTGTGTGACGTTACCGGGGAATATGTTTACCGCTCCATCACGATCAGTAAAGTTGCGTGGTCAACTTATACAGCAAACATTGACCTCAAAAGTATTTGGCACGCAGCGTACCTGTTATCTCTATGAGCCGTGTGTGCCGCCGCAGATGACATTGTATGTGCAGGATGGAGAGGCATACTACCAGAGATTGCGTTTTCATGAAGTGGTAGATGCTCTGCTTGAGCAGGGAGCCATTCTGCCTGTACGTCTGGTGATGCTTGAGCCACACGACAGGGTGCGTGAATACTGGTTCAATCATGCGTACGAAGCATTTCTTCTTGATGAAGTGATGCCACACATTGCACAACGCTTTGGTGTAACCGCGCAGAACGGCTTATGGGGCGCATCATTAGGAGGGTTAGTCTCTGTGTGGCTTGCCTGGCAGCATCCCCACCTGTTTTCTGTGGTGGGGAGCCAATCGGGTTGTTTTACTGCTACACCACAGGGCAATGATCCTCACCATGATCCTGAATGGTTGACTGCACAATTCGCACGTACGCCAACGCTCCCTGTACGTTTTTATCTGGACACCGGGCAGATAGAATGGCTGCTGGCTCCTAATCGTCGCTTTGCTGCACTGCTGGCGGATAAGAAGTATACGCATTATTATGCTGAACGTCCGAGTGGTCATACCTGGGCAACATGGGAACAGGGACTTGTTCCTGGTGTACGTTTCCTTATTCCATCTGAGTAGGGGTTGTTGCTGTAATGAGAAAAGATTACCAATTTAGCAGATAGCTCTTTTGCTGATGCTGCTCTGGGTGATTTGTTCGTTCATTGAATGTTCATGTATAAATGAGAAAAAGGTCGGTTGTACCCGACTCTTTTTCATATGAATGTTTTTTGTTGTGACTAAGTGCCACTGGTCCATCGCATGAAATTTTTATATCGGATGGAACAAAGAGAAAGATGATAAGACTATAGAGTATGTACTGATTCATATAGACGCATGTTATGCTGAGATGCTTCTTTAAGGTATGAAACGTTTCGGATACATGTTGTTCGTGAGTCTTGACATGTGTTTATAGACAAACATACTAAGGAGTATGAGATGGTCCAGACGCAAAGCCAGCAGAAGCAAGAACCCTCTCGATTTTCCGAACGGTATGTGCCAATTGAAGATTACGGCGTCATTGGCAATTTGCATACCGTTGCATTGGTCGGTAAAAATGGTTCAATTGATTGGTGTTGTCTCCCTCGTTTTGATTCTCCCAGCCTTTTTGGGGCCATTCTAGATGCGGATAAAGGGGGCGGATTTCGTATAGCGCCTCTGGATGCGGATGGCATGGGAAAAAAACAATTATACCTCCCTGATACGAATATCTTGATTACTCGCTTTCTTACGGCTGATGGAGTTGGTGAGATTACAGATTTTATGCCAATTAAACTGGTTGGCAGCAAACTTTATGAACATCATCTCGTTCGTATAGTACAGGCCGTGCGCGGTTCCATGATTTTTGAAATGCACTGTCATCCTGCCTGTAACTATGGACGTGATACCCATACAGTCGTTCTTTCCGTTGAGGGGGCGGTGTTCCATAGTGATAGTATCTGTCTTGCCCTTGCGGCTACGGTGCCGCTGGAAGAGAGTGAGGCAGGGGCTGTGCGCTCGACGTTCACTTTGTATGAAGGGCAGAAGGCGTATTTCTTTTTGGAGAGTGCCAGAGAGCATGATATTGCTCCACATAAGCATCCCCCCGCTTATTATGAAGAGGCTTTTCGCGCGACAAAGCGCTACTGGCAGAATTGGATCGCGCATAGCCAGTATCATGGGCGCTGGCGTGAGATGGTTCATCGTTCAGCATTAGCATTGAAATTGTTGACATATGCGCCAACGGGAGCGATTGTGGCGGCACCGACCACCAGTCTGCCCGAAACTGTTGGGAGCGAGCGTAACTGGGATTATCGTTTTACATGGTTACGTGATGCGGCCTTTACGATCTATAGTCTGTTGATCCTGGGTTTTACCGATGAGGCGGAAGCGTTTATGGGTTGGTTAGAAGCTCGCTGTCGTGAATTGAAGCCCAACGGTTCCTTACAGCCGATGTATGGCATCGATGGACGACAAGATCTGACGGAAATAACGCTTGATCATTTAGAAGGGTATCGTCAGAGCCATCCTGTACGTATCGGGAATGGTGCTTATACGCAGCAGCAACTTGATATCTATGGTGAGATGTTGGATTCGATCTTCATTTTTAATCGACATAAAGACATCTCTTACGATCTCTGGGAAAATGTTCTTCGTTTGCTTGATTGGCTAAAAGATCATTGGCAGGAGCCTGATGAAGGGATCTGGGAAGTGCGTGGAGGCCAACAGCATTTCCTGCATTCACGGCTTATGAGTTGGGTCGCATTTGATCGAGCGTTGCGTATCACCCGCCATCGGGGGTTACCTGCGCCACTCAATGACTGGGCAATCCTCAGCTCTAAGATTTACAAAGAGATCATCGATCAGGGTTGGAATAAGGATATGGGTTGTTTTGTGCAATATTATGGGAGTAATGCGGTTGATGCCAGTGCTTTATTAATGGTCCTGATGAAGTTTATGGGACCAAATGATCCACGTATCATATCCACTCTGGAGCGTATTAAGAAAGACTTGGTGAGCGATTCGCACGTCTATCGTTATAATCCATCGTTAGCTGCTAACGATGGGTTTGGAGGAATAGAAGGAACATTTAGCATCTGTAGTTTCTGGCTAGTGGAGGCGCTGGCACGTTCGGGACAACTTGAAGATGCACGTCTGATTCTGGAGAAGATATTCTCCTATGCGAACCATCTTGGTCTTTATGCTGAAGAGGTTGGTGCTACTGGTGAGGCGTTAGGGAATTTTCCGCAAGCATTCACCCATCTCTCGCTTATCAGCGCTTGCTATAATCTGGACCGCGCTCTCAACAGTGCTGGTCGTCACTGATGAGCGGCTACCAGGAAATATGGGACTTGAAAAAAGAATCGGGAATGGTGAGGGCGGACCTGCTGCAAGCGAAGCGATGCGGATACTCGCGTAGAGCGATAGATGTACATTGCACGTAGTGGTAGCGTATCATAAGAAGAATAGCGTTACATACTTATAGTAAAGATATGGGGAAGATAGAGATGACGCAAGCAAAACATTACGATTCGATAGTGATTGGGTCAGGACAAGCAGGAGGGCCGTTGTCTTCAGCATTAGCACAATCGGGCCGCAAGACAGCTCTAATCGAGCGTGAGCATGTTGGTGGAACCTGCATCAATGAGGGCTGTACGCCGACCAAAACAATGGTTGCCAGTGCGCGTGTTACCTATCTCGCCCGTCGTGGTGCGGATTATGGTGTTCATACAGGGCCGATAGCGGTAGATATGAAAACTGTGAGAAAGCGCAAGCGGGATATTGTTGAGAGCTTCCGTTCTAGTAGTCAGAGGCGTATTGATGCAACTGAGGGTTTGGATTTCTATGCGGATGCGGCTCACTTTATTGGTCCGAAGATGTTAGAAATTACACAATCCGGCGGGGATACGCAGCAGATTACAGCCGATGAGATTTTTATTAACGTTGGGGCCAGACCGTCCATGCTATCTATTCCAGGTATCGAAAAGATTCCTGTGCTGAACTCAACGTCAATTATGGAGCTTGATGTGGTCCCTGAACATTTGCTGATCATCGGTGGCGGCTATATCGGGCTGGAATTTGGGCAGATGTTTCGTCGCTTCGGCAGTTACGTAACGATAATACAGCATGGTTCGCATCTATTAGCGCGTGAAGATGATGATGTGGCGGATGAAGTCGCGCATATTATGCGTGAGGATGGTCTGGAACTGCTGTTTAATACCGAAACCCTGCATGTTGAACAACTCGCTCCTGACTGTATCCAACTGACTGTGCGTACACCACAGGGCGAAATGTCACTGATTGGGTCACACCTGCTTGCTGCCGCTGGTCGTACTCCCAACACTGATACGTTGCGGCCAGAGGCAAGCGGTATTCAGACCGATAAGCGTGGCTTTATCCCGACCAATGAACGTCTGGAAACAAACGTTCCTGGTATCTATGCGCTTGGTGATGTCAAAGGTGGCCCGGCTTTTACGCATATTTCGTACGATGATTTTCGTATCATCCGTACGAATTTACTTGAGGGTGGGAATGCGACAATTCGTAATCGCCTCGTGCCTTATACTGTCTTCATCGATCCCCAGCTTGGGCGTATTGGCCTGAGTGAGACAGATGCCAGAACACAGGGCAGGCATATCCAGGTGGCAAAGATGCCGATGAACTATGTCGCACGTGCATTGGAATTAGATGAGTCGCGTGGCTTTATGAAAATCGTGGTAGATGCCGATTCCAAACAGATTTTAGGCGCTGCGGTGTTGGGCATCGAAGGCGGCGAAGTCATGGCAATGCTGGAGATTGCCATGATGGGGCAATTACCGTATACGACATTGCGTGATGCTGTCTTTGCACATCCGACACTGGCTGAAAGCTTAAACAATGTGTTTACCTCATTTGAGTGATTGAGGAGTGAAAGACCATGAAAGCAATTGCCGTGTATCCAGGTCAACCGAACTCGATGCATTTGGAAGATATTCCTCGTCCACAGATTACTGATATTCCAGGTGAGCGTGGTGTGCTGGTCAAAATATTGCGTGTTGGTGTTGATGGTACGGATAAAGAGATTAATGCGGCATTGTATGGGGATGCACCAGAGGGGGATCGCTTTCTGGTGACGGGTCATGAGAATTTTGGGCAGGTCGTTGAGGTGTCTCGCAACGTGCCATCAGTCGTCAAGCCGGGTACATATGTGGTTGCCAGTGTGCGTCGTCCGGGTCATAGTATCTATGATCAGATTGGTCTGCAAGATATGACAACTGATAGCGTTTACTACGAGCGTGGCATCAATAAGCGGCATGGGTATCTGACCGAATACTATGTTGAAGATGCTGACTATCTGGTGACGCTACCTGATACATTGCGTGATGTGGGTGTGTTATTGGAGCCATTGACTGTTGCCGAAAAGGGAATCAATCAGGCATATGAAATTCAGCGACGCTTGAAAGTCTGGCAACCTCGGCGGGCAGCAGTTATTGGTGCAGGGACTATTGGCTTACTTGCTACGCTGGTTTTGCGCTTACGTGGGCTGGAAGTGGTCTGCTTCTCTCGCCGTCATTCTCCATACCTGAATAGTGATTTGATTGAGGAGATCGGTGGTCACTACGTCAGTTCGCAGGAAACGACGCTTGAGCAGGTGAATACCGCACATGGTCCCTTTGATCTGATGTTTGAGGCTACTGGTTTTAGTCCACTGGCGTTTCAAGCGGCGGAAGTGCTTGGCAAGAACGGTGTCCTTGTCTTATCTGGTATTACCGGGGGTGATAAGACAGCCGAGGTGCATACAGATAAGATCAATCAGAGTTTTGTGCTTGGCAATAAAGTGATGGTGGGGACGGTGAATGCCTCTCATGCTGATTTTGTGAGTGGTGTTGATGATCTGGTGAAGGCTGAAGCCTATTATCCCGGTTGGCTGAAAAAACTTTTGACGACGCGCATCCGTGGTTTAGAGAATTATGCCGAGCTTTTGCGTCACCTGACTGAAGATAAAGAAGCAATCAAGGTGTTTGTAGAAGTTTCTACTGCTTAAATCACTCCTTTTGTGCGTTTATTCGTCTAATTCGTATCCAAGCTTGCGCATGGACGCGAATTAGACGAGTGTGTACACGTCTTCTGTTGTGCGTCCTTTTGCGGAATTTCTACTAGCAAACTTGCTGCCCGTAGCAAGGTTTTTATAAAGCACTCAGGTGTTTTTCTTTCCCCTCGGCAAATTGCCGAACACGCTTGTTTGCTGAAACTTTCTTTGATTTCCTTCGTCTGCTGTCTGAAGGATTGGGTTTCTTGCACGTGTTGTGTTCGGCATACAGAATAAGTCTTCAGATTGCCTCTCATTTATTATACATCTACACTGTTTGCAGCAGCCATTCCTGGGCTGTTTGCCCGCTTACCAATGACCACTGCTCGATGGCTGTGCCATCGCTGGTTGACCAGTTTGTGTCATCTAGTACCCTACCACTATAGTGGTTCACAATGTAGTAATAGCCATCACCGGTTGCTTCAAGGCTCCATTCTTGATTTGCCTGACCAGTACCTAATGTCCATTGTTGGATAGTGGTGCCATCGCTGGTTGACCAGTTTGTATCATCCAGCACTTTGCCACTATACGTATTCTCAATATAATAATAACCATTACCTGCCGATACAAAGTGCCATTCCTGGTTGGCTTCATCATTTTGCTCTGACCATTGTTGGACGGTTGTGCCATCGCTGGTTGACCAATCTGTGTCATCCAAAACTTCACCGCTATATCTATTCATAATAAAATAAGTTCCATTAAAACTATTCCCTGGTGACGAAGGGGCTTTTGTTGGCATGGGTGTTGGTGTTGCCGTTGGGTGTGATACTGGAGCCACTGTGGGGATCACTGTTGGAACCGTTAGAGGAAGAGATGGGCTGGTAGTTACTGGCGTCTGTTTTGGTTTGGGTGTTGGCGTTTTCTTTGGCTTCGGTGTTGGCGTCGGTTTCGGTGTTGGTGTCGGTGTCGGTATGGGTGTGGCTGTTGTTTTTGGCGTCGGTATGGGTGTGGCTGTTGTTTTTGGTGTTGTTCCTACTGCCAGGGGGAGATTTGTTGGAGCATTCTTGATCAGTGCTATTGTACCAGGATTAAATATATTTGCGGCAAGCGCAACAAGTACGATCAGTGTTACTGCCATGATTAACCACGGCGTTGAATGTTGGGGATCAAACAATGATGAAATAGAGAAAGTACTCCAATGAGATATACGTGTAGAACTGTTAGTAGAACTGTTATTGGTAGGGGAACTTTGAGTGGTCATACCAGTCGTAGCTGTACTGGTATCAGGAACGCTTTTCTGGTTTGGTTGGGTTGGTGTGTTGCTATTTCTATTGACGGGCAGTGACATCGCTGTAGCGGCTGAAACCAATACTCTGTTATTTCCTGGTGTTGACGGCGACGCACCAGGAATGGAAACATTGTCCTGGGCATCCCATCGTTTCGTATTGATATTTGGAGATGACGGAGATAATGCTATTGTCTGAGCAATTGGCTGCAAGTTCTCATTATATCCAGTTTGTGACAGATTTTTTAATCTGGAAAAGGTACCGGATTGACGACGTACAGGCGGAGCTGCTATGTCTGGTATGCTACCATTTTCCCCCTTTTCATCATTTGTGGGGAGGCGATCTCGTGGTTCAACCCTTGCCTCTGCCAGATGTTTATCGTTATCAGATTTTTGCTGGGATGCGTCTTCAAATGCTTTCTCTGGCAGGACGGTAGCATCTGGTTGTGCATCATCGCGAGATGGATCAAGAGGCGTGGGTATGTCAGCAATGGTTGGTTTTTTCTGCTCAGTTTGGAACGGTGGAACTGAAGCTTCATCCTGATCCTCTAAATAGTTGCTTTCATCAATGGTATGCGGCTCTTTTTTTTGTCTGTTCGCAGGAGTTGTTGCGGCGTCTTTGGTGTTGGCCTTTTCTTCAGGCAACATACCGCTTAAGAAAGCCGGTAGATCCAGTTGGGCCAGGATATATTCGCTGGCGTCATCAAGGGCTGGATCTACTGTAGCCAGATCAGTAGCAGCATGCAAGGTAGCAAGTTCGGCTTCAGTAGACGTAAGTTGTGTTTTCGCGTGAGAAAGTTCCTGTCTTTGTTCTTGAACCTGATCATGATCAGTCAAAGCAGAAAGCTCTGGTCGTGTCTCTGGATCAACTGCGGGATGCGCAAAAGCTGGTTCGTGAGATGTTTCCAGTTGCAACGCTACATTATCTTCTAATGCCGTCTCTGCTTGCTTATCGGTACGTGGTTTGCGCTTCATCTGCGGATAGTGGCCCTGGAGTGATGTTTCCGATGTATCTGGTTCAAGCGGATGTGGAAGCGTCAATAATGGGAATAGATGCTCTTTTTTCTCCACTTTATCGGCATCTTTTTGAGGATTTGCTGTCAGATGAGCGAAAGGGAAAGCAGGAGGTTCCGGGTGTGCCGCAGTCTTCAGTTCCTCCAGAAATGTAGCAATGTCAGCATATCGTTCTCTGGGATGTATTGCCAGAGCCTGTAATATCACAGCTTCAATGGCCTGTGATAACGCAGGCACCAGGGTTGTAGGTGCCACTGGTGCCGTTTGATCGGTGTTATTCGATAGGGGAGAAGCATCCTTTGTTTTTACAAACGGTTGTGTTCCTGTAATTAACTCGTAGAGCAGGTAGCCCAGAGCATATTGGTCACTCGATGGAACGGTCATTCCGACAATCTGTTCTGGGGCGATGTATGAGTGCTCCCTATTATCAGCTTTGTCCTCTAAGCTATTTTCGTTGAGAATACTGCCCAGACTGAAGTTGGTCAGTAACACCTCGCCTCGCTCATTGAGCCTGATACTCTCTGGTCTGATGTGGAGATGGAGCAGCCCTTGTGTATGAGCAAAAGCTACTGCCTGCCCAACCTGCATTACTACTCCTATTGCTTCATCAATACTCAACTGTTTTGAGGAACGTTGATTTAAAAAATGGCTCAGAGAACCATGTGGTAAATAGGTGCTGACTACGTAAGGTTCACCTTGCGCTATACCCAGTTCTCGCATCGCCACAATGTGAGGATGTTTCAACCGTTGCAAGCGTTGATCCAGTTCCTGAATGTCATCCAATGTCGTTGTTGGTAGGAGACATTCGGCGTCAAAGATCTTCAGTATCATGTTTCGTTCTGGTTCATTTCTGGGATACACATGATAGATATCACGTCCGGTTTTACGTCGAATATGGTGAATCAGGTAATAATTATCAAAAGTATACATTAACTTTACCTTATTGATTAATATGTAGATTGCGATAACAATAAAATGATGCGCGAATAAAACAATTTTTCCCCGCCATTTTAGATGTTTTCTATATGAAGTGAATTATGTATTTGTCTGGACAAATACATAATTCAAATATGCCACGACATTTACTTGAAGCGAAATAGGTTAAGTACAATATGGCTAATTACACATGGTGGTGATGAGGTGTAGCGCTGATAGCTACCTGTCATTTTCTGGTAGGGCCGGTTGCTACATCTATCACCATGTGAGTATTGCCTTTCTAAAACCTTCCTATCTCGTCGAGTCTAGCATGATGTCTGATTCGCTTGTCGGGTTGGTTTCATCTGAGTGAATCAGTACGAAAAGCGTATACTATTGCGAGCATTCCAAATCAATTCCCCCCACCTCCACAGGTGAATGCTTGCGTGTTCACTGTGTAATTCTGGTCCGCTGTATCACTTGCTGTCACAGCCAGATAATGAACTGGTTCAGGATCGGTACTGGAACTATAGATAGTTGGTGGAACTGTAATATTATCTGCGCACTGACTGGAGATGTCGCCTGTCCAGAGATCAATGTGTCCATCCTGGGCACAGGCACTGCAAGTATCTTCTGCGTAAAAATATTTTTCCAGTTCCGGAATATAGATCTCTTCTCCTTGATGAAAGGTCGAGCTATTATCGGCGATTGCGAATGTAATGGGAGAGGCATATGTGCCATCACCCTTCGCATGGGCATAGCTATCATAGCCAGGCGGATCATTATTTGGCGCACTGTACCAGGTGTGTTGTACCGTTGGAAGTGTGTTGAAGAGACTCATTGGTAGATTTTGTGCTCCTGATTGGCATGTTGAGCCGGAGCAAGCTGTTTGCGTTGGCGTAGATGATATGGTGGTCGGCGACGCCTGTGGCGATAAACCTGGTAAAGTTTCACCTGTGCCAAGATTCACTACTCGTGCGTTTTGGGGTATTGTGATTGACTCTGAAACTGGCTGTACGCTTTTGCTCAATTTTACTGTCGTATTGGTTTTGATCGTGGATCGTTCCTGTACATGCGTTTGTGTGTTCACTGCGTTTACACTCATTTGTGCAGTGATGTTCACTTGATTGATGAGGTTAGAGGAGGCGATCCATAAACCTACGCTGCCCTTTGCCGTTGCCAGGGAATACTGCCATTGTCCGTATGTGATGTTCGTCGCGTTGTTTAAAAACTGTTTCATCGCATACGTGTCAAAGGAGATCGTAAGATAGTGCAATTGTTGTCCATTGAGTGCGACATTCCCATGGTCCTGTATTTGCATATGCTGCGCCAGTGGAAGTAATGTTGCGATATTGGGATTGCTGGATTGCAATGCCTGCGCGATTTTACTGGTCTTGATGGTTCGAATGTTACTCGTCATTTGATTTGATAGAAGAACAGCTAACCACTGCTGGCTCTGTAACTGGACGTAGAGGTGATGCTGTTCATAGATTTCGGAGATAGACTGATGTGCGTTCGCATTTGATGTCGTCAATTGCAGTTGCTCTTGTCCCTTTTGAGCCAATGCTTCAGTACCATTGCCCGCCAGTGTATATGTTCCCTGCTGGATATCAGGTGGTAGTGGGTTGCTCAGGCTCACATGGCCCGATATGGTAAACGACATTGAAGGTGTATGGTGGGTTGTCGAGATGCTTTGCGAAAGCAAGCGGAAATCTGCCAGCAATTTTTCGCTTGATATGGTGACACCACATGAACTCAGTAATAATGGAATGATCAAAGCAAATACGCCCAGATAGCCCATCCGGCGACCAGCTCTGAAATGTTGTAGATTCATACTACAATGTTCTCCTTTATTTATAAATGTGTAAACTCTTTTTCTCTGTATCTCAGGTAGAACAGCGAAACTTTTCGGATTTTCTCGTGCATCACATGCAATAGGTTTTTCATTTCTCTTCTATTGGCAGACGGGTGATTTCTATCCCTATTCCTGATTGCTATTTCTCGTTGTGTTACTTCATTTTCGTAGGGGCAATATTTTTTGCATACCCGCCAACCAGACTTCAAGGGTCATACGATCATAAAAAATTAACTTATTTGTCCATGCTTCTTCTCTTTGTCCTGAACATGTTATTGCAGTTTTTGGGTTACTAATTGTACATCCCATCTTATCCTATCCTATAAAATTGCAGAAAACTATGGTAAAAGAAGGAAAGAATTAATTCGTATGGTAGATGAAATAAAGCGTTTATTTAAAATTCTTATTTCTGAGGGCAATATAAACATTCTGAATAATTACGAAAGATTGTTTGGTGATGGTTTCGGGATTGTTTGGGATATTTGTAGTGGTGATGTTATTCAATGCCTGCTGGCACCGGTTAACGTTCTGCTATGTTTCAAGTCAGGTAAAGGTCTCTGTGAGCGGGTGGCTTCTCTCCCATTTTAGCGTGTTGATGACGTTTATCGTTAGTGGGCTGGCACTAAATGACATAATTTGATATAAGGAGATACAATGTATCATGATAGAAGAGCAGGTAGAGAGTAAACAGACTCTTCGATATGTCTGCTTCTCGCCCATGAGCAAGTTTGCATGCGAAGTAGACGAGTGTGTACACGTTTTCTTCTGTTCTGTACCACATACGACAGGAGGGAGGTTAACCATAGTGGCTTATGGACATCGAGGCTATTTTTCATAACATCAGCCTGATTATTGCACCTGTTGTCATGATCAGCGCCTGTACACTATTAATGAATGGCCTGCTGGCGCGTTATGAGGCGATCAGTATGCGGATGCGCATGATGAATCACGAACGAATCGATATTTTGCAGGCACTTGCGCACAATATGGTGGCTACATCTATGATTGATTTTCGTGTGCAGCGTGCGCAAGAAATTGTGGTACAGCTTCCACATATATTGCAGCGCCACACAATGATTCATAATGCGGCATTCAATGTGAGTCTCTCTATTTTGATTTTTATTGCCAGTATGTTAATTATTGCTTTATCCGCGCTGACGAGTTCTAATCTCATCGCTATGATTGCTTTTTTTACTTTCCTGCTGGGAACTTGTGTGTTACTCCTCGCTGTATTAAGTACGATCCGTGAACTTGCACACTCTCAACGTGAAGTTGCTTATGAGGTGCAGCATGTGCTGGCTCTGGGTGATGATGACAAAAAAGAGTGAATGCTATCTGGCCTGTTTTTCACGTCAGACTTCATGGGCTTTGATCCATTGGGTTATATCCTGTATGACATCTGTATGGACATGTCCGGGGATGGTGTAGGTTGCTGGGGTCGCCATTTTGCCCCCCGCTACAGGCATGAACAGGTGATAAAACCCCGGATAGCTTTTGAACAGTACATTGGAACGGTTGGCAAGTGCGTGTTGCCACTGCTGATAATCTTCCATTGTAACTTGATAGTCACTTTCGCCCTGTAGAATGAGCAGCGGTTGTTTGATGTCTTGCGCCACTTCCCCCGGATGGTAATCACGCAGGTCGATCCAGTACGCGGGCGGAACGCCAAAAGGCAGCTCACTTGTGGGCGTATCCAGTGGTAGTTGTGGATTTTTAACGCGTGCTGCTTGCTCTTTGAGTGTGCGGAGATATTGCTGCTCTTCCTCTACGACAACGTCCCTGGTCGATTGGATATAGGTGATCTGATCGACGATGATATCTTCCAGTGCACGATAGCTGCCAGCCAGCATAATGAGTCCGGCGATTTCGCTATCTAATGTGCCAATGCGCGGCAGCAGGTAGCCACCCAGACTATGACCGAGGACGAATATTTGTTGTGAGTTGATTTGTGCTGTTGTGCGCAGGAGGGCAACGGCTGCGAGGGCGTCCTCAATTGTCTCTTCCTGTACTGTCAATGTCGCCAGTTGAATTTTGTCATGATGGGTAAGCGTTCGTTTATCATAGCGCAGCACCGCGATGTTTTGTGATGCTAAGCCCCATGCGAGATCTTGAAATGGTTTGTTTGGGCCAATGGTTTCGTCCCGATCCTGTGGACCAGAGCCATGAACCAGTACCAGCGCGGGGAATGGTCCTTCTCCGGTGGGGAGCGTCAGGATACCTGGGAGACTCCACTCACCTGTTCCTACCTCTATCTCTTTTTCGATGAAGCTCTCCGCTTGAATATAGCTGATCTGCTCATCGGCTGGTCGGGTGACTGTCTGGGGTTGATGGAATGAGAAGCCACTCACTTCGTTTTCCGCGTTGAACGCGATATGCAACTCCAACTCTCTATTGGTAAAAGTGCATGAGACAATGATTACGTGGTATGGCGCGAGATATGTTGCCCGAGTCGAATTCTGCCGTTGTAATGTGCCATGCAGGTTTTCAAGGATATGCCAGGCATTTTGTAGTTCACCTGGGGTAAGGGCCTCTCTCATCTGACGATTGAAATACGTTACTGCTTCCTGATAGTTGCCTTGTGATAGTTGGGTGATCAATTGACGCGCTCGTTCTTGCTGTTTGTCGTCCATGAATCTCTCCATTATGCTGCATCAAGCGTGTTTTTTGTGTTCTAACTATAGAACCTGAATGCCTGCGGCGTCAAGGAGGAGTTTGCATTTCTTATAGCAATGGTGCGGGCGCGGATCAGGCAATGGCATAGGCGAATTGTGGTAGCTGTTTACGGATGTCTGTATACATGCGTTTGTAGTGTTGTTCCGCGTGTGCCTGATCCGCCAACGTGCCAAAATTGAGGTGATGAAACGTTTTCGCGCCATACGTTGTAATGAACTCTTCACAGTATAGCGAGCATTGTCGATCAGTTTCCGCTTCAAGGTAGCTTAATCCAGCCTGTCGGCAGAGGCGAGAGCGATAGTAACGTACCATGACTTCACGACAAAAGACCGGTACATAGAGTCCCTGATAGTGATGAATCAGTTCTTCCGCCAGCACTGTATGGATATGGTCTATGGTGAGGAGTGCACGGGCATAGGCCTCTCGTTGTTCGGCTGGTAATGGCTGTTGACAAAAGAGTTGTATCAGGCGTGATCGCTCTTCTGATGAGAGATCATGCCACCATGTTGTATGGTCGCTGACCAGGATAATCTGCCCGATGGAGTGATACAGTGCCAGCGATTTCGCACCTTCTCTGGCGCTATCAACGACGGCGATATTGTGTTCATTATACAGGCTCTCGACCCAGAATGTGCTAAAGCTATTAAGCATCATATCGTCCGTGAGAAACACACGTTGGCTGATATTTTGTGCTTCTGCGTGAATAGAGGTTTGAGCGAGAATAGAAGGTGTAAGGTAATATTGATATGTTTCCAGCAAGTGTGTTACCAACTGTACCGCCCGTTGGCGCATTAACCGTGTGACTTCAGGTCGCACGCTTGAGAGTTCAAGCTCTAGCATATTGAGCGTTGCCGCATTGTCCAATGCGAAGTTGAGATATTCTGTGGTGGGCTGCGTTGTGGGTGCTGTTATTTGTGGGTGAAGGACTGTACTATTGTGGTGTTCTGTTGCCAATAGGATCATCTCCTCTTGCTCTAAGCTGGAATTTGTTGGTGGTTGAAAATATAATTTGCTGTCTCAACAATTATTTTTTTACTATAACGTATAGAATATACTGAAGCAAGCTATAATTCATTGTTCTGCTCATATATTTTGTTTTGTGATGAAAATGTGAAGTGGCACATCTCTTTTGTACGCATCAAAAGAGATGTACTAAGAAGGGCTTTGTGTTATGATTTAATCGCACCCGCAATGCCATTAATAAAGTAGCGTTGCAGCAGGATAAAGACCAGCATGATCGGTGCTAGCGTAATCACTGAGCCTGCGCACAGGTAGGTCCATTGGGTCGAGTTTTGACCGATGAAGGCGAACATGCCAACTGCCAGTGTTTGTAATTGTGGTTGCCCCAGCGTGAAGACGAGCGGGATCAAAAAGCTATTCCAGGTGCCAATGAACGTAAACAGGGCCACGGTTGCCAGCATTGGTCCGGAGAGTGGAAACAAGACACGCCAGAACAGTTGATGAAAGTTTGCTCCATCGACGCGTGCTGCATCGTCTAACTCCCGATCAATCGCGGTAAAGTAGCCCATAAACAGAAATGTGCTGAAGACCATGCCACCAGCGGTCTGTACCAGAATAATTGACCAGAGCGTGTTCAGCAGTCCCAGGCGTTGCACGATATCGAATACGGGCAGAATTGTGTAGCCATGTGGCAAAAACAATGTTATTGCGATTAGCCCGATAAAGTATTTTTTACCCGGAAAGCTTTTTCGTGCCAGCACATAGCCAGCCATCGAAGCAAACAGCAGCGTACAGATGACCGTCAGCACGGTGACAAAGACCGTATTAAAGAAGAATTGTCCAAACGAGGCTTCATTCCATGCCTGAACATAGTTCGACCATTCAAATTCTTTAGGGAAGATGTTCAGTCCTTCATTGAAGAAGCCATCGATGCTTTTAAATGAGCTGCCCAGCGTCCAGAGGAATGGATACATCCAGAGGACACCACAGACGAGTAATATGACATGGGTCAACAGGCCAAGCAGGCGGCGGCGCACCATGTAATGACGATAGCTGTTCAGACGTTTTCGTTGTATGTTTGCTGTGATGGTTGCGAGAAATGTCATGATTGAAATTTCCTCCTTTCCCTGGCTAGGCCAGACGTTGCTCGGCGCGACGGCTCGCGGAGTAGCGGAAAATGAGTACCTGGATGAATGAAAGCACGATCAATATCAGACCATAGAAGAATGATGATGCTGAAGCCAGACCGATATCTGGTTGTGTCACTGTACTGGAGAAGCCACCGAATGCCTGATGGTAGATGTAGGTATTGACGACTTCGGTTGAAAAGTACGGGCCACCTGCTGTCAATACCTGTACCAGATCGAAAACTTGCAGACTACCAAGAATGGCGAGAATCAAGATGATCAGGCCCACACTACGCAGCATTGGCACGACAATATAAAAGAAGCGAGCAATCGGGCCAGCACCATCCAGTTCCGCCGCTTCATAGAGTTCGGTGGGGATTGTTTGCAGACCCGCCAGAAAATAGACCAGATTGTAACCAAGCGTATTCCAGATACCCACGATTATGATGATGCCCAGCGCGAAATGTGGGTCGGCAAGCCAGTCGATATGGCTATGGATAAGATGCAGATTCAGCAGCAATTGATTGACGTTATCACCGAAGTTGGTCAGGATGAGGCGCACGACAATACCGATTACCGCTGCGGATGTGACGACTGGAATAAAGTAGACTGAGCGATAAAAAGTTGAGAAGCGCATCTTCGGGTTGTTCAGTATCAGCGCCAGTGCCAGCGCCAGTAGAAGCTGTACGGGAACCAGCACCAGCGTATAAATGAACGTATGCAGAAACGCTTCCCAGAAAATTCCATCGTGCAGCACTCGTACGAAGTTTGCCAGCCCGACGAAGTTACTGGGATCACCGATACCATTCCATTGATACAGGGTGTAGCCAAGCGATGCAAACAGCGGGTAAATGATGAAGACCAGCAGCAGGAGTGCCATTGGTGCAAGGTAGACATACGACCAACCATTTGCACGTATTTGTTGCCAGAGTCTGGCTTTTTTTACCGTTTTTCTCTGTTCGGGCGAAAGCTCTGGCTTCTTTGCCATTGTTGAAAGTTGCATACGAACAAACTCCTCAACGTCTCAAATGAGTTGCGCTTCTCTATGAATTGCGTAATGATAGACCTACAGCACGTATAGCATCCATAGAAACAGGACACGATACGTGCTGTGGACCTGTCGATTATTTACTGGCGGGTTTCATCGTATATGGTTTTGTGGGATCCCAATCGCTAAAGATATAATCGTTGAGACTGACTTTGTATCCCTGCTGTTGGGCTTGCTGAATGCCCTTATCCAGCGCACCCTGATAACGTCCTGCCAGTTCTGTCAGTGCTGATTGAATATCTTTCAGTTGCCCGGTATAGATCCCTGCGATCACATCATTGATATCTGGACTGATCGTTTGTTGGATTACATGCGAGGTCAGGGGATTGCGCAGGGCTGCGCTGGGACCGGGCAGTGTCATATTATTCGCCGCGATGTATTGCGCGAACGGTTTGGATTTCACAAAGCTGGGATTATTATCCTGCGGGAAGACCGAAACATCCTCTGCCATTTGCACCCAGCGTTTCCCTGCTGCGGGGCTATAGAGCCAGCTATACCATGCCCAGGCTTCATCAGGATGTTTGGTTTTCGCGGAGATCATAAATAGGGAACCACCACCGGATTTATAATAATATCCCTGAAGTTGCGTTGCGGGAGATGGTAATATGACAAGACTGTAGTCTGTGAAGTTGTGTTGTGTCCATTCCGCCTGATTCCAGACGCCACCGACGGTCATACCGAACTTGCCACGTTCAAAGAATGCTCGTGCCTCTTCATCCGAGATGCTCATCGAATTCGGGTAGATATAGCCGCGTTGTTTCCATTCCAGCAACAGTTGAATGAAATCCATGTAGTTGCGATCAGTTCCATAGGTCCATTTGCCAGTACGTAAATCCTGCTGGAATGCGCCACCAACCGCACCAGCGCCACGAACAAAGACCTCGATCCACCATGCCAGGATGAAATTCTGTCCATTGCCAAACCCCAGCCCATACGTTGAACCATTGCTCTTTTGTGTAATCGTTTCAGACATGGTGGTCACATCGTCCCAGGTTTTTGGCAACTTAATCGTGCCATCGGGATTCGTTAATCCAGCCTGTCGGAAGACAGCATTATTAATGTAGAGCTGGAAAAAGTAGCCGGGACTGCCAGAGAAAGGGCCTGAGTAGAGCTTATTGTTGAAGATATTACTGCCTTCATAAAACGTGTTGTCGGGAAACTGTGCCCGCCATGTGTCGGTAGCCCATTTATCAACCGGCAATAGCCAACCATTGGATACCTGTTCGTTCAGTGTTGGTGTGTTCGGTTGCATAAATACATCCGGAGCGTTATTGCTTTTCATGCCCAATGAGATCAGATTGGCGTACGTATCAGTGACGCGGGTTGTCTTTTTGATCGTAATCTTTGGATTGGCCTGCTGGAACAGTTTGATTTCATTATCTACCCACGGTGCCTGACTGACCCAGAAATCCCAATAGTTAATCGTGGTTGTTGATGATGATGTAGTACCACCGCACGCCGCAAGTGATCCTCCCAGTAGGGTCGCTGCCCCGATTGTGCTTGCTGTTGTTTTGACAAACTGACGACGATTCATCCGAAATGCGTCCATTGCGTCTCACTCCTTTGCTCAAATTGCATCTTTGTCATATTGCTGCATTGCAAACATACTCAATTCACTAAAGAAGTCAAAAAACAAACCATTGGTGTTAATCTATGTACAGGAGGTTGCCTGTAAGGGCCACTGAATAGAGCTTATGGGCTTCTCTCCAGCACATTTCAGGATCGGAAAATACCAGTGCTTCACGATGGGTTCTTTGCGTTGTGTCAGGGTTGAGCACCTATCTTGTTTACATATGGTTACAGAACATCATCTTTTAGATGATGGAAGGCTCCACAGGATTGACGTACGATCAACATAGTTGGGAGAATAATGCGCGTGGGTTGGTAATCATGCTGCTCTAATTGTTGAATGAGCATCTCTGTTGCTTGCATGCCCATTTCGACAACCGGTTGTCTGATAGTCGTGAGTGATGGGATAATGATGCTTGTCTGTGGTAAATCATCGAAACCAACAATGGCGACATCCGCAGGTACAGTCAACCCGCGTTCGTAAAGTGCGTGCAATATCCCTGCTGCCATCAGGTCATTAGAGCAAAAGACTGCGCTTGGTGGTTGTTCAAGGCGCAATAAATGGCGCATTGAAGTATAGCCGCTGCGTTCCGTCCAATCTCCTGTGCAGACCAGATTAGCATCAATCGGGAGGCCAACCTCTTGCAAGGCTTTCACATAGCCTTCGTAGCGATCCTGCGAACAGTGTTCCCAGGGTGGACCTTTGATGCACGCGATACGTTGATGTCCAAGTGCTGTGAGATGTGAAACCGCTTTATATGCGCCCTCAATATTATCGACATCGATTGATACCAGTTCTTCATCTTCTGAATTATGACCAATGAGTGTATAAGGAATCTGCGTTTCCTTGAGAATGTGGGGGAGTGGATCATGCGCATCATTGCTGATCAGTACAACGCCATCGAAAAGGCGACTGCGCAGTAAATTGAAGAGCATCTCTTCTTCCATGTCGCGCATTCCTAATGAGAGCATTGCCAGATATCCACGTTGCGCACAGACCTGACCAATTCCCTGACCAAAGGAGGCAAAGATAGGATTTGTGAGTAGACGATCAGCGTTACGAGGGAACATAACACCGATAATGCGGGTACGTTGGTTTGCAAGGTTGCGTGCCGCCGCTTGAGGAGTATAGCGGTGTTCATTAATTACCTGCCAGACATGCTCACGTACAGCCGGACGGACGCTTGGATGATTATTTAATACTCGTGAGACGGTTGCGTAAGAAACACCAGCGATCCTGGCGATGTCTTTAATCGTTAACTTCGACATTGCAGCCCCTTTGCTTGCGTCGAGAACCCAGGCGTGAACATCCCCGCCGAGTCTTACCCTATTCTGTTATCGATTATGTGTAACCGTTTTCATGTAACCGTTTTCAAAAGTATACATAATGTAATATGTATTGTCAAGATTAATTGAGTAGTAAAAATTATTTACCGAGTGTTTGCTGTATTAATGGCATTGTATGAGATGATACTGTATTTGTGTGTAGTAATTAAACTTTATTGTATTTGTAGCTCCTTTTTCTGACGTCACTCTGATGAAATTTTTCTCTCCTTTCCTTGATTTTTTTTAGCTATTTAACGGTGAAACAGTAAATGTTTCAATGAATTTTTCCCGCCATTTTGGTCCATCAATTGTCAATAAGGTGATGTATATGTTTATGGAAATCAAAGCAATGCGTAGCCTGAATAAAATAAAAAGGAAACCATTTGAGAAAAATAAGAGTAAATTCGTGTATTTGAATCCTATATGTGTTTCTATTTGTTTCACAGCTATTGACTTTCAAAAGGAAATATTGTACGGTTTAATTCGATGAATTTCATTGATGGTTCATCAGAAAGGGCATCATATAATGGTGTTGATGTCTACTTGTTTGATAAAAAGAAAGAGATTTTGCCTGTGATCGGTTCAGTAACAGTCAAAGATGTTGCCCGGAAGGCAGATGTCTCGGTGGGCACTGTTTCACGTGTCTTTAATAATCACAGCAATGTGACAGCAGATATTCGGCAGCGTGTGCTTCAAGCAGCGACGGAGCTAGGCTATGCGCGGAAAGTAAGTCAGGAGCCGCCACGTAATGGTAGCCGATCGGTGAAAGAAATTGGTTTCCTCTACTGTTCCAGGTTGGATGGTGGGGCTGCGACCAACAACCCATTCTGGTCACATATTCTCTATGGCGTTGAACGTGAGGCGCGGAAATTCAATATCAAAGTAACCTATCAGGCGATACGGGATCTTGTGCGCACGCCGTTGTTGTTGGTATCGACGATTCAGGATTTGAAGCTTGGTGGTATTTTGCTGGTTGGTCCGGCAGATTTTGAAGTCATTCAGATACTCAAGCATTTGAACATTCCGCTGGTGTTGATCGATAATCACGTTCCGGGGAGCGCGGTTGACTCCGTTCTTTGTGATAATTTTGAAGGGGCCAGCATTGCGGTCAGGCACCTTATTAGCCAGGGGCATCGGCGGATCGCATTTATTGGTGGTCCAGTCTGGCCTGATAGTGTTCAACCAGTGAACAAAATTTATTCTATTGAACGTCGTGCGGCGGCCTATCGTGCTGCGTTGTTTGATGCTGGTCTGCCTATCGATAACGAGTTATTTGCGTCTTCTGATCTTTCGACTGAGGGTAGTTACAAAGCCTGTCAGCGTCTATTAGCATGCAATGTGCCATTCTCGGCGCTGTTCTGCGCGAATGATGAAACAGCCATCGGCGCAATGAAGGCGTTACGGGAAGCAGGTCGCCGTGTTCCTGAAGATGTTTCTATTGTCGGTTTTGATGATATTGCGCTGGTTGAACATCTGACCCCTGCGCTTACAACCGTACGCGTTAATAAAGAGGCGTTAGGAGCGGTGGCTGTGCGTAGTTTGTTGGCGCGGGCTGATGATCCACAAACGATAGCAGTATCTCATGTGCTTGATGTCGCATTGATGAAGCGTGAATCTGTCGCTTCTTACTATGAAGAGTAACGGGAACAAATCAGTTTTTTCTGTTTCAGCTCTCTAATCTATGTATTGATTCCCCCATTGATACCTGTATAATCATTGCCAGTGGGTTTGATTCTTGTGTGCGGAATGATACATGGAACAGAAAATTCCTCTCTTTAATAAAACCTGGAATCAAAGTTTTACCTCTGCTTTGTGTATCCTCTGGATGTGATTATCCTTCCTCTTTTCTACATGAGCATGGCTTTTTCATTGCTGGATGACCCTCTTGTGTTATGATTCATGGACGGGTGGTGCTTGCTTGTTATTGTCCTTATCGTGTGACGTGTTGTAGTATCTACTATATCTGCTACTCAATTGTTGAGTAGCCTGCGACGTATGGTTGAGAAAAAACGTGTAGAGGATACAGGAATATTTCATCATTCTCTCTCTCTTTTTCTCTTGGGTAGCTATTTGTTTATTATCTGAATGGAAAGTGGTACGATGACACAAAAATCAATGGAGTCTGATGCGGCTCTCCAGGGGGAGCATACACCAGATACTTCTCGTTTTAGTCGCGCCTTCTGGCTTGTTTCTTATGCTTTCTTTGTAACGATGTTTGGGACTACGACCCCTGCGCCCCTCTATGTCCTGTATCAGGAACGCTGGCATTTTTCGGAAGGCATGATTACGGGTATTTACGCGGCGTATCCATTGGCTGTGATGGCGATTTTGCTGGTCCTGGGGCGGCTCTCGGACCAGATTGGACGCCGCCGGGTATTGTTGATTACGATGGGTTGCGCCATTCTGAGTTCCCTTATTTTTATCAGTGCTCAGAGTGTCGCGTGGTTGTTTGTTGGCCGTATCATTTCGGGTTTCTCTGCTGGCCTGTGTACAAGTACGGCTACAGCGGCTTTGAATGAGTTGCAACCACGCAAAAACTTGCGCTATGCCGCGGTTGTCAGTACCGCCAGTAACATGCTTGGTCTGGGTACTGGTCCGGTTGTTGCCAGTGTGCTGGCACAGTTTTTGCCATTGCCTACGATTCTGCCTTATCTCGCGCATATCGTGCTGCTCCTTCCTGCGGTGATTGGCCTCTGGACTCTGCCGGAGACGGTTCGTCGTACGGGACAGAGCAGATGGCGTCCACAAAGTATCGGTGTGCCGGGCGACATCCGTTGGATATTTGTTGTGGCATCCGTTTCTGTTTTCTGCGCGTATTCTCTGTTAAGTGTCTTCACATCACTTGCTCCTGATCTGGTTGTAAGCCTGTTGCGGATCAATAATCTGGTTATTGGTGGGTTGGCGGTCTTTATTGTCTTTGGTTTTTCGGCGCTTGCTCAGTTGTTACTGCGTCAGGTGCCTGAACGGACCAATATGATGATTGGTTTAGCCTTTTTAGTGATCGGGTTGGCCTTAACGACGTGGTCGCTCTATTCGCAGTCGATTATTCTGTTTCTGTTAAGCGCGATTTGTGGTGGTCTGGGACAGGGATTGGCCTACATGGGTAGTGCGATGCTGCTAAATCATGTCGCGCCAGTGGATCGTCGTGGCGAGGTCAATTCTGGTTATTTTGCCGTTGGCTATCTTGGCGCGGATTTGCCTGTATTGGGTCTTGGTCTGATTTCTGGCAGTATTGGTGTGCCTGCTGCTACGCTCGATTTTTCGATTGGGATTGGTGTGCTCTCCGTTATAACATTAGTAG
>DATJIE010000054.1:0-182415 GCA_035493535.1 Dictyobacter sp.
GTAGTTCAAAACGGAACCGACGGGATTCGAACCCGCGATCTTCTGCGTGACAGGCAGACATGTTAGGCCACTACACCACGGCTCCAACTCTTCTCGTTCGCTGTGCTCTCAGCACTGCTCACGTGCTAGATAATACCAGATGAAACCTGCTCTGTCAAGCACTTTGCTGCCCCATTCCAGAAAGCAAGCAAAAAAAGCTGGACGCCTGTTGCACCAATGGTATTTCTATATCTAACATGCTATTCAAACAGAGTATAATATGAATGTGAGTTAGCGCACAAAATCAATAATTATAGCCTGGAGGACCTTGTGTCTGATACACCTCTATCCAATCAACAAAAAGCAGCAAAAAAACGCATCGATACGCAGACAGAAATAGGAAACACCATCAGTTGTACTATCTGTCAGGCCATCTATGCCCCGGCCAAAGAATATAGTTATCTGGCTCATACTTCACAAATCGCGCTGGAATCTGCCTTTATGAGCATGTGCCACTTCTGCTTTCGGTGCCGTCGGCCCTCCTGTCCCGATTGCTGGGACTCTGTACATGGTATTTGTGGCGCATGCGCACAGGAAGCGCGCCTCCCATTCCGCACTGATGTTGAACCACTGGCAGGCGCACTCTTCACAGATACCCGTCAGGCCCAGCTCCAGCGCAAACACACAGCACCATCCCCACTCATCTGCATCGTACCTGGGAAATTCCAGGCCATAGCGCCACTTGAAACACGCGAAACCCTCCCCATGCCCATGATACAGACACTTGAAGTACCTACACCCACGCGTATACCAACACCAAGATCTTCACCATTACCACCCAACTCACCCATGCCACCTGCCATTACCACAGCAACAGCAGCACCAATCGACATCGATCAGATTCAAACACACCCCGCGCCTCAACACCCACAGGGAAACATCCTGTCACGGCTCCTGATTATCCTCTCGTTGCTCCTGCTGCTTTTCCTTATCATTGTCCTCATAGCAGAAATCTTCCAGAATGCCAACACCTTCATCTTCAACCTCCTGCACATAGATATTCGCGCAGCTATCACCACTCTGTTACAATTCCTCAAGCACATCTATTCATAGATCCATCAACATGTAAGGTATAGACCAGCTTTCATTAGCATAAACACATATATACGCACCAATCTATAAAGCTTAGTGCATCAAGAGACAATCGCAACTAGCTTAATTGGTTGAATTTGGTGTCATCTAGAGTAAAGTAGGGTAAAATAGAAATAATCCATAAATTGACCATCGTAATTATGACGATCCATTGTCATCCCAATCAAAAAAAAATACTAAAGGGGCGTTGCAAATCTATTACATAGGTTAAGTCTAGCGTTTTCGCATCCAGACGATAACATCATTTGCAACAACTACCTACCCTTATCATGGAGTTTGTTATGCCAAGTGATATTCTCGTCGACGGATATAATGTTATTAAGAATAATCCTATGTTTAAACTGGTGGAAGCCAAAAACAGAGCAGAAGCACGTAACGTCCTGGTAAAACAACTGAAAAACCGCTTCCGCGATACCATATACCGCGTGATTGTGGTCTTTGACGGCAGTGGAAGTCGTGAACAGACCATTTACGAAGACCATATTTGTATTATCTATTCACGTCATGGCGAAACAGCCGATAGCGTAATCGCCCGTCTGGCAGCCGAGGCCCGAAAAAAAGGCAACCCGATACTCACCTATAGTGATGATGGAGAAGTCAAGCAAAGCGTTAAAGATCAGGGCGGCAAAGCTAAAACCACACATCAGCTCACAACAGCTCTGAACGCAGCACCATACGATGTCGCGACACGCGCTCAACATCGTATTGAAATGAAACGCATGTATGGCATGGACCCACGTTACAAATATGAAGAGGATGAAAAAGATCCTTACCAGAAACCCTCAAACTCGAAGAAGAAGAAAAAAGGCAAATCCTCACATCGCTATAAATCACTTAAATAGACCGTCATCGACCCTCGTCCTCATCCGAGGAGAACACACAACAGTTCCAGTCTTACCAACAATGGAATGAAAAAGGAACCAGACGCAGGGCGACTACAAACATAGCATCACATCTTCAGAGAGCCGCCCAGACAGATTAGCGCGAGTATTTCACAAAAACAGTCAGACCAGAACTAGCCAACTTTAATCGACTGTGACTGTGTGCGAGGAACAGGTAAAGGCACTTTGCCGGACTTGGCACGAACAACATATGTAAAGGCTTCAAACACAATCTTCCGTGACATCTTCGACTTGCCAACACGGCGATCCATGAAAATAATGGGAATCTCGACAATCTTAAAACCCTGACGCATGACCCGATATGCCAGTTCAACCTGGAATGCATACCCCTGTGACTGTACCGTATCAAGATCGATATTTTCCAGCACCTCACGTCGATAGCAACGATAACCCGCCGTACAATCATGTACAGGAATATGGAGCATAAAACGCGCAAAGACATTGCCGCATCCGCTAATACAGCGACGCGCAAACGACCAGTTGGGGGTATCACCACCAGGAATATAGCGCGATCCGATCACCAGATCAGCATTTTCAATAGCCTTCAAGAAATCAGGCAGATAACGAGGGTCGTGAGAAAAATCAGCATCCATCTCAAATGCAGCGTCATAAAGATGCTCAATAGCATACTTAAAACCGGCTACATATGCGGTTCCTAAGCCTAACTTACCAGCGCGATGCATCACATGGAGACGAGGATCCGTTTTACTTATTTCATCAGCTAACTGACCAGTACCATCGGGGGAATTATCATCAACGATTAAAATATCACTTTGTGAAGCATATGAAAAAACCGTATCGAGTAATGGGCGTAAATTTTCATACTCATTGTAAGTCGGAATAATGATGAGCGTTTTCATATCAACTTTCTCCTAAGAGTGCAGATACCAATATAAATGTATCGCCGTCCGGAACTTCCCTCAGGATGCAGGATCACACCACAATCAGGCATATCCCATCTCCTTATGTGCGTATTCAAACAACAATTCGGTGAATCCATTTCACCTGACATATGCACATGCAGACGCCCAGACATATCTTTCCTTTGATAGAACGTCTATGACGATCAACCAGCGTACAAACTGGTGAAAAATAAAGGTAAATTCAGCATGCGTGCATACTTACGTACCATCAGCATGTACAAAGCAATAGGTCTGCACATGCTGAACTTTTGTTTCCACTCAGGATAACTAATATACGCAAAATACTATACTAGTCCGAAACATAGAAGTAAACAGACCATACACCAATTTTCCTACTTCTATAATATTCGCAGGTATAGTACTGCGACAACGAGAACAGTACATAACAAGACGGTTACCAGTATTGGGCGGTCACGCAATAGGACCTCATCAGGGCTGCCACCTTCCATACGCATATACACAAGATAAAGATAGCGAAAAACCCCGTACAGAACAAAAGGCACCGTCACCAGTAACCGTTGATTCCCGGTTGGGCCTTCAATCGTATAGAGGCTGTACGACATCAGCGTGCCAGCCACCACAATCGTAATCATCTGATCCAGCATTGGAATGCTGTATTCTTTAAGAATCTTACGATGGTTACTGGCTTGACCTTGCAACAATACCAATTCATGGCGGCGTTTACTTAAAGCCAGGAAGAGCGAGAGGAAACTGGTGACCAGATACAACCAGGGAGAAATAATCGCGGGAATGACCAACGTTCCGGCAAGGGCACGCAGGACAAAGCCGAGCGCAATTATGAATACATCAATAAGCACAACATGTTTTAAACGTACGGTATAGAGTACATTCATCAACAGGTACGCTACAATTGTCACAGTAAATAGAATATTGGCGCCTCCCATATTTCCATAGAGATGAGAAGCACTTGGAAGCTCAAAGAGTGTAATAATAAGTGCGGCACAGAGGAGTAATAACACTCCCATACCACCAATAGCCCAGGATACCGGTAATTGTCCTGAAGCCAGAGGTCTGAGTCGTTTCGTTGGATGCTGTCGATCTTTTTCCAGATCAAGCAAATCATTCAGAATATAGACACTACTAGATGCGAAGCAAAAAGTAATAAATGCCAGTAATGCTCGTTCACAATCGACTAGATTTAAAAGATTTTGTGAGAAAATCAGACCGATAAACACTGCGCCATTCTTCGTCCATTGACGCGGGCGCATCTCGCGTATTAACGCGCTGATACGTGCAAACGTCCCCATGCGTGGAACATCTGTTGTTTCCTCCTGCGGAGCTGTCGGCACTGATGCATTTTCGATAACGGCCTGTTGTCCCTGCTTATTTGTAGTAGTATTCTCCAAAAGCTCGATTTCCTTTTCAATACATACTAATCATAAGTATGAACTGGTACCTGATTTCATGGAACGTATCGATAGATTACGAAGTAACATCATAGACAAAAGTAAGGTGCCTGGGTTAATAAATACGTCGCCTTAAATCGGCTACTCTATGCAGGGTAATGCGATGTCGATCTGTACTGATATATTGTTTATCCGTAAAATAGCCCAGAACCTTATTCACGCTTTCTCTTGATGCCCCGACCATTGATGCCAGTTCCTGTTGCGTCAAACGGACATCAATACGAACACCATGCTCAACCTGGATTCCATGTGTTTCTGATAATTCTAACAATTTTTTCGCAACGCGCCCATACACATCCAGAAAAATAAGGTCCTCGACCTGTTGATCTGTTTTGCGCAGGCGCTCAGATAATACTTCCATTACCCGGATGGCTATTTTCGGATTGTTTATAATCGTTTTTTGAAAATCACTGCGCTGTAATGTATAGCTCTCCACTTTTTCCAGAGCTACTGCATCCGCAGAACGGGGCAAACCATCCAATAGTGCCATTTCTCCAAAGTACTCCCCTTTGCCCAATACTACCAGTGATATCTCCTGTCCATCAGGACTGATCAAACTGATTTTGACCTTGCCCTCTTTAATGACGTAGAGCACCTGCCCTGGATCATCACGATGAAAAATCACTTCTCCTGCCCGAAAGGTTCTTTTCTTTGCTACGGATACCAGTTCTCGAATATCTTCATCACCTAAACCACTAAAAATATTGACCTGTTTAAGATAGGCGATCTCGTTCTCTGTCTCCATTATCAATCTTCCTCTGGCTGATGAATTCCCCCGCTCTCGTGAAAACATCATAACATAACCAATTTCTACACGCAATTAACCACAAAGTTGTCCTTTTTCTGCATGGTAATACTGGATCGCTTTTTTGCTATTGACTGGGCAGACACGGCTACTTCTCTGCCTTTCACCTTCATGCTTTTCTTATTTCATACTCATATCCTGATAGATAGGTCCAACACATAAATCCTGACTTTCGCTTGCAGCTACTGAGGAGAAAAAGTATACTAAAACTATGGGCTAGACTCTGATTTCTGGCTGTTTACACACATGGGCACATGTCGATGAAGTATGCTATAATATATCAGAGTACATTAGTCGGATTTACTTTTCCAACGCATTTTTTACTCATCTCACTATTACTAAAAGAATAGCAGCCAGACAGATTTACTGTATCGGCTGCATACGAGGATAAGCAACAATGGCGGATACGATTACTGCCGATATGGTTATTCATGATGTCGTGACGAAATACCCCGCGACAGTGAAAATTTTCCACGGTCATGGCCTTCCCTGCACAGCCTGTGCTGTGGGGGCACGTGAAAGCGTTGCGGGTGGCGCACGGACCCATCATTTTCCACCAGAAAAACTTGATCTACTAGTTAAAGACTTAAATGCGGTGATTGTTGGTGAGCCAGTCTCGGTGACACCGAAAAAGGCCCCTGTTGGACGTGGCGTGCCTTTGACGATGGCTTCTGGTGCTGCTGATCGTAAAATCAAACAGGTTATCGCAATTATGAGTGGTAAAGGCGGCGTCGGCAAATCATTGGTGACTGGTCTGCTGGCAGTCTCGTTGCGTCGCCAGGGTCTACAAGTTGGTATTCTTGATGGTGATATTACCGGCCCCAGCATTTCGCGCATGTTTGGCACGAAGGGAACACCAAATAAATCTGCGAATGGTGGTATTGAGCCTTTACGCAGTAAAGGCGGTATCAAGGTAATGTCCATGAATATGTTTCTGGAGAAAGAAAGCGATCCTGTTGTCTGGCGTGGCCCGATGATCTCCAGTGCCATTAAACAGTTCTATAGCGATGTGGACTGGGGCAATCTGGATTATTTGCTGGTAGACCTGCCTCCAGGCACTTCTGATGCTCCTATGACCGTTATGCAAGCTCTGCCATTGGATGGGGTTGTCATCGTTTCCTCACCTCAAATGCTGGCTACCATGATCGTGATGAAATGTATCAATATGGTGCAGCAACTTAAGGGTGAAATTGTTGGTGTAGTTGAAAATATGTCATACTTCCAGCCACCCAATGGGGAGCGCTATGAGATATTTGGCCCCAGCAATGGGACCGAACTCGTAGGTATGACCGGTGCGCCATTGCTCGGTACACTCCCTATCGATCCTTCACTGACCACACTCTGTGACGCGGGTCGTGTCGAGGAATACTACGCAGAGGCATATGAGCAACTGGCAGCTCATTTCGTGGATACTCTGAAAATTAAGCGCTAAGTATAAAACAACAAAAAAAGAACTTCGGTCTGGATAGATTTATTTATCCACCAGAGTTCTTTTTTTATTACTCTCTATCTCCCCCACCCTACACTCAGACAATCAAGCCAGTTCATCCAGCGCTTGATAGAATGCAATACGTGCTTGATCTGGCTCGGTGATGCCATACTCCTGCAAAAATAATGGAATCCATTCAGGACCAAAGTTAAAGGCCAGACTACGACATGCCAGGGCCAGATCCTGGTATGGATCGGCGATACCACCAGATGACCAGTCGATAAAACCACTTACCACCATGCGCTCGGTATTAATCAGGATATTGGGTAAACAGTAATCTCCATGAGTCCATACACACTGATCTTCAGACGGACGCTGAGACCACAGGTGTGCATATAATTGCTGCATGTTCTTTTGCATCCGGGCAGAATGTATGTGCGTACCTGCGGTAAACGTGCGTCGTTGCTGCGAACGTGCAATTTTCTGCGCAATACGCCCGTCAAAAGGACAGTCGTGAATATCAACTATATGTATTTGTCGTAATCCCTGAGCAAGCGTCCGCACAAGCCGTGGCATATCATGAACAAAACCAGGATCACACGCCATCTCACCAGCAATCGCGGAAAGGAGTAGATACTCATAGCATTCATCCACGCAGTAATGAAGAACACGTGGAACAGGGAGACGTTGCTGGAGCCATTGTAGGCGATCCATCTCATCCTTGAGTGGCAAAAAAGGGGTGCGCGCAAAAATTTTAAGATATGTATCGCATATATGAAAAATGGTGACATCGGAATGTCCGACAGCAATTGCTTGCCATTCTCCGGTTGGCAATTGCTGCTTGATTGCAGAGGGTAAACGTTGTAACCAGGCGTTCGTTTGATGATCTTCGCGCATAGGGGTCCTCCTTAGCAGACGACTATGTGAGAATAACAATTGATCCCTGGCAGCATCGAGCCATGCGATGCTCATGACAATGACGATGGGATAACAGTACTGGTAAACCAGACCCATTCATCTGGAAAGCAAAGAAAGAACCCCGAAACCAGATTGGTTGCTCAATGGGTCCTTTCCCTGCAACCTGCGTAGTATACCCTCTCCGATGCAAAAAGTGAGAAGTACACGCAGTTATGTTCTATTGTGCGCCTCAGACCCGACGAGCAAATGAACCAAGGACTTTGCAAAAGGTCGTATGGCTGGCGAGATCTGCCAGAGCATTGCGCACAGCAGGCTCATCACGATGTCCTATCAGATCCAGATAAAAGACGTACTCCCAGGCACGTTGACGTGACGGTCTGGATTCCAACTTCATGACATTGATCTTATTCTCAGCCAGGAAGCCCAAACAACGATAAAGTGAACCAGGCTGGTGTGATGTCGCCATCACCAGCATCGTCTTCGCGTCTCCTGCCTGTCTTTGCGCTGGCTCTCGCCCAAGCGCAATAAAACGTGTATAGTTATCTTTAATTGTTTGAATGCTTTGTGCCAATGTATCTAGTTGATAAATTTCTGCAGAGCGAGCGCTGGCAACCGCCGCGACGCCTTCAAGCTTTTCTTCACGTATCATCTTCGCACTACCGGCAGTATCATAGGTTGCGACAATTTCTACACCTAATTCACGCAGATAGACATCACATTGGGCAAGTGCCTGAGGATGCGAAATGACACGCTTGACATCACTGATCAATTGGCCCGGTAAGGTTAACAGACAATGGTTAACAGGATGTCCAATCTCACCTATAACGAACAAATCGTGCTGGCGTAATAAATCATAGGTGTCATTAATACTTCCTGCTTGTGAATTCTCTACTGGCACCAGACCATAATCGACCTGTCCAGCAGCGACAGCACGAAACACGTCTGAAAAGGTGCGATATGGTACAGCTTCGGGCCGCGTCTGAGTCTGGGACTCAAAATATGCCTGTACCGCTTCATCACCAAATGCTCCTCGTTCTCCCTGAAAGGCAACTGTTACTGCCCGTGCATCCGATTGCATCTCATTGGGCGCTTCTACTTCGGTTGAATGTACCATAAAGAACACTCCTCATATAGTTCTGTGCCGATTGTCCCAGTTTGTACGAGGATTGTCAAGAGGAAAAACGGGTAGAAAAACAGGAAAAAAAACAAGCCCCGAAATACTGGGACTTGCTAGCAGTGGTTCTTCTTGTTCTCTGTATACTTCGTATACTTCACAAGATAAAAGTATATGCTTAGCTCACTTTATAGTGATCCTTGTGATAGTAAACCATACCTTTACCCTTGCCAAGAACCTTGACTGGATACAGTTCCTGCAACATGATTGGCTCATTGCAAGATGCACAAACATGCTGTGTCAGGTGGTTGAGAACCTCACGATTTGCCAGTGAGGCACGAGCTGTCTTTGAAAGTTCACCCTTCTTAGGCATTCGCTATTCTCTCCTTTCAAAATTTTGCTTTGCCAGAATCCACATGATAGCTTTTGCGCCGCTATTGTGGCTTCTCTTTATATGAACAAAAGTCGTCCATATTTTGTTCCACAGTATATCACAGCTACAAGAACAGGACAATGGACTAAAAAACCAATACACAATTCGCTGATCTCGCCTTGCTATCTCTGCCAATTTTTTGTATCGTGTAATATATCTCAGCAAGAGGACAACGATGCCCATCAATCCGTGGGTGTTTCTTCTGTCTTCAGGTACGCTTCTGTACCAGTACCTTCCTTCGGGAAACTACTGTACATAGCCTCTGCTGATGGCGCTGCTTCTTTATGATACACATTGATATGTATCTCTTTACACAGACAGCAATCTTACAATCCATACTCCTCCCCTCTATACGGCAGGGTTAAATAGTTGTGAACAGGAGAAAAAGAGTTTTACCATGAGTGAAATTGTCATCAAACAGGTGTCGCTGAAAGATACAGCGCACAGTTCACGTTTCTTAACGGCATATGCGTTTCGTGGCCCTACTCCACCATTGCCCGACCTGGAAGAATGGGAAAAGAATAGAGCATATCGGGAAGATGCCGCCACATACGCGGCTTTTGAGGATGGGAAAGTCGTCGTGAGTGCGGCTGTCTCACCGATGACACAGAATATTCGTGGCAAGCTCTATACAGGTGGTGGCATCTGGGCAGTCGCCACGCATCCAGAGGCTCGTCGTAAAGGTTATGCGCGGCAGGTCTTGAGCCGCATCTTCCAACATATGCATGACGAAGGAATGGCATTCAGCACACTCTATCCGTTCCGTGAATCGTTCTATACACGATTGGGCTATGCAACCTATCCTCAATTTTATACAGCAAGCTTCTCACCGGTATCCCTTCAGCCACTGCTCAAGAAAGATCTACCCGGTAAGGTTGAGATGATGAATATCGCCGAGGGATACAACGTCTATTATGCCTTCATGCAGAAACAGGTTGCCCGTACGCATGGTATGAGCCTCTTCGCGGAGAAGACTCAGACCTGGATGCGTGATAAACAGAGTCACTGGCTCGCTGTCGCACGTGTGCAGGGAGAGGTTAAAGGCATACTCCTGTACAAGATGAGGACCAATGATAAAGACAATATGGATGTCGAACATTTCTTCTATGAAGATAATCAGGGGAAATATTTGCTGCTTGAATGGTTCGCACGCCATATCGACCATATACAGGAGATCAATGTTCGTATCAGCCCTGCTGAACATCCTGAAATCTGGTGGCCCGACTTGAGCATCCAACTCGAAGCACATAAAGCGCCATTGGGACGCATTATTACTATTTCAGCGCTTGATGGTATGCAGGTTGGTGATGGTACATTCACAGCTCATATACATGATCAGTATTGCCCCTGGAACGAGGGGAGCTATCGCTTTGCAAGTAGCGAGGGGCAACTGCGTATCACACCAGCAGAGAACGCCGAATGTGCTATCACTATTCAGGCACTCACAGGATTAGTCCAGGGTACGCATGATCCCTCCACGTTTGCAGTGCGCGAATGGGGTGATCCAAACGAAGACGTGCAGACAACAATGCGGCAAATGTTCTCACCACAGCTCCCATTCCTGCACGAAGAATTTTAAGAACAGGGCAGATAAAAAAGTGAGAGATCAGTTGTGTTCATTCATGACACTGATCTCTCTTACCTATTCCCCCGCAGTCGGAGGTTCGAGTGCCTGTTTTGCCAGCATAGCGATAACTACATCATCCATTGGTGGATTATGCAGACCAGCCCGTACATCACGATAGTAGCGTTGCATGGGCAATGAAAGCGCAAGACTGGCAGCCCCCACCACACGCATCGCCAGATCCACAATCTCTACGGCTGAGTTGGTTGCTACATACTTGGCAGCCCCAAATAAGCTGGCATCCACGCTGGTAACATCATTGCTGAACTGTTCAGCCACACCAAATAACAACGATTGCGCTTGCAAGAGCAATAATTCGATACGTCCCACTTTATCCTGAATATGAGGAACGGTAGCAATCGCTTGATTCAGCGAGTTCGGACGACGTTTACGAGCAAAATCAATCGCCTCATCTCGCGCAGCCTGCGCAATACCCAGATAGACCGGAGCAGTTAATGCAGCCCAGGCAGCCTGACGTTGCTTCGCGAACAGCACAGGAGCAAGCTGCGTATCCACATACGCCTCCGGGCCAACACAGACATCATCCAGAATCAGATCATTACTGCCTGAACCACGCATGCTCAGTGTGTTCCACGTATCCTCAATGCGCACACCGGGCAGGGCATGAGGTACCAGAAAATTTCCGCGATCTGCCGTCAGCGGTTCCAGACCAGACGCCTCATCCTCAATACTGCAACCAACCAGAAAATAATGCAATGCATGGCTGCCAGTCGTAAACGTCTTACGCCCACGAATACACCATGAGCCATCTGCCTGACGATATGCCGTTGTTTGCGCACGTCCACCACGACTTGGACTCCCCGTCACTGGCTCACTTACCGCACTATTGATCATCGCTCCTTTTACGACCATATTCCGCGCAATCTGGCGCAGGAAAGGCGAAAATTCTGTCCGTCCATCAAACAAGCGAGCAGTATGAATCAGATGCATACTCATTACCAGCGCAGTCGAAGCATCCCCCTGTGCCAGGCGATACTGCGCACGCATCGCATCTAATAATGACACCCCCCAACCGCCAAGTTCACGCGGCAAGGTCAGCATTAAATAACCAGAACGGTGAAGATCCGCAAAGTTTTCAACCGGAAATCTCCCTTCCCAATCCTGCTGAGCAGAGCGCTGCGCAAAGGTGTCGGCTAACTTACCAGCGATCTCAAGCATTTTTGTCTGTGTCTCTGTAACAGGATAATTGAGAAAGCTCATACATGCTCCTTTATCTATCTGCAAAATATGCGGCATTGTGATTTTTCCATGCACATAAATTGTATGCTTTCTCCTGCTGGCTTGTCGAGTCAAGACGCTTGAAAACAGTGCTCAAACACTATAAAAACTGAAGTATACTTCATAATAAGCCTTGCCTGCTTCTGATAGGATTAACGCCAGGAATATTGATAGAATTGAAATATCATAGGGGCAGTTTTCAGGTATAATAGAGATACATATGCAATTTTATAGCAGATTTCTTTTAATGCATATTGAAAGGTACATGTTCTCGTGAAAGCAGTTGCAATATTTCCTCAAAGTAGAGAAACCAGACTTATTGAGCAGGCAGAGCCGCAAACAGTACTCCCTCATCAGGCGAGGGTTAAGATACTTGAAGTTGGTATTTGTGGCACAGATCGCCATATCTGCTCCTTCCAATTTGGTGCGCCTCCATCCAATGCAGAGCATCTTATCCTTGGTCATGAAGCACTGGGACAGGTGCTGGAAGTTGGCTCAGCGGTAGAACATCTCAAACCCGGTGATCTGGTCGTGCCCGAAGTGCGGCGACGTTGCACGGACGAACTTTGTCTGGCCTGCCAGCATCACCACCAGGATTTTTGTATGACCGGACACTATACCGAACGTGGCATTGTAGGTTTGCATGGCTATATGACGGAACAGGTCATCGATGACGCGGACTATCTCCACCCTGTCCCCCCCGTATTACGTTCGGTCGCGATATTAACCGAACCACTTACCATCGCGGAAAAGGCATATGAACAGGTCTTGCAGATCCAGCAACGGCTCCCCTGGTTAGCCTCCTCGTTACAGAGCGCGGAACCAGGACGCGGACAGACCGCAGTCGTGCTCGGAGCCGGACCAATTGGCTTGCTTGGCGCGATGCTCCTGCTTCAGGCAGGCTACACAACCTATGTCTACTCACGATCACCACAACCAAACGAGAAAGCGAAAATTGTAGAAGAAATCGGGGCGCACTATGTCTCATCTGAAACCACACCAATTCATACCTTTGTGGAACAAACTGGACCGATAGACCTTGTGTATGAAGCAGCCGATGCAGCCCCATTTACCAGTGAGATCATCCCTGCCTTAGGTCGCAACAGCATCGTCGTCTTCACCAGTTCCACCAATAGCACCCATCCGCAAGGAGTCGATGTAGCAACGGCATTTCGTAGTCTGAGCGGGAGAAATCAGGTCATCGTAGGGACTGTCAATGCTGGCCCGGCAATGTTTACCGCAGCCATTCAGCATCTGGAACAATTCCAACAGCGCTGGCCTCATGCATTGTCCGCCATCATCACCCAACGCCACCCCATTGAACACTATCAGAAATTACTCACCGGGCGGCCTGCGGGTATCAAACACGTTATTACGCTGGTTTAATCTGCTCACAACGCAAACAGCAATGAGCGACCAGAAAAAGATACTGGTTGCTCATTGCTGCATTATCTACACGTATGTGCGTATTAACGACGGGCGACCATCTCCCCGGTATCCAGACATAAACGGAGCACCTGAGCCAGCCCTTTGGCGATGGGCTCAATATGAATATATTCTTCCGTTGTATGGGCTTTCTCGCCAAATGTCACCCCGACACAAACCGCAGGGATATCCAGACTGATCGGTATATTTGCATCAGTGCTGGATGCCACCAGACGCGGTTCCATCTGTAGCCAGCGCACCACTTCAATCGCCTTCTGTACCAGAGGATCTTGAATAGGACGGCTCCCCGCAGGTCGCTCCCCCAATACCTCAATCTCCACTTCCAGTCCTGGTCCAACGCTGCGCTGAATCCGCTCTCGCGCCTGCTTCGTCAGAGCATCCAACGCAGGCACACTGACAGAACGCATATCCAGTAAAGCACTGGCACGTGGAGCGATGGTGTTAATCGAAGTACCACCTTCAATCATGCCGACATTAAATGTTGTACGTGGCTCTTGAGGAACTGAAATATCTGCCAGAGAGGCAATAATGCGTCCCAGACCATGAATAGCACTGGGAGTGCCAAAAGAACCAAAAGAATGTCCACCTGGACCTTTTACAACGATACGCCAGCGTCTGGAACCAACCGCGACATTCACAATACTTCCCAGACGACCATCAATCACCAGCACAGCCCCCAGTTGATCACGATAACGCTCTACCGCCGCTCGTGCTCCACGCAGGTTCCCTAAGCCCTCTTCACCAACGTTAGCAACAGCGACCAGATCAACCTTCGTTTGCATTCCCAGTGCATCCAACACATCAAACGCAGTCAGTACAGTCGCATTACTCACTGAGTTATCACCGATACCAGGGCCATGCAAAATAGTACCCCGTCGCTCGATTTTCAAAGGAGTCGAGGCCGGAAAAACCGTATCTGTATGAGATAACAGCATTACCACAGGAACATCAGGGCGATTGCCCCGTCGTACATAAACGTTACCAACATCATCAATCTCAGGAGCATAGCCCCGTTCACGCCAGAGAGAGGCCACAAATTCTGCCCGTGTTCGCTCCTCACCAGTCGGTGCTGCTACAGCACAAATACGTTCGGTCAGAGCAACTACCGCCTCAGTACGAGCCTGTGCTTCCTGCAACAGCGTCTGCAAATCATCAGAGGTAAGCGGCATTCTTCACTCCTTTTTGGAAAAAACACTTTTCCCCATACCTTATCACAAATTCTTTCCTCTCCACTAGTTTAAAAAGGCATATTACACCGCAAATTCCGCTCACAAATCACATGAACAGACTTTTTAAATAACGGATTACACAGGTAATCCCCACTCTTTTCTCTGTGATGGGTTGCATGCTCTGTACAACTATGCAGTATAATGATTACGAAACAGAATGATGATCCATATCATTGGCAGATAGACACTTGCAAATACATATGGATCATTTGAGAGCAATGTTGCTCTACAAGCAGTCTCCGCATTCATCACGCGGACCAACGTGAAAACCGGATTTCAAAGGTAGGAGAACAACATGACGATAACGACACAGCCTTTTGGGCGAACCGGGCATATGAGCACGCGCACAGTATTTGGTGCCGCCGCGCTTGGCTCCGTCACGCAGGCAGAAGCTGACCAGACGCTAGAAGTTTTGCTCAAGTATGGTGTCAACCATATTGATGTCGCTGCAAGCTATGGTGATGCAGAGATCCGTATCGCACCGTGGCTGGCTCAATATCGCGATCAATTCTTCCTGGCAACCAAGACAGGGGAACGTAGGGCAAAAGAGGCGACAGAAGAGCTACACCGCTCACTGGATCGTATGAAGACAGATCATGTCGACCTCTGGCAGTTCCATAATCTGTCTGATCCAATTGAATGGGATATTGCGTTAAGCCCCGGGGGTGTACTGGATGCTGCTATTGAGGCCAAAAAACAGGGTTTAATCAAATGGATCGGTATCACCGGTCATGGTGCCCAAATTGCAGCTACCCATCGCCGCAGTCTGGAACGCTACGATTTTGACTCGGTGCTGCTGCCATACAATTTTGTGATGTCACAGAACGAGTACTACATCAATAATTTCAATGCTCTGGTTGAAACCTGTCAGGCACGCAATGTAGCCGTGCAAACCATCAAATCTATCGCCTATCGCCCTTATCTGGGTCAGGAACGCACACATGCTACATGGTATGCGCCGTTACAGGATCAGCAAGACATTGACCGCGCTGTGAACTGGGTCCTGAGTCGCCCTGGTATTTTCCTCAATACTGTCGGGGATATCCATGTCCTTCCAAAAGTTCTGGATGCTGCCAGTCGCTTTGATGGCACCCGCCCATCAGACGAGAAGATGCAGGAGATGGTTTCCCGCCTGGGTATGATTCCTCTCTTTGTCTAAACGCCTATAAAAATTGAAAAAACAAAACAGACCTTCTGCTGTATGAAGGTCTGTTTTGTTTTTTCACATCTACACAAGAATTATTTGTATATCAGGCAACCTCTGGAGGAAACAACTCTTTCCACAGCGACTATCATCCGCATCCTACCGTGCCTTTGCAGAGTTTTCGTCCTGATACACTGCTTCACTGATATCTGCCTTATGACGTGCCAGCAGATCTAAAAGACCACTGGTTTCTTCCGGGCTGAGCGTGCAATAGACACCACTGGAATTGCCAAACTCATGATAGTACAACTTTAGCTTCCCATCCTCTAACCAGGACTGGTAACGACCTATCTTCATATGCTCTTGTTTGTGTTGTTGGGCCAGATTCATAACGGCTCCTCCTTGAGGTTTTGATAACCTTACTATCCTCTAACTTGTATGCTCGTCGGGTTGACAAGCCATACGTACTGGAATTCGACACGGCTAACGCCAACTTTCATGGCGGATGTCTTCTTACAACAAATATTCATTTCTTTTTGCTTACACACATATAATACGGCATAAATTGGCGTTTGAGGCCAAAAAAACGACCAAAAACAGAGATCACCAGAATCTTTATGCACTTCTATACCTGAACGCCAGAAAGGAAGGGGTTATGCTATCTCAATCATGCCATTTTACACTGCTATCAACCTGTATTTGTGCAATATGCACAAATACAGGGGATCTGTTTTGTACACATCATCCAAATAGAATGCTCCTGAACAACTCCTTTTGAGGGATGGGGAACTGCGCAGATACAAACAAAACAGAAAAAAAGAACCGCTGTGTGGAACACATAACGGTCCTTTTTAAACTGGTCTATAGAGCTTATAATTGTGTTAGCAAATTATTCAAGCGATTCACAAAGCTCACAGGATTCTCTAATTGCTCACCGCTACTGAGAACAGCCTGATCAAACAGCACATGTGCCCAATCCTGAAAACGTTGCTCATCGGCTTCGCCCTTAATACGCTGTACAATCGCATGCTGAGGATTAATCTCCAGAATGGGCTTATCCTCTGGCACAAATTGTCCGGCTGATTGGAGCAAACGTTTGAGGCTAGGATCAACACCATACTGATCCACCACCAGCACAGCAGGCGAGCTGGTCAGACGATTGGTTGTGCGCACCTCTTTGACCTCTTCAGCCAGAGCCGTCTTCAAGCGCTCAACGACATCTTTCGCCTCTTCTGCACTTTTCTGCTGAGCTTCCTGCTCTTCTTTATCTTCAAACTTACTGAGATCAATCGCCCCTTTCGAGACAGACTGAAGTTGCTTCCCATCGAACTCACGCAGTTCTGGCACCATCAGATGGTCAACCGGATCAGACAGCAACAACACTTCCAGACCTTTTTTCTTAAAGATCTCCAGTAATGGACTCTCACTCGCCGCTGCATAGGTATCCGCGACAATGTAGTAAATGGTGTCCTGTCCCTCTTTCATGCGTGATACATACTCTTCCAACGACACACTCTGTGTTTCCCCCTCGGAAGTCGTCGTAGAGAAGCGTAACAGTTTTGCCAGCGCATCACGGTTTGTATGATCTTCCAGCACACCCTCTTTAATGACACGCCCGAATTCTTTCCAGAAAGCGGCATATTTCTCAGGTTCGTTCTTCGCCGTATCCGCCAGCAGACCCAGAACCTTCTTCGTCGCGTTCCCACGGATGGCATCAATCAAGCGATTCTGTTGCAGAATCTCACGCGACACATTCAAAGGCAGGTCGTTGGAGTCAATCACACCACGGACAAAACGCAGGTAGCGTGGCATCAACTTCTCGGCATCATCCATAATAAAAACACGACGCACATAGAGCTTGACACCATGATGGACATCACGCGTATAGAGATCAAACGGTGCCTGTGAAGGAACATAGAGCAACAGGGTATACTCCTGCGTGCCTTCCATACGGCTATGGACATACGACAATGGATCGCTAAAATCATGTGAGATATGCTTATAGAATTCGTTGTACTGCTCGCTTGTAATCTCACTCTTTGAACGTGTCCACAGTGCCGAGGCACTATTGACTGTCTCCCACTCTTCTTTATCTGGCACTACTGATGAATCTTGTTCGTCAGCCTCAGGCTTCACCTCAGATTTCATAGAGATAGGCAGGTTAATATGGTCAGAATATTTTTGAATGATGGAGCGCAAACGATAATTATTGAGCAGTTCATCCTCATCAGCACGCAGATGTAAAATCACTTCAGTGCCGCGCTCAGGCTTATTGATCGCCTCAAGCGTGTATTCACCCTGACCGCTGGACTCCCAGCGCACGCCATCTTCGGCGGTAAGACCAGCTCGACGTGTTACGACTGTCACCTGATCCGCAACAACAAACGATGAATAGAAACCCACGCCAAACTGGCCGATGAGATTCGCATCCCTTTTCTGATCTCCTGTCAGGGATTGGAAAAACTCACGTGTGCCAGATTTCGCGATGGTTCCCAGATGCTCAATTACTTCCGCACGATTCATCCCAATACCATTGTCAGCAACTGTAATGGTACGAGCCTCTTTGTCATACGATACACGTACTTTGAAGTCTGTATCATGCTCATAGAGCGCAGCATCAGATAATGCATCAAAACGCAAGCGGTCAATCGCATCAGACGCGTTTGAGATCAACTCACGCAAAAATATTTCTTTATTGCTATACAAAGAATGGATCATAAGATCCAGTAACTGCTTTACTTCAGCTTGAAAACCAAGTGTTTCTTTTTGAAATTCAGTAGCCATGCAAAACCTCCTAAGGCTCATTGCACAGAGATAGAGAAAAAAGTATAGGTTTAGAGTCACCTATTATACCATCGATACTGTACCAAAACCAACCGAATTTTTCAACAGGAATCATATGATTTTCGTATCACATAAAAATACTCATCATACCTATTTCAATTCCTTTATCTATCTTTATTCTTGTTTCAGTACCCTGACGCGGCTAAATTTTCTCTCTTTTCATACATAACAGTTCTTTTCACCTTCCAGGAAGAATAGGCTAAAAGGGTCTACATCCTTTAGAGTGGCAGCAGGGGGCAGGAGCGCGGATCACCGGAATCCGGCGGACCAGGGGTGCCCTCGCCACTGCCCTCTTCCACCACCACCCGGAAGGATAAAGAGCCGAAAAATAGTTGTAGAAATCACTGATTTCGGAAAGTAGCGTTGGAAACATTTGTACTGATTCCAATCATAGTTCTTCGCTATACATACTAAAAATAGGAAAAAAGTTCAAGAATTCATTTCACAGCAAGAGGAGCCGGAACTCATTTTTATAGACAAAATCAAGTACACATTGCCACAACTTGACATAAATATTGCTACATTCTTGATAGTTATAGCCTTTTTTCACCCGTACAAATGGTCATAGTCTATTTACTTGCCTTTTACAATGTTGTACAATGCGCTTACAATGTTTTCTTGTGTATTCCTGTTGCGCGGTGACTACCTGTATTGCCTCTATCACTTTTCAGTGGTAGAAAAGGGTAGGAATAAACAGGAAGAACGCAAGCATCTGTATTCACGTATTTCAATTTTTACACAAGGAGAAAATCACATGAGCGAGCTATTGACGGTATCAGAAGTTGCCCAGATCTTACGTGTTGATGACACAACCGTGCGTCGTTGGGTCAAACAGGGTGCATTGGAAGCAGTTATTTTACCTCACGTCAACGAGCGTCAAGCATATCGCATTAAACGCGAGACATTGAACAAAGTTCTGGGTGACGCAGCACAGCAATTGGCCGAATAGCCAAAGCACAAAGAGATGCGCTGATCTATCTACCAGTTATGATAGCGTATTCCTGCAATGATAACAGGAAAGGTGAAGCGGTACTGTTAAGAAGTAGATAGATATTGTGCAATATAATCTCAGTAAAATAAAAGGTTGAACTCTAATAGTAGTAGTTCAACCTTTTATTCGCTATCGAAAGTGACATAGTGATTCACGTTACATCACAAAACACCACAGGAAATGCATAGAAAACAGAAAACGACGTTTAGTGATAAGACGGGAATTACATCAGCTTTTACAAGGCTCGATAAACCCAGAAAAACGGTTGACAGTGACAAAAATTGAATGTATCATCAACATAGTATACACAAATAAATATGTTGCCCTCTCTCTATTTACTAGTATATGAGCAAAGGGTTTACATTAATTTCCTCGTTGGGAAACAGTAATTTTGAATACACGTATTTCGGCATCAACATTTGAATTTTCGACTCTGGTCGATCTCCTCCGCTGGAGAGCGATCCAACAGCCGGAGCAGCGTATTTACACCTTTCTGACTGATGGAGACAAAGACGAAAAATCCCTCACATATGCGGAGCTTGATCGTCAGGCAAGGATTATAGGGGCCAAACTTCAGCAACTCGTACAACCAGGTGACCGTGCATTACTCATCTACCCTTCCGGGCTTGAGTTTATTGCTGCTTTCTTTGGTTGTCTGTATAGTGGGGTCATTGCGGTGCCAGTCTATCCGCCATCCGCTGTCAGATCTGATCGAACCCTCACAAAATTCCGCGCTATTGCCCAGGATGCACAGGCTCGCGTTGTGCTCAACTCAACTTCGCTCTCCTCACGGGTTATGGGTCTGCTCAAACAGACACCTGAACTGCAATCGGCGCATGTCATCACGACTGATGAGATTACTGACACCGCTGCGGAACAATGGCAGGCACCAGAGATCAAGGGAAATTCACTTGCATTTTTCCAGTACACCTCAGGTTCAACCGGCATCCCAAAGGGTGTTATGGTAAGTCATAGCAATCTTTTACATAATTCAGCACTTATTGAACAATATTGTTTACATCCATCTGATGCTCATGGCGTTACCTGGCTACCTCTTTATCATGATCTTGGTTTGATTGGTGGTGTTTTACAGCCGCTGTATGCTGGTTACGAGTCAACTATTATGGCTCCTACAACCTTTTTACAGCGTCCATATCGCTGGTTGCAGGCGGTTTCTCGCAAACGAGCCACAATTAGTGGTGGTCCAAATTTCGCGTACGATCTGTGCGTGCGCAAAGTGACCCCTGAGCAGAAAGAGACGCTTGATCTCAGTTCCTGGGAGGTGGCAGCAAATGGTGCCGAGCCTGTACGTACTGAGACATTGGAACGTTTCGCACAAGCATTCGCAGGAAACGGCTTCCGCAAAAATGCTTTCTATCCATGTTATGGGCTGGCGGAGGCAACTCTGGTCGTCTCTGCGGGCAAACATCTGGTCTTTCCAACCGTTGGCACCTTCAATAACCGCGACCTTGAGCATCACATTGCCCGGGAGATAGCTACGAATGCCCCTGTGGAAGAGGTTCGCAAACTGGTCAGTATCGGTCATAGCCAACCCAACCAGAAAGTGTTGATTGTAGATCCTGAAACTCGCATACCATGTACGGACAACCGTGTAGGCGAGATCTGGGCTGCTGGCCCTAGCGTTGCGTTGGGCTACTGGAACCGTCAGGAGGAATCCGCCGCGACGTTCCAGGCTTATCTACAACCAACCAATGAAGGACCTTTCTTACGCACAGGCGATCTGGGCTTTGCCCATAATGGCGAACTTTTTATTACTGGTCGCCTCAAAGATCTGATTGTGATCCGTGGTAGCAACCACTATCCACAGGATATTGAGAAAACCATAGAGGCTTGCCATCCCGCAGTACGCCTTAACGGTGGGGCCGCATTCTCTGTCGATGTAGGCGATGAGGAACGTCTTGTCATCGTTCAGGAAGTGGAACGCACTGCTCTTTCATCCAATCTGGATGAAGTAATTGGCGCTATTCGGCAGGCAATCGCGACACAGCATGAAGTACAAGTCTATGCGATTGAGCTGATCAAACCTGGCAGCCTCCCAAAAACGTCGAGCGGCAAAGTGCAACGCCGTGGCTCCAAAGAGAGCTATCTGGAAGGGTCGCTAGAGGTGGTGCGTGAATGGAAACTGGATATCTCAATGGAAGATATTCCGGATACTGTCTCTACGGGCCAGACACATGTCGCTGTCTCTGTCGCCAAAGATGTTCATCAATTGGTTGAAACGGAGGTGGAGATAACCGCGCCATCAACCCCAATCTCGCATTATCCTGCATTGACACTTCAAGCATGGCTGGTTGCTCGTATCGCGCAGGCGTTAAAAATGCATCCGCGCGATGTGGATGTACGGATGCCTTTTGCCTATTACGGCATGGACTCGGCACAATCTATCAGTCTGGCAGCAGACCTGGAAGATTTGCTGGGCAAACCACTTCCACCAACGCTTGTGTATGATTATCCAACCATCGCGGAACTCTCTTATTATCTGGCAGGAGAAGAGGCTCCAGAGACAACCACATCACCACAACAGCAACCAGAGCAACAACCAACAGATACTGATGCTATCGCGGTGATTGGTCTCGGCTGTCGTTTCCCTGGTGCGAACTCCCCTGAAGAGTTCTGGGACATGTTGCGTAATGGCATTGATGGTATTACTAAAGTGCCACTTTCGCGCTGGGATACGCAAAATTATTACGATCCCACACCTGCGACACCGGGAAAAATGAATACACGGTGGGGTGGTTTCCTGTCAGATATTGATCAATTCGATCCGACGTTCTTCAATATCTCGCCTCGTGAAGCAATGGGCATGGACCCACAGCAACGTTTGCTATTGGAAGTCACATGGGAAACGCTCGAAAACGCGGGCATCGCGCCAACCAGCCTTGCGGGCAGCCAGACAGGTGTCTTCATTGGCATTAGCAGTGATGATTATTCACGTTTACATGCGAATAATCCCCGGAGCCTTGATGCTTATACAGGCACAGGCAATGCGCATAGTATCGCAGCGAATCGTCTGTCATACTTCCTTGATTTGCATGGACCAAGTGTTGCTTTAGATACCGCCTGCTCATCATCATTGCTGGCTGTACATCAGGCATGTCAGAGTATACGCAATGGCGAAGCGACGCTGGCGATTGCAGGGGGCGTCAATCTGATTCTGACCCCTGATCTGAATATCACCTTCTCGCAGGCACGCATGATGTCTGCCGATGGTCATTGCAAAACCTTCGATGAGTCCGCCAATGGCTATGTACGTGGTGAGGGCTGTGGAGTCGTGCTATTAAAACCACTCTCGGCGGCACAACGAGATGGAGATACCGTTCTCGCAGTTATCCGTGGTTCAGCGGTTAATCAGGACGGACGCAGTAATGGACTGACAGCGCCCAATGGACCATCACAGGAAGCTGTGATTCGTCAGGCGCTCCAGAATGCGCATGTTGAACCCGCACAGATCAGCTATGTTGAAACACACGGCTCTGGTACGCCACTGGGTGATCCAATTGAGGTGAATGCCCTCAAAGCAGTGTTAATGCATGGTCGCACACAAGACCAAACGTGCGCCTTAGGGGCGGTAAAGACAAATGTCGGTCATCTGGAATCAGCAGCTGGTATCGCGGGCTTTATCAAAACCGTCTTGAGTCTGTACAAGGGTGAGATTTTCCCTAATTTGCACTTCAAACAGCTCAATCCGCACATCTCGTTTGAGGGGACAACATTCTCAATCCCAACACACCAACAAGCATGGCCAGAGCAGGAACGTCGGATCGCAGGAGTCAGCGCGTTCGGCTTCGGCGGCACCAATGTGCATGTTATCGTTGAAGCCGCGACAACACCACTATCAGCAATGGCACCTGAGGCGCAACGTCCAGAACGCACAACCCACGTTCTCACCGTATCAGCGCAAAGCGAGCAGGCATTACACACATTGGCGACACGCTACTATGACTATCTGCTTGCACATCCTGGCAGCAATCTGGCGGATATTTGCTACACAGCGAACGCAGGTCGTGCGCACTTCCCGCGTCGATTAGCCATACTTGCTGACTCTGAGCAACAGTTGCAGGAGCGTTTGCTGGCTTTTAGTACCCATCAGGACATCACAGGAGTCATCCACGGCCATGTACGTGGAACGCAAAACAGACACAAGATAGCGTTCCTTTTCACCGGACAGGGTGCGCAATACATTGGTATGGGTCGTCAACTATACGAAACACAGCCAGTATTTCGTCAGGCCATCGACCGCTGTCATCAGATTTTACAGTCCTACCTGGAGCAACCGCTGCTCGGCGTCCTGTATCCCGAACAGGAAGAGAGTTCACCGCTCAACGAAACAGCGTATACCCAACCGGCCCTCTTTGCCATTGAATATGCCCTGACAGAACTCTGGCGCTCGTGGGGAATTGAACCAGATATCGTCATGGGCCATAGTGTCGGAGAATATGTGGCTGCCTGTGTCGCTGGCTTAATGAGCCTTGAGGATGGGTTAAAACTGATAACCATGCGCGGACAATTGATGCAAGGATTGCCACAACGTGGTACCATGTTGGTAGTCTTTGCGGAACCAACTTATGTGGCCCGCATGTTAGAACCATATCAAAATCTGGTATCATTAGCGGTCATTAATGGGCCGCGAAACACAGTTATTTCAGGTGATCAGCAAGCGTTACAGGCTATCGCCCAACGTTTCGAAGCTGAAAATATTACAACCCAGGAACTGACCGTTTCTCATGCGTTCCATTCGCCAATGATGGATCCGATGTTAGAAAGATTTGAGCAGATTGCGCAAGAAATCACCTATCATCCCTTGCGTATCCCGCTGGTCTGTAATCTAACAGGAAACATCTGCAACACAGGAGAAACACTTGATGCGAGCTATTGGCGTCAACAGACACGAAACACAGTGCAGTTTGCCGCCGGAATACAAACGCTCGTCAATGAAGGATATGAAACCTTCCTGGAGGTAGGTCCGCATGCAACGTTGATCAATATGGGTAAACGTTGTGTACCACCTGATAAGGGCACATGGCTGACCTCATTACGAAAAGATCAAGATAACTGGCAGATGTTGCTACAAAGCGTCTCAACACTCTATACGCACGGGTATCATCTTGATTGGTCAGGCTTTGATGGCGACATTCAACGCCGTAAACTGGCACTGCCAACCTATCCATTTGAACGCCAGAGGTACTGGTTGGAGACTGAAAAAACAGAGGCTCGTCTCCCGGCAGAACCGTCGGTAATCACTGTGCCAGGTGCCACGCAGGAGGCGGAATCACACTCGCAGGAACATCCATTCCTCGCGACACATGTTGCATTGGCTCAACCATTCAACATGCATGTCTGGGAAGGTGTTCTGGATCAACACAGTCTTCCTTATCTCAAAGATCATCAGATTCAGGGAGCGATAGCACTCCCCATCTCAGCCTATATCGAGATGGCTCAGGCAGCAACAAACGCAGCCTTTGGATCAGGAGATCGTGTTTTAAACGAGATAGAACTGAAGAAACTCCTTATCCTGCCAGTAAATGGTTCCCAGAAAGTTCAAATCGTCCTTTCTGGCGATGCCAACGAAGACATCGCGTTCCACATTTATAGTCATACTGTTCGTGTGTCAGAACAAGCACGCGATCAATGGACGTTGCATGCAACAGGGAAAATTCATCTGTTATAGCAAATAACTATTCAGCACATAGTTTCTAGCCGGGCTTCAGTGGCCCGCAGGTGGGTGGGCGGGTGTCGTACGTACGTAAATGAGAAACACAATGTACTCTCACCTGTTCACTCACCCATCTCGTCTCAAATGGATTAAAGACGATAGAGGATACATAGAACCTGAATAGTTACAATAAAGAATATGTGACACTATTCTGGAGGACATTGTGGCACCGACAACACATCCCGGAAGGGATAAGGGCATTAATTTTGGTCTTATTTTCTTCTCTAGTAGCGAAACTCCTTTTAGCGGAGAAAAGTATCATCTGGTCCTTGAGAGTGCAAAATTCGCCGATCAGCACGACTTTTCTTCCATCTGGATTCCAGAGCGACACTTTACAAAAGATGGTTGGCTCTACCCAAATCCAGCCGTACTCCATGCAGCACTGGCACGGGAAACCAGCCAGATCCGCTTAAATGCGGGCAGTGTTGTAGTTCCACTCCACAATCCACTACGTGTGGCTGAAGAGTGGGCAATGGTCGACAATCTGTCGAATGGACGTGTTGGTGTTTCCTTCGCGTCCGGTTGGCATCCTAATGACTTCGCACTCGCACCAGACAACTACGAACAGCGCAATGAGTTGATGTACAAAAACATGGATATTGTACGCAAACTCTGGCGTGGCGAGTCTGTTCAGGTCAAAAGTGGCAATGGCAGCCTTGTCGATCTGAAGACATACCCAACACCAGTTCAGAGCGAATTACCGTTCTGGGTCACGGCGGCAGGCAACCCGAAGACGTTCGCGGGCGCGGGCGAAATGGGCGCGAATCTATTGACACATATGTACAATCAGAGCGTCGCAGACCTGGCTGAAAAACTGAATATCTACCGTGAAGCACGCGCAAAAGTTGGCCTTGATCCCGCAACTGGCAAAGTGGCAGTCATGCTCCATGCCTTTGTGAACAAGGATGAGGAAACTGTTCGCGCTCAGGTAAAAGGTCCATTCGTCCAATATTTGCGATCAGCCTCGTATCTGGTCAACGCGATTGCGTACAGCCGTGGTCAACAGATTGATATCTCAACATTGCCAGAACGCGACCTCAATGACTATTTACAATTTGTCTTTGAGCGCTTGATTTCAACTCAGCGGGTACTCTTCGGAACCCCTGAGAGTTGTTTACAACTGGTAAAAGATCTCAAGAGCGTTGGCGTCAACGAGATTGCCTGTCAGATGGATTTTGGCGTTGATAGCGAACTGGTCATGCAGAGCTTGCCGTATCTGGCACAATTGCGAGATCTGGCAAACCCTGACGTTGACGATGCATCAATACCATATCAGCCATCAATCACGCTTACGTCCTCGAACGGACATACACCAGCCAGCACGACGCCGACACCCAAACCACAGCCCGCTGAACGTTTAACAGAGTTGCAATTAATTCAAAAGCTCTGCCAGGAAAAAATCTTGCTTGAGCAGTTCTATCAGCAACTCGATCAGCATGGCATTCAACTTGGCAATACATTCCGCAGCATTACACAACTCTGGAGTGGTAAAAACGAAGCACTTGGTGAGGTTCGTCTCAACGAAACACTGCAAGCGACTTCAGCAACCTACCAGATTCATCCCGCGTTGCTGGATGCCTGTTTGCAGGTATTAATTGCCGCATTGCCTAAAGATGCGTTGACTGGTGGGAAAGCCGTTTACCTGCCCACAAATATCAGTAAGTTCCGTGTGTATCGCCAACCCGGTGAGCATGTATGGAGCCATGCGGTCTTAACCTCTGATGCCGATCCTGGCGCGGATAGTTATACCGGCAATGTGCGCATTCTCGATGACAATGGTTTTGTGCTGGCAGAAGCCCATGCACTCAAGTTGCAGCGAGCTGAAGAGGCAGCGCCATCTGAAACGCCAGCAACACCTGTCTACTCAACCTATCAGACTGGCACAGCGCAACCTGTTGCGGCCCCAGCGCCGCAGCGTGAACTGGATCAATGGTTATATCAGCTCCAATGGGAGCACATCAACTTCCCTGCACCACAGCAGGCCCCTATCGCCCAGCAGGGTGGAAAATGGCTGCTTTTTGCTGACTCTCCTGGTATTGGCGATCAGCTTGCGGCACAGCTACGACAGTTTGGAGCCACACCCGTTCTGGTAGAACCCGGATATCGCTATGTTCAGAGAGGCTCTGACCACTTTTTCATCAACCCAGAGCGGCAAGATGATGTCCATACACTGCTGAAAACCGTCCTTGCTGATACAAACACCAGTAATCCATTGCGCGGCGTTGTGCATCTCTGGAGTCTGGACGCTACACCAACCGCACAGACAACAGTCAATTCGCTGATCACCGATCAGGATATCAGTACCAGCAATGCGCTGACCATTATCCAGGCTCTGGTTGATCAAACAGGACATCGACCAGCACATCTCTGGCTGGTGACACGTGGCGCACAACCAGTACAGGAGCAGGCAGAGATCTCAATCGCGCAGGCACCAATCTGGGGCCTGGGCAAAACTGCCGCCTTCGAACATCCAGAACTCTGGGGGGGTCTGATCGATCTTGATCCACAGAGCACACCCACAGAGGCGGCAAGCCAGATTATGCAAGCTATTTCTGGCGCACATCATGAAGATCAGGTTGCATTCCGCCAGGGTCAGAGCTATGTAGCTCGTATGGTACGTAGCACAAAGTTGGAACAGAAACCATTACAGATTCGTTCTGATGCCAGTTATCTTATCACTGGTGGTCTATGGGGCCTGGGTCTTGAAGTTGCCCGCTGGCTGACTGGAAAAGGTGCACGTCATTTAGTGCTCATTGGACGAAGCACATTGCCGCCTGTTGCAGAATGGGATCGCCTGCCAGCAGATAGCCGAGCGGCAATTCAGGTCGCTGGTATTCGCTCATTGGAAGAGCTGGGCGCGAAAGTCCACTACGCTGCTCTTGACGTGACCAATGAACAGCAGTTACGGGCATTCTTAAATGACTATCGCTTGCAGGGTCTGCCACCAATTAAAGGTGTCATCCATGCCGCCTCCGTCTGGCAGGACGCGCAGGGACAATCACTGGTCCGACCATTGGTTAATCTCACACCAGAAGCGTTCCGCGCAGTTTTCGGACCAAAGATTATTGGCACATGGCTTTTACATACGCTGCTCAAGGATGCTGCACTCGATTTCTTTACATCATTCTCTTCGGGTGCCTCACTCTTTGGTTCAGCAGCACAGGGTAACTACGCCGCAGCCAGTGAGTTCATGGATGTCTTTGCTTACCACCAGCGACAACAGGGACAATTGGCATTAAGCGTAGACTGGGGCGCAATCTCTGAGATTGGCTTCGGTGCCACACCTGAAGGTATCCGCGTCCATGAATACTGGGAATCACACGGTATTCAGCGTATCAACCCTCGTCAGGTTCTGAATGCTCTGGAATTTTTGATACCGCAGGGCATCACCAGAATTGGTGTGATTAAGCTCGACTGGGAATTATTACATCAATATTATCCCAAAATCACGAGCCTACCGCTTGTCACCCATCTGGCACCAAAAACTGGGTCGCCTGCGGCTCCCATACAGCAGCCACAGGTTCAGATACAGCAAGTGCAAGTGCAGCAGCCACAACCACAGGTTCAGGCTCAGCAGTCACAACCACAACCAACCAGCAATGCGGTCCAGGATCAAAATACCAGCCCAATCATCCAAAAACTACGCGATACTCAAGATGAGCAACGCATCAATGTGCTGCAAGATTATCTGCGTGAACATGTGGCCGGAGTCATTCGTCTTCCCGCCGCACAGTTGGATATCGACCAGCCGCTCACAGCACTCGGTCTTGATTCATTGATGGCAATTGAATTAAAGAATCGTCTTGAGATGGAGTTATCCATTCGCATCCCAATCGTTACGTTTTTACAGGGACCAAGCATTGTTCAGTTCGCGACCAAAATCCTGCCTGATGTTACTGAAGTGCTCGCAACAGTTACGCCAACAAGCACAACTATACCTGCACCCACTCCGGTAACACCTGATCTAGATAAATTTGATCTTTCAGGATCGAGCGCTGAACAACTCCTTGCTCGACTGAATCAACTGTCCGATGAACAGATAGATCAGTTGCTCAGCCAAATCGCACAGAAAGAGGATCAAATTCGATGACAGAAGCCCCAAGGTTAAATGACCTTTCATCCGAAGCGAAACGGGCACTACTCGCCCGCCTGCTTCGCGAAAAAGTCAAAACGCAAGAGTCGTGGGGGCCAATTTCACACAATCAAAAAGCTTTGTGGTTTCTTTATCGCTTAGCACCTGAAAGCGCCGCATACAATCTTTTGTATGCGGCCCGTGTTCGTTCTCACCTGGATATTCCAGCTTTGCAGCGCACACTGCAAAAACTTGCGCAACGTTATCCTATCCTTACTGCTACCTACTCACTCAAAGATGGTGCACCGGCCCAGAAGGTTCCTGCCCAGGGCACAATCCCATTGGAACAGCGAGATGGTACGGCATTCAGCCTGGAAGAAATCCAGCAGAAGCTTTTAGTTGAGAGCAACCAGCCAATTGATCTGGAAAAAGGTCCCATTCTGCGCGTTGTTCTTTACCAGCATGGCCCTGCTGACTACGTTCTTGCGTTTATTGTCCACCATATTGCTGTCGATTTCTGGGCATTAGACATTCTTGTTGATGAACTCTATCTGCTCTATCTGGCAGAAAAAACTGGGGTCACGCTCCCACTACCCCAACCAGGTCCACAACATAACGAGTATGTGCAATGGCAAAACGACATGCTCGCCAGTGCTGAGGGCGAAAACCATTGGCACTACTGGAAAGATCTCTTGCAGGGTGAATTACCACTGCTCAATCTTCCCACTGACCATCCACGCCCGGCGAAACAGACCTATAACGGCGCATCGCACGGCTTCGCCATTGATCCGGCTCTGACACAGCAACTGCGCACGCTGGCTACATCTGAAAAGGTGACGCTCTTCACGCTGATGCTGACCGCGTATGAGGCTCTGCTCTATCGCTATACCAATCAGGATGACATTATTGTTGGCACACCTGCTCTGGGACGCAATAAGGCAGATTGGGAACGCGTCATTGACTATCTGGCGAATCCGGTACTGGTCCGCTCTCATCTGGATACAGCGACCAGTTTCAAAACGCTGTTAGAGCAGACACGACAGGGGATGATGGATGCGCTGGAACATCAGGATTTCCCATTCCCATATCTGGTTGAACGCCTGCAACCCAAACGTGATTCCAGCCATTCACCAATCTATCAGACATTATTTATCTGGGATCGCCCACGCAAACACAATATGCAAGATCTGGCTCGTCTCGGTCAGCCCGAGCTGGCGCAAGCCATTGCACAAGAGGGTCTGGCGTTTGAGCCATTTGTGTTCGGGCAACAGGGAGCACCATTCGACCTGACCATCACTGTCTTTGAGATTGATGGTGCGTTAACCGCTGACTTCCGCTTTAATGTGGACTTATTTGAAGCCAGCACGATTGAACGTATAGCACAACATTTCCAGGTGCTGTTACGTGGAATTGCCAGCAATCCAGATCAGAGCCTGCTGAAACTGCCGCTCCTCACAGAGAACGAGCGTCGGCAAATGCTCTTTGATTGGAATGCCACCAACAAGCCATATCCATCAATGAGTAGCTTACACAGACTGGTTGAAGAGCAGGTAGCCCGCACACCTGAACAGACAGCATTAATCTTTGAGGGCAAAACGCGCACCTATCGAGAACTCAATCAGGAAGCCAATCAGCTAGCCCATCGTTTACAGGCAATGGGGGTTGGACCAGATGTGCTGGTTGGTGTCTGCATGGAACGTTCTTTTGAGATGGTTGTCGCGCTCCTCGCCATCATCAAAGCTGGTGGTGCCTATGTCCCGATGGACCCCACCTACCCGGCGGAACGGCTCGCCTATATGCTGGAAGATGCACAGGTACCTGTCTTGCTGACACAGCGACACCTGCAGCAGCAATTGCCCGCTACCAGCGCCCGAACTATCACCGTCGATCCAGGTTGGAACGCAAACAGCACTGACTCACAGGAAAACCCATTCAGTCAGATCACACCAGATAATCTGGCGTACATGATCTATACATCCGGTTCAACAGGCAAACCAAAGGGTGTGATGAATACCCATAAGGGTATCTGCAATCGTCTGAACTGGATGCAGAACGCTTATCAATTAACCACCCATGATCGTGTGCTGCAAAAGACACCTTTCAGCTTCGACGTTTCGGTCTGGGAGTTCTTCTGGCCTCTGATCAGCGGCGCAACAATGGTGATCGCACGGCCCGGTGGACATCAAGATCCGGCATATCTCGCACAACTGATCGCCGAGCAACGCGTCACCACGACGCACTTCGTCCCGTCGATGCTTCAGGTCTTCTTACAGGACCCCAACGTTGAACGCTGTCAGAGCCTGCGACACGTCATTTGTAGTGGTGAAGCATTAACCACTGACTTGCAGGAGCGCTTCTTTAAACGCTTCGCACCAAAAAATCAGTTCAAGCGTCTACAGGCCAATGTCCAGTTACATAATCTGTATGGACCAACCGAAGCCGCTATCGACGTCACCCACTGGGAATGCCAACCTGGACAGGATATGGCGATTGGCTATCCAATCGACAACACGCAATTATATATTCTTAATGCATCCTTACAGCCGGTTCCAGTCGGTATGCCCGGTGAACTGCATATTGGCGGTGTCGGTCTGGCTCGTGGCTACTATCGCAGACCAGAACTGACAGCAGAGAAATTCATCCGCAACCCGTTCAGCACTGATCCCACTGCCCGACTCTTCAAAACAGGAGATCTGGCACGGTATCGCGCCGATGGAGCTATCGAGTTCCTGGGTCGTATCGACCATCAGGTCAAGATTCGTGGCTTCCGTATTGAACTGGGTGAGATTGAAGAGACGCTGCTACAACATTCAGCCATCAAAGAAACAGTCGTTGTCGCACAGGATGATGTGGCACAGAACAAGCGTCTCATCGCCTATCTGGTAGCCCACAGCAGCAGCGATCAACCATCCATCGAGATCCTGCGAACACATCTCAAGACCACCTTACCTGACTATATGATACCAGCGGTCTTTATGTACCTGGATGCGCTGCCACTTGCGCCCAACGGCAAAGTTGATCGGCGTGCGTTACCAGCGCCAGATACAGAACGCCCGGACCTGGAAGTCGCATTTGTCGCGCCACGTACACAAACCGAACAAACACTGACCGCGATCTGGAGTCAGGTGCTTGGCATTGATAAAATCGGTATCAATGACAACTACTTTGATCTGGGCGGTGCTTCGATCCAGAGCCTGGACATCATCTCCAAATCAACCGAAGCGGGCTTACCGTTGAAACTGGAAATGCTTTTCGAGTTCCAGACCGTCGCGGAACTGGCGGCGGCGATTGACGAACAGCGCCTTTCCGCAGTGGAGCAGGCACAGGAAGTCGTTGAGATCCATGCGCCAACACTACAGGATACGCCACCCGTCGAGAGCACACAACCAGCACCAACAGGACGGACAAAAACAGATTTCGATAACAACTACATCGAAAGCCTGGGTACCTACCTGCCAGCAACTATTATCACCAGCGATGAAATCATGAAGGGCTGTGTCAACCCGGTGCGTTTCCCGCTGGCACGTCTGACTGGTATCAGAACCCGCCACGTCACCAACGGCAGCGAATTCTCTATTGATCTGGCGATTAAGGCTGTCGAGCAATGTCTGGCGAACTCGAAATATAATCCTGAAGACATTGACATGATTGTTTGTGGTAATATCTCTCGCTACAATGCGCCAAACATGCACTTTACCTATGAACCTAGCTCAGCAGTGCAAATTCAGCAGCATTTTGGCTTCGATAATGCTCTGACCTTCGATGTCAATAACGCCTGTACAGGTCTGTTCACCTCGGCTTATATCATCGATTCATTCATCAAAGCAGGCATCATCCGTCGCGGTATCGCCGTCAGTGGAGAATATATCTCTCACATGATGGATACAGCACAAAAAGAGATCGAAAACTATATGGACTCCCGTCTGGCCTGTCTCACTGTTGGTGATGCTGGCGCGGCCCTGATTCTGGATAAAGCGCCGGATAAGAGCGTCGGTTTCCATGAGTTTGATTTCTACACGGTTGGTCGCTATAGCGATGCCTGTATCGGTAAAGCAACCGAGCAAGAGCATGGTGGCGCGATCATGTTCACCGACGCGGTCACTGTCTCATCTGTGAACCTGAAACAGGCTGTCTCACACGCTGGACTGATGATCGAGCGTTCACAATGGCCGAAAGAAGCCTTCCAGCATGTCATCGTACACCAGACCTCAAAGACAACGATCAACGATGTGCCACGCGAAATCAACAAGTTCTTCGGCAAAGAACTCGTTGACCAGAGCAGCGTGATCAATAACATCGCTGAACGTGCGAATACAGCTACCACCACCCATATGGTTGCGGTGATGGATAACATTCGCTCAAATCGTATTCAGTCTGGTGACAATGCGATCTTCGGTATTACTGGTTCGGGCGCGACAATCGGCACCGCGATCTATACCTTCGATGATCTACCAGATCGTATTCGTCGCCGCGAGGCTGGTGAATATACTCCTGTTAAGGTCAAGCCTGAAGGCCGCTTCATCTCACACCTGCCAACAACCAGACGTGTTGGAATCGAGAGTATCGGCACACTCGCAGCAAACTCTATAATTGAAAAGAAAACCCTGCCATTAGCCGAGGCAGCAGGCAGCATCTGTCTGAACACATCAATTCTCAACAAAGAGGATATTGATCTGCTGGTCTTCACTGGTGTCTATCGCGATGAATTCCTGAGCGAGCCTGCGGTTGCGTCAATGATCCAGGGCGCACTTGATATCAACGCTGATGTACAGACCCAGCAAGACAAGAAAACGTTCTGTCTGGACCTGTACAATGGCAGTCTGGGAACATTGAATGCCTGTTACACCGCTATCGGTATGATGGAATCACAAAAAATCAAAACCGCGATGATCGTTGCTTCTGAGATTGAAAACAACCGGGAAACCAAACCGGAAGCGCTGGGAGGTATCGAGGAAACTGGTTCGGCGTTGATTTTACGTGAGAGCACCGATGGACGTACTGGCTTCGGCAACTTTGTCTTCAGAAGTTTTACCGAGTACATGGAGGCAAGACAGGCGTATACCTCACACGAGAAGGGGCGCATGCTTATGAACTTTGAGCAGGCTCCACAGTTCCTTGAATATTACGCACGTTGTATTCAGGATACCGTGAATGAACTCCTCTCGATTGAGCATCTGGACATGTCTCAGATTCGCGTCATTCTGCCACCACAAATCTCGCCTGACTTCCTCACTGCACTGAGTAATAAACTGGAAGTCGAACGAGAGCGGCTCGTTGATGTCCATGCAACTCATGATCTCTTTACATCGTCACTGCCCTATACCCTTCAACAGGTGCAGAAACAGCAACTGGCGAAACCGGGAGATATCGGACTGATCATCAATGTTGGCGCTGGCATCCAGGTAGGTTGCGCGACCTATTACTTCTAAAAATCAAACTTTCAAGATTCTAGCACGATCAGACGATCGGCTAGAATCTTTTTCTTTATTCTCATACAACAAAACAAGAATAGGTGGAAAATAGTGATAGTACGCAATCCCTGGATCGTGCGCACAAATGCCCGGACCCAACCAGACATGAGGCTCTTTTGCTTCCCCTATGCAGGCGGTGGCGCATCTATCTATCGTCAATGGGCGAACAAACTACCAGCAACGATAGAGGTCTGCGCGATCCAACTGCCCGGACGAGAGCATCGGCTCAAAGAAACAGCCTATACCTCGCTCCCACCTCTGATAGAGGCTCTGTTGCCCGAACTAGAACAATTGCTGGATCAACCATTTGCTGTCTTCGGACATAGCATGGGAGCATTGCTTGCATTTGAAACGGTTCGCGCACTACGCCGCCGCCAGCAACCACTACCAACACATCTATTTATTTCAGCGGATCGAGCACCACAACCACCGCGCAAGACAGCCAACTTATATCTGCTGGATGACGAACCCTTCATCGCCGAATTGCAAAAACTCGGTGGCATGCCAGACGCTATCCTACAATATCCAGAACTGCTGGATCTGGTCATACCCACGCTCCGCGCAGATATGACGCTCTATGACACCTATGAATACCAGCCGGATGCACCGCTCAATATACCATTCAGTCTCTTTGGTGGCGAAACAGATGGCTCGGTCACCAGCGACAATCTTCTCTCATGGCGCGAACAAACAGCAGCAGACTATCACTTTAAACTCTTCCCCGGAGGTCACTTTTATCTGCAAAGCAACCTTGATTTACTGCTAACAGAGATACGGCAGGATCTTCATCTTTCATTCTGAACAGACAGGAAGAATACAGGAAGCTAGCGCTGCAATTTTGCCATGTGTTCTTTGACCTGCACAAGCATCTCATCTGTTTTACAGAACGCCAGACGGACATAATTACCACCAATATGCGCATGCTCTTTGCTATAAAAAGATTCTGGTGGAATAGAGGCAACACCGGCTTCCTGAATCAGGTGGCGGGTGAATTCCATCGGGCTACCAGCAAAAATCTGGGAGAAATCCACCATCAGGTAATATGCCCCTTCAGGCATTGTGTAGGTCAAACCAGTGCCTTCTAACGCAGATTGCAACAATTGCAACTTGCGTGCATACATCGTGCGGAACTCGGTATAGTAGCTATCAGGCAAATTCAGAGCATAGGCGATAGCTTCCTGGGTAGGGTGATGGACCGCGAATGTAATAAACTGGTGTGCTCTTCCCACACCCTCTATCAGTGCAGGCGGACCATAAACCCAACCAATCTTCCAACCAGTCGAGCTAAAGAGTTTGCCTGAACTACTGACCGCAACCGTACGCTCAAACATGCCCGGCAAGGTCGAAATAGGAATATAGCGTGCATCACCAAACGTTAAATGCTCATACACCTCATCACAGATCACTGTCACATCATGTTCGATACAGAGTTCCGCGATCAACGACAATTCCTCTTGCGTAAAAATTCGACCCGTTGGATTATGTGGTGTATTTAAAATAATTGCACGCGTCTTCGCGCTAAACGCTGCCCGCAATTCATCAGGATCAAGCGTCCATGTTGGTGGATGCAGCGGCACAAAAACAGGGGTCGCATGAGCCATGATGATATTCGGGACATATGAATCATAAAAAGGCTCAAGCACAATCACTTCATCACCAGGATCAACCAGACCGAGAATCCCGGCAAAAATTCCCTCGGTAGCCCCTGACGTCACAACAACCCCGGTCACAGGATCAATATGCAGACCATAAAAACGCTCTGCATGATTGGCTACTGCTTCTCGTAGCGCGGCAGTACCAGGACCCGGCGCATATTGATTATGCTGACCAGTACGCAATGTCTCAACAACTCTGTCAACAATATCAGGAGGGGTATCAAAATCAGGTTTGCCCTGCCCTAAATTCAAGGCATTATATTGCTGAGCTAAATTATTGATCTCAGTAAAAATAGTGGTGCCAAACGTTTCAACACGACGAGCAGAAAAAGACATGTCTCACACTCCCTCAATCAGATGCTGCCTCACAACGAGACGGAAGATTTGAGCGTATTATAGTCATTTTTCCCGACGTACCGCAACCAGACAAACTCATTTTACGCAACAGTGAAAGATACAGTAAAACGTGATTAGACAACTTGACAAAGGCGTTGCAGCAAAGTATTATGATTTTTGGATTAGCATTTGCCTATATTAAGTGGAAAGATTTTCACAGAAACTCAAACAGGAACAGTAAACAATGATGCTTACTGCTCTACTTGTATCGCCCGGTACGGGTAACAATGTTGTGTATTTAGTGCCTACGGAATAACACCCTCATCACCAACACGGGTCAATACGCACTATTCGTCGAAAGATATTGGTCGGATTAAACCCGGAGCCTTTTCTACAACCAAATGGATCTATCGAAGAGTACGATACTCTCCACGTGAAACCAGATAGCATGATGCCAGCACTTTGTATACTCTTTTTTCCTTTTTTCTGTTGAGCAATGGAGCCAACAACATTAACTCACTGTACAGCGGCGTTTAGTAGAGGCACAGGTGACTGCGCCTGGGTAAAAGAGGAGTTACTATGGCAAAGTATGTGCTTGCTCTGGATCAGGGCACAACTAGCTCACGCGCGATCCTTTTCGATCATGATGGAAAAATCGCCAGTATCGCGCAAGAAGAGTTCCAGCAAATCTATCCATCCCCTGGACTGGTCGAACACAACCCCGAAGACATCTGGTCAAGTCAATTACGCGTCGCGCAAAACGTGATACAACAAGTGGGTGCATCTGCATCAGACATTGCCGCGTTAGGCATTACCAACCAGCGTGAAACGGCGCTGGTCTGGGAGAAAAGCACTGGTCGTCCTGTTTTCAACGCTATCGTCTGGCAGAGTCGTCTGACTGTGCCCATCTGTAATGAATTAACCGCTAAGGGCTTCGATCAGGAGATCCGCAAACGCACAGGATTGGTCACGGATGCCTACTTCTCAGGCACCAAAGTCAAATGGATTCTTGATAACGTTCAGGGAGCACGAGAAAAAGCAAATCGTGGCGAATTGCTCTTCGGCAATGTCGATACCTTCCTGATGTGGCGTCTCACCAAAGGACGTATTCATGTCACAGACTACACCAACGCCTCGCGTACACTCCTCTTCAACATCCATACCCTTGATTGGGATGATGTTATTTTACAAGAACTGGGCATTCCTCGCTCTATGCTTCCTACGGTGATGCCCTCAAGCGCGGTCTATGGCGAAACCGATGCCGAATTCTTTGGTGCTCCGATCCGTATGGCTGGCGATGCTGGAGATCAGCAGGCCGCAACCTTCGGACAGGTCTGCTATGACGTTGGCATGGCGAAAAATACGTATGGCACAGGCTGCTTCATGCTCATGAATACAGGCAAGAAGGCGGTCCCCTCACAAAATGGCTTATTAACCACCATCGCCTATAGTCTGGGCAAGCCCAAACAACCACAGATTACCTATGCTCTTGAAGGGAGTATCTTCGTGACAGGGGCAGCCGTACAGTGGTTGCGGGATGGTTTGAAGGCGATACAAAAAAGTGTCGATGTCGAAGATCTGGCGCAGACGGTGCCAGATAATGGTGGCGTCTATCTGGTACCAGCATTTGTGGGTCTGGGCGCTCCTTACTGGAACCCACATGCACGCGGCACGATCATTGGCTTAACCCGTGGATCCAATGTTGGTCACGTCGCACGCGCAACGCTGGAGTCAATGTGCTATCAGACGCGGGATGTCCTCGAAGCGATGATCGCGGATAGTCACCTTGATCTGAAGACGCTGCGCGTTGACGGCGGCGCGGTTGTCAATAATCTGCTTATGCAATTCCAGGCCGACATCCTTGGAGTCGCTGTGCAACGTCCAAAAATCGCTGAAACAACGGCGCTCGGCGCGGCCTATCTGGCCGGGCTGGCTGTAGACTTCTGGCGTAGCGAACAAGAACTTGCCTCCTACTGGGAGATTGATCGCACATTCGAACCCCAAATGAACAAAGATCAGCGTGAAGCACTCTATCACAACTGGAAACGTGCTGTTACGCGCTCATTAGATTGGGTTGAGGAGTAAATTCCTCCGTCGGGGTGTCTCAACATATGACATCCTGACGTTTTCTCTGTAGTGCACCATCTTTGCAGTAAGTTCAAGCAGTAGATGTACGCTGTGCAGCATACATCATGGAAGGAATGGAGTGAACATTCATGGAAAGACCAATCGCCAACAGAATGGAAACCCCTGTCAGTAGCAGGACTACGGCCCTGGCTGGTACTTTCGGAGAATGTATTGCAGAGTTTTTTGGAACGATGGTCCTTGTGCTCTTTGGTGATGGCTGTGTAGCAGTGTTTCTTTTATTCCAGAATATCGGACCCGGAAACGCCCCCACACCATTTGCGTACAATTGGATGGTTGTAGGTCTTGGCTGGGGTCTGGCTGTTATGCTTGGCATCTATGTTGCTGGTGCGGTTAGTGGCGCTCATATCAATCCAGCAGTGACGCTTGCCTTTGCGGCACGCGGAAAATTCCCCTGGGGCAAGGTAGGTCCATATATTGTGGCACAGGTATTGGGTGCATTCATTGCCGCAGCGATTATCTATCTCGTCTATCAAGGGGCGATTAACCACTTTATTGTTACCACTACAGCCGCAGGGCAGCCACTGCCGAATGTCGCACAGGCCGTTGGTATTGTTTTCTATACGATGCCAAAATCATTTGTGGGCACCTTTGGTGCATTCTGCGATGAGTTTATCGGTACTGCTCTGCTGGTTGGCCTCATTTTCGCTATCGTCGATGCGCGAAACCAACCAGTGCAGGCAAATCTCAATCCATTTATTATTGGTCTGGTTGTTGTAGCAATTGGCCTCTCCTTTGGCCTCAATACCGGATATGCAATCAATCCCGCACGTGACTTTGGTCCTCGCCTCTGGATCGCCATTGTAAGCGGCGGAGCCAGCCTGACATCATATACCTGGATTCCTATCGTTGCTCCCATACTCGGAGGCATTGCAGGTGCGTTCATCTATGACTTCACTGTCGGGAAAACACTGCAAGCCAAGGGTATTATGAAATCCGGCGAAGCAATCACACGCGGCGAATCGGTACGCGAACCAACGTTTGAAGATTAAGCATAGCACAGACATACACATGAAAGGATGAGCAGGTGCACGGAGCGGAATACAGGTAATGTACAACTCCAGCATCTGCTCATATGCAGATCATGGACGCACTCTCATCCACAAATCGCCCTCAAAACCTTGAGGTGCTGGCAAATACTCAATTTGATGTCTTAGTTATTGGTGGTGGCATCACTGGTGCTGGTGTGGCGCTGGATGCAGTTGCTCGTGGTTATCGTGTCGCACTGGTTGAAAAGTCAGATTTCGCGAGTGGGACCAGCAGTAAATCGACCAAACTGGTTCATGGTGGTATCCGTTACTTACCCAATTTCGACTTTTCATTGGTTCATGAAGCACTGGTTGAACGTGGCCTTTTGCTACAAAACGCTCCATATCTTGTCACCCCGGTCGGTTTCGTTTTACCCATTTATGAAGGTGATCGTCATCCCGTTGGTATGCCTTTTACGACTCCCGGCGGCGTTGGCCTCAACCAGTTACTCAGAACCGGTTTATGGATGTATGACACGCTGGCAGGTCGCCGCAACATCAAACGGCACTATCATCTCACCCGCGCACAGATGCTGCAACAGAACACAACCCTCCTTCCCGATAAACTCAAAGAGGGTTTTGTCTATTATGATGCGCAAACAAATGATGCCCGTCTGACCATGGCCATTATGCGTACAGCCGCTCGCTATGGTGCTACAATCGTAAACTACGCTCAGGTGACGGCGTTTGAGAGCGACGGCAAACAACTGACTGGAGCACGGGTACACGATAGGATTGATAACCAGACATTTATCATACGTGCTCGCAATATTGTGAATGCAACAGGCATTTACGCTGATCAAGTCGAGGCAATGACAGGAACAGCCTCACAGGTGCAGATCGAACCAAGCAAAGGAGTCCATCTGGTCCTATCACGAGAAAAACTACAACTTGGGGAGAACGCGATTGTGTTTCCAGAGACAGAAGACAAACGCGTCCTCTTCCTGGTTCCGTGGGAATCGCGTGCTATCTTTGGCACTACCGATACAGGCACTGGTGATCTGGATCATCCAATAGTATCACCCGCTGATATCTCCTACTTGCTAAAATATCTCAACCGCTACCTCACGGTACACTTCACTGAGGAGGATATTATCAGCACCTATGCTGGCTATCGACCCCTCGTCAAACCAGCCACTACGCAGAAAGCGACCGCCAGACTGTCACGCTCCCACGTGGTATTAGAACACTCCACGGGACTGATCACGGTTGTGGGTGGAAAGTTAACAACCTATCGCCGCATGGCACAGGATACCGTCGATATGATCAGCAAGCGTGACCATTCCGCTATAATTCACCCGACAAAATCCCTGCCATTACAGGGTAGTGCAGCCTGGAAACAGACACAGCAGGAATTGCGTCAACAGGGACCAGCCTTTGGCCTGAATCAACGTACTATTGATCACCTGATTAAAAGCTATGGCTCAGAAGCAAGAATAGTCTTCGATCTTATCAAACATGATACGACACTGGGTCAATTACTCATTACTGATTTACCCTACATCAAAGCGGAGGTCATCTATGCCTGCCGCTATGAGATGGCGATGACACCAACCGATGTGCTGGCTCGACGAACCTCAATTATTCTTGAGGACAAAGAACGTGGACAGGGCATCGTGGAAGGGGTCGCAGCACTCATGGGCAAAGAACTCAACTGGTCACCAATGGATCAACAGGCCAGCATTGAGGATTATCACAGCAAAGTACGCAGCCAGCGCAAGGCTGAAAAAAGCCTGACACAACATTTTTAAGTGCGTTCCTTGCACAAGATACTACTTCTGTACGACAATAGGAAATGGGAGAAAGACATTCTCCTCGCAAAATGTACATGAGGGGTGATCAATGAAGAAACTCATCAATCAGCCAGAGAATGTGGTCAAAGAAGCAATGGCTGGAATGGCAGCGGCCCATGCAGACCTGCTTCGTGTCGATCTCGAACAACAGATTATCGTTCGCAAAGATGCACCTTTTCAGGGTAAAGTTGGTGTCATCTCTGGTGGCGGTAGTGGACATGAGCCGATGCATGGAGGGTTTGTCGGCTATGGGATGCTCGACGCAGCCTGCCCCGGTGCAGTTTTTACCTCACCTGTACCAGATCAGATGCTGGCGGCTACGCAGGCCGTAAATGGCGGCGCGGGCGTCCTGCACATCGTCAAGAATTATACCGGCGACGTCATGAATTTTGAGATGGCTGCGGAACTGGCAGCGGCGGAAGGGATCGACGTACAGAGTGTCGTGACCAATGATGACGTAGCGGTACAGGATAGCCTGTATACAGCGGGCAGACGTGGCGTTGGTGTTACGGTGCTGCTGGAAAAAATCGTTGGTGGGATCGCCGAAACAGGAGCGCCACTTGATCAGGTCGCCGCAATGGCCCGCCATGTCAATGAACAGGGTCGCAGCATGGGCATGGCACTGACATCCTGTACCGTACCAGCCGCCGGAAAACCCACCTTTGATCTCGGTGATGATGAAATGGAGATCGGCATCGGTATTCATGGTGAGCCGGGTCGCCGCCGCATGAAACTCACCACCGCCACCGAAATCACCGATCTACTGACACAACCAATCATTGAAGACTTAGGTCTGCAAGCCGGGCAACAGGTGCTGGCCTTCGTGAATGGCATGGGCGGCACACCACTGATGGAACTCTATGTTGTCTACGACGCCTTGCAGCGCATCCTCAAGGGCAAACATATCACCATCGCTCGTTCACTGGTCGGCAACTATATCACCTCATTAGAGATGGCTGGCTGTTCGATTACATTGCTACGCCTCGATGACGAACTCTTGCGCTACTGGGATGCCCCGGTTCATACACCCGCACTACGCTGGGGTAGGTAAGGAAACATGATGTTAAACGAAAAGTCGGAGGAGACGATGCCACTAACGACTGCAGATATACAACAATGGATTCAACAGTCAGCGCTGGTGTTGCATGAGAATAGCAGTTATTTAACACAGCTCGATTCTGACATTGGCGATGCTGACCACGGCATTAATATGGATCGGGGCTTCCAGGCTGTTAAAATGAAATTGACCAATATGGAACCAGCCGATATTGGTGCTCTCCTTAAATTGGTTGGCACAACGCTGGTTTCAACGGTTGGCGGAGCAAGCGGTCCACTCTATGGTACCGCCTTCCTGCGGGCTGGTATAAACACAACTGGCAAACAAACATTGGAGGCAGAAGATGTTGTCGCGATGCTGGATGCGGCCATCGAGGGTGTAAAAGCTCGTGGCAAAGCACAACAAGGCGAGAAAACAATGCTGGATGCCCTCCTTCCTGCAGTTGACGCCGCCAGACAGGCCCAATCAGCACAGGTCACACTTGAACAGGTTTTACAACAGACAGCAGCCGCCGCAGAAAACGGCATGAAAGCGACAATACCAATGCAGGCCACGAAAGGTCGAGCCAGTTACCTCGGTGAACGCAGCATTGGTCATCAAGACCCCGGAGCAACTTCAAGCTGGCTGTTGCTCAAGGCTCTGGCTGATGTAAGCAGTAGAAAGTAGGATAAAAATGGCGGTAGGGATTGTCATCGTATCTCACAGCGCTCGTCTGGCGGAGGGCGTTGTTGAACTGGCAGGTCAGATGGCGCAGGGAGACATCGCTCTGCTTGCCGCAGGCGGCACAGATGACGGCTCCCTGGGAACGTCGATCGACAAGGTAACCGCCGCTCTTCAACAGGCAACTGGTCCAGACGGCACATTGGTACTTGTCGATCTTGGCAGCGCAGTCATGATTACTGAAATGGCCCTGGAGATGCTTGACGAACCTGTTCGTCAACGTATTCGTATCAGTTCCGCTCCGTTGGTCGAAGGTGCGGTTCTGGCTGCTGTCGAAGCGGCATCCGGCAGTAATCTGGATGAAGTAGCACAAGCGGCGGACGAAGGCAGCGCCATGCCTAAGACACATAAAACCTGAGCACAACTGAACCACGACGGAATAGATCATGTATGGTTGTGTGTTCTCAACAGTAAGTACGCTTCAACTGCGACACACAACCATACAATGAAGAGGTTCCGTTTTTTCATGGCAAAAGCATCATTCGCCGCTGGCTGCTTCTGGGGAGTCGAAGAACTATTCCGCCAACTCACAGGCGTCATTTCCACCACTGTCGGCTACGAAGGGGGTTATACAGAAAACCCAACCTACAAAATTGTCTGTAGCGATACAACCGGACATGCCGAAACCGTAGAGATCGAATATGATCCCGATCAAGTCTCTTACGAAACACTCTTACGGGTATTCTGGGAGAATCACAATCCAACCACATTAAATCGCCAGGGCGTGGATGTGGGTACGCAATACCGCTCGGTGATTTTCTACCACACACCAGAACAGCAAGCCATCGCACAAGCATCCCGCGACCAGCTTGAACAATCTCACCGCTACCAACAACCAATCGTCACGCAAATTATACCTGCGGAGACTTTCTACAAAGCAGAGGATTACCACCAGAATTATCTGGCGAAACGCGGCCTCTCCAGTTGCCATATCTAGCAGCGAAAAAGCAATTATCAACAAAGAGTGGGAGTGCTGTTCTCTGCAAATAGAACAGCACTCCCACTCTTTGTTGATAGAAAGACTTAATCAGCAAGATCTTTCACAAAGACCGCTTTTGTCGGTGTCAGGCGCACCAGCAGTTCACCGGGAACCGCGTTGCGTGCTCCAAACTGCTCCGCCTTGTCCGCTCCCATATAACGAGCAGCAATACGGGTTGCCCACTCTCGCAATTCGTTCAGATCTTCAGAGAACGTGACTGTTCCTTCAACAGTAGCAAAGGAAAATGGCGGTGTTTCATCATCAACACACAGCGAAGCTCGTCCATCACGCCGTAAATTCTTGCCCTTCACAGAATCGGTGCCAGTAGTAAATACAATGGTATCACCATCCATCACAAACCAGATAGGCACCACATGCGCACGTCCATCGGCACGTACAGTGGCGACCTTCCCGGTACGCGTGCCCTGTAACAAAAACTCTTTGCATTCTGAAGTTATTGTTGCCATTACCTATATCCTTCTCTATACCTATCCAATCAGTAAGTACCCTAATAAGTATACACATCAGCGAATCACGAATAGATCCTGGACCAGCCCCTATCTAAGATAACACGTTATAGATCACTCTAATGGAAACATTCCTATTTCTTGGTAGCTCATCGCTACAATCATGACATACCAGAAAATAGCTAGCAAGTTGCCTTTCCGTTCACCTAAACGTGATAGAATGAAGAATACATTCCCATAAGTAGCACCAACGTCTATCAACGTTCTGCCTTTACAAAGGAAGTCAATGCAGCAGGACAATATGACGACGATACCATGCAGCAGGAATTACTACGCTACTTTACCATAACGAAAGAAAGGTACTTGTAGAATGACAACTCGCAGAATAGGTCGCTCTGATTTACAGGTTACACCGCTATGCCTGGGTGGCAATGTCTTTGGTTGGACAACAGACGAAGCAACTTCGTTTGCCGTCCTCGATACCTATGTCGAAGCCGGTGGTAATTTCATCGATACAGCAGATGTCTACTCAGCCTGGGTGCCCGGTCATATCGGGGGCGAATCCGAAACTGTTCTGGGCAAATGGTTCGCTCAACGAAAGAATCGAGACAGCATCATCCTTGCCACCAAAGTCGGTGCGCCAATGGGAAGTAATCCTGACGAACAGGGCTTATCACGTAAGCACATTATTCAGGGAGTTGAAGATTCATTACGACGCTTGCAAACTGACTACATTGATCTTTATCAGGCTCACATCGACGATCAACAGGCACCATTAGAAGAAACATTAGCCGCCTTCAATCAACTGGTGGAACAGGGCAAAGCGCGTGTCATCGGCACATCAAACTATAGCGCTCAACGTCTCGCGGAAGCCTTACAGGTCAGCGCAAAACATGGCTATGCTCGCTATGAATGCTTACAGCCTCCCTATCACCTGCTGGGTCGTGCTGACTACGAACAAAACCTCGAAGAGGTCTGTCGTGAGCAAGAAGTTGGCGTCATTACCTATTCATCACTCGCCAGCGGCTTCTTGACTGGTAAATATCGTGCTGGTCAGGATCTGCCTTCAAGCCCACGCGCTCAGGGAATTCAACAAAAATTCATGAATGAACAGGGCTTCACGGTCCTGCAAAAGGTTGAGGAGATCGCACGGGCACATCAAGCTACGATCGCGCAGGTCGCGCTCGCCTGGATTATCGCACGCCCCGGCATTACCGCAGCTATTGCCAGCGCCACATCGATTCCCCAGACGAAGGAACTCATGGGTTCCCTCTCACTGCAATTAACAGGTGACGAAATCAAAGCCCTTGATACCGTCAGTGAGTGGCGCTAAATACAGTTAGCAACCCATCTGTATGGAACGATATATGAGAATTCTATATCCGATTAGACGTTAACTTTTTATGTAGAAAGCTAACAATAAATGTCTATCACATTCATGCATTCTCATATATCAGCTATATAGATTTTCCATTATTAGTATATGTGCCTGAAAATGATACACATAGCAGTAAAAGGAAGTTGATCAATGAAGAGCAAGAAGCAATTTGGCATGTATAGCATAACCCTCAATGACGATGGGTCACTACAAATTCAGGCCCCTACTCTGCTCAAACCACTCATAATGGATGCCCAACTGGTACAGGATCTCCAAAAATGGCTACAAGAACAAACAGGATCAGAACAACCAGAAACGCCATCAACGATTATCCCTATCCCTAATGCTCCAATCACATCCAGCCCCCCTATCGCTCCACTTACTCCTGCACCAGATCCAACGGCTACATCTGCACCTGAACCAGATCCAACGGCTACATCTGCACCTGAACCAGACTCCGAACCACCAGACATATTTGTACAGCGGCTGATCAAACAGATCATTCAAACCACACAGGAACAGACTCCCGAACGACTGGCTCCAGAAAACCGAGATCGTTTCGTTGAACAGGTCACACGAAATGCCGCTCTACGTCCCTTAATGTCACAGGGCAAAATCACCTACAAACAAATTCTCCTGTGGGTCGAACAACAGCTTGGCACGTCGCTCTAAAAAATTTCAATGAACGGTCTATGAACATTCAATATAGATCACAGATAATATGTGCTACAAACACAGCATATAGCACAATTCTCTTTCAAATATTCATAAACCGTTCATTTTATTCACTGAACGCTTCACATATTTTATATTGCAATGCTCATCACGCCGCTGGTCGTACCAATAAACAGATGATTGCCAGAAATCATCGGTGTCGTAAAGGTTGGCACAGATGTCACTGGCCCTAATTTCGCACGTAACTGTCCATTCGCCAGATTTACCGCATAGATCGTGCCATCACCCCCCAGGCCATAAACCGTATTCCCGGCGACCACAGACGAATATTTCACATCGGGGAAATGCCAGTCAATTGTCATCTTGCTGCCATTGGCGGTATAAGAGACTTTTCGCACACCATCATAACAGGGCACCAGCACAGCATTGGTACCGGCAACCGCGCCACCACCCATCGCCACCCCCTGACAGATCTGCAAATCACTGATCTGTCCACCAATGCCACCCAGATTCTGCGTATTCAGCAGATACCCGATTCCTGATTTACCAGTCAAAAATGCCAGATTATCGGGCAATAACATCGGCCCCATCGATCCCAGATCGGTATCATGCGCGTTCTCTTCCGCCCACTGCGTTGGTGCGAATGCACTCTCGAGTTGTAAGGTGGGTGAAAACTTCAATACCGAGTCGCTATGATCCCAGGCACCACTCTCTGATGCTCCATTTCCAACAGAGACATAGATGTTCCCGGCGGCATCGACCGAAGGACCAGATGGCGTCCACATCCCCGCCTCACGAGCAGTAGGAACCACATAGGAATATAGATTGCCAGTGCCATCCGTATGTACGGAAACAACCGTCCCTTTATAGTCGCTACAATCACCTGCGTGTCCACCATACGTCACCACTACCATACCATGAGCGATGGCAAGGGCTGAACGTTGCTGATAAGCCCGTACATCCATACTCGGAATATCGGCCGAACGTTTCCATTGGAGATGTCCATTATCAGCATTGAGGGCAACCAGGATATGCTGTGGACCACTTACTTCGGCAACGGCAAAAATAAGATTTGTCGCGGGATCATAGACAGGGGTGCCAGTGATACCTAACGGATCAATATCACCACAGGGGAGCGCCGACTGCGGTACTGGCGTCCCAACATTTGTATGCCAGAGCACCTTACCAGTTGCAGGATCAAGCGCATACAGAGAATCACCTTCCGTCGCGACAATCACATGCCCATGCACCATCAATGGCTCTGCAAAAACCTGTCCATCCAGTTCAGATCTCCAGGCCTGTGATAAACTTGTAGGATCAGCAGTCGGAGACTGTGACGCGACACCACTCCGCTGCAAATTAGCATGATAGGTCGTCCAATCATTCCATTGAGTAGATGTCGTACCCGATGTTGCTGTCGTGACAGGTGCAGTGGCAGTTGAAACGGGAGTTGTCAGGGTCGCCGCTGTACTATTCGTATTCCCCGTAGCAGAGGAGCCACACGCCGCCAGCAAAATGAGTAATGCGGCACAACTTCCGAACAGCAAACTACGCGATACCACAGGGTACACAAACCCTGTGTGTACCCTGTGCTTTCCCTGCTGTCTCCACATATACAATAACGTTAATACAAGAATCATCATCAGACTAATACAACTTACAAGAAACACGAATTACACTCCTTTATTCATTCACAGGAACAGAGCGTCGCCTCTTGCTAGCACTCTTCAACCGCTTCTCATTGAGGCGACGCTCCCGACTGGCTGTCGTCGGTCGCGTCGCCCTACGCGGCGTTCTCACACGTTGACGTTCTTCCAGACGCATCGCCATGCGCTCAAAAGCGGCTTCACGATTCGCGTGTTGCGAACGTCGTTCGGTCGCCGTCACCATTAAACCACTGGGTCGATGTACCAGGCGTACGCCCGTCTCAACCTTGTTACGATGCTGCCCACCAGGACCGCCAGCGACCATAAACTCAATGTCACAATCGCGTTCTAATGCGTCACGATCTGTCGCATACTGCTCATTCACATCTATCCTCTTTATCTTCCACAACCCTCTAGTGCAGATATGGCGCAACCACCTCCTTTTCACGTTGTAAGCCACGCCACTCATCCGCATCGGGTCCATCATAAATCAAAGTATATGGTCCGGAGAAACCCGCCATACGTGTGATCTCAAAACAACGTTCATAATCAACACGGTCCATCTCACCCGCAGGTTCAAAATGTGCTTTCGCATGACAGGACTCTGCCCATTGTACAATCTGCTGCAATGCCTCATATTTGGTTGGACCACCCCAGTTGCCAAAATCAAAACAGAGGCCCACATTGCCCTCCAGACGCTCAAATACCTGCCGCACTACATCTGGACTGGAAAGCAGTTCAAGCCAGTTCTCGGTCATCAGTCGCAATCCCTGTGCCTGTGTGCGCTCCACCAGACGTTGTAATCCACGCACACTCATATCTACTGTTTCCGCTGACGGTTGCGATCTGCCAGCCACAGCACGCATCCGCTTTGCGCCAAGTTGCGCCGCCACATCTACCCAGGAAGCAATCCACTGCCAGTTCTGCTCGGCTAATTGGGGATGCGTCATATCTCCTTCGTCTACCAACAATGAAAATAATTCGACATGCGCGGCTTCTAATGCAGCACGCAATTCCGCCAGATAGCCTTTATCCAGGCTCGGCAAATGAAAATGGCAGATTTCCAATGTATGTATACCAAACTCAGCCAGGTGAGCAGGCAGCTCCAACAATGATAACGAGCCTCTTCCATGTGTCTCAACTGGAATATTGGTTCCTTGTTCAGCGCCATATTTTACAGGATCACCCAGAGTACGGTGCAGACTCCAGGTCGATACAGAAACACGGGGTGCAGCTTTTTGTTGAGATAACATATAGCTCATGCTCTCTTTCTAGGAGAAACGTACGCCTATTGTATCTGGTACCGCTATGTACCACAATCATACAGGCCATACTGTGATCACACCAACATCGTCTGTTTCACTATAATAGATAATGAACAAATTCAAACACTATTGTGGCAAAACAACACAACTCTATAAATATAAATATACCTAACAATGTTTGAAGAGTCTAGTTTCATGAAATTATGGTATTTGCCATAGTCTATTTTTTGCATAAAAATTCAATTCTGTTGCCAATATAGTTATGCGCAACAATAAGGTTCGCTCACAAAAAATATCCCCCGGAAAAGCTTTCCGGGGGAATAGTTCTATGCATCCAGCTAAAATCATATATTGGGATGCCGCATTACAAGCGACGTGCGCCATATCCACCAGAGATGGCACGCAGGATCGCAATAAACACACAGGCACCAATAAAGGCAACAATAACCGTACCGATGAAGCCAGAGGAGCCAAGACCAACCAGACTAGCAAGGAAACCACCGATCAGAGCACCAACAAGACCCACAACGATATCACCAACGATACCATAACCACCACCCCGCATGACCAGACTTGCCAATGCACCTGCGATCAGTCCAACAACTAACCACCAGACGATACCACTAAGATCAACAGCGGCAAAAGTCATTGCTAGAGTTGCAAACATATTTCATTACTCCTTCCATAATATTCTTAATTGATGTTTCACTGGAAATGTTTCCAAATGAGTTCTGATAACTTCTTATAATATCGGATACTGTCTATACAGTTTTCCGCGTCGTATGTATGGTATACGAATACAAAAACAGAAGGGGATACATATTTTGAGGGTGTAACACGATGATTAAGCTATTCCTAAAATCGTTTTAAGTTTTCTTATAATAAAAAATACTACATCACCTACATGATCCAGACGATACTATTCACTCTGCTATCGTAATAAAGCCACGCCAGAAACGTAAAAATACAGCTATGTATCCTCTGGTAAAAGCTCCACAATTGGGGAAAACTCCACATCCACATTAAAAAGCTTAAGACGTATAATCCTCTTGACAGCCCTATGCTCCATCTCTACAATCATCAAAGAGAGGTACAATTACAGATATCCCGGTTTGCTGTAAAAAAACAATCGTTAACATCGCTGACTCGTTGCTCGTGAAATCACCGCTTTACAGGCAGGTGAAAGTCGATCCTGTCAGTGCAATGCTGTCATGTATCAAGTGGCTTCACACAGACGATTGAACAGCATAACATCTCTATCTTGCATTACATACACATGAGCAAGATTATGGCTACTACTCAGGAAGAGTATATATGACGGATCGTACAGGAGAACAATTCGGGCATTATCGTCTCATCAACTTTTTAGGGCATGGTGGTTTTGCCGATGTCTATCTCGGTGAACATATCTATCTGGGCACTCAGGCCGCTATCAAGGTTATGGATGCACGGATTGCGCAAGAAGAGATTGCGCATTTCCTGCATGAAGCACAGACAATAGCACAACTCAATCATCGCCATATTGTCCATGTGCTGGACTTTGGCGTCAATCCCAACGATCTCCCATTCCTGGTGATGAATTATGCCCCACATGGCACACTGCGTCAGCGCTTCCCACGTGGTACACGTACGAAACCAGAAATGGTAATCCATTATGTCAAACAAATCGCCAGCGGTTTACACTATGCCCATACCAACAAACTTATTCACCGTGATATCAAACCTGAGAACATTCTTTTAGATCAATATGATGATGTGCTCATCAGTGACTTTGGCCTGGCCGTCATTACGCAAAGTTCGTCACGCAATAATGTCCGCGACGTATCGGGCACGGTGGCCTATATGGCACCAGAACAGGCTCGTGGCAAACCACAACTCGCCAGCGATCAATATGCGCTGGGTATCATCGTCTATGAGCTTCTCAGCGGCACACGTCCATTTCAGGGCACCTATGAAGAGGTGATTGTCCAACATGCACTCACCCATCCTCCTGCATTGCATGATCATGTACCAGATCTCCCCGCTGAACTGGAAACAGTCATCATACGCACACTGGCGAAAGATCCTCATCAACGTTTCCCATCTGTGCTGGATTTCGCGCAAGCACTGGAGGATGCCTACCGCCATACGCTCCCTACAACAAAAGAACCCTCCGTTTCCACATCCATCGCCACACCCGGGTTCACGCGCCACCCACAACAGTTACAACCAGACGCTACCGTGGAACAACTCGATACCGATTCTATCTACGCGATTGCATGGTCACCCAACAAACGCCGTAGCGCGTCAGGTGGAAAAGACCGCACTATTGTCGTACGCGGTGTCACCACAGGAACCAGCACTACCATCTATCATGGGCATGCCGGAAGCATTACTGCGATTGCATGGTCTCCTGATGGGCAATATATCGCCTCCAGTGCCCTGGACCGCACCATCCAGGTCTGGCATGCCAGCAGCGGCAAAAAAGTCGCGCAGTATGCAGGCCATAACGGCATGATACAAACGGTCGTCTGGTCACCTGATAATCAATATATCGCCTCCACAAGCATTACAGATAGCGCTATCCATATCTGGTACGCCATGACAGGCAATGAACATTTTATGTATCGCGGACATAGCCACGGAGTACGCACACTCTGCTGGTCCCCAAACGGCAATGGCATTGCTTCAGGCTCATGGCGCGAAATACAGATATGGGACGTTGTCACGGGACAAAAACATCTGACCTATCGCGGACATCATAGCTGGGTACGTACCCTGGATTGGTCCTCGCAAAGTACACGCATTGTATCTGCCGACGAAGGCAACGTTATACATATATGGGAACCTTTTAATAAAGGACATCAACTCGCAGAACATCATAAACACACTGATAGCATTCATACGACCCTCTGGTCACCTGATGGCCTCTGGATCGCCTCAGCCGACAAAGGCCATGGCGTCCATATCTGGGATGCCACCAGTACACAACATGTGATTAACTATCATATGCGTGCTACTGGCACCTATGCGATTACCTGGCTACCAGACAGCAAACACATTGTCTCAACAGATAGCAGTGGCTCAATACAGGTACGCAAGATACCAATACATACACAACAGGATAACAATAGCTAAACAAGCAGGCATAAATCAACAAATATGATACATAATGGTATGCAATACCACATAGCGCAATAATTGTAGGAGTCGTCCCAGGCTAGAAACCCGTCATCCGGACCACGCGAAACTCCGAATGCTTAGTTGTACATATGCACTACAATACATATGAGGGATTGTTCGTATCTCTAGTGGTCGTTATCTATTTCGATACGTTGTTTTCATTATCCTTCTTGACCTGAAAACGAGGGTACACATCACTATGAACACAGATCTCAAGGTACTTTCAGACGCCTGGGATGAAATCCATTTCGCCCACGGTTCTCATATGCAATTACACGAGGCAACGCTGGAACAATTCGCGTATGGTGCCCTTATGCGCCTCCCTGTAAGAGCAGCGAACACTGCGGCAGCATATGGCCTGGTTATCCAATATTCACAGCACGCATACATCAAGATCCATTTTCTCAAGCAGGAGAACTGGGTACTTGCCATTGAAAGCACTGGGCTGCTGCCAGTGATCAATCATGTCTTACCGCTCTCCTTACGTTTTGATCCTACATTGGATCATAGCCTGACCATCGAGCAACAACAGGAGCAAACACTTATCTACCTGGATGGCAATCATGTTCTTGGTTTTACAGAAACCGCTCGTCCTGCCCGCCCAGGCATTATGACATACAATACTGCCGCTACCTTCCATGACATTCAACAAATTGATCTGCTCGCCATTTGCTCTTAATCATTTGTAATACAGACTGCATGCCTCTGTACCCAAATGATTCTTTACCGTTCAATGATTGAACAACCTACCTGAAAAATTGACAAAACTACTTCCTATGTGCTGAACTATAAGGGTTAGTGATTTTGTTCTTTACCAAGGAAGGAGAGAACGGTATGATTACCGGAATTGGGCATGTCGCCTTTCGTATTACAGATTTAGAGCGTTCACTTGATTTCTTTTGCAACAAATTAGGTTTCCGTGAGGCTTTCCGGCTTGAGCGTGAGGGGGAATTTTCACCCTGGATCGTTTATATTCAAGTCACACCTGGAAATTTCATTGAACTATTTCCTGGCGCTGAGGGTGAAAATATGTCACGCGGTAGAGCAGTCGGTTATAACCACTATTGCTTGCTCGTCGATGATATCTATAAGACTTTAGAAGAGTTTAAGCAGCGTGGACTGGAAATTACCGGGGAGCCTCAAAAAGGTATCGATACCAATCTCCAGTATTGGATCAATGATCCTGATGGCAATGCAATTGAACTCATGCAAATTACCAGCACCTCTCCACAAGCGGCTGCTGATGCCAGCTGGTCATAGATTCACATAAACCTATTGGAATTTCTCCAATAGAGGACAGATCGCGATGAGGCGACCTGTCCTCTATTACTTCACAATGCCCGCTCCCTGATGTGGCCCTGCCGCTTGATCCGCAATATCACCAACAAACGGCAATCTGGTAGTGCGACCACCCAGAGCACAGACAATACCGACAAACCAACCAATCGCAGCCATACTATCTATGATCAATACGGCCAGCGTAGCAATGATATGGATAAAGCTATCGAAGAAAAAACTATATTCTTTCAGTACACTAAAACAGAAGATATTGAATAAGGTTACCCCGCCAAAAAACAGTACGGACTGCAATGCATGAAAACGCACAAAGCGGTTATCTCTGACAAACAAGAGCATTACCAATCCAGTAAACCAACCTCCCAGGTAGCTGAATGCTGCCAGTACACGACCATCAGAATTCGTATCACGCGCCATCCAGACCCATTCTCCATCCTGATAGGGAATATTCACTCCATGAGGTGGCTGACCCGTACCAGTTCCAGGCCCATTGGGAGTAAAGGGTTGTGGTCCATTTATATGTTGCTGATAATATGGCTGTTCAAACATCTGTGGATCAGGGATATATTCGGTATCGTATGTTCCTTGCGGCATTTTTGCGTCTGCTATTTCGTTGCGATCCATTGATTGCATAGCAATACATCCTTTCGTGAACAATTTCTTCTACATCACATACAGTAAACCAGCTATGTCTCATGCCTATCACAAATTTGTCGCAAAAATGTCTTCAAGATAAAAATCATGCCCACGATTGTCGCTACAGCGTCAATCGTGGGCATGAATAATAGATATAAAAAGGATGTTAGAACGAGATATTACGACCTAAACGTGGTCGCTCACCGGGTTGTGGCTCCAGCGTTGCGGTTTCATCGCTCAAGCGAATCGCCTCAGCAATTGCTCGTTCAAGTTGAGGATCAACGTCTTTCGCAAAATCCTGTGGTGCAATATCAACATCAATATCTGGATCAGTGCCATAGTTCTCTACATTCCAGCCCACATCTTTGAACCAGAAAGAGTATTCCGGCTGCGTGGTCACGGTATTATCAACCAATGGATGGCGAGGAGAGATACCAATAACGCCGCCCCAGGTTCTCTTGCCGATCAATGGTCCCAGGCCCATCAACTTGAAGCTATGACTGAAGATGTCCCCATCGGAGCCAGCATGCTCATTGGTGAGCGCGACCATTGGACCTCGTGGTGACTGTGAAGGATATGCCTCAGGCTGCCCCCAACGTGGAAAATCATAACCAATACGCCGCCGCGCCAATTTTTCCAGCAAGAGGCTTGACACATGACCACCACTATTCCAACGCACATCAACCAACAAAGCCGGATAATCATATTCAGTCAGGAAACCACGATGGAACTCAGCAAAACCACTCCCCATCATATCCGGTACATGAATATATCCCACACGGCCCTGTGACATCTCATGCACAAAATGCCGATTGCTCTCAACCCATTCACGATAACGTGCTCCCGTTTCGCTTGTCAGTGCCTTGACGGTAATCACGCGCACGTCCTCACCATCAGCGCTCTCAATCGTCAATTGGACCTCATTCCCGGCCTGATTCACCAGTAGTTCCTGAGGAGAACGTTCCGCGCTCACACGCTGACCATTAATCGCCAGTACAGCATCACCAGCACCCACATTCAGACCAGGAGCGGTCAATGGTGATGTTGCGTTGCTGGAAGGTTCACCTTTGATAATACGCCCAATCACATAGCGACCCTTGTCTGCATCATATGTCCAATCAACACCCAGAAAACCCTGTGAATAATGTGGACCACGACGATACTCTCCACCACTCTCATAGGCATGTGAAGTGCCTAATTCTCCCTGAAGTTCCCAGAGCAGATCAGAAAGCTCTGAGCGGGAACTGATCCGCTCTACCAATGGTGCATACTGTTTATAGATCGCATCCCAGTCGATACCAGACATATCCGCAGCCCAGAATTGCTCACTTTGCAAACGCCATGCTTCCGCAAACATCTGCTTCCACTCAGCGGCAGGCTGCACTGAGACTTTCGCACGATGCAAATCAATCCAGCCGCTTTCGCGACCTGAACGATCACTATTATCCTTCGGCTTATCAGTTGCTTTCACTACACGCAAGCGTGAACGGGAACGATAAAGCACGGTTTTGTTATCCTGCGCGACCTCAAAATCGCCCACACCATCTAACCAGCGCTCGGTTTTATAGGCATCAAAGTCATAATATTCAATGACACCACGATCATGAGATCCATGATGATCAAGCACACCTTCGACCGAGGATGAAAGGAATAGCGCTTTCCCTTTCACACCATAAATGGCGCTATAACGACCTTCGGAAACCGGGAATGGCAGAACACGATCACTGATCCCTTCCAGATCTATGACCACAGGCGTTATTTTCTTGCTGTTATCCTCTTTCTTCTCTTCTGGCTCGATCGCCTCCTGAGCGTCAGTATCAGTCGCATCGGCTGTACTTTCTGGCTTCTTTTCTTCTTTCTCATCCGGATTTTTAACTTCAGGAACAAACGGTGAACGCAGGTCACGCTGCAAGAGGACTACATATGGCTTTGTTCCACGAGGGAAACTTAAATCGAATTGCAAACCATCATAGACAGGATTAAAGATACGTTTGCCAATAAAGTAGAGGTACTTCCCTTCAGGATCAAAGGCAGGATTACTATCTTCTAGCACCGGACGGGTAATCTGATGCGTTTCTCCACTCTCTACATTGCCTAGCTTGATCGCTGTCTGCTGAGGCGATAGCGGGAAACCATACGCGAGCCAGGCACCATCAGGTGACCATGCGATACCAGCAATCAGACCGGAATCACTGCGATCAAATACACGTGCTGTACCATCTGCCAGATTCGCAACAACCAATTCATTGCGATGGTTGATGATCGCCACCACATCTTCCTGTGGCGAAACCAGCACCTGCTCCGCTCGTCCAAAGTCAATATCAGGGAAGGTCTGTGGATCTTCGGCACCCTCTGGTGAGAAGATAACCAGCTCTTCACGACCCGGCGCATCATGTACGGCTACAAGCCGCTTCCCATCATGAAGCCACTGTAAGAAACGATAGCGCACGCCATCCAGTTCTCCATGCTGTAACACTGGTCCTTCCCAATTACCCATCGAAAAAGCCTTACCACGGGTGGTAAATGCCAGCATGTGCCCCTGCGGATGTATCGTATATGTATCCAGATATGTACCTGCATTGACAAACTTGCGGTTCAACTGTGTGCGGACGCTGGGCAACGTAACTTCAAGCTGCTGCGTGGTATCAGTACGAGGATCAAACAAATAGAGATCTGCACCTGCATGATAGACCAGACGCTCTCCGTCAGAGGAAAGATGACGAGCATAGAAATCAGTGTGGGTAGTATGACGGCGAATATCTTCACCATCTGGATCGCAAGAATAAATATTTCCTACACCCTCATGATCTGACAGGAAGTAGATGCGATCACCAATCCAGATTGGATTAGCTATGTTGCCTTGCAGTTGCAGCAGACGTTGAAACTCGCCATCGCCATTTTTATCACACCAGAGATGTCCGGCAGTACCCCCACGATATCTTTTCCAGTGCGAAAAGTCACGAATATTAATATTACGTCCCAGCACGACACCACTATCTTTACTATAAGAAATAGCATTGGCCATACCATATGGTAACTCTCGCGCAATACCACCGGCAGGGCTTATCGCGAAGATGACATAATAACGTGGTACAGACTGGTTCGCATTACTCGCATAAAGAATCTCACTTCCATCGGGGGACCATCCCAGAACCCGACAATTTCCTGACTGGAACGTCAAACGTTTTGCTGATCCGCCCGTTGCAGGCATGACATAGACCTCACTGGGTCCCTCTTCACGACCAACGAAAGCCAATTGTGTACCGTCCGGTGAGAAGTGAGGATGTTGCACCTCTCCTACGCCAGCAGTTAACCGTTCGGCACGCCCTCCCTCACTCGATACCAACCATAAATCATCTTCTGAAACAAAGGCGATCTTATCTTGATAAATCGTCGGGAAACGAACATATCCTTGCGATGGCATGAAAAACTCCTTACGCTTGTATCCGAGAAGGACTATTACAGGAATACGTAGACAATCAGCATGTTTACCCGCAGAAATTCTATTACTCCATTTACTCTGACATGCTTATATGTTGAAGTGTATTGTATCACAGCAATATGAAATCGTCTAATAATAAAATGATCATAAAGTATTACCATTGATAACGACACAAGAAGCCACTCAAGCAGTATAATACTCATAAAACACTGGCGATCATATTGAATCTGACTCTTTTTCACCTGGAGCTACCGTTATTCTTAACAATGGATTGCAAGTTCACCCGGTTTTTATCCTGTATGTTGGAGGTACATATCAATGACGATCAACTCACATGCTGGTTCTCTTGCTGTCTCCTTAGCTGATGATGGCAGAAAATCGACGCCAGAACAGATGGATGCCGCGTTGCAAACCGTCAAACAGCAGTCATCTGCATGGAAAACCCTGCCTCTTGCGACAAAAATCAAGCTACTCACACAGATTATTACCACGACCGCCCGCATCGCGCCCCGTTGGGTAGAGGCAAGTCTGGTCGCTAAAGGCTTGCGCCCTCAGGATACGGCGGCTTATGAAGAGTGGGCAGCAGGCATCTGGCCGCTTTTTCCGACGCTTCGCCAACTCCATCAGGCGTTAACAGATCTCCAACACGGCCAGCATCCACATCTACCCGGTCCGATTACCAATCGTCCCGATGGACAGGTGGTTGCGCAGGTATTTCCGTATCATCTTGCTGATCGGCTCTTTTTCCCCGGTATCACTGGTGAAACCTGGATGCAACCAGAGGTAACGCCACAGGCACTGGCCTCAACGCAGGCAATTGCTTATCACGATCATACAAAGGGAGGAAAAGTTGTACTGGTACTCAGCGCGGGAAACGTGGCAAGCATCGCCCCACTCGATGTGCTTTATAAAATGTTTGTTGAAAATCACGTTGTCCTCTTAAAAACAAACCCTGTGAATGACTATCTGGGGCCACTGCTCGAAGAAGCATTTCAGCCATTGATTGCGACTGGCTTTTTACAGGTGGTCTATGGAGGGGCGCAAGAAGGCGCTTATCTCTGTAATCATCCGAATATTGATGAAATCCACATTACAGGATCTGACAAGACTTTCGATACCATTGTTTTTGGCCCTGGTCCGCAAGGCACACAGCGTAAAGCTGCAAAACAACCACTCCTTCAGAAACGGATTACCGGGGAATTAGGCAATGTCAGTCCTGTCATTATTGTTCCGGGTCCCTGGACCTCACGCGACATTGCTTATCAAGCAGAACATATTGTAACATCCCTCATCAACAACGCTGGCTTTAACTGCAATGCCAGCCGGGTGATTATTCAACACCGCGAATGGTCACAACGCGCACAATTACTACGCACAATATCTACTACTCTTGCGCGACGACCGCTACGCAAAGCATACTATCCTGGCACACAGCAGCGCTATCAGGCATTTCTCCGCGCCCATCCAGAGGCTGAAACATACGGGACAGCCACAGAGGATCAAATTCCCTGGACATTTATTACGAATGTCGATGCCCAACAAAGCGATGATATCTGTTTTCAAACAGAGGCTTTTTGTGGCCTCTGCGCTGAAACAGCCTTATCAAGCACAACAATAGCCGCCTATCTTGATCAGGCGGTTGAGTTTGCCAATCAACATTTGTGGGGCACCCTCAATGTGACGATCATTGTGCATCCACGGACACTGGCAGACCCGACCGTTGCCACAGCACTCGAACGTGCGCTCACCAACCTGCGCTATGGGACGGTTGCGCTAAACTGCTGGGCTGGCATTGGTTTTGCACTCGGCACAACAACCTGGGGAGCCTATCCCGGTCATAGCCTCTTTGATATTCAATCAGGCAATGATGTGGTACACAACACGCTCATGTTTTCACAGGTGCAAAAAACTGTGCTCAGAGCCCCTTTTCGCGGTTTCATCAAACCATTCTGGTTTTTTAGTCGTGGGAAACTGGCACAAATCTTCGTACCACTCATGATCAAATTGTACGCGCTCCCATATCAAGTCAGACGACACAATTCACAAGCGAACAGACAAAAATAACAACGTCACTTATCCAGTTTCTCAATCGCAATCGTAGCTTCCGGATCATAAGGTTGGTTAACAGATCGTTGCGTGCGACGGTACTGCTCCAAAATATAAAAGGCTTCCATCGCACGCTCTTCAGCCTGCACAATGACAATAATACGACCGGCATGAACCATCTGTTCTTTATCCGAGGATGGCACGTTTTCAGAACCACCAATACTGATAAATGAACCTACCAACCCACCACTCATCGCACCAGCAATGATACCTGCAACCGCTAAGAGTAGCAATGTATGTGTGGGAATGATCAAACCAGGATCAGATGTCACTAACGTACCAATCAAGCCAAGAATAAGCCCGATGACGGCTCCAACGACCAGACCAGGGATCGTTGCGCGATCAACATGGTCCCGTATCGTTGCTAGCTCTCGCGTCTCAACATCTTCATTTCGCACCACACAGCCAACGTCACGAAAGCGAACCTGACGCAACGCCGTCATTGCACGTTCCGCCTGCACAGGGTCCGTAAAAACGCCAACCACAACAGTGTCGTTTGCCATATCTGTATCCTTCCTGACATTGCTGCTCATCTGAGGCTCCTCTATGTATACTTATCTACAGCGACACCACGAAAGAAAAAACAATGCATACCCCAGGGATTCTATAGCTGTGTGTTCGTATACTCCTATTTTATACCATATCCACTATTCACAGATACCAATAAAGATTTCATCATTTATACATGAATGCACTCTGAAAGCAGTTCAGAAGACGTCTGAGAAGATTTGGGAATAATGATTTATCTCGCGGTGTTTTCACTTGAGGAAAGTTTATACTTCTGCTTATACACACACACAAACAAAGACTATTTATAAGGAGTCTTCCATTATGACATCTACCTCTACAGGGAATACTTCCACTGTGAACGAGGAAAACAATACACATCCTTTATTTGCGCCACTAACGATTCGTGGTGTCACTCTTCGTAATCGCATCGCTGTTTCACCAATGTGTCAGTACTCGGCGGAAGATGGGTTTGCCAATGATTGGCATTTCGTCCATCTGGGCAGTCGCGCTGTCGGTGGCGCAGGACTAATCATGGTTGAGAAAACCGCCGTGGAAGAGCGCGGTCGTATCACACCTGAAGATCTTGGTATCTATCGTGATGAGCATGTTGAGATGCTTTCACGTATCACTGCATTCATTCGTTCACAGGGTGGAGTCCCGGCAATCCAGCTCGGACACGCAGGGAGAAAAGCCTCCACCTATCGCCCCTGGAGCGGTGATGGCGAATTGACAGCAGCTGATGGACGCTGGCAAACAGTCGGCCCCAGCGCTGTACGCTTCACGGACAACTATCCGATGCCTCATGAATTGACCATTGATGAAGTTGCCGAAGTCGTCCTCCATTATCAACAGGCCGCATTACGAGCAGTGAAAGCTGGCTTCCAGGTCCTTGAAATTCATGGCGCTCATGGCTACCTTGTTCACCAGTTCCTCTCACCACTTTCAAACAAACGCGACGACATCTATGGTGGTTCATTAAAGAATCGCATGCGCTTCTTACTCGAAATCACAGACACCATTCGTTCTGTCATACCGGAAAACATGCCATTATTTGTTCGTCTTTCTGCTACTGACTGGACTGAGGGCGGTTTGACGAGCCCAGAAACGGTTGAAATCGCACGTGCATTAAAAGAGCACGGTATTGATCTGGTTGATACCTCAACTGGCGGTAATGTTGCAACCGCAAAGATTCCTGTTAAACCAGGCTACCAGGTACCATTTGCTGAAGAAGTTCGCCGGGATGCACAGATCGCAACAGGTGCAGTTGGCTTGATTACTGAAGCTCAGCAGGCAAACGAGATTATTCTCAATCAACAGGCCGATATGGTTTTCCTGGCCCGCGAATTCTTACGTGATCCATACTGGCCACTCCATGCCGCTCAGGAACTGGGGGCAGAGATCAGATGGCCTGATCAGTATCTGCGTGCCAAAAGGTAGTTCATCTTCCACAAACACTTTGCTACGTTGTTAAAACCAGCAATGGCAACAGCAGGAGCATACAATTAAACTTGTTGCCCCTGCTGTTGCTTTCTTGCCTCATTTAATAAAGCCAGTGGTTTCACCAGGAAACCAGCACATGCCCCATATTCATGAAGGACAGAAATAGTTTCATGGGTCATAAAGTATTTCCCATTCCCTACAACACTCTCATTCATCACAAGCAAGACACTAAAACTTGTCTCTGCTGGCATTATCATCAGTACTTCAACCAGTTCGGAGATACTGGCGACATCAATACGCTGTGGCGATACAATACGATCCTGAGAACTGATCTTTTCCGGGTAAATATAAATTTCCGCGTGCCCGATAGCCATTGCATTCATCTCTTATCGCCTGTGGAGACCCCTGCCTTCAGGCATGGGGAGGAAACAGGCGCTCCTTTCTGGTAGCTATACCCATCAACACGGTGCAGGAGATAGCAAGAGCGATAGCTAATCCCTTGTACCGTTCCCTGCTGCGTTGTAATGTTCAATGATCCGGTCGCTCGGACGGCGACCCGCCCGACGTATATGCCGATTTTCTTCCCGCTTGTGACGATTGCCTTGACGATATCCCCCGTTTGAAAGCCACGAACCTGCTTCGCCCCTTTGGCTGACGTCCGTGGGAAGCCATAGCGATCAGGCAAACACATACGTCGTGAACCATGTCCCCTTGCTTTGATCAGCAATGGCTGCACCTGGGTGATCTGCAACTGTTCGGGCGTACTCCTGCCCACACACGAGGCATCCAGCCAATGCGTTTTCGGCAGATGGCGCACTGAACGATTATACTTCGTCAATCCCCCCGATCCGACTTCAACAGGCATGCCTAGCGTCTTCAAGCGCTCATAGAGTGCCCATCGCGTGCTATTCACAGCCGCTGCGTCCTTCAATGGGTGTTTCGTTTGTGCCTGGATGTGTGTGAGCAATGCCGGTTTTTTCTGGAGAAAATCCTCAATCGTGCGTGCTCCTTTCGCCTGATTGCAAGGTTGGCAGGCGAGCGTGAGATTGCTGATGCGATTGGTGCCACCTTTCGCACGGGGCACGATATGTTCGACTTCTAGCGGAATATCCGTCTTCCCACAGTAGGCACAGCGTCGTTGCCACTGCTCTAAGAGGTATTCCCGTACTTCGTACTGAAACAAGCTTCCTTGTTGGTATTCCACGCCCGCAATATCGGGGGTATCCATCAGTTGCGTATCAAAGCGCACCAGTTCCTGACTGATCGCTCTGATCGGGCAAGAACGGGATAATCGCCGCACCCAGGTGAGCATATGTTCAATCCGACTGGCGACGGATGGAGCGATCCATCCCGCCACCCGTTGCCTATTGCGCCAGCGGGGTTGGCGATAGCGCGTTTTGCGTTGCCTTCGAGAACGCCTGATGGCTCGTCGTGCGTCTAACGCTTCCTTCATGGCCTGTCCCCGATGCTGTAATGCAGCGGCGAACAGGACTCCCCCCGAGGCGTCATTGACCACGGCAATCCCTGTCGTTTTGCTCCCTGGATCAAGCTTGATCCGTAAGGGCTGCGTCTGCGGCTCGACCACCGTCATCTTGAGGACGATGGTAAAAGGATACCGTTTGAGCACTGCCGCTTTCCCCGATGAGAGGAGACGACGTGCATAGCCGGGATGAACCGGATCTACTGGTTGCCGATGCGTATCGACCACAAACACTTTGCTCATGAAACGTCCTGGTCTTTGCTCTCGTGAGCCTCCCCTTGCGGGGGTCATGTGTGCCTCGACAATGTTATGAAGCGGTTTGCTGGAACAAGCACGTCCTTCACCCTTGTACAGATGTTTAACTTGCTCCCGTAGAGGGCAGGGCTGGCATGCACCTTGCCGTACCTATCGATTCGCTTCTAACGTAGCTCTTGCGAGCTGAGTCTGGTCAGGTGAGCTTACTGGCCCCGTTCGGATTCCGGCAAGCCCCTAGCTTCCGCTATGGGGTTCCTGACATACAACTTCCTCTCCAACCAAACATGCTTATTCAACACTTATATATAATATGGAACAGATGCAGATTTCGCTTCAGCAGGTGCCATAGTTCCACCTTTTGTTTTGCGCATCAAACACGCTCTCATATCTCTATCGCAGGCCAGCCTGATCGTTGAATATACTCGATCAAACAGAGAATGATGAAAGCTCCTCGGTATCAAAATAAGCTGTACAGTTCTGTAAAGCATTTGATAAAGTACGGAGAAATTCCATAAAAATGTAATAGATATCCGCGACATACGTGCTTACCTGTTGAATAAGTGCATTGGGCACTTTTTGTTGCGTATACCCTTGATCGGCAGTCGTATGCCTGGCTAACAGTTGCTCAATGGAACCTAATAGCGCCATGACCTCGTTAAAAGTCGCTACAAAACGCTGAATGCCTGCACCTTGCTTTTCATCGATATAGGTGTGATACATTTGATAGAGAGCTTGCAACGTCTGCTGCTCTGGACATGATTCCGTCCCCCCATTCACATCCTGTGTGGCTTCGGCGATGTTTGCGGTGGCATCCGTGACAAAAGAGAGAGTTTCGGTCTTTTTGCGCATTCCATCTTCTTGCATCAGTGCATGGGTACGCAATATTTCAAGTGCTCCGTCAATTTCAGCTAACAATTCTGTTCTCTGCTCTTCACTCAGTGACACGTTATATTTAATCAGACTACGACACGTAAAAACTGTGATAATGATCTGATCCAGTTGTGCAGTTAAACATTCCTGTTCCTCTTGAGACATCCCTCTATCCTCCACGAAATTTCTACCTCTTACCTTTTATGCATATAAATGTCGCGATATTCGGTCTAAAACGTTTCTACTCACGTAAACATTGGTGGCAAATGCGCCCATATGAATGGATACCTGGACCCGTTGTGCACGAAGCACCGCACACCACCGTACAAACGGGTTCATGGGAACCATCACCGCTCGGGGGGCGGATATGAAATCCGCTCTACGCGAGTTATGGCCTCGCTACGCGGGCCGCAGGTACGACTGGCCTCTCCATGGATGCTGGCTCAGCATTTCGCCACCAATACCTACGCGAGTAACGACCTCGCTGCGCTTACCCTACGTACAAGAAGCTTCATACAACTTCCTTTTCTACTACCAAAAAACACTAAAGCATAACCGTTAATGTCACTGGTATGACCTGCACACCCTGTAGTAACGTGTGACCGTCCTTATCGACAGCAGTGAGCATAATCTGTCCACGGTATGATCCTAATAGCTTATTTTGCGCATTGACCACTGTCACCGTGATCGCATCATTTTTGTCTCCTCCTGACATTTTAGAAAGTTGTAACCAGTTCTGACTGGCGATATCAGTCGTTGCCTGCCAGTGCCAGCCAGCACTACAGTGACCTGTCTGGCGTACATGGAGCGTTTGTGGTGCTAACGGCGTACTGAGCAGAGATGCATGAAAACTAAGTTGTGCCGGGTTAACAGACAACGAACAAGAAGGTCGTACCAACAAGGTCACAACAATCTGATGCTCTTTCTCTTCATTCTGAAATAGATCGCTATTCGTCTTTATTGTCACCACAGTGGTATAGGTACCAGACGCTAGTTGTGTGGCATCTGCGGTCAGAGAGAGGTGTCCGGCATCATGCGCAGGCACCAGTCCAGATTGATCACTGAGGCGCAACCAGTCCTTCCCTCCTGCAGCTATCGATGCGTTCCAGGTAAACAGTTGCGGACTGGTATTGGCAATCTCTAGCGTCTGTTCAGAAACATCGGCCTGTCCCTGATATGCCATGAGATCCACCTGCGCAGGTGTTATCTGTACAGAGGCATCTGTGCTCCTATCATCACGATTGCTGTGGTGCGGCAAAGTACTGGCTGTTCCTGGCACAAGACGCTGCTCAGGGTCTGCCGAGATAAATGCCTGGACAAAGACAGTCAGTGAACGATGAGGAGTCACAAGCACAATAAACCCCTGATGGATGCCCGCCTGTAACATGGTCGCGATCATATCCACGTGTACAGTACCAGTCGCATGTTCCTTCAATTCACCACGCGCAGGTGTCACCTGAAGCCAGTCATTCAACGCATATGCCTGCCAGCCAACCTGACCTGTACAGCCATCATTCAGATGAAAATTGAAATTCTGGGTCGTAAAATCTCGTTGTCCTGCCAGCGCAGAAAAGAGCATTGTCGCGCTAGCGGGATTTGTGCCACAGCGAGACTGTACATCTACCGATAAAGCCATCTGCTGAGGACTATTCAGTGTGCCGGAACGACTGGATAAGAGCAATGTTCCACCATAAACACCGGGTAGAAGATGTCGACTATGGACATAGAGATGGAGCGCAGCAAAAGCGCCGGGCATCAGGACACCACGGGAAGGTGAAACATCGAGCCAGTGCGACTGCGGAAAAAACGGCAATTTCTGATCAATCGAAGTGGTTGGCGAAATTTTACTCACCGACCAGACCAATGGTCGCTGCCCGGGATTACGCACAATGACCGTTTGCATTGTCGGTTCCAATCCACCATCCACCGCTTGAAAGGAATGCACAGGTGGATCAGCAACCAGAACAGCATCAACACTTGAAGGAAACACTTTTACCTCCATGTGAACATGCACATCTACAGGAGCACCACCATTGGAAAATAATGTTATCGTGCCATCGTACGCTCCAACAGGAACATCAGCTCGACTGACAGCAACAGTGAGACGTTGGCTGTCATTAAAAGTACCCTGCATAGGCGTAATCATCAACCAGGGACGATCAGTTTTCGCCCGCCAGGTGATAATCCCACCACCAGTATTATGTAACTCCATGACATGCAAACTGTTCGCACCAATATAATCACGCCCCATGTTAATCGTCGTCTGACTGGCAAACACATGAGGTTGCAAAGGATCTGATCCCAGCACACGCACCGTTGTACTGGCGGTATAATGTGTCGCGATATCTTCCGCCTGAATATAATGCAGGCCCATACCCCAGTTATCTTCTACCAATACATGAACATCAACCATCCCAGAACTATCCGCATAAATCAACGGCGACGATGAATCAACGCGAAGGGTATTGGAGATATCCCGTGTTAAAAGAATATGTGCATGCGCAGCAAAATGCGCCAGATGTAATATCGTGATTTGACCGGTTGCCACCGTTTCAGGCGTACAGGTAATCGTCGGTTGCAAGCCAGTGACAGGATTTTGCAAAGCATGACGTGAAATGACCAGCGAAAATAAGATGCTATCAAAAATGAGGCTGATAGCAGCACAGATCAGCATGCCAATGAAAAGATAACGAAAACGCTGATGACGACGACCCAATGCATCTGTTTGTACTTTCGCATGTGCCTGAAATAAAGCAGGAGTTTCAGATACACCGATATGTCTATTTCTCGACGAGAAAGAGGTAGCATGAGCAGCGACATTGTGCTCTTTTTGCAAAGTACAAACAACCGAAGATTGAAGAGGAATAGATATCACATTATTTGCCAGCGTACCAGCTCCATCACTGCCTTTGACCCGTTCACCACAATGCTCTTCACTCTCATGCCCAGGCATCGGACGATGTAACGATGCCTGACACGCTTGACAAAAGAGATCCTCCCCACATCCGTTGCCACATCGCAAACACTCTTTCATAAGAATTTCCCTACACACTCCACTTTTTACATCCAATGGGGGCACACCATAAAGGCTAACCACGCAAATTCCTGACATTCCCCCATCTTTCCACTTCTATAGCATAGCACTATTACACCTGAAGATATAGCAGAAACCGCTGATGTAGCCTATTTGTCATATTCACAGCTTCTATAAAGAAACACAAAAAAGCCTTCCCCTTGCATCATAACAAGAGAAAGGCTTAACAAAACAGATTGATTGCAGCATTAACCTGCTTACAGTATGCTTCCACCAGGCCAATGACCGATTACGAAAACGATTAAGTTCCTAGCCTAACAGCAAATACACATTCTGCAGGTTTCGCTTTACTTCTTGCAAGAAACGTGCGACCGTCGCACCGTACAAAATACGATGATCAGCCGATAACGTCACATGCATAATATCGCGCACGACTGGCTGGTTATCAACCGGCACAAAAGTCTTGCGCGTCGCGGCAACCGCCAGAATAGCGGCCTGTGGAGGATTAATGACCGCAACAAAATCAGAAACATCCATCATACCCAGATTCGAGATAGAGAATGTCCCACCTTCCAGATCAGTCGGCGTCAGTTTACCTGCCTGTGCCTTGGTGATAAGTGCTCTGGTTTCACGAGCTATCGTGCGTAGTCCTTTAATATTCGCATCACGGATAACAGGGACAATCAACCCCTGTGGGATATCAACGGCAATGCCAATATTCACACGCTTGTGCAAAATGAATTGTCCATCCTGATAAGAACCGTTCGCTTCAGGGAACTTCTCCAGCGCCAGCGCACAGGCCTTCACAATCATATCATTAACACTGATCTTAACCGCTCCCTCCCCAGCATTTGCATTCAGCTTCTGTCGCATCTCCAGAGCATCCGTCATATCAATTTCATTGCCAATGTAGAAATGTGGCACAGATTGTTTGGACTCGGTTAAGCGGCGCGCAATCGTCTTCTGCATCGAGGAGAGCTGAATAATTTCAGCATCAGCTTCCGCAACCATAGGCGCAGGTGCAGGTGTAACCACTGGTGCTGGCGCAGCTTGAGGCGCAGGTGCCTGAGCAATTGCCGGTGCAGCAATAGTACGCTGCTCCAGATACTCTTCAACATCATCACGCACGATACGACCACCAGGGCCAGTGCCTTTGAGCTGGGTCAAATCCACGTTATGCTCTTCAGCGATACGGCGAGCAACAGGAGACGCCTTCACAAAACCATTTTCACGTCCGGCTGAAGCCGCCACCTTTTCGCCAGTCACGACCGGAGCAGCATTCTGAACGGGGGTCGAAGCCGAGGCCGATGCTGTTGTCGCCTGCGGAGCCGCCGCCGCTATCCCACTCTGTTGCGCACCATCCCCATTCCCCAGAACAGCAATAGCCTGACCGATAGGAGCAGTCTCACCCTCTGGCACCAGGATCTTCTCCAGGATACCGGCTGCAAAAGACTCAATCTCCATATTTGCTTTGTCGGTTTCAACTTCAGCGACAACCTCACCCTTTTTCACCTCGTCGCCGGGCTGCTTTAACCAGCGTGTGATGGTCCCTTCCTGCATCGTATCACTGAGTCGTGGCATATTTACTTCTGCCATAGCTTATCTCCTTCGACGCGGTGTTAGTTGCTCGATCGCCTCTTCAAGCTGTTTCGAGCCAGTTAATGCGGCCAGTTCAAGTGGCTTCGCGTAAGGTAGAGGCACTTCCACATTTGCCACACGCTTTACAGGAGCATCCAGGTAATCAAATGCCTCTTCCTGTACGGTCGCGGCAATTTCTGCACCAATACCATATGAACGCCAGTCTTCCTCAAAAATAATCGCTCGACCAGTCTTTTTTACCGACTCAACAATCGTTTCACGATCTAGCGGGCGCAGTGAACGAAGATCGACGACCTCAACGCTACACTTGTTTTCCTGCTCCATGCGACGAGCAACCTCAAGAGCCACAGAGGCCATACGAGAATAGCTAATGACGGTAAGATCCTTACCCTCTTTCGAGATCCTCGCTTTGCCAAATGGCACGGTATAATCCTCGTCAGCAACTTCACCCTTTGTGTTATACAGGCCAAGGTGCTCAATAAAAATAACAGGGTTATTATTACGAATAGCAGTTTTGAGCATGCCTTTGGCATCCGCTGGATTTGATGGCGCGACAACCTGCAAGCCGGGGATATGCGCGAACCAGACTTCCAGGTTTTGTGAGTGTGTGGCGGAAAGCTGTTGACCACCGCCTCCAGGTGTACGAATGACCAGAGGAATTGGTGTCTGACCACCGAACATGTAGAAAATTTTCGCCGCGTGATTGAGAATTTCATCCATCGCCAGCGCGATAAAGTTGAACGTCATAATCTCAACCACCGGGCGCAGGCCCAGCATGGCCGCACCCGTCGCCATACCCACAAAGCCATTTTCAGCAATCGGCGTATCTACCACACGCTTCGGGCCGAATTCTTTCAAAAGGCCCGCTGTAATTTTATATGATCCCTCGAAAACACCAATCTCTTCCCCTAACAGAAAGACATTTTCGTCTCGCACCATTTCATCGCGCAAGGTATCATGCAACGCCTGCCGATAACTTATCTCCACCATTCCTTATCTCCTCTCCTGGACAAAATCGTCAGGCGCATAAATGTGATCATAGAGGCTTTCAACTGCCGGGAAAGGACTCTCTTCCGCGAAGCGCACAGCTTCGTTTACTTCATCCTCTACGCGTGCATCAATATCACGCAAACCTTGCTCGTCAATCAAATGCGACTCCAACAATTGGAGGCCATAAGCGGGGATAGGATCATGGGAGCGTCCTTCTTTGACAAACTCTGCATCGCGGTAACGATCTGGATCAATCACAGAGTGACCGCGATGACGGAAGCTCACTGCCTCGATCAACACTGGCTCATGCTGCTCACGCGCATACTTGACAGACTCACGCATCACATCACGTACAGCCAGCACATTATTGCCGTCAACCCGCTCGTGACGCATATCAAAGGCACATCCCTTGCGATGCAGTTCCGCGACTGCAGAGCCTTTCTCAACCGCCAGACCCATGCCAAACTGATTGTTTACTACAAAGAAAATCAGCGGGAGTTTATATATCTTTGCCAGATTCATGGACTCGTAAAATGGTCCACCGTTCGTCGTACCATCACCCATTTGCACAGCCACAACCTCATCTGTACCACGGTAGGCAACAGCAAAGGCGGCTCCCACAGCCAGTGGAACCTGCCCACCAACAATGCCATAGCCACCCATCAAACGATGCTCCAGGCTGAACATATGCATCGATCCGCCACGCCCATGAGAACATCCCGTCTCTTTGCCAAACAGCTCTGCCATAACTGCGTTCGAAGAGATACCACGACACAACGCGTAGCCATGTTCACGATAGTTCGTATATAAGTAATCTCTCGCTTCCAACCCCGCACTGAACCCAACAACTGTGGCTTCTTCACCCAAATTTAGATGGCAATATCCTCCGATACGTGCCATCTTGTACATCTCATCCGATTTCTCCTCAAAACGCCGGATAAGCAACATCTGGTGATAATAGTGGACCAACGTATCTCGATCCTCGTTTTTAGGCAGCGTGACAACCCCAGGCTTGCCCGTAGCGGTGGTGTCGCGTCCATTTGGTCGCTTTTGCTGCTCAGTACTCATGATCTCTCCTGATTTTTTAAACTACTTGAAGTTGGAGAATGTTCGTCTCTCGCCCTGTGACACGTCTGGAGCCTGCATCATGCACCCAGTATCTCCAAACAGATATATCCACATAATTGTAGCACGGATTGAAAAGTTTCACAGGCTATGACCCGGGTTCTACTCTTCTTAATAGGTATAAGATACTGTTAGCTAGCTACCAGATAGCTACTTAATTTCTACTACCCGTGCACTCTACTAACAGGACTAATCCAAGCGAAGATATGATACCACAAGACAATTTCCCTGACTACATAGTATTCCGCCGTTAATCCTGCTACTAGCACTATCATATAGAATTACTGTGCATGATATATTAAATTATGCATACATTGTAATATATAAAGTGTGACTATATAGTAGCATACTGGTAGAGTTGTTCTATTTTCATCTCATATTTCGTTATTGCGCGGGTAAAAAGATTAGGTAATACATTTATGCGGATGGGTGGTCTATCTCACGTTTGCTGGCTACTACCGCCTCCCGTAAAGGGGAACGCGTTCTGGTCACACGCCGCCCAATCTCCATCCACGGTAATTCGATGAAACGGTAGAAGAGATAACTAAAAGGGATCACTATCAGTATTACCCAGACCCAATAAGAGCTAAACACAATCGTATGCCAATCGTTCTGTATCCATGGCAGCACATACGCCATGAAGAGCAGAATCAGTGGCAGATGCCAGATATACATACCGTAGGAAAGGGCCCCGATTCTGCGCAACGGCAACCAGGCCCACATCCTCTGCAACTCGGACTGCCCAAAGAGGATCGCGGTCATACAGATGCCATAACCAATCGCGAAACTGATTTCACACAACCAGTTATGTGCGCCAATAAATGGCGACAGAAAGGCATGATTGGGAAATGCGGGCCAGACCGAGGCCAGGAACAGCCAGCACACACCAATCCCCCATACTAACCAGCTATGACCCAATAACCAACGCACAAATCGATGCTCCGGCAAAACCTTCCAGATGACATAGAGCGTGCTCACAAACATACCCACAGCGAAATCTTCCATAAATTTGCCACTTTGCCCATACAGGAAAAACATGGCGACATTATGCACAACAGGCGGTAATAGTGCCGGTTGATGAGGATTTATCTGCCAGGAACGCCCCCAATAGCGCGTTGCCAATCCCCACACCGCCAGCGCTGCCACACATCCCCACAACTTGTAAAGACGCCAGCGAAATGTTCCCTTCTGCACAATCCAACGCAATAAGAGCGCAAAAAATGGCAAAATCATATAGAACTGCCACTCGACTGCTAACGTCCAATACGGACCATTGATCGCCTGATAAGTATGTGCATTTGAATCCATCAACAGGGTCAGAAAAAGGGCGAGCTGCTTCCAGTAAGCTGGCTGTAAATACTGTCGCTGAGTCAACAAGATGAGGATAACCAACGAGACATAGTAACCAGGCAGAATACGAAATACCCGTCGTAAATAAAAGCGACGCATAGACGGCCAGGGGTCATCAAACAACAGTGACCGTATATATGGCATGAAAAGCAGGAAACCAGAGAGGATAAAAAAGAGGGTCACACCAGTATAACCCGCTAATACCAGGGATGATGTCAAATTACCAATGCTATTAGGAGACCATACACCTGATATTAACGTGAAACGAAAAATATGATAGGCAATAACACTCAAGCAGGCAAACGCTCTTACCCCATCAAGTACCGGAATGGTTGTATTCTGGTCAACATCTTTAAAGAAGAGTTTCAATGACTCGCTTATCTATTCTAGTAATGGGTATTCGTAAACACAACACCTGCCTCCCTTTACCTCTGTGTCGTAGCCACTATCAACTCTTTTATCAATAGGAGAAAGACAGGATACTTTATAGTATAAAGCTAGCACATCCATCGTGCGCAGTCAACATGATATCTTTGCCATTGCGCACATGGATTGAGATCGCCAGCCAGTTCTGTGATCAGACTGCTTTGTCTCTGGAGAAACGTGCAATCAGCCCATCCGCAAAATTGGCAACAATCGGGATGCGTACCATGACACCGCGATATGCCTGAATCATCAGGAAGATCCAGAGAATACCACCAACTACAGAGATCAACGTGCCAATACATCCCAATGGCCCACCCAACAGGAAGCCAATGATCGGCAACGCTTTCAATATACCAACAAGAATTGATAGGGTAAGTAAAGGTGTGAACACAACAACCGATTGCGCAGCATGGAAACGAACAAAGCGGCTCTTACGCCCAAAGAAAAACAACACAATGCCCGTGAAACAGAACCCAAGATAACTGATAAACGCAGCCCGTCGCGCAGCGGCGCTTACGTATGCTTGCCCCTGTGACACACTTTGTGGAGGCACATATGCCCCCTGCTGTTGCTGCCCTTGCCCATAACTATACTGCTGCTGTTGCTGCTGTCCCCCATAGACATAACCAGGGTCATTCTGTTGTTGACCGGCAGTGCTCCCATATTGAGCCGATTGATATGGATCATCAGCAGGCTTCTGAGGACGATACCCCTCATTTCCACGATACCCACCATAGGCATCGGCGTTGCCTGATTGTTGTCTCTCATCAGGATTTGTACTCATACCGAGCATCCCTTCATGCTACAAGATTATTTGCTTCTCTTAGTATTACGCCATAAGGCGGAAAAGGTTAGAAACGCTGATTGATTTGAAAGCGCTGGCATATCCCTTTATGGACACACCTAAATCAAGATGAAACAAAATGAAAAGATAATATACTATAATAGAGAATATCCCCGCTAAGACCAGGTATTTCCATGCGGTGAATGTACATCTATCAGCCATAGTAAAACGTATGCTAAGTGTATAGGATTACTCCAGGCAAGGAGAAACTAGAGGGCAAGGAGAACTGGTATGTACCACTATATGGATCACAAAGAAGCGGTCAATATGTTGCGCAGAGCTGGCTTCAAACATACTGAAATTGATCGTGTCATCAAGTTTCGCAGGCATTTTGCTGTGAGTGAACTGGATCAAGCAGCCGATGATCAGCGTCGTCTAGAGTTTGTGCGCTGGCTCTTCCGTACCGGGAAACTCTCAGACTCTGTAAGGTAGCTCACGCTACATTTCATCGGCTACAGCCTCTCGCGTATACAACGTGAAAACAGTATCCACAAATAGTATCTGTATCCATTTACCGCTGGTGGGGATGCGACAAAGCAGAACAAAATGAAACGGAAACTTGTAGATTATTTGTCTTTTGCAAAGTGATATCCCTTTCGCACATAAAGCGCATTTCATATACTCAGCGCCGATTGCCGACCACGATGGTCACAATCAAATGGTGCGTTCCTTTGTATATGACTGATGTATGTACAGTGCAATGATAACAACCATACAGCAAATGAGCATATGAAGTGTGCATTATGTGTGGAAAATATGTTTCCCTGTGGCTACACTCTCCTGCAAATTCCCCCCTTAGAATAGAGAACATACAGCATACTCAACAGAGAGATACCTTCCAGTTGCTACTCTATTTTGCCTATCCTGTAGATAAAACCGCCATAAATAACCTTAGAAGTGCTATATATCTATCCAGAATAGCATGAACAGGAAAAAAGCAAGGCATTTCTTTTGCAACATAACCCGGTAACAGTCTATAATGAATAGCAGTCAACGATTTACTCAAAGATTTAGGGAGGCAACAATGACAGTACCATCTCAGTTGACAAAGGAAAACACCAGCGACCAATTCAATCCCAAAAAAGAAGATAAATTCAGTTTTGGACTTTGGACAGTAGGAAATCAAGGGCGAGATCCATTCGGCGACTTTGTTCGCCCACCACTCAATCCTCTCAAAAGCGTCGAAAAATTATCTGCATTAGGCGCATATGGCGTCAGCCTGCACGACAATGATCTTGTTCCTTTCGATGCAACCCCCGCCGAGCGAGATCGCATCGTTAGCGATTTTAAGAAAGCGCTTGCAGACAACGGTATGGTTGTTTCTATGGCAACCACAAACCTCTTCTTCCACCCCATCTTCAAAGATGGCGCATTCACCGCTGTCGATCCCAGCGTCCGTGCATTTGCTTTGCAAAAGACCATGCGCTCTATCGATCTGGCAGCCGAACTGGGTTGCGATATTTACGACTTCTGGGGTGGTCGTGAGGGTGTCGATAGCGAAGCCAGTAAAAATCCGGTTGAAGCCTTGAAGCGTATGCGAGACGCTATCAACTTCCTGAGCGAATACGCAATTGACAATGGCTACAACATGAAATTCGTGATGGAGCCAAAGCCAAATGAACCACGCTCCGATACCTACTTCGCGACCATTGGTCACATGCTGGCCTTTATTTACTCACTCGACCATGCGGACATGATCGGTGTAAATCCAGAAGTGGCCCATGAACACATGGCTGGCCTCAACTTTGTCCATGGAGTCGCTCAGGCCATCGAAGCAGGCAAGTTGTTCCATATTGACCTGAATGACCAGAAAGGCCCACGGTACGACCAGGATCTGCGCTTTGGCAGTGAAAGCATCAAGAGCATGTTCTTCCTCGTACGCTTACTGGAGAACAGCGGCTATAATGGTCCTCGCCACTTCGACGCTCATGCCTATCGCACAGAGAATGAAGAGGGCGTCTGGGATTTCGCGCTTGGCAACATGCGTACCTACAACATTCTCAAAGAGAAGGCACGCCGTTTTGACGCCGATCCAGAGGTACAGCAGTTATTGCAAGAAATTAACGGCGGCGATACGGAACATATCTCTCTGCTCACTCAGGTACGGCAGGGATATAGTAAAGATCTCGCCAGCACACTGAAGAATACCACCTTTGACGTTAATACCCTTGCACAACGTGGGTATCAGTACGAAAAGCTGGATCAACTCACTATTGAACATATTCTGGGTGTACGCTGATCATCGACAATAAATTCGTAGTAACATAAAGAAGAAGGTTCGACTTACAAAATTGTAGATCGAACCTTCTTCTTTCATATCGCCACAGGATGATATAATCAGAAAGTTTAGAGACTTTCGATGATACGTCCGGCAGGATCCCAGAGATAAATACGTTGCAGACCAATCAGGAAACGCAACACACGCACAGTATCATCCCTGCTCATACGGGTCATAGCAGCAATCGTCTCGACGTTGCGTTGACCATCAATAGCGACATACACCTGCCGGACACGCCAGTCCCATGTCGCCATAGCATCAGGATTATTCTTGGTCACGGAATCAGGATGCTCATACAGCCGAGGAATAAGTTTCGCCAATGGGGTCACAGATTGCATTCTGGCATCGGCGGTAACTCTATCTTGAGCATACAAATGACCTGCACCTGTACGCGCTCCCACTCCCACACCCGTTCCTGATGGTACACTGGTCGCATGCTGAGGGCCGGTAGTACGCTGAGGAAAGGAGGAAGATCCCTCTGACAACACACCTGTAACGGCCTGCACCAATTGCTCACCTTTAAAGGGCTTCGGCAAGTATTGATTCGCCCCTTGACGCATTGCCCAAAAGCGATCTGATGACGAATTCTTGGTACTTACGATAATAATTGGCACATTCTTCCAAACGTCTTTTGAACGAATCTGACGACAGACTTCAAAACCGCTCATGCCCGGTAACACAATATCGAGAATCAAACATTGTGGCTGCTCCAATGGTAACATGGTCAATGCCTGATACCCATCCGTCGCCACAACCGCTTGATAGCCCGCGCTTTGCAGTGCTTGCTGCATATACAAACACTCTGTTGTACTATCATCAATAATAAGGACTTTGGGCATAGTCACGTGCGCACCCCCGTTTCATTCCATACGGTTCGGTTCCACGTCAGCCAAAGGATTAATGCAAATACTCTGATGCTCGATCCCTGGAAAAGTGCTTCATTTCGCTGGCCTTCAAAAAAGATCATGCGGGCGAAATTGCACATTGCACAGAATACATCTCCGATGGCCTGGCTGGAATGCGTTTGATACTATACACAGATAGACAATAATAACCAAAAAATATATAAAAATAAGAACAATGTGTAACACTATCAATCGAGAAATATCCTTCACAGATACTCTCTTCTATTGATAGGGTCCTGACAACAATCATCAAATCAAAGTAGATTGCAATAAAGCATGCTACGCTCGTGATTGAGGCCGACCCGTTACAAGTGCTTTACCTACATTTTACCTCTTTCAATTGTGAGGCTATTCATAGGTAGCATTAATCCTACCATTACAGAAGGCAAATATGCAAATATCACACCCGTTTTAGGCAAAGGTACCTATTACCAGCAAGATCAATCTTTTACACAAATATGACACCCAGCTAATATTATACTTATAATGCTTGAATTCTTCCATACACTGCGAAATACTATTCGCAGCAGACTCTCTATCCTTCCGGATACTGCTGGCGAAATCAAAATTTGAGCTTGCTGCCAAATGGGAGTTTAGGAAACGCTGAGCTCAGAAAACCAATTCGCCAGCAGTATCCTTCCGGCTAGTGGTAGAAGAGGAAAGTCGCGAGGCCCCCCTTGGTCCGTCGGATTCCGGGGACCCGCGCTCCGCCAGGGGCTACCGCCCCTGTACTCTGCTTTCACCCTAAAGGATGGAGACGCTCGCAGCAAAAGCGTTGTGAGCATACTCAGGATATCTGATCCATCTGTCTGGCAAAAGATACGAAGTATTGAATCGCTTGTGGATTACTTAATGCATCCAAACTCACAGCATTCGCAAGGGTATTCCCCATTAAGAGCTTTTTAATGGGTACTTCGACTTTTTTACCACTGAGTGTGCGCGGCACTTCTTTGATCGTCAGAATCTCATCCGGAACATGATGCGGCGACAGCTCTGTCCGTAGACGTGACTTTATCTGCGCTTTAAGTTCGTCTGTAAGCGCTACACCCTGTCTCAAGACGACGAACAGTGGCAGATAATATTTGCCATGAGGACGTTCTATGCCGACAATTAAACTATCCAGCACCTCCGGTATATTCTCTACAACGCGATAGATCTCGCTGCTCCCCATACGAATACCCATACGATTAATGGTAGAGTCTGAACGACCAGAAATGATGGCACTTCCACGCGGTGTAATACGAATCCAATCACCATGCCGCCACACGCCAGCATACATTGAGAAATAGCTATCCAGATAGCGCTGGTCAGCCGGGTCATTCCAGAAAAAGACGGGCATCGAAGGCAACGGTTTTGTGATTACCAGTTCACCAACCTCATCCAGTAATTCATGCCCCTGCTCATCAAAAGCCGCGACGCTGGCTCCTAGAGAACGGCACTGTAATTCACCCGCATACACAGGCAATAACGGCGATCCGGTGACAAATGCTGAACAGACATCGGTGCCTCCACTGACGGATGTAATCCAGAGATCCCGCTTCACATGCTCATATAACCAGTGAAATCCCTCCGCTGGCAGAGGAGATCCGGTCGATCCAATAGCCCGCAACGTGTGCAGATCATACTGCTGCCCCGGCTCAATACCCGCTTTCATAGACGCACTGATAAAAGCAGCACTGGTGCCAAAGACCTTCATTTCACTATCCTGCGCAAAACGCCATAATGTGTTCATATCGGGATACCCTGGAGCGCCATCATATAATAAAGGAACGGCATTGACGAGCAGACCACTCACCAGAAAATTCCACATCATCCAGCCCGTTGTGGAAAACCAGAAAAATCTATCGCCCGCCTTCAGATCCATTTCCAACGCAAGAGCCTTTAAGTGTTCAAGCAGAATACCACCATGCCCCTGCACAATAGCCTTGGGTGTTCCGGTTGTTCCAGATGAGTAGAGTATCCAGAGAGGGTGATTAAAGGGAACCTGTTCAAAAATAAGCTGGCCCGGATTAGACATCAGATCCTGCCAGAGTACAGTCGCAGGCAGGTGGATTGAACGCGTTTCTGGATGCAGATACGGCAACAATATGGTCTGTTGCAACGAGGGAAGTTCCTGCTGTAGCTCAGCGACAACAGAGAGCCGATCAAATGGCTTGCCATTATATTGATAACCATCAACAGCAAATAATACACGTGGTTCAATCTGTTTGAAACGCTCCACGACGCTGCTCGAACCAAAATCTGGCGAACAACTTGACCAGATTGCGCCGATACTGGCACAGGCCAGAAAAGCCATCACTGCCTCTGGTATATTCGGTAGATAGGCTGCAACACGATCACCTCGTTGCACTCCCATTGCGCGTAAAGCCGATGCCAGCGCACTCACCTTACGCGTCAGTTCCTGCCATGATATATGTACCATCTGATGGCGCTCAGAACGAAATAGCAATGCTGGCTGCCGGGTATTGGCGTTACGAAAAACATGCTCGGCGTAGTTCAATTGCGCACCGGGAAACCAGGAAGCTCGCGGCATTTTCCGCTCAACAAGAACAGTGGTATATGGTTGCGAGGATTGTACAAAAAAATACTGCCAGATAGAGGCCCAGAAATCTTCAATATGCTCCACAGACCAGTGCCAGAGTTCTTCGCGATCATGGAAATGGAGATGATGTGTGCTGGTCAACCACTGCATATAATGGGTCACATTTGCCTGTCGCTTATCAACTTCAGACGCCTCCCAGAACGGTTGCGCTACGTTGGATGATTGATCCATGCTTATGCTGCCTTTCTCCGCAACGTCGCGGTATGCTTTCATGGACGCATTCCATTTGAAGTTTGTGTTCATATCCAATGCACTCTTATTATACCCATTCCATCCATAAACTTCTCTCATTCCGCTCTGCCCTGCCACCTGTAACAGCATATATGGAGTATTTGGATAAGAAAACGTTTTTCATACTGTTTCCAGATAAATTACTGGCTGAACGTAAGCAAATCATGCTACAATAAAATATATGATCGGGGGAAATTTACAATACATAATCATTACATAACAAACAGAAGCATCAATACAAGTACATAGAGCAGAGACTTACTATGAAACGATTTTTAATGCTTTTAAAGCGTGGTCTTACCTTCCGGTGCCCTGTCTGTGGCACTGGTCACCTCTTCCAGCGTCCGTTTGTCATGAATGAACGCTGTAGTTCCTGTAGTTTTCAGTTTGAACGAGAAGAGGGCTACTATACCGGTTCAATGGCTATTAATCTCGTGATCAGTGAACTGGTGGTAATCTCATTCACACTCCCGCTTGCCTACAATCCCACAATTCCTATTCTGCCAGTTATTCTTATTGGTTCAACTTGTGCTATTCTTCTACCGTTTATCCTCTTTCATCATAGTCGAGCACTCTGGCTTAGTATGGACCATTTTCTCAATCCGGTCGATATGCGAGAACTGCCCAATTCACAGGCTGTACTACGACCACCCAACAAGCTATAAATGAGCAAATAGCAAGTACTTGCATCTCGCAAAAGAGTATGGTTAAATGTACCAGCATGTCAGAACAATTTTCTCGCGACACACAATACGAGCGCATATATCACGCCTTTGCCGCTCTTTTAGACGCTGATGATGAGGCCATCGACCTTACCCATGCAGCACTACTCATGGCGAGTATAGAATATCCAGACGTCGATTTCGCACCGACGCTGGCATATCTGGATCTACTCGCTCAACGTACCCGTGCGATCCTCTCCCCATCAACAGAGCAGACAACTGCTATAGAACCACAGGCCCCGTTCGCTGTGGTCGAAGCACTCAATACGGTGCTTTTTGAAGAGGAACAATTTCATGGGAATCAGGAAGATTACTATAATCTCAATAATAGTTTCCTGAATAAGGTTATTGAACTGCGGACAGGTATTCCAATCACTCTTTCGCTCCTCTATATGGAGGTTGCGCGGCGCGTGGGTGTGCATATTGATGGCATCGGTGCCCCATATCATTTTCTGGTGCGCTATCAGGGTCAGGAAGGTATTATCTACATCGATCCCTTTTTGCAGGGCATGATCATGAGCGAGGAGAGTTGCCGCGAACGTCTGCGCAAACTGACCCAATATCAATCCGAATTTCAGGAAAAATGGTTACAACCTGTTTCTCATCGCTATTTGCTGCTGCGTATCCTCAATAATTTAAAGCGTATCTATATCAATGATGACCAATTCCAGAGTGCTCTGGCTATATGTAATCTGATCCTGCTTATAGCTCCACACGAAGATCACGCACGACGCGAACGTGGCTACATCCATATCCAATTGAAACACTATTCACGAGCACTGCGTGATTTAACCACTTATTTAGATGCTCACCCTGATACTGACGACCGCTACGAACTACGTAACCAGATCAAATCCCTACGCAATATTATCGCGCTGCTGAATTAAGCTGGCGAAAGCCGAGACAGATATCGGCTTTCGCCAGCTTAATTCAGCAGCAATGCAACATAACCTACCAGCATAATGCCTCTATAGCCAGTGTGCCTCCTACAGATCGTCGATAGGAAGCCCTTCCATTGCCATAATCTTTAAAGCATTCGTGGTCGGGCATGGTCCCTCACGCAACACATAATCAAACACCATATGACCATCCACGACCTCTTCACGGAAGTGATGATTATGAACCTGCGGCAATATATCCGCCAGTTTCACCAGTTCCAGATCGTGTGTTGAAATCAGGCCAACACAGTTTTGACCCACCAGCGCATGGACAAAAGAACGACTACCAATCAAACGCTCACGATTATTGGTGCCTTTAAAAATTTCATCAACCAGAAAGAACAGGGGATAGCGATCAGGCTCTTTCAAGGCTTCGAGCAGAGCATGCAGACGACGCACTTCCGCGTAAAAGTAAGAGTAGCCATCAGTCACTGAATCGGTGACACGAATACAGGTAAAAAGGCGCAACAGTCCAGCCCTGAATGTGCTGGCATTCACAACTGTTCCCGCATAGGCCAGACAGAGATTCACACCTAATGTTCGCAAAAAGGTGCTCTTTCCCGCCATGTTGGACCCGGTAATAATCACCACTTCGCCCAACTCATTTAACGCAAAGCTGTTGGTAACCTTTTTTTCGGATACCAGGAGCGGATGTCCCAGATCCTGAGCAGAGAAGAGCGATGTCGTCTCTCCCTCAGAAACCAGTTCAGGGAGCGTATATTCAGGATTGAGATAGGAGAATGACGCCAGCGAACAGAGGGCTTCTATTTCAAACCAGACATCAAGCCATTCCGGTAAACGAGCCGCGAGTTGCTTCTTATATTGTCCCAACCGATAGGCACAGTAGAAATCCCAGGGGATAAACGCATTCACCAGAAACCAGATCAGGCCGTTATTTTTCAACGTAGCAGCCGAAGAGATCCGTGCGGTGCCCTTTAACAACGCGGTGGGACCATACTCACGATTGCGCACAAATGGTTCACATAGAGCGTTGAGATGCGTCTTATTCCCATACGAATACGTCTCCAGAAAGGTAAAAATGGTGCTCAGTGTCGCGAAACCATAGCGCAGATACGTCGCGTCATCAAAGATATCACCCCGCTGACCAGCGGTCATAAAGAAAAGCAAGATCACTGCTCCCAGCGAATAGTACCAGAGATGAGGAATTGGCAAGAAAACCGCAAGCACAAACAGCACAATAGTTACAATATTCAGCAATGCTGAAAGAAGCATCAGCGATTTAAGCGATGATGGCGTCTCCTGCTTTTCCAACCATTTGATGAGACGTTGCCCCTCCAATTGTTCTGCCAGACGCCCTGAAGCGATCAGCGAATTGAGGATCAAACGATCGCGGAAACGGGTCATTGGCACTAACTCCTGCACAATCTCCTGCCGCTTCCGTAAGGTTTCCATATCTGGCTGTCTCGCTAATAACCAATCACGCAAACGTTGACTGCCCTCCGTAGAGATCGCTGTATTCAACAAACGATGAATAGAGTGATGTCCAGTAATATCCAGATCAAACTCAAAGGGATGATCAGCAAGAGGCTCGCTTTTGACAATCTCCGGTATCTGATCCCAATCTAATTTCATACGTGCGATATGGGCGGATTTAATATGCATCCACAGGGTATGGCGCGTAATACTCCGCTCAATCAGACTATGATAATGAGCTAATACGCCAAAAAGCACCATTGCTAGCACAAATACAGGTAGCGCGACCCACCAATCTACCAGGATCGCCAACGCCACACTCACAATAATGCCGCCAAAAAAAACGAATACACGTAGCCATGAATAGCGATTACTACGTGGGGTATTGGCATCTATACGTCGGCGCAGGCGTTCAATCTGCTGCTCCAGCCGATGAATACGTTCTTGCTTTGTCGTCACGATTCTCATTTTCCTTTTTTCATTGCTGCAATCCCTATTCTCGAATGTCTAGTCTAACATCTTGTTTCAGTAGCTACAAGAGAAGGTACAATTGTGGTAGCTCACCCTCTATAATAGAGGTAGAGGATGAATTTCATTAATCGCCGCGTTTATGCTGCAATGATGCAGAACGCAAGATAGAAAGGGATGGCATTTGACCATGGAGTTGCGCAATAAGACGATTTTCGTGACTGGCGGAGCCTCTGGTTTAGGAGCAGCCTGTGTAGAGCGCATGATTCAGGAAGGGGCAAACGCTATTATTGTTGATCTCAACACGGAAACAGGCATCGCGCTGGCACAAACATACGGTGACCATGCGCTCTTTGTGAAAACAGATGTCACCAACGAACAGGATGTACAGCAAGCAATTCAGGCAAGCATAGAACACTTTGGCAACATTCATGGCGTCATCAATTGCGCGGGTATCGGTACACCTAATAAGGTGCTGACCAAAAATGGTCCAAGCAGTCTTGAGGCATTCACCAGAGTCATTACTATCAATCTGATCGGAACCTTCAATGTCATTCGTTTAACAAGCGCAACACTGGCTGCAAATACCCCGGCAGAGAACGGCGAGCGTGGCGTGATTATCAATACGGCATCTATCGCCGCGTTCGATGGTCAGATCGGTCAGGCGGCCTACTCAGCCTCAAAAGGGGGCATCGTGGGCATGACATTGCCTATCGCACGCGAACTCGCCCGTTATGGCATCCGCGTGATGACCATTGCGCCCGGCATCTTTGACACTCCCCTGCTAGGTAGCCTGCCAGAACCGACCCGTGCATCCCTCAGCCAACAGGTACCATTCCCACCTCGCCTTGGCCGCCCTGCTGAATACGCGGCCCTTGCGACCCACATCATGGAAAATGAAATGCTCAATGGCGAAATCATTCGTCTAGATGGAGCACTGCGTATGGGTATGCGGTAAAGGCACATCCAATAGTGACAGGCAAACAGTGTAATAGTAATAAGTAAGCTATCAGATTCATACATGATAGCTTTCTCTCTATACCATTTACATGGTATGGTAATAGAGGAACAGGCAACCTGCTTGTTCCTAAGCGACTTCTTACGTGGTACTGAATACCATTGAAATATACACGACAATGGATACACTGCGGTATAAGCAACACTCAGTACCCCATAGTAAAGAAAGGCATATCTATTTCTATGCAAATTATTCGCTTTCTTTCCACAAACGGCGCAACACTGGTCGGTGTAACACAAAATGATCAGTTAATTGGCATTTTTCAACCAGGGACAACGCTGTCCGAACTATTACATCTGAGCCTCTCTGAACTACGTGAACGCATTGAACACATCACACAGTCCTCAGAAGAAATCATTGCTCACTTACTGCCCCCTATTGATGGTGAGAGTGAGGTCTGGGCTGCCGGTGTCACCTATAAACGCTCTGAGGTGGCACGCCGTGAAGAGAGCGATACACCAGATATTTACTCACGTGTCTATACTGCGGAACGGCCTGAGATTTTCTTTAAAGCCAACGCCCGCCGTGTCTCTGGCGCGGAAGCCGCTATCGCGATCCGGGCCGATTCAACCTGGAACGTGCCCGAACCAGAACTGGTTGTCGTCACCAACACTGCTGGCGAAATTGTTGGCTATACCATCGGTAACGATGTCAGTTCACGCAGCATTGAAGGTGATAATCCTCTCTATTTACCACAGGCGAAGGTCTATGCGGGTAGTTGTGCTCTTGGTCCTGGTATTACGCCTGTCTGGGAAATCGCAGATCCATATGTTCTGACCATCAACATGACCATTGAGCGCAATGGACAAACATACTGGAGTGGACAAACCAATACAGCTGAATTAAAGCGCAAATTAGGTGAACTGGTAAACTACCTGTATCGTGAAGATGAATTCCCTGATGGCGCTTTTCTCTGCACAGGCACAGCTCTGGTACCTGATGCTCCTTTTACCCTGGAAGCTAACGACATTGTTCATATCGACATCGACCAGTTAACCAGCCTGCACAATCATGTAGTACAGGGGAAAACAGCATTATTATCATCCAGACGATAAAAGTGGCAGTAAAAACTGGGTAAAATAGCCATGTCAAAGTAGATACATTATCGCTAGACATGTTTGCGGATGAACCACTATAATTATCCGATAACGAATTTCTCTAGCAACAGAAAACAAAGAACAGTTGAAAGGAATTCCTCGTTATCATGCCTGAAACGAATCAACCAAAGAAACATAATGGCCGTAGTAGTACTATCACAGCAGGTGCTGTTCGTTCTCCTAACCGGGCCATGCTCCGAGCAGTAGGACTGACCGACGAAGATTTCGAAAAACCCCTGGTCGGTATCGCAAGCACCTGGGCCGAGATCACGCCGTGTAATTCGCATATCAATCGACTTGCTGAAAAAGTGAAAGAAGGTGTCCGTGTAGCTGGTGGTGTTCCACAAATTTTCGGCACTGTCACGGTAAGTGATGGCATTTCAATGGGCACCGAAGGCATGAGATACTCACTGCCTAGCCGCGAAGTTATCGCAGACTCAATTGAATTGGTCTCCAATGCACAACGCTTCGATGGCGTCATCGCTCTCGGTGGCTGTGATAAAAATTTGCCCGGCTGTCTGATGGCCCTTGCCCGTATCGAGGCCCCCAGCATATTTGTTTATGGTGGCACGATCCTTCCTGGCGTTTGCCGTGGTCAGGACGTCGATATTGTCAGCGTATTTGAAGCGGTTGGTCAATACAGCGCGGGCAAAATTGATGAAGCACATTTACGGGAAGTGGAAGCAAACGCCATTCCTGGTGCTGGTTCCTGTGGTGGTATGTACACCGCGAATACAATGGCATCAGCTATTGAAGCACTTGGCATGAGCCTTCCTGGTAGCTCTTCGATGCCTGCGGTTACCGCACGGAAAGTAGAAGACTGCTATCGCGCTGGTCAGGCGCTCATGACCTTGATCGAGAAACAAATTCTGCCCCGCGATATCATGACCAAGAAAGCGTTCGAGAACGCGATTACGGTTGCGATGGCCCTCGGTGGTTCGACCAATGCTGTACTCCACCTGATCGCGATTGCGCGACAGATTGATGTACCTTTAACCATCGATGATTTCACCCGCATCGGCAACAAGGTACCACATCTGGCAGATCTCAAACCCGGTGGTAGATATGCCATGACAGATCTGGACCGTGCTGGTGGCCTTCAGGCTGTGATGAAACTCCTCTTGAAGGAAGGCTTATTGCATGGTGATACGCTGACTGTCACTGGTAAAACATTAGCGGAGAACCTTGAGTCCGCTCCTGACCTTGCCGCTGAACAGAAAGTTGTGATGCCATTTGACAAACCACTGCATCCATCCGGTCCACTGGTTATCCTGAAGGGTAATCTGGCTCCAGAGGGCGCGGTCTGTAAAATTGCTGGTTTGAAAAATATCACGCACAAAGGTCCAGCCAAGGTGTTCAACTCAGAGGAGGAAACTTTTGACGCGATCATGAACCATAAGGTCACGCATGGTGATGTCGTGGTCATTCGCTACGAAGGTCCAAAGGGTGGTCCTGGTATGCGTGAAATGCTGGCAGTTACCGCTGCTCTGGTCGGTCAGGGCTATGGCGAAACGGTCGGACTGATTACTGATGGTCGTTTCTCCGGTGGCACGCATGGTATGGTCGTCGGTCATATCACGCCAGAAGCGCAGGTTGGTGGTCCTATCGCTATCGTGCAAGAGGGCGATATCATCACGATTGACGCGACTAAAAACGAACTCTCTATCGATCTGAGCGATGAGGAGATCGCGCAACGCTTCAAAAATTGGAGCGCACCAGCAGCGAAGTACAAAAATACCAGCGTTATCTCAAAATATGCTAAACTTGTTGCCTCCGCATCAGAAGGCGCAGTAACGCTGTAATATCCGCGTGAAACGCATCACAAAAAAACGTGCAGCCATTTGACTGCACGTTTTTTTATCGTTCTATCTTACTGCGTTACTATCGCAAAAGCACTTATTTTTGGCGGCCTCTGCGCAACACGCTAATGCCAATGGCAAATCCTACGACTGCGAGGAGCAAGAATACCAAACCGCGAGCATTCGTTAATGGGCTACCCGCAATTCCACGTCCCATCGCTGCTTTGCCATTTGGGGACACGCTGCGGATTGAAGAGAGCATCTTATTGTAAATGCGACGTAGACCAAGAGGAGCAAAAGTTTTCTCGAAGAAACCACCGACGCCTTGCGCACCTTCCCACTCACTTGCGACACGCACCTTCGATTTACGTCCATTCGCCAACGGCGCTACTGACCATGTTGTCACCAATGAAGAATTCGCGTCGCGCTCGGTAATCACTTCACCCTTCACTGACTCATCAACGCTGATCTTATAGGGACGCTGACGATTTGCGGCTCTCAGCACATAGCTGACAACGGTTCCGTTTCCATACCCGCCACGCTCCACGGTGTAATTCATGAAGTTGTCGGTCAACATCTGGGGGCGATTTTTATAGTCGGCCAATACGGCGTAAACATCCTCAGGACTGGCATCTACAACACGCTCTGTTTTTACATACACTCTGCTCATAGTTTTTCCTCACATCCTTTATTACACATGAAATATTATATGCATATATATGACCACATCTTGCCAGCACAATTGCCAGCTTTAATAAAGCAACGCATCATATGTATGCTCCACTTATGCAATAAGCGCTCACAAATGACACGATTCTGCCTACAATAACATAGACAACCAAATGCAAAAAGTATGAATAGAAAATAAGGTACATTCAATCCCGACACATCACCCATTGAACATTACAACAACTGAGTCATAGTTTTGATACAACACAACCAACACCACAGCCAGACCAGCAATTGGAGCAGGTACTGTATCATACTGCACAGGGATAATACTTTGTTCCGATCAATCTGGATACAAATAACTTCTGCTTATACTTTACTATGTTTGATCCGCATATGAAAGAGCAATAGCGCATTATTACTATGCTATTCAATTGCCTTTCCAGTGTTTATCCTTCTAAAAATTGTGATAAGACATACACATCAAGAGACTCGAGAAGCGCAAATCTGGTTGCTGTGTTCGAGGAGGAGGCTGCGACAATCGACACTGGTTGCTGCTCAATCCTACTACTATGCATATCGGCACTATTTGAATGTCCCTGTAGCTCACAATGGGGCAATACAACCATCAAAAAATCCTGTTGTGGGGTAACCTTGACCTGGCTTTCCATAGTAACATCCCTCTTCTTAACTCTGCAAATAACATGTCGATTCTTGTCGCATTCTTAGTATGCCCGCTAAAGATCAAATATTTATGAAAAGAACGTTATGAAATTGTCATAACTTCATGAATTCATAGAATGGAATACATAACTTGATTTTATAGATATCTATGTGGTATGGTTATTATTATTGTTGATATACATGATAGACAATATCATATTATTGCTGAGAAGGAGTATTCTCATGGCGGTTGTAGAAGAGTTCCTGCACAATAATGATAGATACGCAGCAGACTTTCACAAAGGTGATCTGGCACTTCCACCGGCGAAAAAAGTGGCAGTTCTAGCCTGTATGGATGCCCGCCTTGATCCTGCTCGTATTCTGGGACTGGAAGAGGGGGATGCTCATGTCATCCGTAATGCTGGAGGTCGCGCAGCAGATGCGTTACGCTCACTGGTTATTTCTGAGCAACTTCTGGGTACCGAAACCATTGTAATTCTGCATCACACCGATTGTGGTATGCTCACCTTTACAGATGACGGATTACATACACAGCTCAAAAATGCGCTGCATGCGGACGCGGATCATATCGCCTTCCTACCATTCCACGATCTGGAACAATCGGTCCGTGATGACATTGCGTTCCTCCGCTCGTCATCACTTATTCCAACCACCATCATCATTCGCGGCTTTATCTATGACGTCAAAACAGGCAAACTTCATGAGATCGAGTAAGCCCTTCTGAAAAGGACAGAATAGGATTTCTGTTCCACCTGGATCAAAGGGAAGAAGCCAGTCGACCTGACTAATTTGATCAGGCCGACTGGCTTCTCTCTTCTTCTTAGATAAGCTTCCGCTGCTCGCTGGATCTATCTGCTATTAGTGTGCTGCCATTTCGTATTTTGTGCCTGCACCATGCTCAGACGCGGGTGGTGTCAATAAGCGTTGCGCTTTTTCGAGGCCAATCGAAAGCAAGAGGGTTGGAATACGAGGGCCGGTATCCTTCCCACAGACAAGAGTATAGAGCGAGATGAAGAATGAACGCTGGGCCTGTTTAAGCTCATCATTTGGTGGCGTATCGACCGCCATGCCGCGTACAATCTTCGGAATGCTATACATCAATTCCGTCAACGATGCCAGATCCCATGACTCTACCATACGCTCAGACAACATCTTGATGCTTGCCTTATCCAGAGCTGAGAACTTAAGGTAGTCGTCAATAGCAAATGTATCGCGAATATTGGTGCGCTCGTCATCTGGCAAGTAGTTTGTGACCCAGTTCAACGCGCAGGTAAATCGTGGCTCAAGCGCGGTCTGCAAGGTATCAACGCTCATATCATCTGGCAGAGTCTGCGAGATGATACGAAGTACCTGCTCCTCATTCGCCTGCGTCACATCAATAACCGAGGTGAGTACACTAAATGGCACTGGAGTATGCGTATAGGAAATCTCTTCGCTGGCTGTTCTGGTAGCACGATCAAAGATTCTCTTATTCACTTCGCTGACAGTGCCCTTGTTCACCTGCCGTACCAGTGAATCCCATTCATCATACAGGCGCAATAAGCCCTGACCATAATCAACATCAAAAGCCTGATTATTCGCACGGCGCGTGTACAACCAGCGCAAAATCGCAGGCTCCACGATATCGAGCGCTGATGTGACTGTCGCGGTCGTGCCAGTCGAACTGGAAATCTTCGAGCGTCCGCCCATACCGACAAACGCATAGCCAACAAAGGCGGGAGCATGATACCCATAGATATCTTTTACGACGCGCTGACCAACAGTGTAGCTACTCCCTGGCGAAGAATGGTCCTCACCACCTGGCTCGAAATCAACTTTCTCACGGCTCCAGCGCATCGGCCAGTCAACTTTCCAGACCAGTTTGCCCTGTACTTTGTCGAACAGGCTATAGGCATCCTCATGACCACAGTTATCACATACATAGGTGAGATAAGCCCGCTCATCATCATATGAGGTCAGGTGAGTTGTATCTTTGTGGCAGTTGTCACAATAGGGCTTAAACGGATAATAGGCGGCCCGGCGCTCCTCAATGGTCTCCTTCTGACCTTCCAGATTCTGGTACTCGGCCAGAATATCAAAAATGCGACCGCGCTCACGCAATGCCAGCCGAATTTCCTCAATATAATCCCCACGGCGGTACGCAACTGATTGGCGGATATAACGTGGATGAACCCCCAGACGATCTAAACCGCTCGCAAAGTCAGTAATATAGCGTGTTGCATAGGAGTCATATTCCCCAAAGGGATCAGGAACTTCAGCATATGGCACACCAATGTATTGAGCAAAATCCGCAGAGACGCCCGCAGGCACCTTACGTAAACGGTCATAATCATCCCAGGAATGGATGTGATCAACCGTCCAACCGCGTGATCGTAGCTCTTCGGAGACAAGATGCACCGTCATGACCTCACGCAAATTCCCTAAATGGATGGGACCTGAGGGACTGATACCAGAGGCGGTAACGATGGTCGCGTTCTCACCTTTCTCTTGCCGAACATTTGCTTCTATACGGTCGGCTATCTTTGTTAACCAATCTGCTTTCATTCTAAACCAACTCCATCAAATCATCTATCTTCTAATAGCTCGCCAGCGTGCTTTATATTCGACGCCTATTGTACCAGCTTCTGTCCCAACAGTCCTCGCTATAAGGAAGATTTACTATTTCCTTTCACACTCATAAACATATGATTTCTTCTTTTTATTTGCTGAATGCAAGGGTAATATAAATCGCAATAGAACAATCATGCGGCTTAAAGAAATTATACGCTCTTTCTTATCTACTGAAGCAGAGTAATATACATACATCCGTATTGAACTGAGCGCCAAGATGCCTCAAGTCATCTAATTATCCATAACTTGAGGCTTTAAGAGATTTTCTTTTTGGTCCAACCAGTACATTCAGGGCAAATGAGTCTTCACTGCTGCTATAAAGTCGGTGGTACTGGCACTTCCACCTTGATCTACAGGCAACACATTTCCTTCACGATATGTGTCCGCGATCGCTGTTTCCAGCATGTCTGCCTGTTCAGTATACCCCAGATAGTCAAGCATCATGGCTCCCGATAATAACATCGCCGTGGGATTGATGATTCCCTTGCCCGCAATATCAGGAGCTGAGCCATGTACAGGTTCAAAGTAGGCATAGCTTTCGCCATAACAGGCGCTTGGGGACAGCCCCAGACCGCCAATCGTGCCACTGGCTGCATCCGCGAGGATGTCTCCATGCTCATTTCCCAGCACAACAACATCAAGTGCTTCTGGCGTTGCCACCAGACGACGAGCCATATCGTCAACCAGATATTCCTGATAACTCAGGCTCTCATGTTGCTGCACAGCATCACGCACAATGGTGCGAAAACGTCCATCAGTACGTGGCTGAATCGAATACTTCGCTCCTAGTGTAACTTTGCCAGGATAACCAGCGGACTGACGCTCTAAAGCCAGTTCACAGGAGAACTGAGCAAGCCGTTGCATCTGCTCATCCGTGCTCACTTTCAGCGCATAGGCTCCGGCTTTCTCGACCGGAGGAGCCTGAAACCAGGTGCTACTGCTTGTTAGCGCCGCCAGTTCAGCAATATCCCCCTCACGAGGAGGATACATGCCTTCTAAATTGTCACGGGCAATCACATAATCAATACGCTCAGGATGCAACATAGGACTCTGATAACCAGGCATCCATTTGACCGGGCGGACATTGACAAATGTCCCTTTCCCCCAGCGCAAGTACCAGAGAATAGGCCGACTTGGACCACCACTGGCTCCAAACAATGTACAATCGGCACTATCAATCGCCTGACGCGTCTCAGCAGGAAATGGTGTGCCATATTGTGCCTGTGCCTCTCTACCACAGATCGCCTCCTGAAAACGAATTTCAGAGACAAGCAGGCTTAATAGCTCTGCTGTCGGGCGAACTACTTCTGGAGCGGCATCATCACCAGGAACCACACAAACGGTAGGAGGCGCTTGAAGCTGTCGACGCATCATTGCAGCGTTCCTACACTCTCTATATAATTAATTATACCACCAGCCTCAACGATACGAGCCACAAAAGGATCGAGCGGCTCCGACTGATAGGTTTCCCCCGTCGTCAGGTTACGAATCTCACCAGTGCTCAGATCGGCATCTAACTCATGCCCATCTTCAACCCGGTCTGCCGCTTCGTCACAGACCAGTACCGGCAAACCGATATTCACGGCGTTGCGATAAAAGATACGGGCAAAGCTATGCGCGAGGATTACTTTAATATCGTTAGCCAGGATCGCAGCCGGAGCATGTTCACGTGACGAGCCACAACCGAAGTTGTGACCAGCCACGATAATATCGCCGGGTTTTACCTGCTGCGAAAATTCAGGATAGGCTTCGTACAGACAGTGCGCCGCCAGTTGTTTGCGATCTGTGGTCACGTTATAGCGACCAGGAATAATTACATCGGTATTGACGTTATCGCCAAGTTTCCAAACACGTCCCATGATCTCTTTATCCTTTCTCGATTGCTCATCAAGCACGTTCGCACTGCTTACTTACTCTGCACCCACAGGCTGGCGCTCTAATTCTTCCAGGTAGGTTCTGGGATCTGTGATATGCCCGGTTAACGCGGAGACCGCGACCGTAGCAGGACTGCCCAGGTAGATCTCTGCGGTTGGATCACCCATGCGTCCGGTGAAGTTACGGTTCATAGTGGTCAATGCTCTCTCACCGGGAGCCAGTACGCCGAAGTGACGACCAATGCAAGGACCACAACCCGGTGTACCAACCGATGCACCTGCCTGCGTAAAGATTTCCAGATAGCCCTGGCGCATCGCTTCCAGATAGATCTCACGTGAAGCAGGAATAACAACCATACGGAGATTCGGGTTGATAGTTTTGCCACGCAGGATGTTAGCCGCAATCTCAAGATCGTCCAGACGACCATTTGTGCAGGTGCCAAGGAAAATCTGATCAATCTGAATGTCTTCCAGTTCCTCGGCAGGGTGTACAATATTCACATCAGGTGGGCAGGCAACCGATGGACGCAGTTGGGTGACATCAATCTCAAGCACCTGCTCATACTGTGGATCAACCGCTTTCAGCATCGGATAATCTTTATCAGTACGATCACTTAACCATGCGCGGGTTTTCTCATCTGCCGCGATCAGGCCAGCTTTACCGCCCATCTCAATCGCCATATTACAGAATGTCATGCGCTCGCTGATCGAGAAATTCTCGATGGTTTCGCCCGTAAATTCGAGAGCACGATAGTTCGCACCATCCACCCCAAGACGGCGCACAACCTCTAAGATGACATCTTTCGCGAAGACGCCATAGGGCATCTCGCCTGTGATATTCACATTGATCGTCTCTGGAACACGGAACCATGTACGACCAGTAGCATACGCGACACCAATATCAGTGGAACCCATACCAGTACCAAACGCACCAAACGCACCATACGTACAGGAATGGCTGTCCGCACCAACAATAATGTTGCCCGGTAGAACCAGACCTTTCTCCGGCAATACCTGATGGCAGATGCCTTCTTGCAGAATGGAGATATTCTGCTCACCCGCGAAGGTACGTACTTCGCGCTGAAGAGAGGCTGCCGCAATCGTTGAAGCAGGGATAATATGGTCGAACACAAGATGAGCACGCTCTCTATCAAAGACACGTCCATTCGCCTTGTCTGCCAACTTCCGAAACGCCTGAATAGCAAGTGGCGTTGTGGTGTCATGACTCATGACACGATCAACCTCAACCACAACTGTCTCACCAGCATGAACTGGACGTCCCAATTTGTAACTAAAGATTTCCTCAGTTAGCGTTCCCATACAAGACTTCCTTTCTCTTGAACCCAGGTGTGAATAAACGTATCGACATCTTCATTGCTCATCGAGCCGCGTTCAGCCTGCTCTTTGAGAGCCTGTGTTAATTGAGCAACCTCTTCAGGTTGCAACTGCAATCCTAATGTCGTGGCCCGATGTGCCACCGCATAGCGTCCGGTAAATCGGGAACCGACATCAATCTGGCGCTCCAGACCAAAATCGGCCGGATTGAGCACCTCATACGCACGTGGATTATTTAATACTGCTTTGGTATGCACACCAGCACGATGTGTAAACGCGCTAGGAGCAGTAACGGGCATATTGTGCGGGATAGCAATGTCAAGTAGCTCTGCTACATAACGATCAATGCCCATTAATTCTGATAGGTTATATGTTGCTAAGAGTTCAGGATAATGAATATAGAGCTGCGAGATAATACCACTTAACGAAGCAATTCCGTTCCGTTCTCCGATGCCCAGAATGGTAACATCCAGACAATCAGCGCCACCTTCATAGGCCGCGATCGTATTGGCAATCGCGACACCGGTATCGTTATGACCGTGGAACTCAATGCCAACGCCCGGATAACGATCAGCGACCAGACGCATAATGCGCTCAACCTGACGAGGGGTTGCAATGCCAACCGTATCAGGCAAGCCGATGCGCTGCACTCCCGCCTCGACCACCGCATCAAATACTGTCAACAGATCAACCAGATCGCTACGGAAGGCATCTTCCGCTGAGAAACGTACATAGCGACCTGCATCTCGAATCTGACGGATCAACGGTACGGCATCATGGATAATGCGATCAATCGCACGTCCATGACTATACGACCGTAACTCGGTAGAGGTACCATAGAACAGGTTCAGACCGTACACACCTGTCTCCAGAGCGGTCTGTACATCGGCCTCTGCGCAACGGACATGCGCAACGATATGCGCGTTCAGGTTCAAATCGCAGATAGCCTGGACCGAGGCCTTCGTTTCAGGCGAAGCAAACGGCGAAGGAACCTCAATAAACGGTACCCCCAGAGCATCTAACATGCGGGCGATGACCAGGCGCTGTTCCAGGGTAAAAAATGTTTTGATAAACTGCTCACCCTCACGCAAGGTCGTATCGAGAATAGCAAGTGGCCTCATCATATCGTTTCCTTTTTACGATGCAATATCTCTCAACACTAACTCGAGTACATCTATTGCGTGGGCATACTCAGCAACCTGGATATGTTCCTGAGGTGTATGATCGAGGCTCGAATCACCAGGACCATACGCGACGATGTTCTGTCCCCACATTGGACCCACGACATTCATATCTGATGTTCCAGTTTTATACTTAAAGGTTGGCTTCTCTCCGGTCGCACGGATCGCTGTGATAAACGAACGTGCCAGCGGCGTTGTCCTTGTTGACTGAAAGGCGATCTCTTCACCCGTGAATGTCAGGTGAATTTCATCTTCTAATGCCCAGCGTTCTAACTGTGTTTGAAAATCTCTGATCGCGAATTCAGGTGGCAGGCGGAAACCGATCACGAAGTTCGTGCGATCTTCCAGCCCATCCTGTTCACTATTGATGCTGCGCAATGAAGGCAGCAGTGCGGCGAAAGCGGATTTCCCGGCGTGCGCTTGATTCCATTCCTCCGCATAGCGGCGTACGCGCTCCCAGAAAGCAGTGGCTTTCTCGTTACTGCCCTGTAAAGGGCCAGCACTATGACTCATTGGTGTGATGACACAGCCATTGACCAGCAGGCGACCTTTGTAGCCAATCGTGACGCAGGCGCTACTGCTCGGCTCACCAATAATACAGGCCGTTGGTTGATAGCGATTGACGACGCCTCTGGCTCCTTTTGAGGTTGCCGCCTCTTCTTCTACCGCGCCAACGACGATGATCGGGCGTGTATACTGCCCGGTTCGCGCTACTCTTGCGGCGGCACAGAGGAAGGTTGCCAGCGGTCCTTTCGCATCAACCGCGCCACGTCCATAGAGCAGACCGTTTTCGATATGCACGGGGATATTACCCGGAACGGTATCCATATGCCCTAACATGACGACTGGTTGCAGTTCGGTTTCCGCTTCGTGCTCATGTGTACTGGCGATAAAGTTTCCGACTTCATCAACATACGCATGTAAGCCCATATTTCTGGCCTGTTCAGCGAGGAAATGAGCCAGTGCTCCTTCCTGTCGCGACAGGCTTGGAATGGTTAGCATCTGCTGCAAGACTGCGAGTTCTGGATTCTCTTGTTCTACTCCGGCAAAACTCTGTGGAGTTGCCTGACCAGTAGTGTTTGGACGAGCGAACATTTCTTCCAGCACACCAAGCACATATTCAACCTGTTCGTTGCGAATGACCAGCGGCGGTAGCAGGCGTAATACATTTGGTCCGGCGGGCAGTGCCAGCACACCATGCTGAAGCAACTCTTCCAGATAGGGCTGCACACGCTTTTTCAGTTCAATACCAATCAAAAGGCCGCGACCACGTACCTCACGAATAAGTGGTGATTCAATCGCACGCAGACGTTGCACTATGTATGCGCCCAGTTCAGCCGCTCGCTGTGGCAATGCTTCACGCTCAAGCACATCAATGGTTGCCAGCGCCGAGGCACAGGCCAGCGGATTACCACCGAAGGTGCTACCATGTGAGCCTTTGGCAATACGACCACTCTCCATCACACGCGGCCCCAGACCAATCGCGCCCATAGGCACACCACCACCCAGTGATTTCGCCAGACACAAAATATCAGGCTGCACACCATACTGCTCACAGGCGAACATGGTGCCGGTACGTCCAAAACCAGTCTGCACTTCATCGACGATCAGCAGTGCGCCGCGCTCATGACAGAGCCGCGCCACTCCCTGAATGTATGCTTCGTCGCCAACATGCACACCACCTTCACCTTGCACCAGTTCAATCACCACAGCCGCAGTCTCTTCAGTAATCGCTTTCTCAGCATCCTCAAGATTGTTGTAGCGCATATGAGAAACACCGGGAAGCAATGGCGCGAAAGCTTCACGATAATGTGGCTCCCAGGTTGCCGAAAGTGCGCCCATGCTACGACCATGAAAACCACGTAAGGTTGCGACGATTCCGGTGCGTCCAGTCGCCAAGCGAGCAAACTTAAATGCGCCCTCTATTGTTTCCGTGCCACTATTACAGAGAAAAACATTGGTGATTCCCGCTGGTGTCAGTTGTACCAGACGCTCAAGTAACTGAGCACGCACATCACTATAGAAGATCTCTGGACAGGTAATGAGACGTTGTGCCTGTGCAGCCAGTGCGGCAGCAACCTCTGGTCGTCCATGTCCTATATTTGCTACCCCATGACCTGCCGCACAATCGACGTATTCACGTCCCTCGGCATCCCATAGAGAGGCACCCTGACCGCGTACGATAGCGACTGCTCGCTTACCGTACACACCACTTGTATAGGTATTCTCTTGCTCGATAATGGTATTCATTGTACTCATCGGGGCCTCCTTCCTTCCTATTTTGAGCTAGCCGAGCGAAACCATCTCGCGGACCTGCTGTCCTGCACGTGTATCCTGTGTCTGTGCGGAACGCTGACTCTCAATTACAGTGCCAGATCCCTGCACAACCGCTCGCAATGATTGACTACCGATACATACTCGTGTGACGCCCGCATTCAATGCTTCCTGCGCCCCTAATAATTTTTTGCGCATTCGCCCTTTGGCATACTGCATATATCCTTCAAATTCCTCAGCCGGAATGCTGCGAATTAAGGTATTCTCGTCCTGTGGATCAGCCAGCAGTCCAGCGACGTTCGTCATAATTACCAGTGACTCAGCATGTAGCGCGGCGGCAGCTGCTGCTGCGGCACGATCACCATCAACGTTCAGACGCTCACCATCGTGACTCAAAGCCAGCGGCGCGATGACTGGTGTAAAACCAGCGTCGAGCAATTGCTCAAGGATGGCGCTGTTGACCTGTTCAATCTGACCGGTATAGTCGTCACGGAGGATCTGTACCCGTCCTTCAGGTGATACTGAACGAACAACCGCTTTACGACGAGCCACCAGCAAACGACCATCTACACCAGCCATACCAAAGGCATTTACACCCAGGTGTTGCAGTTGCGCGACGATATCGGTATTGATCTGACCCGCGACCGCCATCGAGAAAATTTCTAATGTTTCACGATCGGTATAGCGGCTGGTCATACCACTGGGTGATGTAATCATCCGCATTGGATGTCCCAGGCGCTCGGAAAGTGTGTTGGTGAGATCAGAGCCACCGTGTAACAGCACAACACGCTGTCCCTCGGCTACATACTGAGCTATCTCCTGCAAAATGTTCGCTGTAGCAACTCCTGCGCCCCCACCGATTTTTACTACAAGTGTCATAATGATGCTCCGTTTCTCTTTCCAATACCCATTCGCTCTTTTAAGCCGGATGGAGTCCAGGGAAGGTCAATCCCAGTGACTCATCCCAACCAAACATACAATTTAATGCCTGTACACCATTGCCTGCCGCGCCCTTCATCAAATTATCCAGCGCGGACATCACAACGACACGCTGTTGCTCAACATCCAGCTCAAACCCGACATCACAATAGTTGCTCCCCGCCAGTATCTTGGGTTCGGGATAGCGGTATACACCAGATCGCTCTTTTACAACGCGCATAAATGGTTCGCGCTGATAACTTTCACGATAGGCTCGCCAGATCGCTTTCTCATCAATGCGCTCATTCAGGAACACATGGGCAGTGACCAGAATGCCGCGTACCATTTCGATAGCCGTTGCGGAGAAGGCAACCGTTTGTTGTAGATCACCACCGCTCAGGCGTCCCATCTCTTGAATGATCTCGGCGCTATGACGATGACCCGTTGGCTGAAACGAACGAACCGCACCGCTCCGGTCAGGATGATGGCTGGACGGGCTGGCTTTCGCACCTGCGGCTGACGAACCAACTTTCGCTTCAACCACCAGCGGCAATGCTCGATTGACCAGACCAGCACGATAAAGGGGAGCCAGTCCCAGGATTGATGCTGTTGCTGTACAACCAGTTCCACTTACCAGACTGGCATTCGGCAATTCTTCTCGATGCAGTTCTGGCAGGCCGTAAACCGCTTCAGGCAAAAGCTCTGGAGCCGCGTGCTCGTGACCATACCAGCGCTGATACAGTTCAGTCGAACGAAGACGAAAATCGCCAGAGAGATCAATCACTCTCGGTGCCAGTGACCGATAACGAGCGATGTCCTGCTGTGAGGCTCCGTGCGGAAGACACAGAAACAGTACGTCACAAGAGGTCAGGTCATCTGGATGACAGAAACGCAGTGTTGTAATCTTGCGCAGATTAGGATGCGCACTATGGACAAAATGTCCTGCCTGACTACCAGAAGCCACCTGTGCAATCTCTACCTGTGGATGGAAGAGCAGCAGGCGGATCAACTCGCCTCCGGTATATCCGGAACCACCCACAATGGCGACTCGTACTCTACTCATAATGTCACTCTCTCACTCACCGAACTCACCACATACTCAATCATCTCTAACGGAATATTGACGCCCGTAGGCGCGATGCTATTGCGAAACTCCATCGTAGCGTTGATCTCGTTGACCAGAAAACCCTGCTCAGGATCTTCCAGTACATCAACCGCGAGAATCCCGCCGCCCACTGCCTGAGCGGCGCGTACACATAGGCGATCCAATTCAGGCGTCACCGGACAATTCTCAGTCACCGCGCCACGCGCTGTATTCGTGACCCAGTGCTGACTGGCACGATAGATCGCACAGATCGTCCGATTGCCGACGACAAACGCCCGAATATCCCGGCTCGGCTTCTCAACATACTGCTGAATATAATGAATATGGTGTTGATAGCCACCTAATGTCTCTTGATGCTCAACAATAGCTTCAGCCGCATCGCGATCATTCACACGTGCCAGTAAACGTCCCCAGGAACCACTGATTGGTTTCAACACTGCTGGATAACCGAGCTTCTCGATACCTTCAATCGTGCGCTCAGCGTCAAACGCAAGCATGGTCTGCGGCACCGGTACACCGGCTTGCATCAGTGCCAGCGTCGTCAGTAACTTATCATTACAGAGCGCAGTCACCGCTGCGGAGTTGAACACGGGAATGCCCCAATGCTCAAGCACATGTAACACTGCCAGACCACGAGATTGACTGACGCTGCGACACAGGACCGCGTCAAAAGATCGCCAGCGTGCATCAGGCTGAGCCAGATCAAAGAGCAGCTCACCATCATCAATGATCTCGAAATCAATCTCGCGTTGCCGCAATGCTTCAATCAGCGATTTTTCCTCAACGCGAATTCGCGACGCTAGAATAGCCAGGCGCATGGGTTTACTCTCCCCAATCTTCCTCTACTTCAGGAGCAAGGCCAACTTCAGGCTGCTCAACGTTTAAGACTTCCAGTTCCGCATTACAATCAGGACAAAAGATGATCTCACCTACAATCAATCCCGCAACATCAACATTTGCTTCACATTCAGGACACTGTGCCATTGCTTTTTCCTTCGTTTTTAGTAATTTCTGCTCTTTTTTTAGCTTTTCTTCAGAGCCAAAAAAACGCCCTCCATCCCAATGAAAGGACGAAGAGCTTAATCGCTCTCGTGATACCACCTTCGTTCACCCATATGTCTCCATATGGATCTCAGTGTGTAGAACCAATATTGTTGATCGGTTCTGCCACTACCTGTTAACGGAGGTTACCCGGCGTAGTTCTACTTTCGCTTGAGGCGATTTCTTCTCGCAGCCTTTTGAGGTCTTTTTCACGGATCAGGTATACGAGCTTTCCAGCAACCGCTCGCTCTCTGAATACCCTGGGACCGTTACTCGTCCTCTACAATGCTTCTCTTTATATTACAGATACGCTTCTATCTGTATCTCAGGCAAACAAAAAAAGCCCTTCATCCACATCAGGACGAAGAGCACGCTCTCGTGTTACCACCTGCTTTCATTGATGCCTCTCGACATCAACCTCAGCGAGTATATACATAATGTACATACTATCACCCGATTACGGTGGGCCTCCGGCGCAGGTCTACTCTCGCGATTTGCGATTTCTTCTCGCAGCTTCGGGATCTTCATCACGGCTGGTTAACGTGTAGACTTCTCAGCTACTATCTACTCTCTGTTCGTAACGGCTGACCGTTAGTTCCCGTCAAAGCTTTTTCGTATTAAGTTGTTTTCCTTGTTGACAGTTATAACATGCCCTTCTAAGCATTGTCAAGGGACATAGAACACGATTTTGGCCTTCCCCGGAAGAGGTGATAAATAATACAATCGGTCCGTTTATCCTATGTATATACTACACATGTGCCAGCAATCAACGCTCCCCTCACCTCAACAAAACCGAGAGAAAACAGTCTCACTCACGCAGAAAGACGATTTCCACGCTCCTGATCTTTTTGAACTCTGTTGAACATTGATAGGCTCAGACCTGCTACATGAGAATCTTGACAGCAAACACATGATCATGCTACCATCTTGTAGAGATTGTTATACTTCATCCAAAAAGATTGTATCACGAGAAAAAAAATGAAAAGGGCATTACCACTCACAGTTTATATCGCCGCATGAGCAACGACGCCTGGGCTTATGCGGTTGGAATGGGCGTTTGCTACACATTACTCACCTGATCGCTACGGTCACTCAGCAACTTTTCTCTGAGTACCAATGGAGAACAAAAGTGAGTTGTTGTGGTATTGCCACTCCCCTGCACGGATGAAATCTCCTATGAGTGTTTTCAGACTATCCTGATTCTCTTCGCGTGTGTTGCTGGCTGGATATGGACGTTGATGACCATCTATCAACCACTATCCACATATCCGCATGCCTTAACCGCACGTGGACGTCCATCTCCTGCATACGCCACATCCGCTTCTAGCCCGGTTACATGCGAATCGCCCGTTAGTAATTTCACAGAAACTCTATAGTACGACTGACAAACAGACAGAAGATAGGACGGAATCTTTATGTTACAGGTCAACCATATTAACCTTTCATATGGTCCACGACTTATTCTTGATAATATCTCTTTTACCGTTGCCCCTGGCGAAAAAGCCGGTCTGATCGGTGTCAATGGTGCCGGGAAAAGTTCATTGCTCAAAATTGTAGCAGGCTTACGTGACGCGGATCGTGGCAATGTCATGCGTCCTCGTACTTTCGGCTACCTCTCACAGGATGTGGCTCATGAGACGCCAATCTCTGAAGGCATGACTGTACGCGAGTATATGTTCAATGCCACCGGACTCGATCAGGCTGTCAAAAAATATGAAGAGCTATCACTCCAGATCGGTCAGACAGCAGATGATGCCGAGCTAGAAAAAGTGCTCAGACATTTTGAGCAGACCCAGGATGATCTCGAACGGCTCGGCTACTATGATGCTGATGCCCGTAGTGAACAATTAATCACTGGCTTGAAACTGGCTGGTGTGACCCTTGAACGCGAAGTAATTTCACTCAGTGGCGGACAGAAAACAAAACTGGCCCTGGCCCGCTTGCTCTTCCAGGCTCCTGAACTGCTCCTGCTCGACGAGCCAACAAACTTTCTGGACGTTGAAGCATCACTCTGGCTAATGGATTATCTCTCCACCTATAAAGGAGCCTTGCTGATCATTTCGCACGATCTGGACCTGCTGGATCGCAGCATCACCAAAGTCTTGCGCCTGAACGAATTCACGCACCAGATTGAGGAATACAAAGGGACGTATACCCACTATCTGGAACAGATCGGTAGCGCGATGGCATTACTGGAAAAAACACAGAAACAACAGGACCGGGAAGCCGCACGTCTGCGCAAAACCTCTGACCGCCTGCGTGGTTTTGGCGCGACCCGTGTAAAACAACGTATCGCTGTTGATCGACGTATTGAAGAGATTGAGAAAAACAAAGCTATTCTGCCTCAGAAGAGCAAACGCATCAAAATTGATTTCCCCGTACGACAGATCAGCAGTCAGGAAGTAGTTCGAGCCACAGGATTAAGCAAAAGCTATGGACCAAAGAAAATCTTTCACGAAATCAGCTTTGATATCTTCCGTGGACAACGACTGGTCATTGTTGGTCTAAACGGCGTTGGTAAAACAACCCTCCTGCGTACGATGCTCAATCTGACACCACTCAATGCAGGCAAAGTCAGCATTGGAGATCGTGTTGAGATCGGCTATTATGCACAGGAGAATGAGGGCCTGAATTATCAGAATACAGTCCTCAACGAAGCTACCGATGTGCTCCCAACCGATGCCAAACGTGTGCGCAGTATCCTGGGACGCTTCCTTTTTATCGGTGATCGCGTTTTCCAGCGCATTGAGACGCTCAGCGGTGGTGAAAAAACACGCCTTGCTCTGGCAAAAATGGTACTCTCTGGTCCAAACCTGCTCGTGCTCGATGAACCAACCTCGCACCTGGATGTAATGTCTAAAGAGGTAATTGGCGATGCACTGGGAAGTTATAATGGCACGATTGTGACCGTCACCCACGATGTCGAATTTGTGCGCTTACTCAAACCAACCATGATCTTAATGATGCCTGAAGGCCGCGTTCTACCATATGATACCAAGTACGATGACTTGCTGGAGCGTGCATAATTCTGTTGCGCGGGAAGAGGGATGATTGCTCAATAGCAGCATCTTCTCTTCCTCCCCACCATGTTCCCCCCTTCGCACAGCTCAACACGAAAAAACATAAATGATATGGTATAAAATGACTATATCAATATGTTTCATCTTTCTTGCATGCATATCCCTTGTCTTGTAGACGTTCTACGTAGTCTGAACAAGCTGCACACCATAATGCACAGGCATATCAGGGCTTCCTCTCAGAAAGGATCTGACCGCCTATGACATTTTTCGCACTCCTCACCAAAGAATTGCGCCTGCGGATGCGACGAGAACGCCCAATCTGGTTGATGATTGCCTACATTCTTCTCCTTGGCGCACTAAGCTGGTTCTCTCTCAACAGTACAGGCGGTAGCACACCAAATGTGACTGCATTTAATCAGGCTGGTTTTAATCTCTTTACCTTGCTCTCACAGCTACAACTCCTGTTTATTATCTTTATTACACCATCATTTATCGCTACAACGATCAATAGTGAAAAAGAGCATCAGACATTTGACATGTTGCTCTGCTCGCGCATTTCAGCATTCTCGCTGGTCATGGGAAAACTGGTAGCGGGGCTGTTGCATGTGCTATTAATCATCGCCTCATCCCTGCCTCTGTTCAGTCTGGTCTTCTTCTTTGGTGGTATTACTAGCACGCAGATACTGGCAGCCCTGGTAATCTTCCTCACTACCGCATTCCTGCTTGGAGCCATCAGTCTTTTCTGCTCAACAATAATACAACGAACTGCACACTCAACGACGCTGGTCTATCTCTTCTGTGTACTCTGGCTACTGCTACCAATCTTCATCTATATCGCATCCTTGCTCACAGTCGATGGCACCTCATTTCTCCCACTCTATCAAGATCGTATACATCTATTACTCTCATGGAATCCTGTCATCGCGATGATGAGTACCTATTCGCAGACTCTAAGTTACAATTCACCGCTCTTGTTTTACCTGGAAGCGGGCTATGGATTTCTCTATAATGCTAATAATGGCGCATCAGATTTCGTGCTGCTGCACACCTGGCATCTCTCCTATGGAACACTCTACAACAGTATCAATATCGCACTTGCACTGCTCTTCTGCGCATTAAGTACGCTAACAGTCAGACCGCGTATGCAAGAATTGCCTGGATTGCCCTGGACACACTGGATAAAATCAAGAAAAGGTGGAACATAATCATGCAAAGCATAAATTTCACTGTAACTTCATCAGGGATTCTCACGTTTCAGTAATGGGAGGGTAAAACCTTCTCTATATTTCTAGTTGTCCAAAAAGGAGCTAAAAATGGCTGTAGTTCACAATTCAAGAGTGGATCTGCGTGTTGGTAATGACGGAACTCAAGCCCTCATCGTACGTCCAGATGATGATAAAAAATATCCTGCCGTCGTCATGGTTCAGGAATGGTGGGGCATTGAGCCACACGTAATGGGTCTTGCCAATCAACTGGCATTAGAAGGTTTTGTTGTTGTCGTTCCTGACCTGTATCATGGCAAAGTAGCAACCGAGCCTAACGATGCTATGCGTCTGCTGATGCTCTTGCGCGATAACGTTGACCGCGCTGTCAATGAGATCATCAGCGCTCTGGATACTGCCAAAAGTCTGCCAAATACCGAAACAACCAAACCGGGTCTGATCGGCTTCTGCCTCGGCGGTTTCCTGACCTACACAACCGCAGCCAAATATGCTGACCTTGGCGCAGCAATGCCTTTCTATGGCGGTAGCTACGATCCAACTCCTGCTGAAGTTGCCAAAGTTACTGCTCCTGTCTTCGCCGTCTATGGTAGCCAGGATGATAGTATTCCAGCGGACCAGAGAGCGAAAATCGAGAGTCTGTACAAAGAGGCAGGCAAAAATTTCACCATGCGTGTGTATGATGCAGGTCATGCATTCATGAATCCTGATCACGGTGCAGGAAATGCTGCCGCTGCCGCAGACATCTGGCCTCAGATGGTCAAATTCTTACAGGACAACATCAAATAAGACGTGAACAGTATCCAGACAATGATTCCTGATGGCGCAATACTTCAGAAACACGTTCTGCGATAATAACAAAAAGAAACGTGAGTATCGACTTTCGCGTCTGCACAAGTCAGATACTTCCACGTTTCTTTTGCCATCCAGCCTCCCCGGTCTGGTTACCCGTGATCAATCCCCACCCACACGTCGACATCCACTATCAATCCCGGTAACCATAACCGGAGTACAGGCCACATCGTGAACCAGGCATCCTACCCAACCTACCACGTAGCCACCCTACACACCCACCATCACGCCACCAATCAATACATCCCCACCACTTGCTATCACCCACCACCCATCAACCACCCTACCACCTATCGTTTCCACCACCCTTACACACCCGGTCACGCTCTCCCCACACCAGACAAGCAAGAAATATAATGCTAACTAAACTGCACTCTCTCTCCTTGTCTCTCCTCTCACCCCACAAATCAATAATACCATATTAAGATAAAAATGAACATAAAATATGCATTAATAATACGTGACAATGTTTTAACATGTTTACATCTTTGTATCATTAAACGAAAACATTGATAAGCTCAAACACAAAACTATTATCATCTTATAATTACTTCTATTTTCTGCAATTATACACAAAATATCTATAAATATCTCTTCTGCTGGAAAGAAAAAAACACGTCTATACCATTACCCAACTTCGCCACTTCGATCCAACAACGCCTATGTCTGATGTAAATATGAATATTTTTTAATTTTAGCAGAAAACATTTGATTACAAGCGCCTCTATGAAAAATCATTCACTAAAAAGCGTTATGAAAGAGGAGTACAATAAAAATGAAACAAGACCATACTCGACATTACACTATAGGCTACATATACAAGAAGACCACATATTTTTAAGATTGCTAGTGGATTGTACGAGAATATTATTTACAGGAACGTTTATCAAGATAATACCGATGAAAGATTTTGTAGAGGAGAAATAAGCGGCTGTATCTTGAACTGAAACTATAAGGAGTTATTATGGGGAAGAGTGAAGTTGCGCAGATTCGGCAGCAAATTATGACCGAGTACGAAGCGATGCAACGGGGGATAGAAGGTCTGGCATATACTGCACAACATGCATTCATCAATGCCCGTTTGCAATCAGTTGATCGCTATCATGAGCAACTGTCTCAGTATGTGGGTGAGGAAGAGGCAACCAGAACCATTTGTGAATTGTATACTCAGATTATTGGATAACATCTCTCTACATTGACCATCTTCATTATTCATTTGTATATCCGTCAATCATCTAAACATTGCACTATACATATGTCCAACAATGTTACTGGTAAAGGAACGCCCCTGTATATTGCTGCTTTTGCTTCTTTCTTGCATACTCTTTAAGGGAGACAGAGAAAGTGCTCATTATTCGAGAGACAGAAAGGCACATCGCTATGCGCTTACGTAGATCAGAATTAGCTACTCCAGGTAGTAATGAACGCATGATGGCAAAAGCAGCCGCCAGTAATGCTGATCTGGTACTACTGGATCTGGAAGATGCAGTCGCGCCAGACGAAAAAGCAGAGGCACGTCTGAAAGTTGTTACTGCCCTGAAAACGCTGGAATGGGGCCAAAAAACACGTGCCGTCCGCATCAATGATTTAACGACAGAGTATGCCTATCAGGACATTATCACGGTGGTCGAAGGGGCCGCCGACAATCTGGACATGCTGATTATTCCTAAAGTCAAAAAAGCCCGTGATGTCTGGTGGGTGGATACGCTGCTGACACAGATAGAACAGCGCCTGCGCCTACCACGCAAGATCGGACTGGAAGTTTTGATTGAAGAAGTAGAGGCGATGCTGGTCGTTGAGAAGATCGCACGTGCCAGTAGTCGTCTGGAAGCCTTAATTTTTGGTCCGGCTGATTATAGCGCCTCACAGGGAATTGATAGTCGCGGTATTGAAGGAACGCTCGAAGGGTATACAGGCGATCTATGGTACTACGCACGTAACAAAATCGCTATCGCGGCACGAGCCGCAGGTATCGACGCAATTGACGGAGCCTATGCTGATTTCCATAATACCAGCGGCTATCAACAAGAATGTGTGCGTGCCAGAACATTCGGCTTTACAGGCAAATGGGCGATCCATCCAGATCAGATTGATATCGCCAATCAAGCATTCGCGCCAACCGCAGCCGAAATTGCTCTGGCCCGCAAGATCGATGCGGCATACAGCGAGGCTCTTGCGCAAGGCAAAGGCGCAATCGCCGTTGATGGCAAGATGGTCGATCTCGCGATTGTACGCAGCTACAAAAACATTTTACAAAAAGCAGATCTCTTAGGTTTATAAAAGAAATCGCATAGACAGAACTGCGCCCAAAAACGTCTATCCGCGATCCCCGATTTCTATTTCAAGTAATGAAAAAAACATTCATGCATAGTGTATTACCTAAAACAGAAATGGGGGGGATGTCCTGATTTTAGGTAATACAAATCTCATGGATGGGTGAGTGGGAAATTTTACCTGTTTCCCACTCACCCATCCATGTTCATGCACACATACCTTGTACACAAGGGCAGAGGGCGATAGACTTATCCCAGATAGCCAAGATCTCGCAATCGCCCCATTACAATCTCTTCCTCGGAATTGGTCAGAAGCGACTCGCGCTCATTCACATAACGAATTGCATGCCGCTGCATATATGTCTCAGAAAACAATGCAGACAACACAGTACCATCAAAAGCTGTCGTCAGTGGAATATCAAACAGATACAGAAGGGTCGGGACCACATCAATAAGTTCGGCTTCTAACGTCTGCCCACTCACTATATCTGGTCCCCAGGCCCATAAACGGGCATATGGTTTGTGTGGAGACGAACCGGCACGCTCCTCCTGCTCTGACGTCCGCCAGACACTCTGCTCATCCAATTTTAACAACGTCGCCTGTGAAGATGGCAGATAACCAGGAGCATATTCTGTAATTAAATCTGGCGCGAGAAAGAGATAATCCCCCTGATAAACCTCGTGTTTGCGCCGCGCTGCTCGCACCACAGGAGTCTGCGTGAGAGGATCTAGCCAGGATGCAGATAACTGTTCCACCAGAGCCATACACACATCCTCATACTCCTGTCCCACCCCCACAATACCATCTGGCTCACGACCTTGCAGATTGACCCAGACCTGACCACTTCCTAACCCATACGCTAACGTTTCTGACCAGACAATATGCCTTTCCGTATCAGCCTCACTCGATGTCTGTACCTTTAATAAGCCAATATCAGCCAGAAATGTATTGACATTCACAAATGCTTTTGGCGGCATGTGCCAGACACCCGTCAATAGAATGATGTGTACAGATGGCAATGCTTGCTCGACAAAACCAAACATACCTTCCAGGGCGCTATTTAATTCTTCCAGTGAGACACTACCAGCATCTTTCACATGCAATAAGGCATAGTTCACACTGATATCAATTGCGCAGGTACAGAGTTGCTCACAGGTTGTCTCAAAAGTAGCGGTCGCGATACCAGATGAACGAAGGATATCAGGGAGCAAACGTCCATAAATACCTTCTGGCTTGCCTGGCGCTGAACAGGCATGGTATGCAACTGGATGGACAGCATCAAATCGCCCCCATTTACCAGCATTCATCCCTGTTAAAGTTTGGTAGTAACACTGGTTTGTTTCCACAAGCGGAGATGGTGATAGACTGATAGTCGAACTCGTAACGGCATAGCGCGTAAAAACAGGCAAAGTGGCAAGGATTGCCGGGTCCACATCGTCCAACCACAACATATACATATTTCTTTCTGGCACAACTTCCTCCCATCCACATAGATACATTTATTCCCATTTAGTTTACAACATATATTGCATTTATTCAATAACATACTTCTATTTTAATACTATACATAACATACAAAATAATCTAGTATATAATACCCACATATAGAAATCTTAACCATTATCTGCAATTACGCTACATACCTCAATGTTTTTTCTATCGTGATACACACATCAAAATGGTACAGTAATTCTATATATCTTTAAAATAGTAAAAATGTATGCAGAGAGTCATTATGATAAGAGAAAAACAGCAGCAACAAAAGCGACATACGAGACTCTTAGACTTCCTGGCACCACATTCCCAACGTTTAGTCCATGTTCAGGAAGCGGCTACGTTTCAATTTAAGCCTCCCTATGTTGGAGACTCAGGACAGACAATCCCCGTTGTCGCCTTTACACCTTCGATGAGTACAGCCATTGCCCACACACCAGAGAAACAGATAGCATTCTCACCAATGAGTATTGAGGAGATGAGTGCGCTAACAACCCTTGATTTATCTGAACACATTGAACCACCCGATGCTCGATCAACCCGGGCAGCACAATCCACAGAGATATCTCTACCTACACCTGTTGCCACCCCTGATCTCTTACAAACAGATCAGCAACCATCAACAATACAACATTTCCTGAGCAGACATGATATCGGCCTGATCTTTTCTTTTTTTCTGCCCTGGAAACACACCATCATAATCATGACCCTCCTTACAACAGGTATCGCGCTTGGCTTACTCATTATTCCTTTCTATATACAACCAATCCTTGAACGCATCATCTATACTCATAGCTGGTATCTTTTTTGTTATACGACCTTTCTTCTCTCCTGTATTTTTGCCAGTCGTGAAATTCTCTATACATGTGGCAGTAACCTCTATCAACAGATCAGCCAAAAAGTTCTGGAGCAGGTACTTCGTCGCACCTATCAACAGCTTTTATATCTACCACTCACTTTTTATCAGGGATTATACAGCACAGGACGTCTCGTCACCATTTTGAATGAACTTTTTGATGCGCAACAACTTATCTTTCAATTTGTCTGCAAAATCTGTTTCTACAGTTTTGTTATGCTCTGCTCTTTATGTATATTAACCCTGACCGAATGGCATTTAGGGCTTCTCGCTACCATCATCCTGCCCTGCTTACTGCTCAGTACGATCATATTGCAACGAAAACAGCACACTGCCACAACCATCGAGCGCCACCTGCTCTCATTGCGCACACAACTGTACTATACACTGCTCCCATTCAGAACCATTAAAGTACTGCTCGCAGAACCACATGTCATTCTCAAAGCTCGCCAGCTTTTAACTCATATACAGCAACAATTAGTATTTCTCCAGCACAAGCATAACATCCAGGGCCTACAAATCGGCATTATTCGCCTTTTCTGCGTGATGCTTTTCCTCGACGTCTGTGGCTACCTGATTCTGGTACAACATATTCTGACAGGCCATATCCTGGCGGGACTACTCGTACTCATCCCTACCGCAATAACCTTCAATTCTTTATTGACTGTCGCGGGCAAACAAAATCAGGTGACAACAGCCCTGCGCAATGTCTTGCAGATCGCTCATTATCCACAAGAACAGCATATGCCCACTGAATTGCGCTCCACCGCGCTTCGTGGCGAAATACACTTACAACAGGTGTCCTTTTGTTATCCACAGACAATAACTCCGGCCCTGCAAGAGGTAACCCTTACCATTCCGGCAGGCACAACACTCGCCCTCATAGGACCGGATGGCGCGGGAAAAACAACGCTGTTACACCTGCTCATGCGCTTCTATCAACCCGATCAAGGCGTTATTACCTTCGACAATCAGAACATCAATGACTACAGGATAGACATACTCCGTCATCAAATGGGCGTTATACTACCGGGAGAAGAAGTATTCACAGGCACCATCACAGAAAATCTTACATTTGGGTTACAACACGCTGTCTCCTTTGAAGAACTGGAAGAAGCCGCTCATTACGCGAATATCCTGCATGTTATTCGTAGTCTGCCCGCACGTTTTGAAACGGAGATCTGTCCGCAGGATACGCTCTTATCGCATGGAGAGCTACAACGCATCGCCATCGCTCGACTCTTTCTCCGTCAACCAACCATCCTGCTGATTGATGAAGCAACCAGCAAAGTTGATACTACGGTAGATAGTCTGACCCAGCAGGCATTACGTCGCCTGCGCCACGGACGCACCACCATTATCGTCTCTCACCATCAGGGGCTATTGCGTGAAGTAGAGAAGATCGCGGTACTCATGAAAGGACAAATCATAGAACAGGGCACCCATGCCGATTTATGCGCCAGACGAGGGACCTACTGGCACTGGTACAAAAATCCACGTATATCCTTATAAAATATAACTCCCCGGTTGACAATTCCATGCTCGTGTGCCTGAGTATGTAGCAGAAGGAATCGTATACAAACCAGAGGAGGGATCATTTTGGAGAACGTTGAAGCACGATACGAGGAAAATTCCTGGTGGGCACAGGGCGATACACCAGTACGGGATCAGACACGCATCACCTATTTCGCCGATGGACGTGGAGCCTTTCTGGAACAATGCCGTCACTTCTTAGCAGCACGTCAATATATCTATATCGCGAATTGGGGTCTCACACCACAGATGCGACTGGTGCGTGGCACGGACCATGTTGGCGGAACAACAGACAATGAAGCTGACCGTGCTACGATCACGGAGGGGCTGCGTGCGGCTGGCCTACAGGAACAGGATATCGCGTTCTGGTTCCAACATGAACTGACAGTAGAGGCAGTGCTGGGCTATGCTGTACAAAAAGGCGTCGAGGTCAAAGTGCTACTCTGGAAATCACCATCAGCCTTTTCTCATTATGATCCACAGGAGGCACATGACCGCTTGACAGCAGTGGGGGTCACCTGCATTCTTGACGACAGCGCACATGGCATTGTTCACCATCCTGTTGAGTCTCTGCACCAAAAGATGACATCTGTCGATGGTGTCTCATTTGTCGGTGGTCTTGATCCACTGATAGAAAAAGGAGGGGATTTTGATCGTTGGGATACCCCCGATCATCTGTTTGATGAGCCACTCCGCTATACGCCAGAAGGCACTACACCTCATTCCTGGCATGATGTACACGCAATGATTGAAGGGCCAGCAGCAGGCGATATCGAAGCAAACTTCCGACAGCGCTGGAATGATGTCTCACATCGCCACCATCTACCAGACATTCTGCACGTGCCAGAACGACCACTTCCCCAACCAAGAACAGAACAAGGACTGGGACTGGTCCAGGTTGGACGCACAATCCCCCAACATACCTATCATTTTGAGCCAGAAATCGCCCGGGGCATCGATCAATTCTATGAACATGGCATCCATAATGCGCAACGCTTCGTCTATCTGGAAAATCAATATCTCTGGTTACATGCCTTCTATGGCATCGATCTGCCATTTATGGGACAGGATAGCACAGAAATGGAGCGTATTCTGCACGAAATAGAAGAAGCGTTACACCGAGGGGCATTCATGAGCATCGTCCTGCCAGATCATCCAAACGTCGGTCGCGCATATAGTGATGCGGCCCTGACCAGACTACGAACCGCTGACCCACAGGCCGAAGAAGAGGGTAGATTGCAGGCATTCACACTTGCTACCAGTGGCATGATCGAAGGAGAAATGCATTATCGACCTATCTATATCCATGCGAAAGTAGGTATTGTCGATGATGTCTGGTCAACAGTCGGTTCTGGAAACCTCAATAACCGTGGTATGCGCGATGATACCGAAATCAATGTCGCCACAGTGAATCCTGAACTCGCACATGGTCTGCGTCTCCTCTTACAGGGTGAACACCTCGGTCTGCTCCACAACAACGACTCGCTGGCGATCTCACGGCTGCTCGGTCAACAGTACCAACCAGCAGCAGCAGTCAAACGCGCCAGAGAGCAACTACACTATCTGGAAGAGCAACTTGGTGATCCTATGACCGCCCACCAACTCATGCACCGTACAGCATGGGCCAACCTGGGACGCTATAAGAAAAAACAGCCCCTGGTTGGTCACATCCTTCCCTATCTACGTGCGGAAGAAGCGGAACAGCAGAGGCTTAATTTTCATGAAGAACTGGGCTGGCTTGAAGAATCTACGCGGGATACAGAACAGTAAATAACGAATACTAAATCAGTTCGAGATAGCGACGACGCTCCCAGCTCGTAACCGCTTTCTCGAACTCTGCTATCTCCCAACGGCGTGTCATCACAAAATGCTCAACAAAATCGCTACCCAGATACGCTTTCGCGACATCACTCTGCGCAAAAACATCCGTCGCGGTAGTGAGATTACGGGCCAATTCATGAACATACCCTTGCTCAATGGCACGAGCAAGGCTTACCTGATCATACGCATTGTTCAGGCTTGGAGGTAACTCTAACTTCTGCTCTATTCCATACAGACCACTGGCAAGCATAGCAGCAAAGACCAGATAGAAGTTTGCATCGGAACCCGGCACACGATTCTCCAGACGAATACTCTTGCGGCCTGAATTAATCACGCGTACAGCACAGGTACGATTATCCAATCCCCAGGCGGTATTCAAAGGCGTCCAGGTACCCGGCGCATAGCGCTTATAGGAATTGATCGTAGGAGCATAGATCGCCATGAAATCTGGTAACTTCGCCAGAACGCCTGCCAGGAAATGACGCATCACATCCGACATATGACCTTCGGCCTGCTCATCCCAGAACATATTGCGCTCAAGATTCCGATCCCACAAACTCAGATGGGAATGTCCGCTACTCCCATCCTCTTGCTCATTCCACTTCGCCATAAAGGACACCAGATAATCGGAACGTAAACAGATCTCTTTCACGCCAGACTTAAATAACATCGTCCGATCGGCGGCACTTAACGCATCGCTGTAGTGCATGTTGATCTCATACATACCGGGGCCATGCTCACGGTTATAGCCCTCAATCTCAATCCCATACTCAGACATCATACGCACAACAGCACCGATTAAATGATCATCCACGCTGGCATGACTGATAACGTAACAATTGGTACCAGGATTCAGCGGTGTTAAAACAGGACCATAATCTTTCTCACGCAACGTATTTTGATTCTCGCGGAAAAAGCGCATCTCCAATTCAGATGCCGCCATCGGCTCAAAGCCAAGTGTGCGAGCACGCTGAATAAGCTGTTGTAACACATAACGCGGAGCAACGGTAATCGACTCATGCTGTTCCGTCCGCACATCACAGACACACGAAGCGACATGTTCCTCCCAGGGGACCGGCATAAACGTCGTCAGGTCCGGTTCCATAATGAAATCCCCAAACCCACGATCAGCATTGCTTACCTTTGAGCCAGGTAAGATATTTTCCGCAATATCCCACCCAAAAATAACATCGGATTGCGCAAACCCATCTTCCAGCGACGAAAGAAAATACTTCGCCACCACACGCTTGCCTCGAAACACCCCATCAATATCAGGCAACCCGATTTTGATATACTCAATCTTCCCATCCTTGATGAGACGCTTTACATCGGCGAGATCCATAGGAACGGTTTGTCCTTTCTCAGCGGTATAGGATCAACACATGCGCATATGCTCCCGCCTCTCCTCTATCTATAGAGACATCAAGAGGGACGACAGCCAGCCATTGTCACAAGCTGAACATTCCAATTCATGGGAAACAGACAATTTATCGTCCGCAGAGTAGCATGCGTTCCAATTCTCGTCAAGTGGACTGTGCTGCCAACACCACTCAATAAAAAACCTTATGACTTTAATTTCGAGCCGACATATGGCATCAGTTCAGCACGCAGATAGGGTCGAGCACGTTGAAAGTAGGTCTTCGCCGTATTTTCTGGCATATTCAAGATGCGACCAATCTCAACAAAACTCAATTCCCGTGTATAACGCAAAAGGACAACAGGACGCAGACGAGGAGGAAGTTTGTTGATCGCCCGACGAAGAATAAGTTCTAATTCACGGTTTTCCGCCACGGCATCAGGTAAAGGCTGGTCATCTGGAATACCATCAAACATGGATATTTCATCTTCTTCTTTCCTTGACTCAACCTCGGAAAAGAGTAACATACGCTGCCGACGCAATTCATCCATACAGCGATTCCAGGCCACCTGAAAAAGCCAGGATTTCAGCGGTACTGTCGTGCGGGTAGAGCGCAAATTGTCTTTCAAGTTAGAAAGAGACATATATAATTTCATAAAGACAAATTGCAACGTATCGTGCGCCAGTTCTTCATTCTTCACGCAACGGCGAATAAAATTAAATAATGGGAGATGATAGCGCCAGACCAGAGCGTCAAAAGCCTGATCATTCCCCAGCAGCGCTAATGAGATTAATGTATTATCACTTTGTTCTATATATGTATCACAATCTAATTCTTGTATAGCCATTGATATTTCCTTTAATGCATGTAATCTACTGTATCCCTTTCCCACACTAGCAACAAACTACTTTCTGCCACCTTAATTGTTTATCTCCATCAGCCATACAACTCGATGCACAACGAACCCGCTTCATAAGCCGATTACGCCTTCGCATCTACCTCGATAACGCCCTTAGTAATATCGTCCCGGGTAGACAAAACACAACAATCGCCAACAGCAGTACTATGGGCAAGTACCGCAAAGGGCAAAAAAATCGATGACCATGCATTCTGGCTGAGATATACTGATAATAGAAAGCGAATTTCAGTATCCATTGCTCTATTGAGAGAACTCTAGCATAGAGGAGTCAGAAAATATTCAGAAATTTGTAAAAAAACTTTGAAACTTAAAATTCAGCCTTATCTACACCTCATCATCAGAAATAACTTCAAACGTCGATTATATCAGGTAACTCGATTCCTATACCCAACCAACCATCCCGATTTTCATGCGAAAGTTGACAAAAAAGCTATTACCTCAGTAAGATAGATGAGAAGATGTATCACAAAAGATGCACATACAACAATACGTACCGTTCAAGGTATCGTACACCTGGCCTTCGGATAGAACAGAGAGGATTTGGCGGATGAGCAGAACGCCACAAAGCGAAGACGAAAACAATAGTGACGGTTCTCAAACAACCCATAAACGTCGTATGTATGGCGCAAGTCGTTATCAACGCCCATTCTATATGGATGAGCACCCGGAAGTACCACAGATAAGACGAGCTTCACGCTATGATACGCAACATCCTCAATCTCGTCCTCAATCAACATCATCTCGTACATCCAGGCGCGTACCAGGACCAGAAGAGTTCGATCAGACAGTCCGTGAAATAGAACCGTTCGTTACAACTGAGACAGCATATGAAGAAGATGAACTGCCAAATACAACAGGTCGTATGCCTGCGACACGCCGTCGTCGTCCGGTAGTCGAAGAAGAACCAGAAGCAGAGACATATACCAGATCACGTCGTCGTCCGATAGTTGAAGAGGAAGCCGAAGCTGAAACGATTACCACATCACGCCGCCATGCGATGCCAATCCCTGAAGAACTCTTCAGAGACACACAGGCAGCACGGCGCATTCGGACGCCTATTCGCACACGACCATTCAGGAAACAACGCAAGGCCCAACAACGTACCTATGGACGCTGGCAACAGCTCAGCCATAACCGGGTGCTGGTTATCCTCTGTATTACTGCCGCAGTATTGCTTATCGCGATCCCTGTTTTGCATAGTGTCACGCAGAATAACGCGACCATCATGCCGAACATGACCACCTCCACGACTGATAATCAGGCGAATTCTGGAAATTCCCTTAGCAATGCCAATGAAATCGTCATCACCCCACCACAAACAGCACATCCCGCGCCACCGGTCAATGCGACAGCCGCATATTTGATCAACGCGAACACGGGAGCTACGTTGTATGCTCATAATCCGTTTATGCATCTGCCAATTATGAGCACAACCAAATTAATGACCGCCACCATTGCCGTCGAACATGGCAATATGAATCAGGAAATCACCATTAATAGCAAGATTGAGCATGACCTGCAAACACAACTCTCACCAGATAGCTCACTCATGGGTATCAAAGCTGGTGAAACCTATACTCTCCACGATCTGATGGAAGGTCTGCTCCTTGTCTCCGGGAATGACGCAGCCATTGTAATCGCAGACGCTATCTCTGGTAGCGTGCCACAGTTTGTGACACTCATGAATCAAAAAGCGCAACAACTCCATATGGATAATACTCATTTTGAGAATCCAGATGGCTTGCTGGCTGCCGGACATTATTCATGCGCACATGATCTCGCAATTATCGCGCAATATAGTTTCAACATCACACAGATTCATCAAATAGTAAATACGCGTACCTACACAATCCCCGCCACGAAACAACACACCCTGCACACCATGTACAATAGCGATCAATTTCTCTGGTGGTATCCAGGGGCCGACGCCGGGAAAACCGGTTGGGACGCAGCCTCAAACTTTGTGCAGATCAGCGAGGTCACACGTGGCAATCAAAAACTCATCGGTGTGCTTATTCATACCAACGACTGGTGGACTGATATGCGCGATCTAATGGATTACGGCTTTAATGACTATACCTGGATTACACCACGCACGCTGTATCTAAAAGAGTTAATCCCGTACGCAGCCGACTGGAGCTACTTTATTTCAGATAAACAAACCAATACCATTCCGATTGGCAATCAGGGGCGATACTACATTTTCACAGGTTATAGCATTTCAGGCGCAATCATGACCTTTTACGATAAAAATGGTGGCCTGAACAAAATCGGCTATCCACGTTCCCAACCACAATCTGAAGCGAACAATAGCGAAAGTCAGCGTTTTGATCATGGGACAATTCAATGTAATCTGAACACCAATCAATGTCATCTTGCCTGAAGGAGCAGTTTGCTCCTTCAGTTGCAACAAACGTTTATCCTATCCAATGTGCCTAATTCGCTTGCCCCTGTACAGTGGGTTTGCTATACTGCAAACGGCGTACCTGTAGGAGCTAGTATCCTCAGGGAATCTCCTGCATATCTGCCCAGAGCTACGTCAATTGACTATCTCTACACACTGCAATGTAAACAGGCGCGGCGGTATATAATGAGCAAGGAACGTCGCAACTCAAAGCAAGCCGCACTGTTCAAGCGTGTTGCACATTCGTCAAGTCAAGGGCATAAGTGCTCATTGTTCTCTATCTGCGCTCAGCAGGTACCTTTTTGTCGGTACGCTATGTAGCATTTTTATTCAGGGTACGGGTTTCTATGCAAACAGACAACACATTCAACGATAGCACAGCGCCAACAGGATTGGACAAAGCCCGTCTGGCTTTTGCCATCTCAGCCGGAAAACTTGCCGGAGTCTCAGGGCGCTTATTCCATATAGGTGGAGGCACGAGCCTCCCTGGAATGATTGCGCGCCGCATTGATCCCAATGTATTAAAATCTATTGTTGGCGCGAGTAAAGCAAAAAAAATTGTCATTACCGGCAGTAATGGGAAAACCACAACTGCGCGTATGACGGCCGCGATTGCAGATGCCAGTGGACGCCGTGTTTCTCAGAACCGTACCGGGTCCAACCTGTTGCAAGGCGTCACCTCTGTCGCTGTCAATTTCGCTGACCTGTTCGGGCGTCTCGACAGCGATGTGCTGCTTTTCGAGATCGACGAGGGCACCATCCCTTCGGCTGTACCAGAAATTCAGCCGGACGTCGTTGTGATTACAAATATTTTCCGCGACCAGCTTGATCGTTATGGCGAACTCTATTCAGTGGCCGCAGCCCTGAATAAGATGCTGGAAGAACTCCCTGAGACAGCCACCATTCTCCTGAATGGCAATGATCCACAGGTAGCGAATTTCGGCGTCAACGCGAAAGCCAAACGTGTGTTCTTCGGTCTGGAAACCAAAGATGTCGGGACACCAGTACCGGAACAATCAGCAGACATTATTCGTTGTATTCACTGCGGCAGTGACTTTGTTTACGAGGTTGCCTACCTGTCTCACCTCGGACTCTATCGCTGTCCAGAGTGCGGCTACACACTGCCAAAGCTCGACCTCGCAGTCACAGCGGCTCAGCTCGCGGAAAATGGTGAAGGACCCAGCCATATCACACTGCGTACACCACAGGGTGAGATGAAGCTCGATATCCCATTACCCGGTTTGCACAATGTCTATAATGCCGCCGCCGCAATTGGCGCGACGATGGCACTTGGCTTTGCCAAAGAGCAGATGCAGCCCGCCTTTAGCGAACTTCGTCCAGCCTTTGGTCGTATGGAAAAGATTCAGGCCGACGATAACAAAACAATCTATCTGTCATTCGTAAAAAATCCTACCTCGTTTAACCTGATTTTACGCCTGATCAAACAACATCCAGGGAAGAAACACCTGCTGCTCGCAATGAGTCATACGGTTGTCGACGGTGAAGATTTTGCCTGGCTCTGGGATGTGGATATTGAGGAGATTTCACCTGACATTCTCGACGCCATCTGTAGTGGAAATAAGCCAGAAGAACTGGCGATGCGTCTGAAATACGCAGAAATCCCCACGGATCGGATCGCAGTCATTCAAGACCGTGAGGCTGCATTGGAGGCTGCTATGCGCCGCGTTGAGCCAGGTGGCACCCTCTATGTCATGAGTGGCTATACCCCAACGCAGGAACTACGCCGTTTGATGCAAAAACGTGGCTGGGTTAAACATTTCTGGGAGGAATAATACTGTCGGGTTGTCCTTCTTGCCTATAAAAAGTTTATGTCTCGTGAATTGGCTTCTCTGGCCTGCTCACGAGACATTTTTTATTATCGCTAGACTGCTTATTATGGGCCTTTTTCTCGTTTTATTTTGATTAGGGTGAAACATTCCTTTGATTTTTCATTGTTGAGCTTTTTTTCTTGGTAAGAATACTGTGTTTTCAGAGTTCTTTTACCAGATTGTAGTTAATGCGCAGTCTGGTTGTTGTTTTTTCTTGTATACATAGTGTATGGTGTAGTCGGTCTGGTACTGTTGTTTTGTCTGCCAGAAAGGGGATGTGCTATGTATGATCCATCGCGCAAATATACCCTGGATGAGTATTGGGAAGTGGTTGAAACATCGCCTGAACAAAAATATGAGTATATTGATGGGGATGTTCGGTTGATGACTGGTGGATCTCTATCACATGCTCAAATTATTGCTAATATAACTTATGCATTGCAATCTGTTTTGCGTCATACTGAATGCAATGTGTATAGTGGTGATGGGGCAGTAAAGTTATGGGATAGCCGCATTTATTATCCTGATTTGTCAGTTTCTTGTGATCCTAGAGATTGGACACGAAAGAAAGCTTTAGAGTCCCCTACCGTCGTCGTCGAGGTGCATTCTCCATCGACGGAAAGAATTGATAGAAGTGAAAAACTTATTGCGCATCAACAATACCCGACTATTCAGGAGATTTTGTTTGTCGATTCTCGCAAGCACTATGTCGATCATCATCACCGTATCGGTGTCTCAAAGTGGGAACATTCTATATACACACAAGATGAGGAAATTATTGAACTTGCTAGCATTGATGTATCTTTGACAGTGGAAGATGTTTATCTTAAAGTGTATTTAGAATTGGAAGAGTAGGCAGAGAGAAAGCACCCGGATAGTTCTCTGTGTCCAGGTGCTTTCTTATAATGATAATCATTGGTTCAGATGTATGCTAAACATACCCTGGCTTTCTATCATTGATTGGAACAAGAGGAAAGGATAGAAAATCTATTTCGACTCGTTTCAAGGTAGCGCATATGGAGAAACTGTTTATTCCTACGCTTGTACCATCTGATGTTGACAAATTATTGAAGGCATGTGAATATGGTGATGATAGGCAGCCTTTATTGAAAAAGGCGCTATCTGCTCGCAACCGAGCATGAGTATTACGTTCAATTGATGCTGGTCCTGGAGAAAAAGAGTTAGCTGAATTGCGACATTGTAACATTGATCGCAATTTGTGTTTACTGAATTATTCACCGCAAAGGGAACACCTGGCAGCAAGTACCAGTATCACGTGAAGCTTTTAAAGCCCTCCATAAATATATTAAAAAAACATCGTTCTTTCCTGGCTAGTCGTGCAGGTACAACAGTAGTAAGAAAAGAGGATGCGGTGATAGCAACGAGACGTAGTCCTCTTGAAGTGCAGAGACAGATAGGACAGACGACACTTGCAATGACTAATCATCAGGCTGCACTAACCGTAGAACATCGCAAGAAAAGTTTTCGCTGCTGCGTGCAAAGGATGTGCCCGGAGAGAGTGACGATAGTGGTACTTATTGGGATAAATAACCAATAAGTGGTTAATGGGTGAAACAATTCTTCGTTATTTAAAGTAGTGTTTGGTCCTCTGTGAGTGCGCTCCAGAGGCCGATTTATAAGCCTCTGGTAAAACATTTTTGGGAGGAATAAGAAAAGCATGAGCGAGAGCACAAAAAATACTGGCATGATTCTAAAAATTGGTCACCTTTACCCGACGCTGATGAGTGTCGCAGCAGACCGTGGCAACCTTTTCTCGATTGAAAAACGCTGTAAATGGCGTGGTATCGCGACTGAAGTTGAGCCAATCTATGTTAAACAGACGCCTGATTTTACGAAATTCGACCTTATTCTGTTCCATGGCGGCGCTGACCGCGAGATGGAAATCGCGTCGAAAGATATCCAGAACAAAGCGTCATCATTGCGTGAAGCCGCAGATGCTGGTGTCACATTCCTGAGCGTCTGCGCTGGCTATCAACTGCTGGGACATTTCTACAAGCCCTACCAGGGACCAGAATTAAAGGGAGCCAGTGTACTTGACTTGCATACAGAAGGTGGCGGTACACGCTTCATGACCCATATGGCACTGGAATGCGAATTTCCAGAGACAGGAAAGAAAATCCTGGTCGGCTACGAAAATCACAGTGGTCGTACCTATCTGGGTTCAAAAGCAAAACCCCTGGGCAAAGTGCTTGCCGGTTGGGGGAATAATGGTAAAGACAGCGTTGAAGGAGCAGTCTACAACAACGTCTTTGGCACCTACACCCACGGTCCAGTACTTCCTAAAAACCCGTGGTTAACAGATCTGTTAATCCAGCGAGCACTTGGGCGTCGCTATGGTCAGGTAAAGCTGTTACCGCTCGAAGACAGTACTGAAATGGCAGCTCATGATGCTGCACTGAAACTTGCAATGGAATTCAAAGGCACTGTATCAGCTATCGAGGCTACACCCTGGTCAAAATAAATGTATGATCAGTGATCCTTATACATTTCCTTTGCAGCTAACAAGGATAATTAAATAATGCCAGCAAAACACGCCTTGAAAATTTGTTTATTGTTATGTCTGCTGGTCGGTTCTTTGTTGGCCTGTAATGTAGCTGTTCCAAACATCTCAATCAGTGGCACCCAGGTAATTACCCCACCGGGTGTCACTGGCACTCAACTTCCGCTCGGTCAATGGAAACAGGCCAAACCAGGAGTTGAGGTCCAATATGCAAATTGGAAAGCTCCTTCGGGACACCAAGATACCGTAATTATTACCCGCTTTAATCTCCATCAAGTCCATCTCTATGTTGGCTATCAACCCAATAATCCGCTTACCTTGAGTGACTGGATGAAACAGACAGGAGCCACTGCCATCATCAATGGTGGCTATTTCGATACGAATAATCAAGCAACTGGACTTATCGTAAGCAATGGGCAAGCCTCTGGAACATCATATACGGATCAGGGGGGCATGCTCTCAGTCAACACGCAGGGAGCCGTAGCCATAACATCGTTAATCCAACATCCATTTGATGGTGATACTAACCAGCTTGAACAGGCCACTCAATGTGCGCCAATGCTAATGGTCAATGGTAAAGAAACCCAATTCGACGATAATGCCGCACAGAGACGACGTACCGTGGTCGCGATGGATAAAGATGGCAATCTCCTGTTTATTGTCAGTCCATCCGATGCGTTCACGGTCACGGATATGGCAGATTTACTCGCCAGTCATACTGAGCTTAACATTCAGACAGCACTGAATCTTGATGGTGGCTCATCCACTGGCATCTACCTCAACGGTGGAAACACAAAAGTCGCGTTAGATCCTATATCATCACTCCCAATCGTGGTTTATGTAAAATAAAACTCCACCCTATTTCTCATGAAGCGGAGAACACATACCTGCATGTTCTCCGCTTTTTCTTTTTATAGCCATATAACCAGCATCAAAATCAAACATCCAGATGTTCCACCGAAAGGCGTCGTTCAAAATACCGCGCCAGCACCGAAAGTGGATAACAGATGACCAGATAACATAATGCTCCCAGCACAAACACAAAAAGTTTGCTGTTAGGATTTGTCTGTGGCAACGCGAAGCCAATCGTTACATACTCCAATTCGATCACAGCCATCACTGAAAGAAAGGCACTATCTTGAATTAACGTAATAAAATTATTCGTAAATGGTGGAATAATGATGCGTATTGCCTGAGGCAACACCACATGTCTCATGGTCTGCCGCGCATCCAGTCCCAGACTGAGTGATGCTTCTGTTTGACCTTTATCTACAGCCAGAATACCCGCACGGAAAACTTCCGTCATATAGGCACCATAGTTAAAACTCAGGCCGATGATACCGTAAAAGAAACCGTTAAACGCATCTGGAACCAGACTATTATTCTGCAACACTGTCATGAATTCGAAAGCAATGCTATGTGGATTAAAGCCTGCCACCGCCAGCACCTGACCGATACCATAATACCAGAGCAAGAGCTGTACCAGCAATGGTGTACCACGAACCACCTCAACATAAATAGTAGAGAGCCAGCGAATGAGGCGAAAGCGCGAAAGCCGCCCCAGCGCTCCCATCAGACCAAATAACAACGCAAAGAGCGTACTGATCAGAGAAACAACCAGCGAAACCAACGCGCCTTGCAATAACGCAGGCAGGTACACAAGCCCTTCCTGCCGATACTGATACAGATAATAGGCAAACGCTCCCAGCGCCACGACAACTAATACATAATAAAAATAATCACTTCCAGCACGGCGAGGCCATAATCCCTGTCCCAAACGTACAGATGTCTCGCGAGTCGAAGGTCCAGCAAGCATATTCAGACTTCTTTCCAGAGCATATATACTATCTATTCGTTGATACGGGCTACAGCGCCGCCCGTACGCGCCGTTCAAAGTAACGCGCAACATACGCAATCGGCAGACTGAGGATCAAATAGAGTACAATTGCAATCAGATAGAATGGGAGAGGATCGCTGGCATTTCTTCGTACCCAGAACATCAATACAGCCGTTAATTCCGTACCAGCAATGATGCTGACCACCGCAGAATCCTTCAGCATATAGATGAAATCATTCACAAATGGCGGAATCAATACGGGTATGGCCTGCGGCAAAAGGACGCGAAAAAAGCTTTGCAGCGGTGAAAAACCAAGCGACAAAGCCGCCTCCGTCTGTCCCTTATCAATTGACGAAAAGCCTGCACGATAGACTTCCGCCTCATAGGCCGTATAGTTCAGCGCCAGAGTCAGGATGCCTGCTGACCAGCTCGTAATCAGTTGGGCCAGAAAACTATTATGTGTATTTACCAGCAGTGCGCCCAGACCATAATAGACAATAAAGATCTGCGCCACAATTGGTGTACCACGCACAACCTCAATAAAAATGCGCGCAGGGCCGCGCAACCAGAGAATACGCGAACCTGCCATCAACGCAAATAACAGCCCGAATAGAAGGGCCAGGGGAAAGGACACAACACAGAGAATGATTGTGTTCTTTAACCCCACCAAAAAGTCTGGAAGAACGGACCAGACAAGATTCATCAGCGTTTTACTCCTGCTACTTCACGCCAATCTGCGATTGCACGCTATTCCAGAGGCCCCATTTTTTATAGATATTTTGCAACGTACCATTATTTTTTAAGATGGTAATCGCCTGATTAATTTCATTCTGCAACGTCTTCGCACTTGAACTGCTCTTATTAAAAGCAACTACATAATCGCTATATTCGAATGGCTTGCCAATAATCTTCAGACTCTTATTCACGGTTGCCCCGGCCCCATAACCCAGTACATAGTAGGTGACCGTTGAATAATCGATCAGTACCGCATCAATACGTCCCAGTGCCAGATCATTAAATGGCAGATCTGGATCATAGGTTCTCAATTTAATCTTGGGATCAGAGGCCAGAATATCCTCAGCCTGATAACCGGCCCCGGTCCCAACAGTCAATCCTTGTAGATTTAGCAGCGATAGATCATCGTTCGCGGTATATTTTGAGAAGCGGGGATCATTGGCGCGTACCACAATCTGCTGCCCGTTGCGATAATATGGCTGTGAAAACAACTCTACCTTCTGACGATCAGGAGTAATCTCCCAACCATTCATAATCATATCAAAGCTATTCGTCTGCAACGCCTGCTCTAACTGAGCATAATCTGTCTCAATCTGCTTCTGCGTGATCCCCATCAGAGCCGCCAGCGCATTGGCAATCTCTAATTCAAAACCGATCAACTTGCCTGTTGACGGATCTTTATACACATATGGCGCACCATCATCTGACGTTGCTCCCCACTGTAACACCCCCGGAAGCATCAAGCCCTTACTCTGGACTGTCACCGTTCCCTGAGTCTTTCCCGTAGAAGGAGTCGAAATATTTCCACCACACGCTGCCAGCAACGCATCAAGAGCACCACCAGCAAAAACAAGAGCACCAGCCTGCCCCGCCCGTTTGATAAATGTACGACGATTCAACTCATAAACCATTTTTGTATCATGCCTTTCTTACAGCCCAGAATAAAAAAAATCACAGTGGATGGAAATACTACGGCAACACAGAGAGAACACGCTCCAAAAACATCTGTGTGCGCTTTTCTTTCGGATTGCGGAAGAGATCATCAGGATCTCCCTGTTCAACAATTGCCCCATCGGACATAAATACAACGCGATCAGAGACATCACGCGCAAACTGCATTTCATGAGTAACGACAATCATGGTACTGCCCTCGTACGCAAGATCTCGCATGACCTTCAGAACTTCACCAACCAGCTCTGGATCAAGTGCAGAGGTTGGTTCATCGAAGAGGAGAGCACGTGGTTGCATCGCCAATGCTCTTGCGATGGCAACTCTCTGCTTCTGCCCACCGGAGAGGTGAGCAGGATAGGCATCTTTACGCTCCCGTAAACCAACTTTCGCAAGCAAACCTTCCCCTAACGCGACTGCTTGCTCTTTGGGCATTTTACGCACCAGTAATGGTGCCTGGATGACATTTTGAAGCACAGTCATATGTGGAAAAAGATTAAAGTTCTGGAAAACCATGCCAAGCTCACGACGTATGGGGCTGAGCTTTTTCGCTGGCAAATGCGGATTGAGCTTTTCTCCGTAGATATAGATGTCTCCATTGGATGCCGCCTCTAACGCGTTCAAGCAACGGATAAGGGTGCTTTTCCCTGCACCACTGGGGCCAATCAGAGCTACGACTTCGCGACGCCGTACCTCAAAATCAATATCCTTTAAAACATGCTTCTCGCCAAAATATTTATTTAGCTTGTGTGTACGAATGAGAATTTCACTCTCAACAGGACTCACATCCTGTTCTGACCTGCTATCTATGCCGGGGATGGTTTCGCGTTCGGCGCGTTGCTCCCCCTTATCTGTGTATCCGTTGTACAATTCAGCACAAACCCTCACTTATTTTCTTTCAGAGCTACATGTTGCTCATCTTCATGATGAACTGGCATTGCCAACAACACCTCATACAACTCCGTAGACTCTTTATAGATAGAAAAAACCTCTATAATCAATTTACCCATGTGTAATACGAATAAGGTACCACTATCATCACATCGCAATGCAACGAATCAAATTATACACGATCAACACAGCCTGATGAAAATATTTTTATTCCTTTTATGGGGCAATTTCAGCCAGATTGGGACAAGCACAAACAGGCACAAAAAATCAGTGATGGAGATAGGACATATATGGTGTATATACTCTCTCTATCACTGAAATCTTTACTAAGCATCCATTACAGGCATAGTCAACATACGGTGCGCAAGAGACTTACTATCAACGGTATACGTCCGGGCCTCAACCTCGCCCCGCAGCCGTTCAATCCGAGCCGCACGTCTCTGCCTGTGTATCCACGCCAACGGCAGCACCTCTGAACGAACGCTACCTTCCCTCCGCGCCAAAGCAACCTCTGCCACAGACGAGAATTCGGTTTGATAGTGTGTCGCCTCATGAGATACAGCACTCAAGTGTTCCAGTACCGGAACAGTTTTTCTCTGTGCCTTCATACGTAACAATTGCATCCTCCCCACCAACTACACACCATGTCGATGATAGACATAAGACAAACAAACCACAGGACATCTCCCCTCTAAAGCCGCAGGCTAGCATGAAATAAATCCCGCGCCTCACATCCTGCAGCCTCAGCCCTCACATGATACGTCTTACACAGAGAGCATAGCTGAATCTCTTCCGTATCTATAGTGATATTTGTCCCGGTTCAGCGGACAAAAAGTCCCATAATACCATCAACTACTTTTTTCTTGGCTTATAAATATTGAGTCCAATTTTCACTTCATCATTACCGGGGAGTGAAACATTGCCCTCTGTGCTCGCAATAGTTATCGATTTACCGCTAGCTGAAGGTCCAAACTCCTGACTTAAATCAACAGTAATGATCAACTTATTATCTTCGACAGACATCTCTACATTTTTCATCGTAATGCTCCTTTATATTCATTTATATCCATACAGCAACAACATGCTCACGCTCAGTAGCTTGCGCCACATCCCTGATCAATTTCAGCAAACTACCAGCCATCGGATCTTCTCCATGGAAAGGATCTATAGAAACAACTATAACGAGTCAGAGAGCATCCCATCAATACTTATTTTTTCCCATATTATCCTTACGTACACATGGGTAAGATCATGAATAATTCATTATGCACACAAAAACAAGAATTCTCTACCTGTTTTAGAGTACAAAAAAAGAAGAGAAAACCAATGATCAAGATACTGGTTTCCTCTTCCTTTATTTTTGAAGGTAGTTATGCCTGTACATTATACTTTGAACGTCGGCGGCTGATAGAGCCACCCTTGCGTCCAGCTGCTTGAGCCTCTTCACTCGTCCATTTGTGTGCAGTTCCCAAAGCGTGGGCTGCTTTACCGCCCTTGCTAGCAATTTCTCTTTTCTTCTCAGGACTCATAGAAGCAAATCCACGACCACGTCCTTTTTGTGTCTGCATATCTTTCTCCTCCTAAGAACGCCGTATTAAGCGCTCTTAATTCATTTAGGACGTAAGAGTACGAGATCATCCTTCCTGTACTCTCTCCTTACACATGCCTTATCCCTGGTAATTATTTGCCATCATGGTTGTTTCTCCCTCAACCATCTATCCTCTACATACAACACGACTCATCTTGTAGTTTGGATACACATGAGACGATGCTTTTTTCCACAAACATTGAATTCATAAGGTTTCACCAACTTCTTATCTTCATCAATGCTGGTGAATCACGATATTACATCATCCACCGATAATTACCAGATAAGGATATCTTCCTAATTACTCCTTAAAATACCTTGAAGCGAAAAATCCCCAGCCATACCGCAATGTTCTGATATTGTTTGTTTGCTATACAAATGTGATTACCCCATCTGAAACCACACCTATACCCATTGAAACGACGTCTCTGCATTTAGCCTTTGGCTCATCTTCTTTAGAAGATATATTCAGCGCATCACGGAAAATTTTACCTTCAACAAGTACAAGCATAACAGGAGTCATACACAAGGACAACCCTTCCATAAAAAGTTTCAGGATTCTCTAAGGTAGACTCATCTTTTTCTAAGGAAACGAAGAGCTTACTTCTTTTTTTTGAGCGTAATTTACCAGAATCATACTCAGCAGTTTCTAAGGAAAGCTCTTGTAGAGAGCTTTTTTTACAGTCTAAAGGTACTTTCTACTGAAAAAAAGTACTATTTGAAAAGCATCGATACTTCCCGCATCGGCTCTTTCAATACAGGGAAACAATAGCTCTGTATAAAAAAAGAAATCGGAGATACAACCAAAGAGGCATTAAAAAGCATCAAAAAAAACAAAAACAAACCCACAAAGAAGATGTGCGCAAGCAAACAAAACTATCTACCAGTGCACATGTTACTAACTATGGGTTAATTGTTTTATTAAAGCAATCATATCATCTACTGAAAATGGTTTCTCCATAAAGGAGACATGGAGATCCTGTAACGCTTCAGTATCTGAAAATGCTGCTGCTGTAGTTAAAATGATTGGCAACTGCTGTAAATGCGCCTGACTACGAATCTGTTGAATCACGTCAGTTCCATTCATTGACTCATTCAGACGCCAATCAATGATCATTAAATCCACAGTCACGGGATCTTGCTGTGGCACCGTTATACCTAATGCCACCAGACATGCATCCGCACCGGGGAAGTTTACCACTTCATACCCTTCATCCTGAAGCACCAGAAGCAGCATCTCTTGAATAGCAACATCGTCTTCAAGCAGACCAACGCGCATAGCTCTTACCTTTACCTGCTCTGCATGCATATGCTTATATACCCATGTGCATACATGTTTAGATATGTACACTATAACAAACTGTGCTATATTTCGCAAGAGAATTTATTCTGGCTACACCAGCCTGCTATCTATGCGGAAGGATAAGACGAAACATACAATTCTCAATCGATAATTATCTATTTATCTACATCTCTTGACCCATTGAAAAAAGAGCAGGTACAATAGCTATAACTTTAAACACAGCACTTTCTCAGCAATACTCATTACCGGATACCGAGTCCAACTTGAATCTTTCCCCGACTGTAACTAATGAACGTTGTTAGAAAGCAGATAGCTACCAAAATAGAGAGGGCCACGGTGTATGTCTGACAGAAACGAAGAACAGACACAACAACCAGTTGCTATGCCAGAGGGTAACGCCCAGGAGCCAGGTTTCTGGCAGGTTGAAGAGGCAGTTGCAGATCCAGGCCAAACCCAGCAGGAAGTTTCGCGTAAGCAACAGATCAAGCCGAGCACGCCACTTCCTGCGCAGGCATATGAACGTCCAGGAACAACCGAACATCTTGCAGCACAACGTCCCGTACCCGAAATCAATGAAAATGATGCCACTATCAAAGAGCGCCTGAGATTGCTGCGTACAGAAGTTACACGACTTCTCACCAGTCAACGGTGGGAAAACCAATCTATCACAGTCACAGCACAACGCCTCATTCCTCTCCTCAATGTTGGCCCTGTCCAACAGTGGAAGGATGTGCTTATCCCATTTCTATATGAGATTGATCGCGCAGGAGCACTTATCCCGACCTGGATTACGATCATTGAGCAAGGAGACACGGAAAATCTGCCATCTGATGCCAATCCCGCTGATACCACACAGGGACGCGCCAGACGTTTCGCAATCCTGATGCTGGGCAAATACCGCATGATGGGCATCTCGAACATTGGTAATGCCCCTCAATTAACACAACGTTCTTCAGATGGCGGTTCGTCCTCTTTCGATATTGCCGCGTTCCTGGGACAACTTGCCACGGACCCAAATACATCACTCTATGCCACGCAGGCTCTTGTACAACATGCAACCGTACCAGCCATGCAAGCTTTGATTAAAGCCTTAGAGCAGGCAAAAGGCTGGGCCAGAGTGGATGTCATCACAGCCTGTCTCTCATTACATCAAGAACACTTTTATGATCTTGTCCTCGCAGGTGGCTTGAATGACGCCCCAGGGCTAGAGAATTACATAGCACTTGCTATCTATCGTGAGATTCCCTTAGAACATTTCTTGCAACGTTCAAAAGAAATTACACCACCATTACGCGCCCATACCGCTCAGATTGTTGGACAGGTGCTGCTCGATAGCAGTAATCCACCACTGGCACTGAACGCGAATAACAACACGAGCAGTGAACTCCCCCCCATTTTTACCCGTCACCTTCCTACGGTTGCGCAAGCCCTGTTCGCCGATGCGCAGCAAGATCCAACCTGGCAACACGCTATTGCTATCCATTACCTTGGAACCTTCATGGGCCGTTACTGGAACGAGGTCAACAAGGGTACACTAAAAGATGGGCGGATCATTGAACAAATCTATCAGCTCGCGCCAATGATGAACGATGTTGAACGCTGGATTCGCACAGAAGGACGTGATGTTATGCTCAACACACTCTCCTTCTCCGATGATCTGAAAGCGATCAGCCAGACAGCCAGCATATTGGGAGAACTACAAGATCCACGCACTGTTACACCTATTCTGACACGCATTGAAACAACAACGACCATCACAGATCGTTCACATGCGCTGATGATCGATACACTCTGTAATATCCTGGGCAAACTGGACGATCAACGAGCGGCCTCGGCACTGTTTCAGATGGCAAATCGTACGCTGAATATTCCACAGCGCACAAGTCAGGGCAAGCAAAGTAATAATCTCGCACAGGGAGATGCGAATATTCCAGGGAGCATTGTATATGCAGCCGTAATACGTACCGGTGGCATACTGGGCGATACCGCTATACTACAGAACGTGATCCAGGCCAGTCATGATCTGGACCCCTATGTACGTACCCAGGCCGTGGAGGCAGTGAAACGGCTCGATGCCAGTGGCAACAATCCTCAGAGCCGCCAGCTTGTGCATGAAGCCTTGCATGATCCAAATGATAAGGTTGTTCGTGCGGCCTGTCAGACAGCGATACAATACAAGGATAACGACGCAATCCCATACCTTGAGCAACTGACAACCCGGCGTCCAGAACTCTCCTATCTTGCTCAAGATGCACTACAACGAATTCGTCGGTAGCCCCAAACAATATCTTCAGGGAGCAGGGAATAATAAGCCCTGCTCCCTTATTTATATGACCATCCTCCCTGGAAAAATCATTTCAATATATCATTGGCCATACACATATTGAATTAAATAAACTATAAATGCATTCAAATTTTCAGTTTATATTATTCAAAAAACGATCATGCGTAGCAAGATTTTCTTATGATTTTATGCTGTTTTTCTATAATAACGTTATACTATGAATAGGGAAGAATATTATGAAATGGTTGAGAGCAGATATGTTGCTACTATGCGTGCTCTCACCGCTTTAAATGGTTATGAGGGTATTTTCTATGAACATGTTGGTGGGGAAGACTCTTGGTGGTTACCGTTTGTTACGGCTCATCGAGAGTGGTGGAATGGGTGATATTTATCTGGCTCAACATGCACGCATAGGACGCAAAGTTGCGATAAAGGTTGTCTGTGGAGACCTTCGTGCAGTTCCCAACACCCCGGAAGGAAAACAGGCTGCCGTCCGCTTCGAGCGAGAGGCGAAAGCAGTTGCAGAATTAGAGCATGAATATATTTTACCTCTCTATCATTTCGGTGAAGAAATCATCGAACATAATGGTGGACCAATTACATTTCTGGTGATGCCATATCTATCCGAAGGCTCGCTCTGGAACTGGTTACAACGACGCACACAGCAATTTGGCTTCGGCTGGCCCATCTCGGCTGAGGAGTCCGGTTACTATCTCATGCAAGCCGCTGCTGCGCTGCAATACGCGCACGATCATGGCATTATTCATCGTGATATCAAGCCAACCAACTTTTTAATTCGTGTTGAACGTGGACCAGTCAAAGGTGAACAACGTCCCTATCTGGCAAATATTTTCCCACATGGTCGCCCCCATCTCCTACTGGCAGATTTTGGTCTGGCCGCCTTTTATCGGAATGGGCGCTCTTTGCATCGCTCGGTTGGCACACCGCTTTATATGGCTCCAGAACAGTTTGATGATCCAAGTCAGGCCAATTCTGTCCATGTAGGACCATCAGCGGATCAATATGCGCTAGCAGTGATGATGTACCAGCTTATGACCGGACGTGCGGTATTTGAGGGTACAGCGGCACAACTCTTGCACCACCACCACCATACACCACCTGATCCACCAAGTGAGTACAACGCAAATCTGCCAACAGAACTTGATGAAGTATTCTTACGAGCGCTGGCGAAAAAACCAGAACAGCGATATCCAAACATCATGGCGTTCGCACAAGCGTATGACACCGCTTTACAATCAGCATTGCACGCACGGCACGCTCGTAGCACCGCCAATCCACGAGAAGCACACAAGGAGGACACAACAACCGCTAGCAGCAAACAACGAGAGGCGCCAACCATGCCACTCCAACCTGTAAAAAAAATGGCACTCAATACCGTCAGGCAGGAAACCACCTACGCCCGGCCTACTACAGCATCTGTAGCCATGCTCGAGGAGGAAACACACGTACCGCATCGGCAACCAGTTATCGCAGCGCCAACCAAAGAACGGATTGCCACTGACCATCCGACACTGCTGGCTGCTATCCCAACCTTTACAAACTTGCATAAAACCATCCCATTGCGTCTGGTACGTCTGTCACCCTGGCTCACAGTACTCATCATTGTGCTGCTGATTCTCCTCCTTTTCGCAATTGGAGCATTAACCATACTACTATTTATATGGCATGGGCATTAAGAGATCTATACGCATAAACAGCAATGAACGGCACAAAAACGCTGGTCCCCCCGCCAGGAAACTGCGCAAGTTTTGATATTGCGACATGGTGCGTCCTGTAGCTTCTCAAGCACAAGGGCGGATCAGGGCAATAACAGCATACCTTGACACAGGTTTATTTCATTCGTTATACTCAGTCCAACAACCCTGGAGAAATCCATCCAAGTTGTTAAGAGCACAGAACATTGAAAAGTATGTCATGAAGTGGAGTCATATGCCACAGGAACAAACAACAGGGGCTTACCTGGTTATTCAGACGAGTTCGCTGGCGGGGAAACGGATAGAACTCTGGAAAGATTGCACAACTATTGGTCGTAGTCGGGATAGCGATATTTTTCTGGAAGACATCGCGGTCCACCGCAAACAGGCACGCATCCTCTATATCGACCACGGCTATGTTTTACGTGATGATCATGGAAGTGAAGATAGCTTCGTTAACGGTCAACCTGTTCGAGAACAACTATTAAATAACGGTGATCAACTACACTTTGGCAATACCCAAATCACGTTCTATGCTCACGAAGGAACGCGGCCATTTCAATTACCATCCTCGCGTGGTCGCGAACTCCACATTGGTAAAGCTATCGAGACACAAAGCGTCGTTGTTGCCCATCTCAAACTAATCAATGCCAAGAGCAATGTAAATAGCATTGAACTTTTACCGGGCATGACAATCGGTCGCAGTCGCGAATGTGATATTTTTTTAGAAGATTTAACCGTCAGCCGCCATCATGCAACGATCAATGAGGTTGCCCCTGGTCAGTTTGAAATTACAGATCATCACTCCGCGACAGGGACGTTTGTCAATAACCAACCGATTGTGCGCTATATGCTACAAGAGGGTGATGAACTCCAGATCGGCAAGAATACCTTTACATTCCATTGCACAGAGTCGTCATAATCAGACCAGTGGGCCAAGCAATTGCTCTAACGCCTGTACTCTTTGCTGATAGACATCAACGCTTGTCCCATCATGACGTTGCATTGGAGGCGCATAGGCACGGGTCATGCGCATAAAGCGGCGCACTTCCTGTGGCACTTCAGCGTCACTGGCATTCCCGCCCTGACGTACCTGTGTCGATGAGACATAGCGATAATCAGTCCGAAATGGGATACCGTGGATATACTGCGCAAAGCGCTGATTCTGAGGCAGAGCTAACAATTGCGCTAATTCAGCGACACCATCATTTCCTCTTGGTACAACCAACAGTTCAGCCTGTGAAAAAAGTTCCTCCAGGGAAGCATCACGATCATCATAGTAGCGAGGATCAAGGATTTGCACTATTTTATCAAATCCGATCAAAAAGTGGATCCGCTGGATATGGCGAAATGAAGCACGCAGCGCCTGTGCCTGTTCAACATACAGACCGCGATTAAACAACATAATACCAGCAGTCGGCAGACGCCTACGCAGAAGGCGCTGCAAGAGCAACAAACGATCGAGCAACAGCGGGCGCTCAACAGCCTCTTTATTAATAGTTTGTTTCGTAAAGGCCGCGTAAATATGCATATCACCATGCTCTCGCGCATATTCATGCGCTCGCTTCAACATGGCAAGATGAGCCATCGTGGGAGGATTAAATGATCCGGTGAAAATGATGAGATGCCCATGCGGTTCAGGCGAACCAGGAACAAGCACAGCCTGAGCTGGTCCCTGTGGATGAAGTTGCGTCAGCAACTGTTGTGTCCGTTTCATCCGCTGTAATGCTGCTGGAGCAATATATACCATAAGTCAACACTACTCTTTACTAAATTTCTCTATCAGATACATCATAATTGTATCACGTGTTGACCAGACTTCTCCTGACAGGGCAGCTTTACGCAATTAGTGGATCAGCATATCAGGTATTCGTGCTGTTATTCCGCAAAGCACAAAGCCAGAGCGGGCATCGATAGTACGTACATAACCAGTTGGGCAGGTAGCTGCTTCTCCCAGCGCGACAATCGCACCATTCTCAATCACAACCCACCCATTCTCAATACTGGAATCAGAAAATATCAGATTGGCATTATAAATTAATGTTTGCATCAATCACGCTCCTATAAAAACTAACACATTACTAGAAACTCTAGCATCACTCTATGACTATAAATTACACCATCGAAGTTAAAAAACAATCAGATAGTCTTTAAAAAAAAGTAAAATATTTGCGATGTTGCTCTATCCAGATAAAAAGAGTGTTAGAAAAACGTAAAAAAGAGAGTCGATGTATATGATCGACCCTCTTTGCTGAAAAACGCGGCTATGCTTTCATCAAACGGCGGAGAACCGCCGATAGAATACCACCATTCTCATAGTAGGTAACATCGACAGCGCTATCCAGGCGAGCAATCGTCTGGATGGTAAAGCTAGAACCATCCTCACGCGTCACCTTCACAGTGACTTCCTGGCGTGGTTTCAGACCCTGTTCGATGCCAAGAATATCATACGTCTCGCGTCCGGTCAGACCGAGCGACTCTTTACTCTCGCCAGACTGAAACTGCAAGGGCAGGATGCCCATACCAACCAGATTACTACGGTGAATACGCTCAAAACTCTCCGCGATCGCTGCTTTTACACCTAACAGCATTGGCCCTTTCGCCGCCCAGTCACGAGAGCTACCAGAGCCATATTCCTTACCAGCAATCACGACTAATGGAGTGCCCTCTTGCTGATAGCGCATCGAGGCATCATAGATAGTCATCTCTTCACCATCCGGCAAGTGAACAGTATAGTAGCCTTCTTTGCCATTCACCAGTTTGTTACGCAGGCGAATATTGCCAAAGGTACCACGAATCATCACTTCATGATTACCGCGACGCGCTCCATACGTATTGAAATCACGTCGGCTCACTCCATGCTCAACCAGATATTGACCAGCCGGACTCTGTTCCGCGAAACTGCCCGCAGGTGATATATGGTCGGTCGTGATCGAATCATCAAGCATGAGCAGGACACGAGCACTATGAATATCCTTCACAGGCTCTGGCTCTGGAGACATATCTTTGAAGAATGGCGGCTCCTGAATATAGGTTGAATCAGCATCCCAGTTAAAGAGCGCTCCAGTCGAATTGTCTGAAAGAGCCTGCCAGCGCTCATCGCCATCAAAAACATGCGCATAGCTGCGTGCAAAAACTTCAGATGTCACTGATTTAGCAACCAGGCTCTGTATCTCTTCCTGTGTCGGCCAGATATCACGCAAATAGACAGGCTCACCATTGCTATCCTCACCAAGCGGCTCACTGGTCAGATCAATATCAACGGTGCCTGCCAGCGCATACGCGACCACCATCGGCGGCGATGCCAGGAAACTTGCCCGCACCTGTGGGTGAATACGCCCTTCAAAGTTACGATTACCACTTAATACTGCCGCGACGACCAGATCATTTTCCTGCACCGCTGCGGCGACTGGCTCAGATAACGGTCCACTATTTCCAATACAGGTTGTACAACCAAAACCGACCAGATGGAAACGCAATGCCTCCAGATAAGGCACCAGATCAGCATTTTCCAGATAATCGATCACAGCACGGGAACCGGGAGCCAGACTTGTCTTCACAGCGGGATTCACCGTCAGGCCACGCTCTACTGCATGTTTGGCAACCAGACCAGCCGCGATCATCACCGAGGGGTTCGATGTGTTTGTACAGCTTGTAATGGCCGCGATAGCTACAGAACCATGATGCAGATGCGTCTGAACTTCACCAATTTCAACCGGAATCGATGGTACATGGCTATTGATCCCATTCTGTTGATGCGCGGTAGCACCCGCGGATACAGCAACCTTCTGGGCATCCTCGGCCTGTGCAACAGGATCGGGGTCCGCTGTGCCACCTTCTGTTCCCAGACGGATCAGATTATTCTCAGTCTCACCATTGCCAGCAGCTTTGAAGCGATCAGCATAGGCAGAGCGGAATACCTGACCGAGTTCACTCATCCGCACACGATCTTGCGGACGGCGTGGCCCCGCCAGACTCGGCTCAATAGTTCCCAGATCCAGTTCCAGCAATTCATCAAACTGCGGCAGCGGAGATACATCCGTACGGAAAAAACCCTGAGCCCTGGTATATTGCTCCACCAATTCAATCAATTGTGGATCACGACCCGTCACGCGCATATAACGTAACGTCTCTTCATCAACGGGGAACAGCGTCGCAGTCGCGCCAAACTCAGGAGACATATTGGAAATCGTCGCCCGATCAGCCAATGGCAACTGGCTCAGACCAGTCCCGGCGAACTCCACAAACTTGCCCACCACACCACGTTTGCGCAGCATTTGCGTAACGGTCAATACAAGGTCCGTCGCCGTTGCGCCTTCAGGCAAGCTTCCGGTGAGATGAATACCAATCACCTCTGGCGTCAACAGGTAGAGTGGCTGCCCCAACAATACCGCCTCCGCCTCAATACCACCAACACCCCAACCAAGCACCCCCAGACCATTCACCATCGTCGTATGGGAATCGGTGCCAACCAGCGTATCCGGAAAAACAACCGTCTCGCCCTCATCGTCCTTCGTCATCACCACCGAAGCCAGATACTCCAGATTTACCTGATGTACAATACCTGTCCCAGGTGGTACCACACGAAAGTTGCTGAAAGCCTGCTGACCCCAGCGTAAGAGGGCATAACGTTCACTATTGCGCTCGTATTCACGTTCGACATTCCGTCCAAACGCTAATGTCGAACCAAAAGCATCCACCTGTACCGAATGGTCGATTACCAGATCAGCAGGAACAAGCGGATTGATCTTCTGCGGATCACCATTCATACGCGCTACTGCGGAACGCATCGCAGCCAGATCGGCAACCGCAGGCACACCGGTAAAATCCTGCAACAGAACACGACCCGGCATAAAGGGATACTCGGCATTCCCTGTTGCAACCGCACCAGGAGTCCAGTTCGCCAGGGAAAGAACATCGTCTTCTCCGACAATATCATTTCCGGCATGCCGCAACAAATTCTCTAAAATGATCTTGACCGTAAGTGGAAGTCGTTCAAGTTTCGTTACACCACGCTCAGCTAAAGCAGCCAGTCGATAATACTGCACATTTCCCTGCTGAACACCCGTAAGTTTCGAACGAACACCAAATACATCTTTGTACGTAGCCATAAATATATCCTTTTAGGAGTAAATGTATTGTAGAGGAGCTAGTGATCACACACAAATGCATGCAAACCCATCCTGCACAACATAACACAGAGCTATTGTATTTATCTTAATTATATAATTACTCATGATGAGACGCATACATTACCAAACAAGCAACTTCTATTATTCATTGATGTCTGAACAACAAATGCTGCCTCTCTCTGCACCTCCACAGCCTGAGACAGGCAGAGCATCATGAAAAAAGGATAATTGGTCATGACAAAGCACAAAGGAAACAAAATAGCTCAGTTTTTCCTATACAGCACCAGAACAGTACTATTTTGCGCGTCTATACCTTCCAGCCAATACGTTACAACACTAGAAGGATACACATAATTACCTTATTTTTAACGCAAAAGTAAGTTAAAAATAAGAACATTAGTGTATTTTTTCCGTATTATACATTCTAATATCATAAATAGACACATAACGTGTTATGTATGTCATAAGAAATTACTAAAAATAACGCTACGCAGGGAAGTACAAAGTGCCGGTCAACTCAGACAAATGGGTGATTCATGCCATCCATCCCCCCACACAGTGATACACTATGTGCTAGAGATGGTACATGCAATCATCTCCCGGTTATTTACCATCTTGCTCAGTATGCCTTCTATTGACAAAGCGGGAAGACTTTCGTTAGAGTAAATGGCACTATCTTAATAATAAATAGTAAAACTGCGTAGGCCAGGGAGGACGGACGGTCATGGGGACATGTTTGGATAGGACAGACTGTGGCTATGAACATCGTATAGAAGCTCGTTTTTGCGCTCACTGTGGCATCCCCACACAAGGAACTTGCTTACAAGATCGTTATGAAATACAAGCACTCACAAATAAGGATCGCGGAACAGTAACCCTACAGGCAATCGATCATCAAACCAATCTATCTGTTACGGTGCGAGCACTTATTCCCAGTACAACGACAGATAAAGAACGCGAAAATTTTTTGCAAGACGCGGAATTAGCAGCATCATTCTCAGCCAGTATTACCGACCCTGCAAGTATCCGTGTAACCGACTTCGGACAGGATGGTCCGGTCGCTTTTCTGGTCAAATCTGCCCATCAATCTGCACCGGGAGCATCCACTACGCAGCAATTTCAACCACGTTTCACCCAGGCAACGCCAACGAAACTGACCACTTCACCATTTTCAATCGATAACTTTGATGACCTTGATGGTGAAGAAACCCAGGTACGCATTGCTGTACCCGGCAAAATCCAACGCGAGGCCCAACTACAGTATACCCAGCCTGGTTTTTCCTCCACGCCACACTTAAAACCTGCCGACTGGCTTACAGAAGGCAACGCAGCTTATGAGCAGGGCCATTATGAAGATGCGCTCACTGCCTATGATATCGCCACGCAAAAAGACGCGATTATCATCGAAGCCTGGAGCGGCAAAGCCGCAACACTCCTGCTGCTCAACCGCGCCGAAGAGGCATTGCTAGCCTATGATCACGCTATTTCTTTATGCCCGGATGAACCAGAATTATGGACATCGCGAGCCAGTGTCCTGCATGAACTCCATCGCTACAAAGAAGAAATGGACTGCTACGATCAGGCCCTCAAACTGAATCCTGATTACGTATATGCCTGGAGTGGGCGTGGTATGGCGCTGGCGGAACAGAACCAGCCCGAAGAAGCGCTGATCGCGTTTGATCGCGCATTGCTCTTAGACCCACATCAAGGTACAATCTGGCAGGCAATGGGTGATACCCTGTATAGCTTGCAGCGCTACGAAGAAGCGCTGATCGCCCTGGATCGTGCGTTCGCGCTTGATGATAACCGTGCCTCTCTCTGGGACACCAAAGGAAATGTGCTCCGTCATCTCAAACGCTCCGAAGATGCGCTGGTCTGTCATGAGCATGCCATCAAACTTGAAGGGGATAACGTGATGACATGGTTTGATAAGGCCAATGACCTCCGTGACCTGGGTCGCTTTCCCGAAGCCCTGGAAGCCTATGACCATGCACTCTCTCTGGACACAAGGATGGCTGGCGCGTGGTATAATCGAGGCAATGTTCTCGCAGCACTCCATCGCTACGATGAAGCTCTGGATTCGTATAACCACGCCCTACAATATGATGACGGGCTGCTTTCAGCTTGGTATAATAAAGGAAGTTTGTTACACGAACTGAAACGCGATCAGGAAGCACTTGCGGCATTTGATCGAGCGCTTGCTCTTGACGTCCATTATATTGCAGCCTGGAATAATAAGGGGTTGTCTCTCTTTGCGCTTGGCCGCCTGGATGAGGCATTAGCAGCACTTGATCAAGCTACTTCATTCGCTCCAGAAGAACCCGATGCCTGGTACAATAAAGCCGTTGTACTGGAGAAGTTCGGACGAAAACAAGAAGCGGTGACATGTCGCGATTGGGCACGCTCCCTCGATCAGCAAGCCAGGGAACAAGAGGCGATCTAAGTGGGAATCATAGCAGCATTCTTTTCTACGCTGATCCCTTCCGATGATCACTCTTTCTCATCGAACGAAGAATAGAGCAAAAGCTTTTCTTTTATTCGTTCTGAGTTATACACATTGTATGGAACCAGTAATACTGGTGCCCCTAGTAACACAAATGTCTCCCATAGATATTTGCGGACACGGAGGAGGGAATGCGACGCTGCGCCGATCAGGTTGACTGCGGATATGACAACCGGGACAGCGATTTGTTCTGCAGAGCATGTGCACTGCCGTTACTTGAGACAGCATTAGCTGGTCGTTATGTGGTGGAGGCATTATTAAGTAAGGGAGGATACGCGGCAGTATTTCGTGGAGTAGACCAGAATCTATCTCGCCACATCGCTATCAAGGTGCTGTTACCCAGTAAAACAACCCCAAATGAGCGGGAGCATTTCTTGCGCGAAGCACGGATTGCTGCTACATTAGATCATCCGAATATCGCTCCTATCCTTGACTATGGTAAGGATGGGTCGAGCGTCTTTCTTGTCATGCCTCTCTATACAGCGGGTTCTTTGCGAACGCGTCTGGCACAGGCTGACGGCCCTTTACCATTTCAAGAAACAACCCATAATTTTCACCAGCTTGCCAGTGCGCTCTATTATGCTCATACACGTCAGCGCCCGATTATCCATCGTGATATCAAGCCGGAAAATATCCTTATTCATCAAGAGGATGCACGCTTGATGATTACAGACTTTGGCATTGCGCGTGCGCTGGAGCCGGGCGCACAATTTGGCAAAACGGTGACGGTCCGTGGCACGGTTGGCTATATGGCTCCTGAACAGAGCAGTGGCATTGTCGATCCACGTAGTGACCAGTATGGTTGCGCGGTCGTACTCTATGAAATGCTCACCGGGTATCACCCCATTGATCCCCGTGGAGGTCCAGTCCCTCTGGCTTCTTCTTTGAATAAAGAGTTGCCCGCTGCCCTGGATAATGTAGTTCAGCGTGCCCTGATGCAACGACCGGAGGATCGCTACCCTGATATACAAGATTTTATGCGGGCGTTTGATGTCGCTATTCGTCCAGCCAGCAAAATTCGTCCGCTGTACCCACGCCGTTTATATGGCACAGGGATGATTCTGGATGATCTACGTCAATCAACCAATACCAATAGTAATAGTGTGACCAATCCATCAATAACGGGCGTTGCGGCTATCACTGGCAAATATCAGGTCGAAAGCAATCAATTTCCACTCAATACGACAAGTGTGCGTGAAAAATGTCGTGAAGGTGACCAGTATCTACGCCAGCGTCTCTATGCGCAGGCATTGCAGGCGTATGAAGACGCATTGCGAATAGATAAACGCAACTTCCACGCATGGAATGGCAAGGGCACTGCTCATTATAATCAGGGCAACTTTCGCAAAGCATTAGAAGCGTATCAACGTGCAACTGATGTTGAACCAAATAATGCGGTGGTCTGGGTCAGCGCGGGTCTGGTGCTCAATCGGATGGAACGCCATCAACAGGCACTGGTCCATTTTGAACGTGCTCTGGGCATCGATCCAAACTATGTTGCAGCCTGGAATGGCAAGGCGGATACACAGCTTGATATGAATATGCCCGAAGAAGCCTGGTCTTCCTATGAAAAAGCGCTGAACATTGATCCAGCCAGCTTTCACGCATGGAATGGACTGGGGAATGCGCGTTCGCTGGTACGCGATTTCATAGGTGCGGTTGATGCCTACACACGCGCACTGATGATCAATCCTCGCAGTGCGGTTGCCTGGTGCAACAAGGCGGAAGTCCTTATTCGCCTGGGACATAATAAAGCCGCCCTGGATGCCTTGAGTGAAGCTACTGAGATGGATAAAAACTATGTTCGTGCCTGGTCACTCAAAGCGGAAGTATACGATGCGTTGGGTCATATTCAGGAAGCGGATAAAGCACGGCGACGAGCACGTTCCTGGGGGCTGAAAGGTTAATCATCCTGGTGGTCACAGCTCCCACCGTCACAGGTGGCATACGCAAAAATTCGCGATTGCACAGAACAAATTATCTGGTAACCTTCACAACCATATGATGATGAACTATTGCCCGAACCTTTGCCGCTATACGCCATTTGACGGTAAATATTGCCAGTTCATGCAACGCCTTGAAGATTACAGCTACATTCGCGCCAGTCGCCTGACCAGAAGCACGTTCTAAATGACGCACCCCAACTTCAGCAAAGGTGTTGCCTGCCTGCTGCAATCTATACAACATTTCAGCATTAATCATCGCGCCCCGTGTTTCAAGCTGGAACGATCGCAAAAAACACACATGATAGAGCTTAAACGCACAATCCAGGTCACGGATCTGGATGCCGAGGGCCAGATAGACCAGTTGCTTCCACAACCATGCATTGAGTTTACGCGGCCAGGGATCACAGCGCGGATTACGATAGCCCAACACCGCATCATACCGCTCAATAAGTGGGAAAAATTGCGCCAGGTCAGCAATATCAAACTGACCATCAGAATCCATAAAAAAGAGCAATTCCTTCGTTGCAGCCTGAAAGCCAGCCATTAATGCGGCACCATATCCTTTATTCGTGGGATGATGAAGCAAACAAATATGCGGATCGCTCAGTGCCAGCCGTTCAATAATCTCCTCAGTACGATCCTTACTCCCATCATTGACAACGATGATTTCAAAGTCATTCGTCCAGTTTGCCAGCGCAGTCGCGACGTATGATACCGTCTGCTCAATCACAGCTTCTTCATTATATGCAGGCAGAACAACTGAAAGGCTAAATCGTGTCCCAACGGTTTTTCCTATGGGACGATCCGCCTTTCGTGCTCGCACCTGAATAGCAGAGTGTTCAACCTGATGCCCGGTTCGACCTGCATCCATCTATCGATATCCTCCCTCACACAACATATTCACCCTGACAAATCCGTCCATGCGCATCGCAGGATACAGTATTCATCAATCCATGTATAACACAATCTTTCGATAACATCAGTCTCATATATAATCATAGGCAACATACAATGAAAAACTACAGCATACTATTATAATTACCAATATTCAAAGATCCATATATAGAACAACCAAAAAAACAAATAGCTGTCACCAACATCTTTCCAGACAGCTGGCAAACATGCAGCCATAAAACACAGTAAAAAACACAATAGATGAATGACTACGCTCTTACGATACCCTGTTCCATACCAAAACACCCGGAGAATGTGCTACTTAGAGGAAAAGCATGTCATCTAACTTGGCCTCAGCCACGCGATCTTTTTGCGAACGACGGGGCTTCAAGATCAAATGCACAATAACCGCCCCTAACAGGACCAGAAAGATGGTTAAAAACGTAATGAGGAACATAAACATAACGGATCTGCCTTTTCTTTATCAGATATATTCAACGTGCCTCCCTGCTTTATTTCCTTTTCACTAACACAGACGCAATATTTCATCATAAATCAAATAGATCTTCCATATACCTTAGTATATCATCTAAAGATGATCATACAAATTGAGGATTATGACAATCATCAGGAGGGAGAACAAGTGGGAATAAAGATACATCCAGAGCCATACTGCTATTCCATAAATACTGAATCCAAAAGAAAAAAGAGCACCTGCCGAGAGGTGCTCTATATATACCGTATGTACCGGGGATTGACTATAACAACGCTATCTGCTCGGCATCTAAGCGCGGGAACAACAATTGATCGGGCACCACCTGTACAAGTTGCCGTGCACCCCAATCCGCTTCTTGCTCCCAGGCTCCATTTTGAACCGCCTCCAGCCCTAATTGTGCCAGGATACGATTGGACGATGTAGGGATAAAAGGCGACAACAGCAGCGCGAGAATGCGTGTTGCCTCCGCTGCCGAATACAGAACGATGTCTAGCTGAGAGTTCAATTCTGACTGTTTCGCCAATTTCCACGGCTCATTCTGTTCAATATACTGATTGACTCGTCGGACATAGGCCCAGATAGCAGACAGTGCATTCCCAATCTCCCATTTATCTAAAGCAGTAATCGCGCTCTGCCGCGTCTCAATAGCCAGTAATTGCAATGCCCTTTCTAAAGGTCCCTCGCCTTCCTGTCCATGCACCTGCGGCACTTCCCCATTGCGATAACGCTTGATCATAGAGACAACACGATTGAGCAGATTGCCCAGATCATTACCAAGCTCGTCATGATAATGACGCACCAGACCCACACGTGAAAAATCACCATCAGAGGTGAATGACATATTGCGAGCAAGATAAAAGCGCACGGGATCTACGCCAATAACACGCACCAATGCCACAGGGTCAATAACATTACCTAACGTCTTAGAAATGCGCTGTCCCTCAACAGTCATAAACCCATGCACGGGAATCTGCGCGGGCAGCGGCAAATCAGCCGAGAGCAACATCGCAGGCCAGTATAGACAGTGGAAACGCGTAATATCTTTCCCGATCAGATGAGCATCAGCAGGCCAGTAGCGTTTGAATTTTGCCGCATCATCAGGGAATCCAACAGCGGTCAGATAGTTCGTCAGCGCATCAAACCAGACATAAATCACATGCTGTGGATCGTCTGGCACAGGAATCCCCCAGCCCTCCATACCCGGACGTACAACACGTGAAACCGAGAAATCGCGCAATCCCTGACGGATCAACGACACCACTTCCGCTTTACGGGCAGCCGGAATAATGAAATCTGGATGCGCCTCAATATGTTGCAACAGGCGCTCACCATATTTTGACAACGCGAAGAAGTAGTTCTCTTCATGTAACCAATCAGGTGATATCGATGGATGATTGGGACAACGCCCCCCCACCAGATCTTCGGTTACATAAAACGTATTACAGTTCGGACAATACCAGCCGGAATAGGTGTCTTTATAAATATCACCCTTCGCCACCGCACGCTGAAACATCTCCTGCGAGGCACGCATATGCTGTTCTACCGTTGTACGCATCCAATAATCAAAGGATATATCCAGTTGTTGCCACACATTGCGAAATGCCACATCCATACGATCAACCCATGCATGCGGTTCGACATCCTGTGCATTCGCCGCTTGCAGGACATGCAAACTATTTTCATCAATCCCCATGCTAAAATAGGTATCATACCCACGCAACCGATGGTAGCGAGCAATAATATCAGCCGCCACCTTCTCCAGCGCATGCCCGATATGGGGCGCACCATTTGGATAATCGATTGCCGTCGTTACATAATATTTCTCGCTCGCTGACTCATCAACCTGACTGGTCTGATCGCTGGTAGTTGTCATCATTCACCTCTTACTACTTATCCGAAAACCTGAGTGCCAGTTGGTTTTCGGAACAAGATCATAGTGTTATAAACGTTCCTAAGAAATAACATTAAACGTTGATAAGCAATGTCATTTGTAGTATGCTTCAGCTATGCAGCTATAACATGCTGAGAAGAGCAATCCCTAAATCCTTCGGGCAGGGGATAGAGGGCATGGCAGTCCGTCCCGTGGGTTTACCCACATACTGAGCAATATTTGTCATTGCTTAGGTGAGCTATAAGACATTACAACGCATCCACTTGAACCGCTATACGCCACACAAAAAGAGAGGCACAGGTCTGTCCCTGTGCCTCTCTTTTTGTTCTGCTGCTAAGTTCGTGCTACTGGAATACGAACGCTTGCAGTATCGATAGCGAGGACAGCGACAACCTGCCGAAAGCCATAGACATAGGCATCCAGAACCGCATCATTTGCATTATTGGTAAGGCAGAGCCATGCAAATATATGCGCAAGTTTGTTACTATCCTTTGCTGTTCATGTGTATTATGATTTTTTACCCGGATTCAACGACAGAAGAACTATTTTTCACAATTCCCCTTACAGCATATAGAGTAACGGGCAGAATGCCTCCTTGTCAAGAGGATCATTTAAATACAATCATCATTATACATAATTCTTGATCAACTATATCAATAAATCACCGCCCCAAACCCAACTTTTCTATGTTACAATAGCAACAAATCGCTTACCGTCCAGAGAGATGGTGAAATCGCAGCGCAAACATGGCACGTAGAGACTATCCACATCCGCGAAAGGTTGGTTATTGATGGAAACAACGACCCCTGCAACCAGCGCAGACCGTATTCTTGATCTTGGAGAAAAAGGTTGTAGTCGTTTGTTAGAAGATATTACAGACATGATGGATCAGATGACTCCGGGGCAAACATTGTTGGTCATCGCTCAAGATCCAGCTGCTCCGCTCGATATTAAAGTATGGAGCCGCACGACAGGGAATCCGTTACTCCAGACCAATCTTGCGAATGGCCATTTCCTGATACAAAAGAAATAGCCAGATGTCATCTCAGGAATACCATCTGCAAAATCTTTGTTGTCTGAATAACAACAAAGATTTTTAAGGCTACGCGAGAGCAGACAGCACCATGATCAAGTCTGCCCGGCAGATAATTATTGTCTGGCTCTTGACTTTTGATGCGCCCTCGTGTACCTTTATTATTATATTCACCTATCATTACCACAGGAGACAGCGAGTGATAAACAACTTCAACTAATCATGGCGCAATCGTATGACAAATGTCTGCGGATCTTATTTGCCTGCCTGCACTGTGCATACAGTTTGTTTCAGGTTTTTTATGATTATGCGGAAATGGTCGCTAACGATGGTTCCAGAGGTGTTGAAGACGTCTGTTGTCTCTTCCGTTCACTCACTACTTTCCCAGCAAGCAACATGCGCCATATTCATCAATACCTCTCTCCTCGTCAGTAGCAACCAGATCCTATGTATAGGCTACAAGAAAATCTATTGAGACGAACTGCACATCTAATAATCTGTACACAATGCATACGCGCAGGAGCAGGGCAAATCACCATCCCCATTCATCTACAAGCAAACAAGAAAGAGTCTTTATAAAAGACAAAGGAGTTCAATTTGCCGGAACAAGGTGTTTCACAAAAACCCAAAGATACACTACAAAACGACGATAAACCGATGCGCGGCCTGCTGGCGGAAGCTCCATTACGTGCGATTCTGGTAAGCATTGATACGGTCGAGACAGACTGGCCCATTGAGGAGTCACTCGACGAACTCGAACAATTGGCGACGACGGCTGGTGTCGCCTGCGTTGATCGTCTGGTACAAAAGATGGATCATCCTCACCCTGGTACGTTACTGGGTAGCGGTAAAGTTGAGGAACTCAAAAGCCTGTTAGAATACAATGATTGCGATGCAGTCATCTTTGACCTTGAGTTAAAACCCTCACAGCATCGCAATCTTGAACGCACCCTCGATATACAGGTACTTGATCGCACAGCGCTGATCCTGATCATCTTCGGTCAACGCGCTCGTACGCGTGAAGGCCGTTTGCAGGTCGAACTGGCACAAGTCGAGTATGATCTGCCTCGTCTGACCCGTCAGTGGTCCCACCTTTCACGTCAGAGTGGTGGTGGCACCAATCAGCGTGGTGAAGGTGAGAAACAGATCGAGGTTGACCGCCGTATGCTGCGTCGTCAGAAAGACAAGCTCAGTCAGGAACTGGATCTGGTACGCAGCCAACGTCAGCTCCATCGTGAACGACGAAAAAGTACAGGCGCACCTGTCATCGCTCTGGTAGGTTACACCAACGCAGGGAAGTCGACGCTGCTCAATCGCTTATCATCCGCCAATACACTGGCGGAGAATAAACTATTCGCAACGCTTGATCCCACCACACGTCGTGTACGCATTCAGGGAGGACAGGAAATTCTGTTATCGGATACGGTAGGTTTTGTGCAGCGGCTGCCAACAACACTGGTTGCCGCTTTCCGTGCAACCTTAGAAGAGGTTGCGGCTGCGGATCTACTCGTTCACGTTGCGGATGCATCTCACCCCCATGTCTTACATCAAATACAGGCGGTTGAATCAGTGCTGGAAGAGATTGGAGCAGGGGGATTACCCGTAGTGCTGGCACTGAACAAGATGGATCTTGTTGAGGACCAAAAAACGCTGGAACTAACGGGCATCTCAGCCACATTCCCACAGGTTTCGGTTTCCGCCGCAACTGGTGAAGGTATTGAGCAGCTCCTCCGCTGTATCAGTGAGACACTGGTACAACAATTCACAGAGCTAGATGTGGTCATTCCCTACAGCCACGGGGAACTCGTCGCGCAATTCCATCAGTATGGCACGATTGAGAGCGAAGAGTACGAGGATTGGGGTACACACATTCGTGGTTATGTTCCCAAGAATCATAGTGGTCCTTTTATGCCATTCAAAGCGCCAAAGTTCAAACATCCACGTGTACTCGCGCTTTCAGAGATCATGGGTCACGACTAGAATTCCTACTCACGCGTGACACAGATCGATTGAAACAGAAGCAGGCAGCTGATGATCCAATCAACTGCCTGCTTTAATTTGTCTGCGCAAGATGACGTCGCTGACGCTGAATTTCATACAGAAAGATAGAGGTTGCGCAGGCGACATTCAACGATGAGGCAGAGCCAGCCATTGGAATGTTCACAATACTATCGCAAAGCTCCCGATATGCACTACTCATCCCCCACGTTTCATTGCCAACGATAAGAATGGTCGGCTGCGTGAAATCACGCTCAGCAATCTCCCCGGTTCCCTTCTCATCACTGCCCACGACCTGTACACCACGATAGCGTTGCCGCAATACTTCAAGCCAGGGTAACAATTCTTTCTGCGATGGCAGGCGCACCGTGGGGACTGCGAAAAAAGAACCCGTCGAAGCACTGATTGTCTCCGGATCATATAGATCGACGCCATGCCCGGTCATTACCAATCCATCCGCTTGCAACGCATCGCAGGAGCGCAGAATCGTGCCCAGATTACCCGGGCTTGAGGGGCGATCAAAGACAACAATCAAACATTGCTCATGCACTGGAATACGGCGCAGATCATCATCCGGCATGGTGACCAGAGCCATCAGTTCCGAGGGTTCACTTTTATTACTCAGTTTCTCATGCAATTCCGGGGGTAACTCATAATGTGTCTGTGCCTGCGAAGTCTGGAGAATATTTTTAGCCCAATCTGACAATTTGCGGTCGCGTGCATACATAAACGCCCGCACAGACCACTTATAGTGAAGCATCTGATTGATTGGACGTACACCTTCAACAAAAAACTCACGCTGTCGTTGCCGCTTCTCGCGCCGACGACGCAAGGTTTCCATCAGTTGAAAATCATTATTTTCCGAATAGATTCTGACGATACGCGGCTTCTGTATCCGTATCTGGTTCATACAAGGCACCTCTTCCCCGGCATATTTATTCCACCTATCATAACATAACCAGAACCTCAGCGAATACAGCGTATGGTAGAAGACACATCGAGGGAGCAGAGCTTGTCTAGAACAGCCCAACTCCCTACAAATCCTCGCAAATAATACCTACATTTCAATCAACACAGGATGCTCTGTTTTAGCAGCTTCGATAGCCGCAAACATCAAAGACAACGTGCGCAAATTGTCACGTCCAGTTGTTTCCGGCTGTGTGCCCTGCTGGACCGCTGCAGCGAAAGCTGCCAGACTCCCGGCTCTATCGATCTGCGCCATCTTTGGCATCGTAATCTTTTTCGGCTCTTTGCCATGCAAACGAACAACCACACTATCCGGCAATTCACCACGACTGGTCCAGACCATCACACCTTTCTCACCCTCCATGCTCCACTCACCAGCCCAGTTTGTCTGCGGCGCGGTGCTGGTCCAACTGCCTCGATAACTGACAACTGCCCCACCATCAAAAAAAATTGTCAACGCCCCGCTAGCAGGCTCATCATAACGGCTCCAGGTATCATTCCAGGTCTGACCAATCACTTTCTGTGGCTCCTGACCAATGACGCAACGCATCAGATCAAAATGGTGGATAGCCATATCCACCAGTAAAGGTTCCCAGATATGATAATGCAAATGTGACTCCACAGGAGCGATATTATCGTATCTGCGGAAGTCTATATTTACCATGCCAATCCGCCCGATCACCTGCTCCTGCATCAGTTTAATCACAGTGCGCACAGCCGGAGCAAAGCGATAGTTCTGGCTGATCATCAAAATCTTCCCCTGCTCATCAGCCAGTTCAACCAGCTGTTGCGCCTCCGCGATCGTCGGAGCGAACGGCTTCTCCATCAACACATGCTTGCCCGCATGCAATGCCGTCTGCGCACAGGGCACATGTCCAGGCAGATTTGCTGTCACCAGCACCGCATCCGCTTCAACTGTCGCAAGTGCCTCATCAAGCGAGGTAAAACAACGCTCTTCCGGCAATTTCAGACGTTCGCCAACTGTTTTCAACGTACGAGCATCAATCTCCACCCACGCAGTTGTTTCTATATCTTTATTCTTAGCCACAATATTTTCGGCCCAATTCGAACCCCAACCACCAAGACCAACATGCACAATCTTTACCGTCATAGTAATACACTCTTTCATTTGTAAGCAGCACAACTTCGTACTTGACTACTACCATTCCAAACAAAAAGCACAAATAGCTTCGATGCCTGTAATATGTATTGGACACCTGCTCGTCGCAATTGGTCACAGCCAGTTCCATAAACACGCGACGCTTCTCTCATTATAAACTGAAAAAGAACAAAGATACATGCCTGTTATTCTTGGGAAACAAACCAATCAGTTGATATTCAACTATAATTTGAAGGGGGAGAATGGAATCAGAAAAAATACGTGGATAAGGAAAATCTTACCCACGTTCTAAGTGGCTAGAAACCCAGGCCAATCAGATCATGCAAGCACCATGCGTAAAACAACATTATGTACAGACAGCACGCTGAAAATTGCCGGGATGTGTGGTATCCTAAAAAGGCTAAAGAGGCAAGGCTTCATAAAGACGCCATTCCGGATCTAGATTGATCTCCGTTAATTTGCGATCACCTGCGACTCCGGTACGTATATCAATACGCGTGTTTTTGCCATCTACCAGATACCAGCGATCGTGACGTTCATCATACGAGCAATCCTGTAACCAGTCGGTGTCGGTAGAAACTTCGGCCTCAATTGTACCTTTGCCATCTTTGAGGCGCACCAACAATCCACGACCATGACCAGTGTCGGCAATGGTTATATAATCCTCATTCAGAATACGTACTGAGTGTGGATGATTCAGTCCATCCAGAACAGGGTGCCAGTTCCCACTCTCGCGATCAATGGCGATCACCATTCCCTGATGAAACAGTGTGGCTAATATTGTGCCGTTCGGAAGTTCTGAGGTTGAATTTACATGGGTTGTTTGTGCCAATGTACCATATTTGACACCACGGTGATCGATTGCTTTTTCGAGCAAGCGTGGCTCACCAGTTGGTGTGATGGTAAAACCATGATCAGTTGCCCACCATTCCCAGAGTAACTGTCCATCCAGCGTAAACTCAAGGATGGCATCCAGGCCGGTGCTGGCAACCAGATACCCATTCTTACTGCGGGAGAGTGAATGTAGCATATTAAATGAAGGTAAACTCATTGGTTCTTGCTCGACTGTGGACAAATCAGTCGAAAGATGATGAATTTCATAAATGGATGCAACCAGCACGCCGGCATCAGTCCTTACCATACCGGCAGGCATAGGTAAGGTAGCCTGCGCCTTAAGCTGACCATCATCGGTGAGCAAACAGAGCACACCACCCTGATCCTCTTTTGGCTTGAAACGACTACCTAATACGGTAAGTGGGCACTCGGTCTGCTGCTTCTGTTGCTCCGATTTGGCCCAGTGGTCCTTCAACATCGAATGCTTGGTTGAAATACAACTCAGGAGAAGATCCATATGTTTACTCCTCACATATTTTACTGTATGTACCTGCCCATTAACAGAAAAAAGGGTTGACAGACAACTGACCTGAACGTATAGTTAAGAAAAGTCACTACTTTGTTGATAAACTATATCAACAAACGAGACTAAAAAGCAAGGGGTAAAACTTCCATAATAGCAAGTGCAAACCGACTATAACGACACAGATTTCGCATGATTTCCCTGATTATACATGTTTTACTTGTTATTTATCTTGTTATAGCCGTCTTATGCCGTGTAGCCCCAAAGGAGACATCATGAGCACACCCGATCAGGACCAAACACAGAATGAAAAAACGCTGCTTCATCTTGGACCCGGTGAAGGTAGCAAAGTTGAACATATCAAAATCAGCAGTAATTACCTCCACGGACAGATCGTTGAAGAACTGGCGCAGGATACGAGCCGCTTCACCGAGGATCAGGTACAGCTCATTAAGTTTCATGGGATGTATCAGCAAGAGGACCGCGACCTGCGTCAGGCTCGTAAGGCAGCCGGAGCAGAGAAAGCGTATCAATTCATGATCCGCTCGCGCATCCCTGGTGGCACATTGACCCCTGATCAGTATCTGGTGCAAGATGATCTTTCCACACGCTATGGCAATAACACCATGCGTCTGACCACGCGCCAGAGCATTCAATTACACGGTATCCTCAAAGGCGATATCTGGTCTACCATCCACGATATTAACGCCAGCCTGCTTTCAACGCTCTCGGCCTGTGGTGATGTGAACCGTAACGTGATGGCCTGCCCTGCTCCAAGCGCGAATCGCGCACAGGCTCAGGTACAGGAACTGGCCTACAAGCTCGCAATGCATCTGGCCCCCCGGAGTAAAGCCTATCATGAAATCTGGGTTGACGGTGAGAAAGTCCATACCGTCAAAGAAGAGGAAGATGAAGTCGTTGAGCCAATGTACGGCGCAACCTATCTGCCTCGTAAGTTTAAGGTTGGCATTGCCTTCCCTGGCGATAACTGTGTCGATGCCTATACACAGGATATCGGCTTTATTGTCAAACTGGATGGCGAACAACTAACTGGTTTCACCGTCGTTCTTGGTGGCGGCATGGGTATGACCAACGGTAAAAAAGAGACATTCCCGCTACTGGGCAAAGCATTTGCTGACATCACGCCTGATCAGATCTTACAGGTCGCTGAAACCATTGTTACCGTACAGCGCGACTATGGTGACCGCACTAACCGCAAACATGCGCGTATGAAATATGTTGTCCAGGAGCGCGGTGTTGATTGGTTCAAAAACGAAGTCGAGCAACGTCTTGGCTACAAGCTAGCCCCCCCCAGTGAAGTTCACTTCCACGACGTTGAAGACCATCTGGGCTGGTCCCAGCAAGCTGATGGACACTGGTTCCTGGGTCTATTCGTCGAGAACGGACGCATCAAAGATACTGAGGAAGTACGCCTACGAGAAGGTCTGCGCACAGTCATTCGGGAGTTCCAACCTGGCATCCGTCTGACACCACAACAAAACATTCTGCTGACTGACATTCCAGAGGATCAGCGTAGCGCACTTGAGGCTCGCCTGCAAGAGTTCGGCATTTCAACCGATCCTACCACAGCCGGTGCCTATCGCTACGCAATGGCCTGCCCTGCTTATCCGACCTGTGGTCTGGCAGTCGCGGAATCCGAGCGCCTCTTCCCATCGATCGTCAAACAGTTTGAGGAAGACCTGCACGATTTAGGGCTTGGCGACGAGCGGATCAGCTTCCGTATGACTGGCTGTCCAAACGGTTGTGCTCGCCCATTTGTGGGTGACGTTGGCTTTGTTGGGCGCAGTAAAGACCTCTACAACATCTACCTCGGTGGCAATTGGACCAACACTCGTCTGAGTGAACCGTATCTGCTCTCGGTAAAAACCGAACAGTTGCGCGAAACCTTGCGTCCTCTCTTCACACTCTGGCGTGATGAGCGTCAACCACAGGAAGCATTTGGCGATTATTGCCATCGCATCGGACTCGACAACCTGAAGGAGAAGGTTGCGCAAGTAACTGTAGGATAAGAGAGATGCCAAACTACTATCCTATCATGCTTGATGTGCGCAATCGTCTCGCACTCGTCATTGGTGGAAACACTGTCGCGGCAGAAAAAGCTGCCGCGCTCAGTGCCAGTGGCGCACAGGTCACACTCCTCTGGCCTACATTTTGTGAGGAGATTCAGGCACTCGCACGCACAACAACACTCAACCTGCTACAGAAAGCCTATGAATATGGCGATATGCAAGGTTTTTTTGTGGTTGTCTCCGCAACAACCTATGAGCCTGAACTGACAGAACGCATCTGGCAAGAGGGACAGGAGCGTGGTCAACTGGTCAATATCGTTGACGTCCCCTCACGGTGTAATTTCATCGTACCCTCAATTTTACGCCGTGGACAACTGACCATCTCTGTCTCAACAGAAGGCTCCAGTCCCGCGCTGGCGAAACGCATTCGTCAACAACTTGAGCACACCTTCCCCCTTGCTTATGATCAATATCTCCGTATCGCGGCGCTGGCACGTGAATATCTGCGCCAGCATGGTGTTTCCTACGATGACCGCGATGCGTACTTTAGCAAATTCTTCACATCAAACATTCTTGATCTACTGACAAAAAATGACATGGTAGGAGCCTGCGCAACAGCGGTACAACTTCTCCATCTCCACAACATAGAGATCTCAGGATCAACCTTTATACAAGCGATACAGCAATTGGAGGCACAGCGTGAGTCTAATCCCTGACAATAATAATCACATGCCAGCCCCGAATGCTGGTACAGGAAAAGTGTATCTGATTGGCGCTGGCCCCGGCGATCCTGAACTGATTACGGTAAAAGGACTCCGTTGCCTGCGGGCAGCAGACATTGTACTCTATGATCGCCTGATCGGCACAGCATTGCTACAGGAAGCCCGAGCAGACGCCACGCTCATTTATGTTGGCAAGGGGCCGGGCTGTCACTCTATGCCGCAAGATCAGATCAATGCTGCCATTATTCACCATGCGCAACAGGGGCAAACAGTGGTACGTCTCAAAGGGGGCGACCCTTTTGTCTTTGGTCGCGGAGGCGAAGAGGCAGAAGCTCTGGCAGAGGCAAAAATTCCATTTGAAATCGTACCAGGAGTCACATCAGCAATCGCGGTTCCCGCCTACGCCGGTATTCCTGTGACGCATCGTGACCACGCTTCATCAATTACCATTGTCACAGGCCATGAAGGACGCTCTACCTCACCATCCATTAACTGGGAAGCGCTCGCGGCTCTTGGCGGCACACTTGTAGTGCTCATGGGTGTCAAAGCCTTACCCAATTTCACACAACGCCTGATCAACGGCGGCATGGACCCATCCACACCCGCAGCCATGATACAGGAAGGCACAACAGAAAAACAGCACATGGTCACTGGTACATTGAGTACAATTGCGGAAGTTGCAGCTCAGGCGGGCCTGACATCGCCCGCTCTAACAATTGTTGGTGCCGTTGTAAATATGAATACGATACTCAACTGGTATGTGAACTCATCATACACCGTTGGTACATTATAATCACAGCAATAAGAAATTATTTATCTCATATTATGCAAGATGAGCTTTACCCGTCTTGCATAATATGTTACACTAGAAGAAAGCGCGTTAGTTTCACCCCAAAGATGAGATGAAACTAACGCGCTTTGCCACATATAGACTACTACAGGTTATTGCGCAGCAACCACTGGATTGGTAATCTTGCCGACACGTTCAACCTCGATTTCCACCACATCACCAGCATGTAAAAATACAGGTGGTTTGCGACTGAATCCCACACCGGCAGGAGTTCCAGTCGAAATAATATCACCAGGAACGAGCGTCATCACGGTACTGATATAAGCCAGACTCTGCGCGATTGAAAAGATCATCTGTGATGTTGTACCATCCTGCAATACTTCCCCATTTACACGCGCATAGACCTTCAATGTCTGTGGATCACCAACTGCTGCGGCAGGCACAATACCTGGCCCCATCGGCGCAAAGGTATCAATAGCTTTACCAGGCATCCATTGTGTGGTATGGAATTGCCAATCACGAGCGCTGACATCGTTCATAATGGTATAACCCGCGACATAGTTCAGCGCGTCCGCCTCCGAAACATTTTTGCAGGTACGTCCGATAACGACCGCTAATTCTGCTTCATAGTCGATCTCTTCGCTGAAACCAGGCAATACAATATTATCCTTCGGACCAACCAGCGAATTCCGATATTTCGGGAACAGCACCGGATGTTTCGGCAACGCCATGTTGGTTTCTGCCGCATGGTCAGCGTAATTCAGACCCAGACAAATGATCTTATCAGGATCAGGAACAGGAGGTCCAACCTCAATCTCATCAAATGAGAGTAACTCTTGCTCTTTTGCCTCAAAGAGTTTCTTTGCAGTCTCAATCGCCTCACTAAGGGCAGATGGGCCGGCCTCAAGTAGTACACGCACCGTTGGAGCTTGATCACCGAACGTATGCGCAGCTGTGGCAGCAATCACTTTCCCATCGTGCTCAAAACCAGCCTGCCAGGGGACATCTGTGCTGGTTCTATAGCTGATAATTTGCATGGAGCAACTCCTCTCAAATACTTCCAAGAAATAAAATATCCTGCCCAGATTTCATAATCCGTGTCCTTTCCTGCCACCACTCATCACCAAATCGTAGACCATATAGACCATAACAAACCATACAGGATACCTGATACTTTATCATATCACCCTTTTTATTCTCATGCATCCTGGCAAGCAAGCATGAAAACAGGGTACATGTCGCATTTTCGCATAACCACTACGTCGAGTTCACCCTATCACATATGCCATCCCTTCACCGCAACAATAACCCGAAAGGCCATTTCCAGATCCCAATTTCCTCACAAAATCACGAGTATTAGCATAGAACGTTTCTCTACAGTACGAACAACAAGCAGAACAGGCATAATGATTGCAACTACAGCCGCTTGCTTAACGTGAGAACGAATATAATACTTATCGTTCCAATCAAGAGGGAGAACGTCGTCTTTTCTGATCATTACGTCAGCGCACCGTTCATCTACTCTCGATCTGTGTGCGCATAGATGTTATAGAGATAGATATATCTCTATAACATCTATCATCACAAGACAACAACACATGCTGTCATTTCCACCAAACAACGCATACAGATAACAACTTATGCAAAAAAACACAGATGAGGTTTTAAATATGACGAGTAATAAACCAATCATTGGCTATATCGGTATGGGTAGCATGGGTTCACTTATGGCCCAGAATCTTCTGAAGGAAGGGTATCCTGTCATCGCGTATAACCGCTCAAAAGAGAAACTTCAGGATGTAGTCAATCTCGGCGCGAAAGTCACTGATACCCCACGTGAACTGGCGGAAAAAGCCGATATAGTTATGTCCTGTCTCACGAATGAGAAGGCATTGGACGCAGTAATGCGTGGTGAGAATGGAGCACTGGCAGGTCTGCATGCCGGGCAACTGCTCATTGATATGAGCACAGTGTCACCTGATGCCTCACGCCAGTTGTACAAGGACGCTCATGCACAGGGCGCACTGGTTCTTGACGCTCCCGTATCAGGCAGCACCCCACAGGCGAAAGATGGCATTCTGATGATCCTCGTCGGTGGCGATCAAGAAGCATATCAGCAGGCCAAACCTATTTTTGATGTGCTTGGACGTGTCTCCTACTATCTGGGTGAGAGTGGTTCCGGCTCCATTATGAAGATTATTATCAATACACTGCTTGGTATTGGCATGCAGGCGTTGTCTGAGTCCATCGTTCTGGGCGAAAAGGCGGGTCTGACACGTGAACAATTACTTGATGTTCTGGCTGATAGCACCGTCGTTTCACCTGCGAATAAGGGCAAACTGGCAAACATCCGTAACAATACCTACCCCACCCAGTTCGCGCTACCTTTACAACGCAAAGATCTGGGCCTGACCTCACAACTGGCAAAAGAAAACAATGTATCGATGCCAACCGCCAGCACCGTCGAGCAATTGTACGTTGCAGCAATGTCACAGGGCATTACCGAAGACATGTCCGCGATTATGCGCTTAATGCAAAAAATGGCTGGTGAAGAATAATCATTGCGCCTATACCTATATCATCCCGATATATTCAGGTAAATACATAGAAAAGAAGCAGGCGAATATGCTCGCCTGCTTCTTTTCTTACAGGCGCGTCGGGAACCAGCGCAATGGCGTTATCACACGCTCCACCACTGCCAGATGATCATAATAGCCATGCTGCTGTGCAATCAACCCGTTACGGAGTGTAAAGACGCTGACACCAGCAACCTGAAAGGGATGAGAGAGCCAGGAAAGGCCAAAGAAGCGCGGCGTCTGACCATGCACTGTCCATGTTACCATCGCCGGACCAGCATGCGCGTCATCGAGTTGCTGTAAGAATACACCAGATGGCACATACGCAATCGAAGGCATCGTCTGAAAACGCTGGCTAAACCAGCGCTCTATCTCCTGTCGTCCACAGCGCGGATGCTTCATGCCTGAGTCGGAAAGTTCTGCATCATTGGTATACAGAGCAACAAGCGCGGCAACATCATGCGCATTAAAGGCCGCGATCCAACTGCTCACAGGTGGTTGTAGCGCAATCTCCTGCTGTTCTAATTCTGACATTCTATCCTCTCTGACTAAAAGATACATGCATTGACCAGATAGTCTGCTCCCTTGTACAATATTGAAGGTGGGGGACTTCAGCTAACCTTCATTTCACCATACCAAATACTGCCCATGTCTATACTACAATCCCCCTGCATTCAACCGTATATACTATTATATATAGGATCAATACCAATATTTTACCCGTTTTTATTCCTCTGCTATTGTAACATTTGACCATGATGTTCGTGAATAAAGGGTAGAATATGTAAAGCACCATCGCAGTATTAAGGGAGGCAACTATTGAGTACACAGGGAGTACGCTGGATCGATGATACGACGTTTCATAATGACGTCGACTACATCGAGTCACTCTGGCACCAGACGCCTATTCACAATCTGGAACTACCGTTGATCGATATTGGTCATGGCGAACCGCTCGTCTTTGTCCCTATTTTAGCTCACCTGGAATTTGTGTACTCTCGCCAGATACGAACTCTCAGTACATCACGTCGCGTGATCCTCTATCGACGCCAGGAAATGCGTACAACGCCATTCGGTATATCTGATCGCGTTGAAGAATTGCGCCAGATTCTTGATGGTCTGGGCTTAACACGCACCGATCTAATTGCACATGGAGATGCTGCGATGGTGCTATTTGAGTTTGCCATCCGCTATCCACAACGCTGTCGTTCCCTGATCATCATCGCACAGGGAGCAGACTATCATATATCTCCACATCCGTTCATCTGGTGGCTCCATGAACTTTTCATCCGCTTCCCTGTTGAGTATGTGTTGTCAGCAGATTTTCTACGTGGCATGGTCATCAATTACATTACCAATAGCCACCCGAATAATCATACAGCCCCCGCTCTGTCCCATCATCAGATTGAAGAACAATTCAAAAAGATCCATCAATGGCCTTTTGTCTATAAGTGTTCCATCTTACCAATTATTCATAACTTTGATATTCGCAAACGTCTGAATACGCTCACCATGCCAATCCTCTTGATCAATCGCAAAGATGATGCGCTCTCACCGGAGAGCAAAACACGCTGGTTGGCGCAACACTTACCCAATTGTGCAGGCTATCATATTGTTTCTGGCAAAGAAAGATTTTTTATGTATTCTCGTGATGAAACGGTCACGCCTTTAATACAGGCATTTCTGGCGGCACGTCAAACTCAGCAAGGATCGATTAAACAGTTACAACAATAGGAGATGGAATGGGTAAAATCATTGAACCCCCGTCGCGCAGAGTTGTGATTACCGGTCTTGGTGTCGTAGCACCGAATGGTATTGGTATTGAAGCCTTCTGGCAGGCATGCATTCTTGGTCGTTCAGGGATCGGCCCTATTACCCATTTCAATGCAGAACGGCTCCCTTCACGTATCGCAGGTGAGGTTGATCCATTTGATCTCACGCAATTTCACCTGACAGACGAAGAAATACAACAGACAGATCGGGCGACCCGGTTCGCTCTGGTTGCCGCCCAGCAGGCCATTCAGGATAGTAAACTGAGCATTGCACTTCCTGCAATCTATGAGCGAACAGGCGTGATTATTGGTACCGCTCTGGCCTGTTCGCTAGAAGGTGAGAAATACTGGACAAAGCTCACAGATTATGGCAAACACTCACCCATCGTATCATCAGAAAACGTGACACTCCCGCCTACGCTGCTGATGCCCCATAGCGCCGCCAGCAGTCTGGCCGCCCATTATCACTTTCATGGACCCACTACAGTGATCGCGACTGGCTGCTCGGCAGGAGCCGATGCGATTGGACAGGCATACTGGATGATTCAAGATCAGCAAACAGATTGCATGCTTGCCGGTGGTACAGACGCGGGTATTACATACGGTCTCTTCGATGCGTTCTGTGTGATGGGCGCGTTGAGCACTCATTACAATGACATGCCACAGCAGGCTTCACGACCATATGATGGCAAGCGCGACGGTTTCGTAATGGCAGAGGGCGCGGGCATTGTGGTGCTGGAGGAAAGAGAGCACGCACTGGCTCGCAGCGCACACATCTACGCAGAGTTAATTGGCTTTACTTCAAATAATAATGCCTATCATATGGTATCCCTGCCCACCGATGGCTATCCACTCCAACAATTATTACAACAAACCCTGCGCGAAGCTGGCATAACGCCACAGCAGATCGACTACATCAACTCACATGGGAGTTCAACACGCACCAATGAAGTGGCGGAAACAAAAGCCTACAAGACAGTTTTCGGCGCTCATGCTGCTAACATTCCCATCAGCGCCACCAAATCGCTGATCGGCCATACACAGGGAGCCGCCAGCGCGATTGAAACCATTGTAACCGCTCTGGTGCTTGAACATCAACAGATTCCACCAACGATCAATCAAGAACAACAAGATCCAGCCTGCGACCTTGACTATGTTCCTAATGTTGCGCGTAAGACAACGGTTAATATTGCCCTGACCCATTCAAGCGGTTTTGGTGGCGTCAATACAGCTCTTCTGTTAATGCGACCGGATTGGATAAGGATAGCATGTTAGAACAACAACAAAGACGGCGGGTGGTCATTACAGGGTTGGGAGCAATTGCCCCAAATGGTATTGGTACGTCTGCCTTCTGGTCCGCAACCAGTGCCGGGACATCTGGCATTACCCCTTTAGATAAAAAGCAATACGGTTCTCACTTACCGATACGGATTGCAGGCCAGATCTCAGATTTTTTTACGGAAGAGCATATTGAATATAAAACCGCTCGTCGTACAGATCGTATGACCCATTTCGCGCTGGCAAGCACACAGGAAGCACTGACAGATGCGCAACTTGATTTAACGCAGGAACAACCTGACCGCGTGGGAGCGGTGATCGCGAACACAATGGGGGGTATTCATTATGTCCTTGCCCAGCTTGACGCCCTCTATACCCGTGGTCCACGTGCTATGAGTCCCTTTACCACTATTGCCTGGCTCCATGTCGCCAACACAGGTCAGATTTCCATCAAACATCACATTCAGGGGTATTGTAAGGCACCAATCAATGATAGTGTCGGAAGCCTGGATGCGCTCTGTATCGCAACGGCTGCTATTCGTCGTGGAGCTGCGGATATCATCATTACGGGTGGTTGTGAGGCTTTTTTACACCCTTTTGTATTGCACATTCTGGCGCAACAGGGCCACTGTGTCACTGCGGATGACACCGCAACATATCGACCATTTGATCGTCGCGCTAGTGGGCTTATTCTCGCGGAAGGCGCTGGCATCTGCATTCTGGAAGCATATGAACACGCACAACAACGGGGCGCTCCTATTTATGGCGAGATACTTGGCTATGGACAGACCAGCGATGCCAGTGGACCAGTAGCCCCTTCAAACGATGGCACCTATTATGCACGTGCGCTCCAACTGGCGATGCGCAATGCACACATCCAACCACCAGATGTCTCATATATCAGTCTGGATGGTCATGCCTTACCTGATGCGGACGCGGGTGAGATTCATGCCTTGCAACTGGCACTGGAGACGCTACACGCGGAGATCCCTGTCAGTGTCCCACGTACAACTATCGGGCATAGTTATGCCGCTGCTGGCGCACTGGATACCATCACAACCCTGCTCGCACTCCGCAATGAATGTATTCCCCCGACAATAAATTGCGAAGAGTTTAATACCCATTATGAAATAAATCTGATACGCAATCAGGCTGCAAAACTCTCTTTGCGCACGGCAAATCCGATTGCACTGGTCGCTGGTCGTGGCATTGGCGGCTCCAATGTTGCGTTAGCCTTGCGGAGAGGAGTGGAATGAAACGTGTCATCATCGTTGGAGCAGGCCCAACGGGTCTACTTGCCGCGAACATGCTGGGACAGGCAGGCATCGAAACACTGGTACTCGAACAGCAGAGCGATCTGGTGAGACAACCACGAGCGGTCACAATTGATGATGAAGGGCTACGCATCATTCAGATGGTTGGCCTGATGGATCAAGTACGTACACTGGTCAGACTGGACATGCACGCCAGTTATGTCTCGCAGCAACGTCTGATTGCCCATGTACATCCACTACAGCCTTCCTACGGCTATCCACAGATCAATACACTCTATCAGCCTGACCTGGAAAGAATACTCTTACACGGGCTTGCTCGCTTCCCTACAGTCAGAATTTGCTTTCAACATACAGTACAGGCATTACAACAGGACGAGCAGGGAGTTACACTTACCGTTCGCACACCAGCAGAGCAGGTTGAATGTATAAAAGGAGCATATGTGCTGGCCTGTGACGGTGGTAAAAGCACAGTGCGCCAGTTACTTGGGTATGCACTCTATCCACCGGCATTGGGCGATTTTATCGGCTTACCAGCACGTAATCAACCGACCAAGGCCAGGCGACGTGCTATTACACATTCCCAGCGCTGGCTGGTAATAGACTGTATTACAGACGAGAAGGAACCGGAGCATACTATTATCTTCTTTTGCAATCCTGAACGTCCAGCAGTCTCTGTACCACTACCAGATCAACGCAGACGCTGGGAATTTATGCTCAAGCCACAGGAACATGAAGAACCAGCCATGCTCGCAACCAGTACCATAGAAAAACTGATCAAGCAGGCGAACCAGACCCTACCACCCTCATACCATGCCAGAGGAACACAATTACAAATCGTCCATAAAGCAATCTATACTTTTCACGCGATCCTGACGCCAGCATTTAGCACAGGCCGTGTTTTTCTGGCGGGGGATGCGGCACATCTGATGCCGCCCTTTGGGGGTCAGGGCATGAATAGCGGCTTGAGAGATGCTGCCAATATTTGCTGGAAACTCGCGGCAGTTCTTCATGAACAGGCACAACCAGCACTATTGGCAAGTTATCAATTGGAGCGTCGGCCACATACACTGCGCATGATACGTTTCTCATCTCTGCCCGGCATCATCATCATGACACCAGTGCCAGTCATAGCCGCCCTGCGAGATGCCATCATTCGTCTGATCACAACAACCAGCGTTGGACACCGACTTCTGCAAGAGATGCGTATCAAACCGCTGTCACGTCATACTGCTGGCATATTGCTACCACGTTTCCATACCAGACATGACCGCTTACGCGGTCTGCTGCTCCCTCAGACAAGAGTGATCACGGAAACAGGCAACTCCGTCCATCTCGATACCGCACTGGGTATAGGCTTTACTCTCCTGCGCCTCTATACAGATCCCACAACTGCCTTTTGTAAGATACCATCCACACCTCCAGAACAGACGCTGGCGCTACGCAAGATCTGTATTGTACCAAACGATAGCACACGACCAACGAATGATAATGAAAAAGCATCATACCCATTTCTGCTTGATGAAACAGGTACCCTGAGCGAACTACTCCATCATGATACAGAGATCTTCTTACTTATCCGTCCCGATCACCACATCATGGGGGTATTCCACGCCAGCCATTATACCGCTGTCACCTCATGGCTACAGGAATATCTGTGCGCATGAGATGACGAAGCGGGGAGAATCCTACAAACACAATAAAGCATACCTGTAAGACTCTACTATCTATGCATGCCTATTTATCACCCAACAAACGCTGATACAGCTCAGATTGGCGCGTTGCGGCCTGACGATAAATCTCGCCATTCTTCTTAGCGGGTCGTGATGGCTCCAACAAATCAGGAGCAACTTTCTCCAGATCATCAATCACCCCCAGCGCCTCCAGAGCGAGCAGAGCAACACCACGGGCAGATGCCTCAGTCTCAGTCGATGGATAGATCGGCACACCCAGAGCATCCGCAATAATGCCACGCAACAGGGCAGAAGCCGCCAATGCCCCACCACTGGTCATCACTTTGTGCGATGATGCATCTACCTGTAGTACATCACGCAGATTTTCATAAACATTTTTAATACGATAAGACAGCGCTTCCGCACCAGCACGCACCAGATCATAAGAGGTCGTATGAATATTCACACCACTGATCGTCATACGCACATCGGCATGCCAGCCAAGGCTACGCTCACCAGCAATAAAAGGCAAAATGGTCAGGCCATGACTATCAGGCTCTATCTGCGCCAGAGCTGGCTCAATATCTTGCAGGCTACCACTAAGCTTTAATTGTTCCTGAAACCAACCAAACAGGTTTCCACCTTCACTCATCGCCCCACCAATAACCGCTCGTTTGCCATCAACAAAATACTTCCAGAGTCCCATCGAAGGCGTTGCCCGCTCAGGATCAATCACGACACGTACCGCGCTCGATGTTCCCATCGTAACAGACCAGTTCTTTTCATTGACACAACCAGAACCAATACACGCCGCCGCGCCATCGCCTATCGCGGGATACCAGGGAATGTCGTGCAATTCTTTCCAGCGTGAAGCATATTCAGGCTGTAGCCCCTTGATACCATCCTGCACATCACCGATCTCCGATAGCTGTTCCTTCTGGATACCCAGCACCTTGATCAGATCAGTATCCCAGGATCGTGTATCACCCACCAGCAATCCGGTACCCGATGCCATCGAGAGACTACAGACCGAACGTCCAAGAAATTGACGATGCAAATATTCGCCAAAGGAGATCCACTGCGCCGCCTGCGCAAACACATCCGCCTGATGTTGCTTCAACCAGCGCAATTTAGCGGGCCAGTAACTGGCATGGAAACGCACACCGGTTCGATCATGGAACTTCTTCTCATCCAATTCTTTGCGCAATTCCAATGCCGCCTTATACGGACGGGTATCTTCCCACGTAATCACCGGCGTCACCGCATGACCGTTCTTATCAACACCAAGCAAACTATGCCAGAATGTATCGAACGCAACAGCCTTAATCTCACTACGACGGGAACCCGCAGCCTGCAATGTCTCATCAATAGTCTGCGCAACCAGATCAACCAGCATATCAGCATTGACAGTCACTTCACCTTCAGCCGACGTCTGCAATTCATATTTGTGCTGCGAACCAACTTTCGGCACCGTACGGCCCTGCGCATCAAACAACAACGCTCGTGTTGATGATGTACCAACGTCTAACGCCAAAATATAGGGCGCTTTCACATCAGACATACCTGTTCCCTCCATATCCATACACATTCCAAATTTGTATTTTCCGCACTCATGTCACCACTCTGCTTACATATCATGAGGCTGCTTCTCAACCTTACGGTAGGTATATGTCAACGTGCAGCCATTATCCCCACACAAGCGATCTTCCATATGACATTCTTCTGGTGCGGAACGCCGCGAAGAGATCATCAACAGAGCACAGAGAGCGCTTCCCACCGCTAACACAACCGCAACCCACATGATGAGGTGGAAACCTGAAATAAACGCTACATTAATCGCACTCTTTATTGCCGCATATGTTTGTGCATCCAATCCCGCCGGAATCTGTATTCCGGTCAGTTTTCCACTCTGTGCCTCTACTATATCACGTAATTGCGGAGAAATTGGTAATGCGGCTAACTGCTGATGCAGGATGAAGCTAAAAACGTAGGTCATACAAATACCAAATACAGCAATCGCCAGTAAACCCGCGATACGCGCCACAGCATTGTTCACCCCTGAAGCCACACCGGAATACTGATCATCAACCGCGCCCATAACAGTAGTCGTTAATGGCGCAACGGTGATAGACATGCCCAGACCAAGCAAAACAATCGCCGGAAAATACGCAATCCAATAATTAGCTCCAATGCCTGAAATCGCGAAATAGGCATATCCAACCGCTACAATACAGGGACCAACAACCAGTGGTAAACGAGCACCATAACGCGTCACTAATCCGCCAGACCAGCGAGATAAGGAGAACATAAGCAAGGTGAAGGGGAGAAAAGCTGATCCTGCCGCAGTCGCGGTATAACCCTGCACCTGAATAAGATTGAAGGGAAAGAAATAGAGCGCCCCACCAATCGCCGCATAGAGCAATAAGGTCATCAAATTGGTACCGCTGAATGCACGCGAACGGAACAGATGTAATGGCATCATAGGAGCTACCGTGTGTCCTTCACGTATGACAAACCCGATCAAGAAAAAGATACCAGCTACAATACAGCCAATCACGAGCGGACTAAATAAACCCAGTGTATTCGCTTCAATTAACCCGAAGACCAAACTCCCCAGACCAAGCGTTGTCAGAGCCGCCCCCGGAATATCCAACCGCGTCTGTTGCTCGCTCCGACTCTCCGGTACACGCCAGAACAAAACGAGCAATACAGTCAGAGCAAATGGAAGATTAATAAAAAATACCCAGCGCCAGCTAAAATTCTGCACGACCCAGCCACCAATCACCGGACCTAATGCCGATGTAATTGAGGCGAACCCTGACCACAGCCCGATTGCCTTGCCGCGTTGCGCTTCAGGGAAAAGCGCCCGCAGCAATGATAAACTACCAGGAGTCAATAACGCCCCACCAACGCCCTGAAAAGCACGCGCAATAATTAATTGTGAAATATCCTGCGTAATGCCACACCACAATGAAGTGAGGGTAAAAATCGCAATCCCCAGCGCAAAGATACGCCTGCGCCCATAGCGATCACCCAACGAACCGCCAACCAGAATCAATGCACCCAGAAAAAGAGAATATGCTTCTACCACCCACTGTACACTGGCTGCCGAAGCATTCAAATCCAGTTGTATCCTGGGGAGCGCGACGTTCACGACATTCACATCGATGAATACCATGCTCGAACCCAGGATCGTTGCCAGTAGTATCCAGAAGCCCTGCTTTGAGTTTGTCATACCCGATACCCCACGAAAGTAATGTATTCCAATCAAAAAAAGTCCAATTCATGACCCACGAGATACACCCATTGTTATACAATATATTTTCGTACAAGGAATCGGCAAACAGGCAGTGGCTCAGCAAAACCTACAGATCAGGTAATTGCCAGTTGATCTCAGGCTTCCCGGCCTCACGTAATGCCTGATTGATCTTTGAGAACGGATGGCTCCCGAAAAAACCATTCCGTGCTGAGAGAGGAGAAGGGTGAGCAGCTTCAACAATCACATGCCGAGAGGGATCTATCAGCGCTTTTTTCTTCTGTGCATAGCCGCCCCAGAGCACAAACACCACCTGCTCTGGCTTCGCATTCACCACGCGAATCACTTCATCCGTAAACTTTTCCCAACCATGATTCTTATGTGAGTTCGCCTGATGTGCTCGCACGGTGAGCACCGCATTGAGCATCAATATGCCCTGCTCAGCCCACGGTACCAGATACCCGTTATTAGGAATCTGACAGCCTATATCTTCACGCAACTCTTTATACATGTTAACCAGCGAAGGGGGCGGCTTAATGCCGGGGCGCACTGAGAAACAGAGGCCATGCGCCTGATTATTGTCATGATAAGGATCTTGCCCAAGCAGTAATACGTTAACACGCTCATAGGGAGTCAGACGGAGTGCGGAGAAGACATCATTCTCAGGAGGGAAGACGGTATGGTTCTGGCGCTCTTCGTCAACAAACGCCGACAATGTCTGGAAGTAGGGCTTTGCAAGCTCGCCATTAAGATGCTCATGCCAGCTTTCTGGAATATTTATCTGCATAGTATTCCTTTATTCTCAAAGTTTTTAGCGGAGATGCAGTGAAGGCTCCACGCACCTGCAATCCTCTGCCTACTATACCATTCTTCCTCAAGCCCGGCATATCGGTAATTTGGAAATCAAAGAGCAGAAATTGATTGCAGCATCGCAACAACAAAAAAGAGCTTGCCCATACAGGCAAGCCCTTTGTAATTTTATCTCAGTGGGAACGGCAATGCCGCTCACCGACTAACCAACGCTACCGGACATCTCCAACTGGATCAGGCGGTTCAACTCAACCGCATATTCCATTGGGAGTTCTTTGGTGATTGGCTCGATGAAACCGTTCACGATCAGTGAGTAAGCTTCGGACTCATCCAGACCACGGCTCATCAGATAGAAGAGCTGATCGTCGCCAACCTTCGAAACGGTTGCTTCGTGACCAATTTCTGTCTGATTCTCTTCAACGCGGATGGTTGGATATGTATCAGTACGAGCATCCTCATCAAGCAGAAGCGCGTCACAGCGGACATTCGACTTGGTGTGATGTGCGCCGGGATTGACACGGATCTGTCCACGGTAGGAAGCGCGACCAGTACCCTTTGAAACAGACTTCGACAGGATCTGAGAAGTTGTATGAGGGGCAAGGTGAGTAATCTTCGCGCCTGCATCCTGATGCATACCATCATTCGCGAACGCGACTGAGAGCACATCACCACGAGCACCGGGTTCCATCAGCAGCACAGCAGGATACTTCATCGTCACCTTAGAGCCGAGGTTACCATCGACCCATTCCATCGTCGCATCGCGGTATGCCGCAGCACGCTTGGTGACGAGATTATACACATTCTTCGACCAGTTCTGGATGGTTGTATAACGGACGCGTGCACCTTCCATAGCTTTGATCTCAACCACAGCGCTGTGCAGGCTATCGCTCGTGTAAGAAGGAGCAGTACAACCCTCAACGTAGTGGACATAAGATCCAGGCTCAGCGATAATCAACGTACGTTCGAACTGACCCATATTCTTCGCATTAATGCGGAAGTATGCTTGTAGTGGAATCTCTACGCGCACATTGCGTGGAACGTAGACGAAACTACCACCACTCCAAACAGCGCTATTCAGAGATGCAAACTTATTATCAGACGCAGGAACAACACTGCCAAAATGTTCCTTCACAATGTCAGGATACTCACGCAGAGCGGTATCCATATCGGTGAAGATCACACCTAATTTTTCGAGGTCTTCACGAACCTTATGGTAGACAGCCTCGGACTCATACTGAGCAGTCACGCCAGCAAGATATTTCTGCTCAGCTTGAGGAATGCCCAGGCGGTCGAATGTATCCTTAATCTCAGAAGGAATATCGTTCCAGGTTTTTCCTTGCTCAGCCACTGGCTTAATATAATAGTAGATATCGTCGAAGTTGATACCGGACAGATCAGCACCCCAGGTCGGCATTGGTCGACGCTCGAAAAGCTCAAGAGCGCGGAGACGCTGCTGCCGCATCCAACTGGGCTCGCCCTTCATCTCGGAGATCTGCTCGACAATCTTCTTTGTCAGCCCCTTCTCGGACTTAAACGCATAATTTTCAGGTACGGAGAAACCAGGTGTATATCCCTGTACCATTTCAAAAGCCTGACTCATGCTTCACTCCACTTGCTGGCTGATTCTATCTGAGCATAGAAAGCCGCATGCTTTCTGTATTTTTTAATCCTTACTTGTGAACTCGGATTTAATCGTATTATATGTATTTTGACTAACCTTGTCAAGTTTTCAGAGGAGAACATCGGATTGGCCGGAGATGTAAAGAAGCCACTTGAGGGATCACAACCAGACGAATAAACGCTGTATTTGCGCTATTTCCTATATTTCTCTTTGCAGGGAAAGAGTGATGTGTCAAAATAGAGATACCATCATATATTACCACATGACGCTCTCAATAATAGAGTATATCACCGTGGGAAAACCTGCGTACTCAACTAGAAAGACGAAACACGACCATGTCTATAAATAATCTCCTCCTGAAATTGTGGCGCATGGTGAAAGGGAGACGACAATGGTACCTTACCTGGCTGATCCACCCCAAATTTGTGATTGGCGTCTCTGGCGTAGTTTTTAACAACGAAGGATATATTCTGCTCTTACGCCATCGTTTCTGGAAACCGGGTTCCTGGGGCTTACCGGGCGGCTACGCCAATCGAAGTGAACGCCTGGAACATACGCTGATCCGTGAAATCCGCGAAGAGACGGGCTACAGGGCGCAAACGCTTTCATTGCTCCATATGGTTAGCGGCTATCGCTTACGGCTAGAAGTCAGCTTCATTGGACGAATTGTCGGAGGCACAGAAAAGCTTGATCCCCGTGAAATCCTTGAAGCCCGCTTCTTCGACCCCCATGAACTCCCCGAAGGATTATTGTATTCACATAAACAGATCATCCGTCTGGCCCTATCACAACAGCAAGAAACCCAACAGATAAGCCCTTCCTCCTGATACAAACACTATAAGATACAATCAACCAGAATAAAAATACCTGAGAGAATACACCAAGAGAGAAACCATCTGAATGGTCTGAATAGAAGAAAATAAAGTACTTGACAGGCAGCAATACTAATTGCTATTATTGTAGCGATAGCACGGATGTCTCTTTCGAGCTATCGATAGATGTGCGCCCATAGCTCAGTGGATAGAGCATCGGTCTTCTAAACCGCAGGTCGCAGGTTCGAACCCTGCTGGGCGCGCCACTTCCCCTCAATCATCATCAACCCGCACCAGAAGCCAAAAAAAGCCCCAAAGCACTACACCAAGACAGCAGCACTTTAGAGCTATTTTTTTCCAGGTCTTCAGGTCTTGAACACCTTTTGAAGACACGAAAACCTTGAATTAATGAATCTCATACATTTAGTATCCATTTTGCTTCAAACATAACTCTCCTTAAATTAAATAATATATTGTTGAATTTCTTTCATTATCACACCACTCAACTTTTAAGGTAAAACAACCGTATATCAAATAATTGTATTCAAATATATATTTTCAGGCAGGATAATGCTATGTCTGGATTTTCTGGAAAACATTTTTTTAAGAAATTGGGCATAATGCTAACAAATATAAAAAGGAAACCAAGAATCACATATATGGTACAGCAAACCAATACTAACGATATTTATGACATGTATAGCAATACCACTCATTGCTACTATTTATTGGGCTACTTTTATCTTTACCGATGCGTAAAAACAAAAAACTGATTGGATTTTGATACCAGCAATTGTCTGTCTGGTATTGATAAGTGTCCTGGCATCCCTGGTCTGGATCTATGTCTATGTTAAGCAGCGAAGACAAAAACATATTCAATAGGAGAAAACGATGCAAGAGACAAAAATGCCGGGAAAACCGCCCATATGGTTCATGGTAGTAATGCTCATTGCTACTATTTATTTTGTTGTTCTTGCCATCATAAATCCAAATAAAGAGACATATACTTGTTCTGGATGATAGCAGGTATATTTATTGTAATACGCCTACTTTTGCTCTATGCTTATTTGAGATGGCAAAAAAGAGAGCATTCACAGTAGAAACCCATCGATACCCTCAGATGCTTCTTGAAAGAAAACTCATAGTTTTACATTAGATCATAAACAATTCCCATCTTTTTTTGTATACTTGCCACTCCTTATTAACGTATTCTCCTCTCTATTACTACTCTCACTCTTTAAATTCAATTTCATCATCTTATATTTTACTCATCAATTATTTATCTTATTGTCGCCTTTCTTCATTCAAAACATATCGTAACAGAGTATATTCGTTCCCTGTTTCCTGCATCCAGTAACCTTCTCTTTTTCGGACGCTGACAATATAAAATTAATCAATCCATAACACAAAAAGCTGCAATATAAAACATCAATTACTTTCCTAACAAAAAAGATAACAGCCATTTTTCCTAAGGATTAATGAAAAGGCTTGATCATTAACTTCATCGAGTGTTATCGTTATCGAAGACTCTAAAAATCGACAACAATGAATGTACGATGTTTCTGGCAACGAATGTATATAAGGTGAGCAATAGTAATGGTTTGTCCTTATTGTAATCTGTCACGTGAAGCAAATAATACACCTTGTCCACGTTGTGGTGCGCCATCACCATTACTACAAAGCTACCGACCACCACAAAACAATGCCTGGGGTCCCGGCCCAGCCAATCCCCAAACATATGGACGCCCCCCCTTTCCACCAACAATGCCACAACCACAATGGCAACCGAATAATGCTATGCCTTCACATGCTCCGACCCCGATATCTCCGATGCAGCGCGGACCTATGCCTATGCCACAGCCTCCTAATACTCAAATGAACAATGCTGCTCCTAATTATTCTTCGGCCCCGTTACCACCATGGCAACGTGAATCTCCATCTATGCCTATGCAGATGCCGCAGGCTCCTGCCGCTCCCAATTATTCTTCGGCCCCGTTACCACCGTGGCAACGTGAATCTATGCCACAGGCGCCTTCTTCGCAACCATTGGGATCTCTTCCGGACCTTGCTGGTCAAACAGGAAATGGGTCTTTACTTCCAGTTGTGTATCAGGCTCCAGAAAATACTAACACGCATGAAGGTGGAAAACGCACAACCGTCTCATTACAGGTTGTTCCCGATAATGCACTTCAACATCTCATGCCAATGGATTTCCAACCATCGGCATCACTTTACATACCATCTACAATCACAAAAGAACGGCCACTCATTTCACGCTATCGAATTGTCAGCGGTCTGCTCAGTATGCTGATCGTGCTACTCGTCATCTGCTCCGGTCTGGGATATATAGCTCAGACACATGGCATCCTGAGTAAATTTGTATCTTTCTATACAGGATCGGCCCCCCACGGCACATCAATAGCGGCTTCACATATTCCAACACCACCAACACAAACAGCTAAAGATTTCGGACCAGCCTCTAGCAATGGAACAATCCCAGCGGCAACACTGACAGATAGCATCGATCAGAATAACATTGCCAAAGAACCTGAAACGAACTTTAAGGTGAATCAAACGGTGTATCTGGCCTTCAATGTGCAACCTAAACAAGCCGGGACAGTAACAATCAAATGGTATACCAATAATCAGCTCTATACGACCGTGGATACACCAATTCCAGCACAAGATATCAATAAAAACAACAATGCCTCCACGTCTATCAAATTCGCACAACCAACCTCTGGCATGGTAGAAATATACTGGAATAATCAGTTCGCGGAACGGCTCTACTTCGCCGTTCGCTAAAGCTTACATTGAAAATTGCCACAAATAAAACATGTAGAATTATCTAATATCATAACAATAAGTTATTCAGAAACATCTCCCGATCGGGCTGGAACAAATAGGCTATATTTCGACACTCATCTGTCTGCTCTAATCAGGACATCTCTACAGGAGCACATTGAACATATTGATATACAATGATATACTGAAATGGCATGGTACTCCACTTATTCATCTGAAAACTGTCTCTTACGTGTCTTTCTTGTTACTTCTTCTATACGTAGATGGATTCACCTGATAAGCATATCTCTCTTTACTAATTAAGGAGAAAAGCGATGGTTGAACATGCTGCATCTGTGATTGTAAAAGCGCCGGTTCATCAAGTCTACGAACTATTCACCCATTTCAATGACTTCCCCAAATTTATGAGCTTTGTCAAAGAGGTCACCTACTATGATGACCAGCGCAGTCACTGGGTTGTCCAGGCACTACGCCAATACGAATGGGACGCGGTCAATGTTGATTGGATAGCGGATAAGCAGATTGGTTGGCGTTCAACCCGAGGATTAGAAAACACAGGCAAAGTCAAATTTCGCCCCCTGGGACCAGAACGAACAGCAGTCAATGTCTATATTCAGTACAAGCCACCAACTGGATCGCTTGGGAGATTGGGAGAGCGCCTGGGCATCAATGAATATTTTGATACACTCTTGCAACAAGACCTGAACAACTTCGCTCGCATGGTCGAAGAAGCGCCTGCAAACGCATTAGATCCCATGTCCTCACACTATCTGTTCCATAAGGATAGTGCCATCACACGCAAAATAATTACCAGCAAGCAACAACTGGCAATGGATCATGACCCCATGATGGATCCACAGGCGCTTGCCAATCGCCAGAAGATCATTAATCAAGAGAGAGAAAAGCAGCAGCAACAACAAACAGCGATGCAGGAAGCCTACCGACAGAAAAGAACCAGGGAGCAACAAATATTACGCGAACGTCAGGTCATGCTAGAACAAGCAGCTATACGCAGACGACAAGAACAAGTAGCACGAGAAGAGGCCATACATCAATCAGAAGCACAAGCACTACATCTAAACCCTCGAAGCAGATATGCAACCTGGGCACGAGGCTTAGGAGATCGCGATGGCACTCGTACACGAGTCCCCGACGCCACCCGCCTCACCATGAGTGCACGTCGTCCACCACACACATCTATCACAGCACCTCCAATCCCACCAACAGAACCATAACAGATAGAGCGTGGCACCAAATGCCACGCTCTTCCGTGTATAAGCTATAACACATGTGAATTGCTCCACAATCAAGCATACACAGAAAGCAGACAGGTAAAGACTCGTGTCCTCAATAAGGAGGTGATATGAATCTATCATGCTGCATTTCTCTTAATTAAAAAAGTATGCTCATGACTGTGAAAATACGGCACTGTGCTATCGAGTCAAAAGGAGGGATAAGTAATGTCAGAACATCATGGCTCAATTACAGTAAATGCACCTTTACATCAAGTATATACATTCTTTACCCACTTCAATGACTTCCCTAAGTTCATGAGCTTCGTCAAAGAGGTCACCTATTATGATGATCAGCGCAGTCACTGGGTCGCTCAAATCGGGGGTTCACATGAATGGGATGCAATAAATGAAGCATGGATTCCTGATCAACAGGTAGGATGGCGCTCTGTTAATGGTCCAGAAAACCGGGGTCTGGTAAAATTCACGCCCATGAGCGAAACCAGTACCCGCGTCGATACTTTTATTACCTACAATCCGCCAGCAGGTATTATCGGGCAAGTCGTTGATCGTCTGGGTTTTGATAATCGCTTTGATCAGGCACTGGAACAGGATCTAAAAAACTTCGCCACGATGGTTGAACAGGCTCCTGTAAACGCGCTTGATCCAATGCAATCACATTATCTTTTCCATGATGAGAGCGCTATTGTGCGCCATACCCCAACAACACAGCAGGCCGCATCAATGAGTGCTGATCCAATGATGAGCACTGACGCGTTAGAGGAACGTGCGGAACGTATTCAACGTGAACAACAAGCAGCTGCACAGGATCAACAGCAGCAGACTGAAGCACAACAACGGCTGGAAGCTGAGCGTGAGCGTATCTCCACTGAGCAAACAGAAATATTACGCAGACAGACTGAACAGGATCAGAAGATCGCACAACAAATGCAGACAGCCTCACCAGAACAAATAAAGACAACACCACACCCGGTGTTTGATACGATTGGTGGACGCAATGCATCAAGGGATCGAACGGCATTTGGTGACCACGATGCGCGTGCGGAACGGTTCCCAAGTTATCATGAAGACCCTATGCTTGGTCGTGCTCCTGGTCGCAATGATGAGGTTTCCAGCATACAGCAGGAATCTCCCTGGCGGAGTGGAGGCAACGCAGAACAACCCGGCGACACTCCATTTCTGGAACCAACTGAAGGACGACCAACTGTAAAGCAATCAACCAATAATAATGAAAAAGCATCGTCGGATACGCAAGAATAAGTTCCACAGGGACAGCAGGCAGCGAGGAACAGGTACATGACAACAGCCATTTCCTCGCTACTTTCTGCACCATTAGCTCTTCCCAATAACCTGTACAGGCCATGCCAAAATCCGCATCAATCCACCACCAGATAACCGTGCGGAGATCAAATGCTATAGCACAGGCACTTTCACTCTACCTCATAGACATGGTATAACAAGAATGGATGCAAGAGGGCTGTGTTTCTAGCATATGTCGCAACAATATCTCCTGCGCAAATGAATTACCCTTATCGACAGCAAGAGAGCAGTAACAATACATTCAGCACCGCTCGCTGAATTTCAGGGTGCTTATTTTTATTTCACAAATTCCTGCATGCACATATGCTATCTTCACACCTTCCACATATATACTGGATTGAAGAGATGAAGGAGAATATAGCACGATGTCTACATCTCATACACCGCTACGGACAGCGATTATCGGCTATGGCATGGCCGGGGTAGTTTTCCATGCGCCACTGGTTGCGTCAACGCCGGGTATGGAAGTAGCTGCCATTGTCACGGGAAACGCGGAACGTCAACAACGAGCACGCCAGGATTATCCCGCCGCAACAATTTTCGCGACGACAGATGAACTCTGGCAACATGCAGCAGACTATGATCTTGTCGTTGTCGCCACTTCAAATGACGTTCATGTCTCACTTGGTATCGCAGCGATGCAAGCAGGACTTCCCGTTGTCATTGACAAGCCAATGGCTGCTACCGTCACTGATGCCCGGCGCTTAATCGATGTCAGTCAATCTACAGGTCAGAAAGTAACGATTTTCCAGAATCGTCGCTGGGATAATGATTTCCTGACAGTGCGTCAACTCATTCAGGATGATTTGTTAGGACCAATCACACGCTTTGAGTCACGCTTCGACCGCTGGCGTCCCGCCGTAAGAACTGGTGTGTGGAGAGAGTCAAGCGATCCCTCATTCGCCGGTGGTCAACTCTATGATCTCGGAAGCCATATCATTGATCAGGCACTTGTCCTCTTTGGGAAACCAACCCATGTCTACGCCGAACTCGCTCGTCGTCGTCCAGAGAGTCAGGTGGATGACGACTGCTTCGTCTCTTTACAGTTTGCCAACGGCATCAGCGCTCATTTATGGATGAATCAGGTTGCACGAGTCGCAGGAGCGCGTTTCCGTGTCCTTGGCTTAAACGGAACCTATGAAAAATGGGGACTTGATCCACAGGAAGACGCACTGAAGGCGGGATTACGACCAGGAGATCCAGGCTGGGGTAGTGAGCCTCGTGAGCGCTGGGGGCATCTCTCAACTGATCTTGGCGCACACGGTCTGCATACCGATGGACCAATTGAGACGCTGGCTGGTGCTTATGAGCACTACTATGCCGGAGTACGTGACGCGCTGGTTGACAACAAACCGCTCCCAGTCGATCCTCGCTCGGTTGTCGACGTAGTGCGCGTGATTGAACTGGCGCAACAAAGCTCACGTGAAAAACAAACCGTAGAATTCTAGTTTCATATTTTACCTGTTGAGAAAGTTTTTCTGAATTTGTGTCGTAAAATCCAGCTATACCCTTGCATTTCACCTGAATTTTACGACACAATGAGCATAAGGGTTATTCCCACATCTAAATGCTTGTTGATGTTCACTTTCTGGAGGATATCAGTGAAGAAAACGGTACTCATCACAGGTGCCCGCGGGCTGATCGGCAGCGTTTTGCGCGAAGCCCTTACTCCTAACTACACAGTACTTTCCCTCTCTCGTCATCCCATCCCTGATGTAGAATCCATTCAGGCAAATATTAACGATCTCCCTGCACTGATCACTGCATTTCAGGGTGTAGACAACGTGATCCATATGGCTGCCAGCGCGTCTATCTGGTCTTCCTGGGATGATGTACTACAGAATAATCTGATCGGGACATATAATGTCTATCAAGCAGCCGTTGAAGCCGGTGTAAAACAGGTCATTTTCGCCAGTTCTAATCATGCGGTGGGCAATTATGACCATGACAATGATCCTCATATCTATCAAACGGGAGAACCATTCCTGGACCACAATGTTCCAGTACGACCCGATAGCTTATATGGAGCCAGTAAATGTTTTGGTGAATCGCTTGGTCGCTATTTCGCGGAAAATCATGGTCTGCACATTCTCTGTCTGCGTATTGGCTTTATTAATCGCTGGGATGCGCCTCCTCGTCAGGTCACACCAGATCCAAATCGTGATCAAAACAAAAGGGAATCACCTGAACGGTTGGCGTCTATCTGGCTCAGCCACCGCGATATGGTCCAACTCATCGAGAAGAGCTTACTCGCTGACCATGTGAAATATGATATTGTCTATGGCATATCCAACAATCAGCCACACTTCTATGATCTTGAACATGCTCGTGAAGTGTTAGGTTTTGAACCTCAGGACGGCGCGATCATCAGCGACGTCTACGCACAATCGACCCCGACTGAATAAAATCTTCCTGATATAAGAAGAGCGATATAGAAAGAGCGCAGTGCATATGCACAGCACAACCAGACACTGCGCTCTTCACCTGAATCCTGTCAATCCGTCACAACACTATCATGCTGGCTGGCTAGAGAAGCAATTCCAGTTCAATCTCATCACGCAAGGGTATGCCATTATCACCAATCAAAGGAATCTCCGGCTTCACCTTCCGTGCTGCGGTTACGGCCTCACGATACAGCGCAACCAGCGTAAACCCACGCCGCTGATAAAAACGCAATGCATGCAGATTATCATTAGTCGTAATCAGCCAGATACGCTGATAACCGGATTGCCGAGCAACCGTTCGCGCCTCCTCAATCAGCGCGGTACCGATACCATATCCTTCGCGCAGGCTATCCAGGCTCACAATTTCACACATCCCATCCTGCATATGATAGGTAAGCAAACCAAGCCATTCATCCTGACTATAGGCAAGAAATCCAGGTAAGGAAGGCATATCATAGGAAATCCCATGCACAACCATCGTAGCAGATCCCCAGTGTTCAGCCATAAACTGTCTGACAGACTCACGATCAGTCTCTGTCAGGGACCGAAGTTGAAAAATCTTCTTGTTCACCAGCATCTTCTTTCGCTTCCAATCGGCACGTGCTACACTGAAAGTGTATTTATAGCATCCATTCAGTATGTATCATACTTTTTATATATAAAAGGAAACCCGCAATGAGTAACATAACCTTACTGGGAACTGGTACCTGCCAGATTGAGTTTCAGCGCCGTGCCTCCAGCGTTCTACTTGATTTAGCTGGTACGCCAATTCTCTTTGATTGTGGTCATGGGGTTGTGCAACGCCTCTTAGAGGCTGGTGTTCAGCATAACCAGCTCCACCATATTATCCTTTCGCATTTTCATCCCGATCACGTATCAGATCTGATTCCATTCCTGCAAGCAGGCGCATGGTCCCAACAAAATCCGCGTACTGAAGACATTCACATTTATGGCCCAGCAGGTGTGCAAAAATTGGTCAATGGCTTAATGGATATTTTCGGTCAACGTAGTCTCCAACAACCTACCTATCAGGTTGTTGTACATGAAATCACAGCAGATACATTCTCCATCGCCGGACATCAATTTGAATTCATCAGCCTACCACCATCGGGCAATCACGGACTACGCTTCACCTGGAAGAACAAACAATATGCCATTACTGGCGACTCCCACTTTCACGATGAAGAAATTGCATTCTTGCGTCAGGTGGATCTTGCTATTATTGATGCAGGACATCCAACTAACGAGGAGATTGTCAAACTTGCCGCAGCATCACAGGCGCACACAATTGTCTGCTCCCATCAGTATCGCGAACTGGATGCAAAAGAATTGCAGACAGCCGCCGCGCAAAAAGGCTATCAGGGAAACTTTATTATCGCCCGAGATATGATGTCATTCAGTCTGGATTAGTAACAGGAACAAAAGCGAACATAAAAACGGATAGAGCGGAGAGCGTCATTGTTTTCGCGAAAACAA
>DATJIE010000055.1:0-26836 GCA_035493535.1 Dictyobacter sp.
GTGGACGCCTGCCCTCTCACTATTTTTTGTTTTATAGTCATGAGTAAGTTATTGTGTACTGGCGCTGAGTGCCTGGATGAGTGGTTCAGCATTCGGTGATCCCCAGCCAGTTACCGCATCCCATCCTGGTGTTGCATGATAGCCAGGAACAATGCCCTGGGTATTGTTGCCCATGGTAATGTCATGAAATACCTTTGCTGCGTTCTGCGTATCACTACCGAGGTGATAGAGTGTCGGATTTAAAAAGCCCAGTGGATGACCAGCGAACTGGTTTGCATCGGCGATAAGTCCGGCCCAGAGAGGAGCACTTTCACTTGTACCACCAGTGAGCTCATATCCGGGCGAGGCCTTAAAGCCAATATAAACGGGAACTGCCGTATTGGGATCTGCGTTCATCGCAACGTCTGGCACGCCACGATGCCCATTTAATAACTGCTGAGTACTCTGATGCAGACTGCTTCTTTGATAGTCAGGTTCTGGAAAGTATTGACTGATCCCGCCACCAGTAGCACTCCCTGGTCCGCTATTCCAGACGGTTTCATATTGATAGTTACTGTTCGTATCCATATGGAGTGTTGTTCCACCAACGGCAGTAACCCACGGTGAAGAGGCTGGATAGCCCACAGTGGGGAATGTATAGGTATTACCGTTGACATCAACGTTTTCTGAACCAGAATCGCCTGCTGATGCAAGGACCGTAATATGTTGGGTAGCCGCGTCACGAAAGAAATTCTCAAAATCGTTGAGCACTTTGGAGCCATCAGGCGTAAAAAGTGTATTTTCGGTTGTTGACCAGCTTTGAGAGATAATATTGCCAAGGTGATGTTCTAGCGCGTATTTTTCCAGAGCCAGAAACTCAGGCATGCCCTGGATACCCTGAGTTTCGTCAACGGCGCTTGTCAGGACGATGATCCCGGCTCCTGGGGCCATCGCATGTGCCCATTGGATATCCAATGATGTTTCCTCTGCCCACTTGACCTGTTCTTCATCGTCAGGATTAAATGTGACTGAGCCATAGGGCGCGATCTGTTGGAATGAAGGTGGATCAGGTAGGCCATAATCGGCATCGAATCTCTGAAGATCGGCCTGTGCTGTTGGACTGCCATATGAGGCGATAATAACAATATTTTGCCCTTTACCATCATATGATCGATTGACCAATGAGTCCAGATTATATGCCATACGCATATCTTGTGGGCTGTAACAGGACATTGCTAATTTTCGTTGGCAGAGCATCGTTGTTGGTGCTTCAAAGTCGTTCCAATCACTTGTCCAGTATCTTTGTGCGAAGAGACGTTTCTGCTCGTAGGTACCACTGGCTGTAGTTACCGCAGTGCTCATGATGAGTGTGATACTACTCACCAGTACAAGCAGGATGAACGTGGGGATACGCTTATTTGCAAATGGGAAACTTGTCGACAGCATCCTGGTATATCCTTTCTGTTGCGAATTTGTGCTTTGACAGGGTTGAAGTCCAAAATGGCTGCGTAATCATTTATACATAATAGATGAAAACAAATTTTTATTGTGTTTCCTGTTGAAAACAAGTTTTAACCATTTATAAGCTTGACACCGATTAGAAAATAGCATGAACTGTATAAAAAAACAAGATATTTTAATGATTATAGGTAAAATAGGTACTTTAAAAGTGGAAATGCCATATGTGCAATTATTTCCATATAAATAAATAATGACGTGTGTATGTAGGTAATTTACGTATGGAAGTATAAAAAGAAAGCGCAGGTCTGATACTCATAAAATGTCAGATCTGCGCTTTTTGTACCATGAGAGAAATATTTTGTTATTGCAGTTCTGTATAAACGACCAGACGTTGTGAGCTTTCCTGTCGGGCAGGTTGCCATGTTCCGGCACAGGTAATCAGATTCAGAAATTTGCCATGATAATCGCCAAATATTTTTTGTTTGGGGGCGTTGTTTGCATCATATAGTTTCATTGACTGGACACGGAAGCGTAGTGTTTTTCCCGTATTGTCAACAATAATGACGGTATCTCCGCTATGGAGGGTATGTAAGTTCCAGAAGACGGCGGGTTGACCATCCGGACGGTCAAAGTGACCCGCGATAACTGAACTTCCCATTTCCCCGGGGTATGGACCAAATTTATACCAGCCGACATCATCCCAGGGATGATGGGATGGCACATCCATCGCGCCATCTGTTGCCACTCCTACGGTTTCAATGGGGGCATTGACGCCAATTTTGGGAATTTGTAATCGTAACCCTGGTTGGATTTTTCGTTCGGGTGAGGCGATATGGATAGCCTGCGTGATCCCCATTTGTTTGCTGTGTCCTGTACTGGTTGTTTGTTGGAGGTGGGCAAGAAGAACCCAACTCCAGCCACCGAGAATAAAGCCCAGTAGCACAAAGAGGAGCGTGAAAAGATACCAGTAGCGTCGAATAGTTTGCATACGTGCGAATCCTCTACAGATTTGTTGATACAAAGTATAGTATTTATTATAAAAACACATGATTTTTCGGCAAAACAGCATGTTGAGATAGCACAAAGGCATAGATAGGATTGTAAGAAAATCTATGCTCCACTGATGGGATATAATATAAATTACGTATTGTTAGTTACATGTATTTTATTCGATAGATGGAGTGTAAGGACTTTGGAAACTACTACGCCTGATTTCGTTGTCGCTGTGCCTGTCGCCGATATTCGCCATGATCCCGATGAGAATGCTGAAATGGTAACACAGGCATTAATGAATGTACCTGTATCGGTAGGTGATGTATCTGGTGAGTGGACATATGTAACATTGGCTGATTACGCGGGTTGGATACGTACGGTTGCATTGGAAGTGCCAGTTGTGCGTGGGTATTGTGAGGGGGGAGAAGGAACATGTGGCGTGCCTTTGCCGTATTCAGTGGTGGTTACTGTTCCTCACGCCCCATTGTATCGTTCCGCAGAGAGTGATGAGCAGATTGACGAACTGTATTTATCAACTGCTCTGCCATATATTGATCTTTCTCATCCCAAACGCCTTCATGTCGCTTTACCGGGTGAACGCGAAGGCTGGTTAGAGCGGACCATGGTTGATGTGCGCAGCAACACTGAGGTGTATCCACTGCAGGATATTGGGGTGGTGACCTCATATGCGAAGGAATTTCTGGATCGTCCTTATCTCTGGGGTGGCACAAGCTGGCGTGGCATCGATTGTAGCGGTTTCGTCCAGTTATGTTACCGCATGGGAGGCAATACGATTCCTCGTGATGCCGATCAGCAACATGATTTTCTGGCGCAGAGTGTACGTTGCGAAGAGATGCAAGAAGGGGATCTGATCTTCTTTGGCAGCAAACGAATTACCCATGTCGGGTTGGCGTTGAGTAACTCTGAGTATATTCATGCAGAAGGTTCTCATTTTCATCACGTCATCAGGCATAGTTTCAATCCAAATGCTGCCAATTATTATGAAAAACTGGATAAGCTGGTCTGGGGCATTAAACGTGTACGCTAAACTGGCTTGATCTGGTTGTACACCATAGTGTATGCTACCTTATTTTTCCTCTATCATAGGAGACTGTGTTATCATATGTAATGATACATGAAATATTTTATTATACATGTAAATTTGAAAATATACAAATGAGCAGCGCTATAATTGGTAAGGGATAAGGAGGCAACAGATGAAAATGCGCACCCAGAGTCGAATTTCCCCAAATGTCTTGCGTGAAAAGTTGCTGTCACAACGCAAGTATTCAACTGAAATGCTCCGTGATATGATTCACCGTGGTTGGCGTTTGTCCAGCCAGCATGCATCTCCTACAGAAGATCAGAGACAGCTTGTATCAACAGGGTTTGTGCTTGCCTGTGCGAGCATTCTTATGGCATTTTTCCCGGTTTGTGGCTGGCCTGTTGCTATCTCTGCTCTCCTGTTAGGGTTGTATGGTCGCTACAAAACTTCTTTGCGTGTGTTGTCATCATGGACAGTTGTATTATCCGTGATAGGCTTACTCCTGGTTTGTTTGAACACCATTATTTTACTTGGCGTATACATTTAGTTATAGTTCTTCTGGCTTTTGATATAGCTAATGGATGAGAGCTGATTATGCCAATGAGTTCGCTTTGCTTTGCCAATGTGTGGCAAAACGTGTGAGTTGAAAGTGTTTCAATGAACGATCAACAGATCGTTCCTGAACCAGGACACTTACCATTTCACCGAGCAGTAAGCCGAATTTGAAGGCATGGCCTGAAAGCCCGGTTGCCAGCACAATACGTTGGTCATGGGGATGATAGTCCAGTATAAAGTCTTCATCATTGCTAACATCATACATGTATGCTTCTACTTCCGCTAATCGAGCATGGCGTAAGGCTGGGATGACGGTATAGAGTCGTCGCACGATCTGATTGACAACATGCTGATCTATGGTTAGTGGTTCTTCTGGATTTACTATCGCGCCAAAGGTATGGGAAGCCGCTTTCAGCCAGAAAGCCCCTGCTATTTGCGGAGATGGTTGTAATGGGAAGCCATACAGTTCATCAGCCATAAATGCAGGAAAAGCGGGTGTGCTAAAAGCTGCTTGCTCTAGCCCGGCAAAGTAGAGCAGGTATTGACAGGTGACACGGACCGGAAGCTGCAAATCTTCAAGCAGATGCTGTATCCAGGGTCCAGTCGCGATGACGAGCCGTTCAGCGGTAAGCGTTTCTCCTGTATTGAGATGCAGAGTGATTGGGAGATGGTGGTTATCGTGGTCAACTCTGGTCACATGATGGTGTTCTAGAATTGTGCCACCGAGATGAATAATACACTCCTTGAGGGTTTGCAGACATTGTGAGGCATGTAGTATGCCTGCATTGATGTTGTAGAGAATTGTGTCATACCCCTGAGTGCTAAATTGCGGAAAACGGCGTTGGCAAGCCTGCGGTGTCAGATATTCGGGCGTCATACCTAATTCTTGCAGGGTTACGTAGCTGGGTTTCGTATAGTTATCATGTTCATTTCCCATGAGGAGTATACCCGTAGCGGTATAGAGTTGACGATCTGTCTGTCGCTCCAGTTGTTGCCAGCGTTGCAGACTTTTGTAGACCATTTCCGAATAGAAGCGATCTACGCCATATTCAAAACGTAAGAGTCGAGATGTACCATGAGATGATCCTCGCCGATGGTCAACCGTCTCTTGCTCTAGCACTGTTACTTGAACCTGCCCTTGCTGTAACAATGCATAGGCGGTTGAGAGTCCAATAATGCCTGCTCCAATGATGATAATATGTGGTTTATACACGCGAAAGACTCTCCTCTTGTCTCTTTTGATATGATATATTCGAGTATAGCAAAATAATTACTTGATTTCAATAAATTAAACGATGATTTTACGGTAAATAGTGCATGTATGAATTATATTCATTATGCTATAAATGTAATTACAGTGCAATGTGCATGTGAACGTATTTGTATGTGTAATGGTTGGGATGAATAGCGGGGGCCGTTGTTGAAAAGTTGTGTTGTTTGCATATACATAATTTGTAAGCTCGACGTTTTATTGTTTGTAGCTTACAATACATAGAGGTGCAGAAGCATACATACTTTTCACAGGTATCCCTGTCTATGCTATAGACGTATAGTTATGAATGCAATGAATTGTTGAATTTAGTTGACGTGAGGATTATGAAACGTTATGTCGCAAAAACTCCTGGTTATGCCATCACATCTGGTTACAGCTCAACCTGAAGTCCCTTCGTCAAAATACTTTACTTTGCGCTATGTATTGGCCGCGGCCCTGGCTCGGGGTGAAAGCCGCGTGGTCCTGCCACCGGAGAGCGATGATAGTGAAGCGCTCTTTCGTGGTTGTCGGGCGTTAGGAGCTACGCTAACCTGGGAGGATGAGCGGCAGCATGTGTTAGTGGTACAAGGTGTGGGCCATCTGCACAGCACAGAGGCGCTGACGATTAATGTTGGGAATGCGGGTGCCGTTGCACGTTTGCTTTTGGGTTTAGGGGCACTCTTACCTGATGTGACGTTTGTGACTGATCATCCGCAATCGCTGGGTAAGCGTCCCAATCGTGAGTTATTGGAGGCGCTGACTGCTCTGGGGGCTTCTTGTGATGGTACTGGTTCGGAAGGATATCTCCCGGTAACAATTCATGGTGGGCAATTACATGGTGGTCAGATCAATATTTCTGGTGCTCGTAGTTCGCAGTATTTAAGTTCGTTGCTCTTTCTGGCTCCTTTGTTACCAGAAGCGGTAGAGATTACAGTTACAGATGGTCTGAAGTCGCAGCCGCTTGTGCGTGCAACATTGCGCGTTTTGCGTGAGGCTGGCATTATCGTTGAACATGAAGCGTCGTTGCGACACTTTCGTATCGCGGGTGGACAACACTATCAGGCGCGTGAGTATCTGCTGCCCGGTGATTATCCTTCGGCGGCTGCCTGGTTGGCTGCATATGCCAGTGCTGAACAGGCGAGTAGTCAGGTCACTCTTACACGTTTACCGCAAGGAGATGAGGTAGGGGAGGCATTGCTCAAGGCATTTCAGGCTATGGGAGCGGATATGCAGGTTGATGGTGAAACGGTGATGATGCGTGGAGGGACGTGCTTGCAAGGAATACGCCTGGATGGTGATCCGGTGATTGACTGTATTCCGGTACTGGTTGCTGCTGCCTGTTTCGCTGAGGGTGAGAGCGTTTTTTATAATATTGAGAGTTTGCACTATAAAGAGTCGGATCGCATCAACGATTTATGTACAGAACTACAAAAAGCTGGTTGCGCGGTAGAGCCGCAGCGTGATGCTATTGTTGTGTATGGGCGTCCACAGGGAATTGAAGGTGGTGTTGTTGTAGATGGTCATAACGACCACCGTCTCCTGATGGCCCTGGCGATTGTTGCCTTACGGAGTCGCCACGGTTTAACTTTAATGGGCGTCGAGCATATCGCGAAAAGCTATCCACATTTCTTCACAGAATTGCAGCGTTGCGGCATTACTATTCGTCCTGTTGACTAGACGAAACTGTGGTTAGAACACTAAACATGCCTCGGTGGTGAGCCAGAAGAGCTTATCACGAGCGTTTATTTGCAGTGTCCATTCACGTGAGTCCCATTTTTCGTCGCTGAGATCATCGTCGCCGTAGAGTAGTTGAGCTAATGGCGTAGGATCACACTCTAGAATTAGAAAAATCCGTTTGTGTCATTTCATCTTCCTTGTCGGGTTCAGGTATGGAAAAATCTCTCATAGAATGATACAATATTCTTCAATTCTTGAGGACTATGTAGGATGCCTGTGTGGGTTGTTGGCTGAGTCGTTATGAACCCAGCCGAAAGGGAGATGATTGTGTATAAATTTAAAGGCTTCGATAGCACGCTGTGTGGGGATTCTATGACTGCGCTTGAAGCTATAATTAATGCCTGGATGGATGAGGAACGCCCACGCATTCGGCAAATGTGCCAGAGCATACGCGGTGAGCACATTATTCTGAGTTTTGTATACGAAGAGACAAGTGAACTGGAACGTCGCACATCTACGCAGACGCAAACTGGTGTCGGCATTACTGGCGGTATCCCGCGTATATTTGATGATGATGAACTTGGTGAGGAGCAGCGGCCTACACGGCCCAGTATTCCCGCAACTCCCCCTCCCTATACATTAAGCAGTTGGACAGATCGCAAGCGTAATATACTTTCGTAGCCGCGATCTGTTGTTTTTAAAGGGTGAACATGGCAACTCCATATCTTTTATATGTAACTCCTGATGGCGAGATTGTTGAAGAACCGCATTTGCAGGCTCTGACCTTTGATGGTCGTCCGTTGCAGGAGACTGATCTCATTCCGCTACCCGATGGGGCAACGATGACTATGATGCCTGATCGTCTGGCTGTGGGACGCAATCGGCGAACAGGCAAACAGCAGGTGTTACCACAGGATGAAGGCTGGGCCGCTGCTGCCCTGTTGCCTATCGGCTATACGCGTACATATCTTCCCGCTTACGAGAAAGTACCTGATACAGAACCACTGCCATTCTTTGGCTATAGTGCTATTGCTGGCATGAACGGGCGTGTTTATGTGGCTGCTGTGAAGACTGATGATCCCTATAAATGGCATCCTCGCGCCTTTAATCGTAAGAAATTAGAGCGTCTGGTTCGTGAGAAACAGGCGGCTTTCCCTGAGAATCGTATTATCGGGCAGCATGCGCATTGTGCGTTGGATTATTCCTGCCCGACAGCCAGTAATCTCTTTTTTGGACGCTGGGAGATGGCAGTTGCGGTTTCTCCTTCCTGTAATGCTCGCTGTGTTGGTTGTATTTCTGAGCAGGAAGAGGATGATCTGATTTCACCGCAGGATCGTCTGACGTTTGTTCCTGATGTAGCAGAGATTGTTGAGGTATCACTGCCTCATCTGGAACAGGCGGACGATGCGATAGTAAGTTTCGGACAGGGCTGTGAAGGTGATCCGCTATTGCAGTGGCCGCGCATCGCGAAGGCGATTACGGCGATCCGCGCTCAGACTGATCGGGGCGTGCTTAATATCAATACGAATGCCAGCCGCCCTCTTTGGATACAGAAACTGATCGATGCTGGTCTGGATACCATTCGTGTGAGCACCATTTCTGGTCATCCAGAGACGTATACAGCCTATTATCGACCACGTGGTTATACATTTGAGCATGTGAAAGAGTCGCTCAAACGTGCCAGTGATGCGAACCTCTATACCTCCATTAATCTGTTGTGTTTCCCTGGCATGATTGATCGTGAGCGTGAGGTTGAGGCTCTGTTAGCCTTTATTCGTGAGACAGGATTACGCCTGATCCAACTGCGTAATCTGAATATTGATCCAGAGGTGCTATTACCACGTATGCCTGCACTGGAAAGTATGGGGAAGGCATTGGGTATGAAGACGCTGATTGAGACACTGAAGCGTGAGGTGCCCGACGTTGAGGTTGGCAATTTCTCACGCCCGATCAGAAGGCAGCCTGCTGCTGAGGTTGAGGCTCCTGTATCAACTTCGCTCTAATAGTCTCCTGTGACTATATTATGACCGCGTGGGTGTGGTTGCTTCTGAGCCATACCCATGTACTTCTTTGAGCATTGTGCGTGCCGCGATTGCAACCGGATCAACCTGAAGCTGTGCCAGACAATCGCGGGTACTGCAGCCTTCCGGAGTGCCAAGCTGATGACCGCGATAGAAGCAGGGCATACAGGGGAGATCCAGGCGTACGACCTTTGCTCGTTTGCTTGTGGGATCGCCTGTGTATGGTCCCCAGGCTTTATGGTTGGACAGGCCAAAGATCGCAACACTCGGTGCTCCTACCGCTGCCGCGATATGCATCAGGCCAGCATCATTGCCCACAAAGAGATCGACGAGTGCTAACACTGCTGCGGTCACTTTGATATTGCCTTTGCCTGCCAGACTGCGTACGGGCATTGCTGATTGCATCTGTCGGATAATCTGCTGGTGCAATTCTGCTTCTTCTGGACCGCCGAGCAGCAGCAGTTGACCGCCGACGCTACTGTACAACTCGTCAGCTAAGTGCGCGAAACGTTCTGGTGCCCAGCGGCGAGCGGTACTGTATCCACCACTGCCCGGATGCATTGCAATCAGTGGTCTGGGTATTGGCTCTGTTTGTTGATAGTCAAAGACAAGCTGTTGTGCTTTTTCTCGTTCCTGCTCACCTAACGGCAACTCTAATTTTTTATTGGTAATCGTTGCGCCTGCGGCGGCTGCCACTGCCATATTATATTCTGCTTCATGCATTGCGCCAAAACCATCATCTTTGACATGGACATTGAGAAACCAGCCATGACCATTATCCAGCCCTACACGCCATTTCGCGCCTGTCGCACGCATTAACATCTGATGTTTTAGGCGACCAAAGCGCAGCGTCAGGTGATGGAGCAACAGGACGGCATCATAGTGTCCCTGACGTAACTGTTGCCAGAGTGCATTCAGTTTCATCAGTGCCTGTGGATTGCTGACGATCTGTTTGGGTTGATCAAAAAGATATTTATCAAGGATGATCGTGTTATCAATAACGTCCCAGCCATCGAGAATACCAGCAGAATCGGGTGTTGCCAGCAGGTCAATCTGAGCCTGTGGATAGCTTTCCCGTAGTGCACGTAGCGCGGGAGTCGCGAGGAGCAGATCGCCGATCCCTGCCATTTTTACCACTAATATATGCGCGTTGGCTGGAAGTGAAATGTGCTGTTTCTGCATGATGTTTGATTTCTATTCTATAAATGATAGACCATAATGGTGGAACAGGCAGTAATTTTGAAAGCCCAGACGATGATAGAGTGCTTCACTCATTTCTGTGTTGCTCAGGGTGGTGATCGGATAGCCGTATTTCTGGGCTTCCTGAATCACATGTTGTGTGAGTGCTGTACCGATGCCCTGACGCCGTACTTCTGGCAGGGTCGTTACTCCATAAATGCCTGCCACACCACGGTGCAGGAGCAGGGAGGCAACACCTGCCGCCTGCCCATCGAGCCATGCCACATAATGATGCCACGCTTTATCCGCGCCAAAACCGCTGGCACTATAGGTGTAGAAGTAACTTTCCGCTATCTGTTCAGTTACACTGAAACCGCGTTGTTCCACGGCGCATTTGATGCGTAATGTCGATGTATCAAGAACCTCTGTAATCGTCAGTCCTTCTGGTGATTGTATTTGTGTGGGTATCTGTAATTGTGCGGCATGGAGAATCATGCACCCGACTGTCGTACTGTACTGAAAACCATGAGCTTTCAGATAATTGGATAAATCAGTTGGTGTTGTGGTTGGACCAATGCGCCAGCCTATGTTCTGAGCATGGAGATTTTTAAAATGCTGGATGATATCATCAATCCGCTGGTGAATATAGGCGGCATCATGCGCTGGGAATGAGGTGATGAGCAGGCCATTGGGACCATCAGGACCGAGGCTAAACCACTGAAGTTCCCCATCTTCGTGCAATTTCCCATTGGGAGCATGGCGTGCGAAACAGGCCATTTCCTCAGCGAAATTGTGTTCGACATCTATCAGCAAGGAGGGGTCAGCTAGATCCTGATGCGGCATACTCATTCATCTTCTCCTTTGTGAACAGGTTGCGCGAGATCACTCTGCTGTCGTTGTAACTTTTGTTGTATAACCTGATAGACCTGTTCCGGCGAAATGTTTTTCATGCATTGTGTGGTAAAGAAGCGGCAATCTGCTGCGGCACCACGCGCTTTATAGCAGGGGCTACACCAGATTGTATCACGCAAGACGGTCGCATGTGGGCTGACTGGCCCGCTCATCGCGGGATCTGTTGGACCGTGAATGGCGATTAATGCTGTGCCAACTGCTGCCGCGATATGCATGGGACCGCTATCGCCCGTAAGAACCAGATCGGCCCGTTGCAGCAGTGCTGCCAGTTGGATCAGGCTGGTTCTGGCTGCGAGATTCACGGGCGTCTCTTTCATACGGTGCAGAATATCTTCGATCAGTGGTAAATCCGCTGGTGCTCCAGTCAACACCACATTATAGTGATCCTCTCGTATGAGACGATCCAGCAATCGTGCCCAATAGGGAATGGGCCAGCGTTTGGATTGACCGTTGGTCGCGCTGACATGACAGGCAATTAATGGTTGATCTGCACGTATCTGTTCCTGTGCTAACAGAGTATCGACATCATGCCGGGCCTGCTCGTCAACAAAGAGGCGTGGCACGCGATCATCTGGTTGTACCGTTGCGCCTGCTGCCTGAGCCAGACGCAAGCAATAGTCAACTTCATGCAAGTGATCCTCTGGTTCCCAGTGTGCTCCGGGCACGGTATCCGTCATCATACCTGGATAGCTTTCCTGTCCGAAGCCGAGTCTGCGTCGAGCACCACTGACCACGGAGAGTAATGCAGCCCAGGGACCAAAGATACTGACCGCCAGATCATAGTGTTGTGCCTGTAGTTGTTGTCGTAGTTGTTTAAGCTGATGCCAGTTTTTTTGTTGTAGTAATGCTTTTGGTCGTCGCCAGATATTGGGATCATACGGAATAATTTGCGCGATGTCTGGATCATTTCCAATAATCTTTGCGCTACCGGGTAGGGCCAGCAGATCAATCTCAGCCTCTGGATAGGTTTTTTTAAGCAGGCGTACCACGGTAAGTGAGAGCACAAGATCACCAATCAGATCCATCCGTAAAACCAGGATGCGGCGTGGATAGAAGGTCATTGGTGTCAATGCTGGCTGCTTTTTGCCAAATCTGCGCAGAGCCAGATACGCGCCTGCACCACTCATGATTGATGTGACACCTGCCAGTAAGATACGTTTACTGGTACCAACCAGCAGGTTTCGTACCTTGCGGCGTGAGTCCGGGCGCGTAGGATAGCCATAATCATCTTTCTGCTGACTTGATAGTATTGTTGACATAATATTTTCCTGAATTGGTCAAAGCTGGCTCTTGTTTGCCATTATAGAAGCTCGTTTATGATGTTGCAATGCTCTTCATAGAAGAGTTCTAACCGGGTGAAATATCGATGGGTACCATTTTGATCAGTGCCGAGACCGCCTCTATCATCTGGTGATTACTGATATTGCGCACGCAGGGATGGTCTGGTAGTTCCTCTGCCGAGAAATCCAGGCGACCACATGGAATGAACGGACAACCTGCGCAAGGGTGGGTAGCTGCTAACACACGATGTCGTGTGGCTGTTCCCCACGGACCAAAGATACGGGTATCTGTCGGTCCAAACAGACGTAAAGACGGTGTATTCTGTGCCGCTGCGAAGTGCAGGGGGCCATTATCGACGCCAAGTACCAGTTGTGCACGTTTTAAAAGCGCAGCCATCTGTCCAATCGTCATATCCGTCAAAATAACGGGTTGGTGTGTCATGTGACGGGCGATCTCATCGACCAATGCCTGTTCTTGTTTGCCTCCGGTTAGAATGATCTGAGTTGATGGTGGTAACAACTGGGTGTCTAGCAATTGATCAGCAATCGTTGCCCAACCGTCCATACGCCAGAGTTTGACAGCTCCGCCAGTACCTGCGTGAATAACGACCAGAGGTTTTTCTGCGGTGATGCCTGCCTGTGTTAAGCGTTGCTGTACCCATAACCGTTCAGCATCAGTTGGCACGAAGGTGAGGGGATAGTGTTCAGGATCAAAGGGTTCTGTCAGTGGTGTATGGCCTGAAGCCTGTAGTCCAGCGCTTACCAGCCATAAGTTTGAGACTGTCGCATGTTCGGGCATTGAAGGGAATGGTAGCGCATGGGTCAAAAAAGGCGTTCCAGGCTCGATGGCATAGCCAATACGGAGTGGAACACGGGCGAGATAGAGCAGTGCGGCCCCCCACCAGAAGTCAGGACGCAGATTAATGGCGATATCATACTGTCCCTGTCGCAATTGCTGTGCTGTCTGCACGAGTAGTGTATAGGGGGTCAGTGGATTTTGCGCTGCGCGTTGAAAGCCGGGAAAGGGGCAGATCAGCAGGTCATCGACTGCTGGCTGGCGTGCGACCACTTCACGGGACCAGGGTCCAACCATCATCGTGATGTGTGCGGTCGGTAACTGATCTTTGATCGCCTGTAAAACTGGCGTCACCATGATCAAGTCACCCAGATGATCGGGCCGAATAAGCAGAATGCGTAATGGTTCATGTAGTTGTGTTGCGTGACGTCGCGCCTGCTGTGCCCCAGGTGTTCCCAAAATGCGAACCAGGGCGAGAATGCTGGTACGTAATGCCTTCTTCATGCTCTGGCCCCCTGATTTTGTGCATTGGGGATGAGTCGCAGGATTTCTTGCCAGACATCATCCACGGAAACTGAGATCATGCAGGTGCAGTGTTCACATGCTTGCATCTTTCCCAGGAAGAAACAGGGTTTTCCGGTTGGGTGGTGCCAGAGTGTGCTATGGGTAGGATCATTAAGCGGATAGGGACCGTATTCTTCTGGACTGGTTGGACCGAAGATACCAATTACTGGTGTGCCCACCGCAGCCGCCAGATGCATCGGACTACTATCATTACCAATAAATAACGCGCATGCTTCGATCTGTGCGGCGGTCTGACCAAAACTGGTTTTTCCTGCGAGATTAAGCACTGAATCGTCGGGTACATCGAGTTCCTGCAATAATTGCTGCGTGAGTGGCACATCGTCAGGACCACCGATCAGTAGCACCTGCACATTCAGATCATGCACCAGACGGCGCACAATTTCACGATAGCGTTCCAGTGCCCAGCGTTTGGCGGTCAGATTCATCCCAGGATTGCTGCCACCACCGGGAAAGACCGCGACCTGTTTTTTTGTTGAATGGTGAGCGGCCTGTCGTTCTTCTGCGGTGGGCACAAAGTGCATGTGGGGTTGTTGCATTGAAAGATGGAGAGCGCGTGCCAGATCTAAATAGATTTCCGCCTGATGTTGGAGTTGATCGGGCGTCGAAGAGACAGGAACGCGATCTGTCAGCGAGAAGCCGCGCCCCAGGCTATCGGGTCCAACGCGTCTGGGAATACCAGCCAGCCAGGGGAGCAACGTAAGCATTGGTGAGCGATCCAGCACGAACGCCAGATCAAAATGTTGTTTGCGCAAACGTCGTGCCAGTTCGAAATAGTCTTGTAAGCGATAGCGACCGGGAATACCCACCGAACCAGTATCAATCACGGTCGAGACAGCAGGATGATGTTCGGCAATAGTCTTTGACCAGCTACCCACCGCATAGGTAATGTGTGCTTCAGGATAGTTTTGCCGAATAACCTCTAGCAGCGGTGTCGTCATAATGACATCGCCAATACAGCAAGGTTTGATGACCACAACCGAACGTGGTTGTTGCCATGCCCTGCGCACAAATGGCTTTTGCAGACCATTCATCAGCGCGAATGGAACGCGCAAAAGAGTGGAAATCGTAGTAACGAGTTGTTGACGCAGTGCCATGTTCCTCTATCTTTACGGATTTATATATATACGTGTATATAGTTACAGTGGAGATTTTTCATGAGCCTGAGTCATTATAGCAAAGCATGAATTGGAAGTCGAGGAAACATAGTACTGCTAAGCCATAGAAGAATCTACATAGGATATGAGGATCGAACTGGGAATATGGTAAAAGCGTTGCTATCCACGAGAACGCGGGTAGCAACGCTCTTGTTTTACGTGTGCAGGTAAAAGTAAGTGCCGCTTAATTTGCGTTTGATTTGGTACTCAGAATGGCATTGACCGTTGTGCCACAGACCGAGCACTGTCCCTTCAGAGCTGGTTTGCCATTCTTCATCGTTACGCGTTGTGTATCCTTGAGTTCTTGTTTGGATCGGCATTTTACACAATAATAGACATCTGCCATTATCAAAATCTCCTTGTAGTGTTGTATAGAATGTCTTATGCTGGCATTCAAAGATAGAGGAATTTTCCTATATCTGGAATTTCAGAGTTGTTGAATGCCAGTGTGTCTTAGAAATAGTGCATCTCATTGCCACTCGCAGTTGTGGGTCGTGTCAGGTAGGTTTCCATGCCTTGAGCTATGAGTTGTTGTTGTACCTTTGTTGCTAACTCCAGTGTTGAAAACACAGAGAAAAGCGTGGGGCCACTTCCAGACAGACGTACATTTGTTGCGCCCGCAGCAAGTATTGCCTGTCGGGCCTGTGCCACTTCCTCATATTGCGCCAGTACACCACGTTCCAGACCGTTGAAGAATTGTTCTGTTTGTAACGGTCCCTGTGCGCGTAGCATAGCCTGGACCGTTCGGCTCCAGACACCATTTGTATAGTCCTGCGCGGTAAGATTACGAAAAACTGTTGCTGTTGAGACGCTTATTGTGGGCTTTACCAGCAGTAGCCAGCGCATCTCTCCAGGCCAATAGGCGGGTAGGGGCGTGATACGTTCTCCTCGCCCTTCACACAATGCAAGTCCTCCGGTTAAAAAGAACGGCACATCGGAACCGAGATCGGCGGCCATACTCCAGAGATCTTCCTGTGAGAGGGGAAGTTGCCACCAGCGCTGTAGTGCCACTAAAACGGCTGCGGCATTACTGCTTCCTCCGCCCAGGCCTGCCGCGACAGGAACGCGTTTCTGTAATTCGATGCTTACACCTCTGGTCAGATGAAGTTTTTTGCGAATTGCCTCTGCCGCTCGAACGACCAGATTATCAGCAGTATTAAGTTCCTGACGGTTACAAATCAATTGAACCTGATTTTCACTGGTTGAACTGAAGCAGATAGTATCGTACAGGTCGATAGTTTGCATAATCGTTGCCAGTTCGTGATAACCATCGGGCCTCTTACCCAGAATATCCAGTGTCACATTGATTTTTGCGTACGACCGAGTAAAGTAAACAGTATTGGTCGTGCTGGGAACTGATGTATTGTACTGCGAATGACTCATGCGTGCATTGTGCATAGATTTGTGGCACTTGTCAAGTTGATAGCACATTGTTTTCCTACTGTAGGAGGATTATAATGTTTCCGGAAAGTATTTCTTTACCTGTTTCAATGTTATTGAGTATATTTTTGTCTGGAAATACTGACGTTGAGAATGTTTGTAGATATCATGGTATACTTTAGAGTGTGCATGCGTAAATATTTCACTGTTCGCTTCTATAATTTATTTTGCAAATTTTTCTGGCAGGTCTAATGGATATAACAGTTGCCTATTTTCACCCATTTTTTCATCCTGATACATTACGACGTGATTTTGAGCAAATTCGCGCAGCAGGCGCGGGGGCTATTGTCTGTGCTATTCATGAGCAAGAAGAGCAACGCTGGCCGAGAGACTTTGAACGTGGTTTACGTATCGCGCAGGATAGTGGTTTGAAAGTCTATTTGAGTCTGGGACGGTTCGGAAATCTCTTTGCAGGCCCTCATCTGGTACCTAGCTGGTATACGTTTCGTCATCCGCAAACGGTGGTGAAGGATCGACATGGGCGTTCACACGATATGACATGTTTTAATCATGAGTCGTTTCGTTCCTGGTTTTTCAAAGAGGTTACATACTATATAACGACATATCCTGTGAATGGTATTCTCATCGATGAGCCGCGCATGTCCGATATTACCTGTTTCTGTTCTGTTTGTCGGGCTTTATGTCCTGATATTGCGGATCTTCAGCATTTTCGTCAACGTTCCATGATTGATTTTTTGAATGAGCTTTTTTCCCGCGTGAAGAGTGTTGATCAGCATGCTCGTACCGCGATTTCTATTTTGCCCCATGATTTGGATATCCTTGACGATCTGGGCACGATTGCTCCTCTGGATAGCATTGGTTGTCATCTTTTCTGGCAATTACTTGGTACGGATATCGCGGAAGTAGAGCATTGGGGCAAGACCGTGGTTGAGGCATCGAAACGTTCTGGGAAACGGAGCCATCTCTGGATGCAGAATTTTAATCTGGATGATGAGCATGAGCCATTGTTAGAACAATCTTTTACTTCGTTGTTGCAGGCTGAACCAGATGAGGCGGCGTGTTATTATTTCTGGCGCAATAATGATAATCCTGAACGCGTCTGGCAGCGTACGAAAACCCTCTTGCGGCGCATTCCTCGCCGCCAACTCTTCTGGCAGACCTCTTCTCGTTTGCCTGTTCCTCCCATTCCCAAGACTCCTGAAGAGAAAGACTAGAGAGCACAAAAAAGAGAGACATCTAGTAGAATGCCTCTCTTTCTCATGCGATCTCTTTGCTACGTTTCTTATTTGATTGACGTCACGGAAGGATTTTCCCGCTCTTTTTCATCGAGATGCACTTTTTCAAGCAGCTCACGCAGATTCTTAATATGTTTTTTGGTAGTTTCAGTGACATTATCTGCGGTGAGAACGAGAGCCTGTACATCCAATGTTCGGATAGTATAGATATCTGCCTCACTGACGGTGTTTTTGACGTGAATCATTGAAGGGAAGCGCACTGCTTCACGAACCGCACGGTAGTCAAGTACCTCTTCAATACTCATCGTGCCGATAGCATCAGGAAGCTGGAAATCGAGCATTGCAGCAGCGATACCATCAAATGCTGTCAGATTGTGAATATAAAGTGGGTATGTCTCCCCTTTTTGCATAGGGACCGTGACAACTTTTTCCAGATCTTTTGATTCAACGGTGAGCAGACGGGCTGGTGCATTAAATGGAAGGATCACATACTGGACACCCGCTTCTTTGAGCTGTTTGAATGTGTCTTGATCCAACTTATCCCAACCAGCAGTGATATGCAGGCCGGTAACAGTATCTTCCTTGCTTGCCTGTGCTGCTTTCGTTTCCTGCTCCAGTGTTTCGAGCTGTGCAGCATCTTTCCCATCCCAATGGAAAAGCACGCCATCCGCGCCAGCCTTTAAGGCTGCTTCGGCGCTTCCAGAAGCAATCCTGGTTACTTCTACGATAAGAGCGGCGGCACGTGCTTTGGTTTCGGGTTTGCTTTTACCCAGAAAACCCATTCCTCCACCGTTCTGCGCTCGGCGTGCCTGCGAAAACATATCTTGCAGTTTTGCCATTCCTACTCTCACTCCTTGGTTATTATGACGAGTTCCTGCGAGAAACCCGCATGTGCATATAGATTGGTCACTGAAGATGTATCAGAACGTTTCAGACATCTACCTGATGGATAGAAGGATGCCTGTAAGGCATTTTCTTCAGTGGACACTGATGTGTACAGAATTCAAATGTTAGTCCATTATAGCACCTGATGAAATGGCGCGGGAATATGCGGCACTTCTGCTGATATTCGCGCTTGAGCAGATGCTACGTTTGTTTGCTGATGTTGCCGTTTGTAGGTTGTTATCGTCTGTATTTGCTGTCAATTTTGCTGTCACCAGTTTTTTGCTATAGATATCTTTTTGATCGGATATAGCTTGGAGTTGTCTCCATCTTTACCTGATAGAGGAAGGCTGAAGCATGGAAGATAGAACATATTGAAAAAGAGTATTTTATGCTCATAGTATACCAGTAGTTTACCTGTTTTACAGATGTTTAATGATATCGTGTGAAGCAAAGAATACGGTAAATGAGTATAAAGCATTAAATATATTTTATGATGATGTGAAAACATAAGTTGCGTCTTTTGATTGTTTCATATATAATGGCCTAAATCTTTAGATTATGGATAGGGTTGAAATAGAGAGAAATCCGTTCGGTGGGGAAGAGTGTGATGTTGCAGGTAGTTGTTGATGAATATATAAAATTTCTCACAAGTGGTAAAGTTGAGCAAGATGGTGGCAGAAGAAACACGGTTGTTGCGTACAGGAATGATCTGGAACAATTATCCACCTTTTTGCAGGCCAGAGAGGTGGAGAGCTGGTCGCAAGTAACGTGTGAGCATATGGCAGCATACATGACTGAGATGCATGATATACAGGCATATCGACCAACAACAATTGCGCGTAAGCTTGCTGCCTTAAAATCGTTTTTTCGTTATATGCATCAGTCGGGTATCATTACTGCAGATCCTGCTGAGCACTTCAATCCTCCTCCTATTGAACGTGATTTACCACATGTGTTGCATCATGATCAGGTTGAGCGAATATTTGCGCAGGTCGAGCATGATACACCTGCGGGACTGCGCGATTTCGCGATGTTGCATTTGCTTTATTCGACCGGGATACGTACTTCGGAAATGGTATCGTTGAATGTAGAGCATTTTGATAGTGATCGTGGTGTAGTGATCTGCGCAGGTAAGCAGAGAGGGGGGCAGCGTGAGCGTATTTTGCCTTTGAGCTTTGAGTCATTCGAAGTGATGCTGCTGTATCTTGAACAATCACGTCCGCGCTTTGTTCGCTATACTGGTGAACAGGCGCTTTTTTTGAATCATCATGGAGAGCGTCTGACGCGTCAGGGTTTCTGGCTGATTATCAAGGGGTATGCGCGTCGTTCCGGCATCACGGAATTGACACCACACATGTTGCGCAATTCGTTTGCGTTGATGATGCTTCAGGATGGTATGGAATTGAGTTCTGTTCAGGAACTATTGGGGCATGCTCATATATCAACGACGTTGCAGTACAGTCATCTGGCACGGGCGCAGAAAAACCGTCAGTAACAATGTGTCATGCCGAGAAAGATATGGATAGGTCGGGTCCTCTGATGATATGATGCTCTATGCTGAGGCTGTAGCATTATTTGATTGAAGGAGATCTTTCCTGATGGTATATGATCAAGTGGTGGAGGCGACACAGGCTATTCAGGCACGTACGTCGCTTAAACCTGTTCTGGCGCTTATTCTGGGGTCTGGTCTGGGAGATCTGGCAACAGAGATACAGGATGCGGTTGCGATCCCTTATGAGGAGATTACTCATTTCGCAAGTTCACGTGTGATTGGTCACGCGGGACGTTTGTTGCTTGGTACGCTTGAGGGTGTGCCGGTTGTTGCTATGCAGGGGCGTTTTCATTTCTACGAGGGCCATTCACCGCAGATAATTAGCCTGCCCGTGCGTGTGATGCAGCAGTTGGGGGCGCAAGTGCTGATTGTTAGCAATGCCGCTGGTGGTATAAATCCTGCCTACCGTCCGGGCGATTTTATGTTGTTGAGCGATCATATTTATCTGCCTGGATTGGCGGGTGCCAGTCCACTGGTTGGTCCGCATGATGAGCGTCTGGGCGAGCGTTTCCCGGCAGTTGCGCATGCGTACGATAAAGAATTGAGAGCCATTGCTCGTGAGGTAGCTGTTTCTTATAGCAATATCACGTTGCATGAAGGTATCTACACGATGGTAGCCGGACCAAGTTTCGAGACATCGGCGGAGCTGAGATTTCTGCGGGTGATTGGTTCTGATGCGGTTGGTATGTCTACTGTACCAGAGGTTGTCGTTGCCCGTCAGATTGGTATGAGAGTGCTAGGGATCAGTCTGATCACAAATACGGCGACTGGTGAAGAAACGGCAGTGGTGAACCATCAGGAAGTGCTGGCAACTGCGGATGCGGTTGCAGTGAAGTTTTCGGCACTGGTACGTGGGGTGGTGAAAACCTTTCAGACGAAGTAGGGGATTTATAGCAAAGAAGAGGGTGATGTGTTACGAATGAGATTTTGTCACATCACCCTCTTCTTTGTGCATTTGATAATGTGTGAAGTGTTTGATTGTTACATTGTACTAATTTATGCTAGCTGATACCAAAGCCATACCAGGAGAGATTATAGTAACCATTCCAATCTGTTAATATTACGAGACTATAACCTCCTGCGGTTGATCCTGGATTAACAGTATAGTTCCATGAAGCCTGCCCTTGTGCATCGGTCGTTTGTACTTGCGGCGTGGATGAAGAGAAACTTAAATATGGAAGTTCTGAATACGTCTCATTGCCAATTTTTCCTGTTAATGTTGTACTGATTTGGTCACTTGTCAATAAAGTTTGATTGGCTGAGATATCAAGAAGTTTGCCGTTTGGTATCGTTTTCGTCACCCAAATTTTACTGGTAATGCCTGCCACTCTTAATGCGGTATTACTGGTTCCGCATCCGCTAGAACTGTTATCATCTGCTTGAATTGTTACTTTGTAGGATGATATCCCATCTGGTTGTTCCGAATAAGTTGGAGGGAGTAACCATGCAGGACACCCAATTGCATGCGCCTGAACCGGTGCTGTTGCTGTGACTGTGGGTGTTGTGGTTGTTTGTTTGACAACCTGTGTTTGTTGTGGTGGTGGATTGTTATTCGCTTGTTTAGGTTGCCGGGGATGTGTGAATGCACCATAGGCGAAGCCAACCATCAAGCCGGATAACGCGAAGAGCGTAATAGCTACGACAATGACCGATTGGATGCCTGATGATCCACCTTGCGTTACTTGTGTTTTCACCATACTATACATGTGGCGAGGACCCATCCACTATGCGGAGGTTGGGAGGAAGCCGCGCCTTCCTTTCTGCACTTGTTGCATTCTGTACTATCTATCTTTTACTTTCAGTGAATTTATCGCGTTTGTTCTTATCTTACCATGACCCCTCCGAATCGTTATGGAAATAAAATTAACAATAGCCTAAATTGGTATATCTCTGGTATACTTTTTGTTGCTTTGTCGGAGCTATTTTTACGTAGAAGTCAGCTTTACCTACCAAGAAGGTAGCTATACATGCTATCACTCTATCAAGAAAGAGTGACCGATCACTGCTCTGGGGAAACAGGATCGGCACACGCGGGAGGTGGGAATACTCCTGTGTGGGACAATGCCTCTACTCTTTTTAAAGAACCGAGCGTTTCGTCTATTTTCGTGTATAAACGCTTGCTTGAGATAAAAAATCCTGTTTCTAATAGCGTTTTGTATGTATCTGCTGCCTGATGAGCCTGACTATGTAGTCGTTTGTGACTGGAAATGGATATAATAAACGCAGAAGATTGTTACGTACTGCTAAGTAAGCTGAAGAAGAAGGGGATATATTTATGGCAGAAGAGCTAACGCAAATGAAATGCGAAGTGTGTCGTGTCGGTGCGCCGAAAGTATCTGATGAGGAAATTGTTGAATATTCAAGGCAGATACCTAACTGGGTGATCATCGAGCACGATAATATAAAACGTCTTGAACGTGTCTTCAAATTTAAAGATTTTGTGACTGCGCTGGCTTTCACCAACAAAATTGGCGAACTGGCGGAGGCTGAGGGACATCATCCTGCCATTCTGACGGAATGGGGTTCAGTTGGTGTTGCCTGGTGGACACATAAAATTGATGGGCTGCATCGCAACGATTTCGTGCAAGCCGCGAAAACTGACGAGATTTACCTCTCGTTTATTGAAGGCAAGTAACGACAAGCAAATAAATATTCTGACAAGGCTTTTATACCCGTCGCGTACATTCATCTGTGCTCTATTCATACTATGATCACAAAACATAAAAGAAGAATACACCTGCAATGTGTATTCTTCTTTTATGTTTAATGGTCTGTTCTATTGTTTGTCTGCTATCTACTTTCGATCAAGGCTACGGCCTGACAGGCAATGCCTTCGCGTCTTCCCGTGAAACCCAGACCATCAGTTGTTGTCGCTTTCACACTGACTTGAGCAATATCGACGTGGAGATGTTCGGCAAGGTGCTGACGCATGGCCTGTGTATGGGGCGCAAGTTTTGGACGTTCAGTGATGATTGTTGCATCGATATTCCCAATTGTCCAATGGCGTTGTTGGAGTAGATCATAGGCGTAATCAAGAAATACGGTACTGGGTTTATCTTTCCAGCGTGGATCATTTGATGGGAAATGCTGCCCAATATCACCAAGAGCCGCTGCACCCAGCAGGGCGTCGACAATAGCATGAATTACGGTATCAGCATCTGAATGACCAGCCAGACCATATTCATAGGGAATGGTGATCCCACCAAGTATGAGGGGGCGACCCTCGGTGAATGCATGAACATCAAAGCCAGAACCAATACGTATTGACATAATGCTGTTATCCTTGTAAGAGTGCTTCAGCGAACAATAAATCTTCCTGGGTTGTTATTTTAATGTTGGTGTAGGAGCCAGTGAAGATAGCGACTGGATGACCCAGGCGTTCCATCAGGAGAGCATCATCTGTCGCATCATCCTCAGCCAGTGGTGAATGATGGGCCTCATGAATCAGAGCAAAGTCGAAGATCTGTGGCGTCTGTACAGCCCAGAGTTGCGCCCGATCTGGTGTTTCTTGAATAATCCCATTCTGTACCTGTTTGATCGTATCTTTAACCGGGACAGCGGCTATCGCAGCCAGATGCTCCTGAGCGACACGTAGACCCTCATTGATGATAGCCTCGGTGACAAAGGGTCGTGCCGCGTCATGGATCATCACCCAGCGATCTGGTTGCATTTCAGCCAGGGTATCAAGTCCCTGACGTACTGAATCCTGACGGCGTTGTCCACCAGGGACTACCGCGACTACTTTCGTCCATTGCTCATCCTGGCAGAGTTGTGTCGTATCATTGAGACGATCAGGGTGTGATACCACGACGATTTTAGCAATACATGATGCTTTTTGGAATACGTCGATGGTGCGTGCAAGCGTAATGCGCCCGGCTAATGGTAGCCAGAGTTTATCCCGTCCCATACGCCGACTTGAGCCAGCAGCCACAATAACAACAGATGACATCTCTTTCATGAATTTGTCGTGAGACTGATCTCTTCCTTTCTGTATAGTTGATCAAAAAAAGAAGAGCACCGTAAAGGTGCTCAGATTGAATGGGAAATTGCTTATCACAGGTGTCAGTTCATTTTTGCTTCACTGACTGTGGTGAAGTTGTCGCAATCGCGCTCGCTGTATTGCTGTTGTTCAACTGCTTGGGATGCGCGAAAATCATTCTGCCAGCGACCGTCTGGAGCACACGTGTGACCGAGACTTCAACTGTCATATTCATATACTGGCGACCATTCTCAACCACAATCATTGTACCATCATCCAGATAGCCGACGCCCTGTCCAAGTTCTTTGCCATCCTGCATGATTTTAATGGGCAGATCTTCTCCTGGCAAGAGGACAGGTTTAATCGCATTTGCCAGCTCATTGATGTTGAGCACCTTGACGCCCTGTAGTTCCGCCACACGGTTCAGATTGAAGTCATTGGTGATAATCGGGCAGTGCTGATCGCGTGCGAGCTTCACCAATTTACCATCGACGTCTGCAATGCCTTCAACTTCAGTATCAACAATCTCGATGGGAACCGTCGCATCTTTTTGCAGGCGATTCAGAATTTCTAATCCTCGTCGTCCACGATTACGGCGCATCGTATCTGCTGAATCAGCGATCCGTTGGAGTTCATTCAAGACGAAGCGTGGCACTACAAAGGTTCCGGTGATAAATCCTGTCTGACTGATATCAGCGATGCGTCCATCAATGATCGTACTCGTATCGATCAGAATTGGGAACTGAGGGGTTGATGGGGGAATCGGCGTCTCCTTCTCCGCATCACGTCTTCTGCTGTTGCGTTCTCCGCGATCTTCATCACGATCGCGCCGACGAGCCATCGCATTTTGGAAAAGATGCACGACATCATTTTTGCGTAAGACAGCAGCGGTCAGGCCGAGATATCCAAAGATAACAGCGGCGATGAACGGCGCGACGTGACCCAGCACCCAGGGGAGATATTGAAGTGGAATCGCTAATAATGCAGCTATAATAAGTCCGATAATAAGACCAATCACTGATGCTACCAGATCACCGGCTGAAGCGACACGAATCTTATCACGTAGCCATTGATATGGAACAACAGTAATGTAAGGTGTAATGATCCAGGCTATGATCACACCAGCGATAGCTATCCCGATAGTTACAGGTAGGAGGTGGTTGGTCAAAGATGTGATGCCATTGAGTGCGGCGTATCCAATGACCAGGCCTAGAACCACGACGGCTCCTACGATGCGGGCAATAGTATTCACAGACATCCCTGCATCCTCCAAAGCGTGTGTTATGGCTCAAGAGGGCTGTAAACTTTGTTTATCTGGCTGTCAGGTCGCTATTGATGAATGATAAATGAATGATAATTCCGGTAAAAAAGACCTGCTATTTTTGCTGTGCTAAACAATCACGCCCTCGTGAGTAACCGATGAACGAATTATAAAAAGTGCGGCTAATAATGGTCTACGTACAAAGGTGTTCTCAGGTTGTAGATTCGCCACGTAACCAGCCAGTAATGGTATTTCGGAAAATTTCTTACTGGACCATCCTATTGTTTGTCGATTATGCAGTATACACTGTTTCTTGCGTAAAATCAACCTCCTGGCTTATTCATCTCGTATAATACCGATGTTGCATATAGTGAAGATGATTTCACGTCTGCGAAACACCTTCTGCTACTAGTGTAAAGCAATTTCCAGTGCTACGGCAAGGGAGCTAGCTGTAATTACTTTAAAGTCCTCTGGTAGTCCTGTTTCTTCCAGGTTCGCTCGTGTGCGATCTCCTTTTCCCGCGCTGGGAATGATGCAACGTTTGAATCCTAGTTTCGACGCTTCTTTTACGCGTAGTGCCAGACGACTGACCGCTCGCAGTTCGCCCGAAAGGCCGACCTCGCCAATAAGCACCATGTCGATGGGTATCAGGCTTTCACGATAGCTGGAAGCGACCGCTGCTGCAACCCCCAGGTCAATCGATGGCTCTTCTAATGAGAAACCGCCAATGACGTTAGCATAGACATCATGACTTCCCACTGCCAGCCCGACTCTTTTTGTCAGCACCGCCATGAGCATGAGTAAGCGATTATGATCAATACCATTTGTGGTGCAACGTGGATTGCCGAAATTACTTGGTGTGACCAGTGCCTGTACTTCAACCAGTAAAGGTCGTGTCCCTTCCATACTGACAACGACAGCGGAACCAGTCGCTCCTGTGGCCCGATCTGACAGAAAAACGGCAGATGGATTCGCGACTTCAACCAGTCCTTCACCATGCATTTCAAAGACTCCCACCTCGTGAGTTGCGCCAAAACGGTTCTTGACGCCACGTAGTAGACGATAGGAGTGATAGCGTTCACCCTCCAGATAGAGCACAGCATCGGCGATATGTTCCAGTGCCTTTGGTCCGGCAACCGTCCCCTCTTTCGTTACGTGTCCGATGACAAAAATGGGGATATGGGTGCTTTTGGCGAGCTGCATCAATTGTAAGGTACATTCGCGCACCTGACTGATACTTCCGGGGGCCGCAGTCAGATGATTGGCGACAACAGTCTGTATAGAATCAACGATTACAAGGGCTGGTTTGAGGCGGTTTACGGCTTCCACAATAACATCCATTTCGATAGCCGCTAATAAATAGAGTTGTTCACCTGAGATTTCCAACCGTTCCGCACGCATTTTAACCTGTTCAATAGATTCTTCGCCTGAAATATAAAGAACGGGACCAGTATCACGTGCGATTACTCCGGCAACCTGAAGTAATAAGGTAGATTTGCCTATTCCCGGTTCGCCCCCGATAAGGATCAGTGAACCTGCGACCAGACCACCACCAAGCACGCGGTCCATTTCAGGATAGCCAACGGAGATACGAGTATGTGGAAGTGGTTTGATGTGTGGCAATGTCAAAGGGG
>DATJIE010000056.1:0-11498 GCA_035493535.1 Dictyobacter sp.
AATCTGGTCATACTCCCTCTCCTGTCCCCTGGGTGTACTCTCTCTGCAACACCGTCCGAACGGGCCGAACGGTCCGAACACCTGTTACTTGTATCGGACACAAATCGAACACCACGCTTTTTTTGGTCGTTCGTTCGACACACACGCTATTTGAGCTCAAAATACCGCCGAACGAACACCACTTTGTTCGATAGTGTTCGTTCGGCGTTCGATTTGTGTCCGATTCCTATCCAACCAGTAGTCACTAATCTGCTCACGCTCTCCGCTATCACACTGCTGCTACAGGTCCCCCGGTCGCTCCGATCGCGATTTCCTCCGCACTCCTTCTGACACTTCTGACACGCCCCACACACAACATTTTTCATCTGACACCATCTGACAGATACAACAAAAAGTGTCTGTCAGATGGAAGAAACGCTATACATTAAGCTCAAATCTGACATCTGACAGACACTTTTTTGTCCGATAGCATCATCCACTGTCCGATTTGTGTCCGATTTGATCTTAATCGGCGCGTCCTGGTCGCGATCCTCTCTCGCTCCCTCCCTATTCTCTCACCAGATCTCCAGAGGCATTGAGCAAACAGACTGTATGACGCAGTATAAAAAAAGACGCTTGGCCAGTCTGACCAAACGTCATTAAGATCAGCGTCAATCTGCTACTCAAACTTTTCTGCCTGCTGTTGCTCTCGCTTCGCAATCTGCTGTAGTTTCGTGGCCACACTGGACACAAACACAGCGACTGTTTGTGTTTTTACATCCATGTACGGGAACCCTTCAGCAATCAACACGTCATCAGGGTTCTGTAGTGACTCAGCAACCTTCTTCCACTGCTTTGACGAGATATACACACTATAGGTGGTTGTGGCCTGTGCAGGCACTGGGACACCTTTCGGGAGTGCAGGAACTTTCGTATTCTTCATGGTCGTCACAATGAATGCGCCACGATCCGCAATCCTTCCAGGACGTCCAATTAAGGTGATTTTCACAGTTGACACGATCCCTTTCTCTTGCTTCAATTCGTCAATAATGGGTTCACGATCTTCCCAGATGAATGGTGCGATAGCAAGTGTGGTATTTCCATCTCCCTGTGTGATTGGCTGTTTCGATTGGGTAAACCATCCCCGCGGCAAATAACCTTTCTTCCGAGCGAGAAAGAAGAAGACACCACCAATGGTACGACGCCGTGACTGATCACTCGTCAGCATTCCACCGTTTTGTTCGATGTCGAGCACTTCTTTCAAGAGGGCCATCACGCCATCGGGTTCAGCCTTGCGCACAATCCTCTTGATTTGCAGCAGGGGTATCTCTTCTGTTTCGCCTAACCAACTTGCTACCGTGTCTACGAACTGCTGAAACTGTTCTTTGTCGGCGGTTTTTTGTTGCGTCTCTGTTTTTGTCGTATCGGTATCTGCCATACGTCCCCTTCTCATGACCTTCAAATAGACGTCCCTTACACTATAACGTACTACTTAAACATGTTCACGCCTTGTTTCAATTTCTCAGTCACCGGATCGATGATGGCAAGACCACGCTCTGCCATCTCTGCAATATTCGGAGAAACAATAGAACGGCTTCGTACCCCCGGTTGTATTTGCTGTACTAAAATACGATGATCTAGTGGCGGTACTATTTCACCAAATTCCCCTGCCATATACCCACGAATACGTTGACTTGCGTCTGGATGCTGTTCAAACCACGCCCGATCATCTTCACTAGCTCGCTCAACTGCAGAACTATATGGCTCCGACATTTGCCCTATTGCAAACCGACGTCGCTGTTTACGCTTTCTGACTTTCCCCATTCGGATCCACACTCCCTCTTCATACTCCAATATAGACCAGAGATGCTACGCACACATCTCTGATGATCAGTTGAAAAAGTACACTGTTACTCTTCTACTTCAATTCTTCCCCAGGGAAATGCTATTGGGTCTTCTGGAATCGCGATCATCACGTTAATGGGCTCCGCTTTCCGATTATATGAAGGCTTGATCTCTAACTCCTCATGATGCGTTCTGATCTCATCCTGATGAGCATCTAGATAGGCATTAATCGCTTCCTTACGTCCCCCTACCAGCTTCTGTATGGATAAGGTCGTGATGTACCATCGCTCTAACGGACGATGCTCTTCGTTCCACTGCATAAGCGTGTGCACCGCTCGTCTATAACGTTCGTTACCAGCTTCCGGCACTTTCACACCTGCTAGTTTGGAGGTAGGCATACGAGCATAGCGTTCAGTATCATGCCGTCGCGCCTGGTTCCGCAGATTTCGCGCCTCTCTCTCACCAGCCGCAATAAGATACGCTAACAGATCAGATGCACCAGTCAATGCCATGCCCTCTTGCAGAAGCAATCTTGTCTCCGCAGGGATATTCATCTCATCTAAAGATGTTACTACCGCCGCACCGCTTCGTTGAGATGCACTTTGCATTTCACATGCAGCAAACGCTCGTCGCAAAAGTTCATCATCTTTGACCTCACGACCTAACGCACGCTGCATACGTTCACGCAGATCGTCTCCCCACTCTCGCGTGTTTACCGTCGGCTTATACGTAGAGTAGCCAGTCTTATTCCCGAAGAGCTTTCTCCGCCCTTTTCTCTTCGTAACGATTTGAATCTGGTCAACATGCGTTTGAGCCCATGTCTCATACTCTTTGAGAAACACATCGAGCACATTGACCCCTGGCATTCCTAACCGCACGCCCTGACGACCATCAATATTACCGTCCTTATCTGCAATCTTATAATCCGCATAGTTGGCATTACTAGCATAATTGAGCCGGGTCTTCTCTACCTCTTCCGGAGGAGTACCAGGTTCAACACGAGGTTCTAACACAAAACGATGTCCCTGAATTTGTGCCATATAATTGATGTCAGCCACCGGTGGCGGCGCATACCAGAATGTGGCAATGCGAGCATACATACCGCGGAAATTATGTACACTCACCTTCTCTCGTGTAGCTCGTATCAGTCCCCAATCGCCGTATACGCGTTCTACGGCCTCATTGACAGCCTTACCATACTTCTGACTTACCTGTTCGACTTCAAGGCCGCTCGTGTCCACCAGAGCACGCAAGCGTTGCACTGCATCAACCACCAGAAACGCACGTATCAACGTCGGGATCTCATAGCGCTCAAGATCACGCCCTCGTCTTTTCAATTGTCCCTCGAACCATACCGTATATGGTCCTTTAACAATAAACTCACCTGTCTTCATGATCTCGCCCAGGCGACGGCCAGTACACACAGCAATGCCCACGACCAGATCAGCCCACTCCTGAGAGAAAAGTAACGACATTGCACGCTGTACCAGCTCATCTGGATCTTTGATCAAAACCTGCTGAGAGAGACGATCCTGTGTGACTCCCTGACTACGCGCATTCATCACCACCCATTCACCCTCAGAGAGATTGAATATCTTCAACCCGATATGTTCTCTATCCCCTGTACGTGGATTCTCCCAACTATTCTCCTCGGTCACAGATAATCCCTTGATCAACCGCCGTACTTGTGTGATAGGCTTACGCAATGAATCACCAGCGAGGGCTCTCTCTCTTTTCCAGCACTCTAATTCACGCTCCCAGAGATCTTGCAAGGGTACTTCATCCTTCACCGTTGCCACGCTTATCGCTGGTTCTAGCACTTCATCCCAACGTCTCTGAACCCATCCCAAAGTTGTCGCCATATCTATATTCCTCGATTTCATCTATACTTATTAATAGTATAAAGTGTAACTATGTTCCTGTCAAGAAAGAACAAAAATATATGTTATTGATCTATACAACAAGGCCAAAAAAAGCTTGTATCAAACCGCGACTTGATACAAGCAGGTATGGTGGGTAACCGTACGCGAGCATTTATTCTAACGAATTAGAAAAAAAAGAACAGAAATTATCATCTGAATTGCGCCCAAATTTGATACCAATCAAAAAAGATTTCGGTATCAAATTAAATACCAAATTTTGCTGAACATCAAAATATATGTGCGCAGTGATGTCACTCATATATACATAGTATATCTATCTATATACTCTATAGAGCCTGACGAATTTCCAATATATAAATCGGCTCTACGAGCGCGTTCATGCCCTATCTCAAAATGAATTTTTGTGATGTCGAAATTACATAAAAATCAATCTTTACCCCAAAAGTTTTTTTGCGAATTGGACCTAAATTCAGATTAAATTTGAGATCATGATATTTTGAATTACATAAAAAAAAGCGTCATATCCAACCAGGGTATGACGCATAATGAATTATTTATTTGCTCTTTTTTGTTTCAATTCATAAACGAATATGCTGCTTGCATACAACACAAACATCAATCGTAACAGATCGCGACCGACGGCCAGGTGTTACGATTGATCGGATAATGCTTTGAGACGCTGGCGACTGCGCTCGTATCCTTCTGTATGGTAGTAGGCCGTGTTACGTGCCTGGCGTAGCATGTCGATGCTGGCATAACTCACAAAGGTTGACCAGCAATCAACGCCGCCCATAATCGCAAAGTCTCCTGGTCCGGACTGATCGCCTAATGTCATGGCGCTATAGCCCATCTTTTCACCCAACTGCATGATTTCCTCTGTAAGCTGATTGCGTTCTTCTGCTTCTGTACGCCTGGCGTGTTCCTTTTCTTTCACCAGTGCGTTCCCTATCAGATCTACAAGTTGATAGTGTCCCTGTCTACGCAATGAGTAGAGCAGCTGCACTGTATCTGGTAACAGATCGCCATACTTTGTACTCAGTTCCGTTCTTATCTGGCGTTCCAATTCCTGACGCTCTGCCTGTATCCGTTCCTGCTCTGCCTGCTCCATGCGCAAACGATAGGCAGTCTGTTTACAGGCGTCGTTACAATATTTCTTTGGTCTGTGGCCTGGTTCTATTTCAATCTGGTGACCACAGGCAGGATTTTGACATTGTGACGTACTACGCATGTATTCCTCTGTAAAGCAATCGTAACGCCTGGTCATGGGTGACCGAGGGTTACGTTACGATTGCCTATCAATTCTTTTTGATTTAGTGGTGGACTGGAACAAACAGCATCACAGAAAGCATAGCAATAGCAGCAACACAGTAAAAAATGAAGAGCAGACCATTGAGAATTGAGCGTCGTGTTGCAATCCCACGAACGCGATCTTGGCGCATGATATAGAGCACAAAGCCTAAGAGAAACAGAAAACATTCAATTACGCAAAACACCAGATTGCGAGGAGAAGGAAGCATCACCCCTGCAATAGCACCTGCAATCACGCTTCCTATCACGAGTCCTGTTAGCAATGCATAGCGAGTTTTCATCTTTTTATCCCTTCTGTTGAGGTGGCAATCGTAACGGATCCGCGTCAGCTGCAGGCTGTTACGATTGCTGATGATCTACTTAGAGGTTGAGCGTTGTTTGATCTCCTGTAAGGCAGGTTGCAGAAAAGCTTCGTTATCGCTGTTCATTGCGGCTATAGCCTTGATATCGGTGTCACACACCGGTTGACCGTTGATCTCCCAGTGAGCTATATTTGCGCATTGACAGTCATCGAAAACGATGGAGCATGGAGTCGGTTCAATTTTGATGAGGGTATCGCTTGGTGGTGTTTGCGAGATCATATGTGTTTCCTTTCTGTATTTACGCTAGATAAGCTTGAGCTATCAATTTGTTGTGTTTGATCTTTTCGATAATCCACGATGGTCGTGTTCCTGGCTTCCGGAAATAATGCCAGTGACATGCAGGACAGACAGCTACCAGGTCAGGAGTGTTGTTGTGTGGATCATGATGTGTGTGTGCAGCCTGCAAATAAACTGGCCAGGCTCGACCAGTCCACTTGCTGATCCGGATCGTTCGATGTTTCACGCCACACTTCTGACAGCGCCATTGGGCACGCTCTTTACATTGCCGGGATAATTCTTTCCAATTTTGGGGATAGCGATTGCGGTTCTTCATTTACCGCGAACCTCTTTTTTCGCTTGACGACGGTCTTTTTGTTGTTGCCGGAGTGCCTGTCCGTGCTCTGTACAGATGCCATATGACTCTTCCTCTTTCAGAGGGATATTCTTCTCCACGCAACACCAGGCACATGGTTCTTTTTTCGTCTTCATGCAACAACCTCCACCCTCCCAGATCTCCACGTCTGTACAGCTGTCTCGACAGAGTTGATATAGGCTTGCTCGTCATTGTTGTCAGCCGCGGGTGCATATCTGGGGATGATACTTTCCACGGTTGTAAGTCCGTCACCGCGATAGAGAGAACTGCTGAGAAGAGCGCACCATGCTTTAGCGCCGGCGTCGTATGAAGGGAAAGAAGCATAGCAGGACTGACCAGGCTGACAGACTCCGCCTTGCGTGTTGACACATGCAGCATTGTCTATGCATCTCAGATTTCCGATGCTATGCGTTATTCTGGCCATGCCATTCTCACCAAAACCGCTCTCATGCCAGAAGAAAGCTAACTCGATAGCTGGATCAATCCCATAATTCACGGCTTCGTTATAGATCGCCTGTCCCTGACCAGCTGCAGGAGAGTGATAGTAAGAGAGAATTTTGTTGATTTGAACTATAGTGATTGTTGGCTTGCCATAGATCGACATGCCTGAGGACGGAACTGATTGAGATGTTTGCTGATGAACCGCTGGGTGATGTACCGCAGGGGACAGAAAAGCAATGAGAAGGCCAATAACTACGATAACAGCAATAAGAGGGAGCATACCAGACGAAGCTGAAGCAGAAGTTTTCTCGATGTTTTCCATAACCTTGATCTCCCGAGCAAAGAGTACAAGGCATGAATATGCTACAATAGAATAAATCATGCATGGGGACTCCTTGCTTGATGAGCTAGCAGCGTTAGCCTGGAAAACTGAGCGCTGCTAGCGCCTCAATAATTATCTCCGAACCAAAAGAACTACACGATCAAGACATACATTCCTACCAAACACATAAGAACCACACCATAGCCCACATATCGGGCTACTCCTTGTGTGCGCACGGAGAGAACAAACATCAGAGTGGCAAAAACGAAAAGCAATACAGGGATGTAGTGAAGCAGAAAAGCTTGTAACACAGAAGCGTTTTGAATTATTGCGGCGAATATCATTTGGAGACTCCTTCTTTTTGTGTTTACTGGTCAGTGCCTGGAAGACTGACCTTAACTAGCTTGAACTACTGATCCGACAGGCTTCCCTTTTTTTCGCTTCGCCAACTCTTTCGCACGTGCCTGATACCGTTTACGTGACGTTGGGGGAAGCCCTTCATTAATGTATGTTTGTGCCCATCTATGCCCACAGAGGTACATCCCTAAAAGCACCTGACTCCCTGTTTTTGAGAAACGTTGCGCCTCTATATCAGTAATTGCCTCTGGCAAATCACCAGGCTCGGCAAAGTTACCCGCCCGCAAGGAGAGAACAGCAACGGGAAGCACCGTATTGTGCTCATAGCAGATGACCAGTGTAGGAACATTCTTTGCAATGTGATAACGCAATTCATAGAACTGGAAGGATGAGGTAAGCACAACCGCATTGTAGTGCTCACCATTCATCGTAACGCTGTACAGGCGGCCACGTCGATGAGCAACATGAGAGACCGCATAGTTTTCCCGTCGGGCATAGAACAGCTGCAGCACATCTTTCTCAGTCATCGACATTGCCATTTCCTCCTACAATTACTGTTGTGAATGCTTCGCCGCTTTGATCCGCACAATGATCTCGTTAGCGGTCTGTTCAATGAGCTGGTTGGTAAGTTCTATTTCCAGGTCTTCGATAACACGTTGGTTTCGGGCTATCATCTCCACGCGCCGAGCTTTCACCTCCCGGCGTCGTTGCGCTTCTGCAAAGAATTGTTGGATGATCTGTTTCATTGATCTGTTCCCCTTACCGGTTACCGGCGACCGTAGCCACGCTCATTCTTCCCATTGTCCTCATCCTTGAGTGCCTTTTCCATTTTCTCAAGGATGGAGGTCATCACCATGCTGACAGCATCACCAATTTTTTCGCTCAGATCCTGCTGGATCTTGAGTGTCGCTTTCATCATCTGCTCACGCAGTTCTGCATTCTTGTCAGCTTCTTCAATGGAGCGCTGTGCATCTGCCAATTCACCAATAGCAGTAGCACGCTTCCGAATAGACTCGATATGCTTCTGCAGAGAACGCCCTTTGAACATCAGCACCGCGCTACAACCCAGATCAGCCAAAGCAACCGCGATCACACGGATGATCATGCTGTACTGCTCAATACTGCCTTGCGCAATCTGGTTATTGTTCGTGATAACAAGGTACAGGCCAAAGGCGGATGATGTATTGAGGACCAACCAGATGAACACAACAGCAAGCATCTTGCCAAAATTCGGCTTCCCACTGGATATTTCAGCGAATGCCCGTCCCATTGCAACGGTACAGGACGCAATCACCCCTTCAATGGTGAAGGCCAGTCCATAGGCAGGAATTGTATTCATAGTGGGAGCAAAGAATTTACCCAGATCGGACCCGATCCAGAGCATGAGCAAGAATGGACCCATGTACCCGATCATCTGTGCAAAGCCACCCAGAATGCGTTCGCCAATATCTTTGTAGTCCTCATCGAACTCAGCAACTTTATCACGCATCTTCTCAATAGCGCTGCGCTTATCGTCTTCAGCTTTGTTTGACTTTCGTTGCTGGTTATTCGACTGTGAACCAGGAACCGCGGAAGGTTGCCCGGATCCAGAGGAAGAACCGAACATACCACTAAAGAAGTTTTTAAAACCATTCAGTAATGGGCCTGTACTGGGTGTAGCATTTGGAGGCGGAGGTGTCTGCTGTGCCTGCTGTGTCTGCTCCGGATTGTTCGTAGTTTCCATACTTGGATCCGTCGTGGTCTGATCCTGAGTGGTCTGATCCTGATATGCACCATATGGATCGTCTTGATATTGCATCATGCTACCTCAATTTCATTTCGTGGACCCACGATTTTGTTTCGTGGACCCACGATTTTGTTTCGTGGACCTTGCACGCGATTAACGACTTTGCTGTGGTAAATCAAAATGAAACAAAACTTTAGGAGGATAAATCAAGCTCAAACGGCCCACGGATGGTCCACGAAAGGTCCACAAAAAACCACGGATGGTCCACGGCCGTGTGGACCGTGTGAGCGATTTAAACCCTTCTCACAACGAATTAAGCTTCGTCAGCTGGACCACTCTGCGCTTTGAGTTCTTCTTTCAAACGCTTCCCTTCTTTGCGCAGGTAGGCCAGATTTTCGCGCTCAAAACGACGCTCAACGCGTTTGATCTCAGGACCAATGATGGCCAGTAAGCGGGTGTACTGTTGGAGGAGATAGACGCGCCCATCTTCACGCGCCTGGTGCGCTTTTGCTTCGAGGTCTCTCTTGATAGAGCCCAGATCGTCGAGGTCTTCTTCACGAATGAAGGTAGCAAGTTGCTTTGCATTGCGAATATCATTGTTTGCCATAATAATGAAAATCTTTCTCTTTACTCGCTTCATCACATGGCATAGAATGTATATAGGCCATGTGGAAGCTAATTTTCCACTTGGTTGATCAATGCCGTGTTACTCAAACTTGGACGGGAGAGGGACACGGCTATTATTTTGCCTACGAGATACGCACTACTAAACTTTTACTTTCCATCCGGTAACATCAGATATCATAATCTGCTTACCCATAGCTTGGCTTAATGCCTTACATATCAGGCCAGCCGACCGCCCGTTTATTGGTAGTCCCTCCTCAGCCTTGCTAACAGTAGGAGCACTTATACCAGCCCTCCTAGCCAATTCTGATTGAGACCACCCTAACATGGTTCGATATTCTATTAACCTCATTCCTGTACCTCACGGGTTTAATAAGACTATACACAATAAATAATTAAACGTCAATACCTATTGATAATTGATTATAAAAAAGTTATAATTATTTCATAATGTACGTACAAGTATAACAAAAAATAAAACATGCTGTCAACAATAATCAGCGGATCAAAAGGAGTTACTAGACAGTGATAGAGAAACCAGAATATACGGGGATCCCACATTCGGTCCTCATCCGCTATGTATCAGGAAAAAACGAAATACCACTCTGGACAGAGGGAAAGACAGCCCTCTGGACATGGGTACCCTCGTTATATACACGGTCCCCAAAATCTGAAGATCAACTCATCGCATCTGGATACCAACGTCTATCGCTAGCACCACCAAACGTCGACGCGATCTATTTGGCAAGCCAGCTATATGACATAGTGATGGCATACAATGAAAATAACCATGTCGAGATGTGGGCCCAAACGTCTGACATAGAACGTGTCAAAAATAATCCAGTCACACTGCTTTTCCCCCTCGATCCCATAGCACAACAACAATGGACACAACCCAAATATTGGCAGGTATTGTCATTAACAGAAGACAATCAAGCTAAACAAGAAACACTGTCAGCATCACGAGAAAACATGATCCCAATGCTGCAATACTTGCCACTGCCAAATATTGGAGAATATGGACTCGTTTTCTCAACCAAAGAACCAACGCTCTACCATATAAGCCAAATGCCCGACCAGATGCAAAAACTCTGGCTCAACATAGGTAAAAAATTGCGTGACCTAGCCGCACCTGGAGGCTGGCATAACCATAACGACTTGGGTCCACTCTGTAAAGATGAAAAATTCTTCCACAATCTTATGAACTCAGGACCTATAGAGGATGCCCTTCGCACAAAACTCACAGAAACACATCAACATATCACAGACTTACGGAAAAGTTGGCAAAAAGATAATTGGCTATCTCAATGGAAGGAGATATCAAACATGGTACAGGAGCTGGCAGAAGCTTATCAGAAACAAGCACAACAATCAATGATAAACAAACCAGTACCCAATATCGCACATATATTCAATATGGACGTAGCTGAGATCTACACCGCAAGTCCATTTCAAGCTTACCCAGCTGCAGCTATCGCTCGAGGAACAGGATGGCAAGAAGAACCAGCGGAAAAAGAAACAGATCTGATCATATCCTATGCACGCCGTAAGCCAAGCGGAACAACATACGTACAAATTCGCGAGGAAATCAAAGACAAAGCACGAGAAGCAATCCTTGCAAATATGTGGGAACAAACAAAAAAACTCTCTGACCTTGATGCAGACGTGTACCTGGCCATGGTCGCCCAAATGCTCAAAGGGATAAAGGATGAAGAGGGCAATACTTGGATCTCTGCGCAACAAATTTTAGACTATCGTGGAATTCTGCCGAAAACAAACAAAGATGAAACCGGACACACATGGGATGGAGGTCACCGGTGGAAAGACATAGAAGAAATCGCAACCTGTATCAAACGCATGGAAAACACCTGGATCAAAATACAAGAGCAACAGATAATAGACGATGATGCTCCCACCAAAAACAAACGAAAACGACCGCGTAAAACAATTAGCCGTGAGTCTCGTCTATTCATGTTTGGAGATGTTATTTACCATAATCAACTACCACTCGACGACAAACCAGGTCGATCCATTCCTATTGCCTGGCAGTATCGACAAT
>DATJIE010000057.1:0-87898 GCA_035493535.1 Dictyobacter sp.
GTGAAAGCATACCATACCAGCAACAAAATGACTCCGAAAACAACTGCTGGTATCAATGATAAAACACGATTGCGCGCCTGGACCCGGCCTTTCTGCTGCACACGAGTTACAGCAACAGGTACATCCAGTTCTTGCAACGACTGCGACTCTTCCATAGTCGCTTCTTCAAAAGAAGTTACACTCATTCGATCCCTCGGTCTTTAGCTATACTGACAGCGATACTCATAGACATAGAGCGCCGTCAATTCAACTACTCCGGGGGGACATAGTGGGAGATGCGAGGAGATACGACATCGTCATCTGGTCTGTCGCACTGAACCACGACAAACAAGATACTCCACTTCTAAACCTTCTCCCATCCGGACTATACCGTCGGCCTCGGATTTACACCGAGTCAATCACATTCTCAGTCTAGAGGAGACTGATCACGGACTCGCGGGCTTCGTACACGTTCTCAATTATCAACTTCATGCTGAACCTGTACATCACCGCCGGTCGGGAATTTCACCCTGCCCCGAAGGTCACTATCACCAATTAGTATGCCACAAAAAAATAATTTTACGCAAGAGGATACGACAATCACACTAAATAGCGTTTTTCTATCTTCCATAGCGTGCTAGTGAGAAAAAACCAGCTAAACTTCTCTCACTATCTATTACATCGTGACATTGCTAATATATTCATTTCACAATTATGCTACATCACACAAATCTATTTAGAGACCCATACCAACGATATGCTCAATCCGGACATAGAAAATGACACGTGGATCACCAGGATAGCGGAAAGACACACCATAGCGCTCCGCCAGTTCATCGAAGAAAGCGCCGGTAGGATCTTCCTCGATCCGTTCCACTACCCCACGGAACTCAACATAGGTATAGGGATTCTCGGCATCGGTAATAGAAATAGCAACACGTGGATCACGCTTCACATTATGATATTTTTTACGAATGGTTGAATGCGTAAACTTGATATATTCACCATCCCACAGAAACCACATCGGAGATGACTGTGGCTCGCCCTTAGGGCCAAGGGTAGAAAGATGGGCAAATGCCTTTGAATGCAGTATCTTCTGCACGACAGGGCTATCTAAATTCGACTTTGGCGTCGAGAAATCAGCCATAAAAATCCTCCAAAAAACGATATTCTCTGCCTATAAACCCCGAATAGCTACCAATTTATTCCCTCCAACAGTCACATCCACACGAGAGAATGGGCACAACGTATTCTACGATCATCATAGCTACACACTCCCCACAGCATTTCAGCTCCCTTTATCCAAAAGCAGTGCCATCGTTTCAAAATAAACATAAAGGGCAATACAAGCAATTACGCACTTGGCAGAGTCTCATTGAGGGGGATATAATAACATACAGTAAATTTGCAAGACGCTCGTGCAGTATGCTCAAAGCGGATTGTCATGCAGTGGAAACACAGCACATTGCATCGCTCATTCCAACTCTGAAGATATACTGTCCAAAAACAAACATATTCGACCTGAGTTGTAGCAGAAACATAGGACTAATAATGACTACAGAATTGCGAGTTATACCCATCAAAGGTATTGGCGAGATTCCCCCAGGCACAGACCTGGGACTTCTCATATATACAGCCTTGCAACAGCAGAATCTCTCGTTAGAAGCTGGAGACATCCTTGTTGTCACCCAAAAGATCGTCTCCAAAGCAGAAGGTCGTACCGTCGATCTCAATACGATCGAGCCATCGCCGTTCGCCATCAAAATTGCAGAACGCTATGACAAAGACGCTCGCCATGTAGAGGTTGTCTTAAACGAAAGCAAACGTATCGTACGTATGGACCATGGCGTCATCGTCAGTGAAACCGAACATGGATTTATTTGTGCCAATGCGGGAGTTGATGAATCAAACGTCAATGGAGCACATCTACTGACATTACTGCCGGTTGACTCTGACGCGTCAGCAAAAACTTTACGCGCACGCCTTCAGCAACTGAGTAATATCGATACAGCCATCATTATTTCTGATACATGGGGACGTGCCTGGCGTACAGGACAGGTCAACATGGCAATCGGCGTTTCTGGTATTGAACCACTCACGGACTATCGTGGGCAGAACGATCCCTATGGTTACGAACTCCATGCCAGCATGATCTCTGTTGCCGACGAATTAGCCTCAGCCGCAGAACTGGTGATGGGGAAAATTGATCAAGTTCCCGTTGCGCTTATTCGCGGTTACAGCTATACACCAGCTGAAGGCACCATCAATACACTTTTACGTGACGCATCGACGGACATGTTCCGTTAAAATTAGCAGAAACAACACACCTTAATAACTATGGAAAAAGCAATCGACACACAAAAGCAAGAGCATACACGTCCAGTAACAGTGCCCAGACGCACCAGCGATCTCGCGACACTGTTACATGAACGGCGTAGTGTTCGTAAATTTCAGGATCGTCCAGTTAGCCGTGAACATCTACTGGAAATGCTCGAAGCTGCTCGCTGGGCACCATCGCCACATGGGAGACAGCCCTGGCGCTTCGCAGTCATTACAAAACCAGAATTGAAGCTGCAACTTGTAGATCGCATGGCGGAAACCTGGAAAGACAACCTGGAAATGGATCAGCAGCCTGCCGATATCGTGAATATCCGCCTGCAAAAATCTCGTCAGCGTATGCTCGAAGCACCAGTACTCATTATCCCTTGCCTGTACCTGGAAGATCTGGATCACTATCCAGATGAACAGCGTCAGAATGACGAAAAAACAATGGCAATTCAAAGCATTGGTGCCGCGATACAAAATCTGTTACTCACAGCATATGACCTGGGATTAGACGGAGGCTGGATGTGCGCGCCGCTCTTCTGTCCTGAGATCGCCTGCCAGGCTCTTGACCTTGATCCTCGTCTCATCCCACAGGCGCTCATCACAGTAGGCTACGCGGCAGCAGATCCCAAACGACGTCCACGCAGACCATTAGATGAACTCGTTGTCCGATTTGAGTAGAATGAATATTTCTTTGCATGCAAATAAGGGCAGTGCCTGAATACAGTTCAAACAACAGAGGCTGCACATTTGCATGCATGTGGGTATGAGAAGGGGAAAAGCAGATGATAGTTGTTCTTGCGGGTGGTGTTGGAGCATCACGTTTTCTAGAGGGTGTTATTCAGGTTGTTCCCCAGGACCAGATTACAGTAATAGCAAACACCGGGGATGATCGTGATGTCTATGGGTTGCGCGTTTCTCCGGATACCGACATTGTCATCTACACACTATCGGGCAGTGTCGATGAGAAAAACGGTTGGGGTCTACGGGGTGATACCAATAATGCCATGCAGCAACTTACCAGTTATGGATATGAAAACTGGTTCTGGCTCGGTGATCGCGATCTAGCGACCCATATCCACCGTACAAACCTCCTGCGCCAGGGGAAAACGCTCAGTGAAATCACGGCTGGCCTCACAAAGAGCTTTGGTCTACAATTGCGCATCCTTCCGATGAGTGATCAACCAATCGAGACACATATCAAAACACCCGATGGACTGATCCACTTTGAGGAATATATGATCAAACGTCAGTGTTCTGATGAAGTGCAGGACGTCATATTTGTGGGTGCGGATACCGCGAAACCAGCGCCTGGAGTTATCGATGCCATCAAACAAGCGGATGCCGTGCTCATCGCACCCAGCAATCCGATTGTCAGTATTGGTAGCATTTTAAGTGTGCCAGGCATCCATGAAGCCCTGCATGAAACCAGCGGCATGGTTGTTGCAGTCAGCCCTATTGTTGGTGGAGCACCCATTAAAGGACCTGCTGACAAATTGATGCGGGGATTACACGTGGAAGTCTCTGCGGTTGGCGTCGCACGTCGGTATCGCGATTTCCTGGATGTCATGGTAATTGATGAGCAGGACGCCCATCTGAAAGAGGCAATCGAAGATCTGGGCATCCCCACAGTCGTAACCAATACCATCATGAGCGATAGTGTCGCCAAAGCCAATCTCGCACGTGCAGTTTTACAGGCCGCTGGTCTTCATTTTGCATAACCATCTTGAGGCATCCCAGACCGGATAAAGAATAAAGCAGGCAATCAGTAATCCGGTGCCATGCCTTTACTGAATTGCCTGCTTGGAATGTAGGATAGACCGTTGAATTACACAGCGCTGATTCCAGTGAAATCACTGAGTGAAGTGAAGAGCCGTCTTGCACCTTATTGCACCCCAGAACAACGAGCCAATTTAGTGCTTCACATGCTCAACCATGTAATCATGACACTACAGGAAAGCCAGCTATTTTCTCGTATATCCGTAGTCAGTCCAGATGCACACGTACGAGAAATCACACAACAATGGGGAGCGGTGGCCCTGAAAGAAGAACTGGCAGGACATAATCCAGCCCTGACAGCAGCCGCGCACCAGGAGATTATGGCTGGCTCACAGGCGTTACTTACTATTTCTGCTGACTTACCATTACTGCAAACACGCGATCTCCAGGGGCTGGTTGAACAATCGCAACGCTATCAAGTTGTACTGGCCCCCTCACAGGAAGGAACTGGCACAAATGCCATCCTTGTGCGTCCCCCCCTGGCCTTACCCTATGTTTTTGGTCTGAACAGCTTACAGCACTACCAGCATGAAGCATCCCGGCAAAATCTCAGTCATACACTGCATAAAACATTAGGTCTGGCAGTGGATATTGATACAATTGATGATATCGAAATGCTGCAAGACGTGGAAATTTCGCAACACTATACTCACACAAGCAAAATCAGCGCTATCGTATAGGCCAGGCTTCAGCCAATATCAACAAACGCCAATAGACGGTCCATGCCAGCATTATTTCATGATTGGGATGGACCTTTCTATTGACACACAAACACACTCTATAAAAAAAACAACCACACCGATATAGTTAGTATGTACATGAGATTTCAGCAACACAGACCGCTGTAACACAAATTTATGCATAGTGAAACCAGGAAATAGATGTGAATTCGAGCTACAATTGTGCACAGTGCACAATTATGAAGATGGAACTTTCAGATAAACTGCCTGTAGTATGCTCCACCGTAACATCTTATCATATGGACAGGCATGAAAGACCTCACCTGATAGATGAGGTGTCCTTCTATATGTACTGAATGAGGAATCATCGAGGTATAGTCTCAGGCAAAGCATGCCATACTTACCAGCGAAGAAGCCGGGAGAACACGTTAAGAGGAGAATACAACTGATGGCCCCAGAGGATGTCTTAAAGCTTGCTAAAGAACAGGGTGTCAAGATAGTAGATTTCAAATTCACAGATCTACCAGGCACCTGGCAACATTTTAGCGTGCCTGCACATGTCTTAACAGAAGATTTATTTTCAGAAGGCTTACCTTTTGATGGTTCGAGTGTACGTGGCTTCCAAACCATCGACGAAAGCGATATGATGGTCATCCCCGATGCCAGCACTGCCTTCATTGATCCTTTCACTGCTGTTCCTACACTGAGCCTTACCTGTAACATTGCTCATCCTGGTCCAGATCAAAAGCCCTATAGCCGTGATCCACGTTACATCGCCCAGAAAGCAGAAGAATATCTGCGCAGCAGTGGCATTGCAGATACCGCTTTCTTTGGCCCAGAAGCAGAATTCTACATTTTTGATAATGTCCGTTATGCATCAAAAGACAACAAGCAGTATGCAGAGGTTGATTCCGACGAAGCTCACTGGAACAGTGAAGGCCGTGACGGCGAACGTAACCTGGGACATTTGATGAATGTCAAAGGCGGCTATTTCCCGGTCGCACCAAGCGATACCTACCAGGATCTGCGTAGTGAGATGGTTCTGAATCTCGAAGCTCTCGGCATTACAGTTGAAGCCCACCACCACGAAGTTGGCGCTCCTGGACAGGCAGAGATCGACTATCGCTTTGGTACATTGGTTGATACCGCTGATAAGCTGCTCCTCTTCAAGTATGTGATTAAAAACACTGCTCGCAAGTATGGCAAATCAGCAACCTTCATGCCCAAACCAGTCTATGGTGATAATGGATCTGGTATGCATACGCACCAGAGCCTCTGGAAAGCTGAGAAGCCACTTTTCTATGATGCTGATGGCTATGCTGGTCTGTCTCAACTGGCTCGCTTCTACATCGGTGGTATCCTCACCCACGCACCAGCAGTGCTCGCCATTGCGGCTTCATCCACCAACAGCTTCAAACGTCTGGTTCCTGGTTTCGAGGCTCCAGTCAATCTGGTTTACTCATCTGGTAACCGTAGTGCTGCTGTTCGTATCCCTAAAACCGAGAGTCCAAAAGCGAAACGTGTGGAGTTCCGCCCGCCAGACCCAACTGCTAACCCATACCTGCTCTTCTCAGCATTGCTGATGGCTGGTCTGGACGGTATTCGCAAAGAGATCGATCCAAGCAAGCACGGCTACGGCCCTGTTGATCGTGACCTGTACTCAATGACTCCAGAAGAACTGCGCGAGATCAGTTCCGTACCAGGATCTCTGGATGAGGCGTTGAACGCTCTTGAGAACGACCACGACTTCTTGCTCGAAGGCGATGTCTTTACACCTGACGTCCTTGAGAAATATATTGAACTCAAACGTGAGCAAGCTGCCGCAGTTCGCCTGCGCCCTGCTCCAATCGAATTCTCAATGTACTACGACGCATAATATAACTCACGCCAAAAGAAAGCCTGTGGCACTCACAGCAGTCCACAGGCGACTCCAATGCTAAAAAAGCCGCTACGTGAACAGAAGAACACGTAGCGGCTTTTTTCTTGTCTCATTTTGAGTAGATACTGGCGAATACATTCATGCACTGCCTCATTATATTTATGAGAAATTGTGAAAAGCACAAGATATTTGGTAATATATCACCAAGAAAAACAATTGCCGTTTTAAAGGCATCGAGCAACTATCCTGATTTGGCAACATCAAAATCAAAGTTTTGAAAGTAGATGAATCATAATTACGAAAAAAATTTCGTAGTATCGAAGATGTAGCAAACGCATTAAGAAAGGTGGGAAAAGAATATAAACCCTGATCATTATTCAATGGTTATTCAATGGGACCCACGAGACAATATATATGTGGTTACCATTCCAGAACTTAACGGATGCAGAACACACGGTGACACATCTGAAGAAGCCATCAAAAATGCTTCTGAAGTGATAGAATTATGGATTGAAGACGCAAAAAGATCAGGATAACCAATCCCACAGCCAACGTTTGCAGCATAAACAACAAAATGAAAACGTACAGAACAGTAAGTTTGTTGCCAATCCACAGCTACCTCACACAGGCAAGAACAGCGTCACAGCGCAAACTCAATATACAGGTAATATTCACTCATATCCACGGAGAAGAAAAATTATCCTGAGAATAATTCTATTCAACAAATAACAGAATAGAAAACCCATTTCTCTACAGTTGAAGGATACCTTCCAAGTCTATCAGGACGTCCAGAACAATTTGTGCTATAGTATGTATAGTTTATACGCTAGAACATACAGATAAAGAGAAGGTGAGCCGTGGAACTACTTGTAGACAGTTATGGAAGACGTATCAAAAGCATGCGCATATCTGTAACCGATAAATGTAATTTTCGTTGTACATATTGTATGCCCGCAGAAGGACTCCCCTGGCTCAAAAAGGCTGAAATCCTCTCGTTTGAGGAGATCGTCCGTATCTCACAATTAGCAGTTAGCATTGGTATTGAGCAAATTCGTTTAACTGGTGGTGAGCCGCTCGTCAGACGCGATCTCCCCGAACTCATCCGACAGCTCAAACAAATTGAAGGATTACGCAGTTTGAGCCTGACAACGAATGGTATCTTGCTCAAACAACAGGCACAGGCTTTAGCAGAAGCTGGACTCACCCGTGTCAATGTCAGCCTGGATTCACTGGTACGCGAAAAGTTCGCAAAGGTTACACGACGAGATCAGATGGATCGTGTGCTTGAAGGACTGGATGAACTCGCAAAGTATCCATCGATCCACCCCGTCAAAATTAATGCGGTCGCGATGCGCGATTTTAGTGAAGAAGAAGTATTGGATTTTGTACGTTTCGCACGCGATAAAGCGTACGTTATGCGCTGGATCGAATTTATGCCTCTCGATGCCGACCAGATATGGCGCAAAGAAGATATACTTACTGGCGACGAAATCAAACACATCATCGAAGAAGCCCATGGTCCTCTGATTCAGATAACCAACGGCGATCCTGCGGAAACCGCACGCCGCTATACGTTTAGCGATGGTATTGGTGAGGTCGGTTTCATTAATCCTGTCAGCCATCCATTCTGCTCATCCTGTGACCGTATACGCTTAACCGCTGACGGACAACTACGAACCTGCCTTTTTGCGACAGAAGAAACGGATATCCGCTCTGTCCTGCGTTCCGCAGCCAGCGATGAAGAGCTTATCCAGGTGCTGAGAAAAGCTGTCTGGCATAAAGAACTGAAGCACTACATTGGAGACAAACGCTTCAAGCGTGCCAACCGTAGCATGTCTATGATTGGTGGCTAAATTGTACAGATAAGTCTGCTTCCACTTTTGCTGCAAAAATGAAATATAATCGATCCATATAGATTCAATCACACATACAGTGCAATATGGGTAGAAGTATCGTTACTCAGAATACACCAATTCGTCATTATAGTAAAATAGAGCTATGAGATAAAGCCTCATACTTTTACCTGTATTGTAAAGTCTCCATTCTATTCGTTCGGTCTAATGCATCGCAAAGCAAGACCAGAAAGAGGATTTCGTGGCAAACGAGGAAGCGGATCTACTTACTGTTAGCGAAGTTGCGCGTAGACTTCGTGTTGACGATACCACGGTACGCAGATGGATCAAAAGTGGGGTACTTGAGGCAATAAGTCTACCTCACAGCGGCATGCGTCAGGCATATCGTGTGCGCCGCGCTACCCTTGAGAAGTTGCTCACTTCTTCTCCATCTTTGGAGGATGGAACCAGCCAGTAGTAGTTGGCCTGCCAGGTTGACACATACTGGCAGGTCAGTTTCTATCTTTTCTTCTCAGGATTTACTTTCAGAAAATATGCATATCGACCAAAACTACAACTGTTGTCGATAAAGACAAAAACCAGGATACATTTCTGCGCTAACGAACTGCATATGCCTCCGTTCAAGCAGACGTTGTAAGTTGACATCTTGTGCTGGTAAAAGTACCTCGAAATAGATTGATTGCTCTATTGCTCCACTATCCACTTCTGCCTCCATACCATGCATACGATTCAAGGCACAAATCAACAGGGCATTTCCAGCACCCTTCCGGCGATGGTCAGGGTGCACAGCTCCAATGCAACGGAAGTGATAGCAGTCCGCTTCAAAAAAACATTGAACTACCGTGTAGCCAATAATTTCGCCTTCAATCCCTTCCAAAGTGCCTGCCTGCCCCCATGTTTGCAGTTCATCATCATCATCAGTCAATACAAAAATATTTGAGCAAGCATCTAGCTGTGGATCTGTGATCCAATCGCTAAATACTTGCTCATCCATAGTTTGATACGTATCTCGATGGGCCGCCGCCAGATGAATCTGGTAAAGAGTTGTGACATCTTCAGCGCGAAATGTGCGTACACGCATACCTATCACCTTCATCCTCAGTGTGGGGAAAAGCAATATACTGCTTCTGACCACACAAAAAAACCACCTGTCACGAGCGGGTGAGACGGCGACGTCCTATTTTCCCATGCAGCTACCCACATAGTATCGTAGGGGCTGAAGAGCTTAACTTCCGTGTTCGGGATGGGAACGGGTGTGCCCTCTTCGCTATTGTCACCAGCTCACCTGCGCATACAAGTGGCTTTCTTAACAAGGTGTAGTATGCCAGAATCAGTCTCATTTGTCAAGCTCCAATACACACGCTCATTTCCGCTTCAACGCCCCACGCCAACCGCAGCCTCTTCCAGACGCATTGAAAGCAAGTGTGAGACACTTTCACGCATCGAGACACCATAAATAACCTGTGCAGCGGTCATGGTCACACGATTATGCGTAATAACAATAAATTGGGTCCGCTCAGCAAGGCGTTTCAGAATATCACAAAAACGGGTGACATTTGATTCGTCGAGAGCAGCGTCCACTTCATCCAGAAGACAGAATGGTGGAGGATTAATCTCTAACAAGGAGAAGAGCAACGCGGCTGCAACCAATGACCGTTCACCGCCAGAAAGCAGAGAGAGATCCTGTACTTTCTTGCCAGGTGGCTGAACAATCACGTCAACACCAGAGGGCATTGCTGAAGAGACAACAACATCCTCTTCGCTCTCCTTCACTCTGACCAATTCCAATCGGGCCGTACCACCGTTAAAGAGCGTTGTAAAGTGTTCACGAAAACGCGCATTGACAGCCTGAAACGTGGCCTCAAATTGCTTCGACATTGTTGCATCTAACTGATCAATAATTTCGTGCAATTGTAATGCTGCCTGATCCATATCACCTATCTGACCGGAAAGGAATTCATAGCGAATCTTTGTCTCTTCATAGACTTGTGGCGCACTGGTATCACAGCCCCCCATCGCTTTTAAGCGACTACGCAGCGTTTCTATGCGTCTACGATAACGTTTCAACTGTGTTTCTTCTTCCTCTGTTAACAACACTGGTATCACTGCTGATCGCTGTTCTGCAGATAAAGGATGACCCTGAGCGTTATGCTGGTCGGTATGGCTACCCTCACCCACTCTCTGCACTTCCTGCGGGAATTCTTGCTCTAATACGTGTGGATCGGAGATATCCAACTCATCGCGCAATTGAACCAATAAGGCATCGACAGCATCACGAGCTTTCTGACGCTCCAGCAGAGAACGACGATAGAGGGTCTCTTGCTCTTTGGCGCTATGTTGTACGATCCCTTGCTGTTGTTCCAACGTAGCTATCTGCTGATCAATATCCGCCATTTGCTGTTCGCTTATTTGTACACACTCAGCCAGTTCCTGAACCTGCTGTTGCGCCTGTCCTAAAGCATGACGATGTTGAACGATTGTCGTCTGTAACACCTGCTGTTGCTGCTCAGTCGCTCTTATACGTGCTACTTGCTGGTCAATCCGCGCACGAATATCTTTTGCCTGCCCTTGTTGCTGGGATAACTGTTGTCGCAACGATCTGGCTTCCTGTCGCCTGACAGCTAATGCAGTACGCTCCTGACCGAGGGTATCTTGCTGACGACGATAGCTGATAGCACGCTCTTCCAGTTCAAACTGAAGTTCTTCTGCCAATCCCGCTTGTTCACGTTGTAACTTCTCTTGCTCTCGTATGCGTGCTTGCAATGTAAGCATGTCCTGTTCGATACTGACAACCTCTGCGGCAAATTGCTGTTCGACAGATGATGCTAGCCGTACCTCTGTCTGTATGCGTTCTAATTCGCGCTGTGCTGCCTGTACAACCTTATCAATCTCCTTAAGGCGCTCATGGGATTTATGCAGTTCTTTATCCAGAGCATGCTGCTCAACACGACGACCTTCCTGACTACGCTGTACCGCGCTAATCATATCATGAACTTGAGCAATAACTGTTTCAATTTCTGTCAAATGTTGTGGTAACTCGCGTAATTCACGTTCATGGGCCAATAAACCCTGTTGCGCACCATCCTGTCCGCCACTGGTCAACCAACCATCTACATGCAACATCTCTCCATCCAGTGTGACAACAGCAGTAAAAGGGAGATCGCTATCAGAAGAGGCGCTGAGTTGTAGTAACCATTCCAACAAAACCAGAGCGGTTGACATATCACGCACAATCACAATACCATGCATAAGTCGACGGAAAAATGCTCGGTATGACTGTTCACATTCAATCAAACGCCATGCAAAACCGGAAACATGAGCTTCATGCTCTGGCAACGTATGCAGGAAACGTTGCAGCACCATCTCCTCAACCTGTTCCTGAATAATATTGACTTCATGTGCGTCATCATCGATCTCTTCGCGAGTAAGCCAGACAACTATAGCTTTACCTGCTTGTGAACTGCGTAAATAGTCCAGACATTGCTGTGCATCGCGTAATGTCTGAACAACCACAGCCTGCATATATGATCTCAGAGCCACACCCATAGCCCGTTCCAATGCAACTGGCACGACGCCAAGTTGGGGAACAGGACCAATCATACCAGAAACTTTCCCCGCCGGGGCACGCAGCAACGCACGTACGCCATCACTATAGCCACTTAAGCTCTGACGCCAGTTTTTGACCATCGTCAATCGATCAAGTGTCGTACGTTTTCGGCGCTCAGCTTCGGAGAGCATCGTTTTCATACGTTCCATCTCCTGCTGAGCCTCGTTGATCTGCTGCATAAGAGACTGTTTACGCTGAGCAATCACCTTCTCTTCTTCATGAGCAATGGCCTGACGTGCTATTTCAGTCGTGAGACGTTCATTGACTGAACGTTCTTTTTCCTGCGCTTGAGCAATCGTATTACGTCTACTGGTTAATGACTGCTGTCTCTCAGTCAACTGCTTTTGCAAACGAGCAAACTCTGATTGAGCAGCACCTAAAAAGGATTGCACCTGTAACAGGTCACGCTGCACGGATCGAAGGCGGCGCTCATCCATCTCATATTCTTGCTGTGCCTTCGCAACCCGGGCTTCACTGGCAGCCAGTTTTGCCGAACCATCATCAACACCTTCATTAGCCAGATCACATTGCTCTTCAAGATCGATCAGGTGTTTCTGTAATGTGATGAGCCGTTCACGCAAATGACGCTCCTCTTGCTGCAAATCACCACGCTGGCGTTCAAAGCTACCAGTACGTTCCTGGTCGATGGCCAGTTCACACTCCAACTGCTGCACACGATCACGAGCATTACCTAAAGATTGACGAATATCGCTGAGCGAACGCTGAGTAGCCTGACGATGAGTACGATGCCCCTTGATCTGTTCAACCAGAACCTGTAGCGCCTCTTCATGCTGCTGAGCTTTTTGCGCTTGTTCCTGTTCGTGACGCTCAGCCTGCTCTCTACTGGATTGCAAACGACGCCACTGCAATCCATACCACAAACGCTGAATTTTCTGTAATTCAGCAGTAAGTTGTAGATATTCAACGGCCCGCTTCGCCTGCTCTGCCAGCGGCTTCAATCGTGGTTCAATCTCATTGACAATATCACGCAGACGTTCAAGGTTCTGCTCGGTTTGCCGCAAACGATTTTCAGCATCAGTACGCTGCACCTGAAACGGTCGGATGCCTGCGGCGTCTTCAAACAGACCACGCCGCTCTTCCGCCCGCAAACTGAGTGTAGAGTCAATCAACCCCTGACCAATCACAGTGTAGGAATCATGACCAATACGCGCCTGCGCTAACAACAAAAGAACATCCTTGAGTCGCACCTTCTGCTTATTAATCAGATATTCATTTTCACCTGACCGAAAGCTACGCCGCGTTACGGTAATCTCGCTATACTCCGAGGGAACCCAACCAGTGCTGTTGTCAAGCGTCAGTGAAACTTCAGCCATCCCTAATGCTGCACGTCCCTGGCTACCAGCGAAAATAATATCCTCGCTCTTCTTGCCACGTAGCTGACGCATACTCTGCTCACCTAAGACCCAGCGAATGGAATCAGCGACATTCGACTTACCCGCTCCATTTGGCCCCACAACAGCAGTAATCCCAGAACTAAATTCTAATTGTGTACGTACCGCGAAACTTTTAAAGCCAAGCATATCTAAACGTTTCAGATACACAATGCAGATAACCCCTTCTCAACAGCATACAATCATTTAATGCCAATCGATCATATCATAGAGCCTGTTACTCGTCGAGTAACAAATATATGCACACAAAACCATCTCGACACTTTACCCATACAATCTCTTTTGGCGGTTCCATCGCTGTACGAAAGGGCGCTTCACATTCCTTTTGTCCTTTTAAACGATATGCAATAGCATCGGTAGCAAAAAGAGGTTGAGGTTGTTGGATAATTTCAACTGGCTCCCCCCAACCACTGACACCTCGAACAAAATTATAGAGGTGGCGTGCTGACCACAGCAGCGGATCAACGCGAAAATCATCCCCGGAGGGAAATGAATAATAACTACTCTGCGCTTCATCTTGTACGATGCGTGTGGAACAATTCGCATAGACATCTTGCACAGCCTGAGCCAGCAATGTGCCACCAAGTCGAGCGCACAAGTTCTCCAATTCCATGTAACGAATACCCTCCGGCACATCTAACGTTGCCTGCGCCAGAATATCGCCACGATCCATCTCTTCTTCCATAAAATGGACAGTCGCACCGGTCACAGACAGTCCTTCTTTCAGGGTCCAGAAGACAGGAACCGGACCACGGTTGGCAGGAAGCAACGATGGATGCACATTCAAACAACCCAGGCGCGGCAACGCCAGCACCTTACCTGGTAGACGCAAAGAGAAACAGGATACACAAATAATATCAGGCTCATAGGAAGCAAGTGTCGTAAACGTTTCGGCATGGCTCAATGTAGAAACTTCCCAGACAGGAATATGATGCTTCCAGGCAATCTGTACAATAGAAGGAGCTATAACCGATTGCATTAAGGGTAATGCCATACGTGGCGACTGCGGTGGATCTTTACGCACGATAGGAGGTTTTTTCATACCTGGAATGGAGTTGGTGGGCACAACAACCGCGCAAACCTCGATTCCATGCTCTAATAAAGCGGACAGAGATGGAACAGAAAAGTTCCCCTGCATACCCAAAAACACAACACGCGGTGACTGTTTCACAGGAGCAAGTTCAGACATTGCGTTCTCGATTCAGTTCTTTTCTGAGAATGGTGATGCTTTCTTGTTATCATTCGAGTATTCTGTACCTACCATATCACCCATACCCGAAGAACGACAAGAAGTACTATCTCTTAGCAACCATACAAAGACGATGAACAATGATAGACCCCCTTTCACTCATCGAACAGAGGAGCAATAACAAGAAACTTGATACAACTGATATAAGACACAAACTTCTATCTGTAGTACAATAAAGTATAGATTTCTGTGACTCTACAGCCACTCTAGTGTGTTATCATGTTAAAACACCACTATTCGGGAGTTAAGATCATGCCACGTATGGTCCAATGCGTAAAATTAAAACGTGAGTTGCCAGGGCTGGACAAACCGCCATTTCCTGGCGATTTAGGCAGGCGCATCTACGAACATATCTCAAAACAGGCATTTGATATGTGGCCTGCCCAACAAGTTCTCATTATTAACCACTATGGTTTAAATATGGGAGATCCGGAGTCGCGTAAAATCTTACGTGACCAGATGGAAGAGTTCTTCTTCGGAGCAGACTCAGGAACACCAGAAGGTTGGACGCCAGCAGGAGCAGGCCCTGGTGGTGGACCAGGTCGTAAAGGAGGAGGCGGCGCACCACGCAAAAAATGAAATACCCTGGAAATATTCTTCTCATTTCCTGTTATGAATTAGGTCACCAGCCATTTCATCTCGCATCACTATCAGCGATGCTACAGCAAAGTAACTATACGCCATCATGCGTTGATACAGCCGTTGATGAACTCACAGATGAGACAATACAGGCAGCAAAGTTTGTAGCGATAGCAGTCCCTATGCATACCGCAATGCGTCTGGGAGAGCAAATTGCTCAACGTGTACGTACCCGTAATCCGCAGGCTCATATCTGTTTCTATGGACTCTATGCGCTTCTAAACGCAGATCACTTTCTGCGACAGGGCCTGATCGATTCAGCAATTGGCGGCGAATATGAGGTACCTTTGCTGAAACTCATACGGTCACTTGAACATGATGATGATCTCGTTGTGCCGGGTGTCACAACACGTGGCTCTGTCAGTGGTCCCTGGATCGAACGAACACCTTTTGTAGTTCCCGAGCGGCAACATCTCCCGGAGTTAACACGTTATGCCCGCCTACAACGAGATACAGAACTACGTGTTGTAGGATATACAGAGACAACCAGAGGCTGTAAGCATACCTGCTTACATTGTCCGCTGACGCCTATTTATCATGGGCGTTTCTTCGCTATCCCCGCTCAAATCGTCCTCGCGGACATCCGAGCACAGGTAGCACAGGGGGCAACTCACATCACCTTTGGCGATCCCGATTTCTGGAATGGTCCGACCCATGCCCTGAGAATTCTTAGAACACTACACACAGAATTTCCTGATCTGACGTTTGACGCGACCATCAAAATCGAGCATCTACTCAAACATGCTCACCTCTTACCAGAAATGCATGATCTGGGCTGCGCATTTGTTGTCTCAGCGGTCGAATCATTCAATAATGATGTACTGCAACATCTGGATAAAGGACATACAGCAGACGATGTAACCACTGCATTCCAGTTGATGGAAAAAGCAGGTGTGCCACTACGCCCATCACTACTCCCATTCACTCCCTGGGAAACACTGGATAGTTACATTGACCTGCTTACCTTTTTTGAAACACATCACTATATCGAACACATAGATCCTGTCCACCTCTCCATTCGCCTGCTCCTACCACCTGGATCAGCACACCTTGAGATGCCAGAGAGCAAAAGCTGGTTGGGAGAACTGGACCCTACCGCATTCACCTATCTCTGGACTCACCCAGATCCACGCATGGATGAACTACAACGCAAAGTTGCAGCAACAGTGGAACAGGCGGAAAATACCGGAGCCGACCCGATCACAACCTTTTTCCAGGTCAAGGCACTTGCCTTACGAGCACGCGGTGAAAAATACTCCTTCTTCCGCGCTGTCCGCGCCTATGGAACCCCCAAAGTACTTCCCCATCTGACCGAATCATGGTTCTGCTGAGCAGAGCCTACAACGTGCCAGTTAGGCACTATGCAACGTTAGAGAATACATACTGCTTCCTTTCTACTTGTGCGAAGGAAGCTCGTAAAATGTTCTCTTCGACAGATTGAGGAGCACCCTATCATAAACATATACAGATAGCGTGCTCCTCATTTTATGCCTGCCTCCAGCCATCCATCCCAAACACATTAGTGGATATTTGACAACGAGAGTTTATAGATCGTACCGCTCTGGTCATCAGAGATGAACACATTCCCCTGCGCATCTGCGATACTATCAACAGGTCGCCCCCATGCCTGCTGATTGCCCGCTTCAATCCAACCCGTCACCAGATCCACCTGATTTCCTGGCACATTGGTTACTGTATTCCAGGGAAAAAAGATTACCTTGTAACCAGTCAATTGTGTACGATTCCAGGAACCATGCAAGCCTATCAACGCTCCCATATGCATCATAGATGCATCGCTTATAAATGACAGTCCAAGGGGCGCTGAATGCGCTTGAATCCCCTTATTGATCCGATCCATTGCATCACAATTCACATGCCCATCTGCATTAAATTGCACATCACGATCAAAAGGCATAGTATTCATGCCATGCGCAGGATCAGGATTACAGAACGGCCAACCATAATTCCCGCCACTACGTACCTGAGTAAATTCATCAGGGGGATGGTTATCAACATAGGATGGAACAACCTGACCATAATTCCCTGTGCTATCCTGAAAGGGATAGGCAATATTATCACGATTGTTGACCGCCACCCACAAGGTATTTGTCCCCGGAACAAATGCTAATCCTTCGGCATTGCGCAGACCACGCGCATACAAATGTCCATTTTTCCCATTCTCATCATATTGATAAATGGCTCCTCGCACTGGATTACTGATCGTATCCTCCACACAGGCATTACAGGTTGATGCAACAGAGACATACAGATGATGTTGATCATCCAGCGCAATGTTTTTCAACTCATGCCCATATTGCCCATGTAATTCTGGCAGGCTACTATCTGGTAAACCAGAAACAATGATCTGCCGCCCCTGCGCCTGTGTATCACCTGTGTGATAGACAAAACGATCCACCTGATTCGTTTCAGAAATGTAGACATAGGTCGTTTGACCGATGGCATGAAATACGATATCATGCGGCTTGCTCAAGCCAGTTACATAGTCAGACACACGCGGATCACCGTTTGCCTGTGGATGAACCAGAACAACTTTGCCATCACCCGGCACCGAAACCAGCATATCACCATTCGGGGCCATTGCCATAAAACGTGTGCCAGGAATACGTGCGTATACAGAGATCGCAAAACCAGATGGCACATTCAGATAACGATCCTGAGCGAACACACCCGTTCTCATGCTCTGAGGTACCTGTACTTTCACCTTCTGATTAGCTGCAGTCGCATGATTCAGCAATGTCGTTACTGCTGATTGCACAGGAGGAGAAGTAGGAATCACTGTTGGTTGTTGCCTGACCGTAGCTGTTGGTGTCAATGACTGCCCGGACTGACCATTGCCGGAACTGGATGAGCTACATCCACTCATAGCCATAATTATGCCAAACCACACTACTATCACAGCGTATACACTCTTGCTCTTTCGCTTCATCACCAGACATTCCTTTCGGCAAGACAGTACAACACAGCCATTTACCAGATAGTGGCAAACAGCTTATACTTGATAGACGTATCGAAGCAGGTAATACGCCTCAAAATTATCATATAATATAAAACATTCTATATAATACATTACCCAAATTGTTCAGTAATAAAAAAGCAAGAAGTTACAAGCAACCTGACAGGAGGTTTCCAATGCTGGCTTACATTCTATACCCATGAATGGACGCTCTCCATGCAAAAGAGTTACAATGAAAAGGCAAACCAGGGAAAACTCCCTTTACGAGAAAGGACAAATATATGGACCCGGCAGTCAAAAAACAAGCGTTACGCATGTTCACCTATGGGCTGTACGCAGTAACCTGTAAAAGTGGAAATGAGGTCAATGCCTTCACTGCGAACTGGCTATCACAAGTCTCATTCGAGCCACCATTGCTGGCAGTTTCAGTCGAAAACGACTCAAAATCTTTACCAATGATTAAAGAGAGCGGCACCTTCACAGTGAATGTTTTACGCACAGGGCAACGAGAACTTGCGGGAGCATTAGGAAAATCTGCGCTCAAACACCCAAACAAGTTAGAAAACATTCAATACACCGTACAGGAAGATGGTACCCCCATTCTACAAGATGCACTCTCCTGGGTAACCTGTTCAGTCCGTAGCCTGACTGATGCTGGCGACTCTACGCTCATCGTCGCCGAAGTCGTCAATGCTGGCATCATCGCGGAAGGAACCCCACTCACGATGTCAGAAGCTGGTTTTCGTCACGCAGGTTAATCCGCGCGGGGGAGCAAGAGCCTATGTCACTCCTGCTCTCCGTTCATCATGCTCGTCACACACTGACGATATGCCATATTTTCATTTTCAGAAATAACCATCAGTAGCAACGTGTTAGGAGTATTGTATGGAACGCAGGAGCAGCATCACATCAGATGCCGAAACACTTCATCCAGAATGCGCATTTTGTCAATTCCAATCAGTTCAATCGTATCTACTCAAAGAAACCACCCATTTTCGCATCGTTGCTGATCATGCTCCTCTGGTCGAAGGCCATGTATTAATTATCCCCAAAGATCACTATGCCTGTTATGGAGCCGTGCCAGAAACATTGGATACAGAACTAACGGAATTGAAGCTGGAAGTACAACACTTTTTTCACTATTACTATGCCGAACCCGTCTACTGGGAGCATGGTGTTTTCCGCCAGACAGTTTTCCATGCCCATCTCCATTGTTTCCCATTCGGAGCAATTCCTGACATTGCGCTTCCGGATAGCACAATCATGCAATCCCAACAAGATATACGGGACCGCTATCAAAGCCAGGGTAACTACTTTTACCTTGAGAATACCGCACACTCATACCTCTTTCCACCTGATATAGATACATATATGCATGTAATTCAAGAAGTGCTCCGTCCCGCAGCCGCAGCGCGGGGGGCACACGCCAATTGGCGAATTGCGCAGGAACGATTACAATATGGAGTACCACTCGTACAATCAGTAATGCAACTTTGGCATAACTTTCAGCACAAGTAACAAAAATCATTTCTCACCAATAACAAAGAGGTTCTATGCTCATGGAAATACACAAAGTAGGTGTAATTGGCTGTGGATTAATGGGTGCAGGGATCGCTCAAACGTGTGTACAGGCCGGTTATACCACAATCGTACGTGAAGTTGACCAATCATTCCTTGACAAAGGCACAGCGCGTATCTACGATGCCTGGCAAACAATGGAACGTAAAGGCAAGATCACAGCAGAACAGGTGGAAAGCTACCGAGCGCAACTACAGGGAACTGTTACACTTACTGATCTGGCTGACTGCGATCTGGTTATAGAGGCGATTCTGGAAAATATAGAAGAGAAACTACGACTCTTCCCGGTGCTGGATCGCATGCTAGCCCCATCGGCGCTGATTCTCAGCAACACCTCTTCCCTGAGCGTTACCCAGATGGGAGCAGTCACCAAACGTCCGGAGAAGATCTGTGGTTTGCATTTCTTCAATCCTGCTCCTGTTATGAAGCTGGTCGAGATTGTCAAAACGATCTCAACCGCAGAAGAAACGATCGAAACCATCAAACAATTCGCGCTCTCGTTAGGAAAAACGCCAGTGCTTGCTAAAGACACAGCAGGCTTTATCGTCAATTTTCTACTCATTCCCTACCTATTGGCAGCCATTCGGATGCTTGAAAACGGCATAGCAAGTCGCGATGATATCGATACTGCAATGAAACTCGGCTGTGGTTATCCAATGGGGCCATTTACCTTGCTGGACTATGTCGGATTGGATACAACGCTCTGGGCGGCCGAAGCAATCTACGAGGAGTATAAAGATCCACTCTACACACCACCACCCCTGTTACGCCGTATGGTCACGTCTGGTCTGTATGGGCGCAAAAGCGGACGAGGATTCTATGACTACCAGAAAGATAAATAAACGCAAAGTCCCTGCTCGCGTTCGTCCATAACCATCTGTCAGGCACAAAAAGGAGGGCAAGCAACCGCTCACCCTCCTGCTCCACCATACTTTATGATTCTACGCTCACAGAGCGTGTTGGAAGGGATTTCCTGTTCAGATAAAGACTCTTGCGATCTGCTACATACTTCTGTGGGATCGGTCGTACTTCTTCAGGACGATATGATCCAGCAGCATCGGTATTAATACCAGGAAAATTAGGTCCGTAGTTATAATGTCCTGTTTCGGCTGGCGAGAGAGGATCATGCGCAAAAAGGGGTACACCATTCACCCGTGGGAAACCATGCACCGGTTCTTCATCGTAGAGATCCGCTGGCACGCGATCCAGACCTTTAATCAGGAGATCAGCCTCGCGTACTTTCAGGCGCACAACATTATTCTGTACGACACTTTCGATCATTTGAGGTGGCACATAATACACTTTTATCGCCATTCCACCCCGATCCACGAGAATATAATGATCGAAGCGAGCATGAATGGTACCTAACCACACCCCATCGCGATCGAGAACATCCTGACCATTTTGATATTTTGCCAGAGCACCCCCAATGGTGGGCGAGAGAATATACTCCGCTTCTGGTTTGGCACTGGGATTTTCCACAGCCCAACCCAAAATCCCCACAAGTACAAAGGGCACTGCAATGGCAGAGAGCCACGCTCCACCTGGCAGGAATAGCAATCCAACCACAGTCACCAAGATCGCAACGCTTAGCACAAGCGGCCACAAACTTGGATTCGGCATATGAATATGGTGCTCTTCCTCTTCCTTCACTGTATCTACCGATACAACAGGTTTTGTCAGGTCATCCGCCGTGAGACTTGCACTGTGAAGAGAACTGTCCATAAGCTATCTGCTTTCCTCTGAGAGAATATAATACAATCTGCGATGACTAAGTATTCCCTAGAAATTGTCCTGCATTAAGCATACCAAATAAGTGAGACGCGTGCAAGCAGATACTACATCTACTCATAACAATTCTCAAGCAACCTTGCATATTTTACTCTTCTTGCAGCACCTACATTCATCCTACACTCATTCCTCATCCCGGCAAGGTGATGAGGAGAGCGGTGTCGTAATTCGTTTCGTTGCTGGCTCCTTATCAAGTGTATTTGAGGGCAACACATCCATCATACCCGTACTAACCGCACCATGCAACGCCTGTATATGCGCTGTTAAACGTCGCTCAATATCTTGTCCAAAGGACACCAACGAATCCTGTAAGGCAGCAAACCGTTGATCCAGGGAGTGATCCATAAGGTCAACAAGTTCATCCCACGCAATTTCGGTCTGGACTTCAATTTCTTTAAAATCTTGTAAAGACTCAGAATAAGAGGTTGCTGATTCTATTATCGAGGAAGATTCAGTTACATGTTGATGAAGCAATTGCTCAAAAGCTAATAACTGGGCTGCCAGAGAACGATCAATAAAATCTTCAAATGATTGCTGGACGTCTTTCTGATATCTCTCTAGTCCAAGTGTAGCAATAGACAGTTCCTGCCTCTGCTTGATTTGCAAAAATTGTTGGAACATCTCTCTCATTTTTACCTGATTATCAGCAAATGCCTTTAACAACACTTGATGTAACGAGATCACATGTTGTTCCAATTCATGAGAGATTCTGCTCATACGCCGATCCGCTGCACGCTCTAAATCACGACTCAGGATATCTATCTTCTGACCCATGATAGAATCAAGCGCTTGCAGTTCATCTTGCGTAAATGACATGAACCGATACTATCCCTTCTTACCCAATTCTGATACATTCATATGTAATGCTTAGTACTAGTATAAAAACTGCGTACGGTAGGTGTCAATGCATCTAGTTAAACAAGCCAATGTTGGCTATTTCTCCATAGTGCTAGCAATAAAATAGATACATATAAACAGACGCGTAAAAACATCAGTACAGACAGATCGTTATTCCTCTTTACAAACAATTTCTACTCTCAATGCAGGATTTTTATTCTCAATAATTACTGCACAAAATTATCTATATTTATCACTGTAAAATGTGATAGATGCACATTACAATAGAATCATTACACTTGTATAATTCTATATGGAAGGACGGATACCTATTTGAACGGCAGGGATGCCTTTCGACATCCTCTGACGATAGAAGAAGCTTTCCAATCTTCCCTTCTCTCCTTTACCATCTAGCTTCCTGCTTATTTTTATCCCTTCTTATCTCTATCCATTATTTGCTGCAAACACCCATACAACATACTCTATCCCTACTACACACATCACATATCTTCTATCTCTGGAGATACAAATGCTTTGCTTTTTCTTTATTCTCGCTGAAACTGGTGTAAACCTTTCTGCTCCTGAGCAAAACCAACTGCTCTTGAGGTACTATATATTGAATTTCGCGGGCAAAACAATAATTTCTTGTCCTGGCTGCAAGTGCGTCTTGAGTCCATCCTGTCCGCTGATCAATTGATTATTCACGAAAATTTTTACATGTTCACGTATATATCCCTGTTCTGTACAAAGACGCTCCCATACTAATGGATGACGTTCATGCAAAAGCCCCAGTAATTGTTCTACAGTGGCTGCTTGCAACATAATCTGGCTTTTCCCCCCACTATACGCACTTAATGTCGATGGTAATCGCAAAGTCACAGTCTCTTGATCTTCCAGATCCATACTAACACCCTTTACATCCTTAAAATAACAGGTAATACCAGCAATATGTAAAAAAAGCTCAATACGAACATATGTTTTATGGCTTTATGCAAGTATACGAGCAAGTATTCCAGATTGCAAGTGCTTTACAGGAATGGTAATCTACACCATAATATCTCTCTTCATTCCTTTCATGCAGATTAGTTATATTATTTTTCCTCTTTTTCGTAGTCCTAAAGCAACACATTGTATTGACATCACACAACAATTACTGCTAAGATAGAAGGAGTCAACTAGAATGCAAAGAAGAGAGTGTAAGAGGAGTTCATCGTGACAATTGACTGCAATCTTCGTTTGTTATTGGCCAGAGCAAATGTTGAACGCGCAAAAAAAGGGCTTCCCGCGTTGAGCTTACGTCGTCTTGCGGATGAAAGTGGCGTATCCTTAAGTGTGATAGCCGCATTGCATACAGGGAAAAGTCAACGTATCGATTACACCACGATTGATCAACTGCTCAACTACTTTCATAGCTACTTTGATGTTACAACAAATGATCTCTTGCGCTGGGAACAACCACAGGAGCGAAATCTACAGGCACTCTAACCTATACATACGGTTGTTGAACTGGCATGTAATAGACACCTTGATGAGGTAAAAACATATGGCTGTTTTATTGAAATCACGCAAAGAAATTGACATGTTACGGGAAGCAGGACGTCTGGTTGCGCAGACATTTGAGGTGCTACGCCCCTACATCAAACCTGGTGTTTCTACCGGAGAATTAGACCAGATTGCGGAAGATTATATTCGTGGCAAAGGCGCGATTCCTATTTACAAAGGATATGGTGCCCATCCAGGTGGACATGGTCGCCCGGCGATTCCTCCATTCCCCGGCACGATCTGTGCTTCGGTCAATGAGGTTATCTGCCACGGTATTCCCAGTACTGATACAATCCTGAAAGATGGCGATATTATTGGTGTGGACATTGGCGTGACTCTGAATGGCTGGGTTGGCGACTCCTGCATGACCTATGGTGTGGGCACCTTGAGTGAAGAGACACAACGCCTGGTTGATGTAACCCATCGCTCGATGATGCTCGGTATCGAGCAGGCTCGTCATGGCAAACGCCTGGGTGATATCGGTGATGCCATTCAGACCTATGCAGAGGCACAGGGTTTCTCGGTGGTTCGTGATCTGGTGGGACATGGCGTTGGTCGCTCACTACATGAAGACCCCAATGTGCCACATTTCGGTCGCCCCAATACTGGTCTGCGCATCCAAAAAGGCATGGTCTTTACGATTGAGCCAATGATCAACGTTGGCACATATAATGCTCGCACCCTACCTGACCGCTGGACAATTGTAACAGCGGATGGTAAACGTTCCGCGCAGTTCGAGCATTCGCTGGCAATCACTGATGGTGAACCAGAACTGTTAACGGTTCTCTAAATAGAACAATGCACAGGTTATTCTCTCCAGAAATAACCTGTGCTCTATCTAGCGACAGGCAAAATATCAGGAAAAGCGCACTGAATTTGTTTCTGTGTCAGGAAGGCGCTGCTTTATTTCTGCTAAGGCTTCCCCTATCGAACCCACTAAGATAACTCCTGCTTCAATCAACTGCTCAATACTACGTACACCCAGACCTCCTGTATAATCACGAGACGCAAACTCATCTATCAGTCCGGATAAATTCTCAACATTACTTGCAGCAGCAGCAGTATTTGTTACCATTGAAGATGTTAAGAGCAATGTAGGCAGACCACGTTGTGTAGCCCTGACGGCCTCCTGTAACAAGCCAAGATTGCCAGGACCAATCGCGATTGGACATACCAGCAAAAGTGAAACATGCTGTAAGGCAGATTGTACTTTCGTCAAAACTTCCGGGGAAATGGGCGCAAACGGCTGCTCAGTAATCACTTCTTCAGCCAGTCGTAACGCCAACGCATGATCACTATCCCCACTATTCAGCGCACCTGCGGTAAAAGATATATGTGCGTCAGCCAAAGCCCGCATCACCAACTCCCCTGCCCCACCACCAGCAATCACATGCAAACGCGCTGGAACTGTATCCATAACCTCTTGCTCATTGACACGATGAGTAAATGGCTGGATGCTCAGGTGTTCACTACCACGCAAGATCCCTACCTGCACCTGCACATCATAGACACGGCGCAACAGACCAGGAGTTAATACCTCAGCCGGACTTCCATCAGCGACAATACCACGCTGGAAAAGGAGCAGGCGAGAAAAATAACGAGAAGCAAGATTCAAATCATGAAGGGCAGCAAGAATTGTCATCCCTCGCTCACGATTGAGATGTTGGACCAGTTCCAGCGTTTCTATCTGATATTTGATGTCCAGATGCGCGGTCGGCTCATCCAACAGGAGGACATCTGGCTGTTGCGCGAGCGCCATCGCAATGAGCACCCGCTGCCGTTCGCCACCACTGAGTTCATTAAAAAGACGATCCGCTAACTGCGCAATACCAGCAGAAACCATCGCTTCATATGTAATCTGCTGATCTTTTTCCCTTTGTGTCCGCCAGAAAGACGTGAGAAAAGGTGTCCTTCCCATACTTACCATGTGCTCAACGGTAAAAGCAAACGGCATATGTAATTCCTGTGGTACAACGGCAAGATGACGTGCCACGTGACGACGCCCCCAGTGGCGTACGTCATGTCCATGTAACACGACCTGACCTTGTTGCGGTTGTATGACACCACTCAGCAAGCGCATCAACGTTGTTTTACCCGATCCATTGGGACCAAGCAGACCAACCATCTCCCCCGCCTGCACCTGCAACGATACATCATACAATAGCGGTTTCTTATCATAGCCAAAGGAAACATGCTGCACATGCAGCAATGGAACCGGGCTGACTCTGGCTCTCTCTTCAGTGCTCTTTACCATGTATACTCTCGCTTATTGCTCCGTAACAGAAATAAGAAAAATGGCGCACCTACCAGCGCGGTACAAACTCCCACCGGAACTACAATAGGAGCAAAGACAGTGCGAGCAAATAAATCCGCCAGAGTCAGGAAAATAGCGCCTCCCAATGCGGAAGCAGGCACTAATACTCGATGACGCGGACCAAGCAACAAACGCAGAACGTGTGGAGTGACCAATCCCACAAACCCGACCAGACCACTAATCGAAACCGCAGCCGCAGTCAACAGCGAGGCGACAACAACGATAACAAACTTATACCATTCAACATGCAAGCCGAGGTGCGAAGCCTGCTCTTCCCCTAACGCGAACACATCCAAGACCCGTACCAGTAGCAAAGCGATGCCAATACCACACACCACAATCACAGCAATAACAGTCAGAGTCGACCAACCAACCTCAGCCACCCCACCAGAGAGCCAGTTGAATAGACCTAACAACTGCCCAAAGTTCTCAGACGGCCAGAGGGTCAGAATCAGGCTCTGCCCGGCGACCAGTACCGCATTAACCACCACGCCAGCCAGAATCAGCGTCACCACAGGCGTCTGACCGCCTGTACGCGCCAGCACATATACAAATAGAACCGTCGTGATTGCTCCAATAAAAGCCAGTAGTGGCGTAAGCGGGAAAAAAGCCCCAAACACCGTCGATACTGGCAAAACAAAAGCAATCGTCGCACCTAAAGCTGCCCCTGAAGAAGTTCCGATCAGAAAAGGGTCCGCTAAAGGATTGCGCAACATCCCCTGAAATAATACGCCAGCAACCGCCAGCGCAGCCCCAACAAGCACATCCCCGATGACCACAGGCATACGTACCTGCCAGATAATGATCACCAATGATGGGTCCCAACGTTGCGCAAAATGGAAAATCTTTGTTCCATTTAGCAAAATCTGTACAATAGTAAGAGGGGGAATCGCAACTGAGCCAAAGCTAACAGCAAGAAGGATTGACAGAATTAAAAAGAGGCATAAAAAAAACATGCAGAGCGGGACGGAAATAAAACGTCGTTTTGTCTGTTGCAACTGAGGCTGAGGCACAGTGGGGACATTGGCATGTGTTACTATTTTCATCGAACAGGTATCACTCCTATACGCGAGGAAGGTAAACCTTGCAATGGGCAGGTCTTCTGGCTTCTGGCGCTCACTGCACCGCATCCGCCTTCTCAGGTTCTACATCAAACCGTGATGCGAACTGGAAAATGGCAGACACCAGCAAGCTGCGAGCGCACCAGTTACAGTAGCGCGTCTGCGTCGGTTTCGCACCGACTTCCCTATTCTGCCTGCACAAACAGGCCACCCAGAGCAGTTTCACAACAAGTAAGAATAAAGTAAGTATATCGACGACAGTATATCATGTCAACCAAAGAGCCAGTACACACACACAAACCGCCGCTACAACAACACAATAGCCTTAAATTCGCTTCTGTTTGCACTTTTGTACAGTTGACAAGATATAGAAAGAGGATGATACTCTTTTTATGACGATACTCTTTACTATAAAGAGTATAATTGGCTCTACTATCTTATATTGGCAGTTCCTTTGATACTATCAGGCGTATCATTCTTTTCATGATAGGAAACTGGAAGAGTTCTTCGCGACGCTTGATATATTGTTCAGAGCTACTCTACTTGCGTTTCTATGTTTTCTTTTTTATTGGATCTTATTATGATGAAAAAGGATTAATAATGGCGATTGAAAAAGAATTTTTCCGACAGGTTATGGGCCGCTTTGCTACAGGGGTAACTGTTGTCACCACAAGTAGCCAGGGGGAAGTATCCGGCATAACCGTCAATGCATTTTGTTCTGTCTCCCTCAACCCACCACTGGTACTTGTCTGTATCGATAATCGCAGCAAAATCCTTAGACTCTTCCGAGAGAGTAAAGCTTTTGCGGTCAATATGCTCACAGAAGAACAGGAAAACCTCGGCCGTAATTTCGCTACTGGCGTGGCTGATCGTTTCTCTAATTTCAATCACATTGCCTATCATACAATAGCTACAGGCTCACCTATTATTAATAATATTCTTGCCTTTGTTGATGCACGCATCATTGATGAATATCCAGCCGGTGATCATACAATTTTTATCGGGCAGGTAGAGGCAATGGGCACCAATGGGCAGGTCACGCTTGTTACTTCCGACGGACAGGAAAAAAACGCATCAAATGGAACGGTTCCCACAGACGAATATCAACCGCTTGCGTATTATCGCGGTCGCTACCATCATCTGTCACCATTCTATGATGCACCCAGCCAGATACCAGCACGGCAAGATGAAAAACAGAGAGAACCAACACACGGCTAGTAAGATATTGTTTGTAGCACAGGAGATGTCTCGATTGTGAGAATAATAAACATACATCAGTAGCCATCGTGACAGCAATATGTGCTAATTTCCACTCTCAATGACGGTAAAACACTATTCATCTTCCCGGTCTACTTTTTTCATTCCTGATCTTATACTATTCTTTCTACATATACATAAAATATCTATCTATAATTTCATATAAAATACTTTCTAAGCAATAAAACACTCTTTAAAAGGATCTTTCATGTTCCATAAAAAAGAGAACAAAAGACCCTCACTTCTGAGGCTTTTTGTTCTCTTTGCTTGCTAAAATAATCGAAGGCTGTTTATTTTACTCACTGGCTTGTTTGTGCATATGGTATTCATGCACACCTTTTTTAAGAGTACCAAGCGCAAGCGTTGCACAGGTAGGGCGTGTCATCACAAGTTCACGACCAAGCTGATCAATGAGATCCTCAAACGACAAGTTCTCGATCTCTTCAATGCTCATCCCCTGCGTAATCTCAGATACATAGGATGCAGCAGCGCGGCTGATTGTACACCCTTCTCCATCCCAGGCGATATCTTCAACTTTTCCGTTGTCATCAAAACGCGCCTGCACGGTAATAACATCAGCACAACCAGGATTTCCACCACTCAAATTGACATCAGGGTGCTCAATTTCACCACGGTTGCGCGGATTCTCGTAATGATCCAACAGGAACTCTATTGCTTCTTGGCGATCCATAACTGCTCCTATGTAGAGGTAACATCAAAGAAGCACAAACAAAATGGCTCCTTCAAGTACGTTATTATATCATACTGATAAGAACAACTTGAGAGCTACAAAATATTTCCTCTACCACGAAATCATGCGCGGTATCCCCGGAAGATATCACATCCATCCATCTACTTTGTATTCACATCACTTTTGGCTATTAGATAAACATGCGCTTAAGGATGTATGGTATGACAGAGAGCGAGCAACCTCTCCGCCAAATAGGTGTTGCGTAATGCGACACGATCATTCTGGACAGCATACTCCAACGCGGAACGTTGCCCTACAATAACACAAAAGCGCTTTGCACGTGTAATAGCCGTATACAGCAAATTGCGTTGGAGGAGCATATGATGATCACGCACCAGCGGTAAAATCACAACGGGATATTCACTTCCCTGGCTCTTATGAACTGTGACCGCGTATGCTAACACAAGCTCATCCAGTTCATGAAACTCATATTCTACCAGCATCGGACCGGACTCTTCCTGAAATTCTACTTTGAGCGATGTATCCTCTGTGTCAATGCGACGGATGAAACCCACATCCCCATTAAATACCCCTTTATCATAGTTATTCTTCGTCTGCATGACTTTGTCACCAACACGAAAGAGCCGATCCCCCCATTCTACATGCGCGAATGATTGCGGATTCAGTTGTGTCTGTAAACGCTCGTTGAGGATATTTACACCGACCGCGCCCTTATACATCGGCGCAAGGACCTGGATATCTGTCATCGGATTAAAATGGTAACGTGCAGGCAAACGACGATGTACCAGATCGACTATCAACTGTTGTGCTCGCAACGGGTCTTCCTCTGACATGAAGAAAAAATCACTCGTGGCTTCAACTTTTACATTTGGTAGTTGCCCCTGATTAATACGGTGTGCATTCACAACGATCTTGCTCTGCTGCGCCTGACGAAACAGTTCAACCAGTCGCACAGTCGGCAAAACATCACTGCGCAAAAGATCACGCAATACGTTACCAGGACCAACAGAAGGCAACTGATCGGCATCACCCACCAGCAATAAATGGGTATTGCCGGGCAACGCTTTCAATAAATGATAGAACAACAGAATATCCACCATCGAGAATTCATCAACGATGACAAACTGATGTGGCAGAGGATTATCTTCATTGCGTTGATATGTATTGTCATGAGGCGCATATTCTAAGAGACGATGCAATGTGCTGGCCTGCATACCAGTCGCTTCGGTCAGCCGCTTCGCAGCACGTCCCGTTGGAGCGGTCAACGCAACGTTGATCTTCCGTGTACGCAATAGTATCAATAGCGCACGGATTGAGGTTGATTTCCCGGTGCCCGGGCCACCTGTCAGAATAGATACTTTATGCTTATATGCCAGTTGCACCGCTTCACGCTGTTTCTCGGTCAGATACATATTGCGCTTCTGTTGCAGCAGTTGAAAGACACGCTCCCAGAGTTCTGGTGATGCGGCAGGTAATGCACTGGGAGCCTGTTGTAGCAGACGCAAGAGCCGTGCCGATCCCTGTTCAGCATACCAGAAAGGACTATAATAGATACGTGGCTCAGCCTGCATTTCCGCTATCAATTTGTGCCGCTGCTCGCTCTCTGCCTCTTGATTGCTCTGTTCTTCATCTATATGTGCAGCAGACAGCGCATCCAAAACTGACTCTGAGGGTGCTTCCACGAAAAGATCCTGCTCATGCCCGATCACATCAAAGACACCCTGCATTGTCGCCAATGGCACCTGTAACGTCGCAGCGGAACGTCGTGCGGCATCCGACCTGAAGAGAAAACAGTGACCATCCTCATTAGCCGCCTGAGTGAGAACGTAGGTAATGCCAGTTGCCAGACGTGGAAAACTGTCTTGAGGTAGACCTAACTTGATAGCAATATCATCAGCCGTACGGAAACCAATACCATTCACTTCTTGCGCAAGCTGATATGGATTTTCACGCACCACACGGATCGACTCTTTACCATATTGCTTATAAATGCGTGTCGCAACGTTCAACGATACCTCGTGCGTCTGCAAAAAGAGATGAAGCTCTTTGATGTCTTCCTGCTCATGCCAGGCCTGCTGAATGCGCACACAATCTTTCACGCTAAGCCCCCTGACCTGACGTAACAGCTCTGGTTGCTGCTCAATAATTGCCAGCGTTTGTTCACCAAAATGATCAACTATCAATCCCGCTTTCTTTGGTCCAATACCTTTAATCAGTCCAGAACTCAGATAGCGAATCATGCCATCAGATGTCGTAGGCAGGCGTTGTACGTAACTGGCAACACGCAATTGACGACCATAACGCGGATCGGTTTCCCACTCACCTTCAACAGAAAGCATTTCACCAGAGTGAATACCAGGAAGCACCCCCACAATTGTCGTCTGATTATCATGAAAGAGTGTATTGCGTGTATTCAAGCGAAAACGCGCAATTGTATAATGATTATCTTCATTGCGGAAAACGATGTTTTCAACAGAACCTTCGAGTCTTGGCATATAAATCTATTCCACAACCATACTGCAAAAGAGGAAAATGTACCCATCTATCATAGCATAGCCCCTCAAGGCGCGTCGAGCAGCATAACACCCACTGACAGACATGCAACTTGCACCATTCTACCCAAAAGTCAGGACAGGCTATAGCTATATCAATCACAAAAATTGTATGCTAAAAGGTATAAGACACCCAATGGAAAGGATGCAGAAAAGATGAATCAAGATCTCTCATCTGAGGAGAAGAAAAAACAGGTACAGGACTATTTCAGTCGTACAGCAGCAAGCTATGTCACCAGTCCATCACATCGTTCAGGGAAAGACCTCCCCAAACTCATTGATCTAGGGGAATGGAATAAACAACAACTCGCGCTTGACGTCGCAACTGGCGGTGGTCATACGGCGCTAGCCGTAGCACCACACGTAGCGCATGTGACAGTAAGTGATCTGACACCAATTATGCTTGATACAGCACGAGCGTTCCTGCAAGAGCAGGGCGTAACAAATGCTGACTTTCGTGTCGCTGACGCGGAACAGCTCCCATTTGAAGATGCTAGCTTTGACCGTGTAACCTGCCGCATTGCCCCTCATCACTTTCCCAACATCCGTCAGGCAGTCAGAGAGATTGCCCGCGTCCTCAAACCACAGGGACTCTTCCTGCTCATTGATAACATCACATCCAGTGATCCAGAGGTAGATAAATTTCACAACACCATCGAAAAATGGCGCGACTCCTCGCATGTCCGCTCATACACCAAAGAAGAATGGGTGCAATTCTTTATTGAGGCGAGATTGCGCATTGAGCATCAGGAAACACTGTTCAAGACCCAACCATATGATAGCTGGACCGAACGCGCACAGATGCCTGCCAATGAGTTAGCAAAAATGACACACTATATACTCAATGGTAGCGAACAGGCAAAAAAAGAACTACAGATCGAAGATGATGGGCAAGGACACCTAAAAAGCTTCGCAATTCAGTATATTTTATTAAAAGGACGCAAACAAGGCTAAAATCACCACCATATGTACATGACATTTCCGTGGATAACCGAAAATCATGATATTTTCTATCTACTGAAAAATAGTGCATATAGGCTATATTTAGGCTATATTATTGTAGTAGAATTGCAGTCTACGCTACAATGCAATAATGTAAGCAAAATGACTTGATTAATGCTATTATAGTAATTTTTCACTTTGTCGAAACGAAACAGAAGGCAGATAGGCCAGGGGATGAACGGGAAAGTTACCTATCGCCAGCAATTTACCCGCTGTGGAAAGAAACGCTGTCGAAAGTGTCAGGAAGGTCAGGGGCATGGCCCCTATTGGTATGCATATTGGAGCGAAAATGGTCGTACGGTAAGCAAATATATCGGGGTCCATCTTCCTGAACATGTTGTACTTGAACGAAAAGAAGCTGCGAATCTTAAAAAAGATGATGCAGTGGCGTCCCAGCAAAAAGTAACTGCTCAGACGACACCAGTATTACGTATCTATCTACTTGGACAATTTCGTATTGAACGCTGGCAAAATAATAGCTGGCAGCCAGTTGATAATCGTATCTGGCATCGTCGGCGGGCACGAGCGCTCCTGGGTTGCCTCCTCAGTAGCTCTGGTCGCCGCCTTGGACGTGAACAGGTTATGGATCACCTCTGGCCGGAACTTGAGATTGATATTGCCGCCAACCGTCTCAATGGCGCGGTCCATGAACTCCGTCTGATCCTGGAGCCTGGAATTCCTCGTCCTGCTGCATCCCGCATGTTGCGACTCGAAAGAGATATCCTTGAACTGGCAGATCGCACACAGATATGGGTTGATGCTGAAGAATTCGAACACTTATTGAAAGAAGCCGATGTAACAATCGATCTCAAACAGAAACAGCATCTACTTGAAGATGCCGCAGGTCTGTATCACGGCCCTTATTTACTTGAAGAACTCTATGTCGAATGGGCAATGCAGCGGCGTGATACGCTCCAACGTGCCTGGATCAGTCTACTGCTTGGCCTTGCGCAGGTTCAAGTCACCCATAAAGAATTTGTCAGTGCTATCGAAACACTGGACCGTCTACGCACTGCAGATCCATCCAATGAAACAGCGCTCCAACGCCTGATGATCCTGCTCACACAACTTGATCGACGTGGTGAAGCACTGAAAATCTATACACAGCATGTCACGATGCTACAACGCGATTACGAGTGTGATCCTCTACCAGAAACTATTGAGTTGTACGAGAAACTTCGCCAGGGGCATATTCCTACCCTCTCTCCATCAGTCCCAAAGACATTGCCTGTTCAGCAATCTACCTCAAAACAACAGGCGGGTGAAACTGGTGAAAAGCTGGTAACACCTGTCAAACAACAACCAGCTACTACTCCAGGTTTGCCTCGCCCTGCGTTCCAGGTAGGACGTCAGAATCAAACACCGTTGATTGGACGCACGGACGAACTCCATATGCTGCGTCAGGTAATGCTCACACTTGAGGACAGAGCAAGTATAGATAAAAATCAATCAATAGATTCAGTGCATAATCAGCCTGTTTTTCCGCGCGGAGCCTCCTATACACAATTCACACATACGCATTTTCTCCTCCTCAAAGGAGAGTCTGGTATCGGCAAAACACGGCTCGCAGAAGAACTGAGTTTAGAGGCCTATCAACGTGGTTGGACCGTGGCATGGAGCCGTTCATACGAGCAAGAAGGCACGATCCCATACCATCCCTGGACCGAATTGCTCCGCATACTGGTCCACAACTCATCCCTGTTCAATACTATGCTCCAGGACACCATAACACACGAAAATCCGTCATCGTCGCTCATTATACGATTGGGACGGATACGTGCGCTACTACCAGAACTGGTCCTCCCCACGGGCGAGACAATTCCCACCACGCCAGTTTCACAGGAACAGGAACGCTTATACCTCTGGGAAGCCGTACTTTCATTACTGAGCTTACTGAGCACTGCGCATCCACTTTTACTTGTTCTTGACGATCTGCACTGGGCAGATGAGAGCAGTATCGAACTCCTTACTTACCTCATTCACCATTTACAGGATCAGCGTGTACTACTGATTGGCACATGCCGCGACGGAGAACTGGCACCACAGCACAAACTCCAGCACCTCATTACTGATTTACGACGGGAACAAGCAATCTCGATTGTACCAATCTTACCACTTACCCAGACACAAATTCTCGCACTCCTCGCACATGTCCCGACCCATATTGCCGAAAACATTCAACTACAAGCAGCGGGAAATCCATTCTTTGCCGAAGAGTTAGCACGCTATGTCGGCAATATCACCAGCGAAGAAGAACCTCAATTTCCTTTGCCCACAACGGTCCCAACTCAGTATGCAGCCTATCCGCAGAAGAAACATGTGGACAGAACAACTACACCCCCCCATACACTTACCTCATCCGACCGCACCCTTCCAGAAGCAATCTCTTCGGTACTGGAACGACGCCTGAGCAAGCTGAGCCGAAACTGTCAAACACTCCTGGGAAAGGCCGCAGTCCTGGGTGGTTCCTTTGGATTAAGACAATTGATGCCAATGGTCAATGAGCAGGATGAAGATACAGTGCTAGATCTGCTCGAAGAAGCACTCCATGCCGGCCTGCTGCTTGAAGAAGGAACAGGAGCACATATTACCTACCATTTCTGGCATCCACTCATCATCAGCCATCTCTATAACCATCTCTCCGCCGCTCGCCGCGCCCAACTTCATCGAAAGGCAGCAGACGCGCTCTGTGCAACAACAACACAGCCCGAAAAAGTTGCCGCCGCTATTGTCTACCATCTAGGCAAAGGAGGTGGCAACCTGACACGATTAGCACAATACGCAGAATTAACAGGTGATCATGCATACGCTCTCGCAGCCTATACTGAAGCACAAAAATATTATTTACAGGTACTACAGGCACTCACCAACCAGGAATGGCATGAGTCAACCCGCAACGACAATCCACAATCTCAGATACAACAACTCTTAGAGAAAGAGAGCTTATCATATTCATTTCCTGAACCACTACGCGTCTGTCGCATCCTCGAACGTATGGCAGAATGTGGGCGCATTCTTGGAAAATTCACTGAAGCGCGACAACTCTACCAAACCATCCTGCATCTACGTACCAGTCAGCAATTCCAGTCCTATTTCCAACAACAGGTTCTGAACGGGACAATGACAGAGGAGAAAGAAATACAGTTACAGGCACTCCTCTGGCGTGAGATCGGCACCACCTATGCTGCTACAGGCGAATATGAGCAGGCATATCTCTGTTATGGACAGGGCAAGAAGGTGTTATCTCAGGCTGGTCTGACCAGAAGTGCGGCCTGGGCTGGCTTGCAAGTACAGTATGGTGCAATGCTCAGATTAGAGGGCAAATATCACGAAGCTCGCCAGCACCTTGAAGAGGCACTCGCCATGCTTCAACAGATCGTGCCATTACAACCATCCACGCCTACACTCATGGAGAATAAAATCACCCTATCCCAACACAACCTCGCCAGAGATCCATCAAAGTCAGGTACAAAGCTAACATTTTCAACTCGTATCGAACGAGCGCTACACAGTGATCATTTAGAAATAGGATATGCGCATGAACGCTTAGGCATCGTTGCCGCCAGCCTTGGCGAGCCACAACTCGCACTGCAACATTTACATACAGCGTTAACAATCTATGAACAGGATGAACTGGTTTCAGAAATGGCCCGCGTCTGCGGAAATCTCGGCGCGGTATACATCACAAAAGGAGAACCTGAGATAGCCAAAATTCATATGCAGCGCTCATTGGAACTGGCGGAACGCGGGGAAGACCTGCCCAACATGGCCTTTGTCATGCTCAACCTTGGTGACGCAGCACGCAGGTCTGGCGATCTACTCACATCAGAATCCTGGTATCAACAAAGCCTTACCATCGCAGAACGCATTAATGACCGCGAGCGCATCAGTTGGTGCAGTGCCGAACTGGCTGAAGTGCAGGAAGATCTCGGCAAAATTGATGAAGCGACCAGCAGTATCCGCAAAGCATTTCATATGGGCCGCGTGATCAAAAATTCTCGCTGCATCCATCATGCGTTAATTGGTGTGGCAGGATTACGCATCGCTCAAGCAACCGCACAGACCTATGCGCCCCAAAATCCGGCGCCCGACAAAGCACGACAGTACTTGCGGCGTGCCAGATCAACACTGCAACGTATCATTACTTTTGCTGATATTGAGATTGAAAACCTTGTTGAGAGCAAATATCTACTGGCAATGGTCTATTTCCTGATGGAAAATCTTGAAACCGCGCAGAACATCACGAAAGAAACGTTAAAAGACGCACAAAAATATGGCACCACACGCATTATTGGACACGCTTATCGCCTGCTCGGTTGCCTCGCCAGTATGGAGAGACACTACCAGCAATCCATCCACTATTACCAGCAAGCAATAGCACTCTGTCAGACACATGGCTTACGTCTTGATTATGCCAGAGCACTCTATGGCTATGGACTGACCTTACTCCAGTACCAACAAGAACACTCGACACAACCATCTATGTTTTCCTCCGCAGATACTTCACCACAACAACAAATACAACGCGCATTACAGGAAGCCAGAGAAATTTTTGAACAGTGTCATGCATCTGTTGATCTGCTGGCAACCAATAATGCCCTCTCACAATTACATGTCTCAACAGCAAGCACAAAAAAAAGTATGGTCCAACACATCTATCTGTAATATACGGTCGAACCATACTCTGAGGCAGTCATGATAACGCGAGACTTTTAGCGTACCTGGAACTTATCCCAACCAAGCAACTGCACGTGCAAATGATGTGAAGAGTCGGAAGTTGGCAGCGCTAACTGTTGCGATGTGTGCTGTAAACAGTTCATCGCCACTATTTTATGTGAACCATTATCATAGCCCACTTCTGCCACCAGCATGTCTCCGGTTGGAGAAAGCGCCAGACTTGCACTACAAATCGGCACGCCGTCAGAAGCCACATTGACATCATCACATAACGACTTTGCATTCTGAGCAATCACCCCGACAAAGCTCAAACCTCGTGCGGAAGCACTCGTCTTCAACAACTTAAACCGATTATCCGACTTGTCTTGCTGTACCAACAACAATGCATCATTCGCATTGTTATCATACCCTACCGGAGTACTATTCTCAGCCAGAAGTTGAGGATCGGTGCCATCCCCATTCACGACATAGGTATCTCGCTGACCATCCTGTGCCAATTTCGTGTAGTAGACCTGAGATACATCCGGATCAACACTCACAATTTCGTTCGCCTGTGTCGTCAGTACTCTGGTAGATTTATTCGTATTCGCAGCGACATTCATACGATAGAGATCATTTCCGCGCATAAAATAAAGATAATCATCACGGAATGACACCAATTGCGTTGCCTGCAACGGGGCCGCTAGCTGATGTATAGCGTTCGTGTTGGTATCAATCTGCCATCCCGCGCCACCTTTGACTGCAACATACAGATCGGTACCATTTGTCCCCCAAATAGCGTTCGTTCCCAAACCATTCACAATATATTGCTGACCCGTGAGCAAAGAATAGGTTGTCTGCTGAGTCTGTGCATTATAACTATGATAGGCTAAATTATGACCATCGTCAGATATTTCATCAATTTCCGTATTACTTGAACAGCAAGAAGGAATTAACTGCACCATTTTGCCATCAGCAGGATCATAATTTTCAATAATTTTGCTCTTCCCATCATCAGATAAGCGACTGAGTACCACCGATGTCCAGCTACTGGACTCAGTAAGATCGGAGGGAAGTACCGACTTTACCTCCACAGCAGGAGTTGTAGCAGCAGTCTGCGTACCTGGAATACTCTTCGAAGAAGATGCAGTTCCCTCAGCCCAATAGTGCAAAACATTCACCGATGCCAATATCATCACCGCAGCCATAGCCACCACAGAAAAATAGCGTACTCTAGAGCTAATCTTCGACACTGGCTTCTGCTCTTTTTTCGGCTGGCCCGCAGGATATGCATCTAAAAGTCGAAAAGGTTCTGACACATCCAGTTCATCATCACTCCCCTGAAAAGCGCCTGAGATTGGCTGTTGCTGCTCACGAGATACTGCCTGCATGATGGAACTGACAGTAGTAGTGACTTCATGCTCACCATCAGCAAGAAATTCAGTAAGTAATCGCCGCTGATATCCACGCTGTCGCCGTACTTTCGCCACGGTGATCATACACATTTCACAGGTCTGCAAATGCAATGCCAGTTGCTGGATCAGCTCATAGGATTGCATCTCTTCGTCGGTACTCAGTGGATCAACTTGCAGTGAGGGATCAAAGGAGTCAATTTCATCGAGCCATCGTACACATTGGGCACTATACGGACAGAGTCGAAACATAAAACTCTTTGGGTCAGGAGTCGTGTCCTTCATTATTTTTCTTCCTGGTCAAGACGGTTATAGATTCGTTGAAACGCTTGCCGCGCTCGTGACAATCTACTGCGCACAGCAGAGAGTGAATCATGCAAGGTTTCAGCGATCTCATTATACGAAAAACCTTCAGCATCGAGAAGTAGGCAGAGGACTGAAGATTCTGGCAATTGCGATAACACCCGTCGCACTAACTCGCGTTGAGCAACCCGCTCCTCGAATTGCTCATCATAGACCAGAAAATCTTCTCCCTGCTCATCAAATACATTCTCATCTGATCCCAAAGGTGATGGGAAAGGGACTACTTTCACATGTTTTCGACGACGCCATTCACTGCGAACAAGATTTAAGGCGATACGATAGAGCCAGGGAGCAAAGCGTAAATCTTTGCCAGCCATCCTCGGCAAAGCACGATACGCCGCTAAGAACGTTTCCTGACATAAATCTTGCGTAAGCTGCACATCCTGTGTCATACCATAAATCATACGCCTGATACGTGGTTCGTAAATATTCACCAACATCTCAAAGGCCGCTGTAGAGCCTTGACAAGCGTCGCTTACAAGACGCGACTCGTTTTCAACTGCATTCATGTAGTCCCAACATCCAAAGAGTGACTGAATTCAGATCTCTAAAAAGTACAATGCGTAGTATACCTATTTTGTCTCGAATAGACGGAAAGAAAAATGAAGATATATTCCAATAGGACAATCTACTAAATTATGCAAACTTATGAAGTATCAGACAGTGAAATAGTTCACAATCTGCCATAATTTATACTTATTTACTACGATACATCTATACAATGATGACGCCATAACAGCCTGCAACTATTTATTCTTCTGGCAACGAAGCCAGGGAAGATTTCACTTCCCGATATCGTGCCAGAATAAAAATCAGATCTGAGAGACGATTTAAATAACGTAATACTTCTGTATTCTGAATAACGCCGTCGTGAAACAACTTCACTGCATGCCGCTCAGCGCGACGTACAATTGTACGGGCCAGATCCAGTGCGGCTCCATCCTGCGTATCCCCAGGGATAATAAACTTATTTGGGATCGCCACCTCTTGCTTGAGTTCATCTTCGATTTGCTCTAACCGCTGGACATGGTCCGGGGTCATCTTCAAACCGATTTTTTCATATTGCTCAGGCGGAGTCGCGAGTTCTCCCATCAGCAAATACAATTCCTGCTGAATATGAAATATAATCTCTCTAACTTTCTCGTCTTGCGTCAACGCTCTTGCCAGGCCAAGTGCAGATGTTGCCTCATCGACCGTACCAAAGGTTTCGGGACGTGCATCATATTTGGGAACGCGCTGACTACCGAGTAAACCCGTATATCCACTATCCCCTGTACCAGTAGTTACCTTTGCCATATGTGTTCTTATTCCTCATGGTGCCTGTACAACACCTTGCTACCAAAATAGCAATGACCACGACCACGGGTCTCTTAACCAAGATAACGATAAACCAGATTCATCCTCGGACGATCACTTTTATAACCCCTGATTGGGCGTTTCTCTTCTAGCTCTTCCAGGCTCTGCGTCGCCAATAAACGCTTCCGTAGACCAGGAAAATCAATCTGTGCATCAGGCCCCAAAAACGCCCGATATAAAAGGGATGCTTCGGCTAACGTCAATGTGCCATCACCCACAGCAGGCTCCTTGATCACGCTCAAAGGCAAAGTATCTCGACTAGAACGGGCTGGCTCCATCTCATGGCGCCAACTATTTTTTTCGGGCGATGCCGAACTCATCTGTTTCATATCAGCCAAGTAACGCAGCACATTTTCAGGATCAACCTGGATCTCTGTACGCAAAGCCTGCAACGCCGACAAAACCCCCGGTCGCGCTTCAGCATCAATCTGCCGCGTCCCTGTCTCAACATCCTCAACCGGTACCCACGTCACATGCAGACTGGGTATCGGTTGCTTCTGGAGATTAGGTCGTAGTTCATCACGGTTCGCCCGCAATAAAATACTATGAATAAGAGAAACCGATGACCCTTTCTCGGAACCGCCCCAGACATACACCTGCTGTTCCTGCCAACCCGATTGTAATTCAAGCAGAGACGCCTGCTCGGACCATAACAATAATGCTTCTAACGTACGATCAACCGAATCAGCCACAGACTCGGACCCCAACACCAGTCTCATCGGAGGCCCCCAGGGACCAACACGTAATAATACCCACAGGGACCAATCTCGAATCGCGAAAGCCACAACGCCAGCCGTAACAATGAGCCGACGCGGAACGGCATCCCTGGAAGGACGTGCTGATATAGAAGAGTTCGACCGGGGTAGTAAACTACTCATACGCACTAGCCCTCTGTTCAACACAAGATAAGTTCACAACAGCCTGGATCAATTGTACTTAGTTTCGACAATTCATGCAAGCGCAACAGAGTTACTATTCTCAGGCAGCTTAAGAAAAAAAAGCACCACGCTAATAGCGGGTGCCAACCATATCTATCTATACATTTATCGCAGTTGCTTATTAGCGTCCAAAGATAATGTGAAGGCCAAGCGCAAATGCAGCGGTAAGCAGAATAGAAACAAACAAATAGAGGCGATATCGTGCTACAAGTACTTTTTGATCAAGAGCTATTGCTTTTGCGCCACTAGCTGATCGAGGTTGCTGTCGTTCTTGCATTGTTTTCCCCCATAAATTTTTGCGTAGGAGGGTGACCTACTTTTTCATTTTTTCTTCTATACAATATATACGGTATAGAGATGCACATCGTTGTAGTATCTGGTACAACATTCCCAATGTGAGCCTCTCTATCCACAGTCGTAGACCGCTTCACATCTCTCTTCCATACAGTTTTGTCACTACAACAAAAACTAGCAAAGAGAGAAATTTCTACCTTGTGGAGAGCGTACACCAGATACCAACAAAAAGCTATGTTATAGGTCACATCTCCCCTCTTTCTAGCACAAAAACCCTATTGATCAGGCTAGATAGGAGGCTCTAACAGGTTATCTGTAGCAGCATTATGGTCCTCAGATCGGCGACCTGCTTTATTCCGCTCTGAAATTTCCTCATGAGCATTTGCCTGTCCCTCACGAATAGCTGTTTCCAGTTCATGAGAGATATAACTCCATTCATAATGCATCTCTAAAGACCGACGCGCCTTTGTAAATTCACGCTCCTGCAACATGCGAAAAATCTGTTCACACAGTGCAATCGCCTCCGCTGCCGCTGCACGGGCAATCGCTGTATATTGTCCCAGCATGTCATGTCGTCTGGCTGTACGAAACAGCACATGCACTTTTTCAAGCACTTCAGCGAATTCGGACTGGAGCTGTTCATTCCACTCTTGCTGCTCAACCAATGTTGCCGCTTTGGACAGAAAACGAGCACACACCTTGATAGCTTTGTTGTAATCGTAGTTACGTGATTCAAGCAAAGCCTGTAAGATACGCTCTTCATCTACCGCATCTAACGCCATTACAGAGAAAATACTTGCCTCTCCCCCCATCTCATGAATTTCATGGACAAGTTGACGAAACTGCTTTTCCACTTCATCTGAATAAGGCAACAAATAGACAGAGTTCTGTAAAGCGTATGCACCAAGATTCTGTAACCGCCGCCACACCCAGACACGCTTTTGTGATGGCTCACTGGGAACCTTATATGTCAATTGCAGCCAACGCGCAGCACCTCGCTCTTGCATGAATAGCTACTCCCACAATAATTACTCATCTGTATCTTGCGTTACGTATCGCTTGCTGGTTATCGTACTCTATCTATTTCTTTAAAGTCAAGCAAAATACACTTCCAGAAAGTTATCACTACTATTCACACAGGTTATACTTACTTTGAGAAGCATGCTTTCCCCTTATGAAATCTACGTGATATAGTAATACTGTAGATTATGAAATATTGGTGTCAAAAAGCGTCATCAGCGAAAGCATGGTTTTACATATGAAACAACCATTATTTCTACACACAGACTATATGCAACGATTGTTACTTCTCTTGCTGCCAGCTCTCATTGGTGCTCTGTTTGCATGGGCAAATGGATCGCTTTTTCACTGGCTTTTCTTCCTGTTCGCTCTGCTCATTCCTGCCATCCTGACACTGATTACAGACTACTCCACTGCTACATTCCTCAATCATGCAACACCAGTCGCATCAATTGGCGGCTACCTCTTCTATCTAGCCTGCAGCCTCCTTACCTTTCTTGTCGCCTATACACTTCAGTCTCAGCATCTCTCCACACAGGTTTTCCTGGCCGGGTTTCCCATCAGTATAGCCATCGCAACGGTGCTCACCTTTGATATCTACAACACCATCAATATGTTCACGGCTCAACTCATGCGCATATATGGTGTAATATTACTGCTTATCATCACGCTAACGCTTGCTCTCAATACAGTACTACAAATCTATCCCTGGTATAGTATTGTTACTGTTCTTATCCCAATTCCGGCGCTTAATGCTTTGCGCTTAATTTCCAATGAAAAATCACACATTTTCCCTCTTCTTACACGCATGAAGCAGGCAACAATACAAATAGCATTAGTAATTACCGTTTCTCTCATCATACATAGAATAATAAGTATCTAAGTGTTAACTCAGCATATTCTCAGATAATAGAACAATGTACGCAAATATAAATAGGCTAGCATCTGATCATAATCTTTTTCTATTACAGAAAAAGTTGTATAATTACGAGAGTACTCGTTCTGAACAGGATCGACGCTGAACCCTGGACCATAATCAACGTATAGTGACATGCCTGCTACCATTGAAAAGCAGTGCAACGTGTTCTACAATGGGATAACCTTACGGTTGGCTTACATCCCCGTACAGTCACTTTGTATTGAGGAGGATACATCGGCATGAGTAATAATCTTTTTGACGACACCGATACTATTTTATCTGAGGACCGCGTTTTCCCCCCAACCACAGAGCTGGTCGAGAACGCCAATATTACGGCCTACATGAAATCGAAGGGATTTACCGACTACGAAACATTTTACGAATGGTCGCTAAAGAACCGCTTCGAGTTTTGGGATGACATTGCGAAGGAGTTACACTGGTTTGAACCATGGCAGACAACGTTTACATGGACCGATAAACCATTCTTCAAGTGGTTTGTTGGAGGCAAGTTCAATATTGTATACAACTGTCTGGACCGTCACATGGACACGCCCGTTCGCAACAAAGTAGCTTTCCACTGGGAAGGCGATGGTGGCGAAACTCGCTCTGTCACATACAAACAGTTATACACCATGACCAACCAGTTTGCGCAAGGTTTGCAAAATCTGGGTGTCAAAAAGGGTGATCGTGTTGCCATTTATATGCCAGCCGTCATTGAACAGATCGTTGCGGTACTCGCCGTTGCTCGCCTGGGTGCGATCCATACCGTTGTCTTTGGAGGCTTTGCCGCCAATGCGCTACGAGATCGCATTATTGACGCTGAGGCAACGGTGCTGATCACTGCTGATGGAAACAATCGCGGTGGAAAACTTATCCAATTAAAGAAAATTGCCGATGATGCACTTGCTGAAACACCGGCTGTCAATAAAGTTGTCGTTTATAATCGACTCAGCCTTGATGTGACCATGCAAGAGGGACGAGATATTTACTGGCACGACCTGATTGCTGATATTCCGGAGGATACTTTCGTTCCATGTGAACCGATGGATAGTGAAGATCTCCTGTATATTCTCTACACCAGCGGCAGCACCGGAAAGCCGAAAGGTGTTGTCCATGTCCATGGCGGCTACGCTGTAGGCACCTATATGACCACAAAATTTGTCTTTGACATTAAAGATGATGACGTGTACTGGTGTACCGCAGATGTCGGCTGGGTAACAGGACATTCCTATATCGTCTATGGCCCGTTAATGAACGGCGTCACCAACGTCCTCTTTGAGGGCACACCAGCGTATCCAAATCCTGATCGCTGGTGGAGCGTCGCGGAGAAATTCAAAGTCAGTGTGCTGTATACGTCACCAACAGGCATTCGTGGCCTGATGCGCTTTGGCGAAGAATGGCCCGCGAAACATGATCTGTCCAACTTACGCGTGCTGGGATCAGTTGGTGAACCAATAAATCCGGAAGCCTGGATCTGGTACCGTCACAATATTGGTCGAGATCAGCTCCCTATCATGGATACATGGTGGCAGACTGAAACAGGCTCGATCCTGATCAGCCCGACCGTTATTCAGCCACTTAAACCCGGTAGCGCAACACGCCCATTACCGACAATTGAGGCGGATATTGTCGATAAGAATGGACATTCCGTTGGCCTGGGTAAAGGTGGCTTCCTGATCATTCGTCATCCATGGCCGAGCCAGATGCGCACGATCTATGGTGATCCTGCTCGTTATCTGACCTATTGGGAAACCATTCCCGATGTCTACTTCGCTGGTGATGCAGCAACAATCGATCAGGGGAAATTCATTCGTGTACAGGGACGCGTTGACGATGTGATTAAAGTCAGTGGTCACCGCCTGGGTTCAATGGAAATCGAATCCTGTCTGGTTAGCCATCCTGCGGTTGCAGAAGCAGCGGCAATTGGCAAACCAGATACCGTCAAAGGTGAACACGTCAAAGTGTTCGTGATTCTGAAAAACTCCTATGAGCCAAGTGATGAACTGGCCAAAGAGTTAAAACTCCATGTGCGCACGACAGTTGGCGCGGTTGCAGTTCCAGACGAAATTGAGTTCACACCAGGTCTGCCTAAGACACGTTCAGGCAAAATCATGCGCCGTGTCATTCGCGCAAAAGAGTTGGGTGAGCCAATTGGTGATACAAGCACTCTTGAAGCATAATCAGTCAGAGTAATCGACAAGAGGCCATATTCTTTCTGCAAGAAGATATGACCTCTTGTTCCTTTTTCTACCTTCATTATTGCTCACCTTCACCTCTGTATAAAACGTTCTATCCACCGCACAAACGATGCTCAAGAAACAGGATCTCAACGATTATTTTTCCACGACAGGGCAAATATCAATGTACCTCTATCTTGTCAGATGCAAAAACACCATTTTTGTCCGTTCATAGAAGAGTATTACGGTAACAGTAGAGATGCTTGACCATGGACAAAACCTACGCTATAGTAGTTTCAATATTCAGGTTGAAGAGAGGGAACAATGACGGTATCAAGTGAGGCACAATATATGACCGAATCAACGCCCCAGGATATTTACACCTATCTTACAGGTCTACTACAACAGGTAGTACCGACCTATCTAGAACAAGAAAAGATTGAAATTGATGCAAATCAGTTACCAATAGATCTCCGCTTATCCGCACAGGCCAGTTTTGGTGACTACTCTGCTCCAGTTATGTCATGGTCACGTCAGCTCAGACGCCCTCCCATTCAAATTGCAGAGGCACTTACTGCGCTTCTACAGACAACGCCACATCCGGAGATCGCTGAGATTAATGCCACCAGGCCGGGCTATATTAACTTCCGTTTGAGGCGCTCAACGGTGGGCAAAGACATTATTGATCGTGTGCTGGAGGCTGGCCCCGACTTTGGTCAACACAAAATGGGCATCGGCACCAAAGTCATTGTTGAACATACCAATATCAACAGTAATAAAGCAGCTCATGTCGGTCACCTGCGCAATTCTTGCATTGGCGATACTGTCGTTCGTATGCTCCGCTCACAGGGCTATCAGGTTGAGGCAAACAACTACATTGACGATTCCGGTGTACAGGTCGCTGATGTCGTCGTAGGTTTCACTCTACTGCAGCAGGGCGTACTTCAACTTGCTGAAGGCAATGAACAACTTCCTGATGAGTCTTTTGATTACTTCTGCTCACGTGTCTATGTAGGGGTGGGTAAAGTCTACGAGGACAAAGACTCCGATGTCGGTCAGCGGGCGTCGCAGTTGCGTCGCGAAGTCTTGCATGCAATTGAACACGGTGCCCAACCAGAGTCTGGCCCCAATTATCCAGAACTCGCAGGTGAGGTTTCACATAAAATTGTACAGGCACACCTGAAGACAATGTCTCGCCTCAACATTTCTTATGACCTCCTCCCCTGGGAGTCAGCAATCCTCCATGCAGGCTTGTGGAAAAAAACCTTTGAGATGCTGCGCGAACGCGAACTATTAGAAAAGCCAGAGACAGGTCATGCCGCTGGTTGTTGGATTCTTCCATTTGGAGATGGTGAAAGCCAGACCAGTGAAGGTGATCGCACCAGCGATAAAATTCTTGTGCGTAGTGATGGTACTGCGACCTATACCGCCAAAGATATCGCTTATCAGCTCTGGAAATTCGGTCTGGCTGATACCTTTGACGTTGATTTCCAATTTGTTCCCTGGGGCATTCAACATGACGGACGCAAATTATGGTCAATGCGCACACCACATGACCAGGAACTACAGAGCATTGCCAGAGCATCTGAGGCTCCGGCTGAACGTTTCGGTCATGCAAGACGCGTTATCAACGTCATCGATGTGCGCCAGTCTTATCTGCAACAGGTCGTCTATGAGAGCCTCCGTCGTCTTGGCTATGCTGATCAGGCAGATAATTCGACCCATCTGGCCTATGAGGTGGTAACCCTCTCTGCTCCTACTGCTGCTCGTCTGGGCATCGATACCAGCGATGGTCGTGAAAATTACGCGATGTCTGGGCGCAAAGGCATTGAGATTAAAGCCGATGATCTCATCAATGCTGCAATCGCACGTATGAAAGAGGTCCGTAAACAGGATAATGTGGAACTTTCAGAGGAAACCGCTGAAAAGCTGGCTTCCGCTGCTATCCGTTACTTCATGATCCGCTTCAATCTGCAACAGATTATCGCGCTTGATATGGATGAAGTCTTACGGCCAAACGGCGATACTGGCGTCTATCTGCAATATGCCTATGCACGTGCCAATAGTATCCTACGCCGCCTGGAAGATTCTGGCTACACCATTCCAACAACGCTGGGAGCAATACCACAAGAACTGGAACAGAGTGAGTGGGATCTGCTACGGCACATCGATGTCTATCCACGTCGTCTGGCTGAATACACCGAACAGCTCTCACCAGCATTGCTGGCTTCATATGCATATGAACTCGCAGCACACTTCAGCGATTTCTATGAACACACCCCACCAACGGTGCGGGAAGCTGATGAAAAGGTCAAAGCCTTCCGTGCATTATTGATCCAGGCAACAGCCCAGACCATGAATAATGTGTTACGTGTGCTCGGTTTTGAGCCATTGGAACGTATCTAACGATAACGACAGAGAACACCTGAATATCCTTACAGTGCAAAGGGAGTGGCGATCTGCCACTCCTTTCTTCTAACAACTATATTCCTCTTTTCCTGTATTATCGCTTGCGCCCGGGCATGCCAGTAAGATACACTGAATAGTCAAACTTTGTCGTTGTATGTACTCTGTTTTCTCAAAGGAGAAGGGTTTTCTCATGGTTCATCTGAGTTTTGGTATTAAAACAGCCCCCCAACATACCACTTACGAAGATATGCTCGCAATCTGGCAAGAAGCTGACGCGGAGCCAACGCTCGAACACGCCTGGCTTTTCGACCATTTCTATCCCATTATGGGCGATACCACTGGTCCCTGTCTGGAAGGCTGGTCAGTACTATCCGCATTCGCGGCCCTTACCAAACGCATTCGCCTTGGCCTCATGGTGACAGGAAATACCTATCGTCATCCGGCAGTGCTGGCGAACATTGGTGCTACGGTGGATGTTATTTCAAATGGGCGCTTAGACTTCGGGATTGGGGCGGGATGGAATGAGCAAGAGCACAGTGCCTATGGTATCGAACTCTATTCAGCCGGTGAACGCATTCGTCGCATGGGTGAGGCCTGCGAAATCATCAAACGCCTCTGGACAGAAAAGTCCGCGACGTTTGAGGGCCGCTACTATCAAATCAAAGATGCTTACTGTGAGCCAAAACCAATCCAAAAACTCCCTCCGTTCGTTATCGGTGGTGGTGGTGAAAAACTCACATTGCGCATGGTTGCCAGATATGCTGATATCTGGAATATTCCTGGTGGCTCTGTCGAAGTTTTCAAAAATAAAAGCGCAATCTTAGACGAGCATTGTGCCGCTATCGGACGCAATCCGGCTGAAATCACCCGCTCCATCCAGGTTGCCATTAATCCCGCAAACTGGAATGAGACACGCGAAACGGCAGAAAGCTTGATCGAGGTTGGCGCAACCCATATTATCCTCAATATTCGTACACCATATACGGATGGTGCTGTTCGACATCTGGTCGATGAAGTGGTAAAACCACTGAAAGCAAAATACGAGTAATTATTACGCTCTACGCAAGCAATAAAAAAGCAGGCGGATGAATCAGTCATCCGCCTGCTTTTTTATTGCTTGCTGCGTCAGCATTTAACGATATTGATTGATCTCGTCGCGCAGTTGCGCAGTCGCACGACGAGCAGCAGCAGCGAAATCAGACTCTTGCGACGCATAAATAATACCACGTGAAGAATTAATGATCATGCCCCAACCACGACTATCTTTCCCGGCCTGCACCGTTGCCGCTACATCACCGCCCTGCGCACCAATACCAGGAATCAGGAATGGCAGATCGCCAACAATTTCACGCACTTTCCGCATCTCGTCTGGATACGTTGCCCCGATCACCAGAGCACAATTACCATTGGTATTCCATTGTCGCGCAACGTTGCGAGCAACAACCTGATACAATGGCTCCTGCGTCTCCCCCACGAGCAAATCTTGCAATTCACCAGCTCCAGGATTTGATGTTCGCGCAAGCACAATAATGCCTTTGTCCTTACGTGCGAGTAACGGCTGCAGCGCTTCTTTACCCAGGTATGGGTGAACGGTAATTGCATCGGCCTGCAAATGATCAAAAGCCGAGATAGCATAACCAAGATTGGTATTGCCAATATCCGCTCGTTTGGCGTCAAGGATCACAGGAATCGCTGGATACGTCTCTTTAATGTAAGAGACAATTCTGCTCAATGCTCGCAACCCATCAGCCCCCTGTGCTTCATAAAACGCGCTATTGGGTTTGTATGCACACACAAGGTCATGCGTAGCATCTACAATATCACGTGCGAACAGGAAGAAAGCCTCTTCACAGTTTCCACTGGTTTTGACAACCGCAGGCAAACGTTCATATTCAGGATCTAACCCGACACAAACAAAATGCTGCTGTTGCCAGCACTGCTCTACAAGCTGGATAAAATTAGCCTTCTGCTTGTTTTCTAACGTAGAATGTTGCTCTACCATCAACTTTTCGCTCCTACCACTTTTGTTCTCGCTTTAGCATGATCTCTTTTCCCTGTACAAAAAGGTCTTCATACAGAGATATCTACCAACTTTCCATAGGAAAGAAGGTAGATATCATAGCCAATCTACATACTCAACATGTTTCTATTAAGGGAGTACATGCTGTCGGCGTGCCAGAAACGCACGACCTTTTCCCACTACTGTATTGACAGGCATACCCTGCTTACAAAGCGGACATTCCAGCTCATCATATGTTTGCAACGACAATGAACTCAGTGCATGGATCGGGACTCCGCCAACATCCTTTGACTGTACATTGCCCCGATTACACAAAACGCTCAGGCCAATCACGTTACCACCATAACGACGCACAAGATCAATTACCTGACGTGCAGAACCACCAGTCGTTAAAATATCCTCGATCACCAGAATATTTTTGTCAGGAATCAACGCATCATAGCCACGGTGAAAGGCAAAGTGTTTATCAACTCCATCACTGCCTTTCTCCGCAAATATAGCAAGTGTCTCCCCCGACCGACGACGCTGATTTAAAAAATGTGCTACCCATTGTGAAAGTACAACGCCACCAATTACAGGACCAACCACCACATCAATCTGATCAGCAGGATAGGGTTGGGCCATACGCTCACAGAGCATCTGAATTGTTCCGGTGTGCATGTAGAGAGCATCCTTGTTCACATATACCGAACTGTGTCGCCCTGAACTATACACAAAATGGCTATCACTGATAATCGCGCCTGCAGTGGCAAACATCTGCATAATTTCTGGATCATTCATCGTTGCACACAATCCTCTCGCAAATGAGCGACGTCGCTTTGATACGTTGAATTCCAACTGTTACCAGATCCATGTGAATATACATACTGATAGCACATTATTTATATTCGTTCCAGGGGATTATCGGAATCGTCTCCAGATTTTTCTGCGTGATTGCTCGTGCGAATAAGCGTGCCTGCTTAATTTTCGTAAACAGGTGAATATTGTGATCAACCGCGTAACGGCGCATGGCATAATCATCATCTAATTCTTTTCTGATATGCCCTTCCACAATATTAATTGCCAGATCAATCTTGCCATCACTGAAGTAGCTCAGTACATTTGGTGTCTTTTCTTCGTGTATCTTGTACAGCATCGTTGTCTCGACACCATGCGCACCCAGGAACTTGCTCGTCTGCTCGGTTGCATAGAGTGGAATACCTAATGTACTTAACAACTTTGCGCTCTCCAGAAACTTGGCTTTCTTCTCATCACCACCCAGGCTAATGAAGATACCTTTCTGCGGAATACTGCCACCTGTGGCGATAATCGCTTTCAGATAGGCCTCCTCAATATCATCGCCAAAGCAGGCCACTTCACCAGTTGATGCCATTTCCACGCGGAGCACCGGATCGGCCCCGGTCAGGCGCGAGAATGAGAATTGCGGCGCTTTAACAGCGGTGAACTGTAACTTCGGCATAGTCACAGCCGGAATATTTTCCTGGAAGACCGCGTCAATGAACAGTTCAATGAAGTTCACTCCAGTCACTTTTGAAATGAATGGGAAGGTACGTGAGGCACGCAGGTTCACCTCAATGACGTAGACTTCATTATCTTTCGCCAGAAATTGCATGTTAAAGGGACCAGTGATATTCAAAGCACGTGCTATCGCCCGACCAACACTTTCAATCCGCTCCATTGTCTGAGCGTTCAACGTCTGTGGTGGCAAAGCAATCGTCGCGTCACCGGAGTGAACACCAGCATTCTCAACGTGCTCAGAGATCACAAATGCTTTGACTTCACCGCGCTGCGCAATAGCATCCAATTCGACCTCTTTCACCTTGCGCATGAACTTCGAGACGGTCACAGGATGCTCAGGTGAAACAGCGGCAGCCTGTCGCACATACTGCACCAGTTCATCTTGATCATAACAGATATTCATAGCGCTACCGGAAAGAACATACGAAGGACGCACCAGCACCGGGAAACCAACGCGCTCAGCAAAAATTGTCAGCTCATCAAGATTGGTAAAACTACTCCATTCTGGCTGACGCACATTGAGAGAGTCGAGCAATGAGGAAAATTTGTTGCGATCCTCAGCACGGTCAATATCATTTGCATCCGTGCCAAGCAGATGGAAACCATAGCGTTGAAGCGCCCGCGCCCGGTTATTCGGCGTTTGCCCACCAACTGAGACAATCACACCCTGAGCTGCTTCGAATTCACAGATGTCAGCGATACGCTCAAACGTTAACTCTTCAAAATAGAGACGATCCGACATATCATAATCAGTCGAAACAGTCTCCGGGTTACAGTTAATCACAATCGAGCGTTTCTGATATTTTCGCAACGCCTGCACTGCACTGACTGATGTCCAGTCGAATTCTACGGACGAGCCGATACGATAAGAACCTGAACCAATCACAACAACACCAGTTTCGCCAGTTGGCTCAACATCGCAATGCTGTCCATTATAAGTTGTGTAGAGATAGTTGGTTTCAGATGGGAATTCAGCCCCCAGCGTATCAATCTGGAAGACAACTGGTGTCACACCATGCTGTTTGCGTAATGCACGTACCTCAAGACCCGTCTGACCAATCAATTCCCCGATACGTTTATCCGAAATACCAAGTTGTTTCAACATACGAAGATGTGCTGCAGAGAGATCTTTCGTCTGAGTCAGTTCCTGTTCGACATCAACGATATGCTTGATGCGCAGTAAGAACCAGGGATCGATACCCGTGATATCATAAATCTTCTCAACCGAATACCCGTTGCGCAGTGCCAGTGCAAGCGCAAACATACGACGTGGTGTCGGGGTATAAAGATAGCGAGCAATAGTATCTTCTGTAGATTCCTGATTGTCGGCAAAGACCTTTTCAGAAGTTGCTCCCTCAAAATCCAGATCCAGCATGCGGATCGCTTTTTGATAAGCTTCCTCAAAGGTACGTCCGATACCCATCACCTCGCCAACCGACTTCATACCAGTGCCGATAGTCTCATCAACACCTTTGAACTTATTCAGATCCCAGCGCGGAATCTTGACGACAGCGTAATCAAGGCTTGGCTCAAAACAGGCTTTTGTGACACCGGTCACGCGATTGGTCAGATCCGTCAACGCATAATCAAGTGCCAGTTTCGCCGCAATATAGGCAAGAGGATAACCAGTCGCTTTACTTGCCAGAGCAGAACTACGAGAGAGACGTGCATTGACCTCAATCACATAATATTCAGAGGTGCGTGGGTTCAAGGCATACTGAACATTACATTCACCAACGATCCCCAGACTACGCACGATAGTAGTAGCCGCCGAACGCAACATGTGATATTCAGCATTGGTCAACGTCTGACTGGGAGCAATAACAATTGATTCACCGGTATGGATGCCCAGTGGGTCCATATTCTCCATATTACACACGGTAATACAATTGTCGTAGCTATCGCGTACAACCTCATATTCAACTTCTTTGTAATGGTGTAAATACTGCTCGACCAGAACCTGTGGAGCAAAGGCCAGCGCACCATTCACAATATGCTCCAACTCCTCTTTATTCTGCGCGATACCAGAACCCTGACCTCCCAGCGCGAAGCCTGCACGGATCATCACCGGATAACCGATTTCATCGCCGAGTCGTAGTGCATCTTCTAATGTTTCCGCGATATGGCTTTGTGGCGTCGGAATATTGATGGATTTCAGATGCTGCGCAAATTCCTGACGATCTTCAGTCAGAATGATGGCAGAGATCGGTGTACCAAGAATTTCCACAGCGTACTTCGCCAACACACCACTCTTATGCAAAGCAATACCACAGTTTAACGCTGTCTGACCACCAAAGGAGAGCAAAATACCATCCGGGCGCTCTTTCGCAATGACCTTCTCAACAAAAAATGGTGTCACTGGCAAGAAATACACTTTATCGGCCATTTCTTTTGACGTCTGAATGGTCGCGATATTCGGATTGATCAGAACGGTCGAAATTCCCTCTTCTCGCAGTGCTTTCAATGCCTGAGAACCAGAATAATCAAACTCACCTGATTGCCCGATCTTGAGAGCACCCGCTCCAAGAACCAGTACCTTACCTGGCTTACTCATGTTCGCCTCTTACCCTCCCTAAAAAGTAATCAAAAATCCAATCAGTATCCATCGGTCCAGGTGTTGATTCTGGATGAAACTGCACCGAGAAGAATGGCAGTTGTGCATGCTGCAAGCCCTCATTACTCCCATCATTTGCGTTGACAAACCAGGGGGTAAAGTCAGGTGGCACCGTTCCGACAGCAAAACCATGATTCTGTGTCGTGATATAACAGCGCTTTGTGCCCTGCATCAAACAAGGCTGATTCTGACTTCTGTGCCCAAATTTCAATTTGTACGTATCACCACCAGCAGCTAACGCCAGCAACTGATGTCCAAGACAGATACCCATAGTAGGAACCTGTCGCTCCATCGCTGTACGTAATGTCTGAATAGTTTTCTCCGCCATCTTTGGATCGCCAGGACCATTCGAGACCAGAATACCGTCAAATGAAAACGCATGCTCAGGTGAGAAGAGATCATAATCCCAGGGCACAACCACCACACGCACATTACGCGCCAACAAACTGCGCAAAATATTGCGCTTCGCACCACAGTCAATCAACACAATGGTGGTTTCACCTTCCCCGTGATACTGCACCTCTGACGTCGATACCTGTGCCACCAGATTATCCAGATTCGGGTCATGGAATGGGATATCCTGATCGAAAACAATCTTACCCAGCATCGCCCCATGCGTTCGGATATGTTGCGTCAGCAAACGTGTATCTTTAATCTCCAACGCAGGTACTTTTTCTCGTTTCAACCACGTGCCCAGAGTCATCTGGCTTTGTACATGAGAAGGAGTATCAACATAATTTGACACGATTAATCCTGCCGCGTGGATCTGATCATCCTCCCACAGCGAACTGTCCGGCACACCATAATTCCCGATGATTGGATAGGTCATCGTCAAAATCTGACCCGCGAACGATGCATCAGTCAAAGACTCAGGATAACCAACCATCCCGGTACTGAAAACCAGTTCACCAGCAACCGGCCCTTCATAACCGAATGATGTTCCCTCGAAACGAGAGCCATCCTCTAAGACCAGATAACCAGTAACAGGAGTCCGTCGCTCATTGCCTTCTACTTCATCCCCATGAGACTCAAAGGGCAAATCATTTATTGTTTCTGGACGCTCTTCAACCAGAAGGTCACGCCGCCCATTATTTTTTTGCATTTTTCATCCTCTTATACACAGATTATGTGGTTTCATTCGCATTCAAATGAGCAAGTCGCTGCCGCTTCTTGCTCATTTGCAGATATTTGAATACGAAAAAATAGTACGTAGGAAGATACTTAATTGCGTATTAGAGCCGGCCCAGTACAAGAGCCAGCAACGCCATACGTGTATAGACACCATTACGTATTTGTGAACGCAGATACACAGCCCGTTCATCCGCATCGACAGCAGGATCTACCGACTCAACACGTGGCAGAGGGTCCATCAAAATGGTATCCTTCCCTGCATACATATCGAGCAAGTTCGGCGTAGCGATCACAATTTCTTTTTGAGCATCCTGCCATGCTTCCTGAGTGCGGAAACGCTCACGTTGCACACGCGTCCAATACCAGAAATGGCAATCGCGTGGAATATCTTGTTCTCTACTGATCTCAATAATTCTGATGCCGCGATTCTGAAATGTCACCATATCTTCACGCGACAGGCGCAAACTCTGAGGAGAAAGCACATACAGAGTATTATTTTTATACAGAGAAAGACCACGGATTAACGAATGCATTGTACGACTATTTAAAGCATCACCTGCGAGTAACCCGGTCAGGTTATCGAGTCTGCCAAAGTGCTCATAGAGTGTGTAGAGATCTAATAACGTTTGTGTTGGATGCTCATTATTGCCATCACCCGCATTAATCACAGGTAAAAATTCAGCAACACCCGCAGCCAATCTTGCCGCTCCCGGTATTTTATGGCGCAATACAATCGCATTGGAATACGCTTCAAACACCCGAATGGTATCCTCAAATGTTTCACCTTTACTGACAGAGGAAACCATCTCTGGATTCAATATCTCAAGCGTTTGACCACCAAGACGTTTGACCGCCGCCGCAAATGAACCAAAGGTACGACTGGATGGTTCATAAAATAACAGACTAACAAGTAAGCCTTCTAAGATATGTGAGGGTTCATTATTTATCACAATTCGCTTCATTTGCCGCGCAACATCAAACAGGATATCAATATCTTCCGTCGAAAACTGGTCAAAGGATACGATATCTTTGCCCTTAAAATTGCCTCGGATCATCTCAAGCTCACGCTGCGTATGAGATGTGACCTGAAACATAACCCCTCCCTCAGGTAGTTAAACGTCAGGTTGACAGGTCAACCTTTCCTTCCCCCTCAATGAACCAACTTTACAGACTACACAAACTGGGCGCAATCTATAAATTCTGTTGCTCTCGCTAAGAGGTAGAGATCCTACACTTCAAAAAAAAACCCCACCCCCAAAAGAAAAGGGATGAGGAAAAGATTCTACAAAATAAAAGCGGCACTCCTCCAATCCTGAGATTGGCAATAACAAATATTTTTTGCCGAACGTTGTTGTATTGCCAGATATTTTGGACCATGAAGTGCTACACCTTTTTATTGTTTGCTTTTATTGGGAACCACTCAAATTGTTAAGAGTATACCCTTACATTTTTACTATGTCAAGGGATAAAAGACCACTTATTGGAAAAAGTTCTGTAGAGAACGTCCATGCCTTATGGCATAGCAGCCATACAGGTTCCCAACATCAGCACCATTCATCAGGCTTTTGGTGGGTCATTTCCTTCACCTGTTGGCTGTATTCCGACTGGTGAATCTGCCACAGGTGCTTCTTCCGGCAGGCTATAACGCTCACGAAGGATCTGATAAAGGATGATTGCACTGAATGTTGCGACACCAATACCATCAAATGTGATACTGCCGAATTTGACAACAATGCCATTCACCATACCCGCGCCCAAAATGACAGAGACTGCGGCAGTAATCAAATTACGACTCTGCGAGAAATCTACTTTGTTCTCAACCCAGATACGCGCACCAGAGACAGCAATCATGCCAAACAGAGTAATTTCAAGGCCGCCAAAGACGCCGGTAGGAATGGTTGAAATCAACGCCCCAAATTTGGGACAAAAACCTAATAAAATCGCAACGATACTGGCAACAACAAAAATAAGCGTCGAATAAATACGGCTAACCGCCATCGTACCAATGTTTTCTGCGTACGTTGTTACCCCTGTGCCACCTGCTGATCCCGCGATAATTGTAGCAACGGCATCGCCGAGAAAAGCTCGTCCCAGGTATTTATCCAACTGCCGACCAGTCATAGCAGAAACGGCTTTCACATGCCCAATATTCTCCGCCGCCAGAATAATAGCCACAGGAGCAATCAGAGAAACAGCGTTTCCAGTGAAGTGAGGTGTCACAAAATGTGGCAAACCAATCCAGGCTGAACTACTAACTCTGGAAAAATCTATCGCAGGTCCAATGCCAGCCAGACCACAGAGCAGGTTTACGACATAGCCGATAATACCACCCACCAGAATCGCCAGACGACGCAGACTACCCGGCGCATAGACAGCAATACCTGCGACAGCCAGAATGGTCACCGCCGCCATCCAGCCAGAAAATTGATTACTCGCAGCCCCACTCACGGCGGATCCAGCCAGATTCAAACCAATAGCAATGACCACCGAACCTGTAACAACAGGAGGCATGAGCACTTCAATCCACCGATGACCAGCCAAAATAGTGATGAGAGCAATAACGGCATAGACAGCACCTGCTGCGACAATACCACCCAGCGCAATCGGAATATTGGGATTACCACCTACCATCGTGGCCGCATTATAACCCGTTACGGCAACAACTACACCAATAAAGGCAAAACTTGATCCCAGATAACTCGGAATACGACCACCAACGATAAGGAAAAAGATCAGCGTGCCAATACCGGAGAAAAAGATAGCAATGTTGGGGTCAAAACCCATTGCGAGCGGCGCAAAAACCGTCGAGCCAAACATAGCGAGCACATGCTGCAAACCAACTAATATCGTTGGCCCCCACGGTAAACGCTCATCGGGTGCAATCACACCCTCCCTTTTTAAACGCCAATGAGGAAAATACGAATGCTGCTCTTCATACTGATCCGATGTTGTCGTGGTACGCTCGGACTTTGTAGAACCCATGCCGAAGTCCTTTCTGGATAAAATACCATCATAAGTTCAATCTCATCTGTACAAAAATTCATCTCTATAATAGAGATGAGCAATAAAACCTGACAGAGTATACGTTCCAGACTATAAGATGTCAAGGCAAGCAGAAGAAGAAGATAGATACTTTACCTATACTTTCAGCATTCGGCATGGCTTTGATAATCAAAGCGAGAGAATAGCTATCAGAGGAGGGAAACGGAGGTATTGGCGGATGCAATTGCATCCGCCAGACAGATATAAATAGAATTATCAGGAACCAGATGAAGATGCAGGGGCAGTAGTCTGCACATTCACACAGGTGACATCAAAGATCAATGTCGCGTTAGGGGGAATAACCTGATTCCCGTTCTGATCTGTAGAACCGGTTGAGCCATAGCCCAATGCGGGCGGAATAATCAGTCGGATTGTCTCTCCTGGCTGTATGCCAATTAATCCCTCGTCCCAACCTTTGATAACCTGACCCTGACCAAGTGTCACCGGGAAAGCCTGACCACCATCATCATAGCTACTATCAAACTTCTTGTTTGAACCCTGAAGCCAACCAGTATAGGTGACAGTCACAGTATTCCCGGTTTGTGCGGCAGGGCCACTACCAGGCTTAAGCACAATCTTTTCTAAACCGCCACTCAATTTTGTCGGTGTCAGAGTAGTCGCGGGGGGAGTCGCAGGCCCGGTTGGATTTTCCTTATCCAGTTGTTTTACAAGAGCCGTCGCTTGTATATTCAGTGCATTTGCTGTTGCATTTGCCACAGCTTTTTGTGCATTCGCAGTCGCAGTCGCATGTGCATTATTTGTCGCAACAACGTAGGCATTATAGCGTTGGTCGCCGAGAATGGCTGCAATGACTGCAATGACAAGTACCACAGCAACAACAATACTCGTAATAATACGATTCCGGCGCTGACGACGTTGCTGGCGCTGAATGCGTTCACGCTGGCGCTGCCCTGGACGTGCACCTGAGTAATTGGGTTCTTTCTTCATAGTCCGCGTCACGAAAAGTTGTTCTCCTCTACAAATACAATTCGTTTACACATTACCAATCATAATGACAGATTGAGGTTACCATCATTCTCCAATCTTGACAAGAGAATAGATAAAATAGAAAAAGCTACTGAAATGTATCATCTTGACAATCTTGCTACAATAACACCAAATATCGTATCGTCGGGTAAGGAGTGTATAATCAATGGTGATGCTCCACAATAAAAGCTTACTGTGCAATACAGAAAAACAGCTACGACCATTCTATCAAGAGTTTAATACAGAATACAAACTATTTCTGGCATCTGTTAACGGTGTTTTAGATGCTACTGACTGCCAGACATATACGTTTGTACTCCTGATACGGCTGGTAATCCTCTACTTTCTCCAAAAGCAAGGCTTCCTTGCCCAGGATCTTGATTATTTATCCAACTTGCTAACAACGCATCAATCGCGGCAAGCACCCGACACGTTTTACAATCAGTGCCTGCTTCCTCTTTTTACATATCTCTCTCAAACCTGTAGTATGCAACCTCCAGTGACGTACATTTCGTTTGAACGGATACCGGTTTTAGGTCTTTCACTTTACGCTCAACATAAAATAGAAAAACAATACACAGCTATTCAAATTCCAGATAGAGCATTCCAGCATTTTTTTGTATTCTGTGAACACTATCAATGGAAACTTGATTTTGCCACAACAGAACAAAATACAACTCTGTATCCAACTATCCTGGCTTCTTTGTTCGAGTCATTTATCAATCAAAAACAAACTGGTTCTTATTATACACAAATGGATGTTACTATTTATATCAGCACCAATACAATACTTCCCTTTCTTATGCAAAAAATCAACCAACAATATCCACAGGAATTCGCGACAATGCCCATCTGGCAACAACTACAGGACGCACCTGAACGTTACCTGTATGATGCGATACAATGCCACAACTATCTTCCAGGTGAAAGTGAAAGAGAGTACCATCAACGTCAATGCTACGCACAATATATACAAACTAAACTACGAACGGGGGCAATTCGTTGTATTGAGGATCTTACTACATATAACCTTAATGTACTACAATTTGTCTCTGATGCTATTCGTTTCTGTCAACAACCCGCATTATTATGCGCGATCTACACAGCACTGGAACACCTTACCATCCTTGATCCAACCTGCGGTCCGGGTGCTTTCTTATCCACAGCACTTCTATTATTAACCCGGCTCTATACACTCTGTTTAGAACGAATGCAGACCCTCTTGACTGACTACGTTGCCACCCGACAGAAACAATCCAACCCATTGCCAGCTCCTTATCAACAAATGCACACGATCCTACGGTATCAGGCTGACTATCCATCCCTACAACAGTTTGTATGCACTCGCATTATTGAACAGACACTCTACGGCATTGACCTGATGGACGATGCAACAAACCTGTGTATGGTAAATCTCTATCTGGCATTGCTATCGACCATCAAACGCGCTGAAGACATCCCCCCCATCACCACACTCTCCCTGCATATTCGTACCGGGAACGTGCTTATAAGCCCCAAGCACAGCCAGAAGCACTCAGACCCAGCGCTACGAAAAAACCAACAATACTCCGACGTTAATCAACTTGAGGCTTCCCTGTATAAACCCCTTTTTGCGCGATCCAACCAGACTGCACCTGAGCAACATAAACCTTTTGATTGGCAACAAGAATTCCCTGCAATCAAACGTCGTGGTGGCTTCGACATTATCATTGGCAATCCCCCTTACCTTGAACACACCCATATCAAACAGGAGTATGCAATACAGGGCTATGAAGAAAAAAGCTGTGGCAATCTCTATGCGGCGGTCCTCGAACGAGCACTGGATATCCGCCATACACAACAGAGCTACCTCGGTCTTATTGTCCCTATTAGTCTCTGTAGTGGCGAACGCTTTCAAACACTGCGTCATAAACTACGTCAGGAAACCAGCACACTCTGGCTGGCAAATTTCGATATCTTCCCCGGTCGCTTATTTACGCATGCCTTCCAACGCCTTTCTATCCTGCTCGCTCAGACACGTCCCAGTAGCGAGAAACATCACTCCGATCATACGCTCTACGTGACCAGAACACACCGCTGGTATATGGTGGAACGCCCCTATCTTCTGGACAAAATCATCTATACAAAAGTCAGTACACAGAACAAACAATCCCATCACTTCCCTAAATTTGCTTCGTCACTCCATGAACAGATCATACAAAAAATGTTTCATCAAGCAGCGACACATACGATTGCCTCTATGGTAAAAACCATGAAAACAACCTTTTTTGTCTATTACCAGGAGGCAACAAACTATTGGATAAAAGCAGCCTGTCTGATTCCTTTCTATAAGAAAAATGACCACATAATGATACCACCACATGGCCGTTGCCTTTTTTTCGCTGACGAACAGATTGCGCGCTGCATTATGGCAGTGATGAATAGCTCCCTTTTCTATCTCTGGTTTGCAGCCTACTCTGACGGTTTCCATCTTTCCCATGCTCTGGTTAAAAACTTTCCGCTGCATCCTGCCATTCCAGATTCACATGAACTGCTGCTACTTTCTAAAGCTCTGGAACAGGATATTCAGCAACACACACGATATGCGACACGGAATACACGCACCACCCATTTACAGCAGAGCGAGCATCGAATTGAATTGGAAGAGTATTGCATGAGCGCATCTAAACCATTATTAGATGAAATAGATCGCGTTTTGGCTCTTTATTATGGTTTTACAGATGAAGAAGTTCAATTCATCCTTCACTATGATCTCAAGCATCGTTTACCTCAGCGCAAAAAAGATCTATAAACAATAGCTGAGTAATACAGCAAATAGTTCTTTACAAAATGGATGTATGGCTGTATCATAGATCTGGACAATAATATGTTCATGGGATGGTAGATATCTGTGTTTCATACGCAATACCATACAAATAACGCCAAAGAATACATTATTAAACATTTTTACACCCGATTTAAAGTCGAACGTGTTCACTTTATCTCCGCGCTCCAGGCGGCTAACCCTCATATCGAACATTCCCACAGCGAGACATATGCAACTCTGATCCTACTACGGCTGATGTTTCTCTATTTCCTGCAAAAAAAAGAATTTCTCAACCACGATCCTCATTATCTTCTCAACTGCCTTAAACGATCACGGCAACTCATAGGAGAGGATACTTTTTATCACTCATTTTTACTGCCACTCTTGCATGAAGGGTTTTCAACGCCACACCTTTCATCAACACAACGCCAATTATTCGGTACAATTCCCTATCTCGGTGCAACCCTCTTTTCACCACACCCGGTAGAACAGCGTCATCCTTCATTAGTAATCCCTGATCAAGCATTTGAACAGTTCTTTGCGTTTTTCGAAACCTACCAATGGCAGTCCGGTGAATACTCCTCGCAGTTTCCCTACACGGTAACTCCCGATATTTTAGGCTCTATCCTCGAACAATACATCAACCAGCAACATATGGGAGCATATTATACACAAATAGATGTTACAGAATATGTCGCCAGCAATACCATTATTCCATCACTCTTTGATGCGTTTACGCATATTCATCCAGATATTTTTTCGCCCCAGTCCACTGTCTGGCAACAATTACAACAAACACCAGATCGCTATATCTACGACGCGATCCGTCAGCAGCAACACTTACCAGGGGAAACCACACGCGAATATCAGGATCGCCAGAATTATTATCAGATGCTTTCTAATAAATTGCGCAATGGCACTATTACTTCAATTAATGATTTTGTGACATATAATCTGAATATCCGTCAATTTGCTTATGATACAATTCAGAGCATCACCAAAGAATCTTATCTACAAACATGCTATCAACAACTGCTGAACCTGTCAGTATTAGATCCAACCTGCGGATCTGGTGCATTTCTGCTGGCAGCACTCCACGTACTCTACCCACTCTATCAACTCTGCCTTAAACAAATGAAAATCCAGCATCTGACTCGCTATGCACGCAATCCATCACCAATCCTACCAGCCAATCATGACTATAAGATAATTGAAACCATTCTGGTGAATAATCTTTATGGGGTTGATATCATGCCAGAGGCGGTGGAAAGTTGTAAGCTACGGCTCTATCTTTCGTTGCTAACACATAGCCATCACGTACAGAATATTCCACCACTCCCAGACCTCAACCGCACCATACATGTAGGAAATGCACTGGTCAATCTGGTTCCGACACCCGCCGAACCTGCTGTCGCATACAAAGAGGATGAAGAAATGGTACAGTCTTTTTCGTGGCAACAGGCTTTCCCTACAATTTTTAAGCACGGCGGCTTTCGCGTTATTATTGGAAATCCTCCCTATGTAGAATATAGCGAGAAAACATTCCCTTATATTCTGACAAATTTTGTGACCCGTTCCTGCTCAAATCTCTATACCTGTATCATCGAACGGAGTCATGAACTGCTCTCGCTACATGGCAGGCAAGGTATGATTCTGCCATTAGCCGCGTTTGCAACCAGAAATATGCAACCATTCCTCACATCTTTTCGCCACTGGTTTCCTATCAGTTGGGTAGCTTTTTTTCACTTTCGACCCGCAATGCTTTTTTCTGGCGGAAAAGTTGCCAGCATTCCGACTGCGATCTATCTGGCAAAGAAAATTGGGCATGAGCAACGTTTCAGTACATCACTGATCAAATGGTCACAGGAATGCCGTTCCTTCCTCTTCCATCGCCTCACCTACAACCAGATTACCACACCACTTGATCCACAGAATCAACACTACTATCCCAAATTCGGACATTGTCACGACAATACAATTATGCAGAAAATTATGGGCCATAATCTTATTCGCACCTATATTGCTCCTCACCATAATCACAATTCAATGTTTTACCGCACTGCTGGTGGACTTTACTGGAAAATCTTTGTTAATTTTTCCTGGCCGTATCACACAACATCAAACAAAAAATGTTGCTTTATAGAAACTTATGACCGCGATGTCTTTGTTGCTCTTTTTAATAGCTCTCTCTTCTGGTGGTATTATACGGTCACCTTCGATACATTTAATCTCAAAGATTACATGCTCTTTGGCTTTCGCTTTACCTATCCTCAAAGACCAGAGATCATTGCCTCGTTACGCACTTATAGTCAGTTACTCATGGATGACTTTTGTAAATATGCCCGACACCTCAAACGTGGTGAAACCGGGAGTTACACGATTTATGCTCGAAAATCTAAATCTATTATTGATGCGATTGATACTATACTGGCACAACATTATGGCTTTACTGATGAAGAACTCGAATTTATTCTCCACTATGATATTAAATATCGTATGGGACAAGATAATGAATCGCTAGAATTTGATTGAATATCATATATATCTTCCTCCTGACTTTCTGGTAGGCAACCCTGTCAGCATTGACAGTCTGGACGCACGCATGATTTTACCCGGAGCATACTCACTCACCAGTGGTAATGTCACATTTCAACTTACGGTGCCTGACATGACCCGGACATCTCTTCATAGCGTCACAATCACGGTCCCAGATCTGTTTGTATATCCAGCCGGGTCTAATTCCAATATCTTGTCACAAAAAAGCTCACTCGATATTCAGCGCTACCATCGGTACAGCCAGCGCTGGCATATGATCGCTCTTACAAGTGACACCTTCATGACGATCACGCCTGAACAATATGCAGGACCCGATGGACGCATGCTTGTTCAAGTACGTAGAAATGATCTCAGCCAGATTTACTTTGGACGCCCATCGCTAAAGCTCAATGACAACTCAAATTGAGAATAACTTTATCTGTTCAGAGAGTAATGGTATGGCTCATACTTTCTCTCTATAGCTATTTACTTGCTAACTTCGCATATAATCCTGTCTGGGATACGTAGACGTTATACGTTTGCCCATCGGCAGGCACAATCACAGCATTGCCATATGCAGCATCAACAAAAGGAGACGACCAGGCTTGCTTATAGACTGTCTTAAAAAAGTCTCCATCCCCTCCATTCAAGACAATGACTGTATGTTTGTCATTACTTTCATCTTGCGGGTTTGCATATTGCCCTTCCAGAGCTGTCACTTTATAGCCAGAATGAATACCGAAGAAATTCATCCAGGTGGGAAACTTCATGATGTCGCCTTGCAACATCCATCGATCACCCAGGACGGAATAGGTGCCATGTGACGTCGCCTGACCATTAACATTGTACATAGTAATATTCACAAACATGGTATGATTTTCATTACTTACCGACATCGCCTGTACCTGAGCAACTTTGATATCGCTATTTAAGCCAATATACGCCTGGACAGCAAACGTCAGATAAACCAGTGAAAGTGCGAATATCAGCACAATAAGACCGCCTACGCCTCGTTTAAAATGAAATTGTCGTCGTTTTTTGCGCCAGCGATGATATCTACGACCATATTCATCTTCAAAAATCTCCTGCTCCAGTTTCCCGCCCACAAGGCCCATCAAAGCCGAGATAAACAATCCCACGCCAACAATAGCCAACAGGATCAGCACGATCTGTGGAAAACCAAATTGAATAGGTGTGTTCATACAAGCTCCTTCATGATATAGGTTGCTTCTTGCTTCATTTCCATTACCGCCAAATATACTCTCTAATACTATACGAACGTTTTCTCTTCTTCAGTACACAATGCCATGCGTAGGAACAATGGAATCAATCTCACTTATCGATGAGGAATGCTTCTCTATCCTACTTCTGCGAGAAAGAACGATTGCTCTGAACTTATTTGTCAACGGAATAGCATTTTCCACCGTCTATAGACTTAGGATGTCAGGAATTGTAGTACAGCTTATCCAGATGAGAAAAATATATGTATACCTTCAGATGGAGCAATACCATGCAAAAAACACCGAAAGCAGTCCTGTTTGATCTGGATGGAGTCCTGACAGATACCTCTGAATATCATTACCAGGCATGGAAACGCTTAGCCGATGATGAAGGCATCCCCTTTACGCGTGAAGAAAATGATGTGCATTTACGCGGCATTGGTAGAAGAGATTCTTTACTCTATGTCATTCGTGGTCGCCACTACTCCGAAGATCAGATACAAGAGATGATGGAGCGAAAAAATCGATATTACAACGATCTTATTCATACGATGACACCCAACGACCTTATCCCGGGAGGACGAAAGCTCCTTGATGAGATCCACACCTCTGGCATCAAATTAGCAGTTGCTTCCTCCAGTAAAAATTGCATGATTGTCCTTGAACATCTGGATATTGTGCAGTATTTCGATGGTATCGCGGATGGCAACTGTGTTGTCAATAGTAAGCCAGCACCGGATATTTTTGTCTTCGCAGCAGGATTGGTTAAGACCCCAACGCCAGATTGTCTGGGTGTTGAGGATGCCGATGCGGGTATTGAAGCAATCAAAACAGCCGGAATGCACGCATTAGGCATCGGTCCCAAAGAACGTTTCGCTCATGCCGACCACGTACTACCCACCCTCGCCAATATCCATTGGCACACGATTCTTGGTGCCTGATACATACCTTATGCTGCCTACCTGCAAAACATAGGCAGTTCTAAATATGGAGGGAGGGTGTAACGTGGAGAGTCTATGGCAAATAGAAGAGACACGTTTCGATCCTACACAAAAAACCATCCATAGCCAGGAAACGGTCTTCACTATCGGAAACGGCTACTTCGGTACACGTGGATCATTTGAAGAAGGATACCCTCATGCCACGCCCGCAACCTTACTCTTTGGCGTCTTTGATAGTGTGCCGATTGCGAAAGAAGAACTTGCAAATACGCCAGACTGGACAGTCATCCAACTCTTCGTCAATGGAGAACGCTTCCGCCTGGATACAGGAACAATTCTTACTTACCAGCGCAATCTACAATTACAAAACGGCGTACTTCAACGAACCGTACATTGGGAAAGCCCCTCTGGTATGCGCATTCACGTGACAACAGAGCGCTTTGCTAGCCTGGCGGATGAACACACTGGCATCATTCGTTACAGTGTCACATCAGATGCAGCCCAGGATCAACAGACCATCGAGGTCAGTCTTCGAGCCAGCATCAATACCGCTCAGGGCAATTACAATCTCATGCACTTTGAAACCCTTAATCAGGGGCATGATCAAAATATCGTCTGGCTACAGAGCGAGACAAAACAGACCCACGTCCAACTCTGCCAGACGATGACATTCTCCACAAATGCGCCAGGCTATCAGAAAACACTGATCGACTCTGATATCGCGCCTGCTATCCATCTTACAGGCACGCTTGCTCCAGGCACAACTCTGACAGCCGAGAAAATTGTTACAATGTACACCTCACGCGATACAGATCTGCCACTACAAACCACGTTAGAACATCATCAAAGACTGTTGGAGGGCAATACACAGCACACCAACTATGAACAACTCCTTACCCAAAACAAACAGGCGTGGCAACAATTCTGGGAACAGGCTGACATTCTCATCGAAGGCGATAAACAGGCCCAGATTGGTGTACGCTATAGCATCTACCAGTTACGCATCAGTGCCTCTATTCATGATAATCGCTATAGCGTGGCAGCGAAAGGCTTGACAGGATCTGGCTATCGAGGGCACATCTTTCATGACACAGAAGTCTTTATGCTGCCATTCTACACCTATGTGCTCCCCGATATCGCTCGCAATCTTTTGTTATATCGTTACCATTTGCTACCAGCAGCACGCGAGAAAGCCACGCACAACGGTTATGAAGGGGCACAATATCCGTGGGAAAGCACCCTGAATGGAGAAGAAGTCACGCCCACATCAATCATCCATCCGGAAACAGGTGAAGTCGTTCCGGTGTTAAATGGCTTCATAGAACTGCACATCACTGCCAGCATTGCCTATGCTGTCTGGGAATACTGGCGTGTCACTGGTGATGACGCGTTTATCAAAGATTACGGTGCCGAAATCCTGCTCAGCACTGCTCTTTTCTGGTCCAGTCGGGCGGAGAAACAAACAGAACTGGACAGCTACGAAATCACAAATGTGATCGGTCCCGACGAGTGGCACGAATACGTACATAACAATGCCCATACCAATTATATGGCCCGCCACAACATCCGGATCGCACTGGATACCTTAAACTGGTTGCGCACCACAGCGCCTGAGAGAGCACATGCCTTAGAGCAACAATTACACCTCACGAAACAACAACTGGCACAAATGCATGAAGTTCAGGCGAAACTACATATTCCACAAAATAGCCATACAGGTCTATTTGAACAATTTGAGGGCTTCTTTCAGCTACGTCCATTAGATCAAACGCAGTATGCAGGTCGTAAAGACTCCTATCAGGGTATTCTAGGAGTGGAAGAAGTGCAACATTACCAGATCATTAAACAGGCTGATGTCCTGATGATGATGACCATGATGAACCAGGACTTTGATCAGAATACCAGACAGATTAATTGGAACTATTATTTCCCGATTACTGATCATGACTATGGCTCATCATTAACGCCAGCTCTCCATGCCATCATCGCATGTGAGTTAGGGCATGTTGAAGAAGCCCATAAGCTATTACTAAAGGGAGTACTGGTTGATCTGGAAAATTCACGAGGCAATACACCAGAGGGGATACATCTGGCTTGTGCCGGCGCTGTCTGGCAAGCAATCGTGTCAGGATTCGCTGGCCTACGCGTCACAGAACAGGGATATACAACACGACCAGTCTATCCTCAGAACTGGCAACGCATAGCATTTCGCTTTCAAAACAAAGGAGAAACAGTACAGATCGATCTGCGGCGCGATTAAAATATTCGTGAGAGCATTCTCATATTATATTTCTCCTGCATAAAACAACAAAAAGGCAAGGATAATTGTATCCTTGCCTTTTCAGTGAAATAGCGCATACGGGATTCGAACCCGTGATCTCCGCCTTGAGAGGGCGATGTCCTAAACCGCTAGACGAATGCGCCATAAGCGATATGACTATCTCAAAAGTACAATCCTGTTATACCAATTGAGATAAGTAGCGCATACGGGATTCGAACCCGTGATCTCCGCCTTGAGAGGGCGATGTCCTAAACCGCTAGACGAATGCGCCATAAACAGGAACGTTTTTACTTGCTATTCCTTCTGCTGTAGCCGATTGACCACGCGCATAATAATAACGTGAACTAGCCAGATTGTCAAGGGCTTTTGCTGAGAAATTTTAGTTTTGAAAAAATAGCACATCTCTGCAATATAAATACAAGAAGTATTTGATCTCTCATTTTGTACTGTATTTTACACGCAAATACTTTGCTAAGTTGTACACATTTTGCTATAGTAGGAGTGTCCCCTGGTAAGACATCAAAGAAGCGTTGCAGCCAATAATTCACAGGAGACATAGATATAATATGCAAACAGGATATAAAAAAGGAAAGGCGCATGAAAAAGATTTTTTTCGGCCTTTTAGGCTTAACCCTTATCTCAATACTATTTGCCGCCTGCCGTGTAGTCGATGCGGACACACTTCCAAAAAACCCGAAGGTAACGATGGGTAGTTCAGTCTTTACCACACCATCGGTCACTATTCATAAAGGCGACAAACTGGATCTGGTCAATACCTCCAGTAATACCCATACCCTCCTCAACGGGCAGTGGAAAGGTACAACCCAGGACAAGACCACAGAAGCCGGTGCCCCAACCGTGAATGGTAGCACACAGCCCGGTCAAACACTGACTGTTGGTCCATTTAATACCGCCGGTACATTCCATATCTATTGTGATATCCACCAGGGCATGAACCTTGTTGTCATAGTGCAATAAGTTCACTGCCATTCTCTAACACAAAGAGGAGCATGGTTCTTTTCATCTAATAGAGAGGAACCATGCTTTTTCATCCCCAATTTCACTATTTACTAGTACTTTCATAGCAATAAACCAGGCATATTTTCAAGAGATGAAGTTCCATATGCTATACTAGCCTCCAGTATCGTAGAGTTGATAGGGGTAATACTGATTTATGCATAAACACCAACAAGAACAACTAAAAAAAGAGCGTTCCCTCTCTCTCTATTTTAAGTATGGTGCATCGCTTTTATTATTTGTTGTTTGTCTAATACTTGCTTCCTGTGGCACTACCAAACAGGTCACTGCTACATCAGCGTCGCAAACAACACCATCACCAATTGTGAATCCTAATGGTACGGATCTTTCACCGACACCAACATTGCCTGCTGTCTGGTGTGGAGCATGGGTAACAACATCAACCCCTGCCTATAACTCAGGCCAATCGATTCCTATTTATGCGAAGTTTGAAAAAAACCAGGATTTGAATCCCCAGGGTATTGCTAATGCAACAGCAACGGCAACAGTGCAGTGGGGAGATGGCACATCGGAAACGTTACCACAAGGTACGACTGGTAGTGATGGTCTTGTCGTATTTTATGCTTCAATGTCAGGTCATCAGGGCGCTATTGATAAGCTCTCATTGGTAACAGTGAACTTCTCAGGTGGTGGGCAAACCTGTGCGGTTGGCAATGATCGGCCTGCCTTCTTTACTATAGCAGGAAGTATAGCAACACCGACACCGACACAGCCACCGCAAAACAATAACAACAACAACAACAATAACAACAATAATAATAATGGAGGAGGGAAGAATAATCCCAAATCACCATTCTCTCCTCCTGGAGGATTTCCTGGAACTCCCACAAATTAATACTTTTACTATCTAGCACCACGCAAAAAGAGAAACAAAGAAAAAGCGACTAACAAGAAATTGCTTGAATAGTCGCTTTTTCTTTGTTCTAATTGACAACACAACCTTACGTGTGCTACGCTCTTCTCTGTACAAATAGCCTTTTTTAGGAGTATGCTGTATTCTCCTTATAGATCCAAACAAAAGAGTTGCATATATATTTATGCTGATCAGCATATTTCTTCCAAAAGGGTAGATATTGCTACTTGTATCAAGCATATTTATTTGAAAGGAGTGCATCTCGACATAAAATTTCACCCTACTCACATCTGTTCAAAGGCAAACAATCCGATTACAATTAAAGAATGTAGACAATCAACACAAGGTGAACGTATTTCTCTATAGAGCACATTTTGTAGTATCGCCCGGTAGCTTCATCATGACTATTGCGCACTGCCGCACAATAGCCGCGACGACAAAAGGTAAAGGTCAACAGCAATGACAACGAAGCATACAATTACGGTCACAGTGAATGGGAAACAATACCAATCTGAAGTCGAACCACGTATGTTGCTGGTTCACTATCTCCGCGACATGCTTGATCTTACTGGTACCCATATCGGTTGCAACACTTCGCAATGTGGAGCATGTGTCGTCCAACTCAATGGTGAAGCAGTCAAATCCTGCACGGTTCTGGCTGTTCAGGCCGATGGCTGCGAGGTCACTACAATTGAGGGACTGGCACCAGAAGAGGGAAGTTTACATCCACTTCAGGAAGCATTCTGGGAACAACACGGCTTACAATGCGGCTTCTGTACCCCAGGCATGATTATGGCATCCTATCAACTTCTGAAACACAATCCCAACCCATCCGAGGCTGAGATACGCAAAGGACTCGAAGGGAACATCTGCCGCTGCACTGGCTACCAAAACATTGTGCGTGCGGTTCAGGATGCTTCACAGCGACTCCATACCAGTGAGAAAGCACCTGTCACCGCAAACGACTAACACCCCGCAGGGATGCGCCTACCAATTGTGTATTGTATTGTTCCGTTATTTCTCGACGTTTGAGAAAGGATACGCACACATATGGGCATTGCAGCTATGGTTGGCACGCCGATTAAAAGACGTGAAGATCCCCGCTTGATTACAGGTCAGGCTACCTATGTAGATGACCTTAAACTTACAGGAATGCTTTATATGGCGGTGCTCCGCAGTCCTTATGGGCACGCCCGTATTCTTGACATCAATGTAGATACCGCCCTGCAACATCCCGGTGTCCGCGCCGTTTTTACCGCACAGGATCTTAAAAATTCAGTGGGAAATATTCCCATCGCCGCACCATTACCTCCTCATATTACCAACGGCATGGGCCGTCGTGGCGCACTGGCAGAAGGCAAAGTCCGCTTTTACGGTGATCCCGTCGCGATTGTTGTCGCGGAAAACCGCTATATAGCTCGTGATGCACTTGATCTGATCGAGATTGATTATGAGCCTCTTCCCGCCGCGATTGACATTGAAAAGGCGATGCAGCCAGACGCACCTCTTTTGTACGAAGAATTCGGAACAAATGTAGCTGTCGTCATGCATCCTGAAACTGATGAGATCGATAAAGTGTTTGCGGACACACTTGCTAACGGCGGTGTGGTGGTAAAAGATCGCTTCATGAATCAGCGTCTGGCTCCATCACCGATGGAAACACGTGGTGTGGTCGCAGATTACCGTCGGGGTGATAAAATTCTCAACCTGTGGAGTTCCTCCCAGATTCCACACCTGTTACGCAATTACCTCGCAGAGCAGTTAGGACTGGCGCAACATCAGGTACGTGTGGTGGTACCAGAGGTCGGTGGTGGCTTCGGCTGTAAGCTAAACATTTACGCCGAAGAAGCACTGGCAGCTTTCTCATCGATGAAACTGGGACAACCTGTAAAATGGATTGAAGACCGCGACGAGAATCTTGCCGCGACTATTCATGGTCGTGATCAGGTCAATTATGTAGAGGCAGCCGCGACCAAAGATGGCAAAGTAACTGGATTAAAAGTTCATGTCATCTCCGATCTGGGCGCACACTGTCAGTTCTTCACTGATGTTATCGCGATTGCCTTCACACTCCCGATGCTCAGTGGCTGCTACGATATTCCTCATATCTATAGCAGTTGCGATACCGTCTTTACCAACAAAGCACCAACTGACGCTTATCGTGGTGCCGGACGACCAGAGGCCTGCTACATTATCGAACGTGCGATGGATCTTGTGGCCCGCGAACTGAAACGCGATCCAGCTGAAATTCGCCGCCTTAATTTTTTGCAGCCAGAACAATTTCCCCACAAAGTGGCGACAGGTGCGCTCTATGATAGCGGAAACTATGCGGGCGCGTTAGATAAAGCGATGGAGATCATAGACTACCAGAAGCTCCGCCAGGAACAGAAACGCAAACGTGCGAATGGCGAGCTTATGGGCATCGGTGTTTCCTCTTACGTGGAAATCTGTGGAATCGGCCCGAAAGGTACGGCACCATTTGGTTTGTATGAAAGCGCTCGTATGCGCATCGAACAAAGCGGTACGGTGATCGTCTATACAGGCTCCTCACCACATGGTCAGGGAGAGGAAACAACCTTTGCGCAACTTGTCTCAGCAGAATTTGGTATCCCCATTGAGCAGATACAGGTATTGCATGGTGATACATCATCGACACCAGAGGGCAGAGGCACCTATGGCAGCCGAACCACTGCCGTCGGTGGAACCGCAGTGTTTCAGGCAACCCAACGCCTCAAAGAAAAGATGAAGACGATCGCTGCCAGTATGCTTGAAGCCAGTGCCACAGATATCACATTTGAAGATGGGAAATTCGCAGTCGCGGGTTCACCACAAAAATCTGTGACCTTTGAAGAGGTAGCTGCAACAGCCAATACCTCTAATGAATTGGCTCCAGGCATCGAACCGGGTCTGGAAACCACAGTATTCTTTGAACCAGAAGCCTGTACATTTCCATTCGGTACCCACATCTGTGTGGTCGAAATCGATAAAGAAACAGGGGAGCCACATATCACGCGCTATATTGCAGTTGATGATTGTGGACGCCAACTAAATCCGTTGCTGGTCGCTGGACAGGTGCATGGAGGCATTGTGCAAGGCGTTGGTCAGGCACTCTATGAAGAGGTGATCTATGCGGACGATGGGCAACTTCTCACCAATACCTTTATGGATTATGCAATGCCAATTGCCTCTGAGTTTCCTGTTTTCGAGTTAGACCATACCGTGACACCAACAGATGTAAATCCCCTGGGAGTGAAAGGCGTCGGTGAAGCTGGTACAATTGGGGCAACACCAGCAGTATCCGCGGCAATCGCAGATGCGCTGGAAGTTGCTCATTTGAATATGCCACACAAAGCAGAAAAAATATGGCAGATCATTCAACAAAAACGACAGGCCAAATAATGAAGTGAAAGGGATAAATGGTCAGTCAATAGACGACCATTCATCCCTTCGGTTTTCCAATTGGAGGTGAATTTCATGTCTGTACCAGCACCCTTTGATTATCACCGTGCCCAATCGGTTGATGACGCCCTTTCACTCCTGCAACAATTTGGGGATGAGGCAAAAATCCTTGCTGGCGGTCATAGCCTGCTTCCTGCGATGAAACTGCGTCTGGCCCAACCAGAACATATTATCGATATTGGTGCTATCGCTGCCCTCTCATTTATTCGCAAGGATCACTCAAAAATCGTCATTGGTGCCCTGACACCCTATACCCATATTGAACGCTCAGATCTGTTACGCAAAGAACTCCCTATTCTCCCCGAAACAGCTTCCACTATTGGGGACCAGCAAGTACGAAATCGCGGTACGTTGGGCGGCAGTCTGGCACACTCAGATCCTGCTTCAGATATGCCAGGTGTGATTATGGCTCTGAATGGTGAGATCGTTGTACGCAGTCCCAGGGCTGAACGAACGATAACAGCCGATGATTTCTTCCTGGGCACCTTTACAACAGCACTGGAACCTGATGAGATCCTGACGGAGATACGTTTCGCAACGTTGCCTGTGCATACAGGCACAGCATATGAGAAACTGATGAATAAAGCTTCGCATTATGCTATCGCTGGCTGCGCGGCTGTCATTACACTCGATAGCAAACAACAGTGCAAAGCTGCCAGCATTACCATCACTGGAGCAGCAACCCAGACATCCCGTGCGACGGCAGTTGAAAAAGCCCTGGTTGGTCAGAAACTGGATACAGATAATATCCAGAGTGCTGCCAATCATGCCGCAGATGATCTTGAGCTTATCTCAGATATTCATGGCTCTGAAGACTATCGTCGTCAGATGGCAATCGTCGTAACACGTCGTGCCATTACAAATGCGTTGAAACGTGTATGAGCCATGACATAACAAAGAGCTACGGGTCAAGGAATGGATGTATTCCTTGACCCATTTCTCCATTCACCTCCTCTTGTACTATAATAAAATAGTACATTTTCTATTGAGCTAGAGATTGATCTTTGTAGTATCGGATCATCATTCGGAAAAATGTATAATAGAGTTTATCTCTCATGCCATCAATTCTATTACATTCCATTGAGAATACAGTTACATATACATCTTAATTGCAACTCATAAGTGTAACTGTTGATCGCCCGGAGAATGTAAACTTATGATTGATTCCGTCTATTGTCTCCAGATACTTTTGCTCAGGCAACTGAACAACATAGGATCAAAAATATCAATTCGCTCTAGAAAGAGGACCAATGAACGACATACGTATTGAACGCTGGGCGTATACCCTTGTACATTATTGCCTTTATCTCAAACCCGGTGATATTCTGGCTATTTATGCAACGCCTGTCGCGACCCCATTGATTGAAGCAGTCTATCGCGAAGCACTCAAAGTGGGCGCTCAACCAGTTCCAGTGATTGAAATCGAGTCACTTGAAGAAATTCTACTACGCGAGGGAAATGATGAACAGTTAACGACCCTCTCACCAGTAGCAGAGACATTGGTACACCATGCCAACGCTCGTCTTGTCATCCATTCACAAAGCAATCCTCGCGCATTGAGTACTGTTGATCCCATCAAAAGCGCGAAACGACATCAAGCAGCTCGCAATCTGGCAAAAGTATATCGTCAACGCGAACAGGCAGGAGAATTCCGCTGGTGCTTGACCCTGTACCCAACAATAGGATATGCCCAGGAATCGAATATGTCTCTTAAAGAATTTGAGGAATTTGTCTTTGACGCCTGCTTCCTGAATGATGCGGATCCTATTGCTCGCTGGCGTGATCTCGCGGCACAGCAACAACATTTTGTTGATTGGCTAAAAGGGCGCAAAAAAGTTCATCTTCTTAGCGAAGGCACTGATTTAACACTCTCTATCGAAGATCGTATTTTTATCAATAGCGATGGTAAACGTAATTTTCCTAGCGGCGAGTTCTTTACCGGCCCGGTTGAGAAGAGTGTCAATGGCATAGTCCAGTTTGACATTCCTGCCAGCTATGGTGGCCGTGTCGTTGAAGGGGTCCGGCTTGTTTTCCGTGATGGCAAAGTCACCGAAGCCAGCGCAACACAGGGCCAGGATTTCTTGCTTCGTATGCTTGACCTTGATGAAGGTGCGCGCTATCTGGGCGAATTCGCCTTCGGCAATAATGCACGTGTGACAAGTAGCACCAGACAAATTCTGTTTGATGAGAAGATGGGCGGTACTGTCCATATGGCATTAGGGAACAGCTATCCTGAAACTGGCGGAACCAATCAGTCAGCACTGCACTGGGATATGATCTGTGACTTGCGTCAACAAGGCGAAGTCTGGATTGATGACACGCTGTTCTTAAAAGATGGCACGTTTCTCGTCTAATCGTGCAAGGATAGGATGCGGTGGGAGCAACGTTTCTTACGATGACTCCTTCCCTATCCTGTCATTGGTATGCTATCTATAGAGCATGCTTTCACTGATCTTGATTGCATACAATAAGAAGTAGAAACGACAATCCTCGCTTAGCATAAGCACCATCATCCATCTCACTCACTGAAAAAAAGGCGTGAAGCTTATCTACACTCATAACGCAAGCTTGCGGACCGCCTGATGAATAGCTTAGAATAAGATACAATCTTTTTAGAGAATATAGTCGCTAGTTCTTGTTTGGAGGTCTGTGTTGGAGCAGGAGCAACAAATCCAGTTTTCGAGCATAGAAGACGTACAACAAGCAATGCTTGAGCAACACTACATCACGGATCGTAGTCTTGCTACAACTGTTTATCTGGCACTGAAGAGACGTAAACCACTCCTTCTGGAAGGTGAACCAGGTGTAGGAAAAACGGAAATTGCGAAAGTCCTGGCATCTATCTTACATACCCGTCTGATCCGACTGCAATGCTATGAAGGTATTGATATCAATACAGCCGTCTATGAGTGGAATTATACTCGTCAGATGTTACACATTCGCCTCTTAGAGGCCGGACACATCAATCGTCAGGAAGAACTGCAGGAGATTTTTGGCACTGATTTCCTGATGCAGCGCCCACTCTTACAGGCCATCGATCCAGCGCAACAGTCCTCCCCCGTTCTTCTCATAGACGAACTCGACCGTAGTGATGAAGAGTTTGAAGCCTATCTACTGGAACTCCTCTCAGACTTCCAGATTACAATCCCTGAAGTTGGCACGATCCGGGCAAAAGAACCACCATTTGTGATTATTACCTCCAACAGAACGCGTGAAATCCATGATGCGCTCCGACGCCGATGTTTCTATTATTGGATTGATTTTCCTTCACTCGAAAAAGAATTTCAAATTGTTATCACACGTATGCCAGAGGCGCCCAAACAACTCGCGCGTCAGGTTTGCCTTTTTGTACAGGAATTACGCACACAGGAACTCTACAAAGCCCCTGGAGTTGCCGAAACGATTGATTGGGTGAGTTCGTTACTTGCTATTGACCAAATGGATCTGGCGGAAGGGCCAGTGCGCGATACGCTGGGAGCACTGCTCAAATACCAGGACGATATTCTGAAGGTAAATGGACTTGATCTGAACAAAATTATCCAAAAGATACGAGGGCTGGTGTAATCATGACGGGTCAGATGCCACATAACGGACAATATGACAGAGATTTGAGCTTACGTAATGTGGAACTACGTCCGCTTGATCTTGAACGCGGGGAAAACCTGCTCTATCGCCTGACTGAATTTGGACATCTCCTCTATGAAGTGGGCATCAATGTCGGACCACATCAAATCCTTGATCTGGCCGAAACACTAGGGACAATTGATCTGACCAAGAAAGATGATTTCTATTACGCACTCAAATGTAGCCTGCTGACACGACATGAACAGGAGGCGGCATTCGACCAGATGTTTCACTACTTCTGGTTTATGCGCAATCGGCTGGAAAAGAATGCGGATAAGGGCAATAAGCAGGGCATTAAACGGGAAGAACGGCAGATGCGCCTTCCACCCTCTGAACGAAAACGTCTGGCTGAACACCTAAAAATGGATGAGGCACGGAAAGATCTGCGCGGGGAGATGCGCCCAACAGAACGACGCCGCTCGATAGAGGATCAGCGTCAAGAAGAGACAGATGACTATGGGAAGCCACAGGGCGCAGCCTATACAGCGGTTGAACAGTTGCGCAAAAAAGATTTTGAAAACTTCACCTGGGATGAGATTCAAGAAGCGAAACGCTTGATGGCAGAGATGCATTGGAATCTCGGTCAACGCACCACACGTCGCCTCTCACCAGCCAAAAATGGCGATCATCCAGATATGCGGCGTATCGTGCGGCGCAATTTAAAATACGGAGCAGAGTTTATTGAATTATCCTGGCGCAAAAACAAACAAAAACCACGCCCACTGGTCATCATTTGTGATATAAGTGGTTCAATGAGTCTCTATTCACGGTTGCTTTTACATTTTGTCCATACCATCTCCAATGGTCTACAAAACGTAGAAGCATTCGTCTTTGGCACACGGTTGACCCGTATCACCCGCCAGTTGCAGAAACGTGATGTGGATGATGCGGTCCGTGATGTCTCCAAAAGCGTGCAGGATTGGTCTGGCGGTACCCGCATTGGTGATGCACTCCATTACTTTAATTACAAATGGTCCAGACGTGTTCTGGGACATGGAACTGTTGTATTATTAATCAGTGATGGTTGGGATCGTGGAGATGCAGACACCCTCAAAACAGAGATTGCTCATCTTCAACGAAATTGTCACCGCCTGATCTGGCTCAATCCACTCTTAGGATCGCCCGATTATCGCCCACTGACTATCGGAATGAAAACAGCCTTACCGTATATTGATGACTTTTTACCGGCTCACAACCTGGATAGTCTGGTGCATCTGGGACATTTGCTTTCAGCGATAGATGATAACAAACCCATTCGCAGTATCGAAACACAACGAAAAGCGGTTGCCGCATGGAGCAAACCCCGCTTATAAATAGAAACTTTCTCTATGTTGTCACAAAATCTAATTATAAAGGAGCAACAACATGCGCGATATTCTTCCAGAAGTAGAACAATGGCAGGAACGCGGTGAAAAAATCGCGGTTGCAACAGTTGTCAGTATGAAAGGTTCCGCCCCACGACGACCTGGAGCAAAATTAGCCGTCAACGAAAAAGGCGAAATTACAGGCTCCGTCAGTGGTGGCTGTGTCGAACCTGCTGTTATCGAGGCGGCCCTGGAAGTCATTCAAAATGGCACACCACAAATGCTTGAATTTGGTATCACGGAAGAGGATAATTTCGAAAAAATCGGTCTGGCCTGTGGCGGTACCATTGAGGTATTCGTCGAACGTCTTACATGGTAGTACGTAAATAACGATAGATGCACAGGATGATAGAATGACTGGAGGCACGATACAATGGGTAAGCTCTATGAGGAGTTTACAGATATACTCAAAAAAGAACAGGGGATAGCCGTAGCAACCATTGTACGTGCTCCCCAGCAGATTGGACACAAAATACTTGTCTATCCAGATAAAACCCTGCACGGCAGTACGGGGAATGCTGAACTTGACACAAAAATCATTGTGGATGCGGAAGCAGCTATCTGGAGTGGAGAAGCACGCATCTTTTCCTACATAGTTGCGGATGCATCTTCTCCTCAGGCCCAGGTATTTGACGTCTTTATTGAAGGGTTCCCTCCCCCACCAGAACTTATTATTGTCGGTGCGGGGCACATCTCTATTCCACTTACAACTTTTGCGAAGACCTTAAATTATCGCGTAACCGTCATCGACGCCCGCGCCACCTTCGCGACGCCAGAACGATTTCCGCATGCAGACGAATTGATTGTCGCCTGGCCTGATGAGATATTGGAGAAAAGACAACTCTATCCGTCTACATCTATAGCAATATTAACCCATGATCCAAAATTTGATGAGCCAACACTAAAAGTTGTGCTATCGCAACAGGTTGGCTATGTAGGTGCGATTGGAAGTCGCAATACCAGTAAAGAACGAGCCGAACGCCTGAAAAAACAGGGATTGACAGATGACCAGATACAACGCATTCACGGCCCTATTGGTCTGGATATTGGTGCCAAAACCCCTGAAGAGATTGCCCTTGCCATTATGGCTCAGATTGTAGCAATACGACACGGTAGAAAAGAATAACAGTAATCTTTGAATAGGGACCAATTGCATAAGATTTTTGTTTATCATGAAGTAGAGAATAGACGAATCGGCCATATTGTGATATGTTCCACTGCAAACCTGATCATGACGCGTTACACTAAGCATATTATCGAACATCAATAGAGCAAAGGATATAGGATGTCAGATAATTACTATCCAAATAATTCCAATCAGCCGGTTCCGCCACACCCGGGACAGCAGGGCGGAAAGCTTGTGCTCCCTGGACCGGGGGGACAACAACAGTCCCGCAGGTCACCACGATCTTCATCACAACCCCGGCATGCAGAACCTGTCTACAATCCTCAACGAGGATCACAGCAACAACAATCGCCTGGTGGAGGTCCAGCCCATAACATGCCATATGGACAACAACAACATGCCTACGCGCCACCAGCCCCACCTCCCTCTTATTATCCACAGGAGACACCCATGCCAGGACCAGGAATGGGGAACAGACCAGGAATGCCACGGAGGCGCAAAGGGCCAAGACTGAGATATGGATGTTTGGGTGCTCTTGCTGTTGTTGTTATTCTGGGAATATTATCAATCAGTGTATTCCAAAACGTGCTTGCCTTTGGGTCAGCCATCTCGACACAGGCACCACTCTCAACTCAGACTGGCTATATGACGACCAGTGCCCGTACGAACCTGTTGATCATGAGCTATGGTGGTAGCGGACATGATGGAGCGTATCTAATGGACTCAATGATGGTCATCAGTATGATCCCATCAACTACGCATACATCATTAATTTCAGTTCCTCGTGACTTATGGGTACAAAATCCAGCCAATTCTGGCAACTATTCAAAACTGAATGCGGTCTACGAAGTTGCATCCAATAACAATCAAAATCCAGTTGCCGGTGGTGATGCCCAGGCACAAAAAGTCTCAACCATTACAGGTATGAATATTAAATATTGGATGACGATCAACTTCGCTGGCTTTCAGGACTTCATCGATGCGATCGGCGGTGTCAATGTCTATGTGAATGATGCTTTCACTGCAAATTATCCAGCCAACAATGATCCAAGCATTAATGCCAGTTGGACCACAGTTCACTTTAACAAAGGTGAGCAGCACATGGATGGCGCACGAGCAATTGAATATGCGCGCGCACGCTATGTTATCGACAATCCTGCTGAAGCCTCAGATTTCGCACGCTCGCAAAGACAACAGGTAATCATGGATGCGGCATTAGGCAAATTGCAAAGTATCAGCAGTTGGCCCCATCTTTACGATGCCATGAATGCTTTGAAGAAAGCCATCTATACGAATATATCGCTGGCGGATCTGGGCTTGTTTGCCAAAAAAATGGATCTTAATAATCCACATACCGCCCACATCGGTCTGGCAGTCGCCGCAGGCAACGTACTTGAATACGCAACTGCCTCTGATGGTGAATCTATCGTCTTACCAGAGAATGATGATTGGGCGTTGATACCACCCTATATCCAACAACGGCTATACAACTGACGTTAAATAAGCGATAATCTTAGAGGTAGTTGGCTCTCATGAGATAGCAACTACCTCTTTTCTTTCTTTTATTAATTCTGTATACTCTGTCTTTACATTATCTTTGTAGAAAGGAATATGTATGCCACAACACGATACCCGGCTCATTGGTGGCGCATATCAACTGGACAAAATCATTTTAAGGAGTGGTATAGTTACCAACTACACAGCTCATCCTCAAAACACCAACGATGTCGTCGGTCTATCTGTGATAGAAATTCCTCCTACTGAACCACTGGAAACTATCCCTGCTCTCTTAAAAAGATTCGAAATACGCCGTCAAGCAAATTCATCACATGTATTACAAGTCCATCATTGGGGAGTAGATGGCACACGCCTCTATATTGCGACTGATATGCCACAAGGCACTACCCTCCAAAACATTCTTGACCATGAGCGGGTGATTGATATTTCCCGTTCTTTTAGCTTGAGCTATCAAATAGCGGTCGGATTACAGGTCTTGCATGCCCAGGGTATTACAGGCAATGATCTGCGTCCATCCCTTATTACGGTTACAACACCCCATAATACCGATCATATCAAAATCTCTGATATTGGCATTCGCCCGCTGTTACAATCACTCCACTATATATCCATGGAACAGCCTGACGATATCGGCTATGTTGACCCACGTTTCGCACCACCTGAATATCTGAATAAAGGTACCATCGGACCATGGAGTGATATCTATCAGCTTGGCATTCTCCTCTTCATGTGTGTTACAGGTAGAGTTCCGTTTGCAGGCAGTACACCAGCACAAACCGCCTTGATGCAAAGCACAGCCCCAATTCCACAAATACGACAATACAACCCTGTTTTACCAGAAGCGTTACAACTCTTGCTCGATCATATGCTCGCGAAAGAGACGCAAAAAAGATACGCAACGGCAGATGAATTTCTGGATGCTCTACAGGCGTTGTACACCCCCTCACAATCAACCTCAAGACCTGCGGTTATCAAAGCATCAACGCCTCCACCGCCTATGAAAAAGGAGATGCAGCATCATCCGGCCAAACCAGACATAACACCAGCAAAGGAACAGGACATTGCAGAGATGATGACCATCATCAAAACTCTTGATAACTCCTTGCCTGACGCCCATGAATCAGCCAGACAAATAGCAGAAAAACCACAGGCTCCCCTATCAAACACACCAGCCCAAACAATTCCTAACACGCAAGGAATTTACGCCTATCTTGGTTGCCAGACGCCCGATGGTAAAATTAAAAAAATCGCGATCCGCAGAAACAGTATTATTATTGGTCGTAGAGATCCCAAACGCAATGTCAGCCCGGATGTAGATTTAACACAGTTCGATGCGCAGATGAAAGTATCGCGTCAACACGCACGCATTTACTTCGATGAACCACATTTCTATATTGAAGATCTCAAAAGCCGTAATAAAACAAAATTAGGTAGAAAAACACTGGAGCCTTTATCTGCTGAAATATTAGAAGACGGAGCTGAACTATCATTTGGAACAGTACGCGTCCATTTTGAATATCCTGAAGGATAATAGAGTTAAGCATGCAACACACAAAAAAGGAAGGATAGCGTATTTATCTACATAACTATCCTTCCTTTTGAGGAGGAAAATCAGCTTAGAATGTTTGAGCAATCGCCAATAAATCAGCCAGTAAACCCTGACCTGTCTGTAAACGACCAGCACCAGAACCACTTATGGTCACATCACCCAGCGTATCAGTATGAAGTGTAATGGCATTTATTACCCCATCAATCTGAGACAAAGGATCACTCAACGGCAACGCAAGCGGCGCGACACTTGCCTGCACCAATTGTCCAGTCTCCGCCGTCTGCAGCAAAGAAGCAATCAGCTTGATACGTTTGCCCTCACTATGCGCACGCTGCACATCTGCCTGTGTCACAGAAGAAATGCCCTGACGCTGCACCTGATCTGGCTTCAACGTCTGCCCAAAGAGCTGAGCAGCTAAAATTAAAACCTTTGCGACCGCATCATAGCCCTCAACATCAGCGGTAGGATCGGCCTCAGCATATCCTTGTGCCTGAGCATCAGCCAGCACCTCGGCATAATCACGGCCCTGTGCCATAGCACTTAAAATATAATTAGTTGTGCCATTCAGAATACCACGTATCGATGTAATGGTAGCGCCTGCCAGCCCTTCCACAGCAGTACTAATCACAGGGGTTCCCGCCATCACCGTAGACTCAAAACGCAACTGCACTTGATGCTCATGGGCCAGCGCAAGCAGTTCTTGTCCAGCCAGAGCAAGTGGTCCTTTATTCGCCGTAATAACATGCATACCTTGCTGTAGCGCTGCACGAATATAACTTATCCCCGGTTCCGCATCCCGTAAATTTGTGCCAGTCGCTTCGGCAAGCATATCACCCCTGGTTTCACGTAAACCCACCAGCGGATCTGCCCAATGACGAATCTGTGGATGCGCGGTCAATGGCTGACGCGTCCGTGCCAGTTCAAGTAATAACGGAATCTGTAATCCATCCTCACAGTAAATGAAACCAGAACGGCTATTCGCAACACTCACCAACGATACGTCTACGTCATATCGTTGGCATAACATATTATGTTTTGTCTCTAATAACTCAGCCAACCCCTGACCCACCACACCAAACCCCAGAATAGAAAGCCGGAGATGTTTCATAAACTGATCCCACCTTACCCTTAAATCCAGGATAACTTCAAACGATCCAGAATACGTTTAACTGGACCAAGTTCGCCAACGCCAAGCATTCGTGCGCCACGAATATAGATGAACAGGCCAACAAAAAGCTCTATCAATAATTTCACAAAGGCCATTAACGTACCTGTAAGGCCCATCGACTGCGAATTAGTCGTCACCAATACTTTATCCAACAGCAGACGAACCACAACCAGAGCAACGCCCATCACCAGAGCAGCAATCAGCACCCGCACCAGAAATACTCCGATCTGCTTCGGTTGCATACCTCCAACACGGTTATGCAAAATCCAATACAAGCCCAACGCTTCCAGTGTATTCGCCAGAGCGGTAGAGAAAGCCAGCGCCCCAACACCCCACACAGCACCAAATGCAGCCACATTAATTAATATTAAACTCAACATGATCTTAAAAATGAACTGCAAAACACTCACAATCACGGGCGTTCTGGTATCTCGCATAGCATAGAACGAACGGGTCAGAATTTCAATAGACGAAAGGCCACATAACCCCAGGGCAAAAAACGCCAGTGGCACTGCTGTGGCAGTCGCATCATTCAACGAATATTCACCATGTTGCAACAAAACCTGAATAATCGGCAACCCCAGCACAATCAAACCCACACTGGAAGGAATCGACATAAATATAATGCTACGCAGCGTTTCGAGAATAGTGTTACGATAGCGATCAAAGCGTCCCTTGGTAACATTTTCCGCCAGAGTAGGAAAAGCCGCAGTCGCAATAGAAAGGCCAAAGATACCATATGGCAACAGAACCAGTTGCAAGGCCTGATAATATTGCGTAATCAAGCCGCCTACGACAGCGGTACCAGCGACATCGGTAAGCAGAAGAATCAAACTTCGATCAACAAACGTCGACAAATAAATCATCGCCGCATTGCCGATTCGAGGAATCATCTGTCGTCCGATCTGAAGCACACCGGGATGACGCCAATCAAACGCAAATGAATATTGCATCTTGATTTTAAACAGACCAGGAATCTGCACACCAACACTTAAAATCGCGCCCAGGACTACACCCCAGGTCGCACATTGGACAGACACCATATTATTGCGTTGTCCCACTACCGCAAAAAAGATACCCGGTAACAGTCCAAGTATCAGACCAACATTATATAATACCGTTCCCAGCGCTGGTGAGCGGAAATCCTGTTCAGCATTCAGCACCGAAGTCACCATGACGCCGCCACCCAGTACAATCGATTGTAACAGCATAATGCGCGTCAATGAAATAATGAGTGTCAGTTCTTGAGGACTTTCATCAGGATTATACAGAGGAACAAGCTGACGGGCAAAAATGATTGCGAACAAAGCCAGCACACACATAATCGCCAGAGCCAGGTTTAAAGCCGAACTCGCAATATGCCACGCTGACTTTTCATCCTTCGCGCCAATTTTAAAGCTCGTAAAAACAGGAATAAAAGCGGAACTCAGCGCACCACCAGCGACGATATTAAAAATCAAGTCTGGAAGCAGAAACGCCTGTAAATACGCATCCGAGGTTACGCTTGTACCAAAGACAAATGCAAACATGGAAGTACGCAACAAACCCAACACCCGACTTGCCACAAACGCAATCGTCAGGATCATGGTTGCTCTACCAATACGTACTTTCTGAACCATCCCGGTATCCTGAGCAGAACTGGCTGCACGTTGCAATCCAACTGTACCCGGGGTAGAAGGTGCTATTTTTAGGCCATCAGGACGCTGAGTTGAAATGCGTACCGGTTCCACACTCTGGTCAATTCCGGATGATAAAAGATCAGCCGAAGAGAATGCGGCATCCGCTTGCCCCTCCGAAGGCCGCGCCTGTTGATCAGGTGAGTCTGGAAGCGCGGGAGATTGTGGTACTTGCTTGTTCCACGGAAAAATAGTCGAGACATCTGGCCGCATACGCCGTTGTTGACGACGCATACGCTCTTCTCGTAGTTGCTGCAAACGTTCCTGACGTAACTGAGCGATCGGTTGGGAAGGTTGTGGAACATTAAAGTACAGATATTCTGTTCCCTGATTAACACTAAGAGTAGTTCCCATATCCTGAATAGGTCGTTGGAATTTCTCTGACGCCGGTGTCGGCAACTCTTCATAAACCGACTGTCCCTGTCGAGATTTCTCTTGTGGTTGCTTCGACTGTTCGGCATTCGACAACCTTGCATCATGCAACGGCCGACGAGGCGCTATCTGAGTAGCATCGGGATCATACTGCCAGCCGAAATATTCCTGCTGTTCCGATGAATCCTGACTAGTCTGAGGTGATTGCTGTTCTTCGTTTCCCACGTTCTTCTCTATACATAAATACGTAGTGAGTCTTATAACTCAATCCAGTACATCGTTCACACAGTATTATCTGTTCAGCATACCATAACGACGCCATTCTGACTAGTAGAGTACACAGATAGTCCAGGGCTTTTTGGTTTCCCCGAAAGTCCTGAAAGAGAAAAAAAAAGAGTCATTTCTTGCTAGAATAGGAAAATCTAAAAACACCTAAGAAGCGAGAAATGACCGATATGAACCTTAGCATATTTGACGAACAAGAGCAAAT
>DATJIE010000058.1:0-8078 GCA_035493535.1 Dictyobacter sp.
GCAGAGATAGAGGAGTGTGCGCTGGCTAATTTCCTCTCCTACCCAATCAATGATGAGACGGTAGATGAGGAAAAGTGCTCCCAGCAGAGCGGCGTTACTGATGAAAGTACCGACAAAGATATAACTCCAATTGCCGCCGCCTAGCAGGCGGGCACCGATGGCGATGAGTAAAGGGAAGAATGGAAAGAACGCCAGGGCCTTCGCATTCTGGTAGCCATAGTGTGCAATAGTCGTGTAATTTGCAGCATCCCAACGATTCCACGTCGTAAGCAATGCGGCCAGATTAACCGGTGTATCGGAATACTTTGCTGCTGTAAGTAAAATATACGCAATGTACGTTACCACCACGAGTAGTAGACGTGTAGCTATAAAGAGCCAGAGTATATTCCGTGTTGCTGGACGAGCACTAAGCCTCATATTATTTATTATTTGCCTCCAATACGTAGCAGTGGGTAGTATTTTCCCTGTTACAGTATGGATGACATAGGGACCCTATGGCAAGAGGGTATCTATATGGCAAAGCTTTTCTATTTAGGGAAACACAACAATGGGCACTCAGACACACTCTCTCAAAGAATGGCTTCCGCTCATGCCGCGTAATTTCATGAGAGCCACAACTTCAAGTTGTCGTACCCGCTCTCTAGAGATGCCTAATTCTTTTCCGACCTCTAGCAGTGTGCGACTGCGTCCATCGCCGATTCCATAGCGCAATATAACGACTGAACGCTCTCGCGGTGTAAGCATTGCCAACGCACGGTGAAGTTCTTCTCCAAGTAAATGTTGGGAAGCAGTATCCGCAGGTGCCGGCGTTGTATTATCTTCCAGCGTATCTCCAAGAGAGTAACGTGCCTCATCGTCTACCGGCGCATCGAGCGAAACAGGTTGTTCCACCACACCCAGGAGATCAGCCACCTCGTTGGGACCGAAGTTGCAAGCTTCAGCAATCTGTTCTGGTAATGGATCGAGGCCATTTTCCTGAGAGAGCTGTGCTGCAATACGGCGCACTTTGCGCAGGCGTGTTGCGACGTGTTCTGGTAAATGGATCATACGTGATTGCTCACCAGCCGCCCGGCTGACTGCTTGTCTGATCCACCAGGTTGCATACGTACCGAAATGGCAGCCACGCTGGTAATCGAACTTTTCAGCGGCTCGCATCAGGCCCATATTACCTTCTTGAATCAGATCAATTAATGGGACGCCAGTACTGGTATAGCGCCTGGCAATAGCAATGACCAGACGGAGATTGGATTCAATAAGTTTACGTCGGGCTAATGATTCGCCAGCTGCGGCCCGGCGTGCCAGATCAATCTCTTCTTCATGCGTAAGAAGCCCGAGCCCGCGTATATCGCGCAAGTAGCTCTGAAAAGCATCATCGGACCCGGAGGCATGTTTCGTATTTGTAATGCCCCCCATGCGCATACGAGCGGGTTTCTCTTCAGGCAGGAAGTCACCATCATTACCATCTGCTTCGTCATCATTGAATAGCGTATTATCACTCTCGTCATCGTCTGGCGTGAGGTCAACATCAAGTAAAGGCCCGGTTGTACGCTCACTCGTTTTGTTGAGGAGTGTCTCGTCCAGGTCAACTGTTAGATCGGACGTAAGCGATTTTGAATAGTGTTCCAGTATTGTTGTATAGCTGGTTGTTTGGGTTAAAAGGTCTTCTCTGACCGGATTTACAATAGCCATAATTCCACGCTCCCTTTGGGAAACTCGCCGACAAGATCAGCGTCGGACTCGTGTGCCTCGTAGGTAGCACTCACAGGCAGTACAGCACTTGAACGCGCTCATGTACTATGTCTACGTGTCCACTTCGTACCATCTTTTCCCTCTATTCTATAGAGAGAAAGGGTGTTGTCACATCAGGTGATTACCTTAAATACAATGAGGGATTACCAGTATTTTTCTTCCGGTGTATCTTTGTGAACGCCTGTATTAACATAGGGGATACTAAATGGATGGTATACGGTCTTTAATGCAATAACGTGATCAGTAATCTAATTGTTATGTGTCAGGTTGCTTCTATAATTTTCAGAATTTCTCTGTCGTGCACTGAGCTATTTATATGTTTATGGACTGCCATACTATCCGTATTGTCATTATCATAATCCTTTCTGTGGCATAGCTTCTAAGCGCTGTCACGTTTTTTGTTGAGAAAAAGATACATTGCCCCCGCCTCTTGATGCCTGAGGATATTCAGGAGCTCTTTATTGTGAATCTCACAAAAAAACAATTTCCGCATTTTTTTATTTTGCTGTATCTATCAGTGTAATGGGGGGAAGAACGTATCGAGTGTGTTATGTAGAGAGATAGATGAAGGAGAAGATTTGTGTCATTTGAACAGTACTGGGAAGTTTTTGTGAAATGGTGGCAATTAGTGGCGGTATGCCTGATCGTAGCGGGAACTGGATCATTCTGTGTGAGTCTGATCATAGCGCCAACCTATCGAGCTACCGCTTTAATACAGGTTGTCATTCATTCTGGTGGTGATCAAAGTAATATAAATGAGTTACTTGCAAGTAATCAACTGGTACAGACGGAAGCAGCATTGGCGACCAGTGACCCTGTATTGCGTCAGGTAGCGGCACAGTATCCTACACTTTCGGTGCTGCTGCTTGGGAAAATGGTGTCGGCTACCCCTCGACTTAATACACAACTTTTTGCCATTGATGTTCTGGATACGGATAGGGTACGGGCAGCCAGGATTGCGAATGATGTTGCTGCGACTTTGATTAAGCAGCAAGGTCAGGCGCGTTCTCAGGAGAATCAAACAAATCAGCAGCAACTGCAGCAAGAAATTGATACAACCCAGCAAAAGATCGATGAGATAAAAGCTCAACTGGCTGATGCCAGTACGGCGACCAATACAACAGGTGAGTTGCAAGAGCGCCTGACGACCTTGCAACAACACTCTACACAGTGGCAATCGGCACTGGCACAATTGGAACTTTTAGAGGCTCAGAGTAGTAACTTTTTGCAGGTGATGCAAGATGCTCAGCCTGCCGTTCAACCAACGCAACCTGATGTGTTTCTTAATACTGTGATTGCTTCAGGCATAGGATTTATGCTTGGTTGTTCGTTATTGCTCTTCTTCGAGCATATAGACCAGCGAATACGTACACCTGAAGCGCTTGGTCAAGTTGTACCCTGGCCTGTCCTCTCATCTGTTAAAGATCCCGATAGCGGTGGTAGCTTCATGCATGCAGTAAAAAATGATCGCAACATTGAGGCATATCGTATATTGCGGTCGAATATCGGTTTTGCGGAAGTTGATAAGCCATTGCGTTTTTTGATGGTGACGAGCACATTTGCGAAGGAAGGGAAAAGTACCGTTGCTGCAAATTTAGCACTGATGATGGCTCATGCGGGTAAAAGTACGTTGTTAATAGATGCTGATTTACGCCATCCCACGCTCCATGAACAGTTTGGTTTAGCTCCCGATAAACAGGGATTGAGCAATGCGATTTTGACGTGTAGTGTCTCACTACCCGTGTTTACACCGTTGCAATTTCAATCGTTACTCTCACCAGTAAAGAATGTGGGTGTTGTCCCTTTACATAACTTTATTCATGCCGTCGGTATTCCAAATCTTGGTGTGATGCCATCGGGGCCATTACCGCCAAATCCATCTGAACTTCTGTCTTCGAAGGCAATGCAGCGTTTTTTTTCTTCGCTGAAAAGCTGTGGTGCTGAGGTTATTATCTTTGATACCGTGTCATTACTGGGCCTTGCTGATGCCTGCGAGTTAGCGTCAAAGGTGGATGGAACGATTGTGGTGGTTGATACTTTGCGATCACGAAAAACGGGCCTGTTACAGGCGAAAACGATGTTATCCACTGCTGGTGCCCATGTTATTGGCTGTGTGTTGAATCAGCAGCCTCGAACTTTGAATCAGCAGCCTCGAACTTTTAAGAAGGTGACACCTGCCTTCTCTGCTCTCACTGCGTTGGCTGCTGATGCGTTAGATGAAGATGCTGGAGAAGGTCAGGATCATTTCGGAATGACTGATGGCATAGCTCCTGTTGTCATGGATGAATTTCGGTAGACTTTGTTTGGGTGAGTGAGGGTATATGGGAATAAAAAAGCGTTTACCGAATGTCTTTTGTCTGCGAACTATTGCCGCGATGATACTATTGGGCGTGTTTGCGCTTGGTGGATTGGGGGGATGGTTGGGTTTCTTTGTATCTATAAGTGTACTGGTGGGGTTAGTCTTTTTCTTGATTATGATATTGCGCCTGGATGCGCTGGTTGTGACATTGATCGCGGGGTTGCACCTTTATATTGATTGGTACCTTGGTCTGCACCTGGTTGCACCCTTTCTCGCCATTGTTTTTCTTGTTCTTTGTTATCTGCATCGTAAGCAGGGCCATCGTTGGACTATACCGAGAGCATTATGGCTGTGGATAATCTTTTTATTGATAACAGTATATCCTGCCTGGCGTGGTGGTCTGTGGATGATGTATGACGCAGCTTCGTTTTATCCGAGCGATATTCTGGGGGCATTGGTAATGTTCTGGTTGGGATCTATCGTTGTTTATGATGGGGCTAGCTTACGGTTCTTCTTCTCTTTTTTTGCCATTATGGCCTTTGTGCTAGCGCTACATACACTTTTTCAAAGTATGACCGGGGTGATCATTTTCGGTTCGGCTCATGTTGATAATTTCCTATCGCAGGCGGATGTTGCGTATTATCAGATGGCGGGGACTGATACTCATCGAACTGGCTCTTTCTTTATCGATCCTAATTGGAATGGCGCTTTTTTCGCGATGGTTTTCTTTCTTCCACTCGGACTCTTTGTAACAAGTTTTGCGCTCTGGAAGAAGATTGGTTGGGCGATAGTGATGGGCGTGATACTGGCAGCGTTGATGCTTACATATAGTACAGGCGCGTGGGCGGCCTTACTGGTGGGGTTAGCTATCTTCTGGGTCTGTGGAGGTGATATGCGTTTGCGTGTCCTTTTTCCTTGCTGTTTATTGGTGGTTGTGGTGAGCATTGTTGTGTTTGCGCCCTCTGTGGTGGGTTTACAATTACAACATGCGGCGGCGAATGATGAGCTTTCTTTACGTCTTGCTGCCTGGCATACTGCGCTCAATATCGTTGCTGCGTTTCCTCTTACCGGTGTCGGATTGGGACATCAGGCATATCTGATCCAGTCAGCTGCATATCGAGTGCCTGAACAGTTTATACCTTTATCTCATCCGCATGATTCGTATCTAGAGTTGGCTGCGATGGCGGGTCTGCCGGTGCTTTTTGTCTTCCTGACATTGCTTGGAAGATGTCTCTGGTTTGCCTGGCGAAACTGGCTATCTGCGAAGGCGTCTTTACGTCCTCTTCTTGGTGCGGGCATTGCTGCTACGATGACGTTGAGTGCAAATAGCATCAGCATCAATGGTTGGACACATTTTGCACTTGCTATGATGGGATGGTTAATTCTGGGTGCTATTGCTGCGCCGTTTGTAGATGCTGAGTCCGATATGAAGACGTTCGTCGGGTAAAGTGTAACGGGCTTACGTGCGTGAGTATATGTGGAGAGAGGGAGAATAAAAATGGTCAGGCAATCAATAAATCCGGGTCATGCTGCTAATGGGCAGGCTCAGGAAAGGCTATTCGCGTATACAGCAGATAAACGATCTCAGCGTCTTGCTGTAATGCGTTCTGTTGTCTTTGAAAATGATGGTTATCTTGTAGACAATCAACAAACATGGCTTATTCCAGTTGTTGGTTGTCTGAAGCATGGTGAGCAGAGAGTTCGAGCACACTCCAGTTATATGGCATCGGTGTGGCAATTGATACAGAACTCAGGAATTTATGCGCTATCTTCCTGTGTGTCACCGTTACTTGCGCTTGTCTTGACCCCATTTCTCGCGCATCGCCTTGAGCGTGCCGACTATGGGGCTCTGATGGTGATGAATACGACTATTGTGTTTCTCGCTGGCCTTACCCAGTGTGGACTTGGTATTGCCTCCTTTCGTGTTTATAGCCATAAAGATCATGCTGTATTGCAGGAGCGCCAGGAGCTATTTGGGACAGCGTTACAACTATTGCTGGGTTTCTCTGTGATTACTGTGTTGATAATGCTATATGTTGCTCCCTGGCTGTCAATAGTGCTATTCCATACTGCTGCATATGCTATGCTGGTGCGTATTGCTGCGATCGATATTCTGGCGCAGAATATGACCGTTCCGGTCTTCTCCTGGTTACGGGCAGAGGGCAGGGCTGCTGTTTTTGGCTTGCTGGCATTTTTCAATGTATTGTTAAACCTGGGTGCAACCTTCTTACTGGTTGGCGTCTGGCAGATGGGTAGTCGCGGAGCCTTGCTTGCGATTGGCTGTGGGTATAGCGGTGTATTATTGTGTACTGCGCCTGTTATGTCTCGTTATCTGCGACGGCGATTTCGGGTGGCTCTTGCTGGTGAATTACTGGTAGCTGGACTGTCTATGATGCCAGCGTTACTTTCAGTCTGGATATTGCAACTCTCTGATCGTTATCTGCTTGGCCTTTCTCTTTCGCTGGGACAAACTGCCAGTTATGCCGTGGCTTATACCCTTGGAAATGTCCTGGGGCCATTGATTATTACCCCTTTTTCTCTGGCGTGGCACACTGCTGTCTATATCATCGCGAAGCAAGATCATGCCAGGGATGTGTTTCGCCTCATTTTCCTATGGTACGGTTTATTCTTGATTTTTGCTGCCTCTATTCTCTCGTTAGTAGCGCATGACGTGCTACTATGGATATTTCCCACGGAATACACTTCCGCTGCTGCGATTATTCCACTGATTGCTTTTTCGAACGTTTGCTATGGTTTGTTTGAGGTTTTTACTGTTGGTACGTTGTTACAGCAAAAGTTGAGCCTGAATCTTGTTGTGTTGCCTTTAACAGCGTTTCTTAATATTCTTCTGAATGTACTTTTCATTCCCATCTGGGGAGTGATGGGAGCGGCACTAGCAACCTTGATTGCTTATGGCGTCCTGGCTGGTTGTGCTTATTATATCAATCAGTGTATATATCCGATTCCTTTTAATGTGGGATTGGTCAGTATTGCATTACTGGTCGGGGTGTGTTGCTATGGTGTCGATCTATGGTGGGGTAGTTATGTACACATTGAACCTGCGTGGCTTCTTTCTCTGATTCTACCCGGTTTCTATGCTTGCTTTCTTGCTCTACTGGGTTGGTGGGCAACGAAGAAACGCATGTTATGGCGTCGCCGGAATTATTCGCAAGCATAATACAGTGCCACTGTCAGGTGGAGGTAGTGGGATATGTTGATGATGATAATGAATGTCATGTGGAGGTTGTTAGCTATGGTTATAGGTATACGCATGCCATTAGGTGTTGAACGCAGTGTACCGAGGCGTAAGCATATACGGAGGCGTAAGCACGTTTGTATGCTCGTCCTGGTTCCTGGACAAACAAATTATCGGGTGATGAATGATGCGACCGCCCTGGTTGCTGCTGGCTATCATGTTACGATCGTTGATGTGGTTGCGCAACGAACGCACTCTCAGATAGAGCGTTATCGTGGTATTGATTTCAGGCATGTTGTCTCTCCTTCCTGGTTTACTCAGACACATGGAAAGCTCTGGTTTTTGGTCAAGATGCTCTTTGTCTGGGTACGGTGCTTCTGGCAGATGGTAGGGATAAATGCAGATGTGTATCATGCACATGTAGAGCATACGTTTCTGGTTGCCTATCTTATTGCACGTTTGCGTCGGAAGCACCTGATTTTTGATACACCTGAACTGACAATGTTTGGACCGGCTATCTTGCGTTGGCCGCGTACCCGTACGCTGGCTATCGCTGTGATCAGGATGATGTCCCGCTATTGTGATGTGCATATTACAGGTTCACCTCTTTATGTACCTATTCTGATTGAACTTTACGACAACAAGCGTATGTGTATTATTCGCCATATCCCTCTATATCACCGTGCCAGCAAAAGCAACCTTTTACATCAGAAGCTGGGCCTACCATTGAGTACACGCATCGCTCTTTATCAAGGCTATCTGCAACCAGACCGCGGCTTAACGCTTCTGGCTCAGGTCGCAGGTTATTTACCATCGGATATTGTAATTGTGATG
>DATJIE010000059.1:0-15954 GCA_035493535.1 Dictyobacter sp.
AAATGTTTTCTGGTACATTTCTAGCAACGAACGTTGCGTTTCTGAATGCCTATGGGTATAATTTCCTTTCATTCAGATGAGAAATGTTTTCTGGTACATTTCTAGCAACGAACGTTGCGTTTCTGAATGCCTATGGGTATATACGTATGTTTAGATGCCCGCGATAGGCTCAATCATATCACCACAGAGATACGCATAGGCCATATTCTGGCTGTTCCAGGCAAAACCAACATTCCCCTGACTATCAGCGATGATCAAACCACCTGTTCCATTCGCATTTTTGGAGAGAAATGACATTGCGGATACAGCAGCCTCACGTGCGCTTGCGCCATGCTCGACATAGCTGGCAGACCGTTGAGCAATCACCAGCCGAATAAAATCTTCACCATACCCTGTACAGGAAATAGCAGCATGCTCATCTGCGTAAAAGCCTGCGCCAATAACTGGTGTATCACCAATACGCCCCGGATATTTATTTAAAATGCCTCCGGTCGAGGTGGCAGCCGCCAGATGTCCCTGACTATCAATTGCTACCGCTCCTACTGTCCCATGTTTTTCGGATTCAGGCACATCAATCGCTTCCTGCGTCAATGAGGCGCTCTGACCCTTCTTCCATGCCATATATTGACGCTCGGTAAGCAAATCCTCAAAACGGCAAAACGGGATTTCGTGCTCCTGCGCAAACTGTTGTGCACCTTTTCCCATCAGAAACGCATGCGGACTCTCCAACACACGACGAGCTAATGTGATTGGATGCTTGATCAATTCAACGCCAGCAATGGAACCGACTTGCAATGTATGGCCTTCCATAATACCGGCATCTAACTCAATTTTACCATCACGGTTAAGACAGGCACCTGTTCCAGCGTTAAAATTGGGATTACTCTCCAGCACACGCACAGCAGTCTCAACCGCCTCCAATGCACTTCCACCTTTACGCAACACCTGCCAACCCAATAACGACGCTTCACTACAGCCTTCCTGGGCGCTGGCATGGCGATCAACAGTAATATTTCCAGCTCCCCCATGCACGACAATAGCAATTGACATTCGGGATCCTCCTTGGCATTCCTGGCATTTTATGAAGCAATTGTATCATGTATTTCCTGCTTCTTGCTTGCGCTCAAAAGAAATCAGAGTACATCAGCAAACGAATTGAAGGAAAGAGGATACAATGCACACATTGACAATAATTATGCATGGCTGCTACTCTAAAACAAGTGGATGCTTTCACGCGGTATACTTTCTCTATAATAGATTTCGTTCCTGTGCAATTACACATATGGATCTATTATCAGGCTCTATAAGGTAAAGGGAAGTGGATGATATGCAGAAAAATAGAACGGTAACAGAAGCAGAAGAGCTTATACAACCACTGTTAACTGACCTGGAAACAATCGTCAATATCGATTCAGGCACCTATACCAAAGAAGGCATTGATCGTGTGGGTAGTTACCTGCAACGCCGCTTTACTGATTTCGGTTTTGGCAGTTATTTTGATGAACAGACTGACTATGGTAACCATCTCGTCGCGACCCATAAGGGCACCAATCCCGCCGGTCCACGCTTGATGTTTATTGGTCATATGGACACAGTGTTTCCAGATCAAGAAGCCCGGAAACGACCATACACAGTCACACAGCATGATGGTGTACGTGTCGCGAAAGGTCCTGGTATTCTCGATATGAAATCGGGCTTACTCATGGGTATGTATGCACTTCATCTGCTTATCACCCAACAACAGGATACGTATCACAGCGTCACCTTTATCTGCAACAGCGATGAAGAGATCGGCTCACTCTCCAGCAAAGCCTTAATCTCCCGACTGGCGAAAGAGATGGATGCAGTGATGGTGCTGGAACCAGGACGACAGTTAAACGCTGTTGTCTCAGCCCGTAAAGGTATTGGGCACTATCGCGTTGAGGTAGAGGGCATTGCCGCTCACGCAGGAGTCGAACCAGATAAAGGTCGTAGTGCTATTCTCGAATTGGCACATCAGGTCGTTGCACTTCAGGCGCTCAATGGCACGGTTCCAGGGGCAACCCTTAATGTTGGCATCATGCACGGTGGCGAACGGACGAATGTGATACCTGACTCAGCCTATTGTGAACTTGATATACGTGTTAGTGATCATGCCGGGTTGGAAGCCATTGAAGCCGCAATGCATAGTATTACAGCACAGCCTACCGTTCAAGGCACAAAAGTTACGCTCAGTGGCGGCATTCGTGCGCTCCCGTTTGAGCGCAATGAACGGAGCACCAGACTGTTACGGCTGGCTCAAGAGGCCGCGAGTGAACTTGGTCTGACATTAGAAGATGTCGCGAGTGGTGGCGCTTCTGACGCGAACACAACAGCAGGCATGGGACTGCCAACCATTGATGGACTGGGGCCAGCGGGCGGACTAGCCCACAATCCTGATGAGTATATCGAGCTTGACACCTTACCAATTCGTGTCGCATTCATTAGTAAATTAGTTCAGCATATTTGTGCTAGTTATCAACATGGGAACCAATTATGAAATTTGGCAAAGAACGCATTTACACAATCCCTCATCCAGCCATTAATACCATTGGCACACTCGCAGATCGTTTGCAAACAGAAGCGCAGGCAAGTGGCAAAATACTGGCGCCGAAGGTACGTATGCACGTTGGAGAACCAGATTTTAGTACACCTGCGCACATCCGTCAGGCAGCGATTGAGAGCCTTTCCAACGAACGACAGACGTATGGACCAGCAGCAGGCCAACCCTGGCTACGCGAACTGCTGGCGGCAAAAGTCCAGCGTGTTGATGGCTATACGGTAGCACCAGAGAACATTTCTATCGCCACAGGGGGCACAAGTGCAATCCTCGCGTCGATCCTGGCAACCGTCAATCCTGGCGAAGAAATCCTCTATCCCGATCCGGGCTGGCCTTACTATGCCATTCAACTCAAGATCAGTGGCGCAACTGGCGTCCCATATCCTCTTGATCCCAAGAATGACTGGCTCCCTGACCTGGAACAACTAGAAAAACTTGTCACACCACAGACACGTATGCTGATCATCAACTCACCAGCCAATCCAACCGGAGCGGTCTTCCCACGGCAGCTTGTGGCGGATCTCCTCGACTTCGCTCGTCGTCACGATCTCTATCTGCTGTCAGATGAATGCTACGACCAGATTCTCTTTGAGGGGGAACATGTCAGTCCCGCGACCATGATATCTCGTGAGGAGTTAGAAAGTGGTCGCTTTATCGGCATCTATACGTTCTCAAAAACCTATTCCATGACTGGCTGGCGCATTGGCTACGTCGTCACAGGAAAATCGCTGTTAAAGACCATCATTCACGTGCTCAATATGAGCTTTACCAATCTCAATAATGCGGTGCAACGTGCCGCTGCCACGGCTCTGACGGGTCCACAAGATTGTGTACAAGAGATGAACGAGGCCTATCGTCGCCGTCGTGATCTGGTGGTTAACTTACTGAAAGATGCCGGACGCTATCTCTATATGCCACATGGTGCCTTCTATGCGCTCATCGATATTCGAGATAAAGAAGGACATGATCGTGATGTCCAACAGTTCGCACTGGACCTCGTCAGTGAATATAATACGACAGTAACACCTGGCACCGATTTTGGTTCAGTCGCCAAAAACTTTGTCCGCATCTCGCTGGCGACAGCAGACGACCAGCTTGCGTTGGGCGTACGTGCGATTTGTGACTTTGCGGACCAGTATAAATACTAAATTGCTGCTGTTATGTATGCAGGACTTGGACATAACTTGTGATCAAGCCCTGCTACCCCTTTTATTTATACGCGACCACCCCAAAGGCTTCAGGATGACGGACAACTCGCTTAAAGCCAGCCTCCTGTAAACGCTTCAATACACCACGCGTTACCGTCCCACCAGATTTACTATTCAGATCGCCAATGTAGTGAAAAAGACGACCACCATGCTGCAAGATACGATACAACTGCTCATAAAACACACGTGAATAAAGTTCACCAGCCAGACTGAAAACAGGGGGATCATGAATAATCCGTGCGAAACTATTCTCATCAAAGGTCGGCACAAGGTCATATGCATCCCCCATCAACTGGGTAATACGCGGATTCGTAAAGAGGTCCCGTGACCAGGGATTCTGACGTGCGATTACCTGTGCCCCCGGATCAAGCTCAATCGTAATCACCTCTTCAGCAGTCTTTGCGGCCTTAATCGCGGTATACCCCAGGCCTGTCGCAGTATCCAGTACACGGCCTATAATCGGCTTTACCGCCGCAATTTTCTTGTCCGTATCCTGCATGGGATCAATATTAACAATTCTGTGCATCGTAAAGCCAGCAATCAGCATACTGGGAGTACGTTTTGTCGGTAACAGGCTACACATGCGATTCGTCGCTTCCGAAAAAAACTGGATCGCACGGATACCATCTGGCTCAACCACAAAACAGTTGACATCCGAACGTTTGATCTTCTCTACCTGTTGCCAGTTGAGATGCTCTCCAGATGGAAAGGCCACCCCCTCGTCAGACAGCACAACAGCCACCTGTGAAATGCCCAGATCTGGCGAGATCTCAAGCATCTCCTGCTGCTGCTTGCGAGCCTGCAATAGAGCCTCCGCCTGCACAAAAGAGAGCACAATCATAGTATCAGAATCACGCATAACATCCCCTTTCACCACCTGCTATTGCAGCTTGACGTCAGCCATCAAATGCTGCTGGAAGAATTCAAGCCCCAGACGCTCAATATATGACCAACCAGTTTCAGCATGAACATTAAAAATATGGTTCTCATCTGGCACAGGAACCAGCGTCACATCGGCATGCACAGCCAATAACGCCTGATATAAAAGTTCAGACTGTGAAAGCGCCACCACATCGTCCGCTGTACCATGAATTAATAAAAATGGTGGTACACTCTCATTCACATAACTGATGGGATTCGCCTGCCGCGCCAACTGCGAACGTGAATGAATAGCGCCACCAAGCAACAAGGCCGCAGCGGTATCTGGCGTATCCTGCTCTCCTACCATCTGAGCCAGATCAGTAGGGCTACTAATGGCAACAACGGCCTGCACACAGAGTTCAGGGTCCATAGCAGCCGAGGTTCCCAATAGGGCCGCCAGATGTCCACCCGAAGAATGCCCCCAGATACCGATACGATGAGGATCAATGCCATATTCGGCGGCATGTACACGCAACCAGCGCACCGCGTCCTGCACATCTTCAAGTTGAGCAGGAAACTGCGCCTGTTGCGAAAGACGATAATCAATACTCACGGTAAAAAAACCCTGCTGCGCCAGTACTTTATTGCGACGATTGGGTTTGCGGGAACCACTCATCCAACCACCACCATGCACATAAATAACAGCAGGCATCAATTCATCATGTTGAAATCCTGGTCGAAGAATATCTAAATATAATGAAATGCCATCCACAGTTTTATAACAGATATCAGAAAGAGTCTTAGTGAGCATAAATAATGGCTAATCCTTCCTTAAAAGACAGAGCAATTTCAGTACCAGTATATCTCATACCCCTGCTAAAAATGAACACACTTCCTCTCAGGTCAAATAATAATCAGTGACAAGACTACAAGAAAACTATACAAAAAAAATCACGGATGCAACTGAAAATAACATGCATCCGTAATCAAAAATAGTGTATTGGACAGATGTACCGTCTATTGAAGAAAGGCCAGAGCGGAACGTACCAGTGTCTCAACCGCGATCGGCAATGCTCCCTCATTAATGTTAAAGCGTGGATGATGATGAGGATATATACTCCCTTTCTCCTCCTCACCCGCACCAACAATAAAGTAGCAACCCGGTACCGCATTCAGGAAATATGCCATATCATCCGCGCCAGTGGTCAGAACGCTCTCACCAACCAGCACATTCTCTTCACCAACCGCATCAATAGCTGCCTGATGGACCAGAGCCGTCATCTGCTCATCATTCACACAAGCAGGACAACCATCAAATACACGGACATCACAGGAGCCACCCAGAGCCATCGCCACACCACTAGCAACTTCTTGAATACGGCGTGTCAAATATGCGCGATGTTCAGCCGACCATGCTCGCATCGTCCCGGTCAATTCAACCGTCTCAGGAATAATATTTGAAGCGGTCCCACCATGGATCGTTCCGATTGTCACGACAGCAGGGCTAAATGGCAAGGTTTCACGGCTGATCAACATTTGCAGAGCTGTAATAATATGCGAAGCAATCACGATTGGATCAACCGTAGTCGAAGGCATGCCACCATGACCACCACGACCATGTACAGTCAAAGCAAGCTTATCTGCACTGGCAAAAACAGTGCCGGAACGAACCCCTACTTTACCCAGAGGCTGACCGCTGATCAGATGCAAGCCAATAACGCCATCAGCACCATCTATCGCCCCCTCTTTGACCATTGGCTCCGCGCCACCAACAACCTCTTCCGCTGGCTGAAAAATAAATTTGATATTGCCTTTCAACTCATCCCGGCGCCGACTCAAAATATCAGCCACCGTCAGCAAAATAGAGGTATGCCCATCATGTCCACAGGCATGCATCTTGCCATCTACCTGTGATCGATAGTCAACTTCCGTCTGCTCCAGGATCGGCAAAGCATCCATATCGGCACGAATAGCAATCGTCCGGACCTGTTCACCCGCAGCCTCACCACGCAACAAACCCACGACGCCAGTCTTCGCTACACCAGTCTGAACTTCCAGGTTCAATGCTTTGAGCCGTTGTGCAACGATGTTAGAAGTACGAACCTCCTCAAAGGCTGTTTCAGGATGCTCATGGAGATCGCGACGCATTGCCACCAGATCGGGAATACGCTCATCAATATCGGCTTTCAAGGTATCAGATTGAAATACTGACATGCTTCCGTGTTCCTCCAGTCGATTTTGAATGCAAACATCATATACATTCAATAGCAACGTTATCTTAACATCCTATCATAAAAAAGCGGTCGTATGCTAATATCTTATTCCGCAACCCAACGTCACTGTTGTGACTGGTGCCAGGCACTCAGGTTTTTAGATAAGTAGTAAGTGGAGAAAAAAAATGTCTCACCTGATAGCTATTTTATCAAGTGAGACATCCAGTTATTTTTCATCATTATCTTGTATATGCCATTCTACTCTACCAGCAGCAATGAACGTAACTCCATTTGCTGTATGATGTCCTGGGCAAAAACCAGACTATCATACGCAAGAGAACAGATCACTGATCGGCATAGCAAACCAGCAGGGATTATTGTGACTGAGTTTGTGATTCAGGTTGGAAGGAAGAACCAGTATTCACAAACAGGTACCCTTCAGAACCAGCATGCACAAGAATATCAGTCCTGCCAGTTTTCGCATCTTTCTCAGTTTGCCCGGTCACAGGAATAAGGTCCGCATTAGGGCCATACAATTTTGGGCCAGTAAAGATACGTGTATGAGCGGGATCGCCACCTTGCATTTCAATCACTTCAATTTGTCCATGCAGATTAATAAAGAGGAAATGCGTAGGATTGCTTGTACTGTCGCCCTGACCAACGACCGCATCTAATTGCGATGTGCGCGGATATCCATAGAGCAGATTATTATGAAAGTTTTGCCACCATCCAGATAAGAGCGTAAAACCAACAAGAAGAACAACAGTGGCAATCATACCAATGATAAGTGCTTTAATGAAAAAACGCTGATTGGCTGAAACAGGATATGCATTATTCTGCCTGGTAGAACGTGTATTTACAACTCTCGATGTATTTTTTACAGCGGACATAGCAGTTGTAGAGCCGGAGCCAGTCATCCGAGGAGTAGCCCCTATCATACGAGGTGCAGGTGTAGTTCCGGTCAGACGAGAAGTATTCCCTGTTGTGCGAGGAGTTGAACCCGTGATACGAGGAGTTTTCCCCGTCATCCGAGCAGTAGAACCCGTGACACGAGGAACAGATGCAGTGACACGAGGAGTTGAACTTGTCTCCTGGGGGGTAGTTGATCCTGGTGTTAATTTACGGCTAGTCGTATTCTTCATATTCGTAGTCGTCGTTGCGCTAGAACGTCTGCGCTGCACGAGCGTTGTGCTATTCTGACGTTGTTGATCAGTCGGATTATCAACTGTATTTGTGGGACGATAGCGACGCGCACTGCTCGGAGTACGGGTTTCGTACAAATCATCGCGATCATCCACGTCATAATGGACGGGCTGCTTGCGGGTATACGTTGTTCCCATCACGAGCCCTCCTTTCTAACAATTTATTTAGAACATGCGTTCGAAAACCCTGTAATTCAGTATAACATACCAGAGGAGTACGTCAAGTATTCAGGATTTTTGTCTGCATTTTAGGCTTGATTGAGGCCACTTGTGCGGTAGAGCTTGATAATAACCTGGACTGAGGACAGTTCTATCTGCATAAGTAGGCTTTGATTCTAGATTATAACGTAATAAGATGCAAATGTATAGCCAATTGGTCATGGAAAGTAGTAATTACAAAATTTTATTTATGCTATTTTCTGTCGATTTGAAAAAGAATGTGCTGCTCGGTTTCTTGCAAAAAGGGGCAAGGCATGGAGAAGTAGTAATATGAATACTCTTATTTTCCCATCCATGCCTTCTAAATGTCATTTACAGTCTGTGTGGACGCGTCACAGCTAAAAGTTTACAGTCTGTCTATGTGAATCCTGATAGCGTTATGGTTATGATTGAAAGGGTGGTAATCCGATAAACAAACGGCTATCTTTATCCACCAAGGGATCTATCTCGCCTATCGAAGCGGCATTGGCAAAAACCAGCCCCGGATGTTCTGCCCGCATAGCTCGCTCCAAAACGTGAAATCCCTGCGTGCTGTTACGCGCCTGTACTTCCTGCCGTGCTAATTCCCACTCACGCAAAACATGAGCAAAGTAGGCACGTGCATGCACAGCCAATGTAAACATTTCTACGGCTGTATGTCCTTCATAGTAGCCATGAGCAATCGCTACAGGCTGGTCGGATACATCATGCATGATGCCCTGACCAAACAGGAACCAGAGCAGATGTCGCAGTTCCCCACAGGCTCCGCTCTTAATCGCCAGCAACAACGTTCCAGCATGATATTGATGATAATCCGTGCGAGCCGCCAGTTTCTCCCCGACCTCTTCCAGATAAAGTTGCCAGCTTTGCTCATCAGCCAACGCAGGACGAGGAAAATAGGCCATACTATCCTGATCTAGCAAAGGATTGATCGATATCCCTGCTCTTTGAGCACTGATGAAACCCATTCTGTAGAGTTCATCCAGCAACTTAAGTACATGATCTACACCCTGCACTTCATATACATTGTGTAATGTTTCTGACAGCAGCGTTCGTGTCAGCATGTCTATATGCTGAAAGCTGAAATTTCCTGTCAATGCCGCCAGTTGTGCTCGACCTGCATCGGTAAGGCTCAGGTCTGCAAGCCCCCACATGACCTCATCCACCGGAACCAGCGCATCCAATAACAAGGGATCACGCATGATCTGTTGACGCATGGATAGCTTTGAGCCAGCATCCTGCTGCCCCTCATCAGTAACAGGTAAGAAAACCGCAATCTGATCACCATCGAAATCCGCTTGCAACAGTCCATTGATAAAAGGGTGCAAACGTAATGCATCACCCGCAATACGCACAGGATGGCAAGCAATACAACTACGAGGCGATAATACCGGAGCTCGTTGTACAACAACCCATGAACGAGCCATCAACGCTTCAAGTGCCTGTATTGCTTCCACTGTCCGCGCCTCAATAGCTTCGCTGCTGATCTCTTGTAACAGACGTGGTGTGAACAATTTCCAGGCCAGTTGCTCTGGCAGCCCTACCTGTTCCCAATCAAGTTCCAGACCTGGAACAATCACAGCGTGAGCAGAATATGCATGTCGCGCTTGAAAATGGAGCTGTGCAGGCGTAAGAAGCGCGGCACAAAATGCGTTAACACGATTGATCAATTGCGCATAGGCCTGTCGTGTCAAACTCTCAGGTGCTCCGCTATCAAGCATGCGTTGTAATCGCTTATTTGTCCTGAACACCATTTGATATTCAGGCATCTCTGTAACAAAAGACGAAATGCCAATATGGTTTAATTCCACAGCAGTAAGCCAGGGATGAGGAACGGCACGAGCAAAGGTTAACTTTTCGCCAGCAAATGGAGCAAAGTGAAATTCCAGGTGTTCACCATGCGGTTCCAATACAGCCTGAATACTCACCAGAGACAAACGCGTCATCACATCAACAAACTGAGGAGCCAGTGTCACAGCCTGCGCTGATCCGCATAAAAGATCGGCTGCAACACGATGAGTCGCGGCATGAGTGAACATATCAGAAATCACCTGATATGCCTGTGCATCACGCAGGGCATAATATTCTAAATCACTGGCGGTCTGGGTATACTGTAATGATAAAGAAGGTCGCAGTTTGTCGGCAGCCAGATGATTCAAGCGGCCCCAATAGATCCAACCAACACTGCACCGTTGCGTCAGTGGTTGACCATCACGCCCCTGATGCAATTGTTCCATCCCATCTTCAGGCAGACCCGATTGCGCGAGACGACGTCGTATCTCCTGTTCATCTGGAGCATGAAATGGTGGTGCCATAAAAGGCATTCCTTCGGCATGCGCGATACGACCCAGTACAGTCTCCCGAATAGAACCAAAGAAACGCTGTGTATGCATATGAATAGCATTACAAACGAGTTCAACTGGCGTTCCATCGGGCAAGTATGGCATCAGCTCATCAGGAATTATCTGGCTCACAACTCCTTTCATGCCGTGACGATTACTCAACTTATCGCCAGGAGCTATCGGCTCAGGATAATTGAGCTTCCGGGCACAGGACTCGCTGATAACAATGCCACTGGCGAACGTATCTATGCCCCAGGAGACAAATGCTGTTAAAAGATTGCGCCCACACCAGAAATCAGCCACGGCAGGTTCATTGCCAGTCTGTACCAGGGCTGGCTCTGGCTGGGAAGGTTTCAACCATTGGCGCAGCATATTTGCCCCCATCAGGAGTCCCGTAGGATTATCATGCTCCAACAAAGGAATCGTAGCGGCTACGGCACCCAGCATTGCCTCTGGTCGCTCATCCAGCACAACTATTTTTCCATCACGAATAGAAGCCCCACGAGTCAACGGTCCAATACGACCAATATTCGGTCCCTCTGGCGTCTCAAACGGACAGAGCCGCCCAAAATGTCCGGGTGTGAACAGACGAGTACGATCTTTAATATAGATGCGTGTTAAATGCTGCTTTGTCGCCAGCCAGTTCGTCTCATCCAATCGCTGTGCGGTAGAAAGCATAAAGTCAATACCGGGAAGAGCATGCTTGTCCTTGCTGTTCTCAAAAAACTGTTGTATCCATGTCTCCAACGGTAAGACCGTACGCACCAGTTCCTCATTCCAGGGAAATGTTATTGGAGCCTGATAATGCAAATGTTGTTGGCACAACTGTAATAATTGCTCACCAACACAAAAAATGTCAGCATGCTCCAGATCATCAGAAGAGGCATATGGCACCACAGCAAATTTTTTCCCATCAATAATAAACAAACCCTCATCATCTGGTCGAGGTATATCATGATAAACCACGGAGACATCGTTAGCGCCATCGGATAAGGATAGGGATATATCACAGGTATACGTTGTCGTTGCATAAACTTGATAATCAATCAGAGGCATACAGGTATCCAGTAACGCGGGTAATGACTCCTGTATAAAACGATCATAGGAAGCTTTATGCCAGGAAGTTACTGGTAACGATTGTGTCATAATAGCTCCTCACCTTCTTCACTCATTGCATTACGCCATTCTTTCGCCAGATGTTTATTCGCATAATAGAGACGGGATTTGACGGTTCCTGCAGGGATGTGCAAATACTCCGCGACCTTCTTGATCTCCAGATCAGCATCATGAACCAGATGAAATACCTCACGTTTGTCCGCAGGTAGCCCTTCAACCAATTGTCGCAACAACTGGCCTCGTTCATGCTGTTCTAAAAGTTGAACAGGTTCAGGAGTAGCAGTATCAATCATCCAATCAGGAACAGCCGCATTCGCTTCATCTTCAGCCATTTCGACAGGCAGTGTCAGAGAAACATGGCGACGCTGCTGTGCGGAGCGCATATGATTCAATGCCTGATTGATCGCGATCCGCGACAACCATGCTTTGACGGACCCATTCCCGCTCCATTGATCAGCGTGCAACCAGACGCGCAACGACATTTCTTGAAACACATCTTCCGCCGCATCGACATCACGCACACGCGACAATACCAGACGGAATAGAGGCTCTCGATAACGCACCAGCAATATCTCAAGGGCAACGGCATCATGCTGACAGACAAGAGCCATCAATTCCTGATCAGATGATGGTTTCATAACAACTCCTACACGCAAATTTCCTTTCCCCTATAGAGACACAGCACATTGAGAAAAAGTTCATCATCGCGTGACCTGAAACACAACGCTGTTATGTAACGCAAGTAGAGAGATGACGAGGAGCATATGTATAGAAGAAGAGAGAACAAAAGAAGGAAGCGATTAACGCAGAGCAGGCTCCTCCTCAGCACGTAAAATTCTCATCACATAACCCTGTAGATTACGTAATTGCAAAAATTCCTGTAGCTGTCCACGCTCCTCTGCGGAGAGAGAAGAAACATCCATATAATATTGGTGTGGACGATACGCACAGAAACCCATGCGTAAGCACTCATAAACGTAATTCTCATACTGATCCAAATCCACTTGCACATACGGATCTACCAGTAGAATATATTGCCAGGTATGGATCGCTTGAATACCATGTATCAGATCAACCATCACGTAAACTCCCTATCCAATAACCAGTGCAAAAAGGAGAAGAAGGAAATTACGCACTATGAGGACGATAAGCACGAATGCTCTATAAATTCTTTCTTTTTGAGGAAACAAAAAACGGAAATATAGGAGAGATTCTATTGCAGAGTAGCAAGAGGGCGAAGTCTCTATAGTTAGAAGAACGTACAAAATAAATGATATCATCCAAAGAAACAGAACAAAAGATACTCCTCCAGTGGGATCATCTATCGTATCATCCTCGCAAAGCCGTTTCCTACAAGAAGAGAATGGAGGAGCATCCTATCGCCAGTGTACCAGTCAAGACAAATGGTCTACATCAATCTATAGCTTTTACATTCGCCGATATGCAATCCTCGGAGAGAAAAACGAGATCATAGAGAGCAGCAGCAAAAAGATGCCAGGAAGTTGGCATCTTGGAATGTTTCATGTGAAACACAACGGTGCTCTCGCTCAGACATCAGGCATACCGGGTCCAAAGGCAACCAAAGAAATAAAATCGATCTAGACAGAAACAAAAGATACCCCGGAGCCAATAGCAAACTGAAAATCTGTCACCTGAGTAGGATTAGTGCCCCAGTTCAAGCTACTGGCAATCACATGGTTGCCTGAAACGCTTTCAACAACGCCGACATGACCGAGACTACTAGCCCCATCGACAAACGGCTGTAGCACCATTATAGAGCCTTTTGTGGGTGTACTTGACACGACCCAATGAAAATCGTTTGCGCGTGCGACCCATTGATAGGCATTTGAATTTGTTGTCCAGGGAACAAACACACCATGTAACTGAAAGTACCGTTGATTGGCCCACCATGTACATTGACCTGCTGGGAAAAGATTTGCCGTACCAGGAATAGGCATAGTACTTAAACCACCCGGCATATTATTGTCGGTGGTCATCTTACCGCTTGAAGCACCGGGAATACAGATATGCTGATTGACAAAGATCGTATTCGGGTTTGCCAGATGGTTATATGAAGCCAGTTGCTGCCATGTTGTACCAAAGCGACCGGCAACAGCACCCAACGTGTCACCACTCCGAACGACATAGGTCTGAGCGCCATTCCCACAAGGTTGTGCGGCAAAAGCCCCGAAAAGCGAACCGCCAAAGGCGCTATTCAATAGCACCAGGCCCAGGATAGACATTACAATAACGTGACCAGCGACAATGCTAGCTACACGATGTTGGCGAAAGTAGGGCCAGAGTCGTTGTTTCACAAACATTGACATCACTATACATCTCCTCATCCTGATGAAGGACATCAGTATTCACACAAAGACGCAGATAATCCAGTCAGCAAGTTCATTTATGCGCTCATCCAAATAAATGGATCATACCGGGGATAGTAGTGTATCTTTGGGTGAATCATCAGGAAAGAAGTTGAGATATAGGAAAGAAGTATGCTAATAGTCATAAAAAAGCGAGCCAGTCAAATAGTGACTGGCCCACAATAAAGAAAAAGCGAAGTTGATCGTTCAATAAGGGGTTTGTAGGCACATAGTGGTAGCGGTATCCTTAGCGAGTAATAAAGGATACTCCAGGGGCTGCGGAAAATTGGACATACGTCACGCTACCAGGATAAACTCCCCAGTCCATATTACTGGTAAGGACGCGACCGCCCCCAAGCACTTTTTCAACGACCCCTACGTGACCCAGACCCCAGGCACCTTGAACGCCGCCCTGTAACACAATAATGGAACCAACCGAAGGCTTACTGGATACATGCCAATGAAATTGCCGTGCGCGGGCAGTCCATTGATATGCGTTCGCATTGGTAGTCCAGGGGACATACACACCATGTAGCTGATGGTAGCGCTGACTGGCCCACCACGTACATTGTCCCCAGGGGAAAGGATTTGAATAACCTACTGGCGCATTAGAAACCTGCATAGATAAAGGAGCCATATTCGTTGAAGTAACGGTTCCAGTGCCAGTAGAATTGCCTTCAGGAATGCAAATATGTTGATATACAAACAACAGATTGGGATTACCCAGTTTGTTGTAAGAAGCAAGTTTTTGCCATGTCGTTCCGTTACGACTGGCAATACCATCTAATGTGTCGCCAAGCTGTACAGTATAGGTCTGATCACCAGAAGCGCAAGGGGCAGCGGCAAAAGCGCCAAAGCCGCGAGAGCCAATCAGGCTAGAGGACAGGACAACAGCAAGAGCAGTCAACACAACCACATGACCCGACGCAACGCGAAGTGCGCGATATTGGCGAAGGTACTGCCGCATCTTCTGTAAAATAGGCATAGGTAAAAAACATCTCCTCTTCAACTACGACAAACAACACATCCATCGAGATGACGGACCGAACGAACCACATCTATGTATCACATCCATATTGATCGTATTAATAATAACGCATCCATTGATGAAACACCATGAAACATATTGATTCATAGTACAAAATAGCTAAGCAATAAGAAACAGCTTCAGCGCAATACTCCTAGAACAGATGAAGATTAACGTTCCAGGAGCAAACAACCAGAAGAAGAAAAGCGGAGATATATTTCCAGGTGTATCTTATCAATTACAGTCCAGTTTCCTCGAAAAATAAGCGCAAGCAGAAAGAACCGAGCAATTATTTTCGAGAAGCTGGAAAAAACCGATAAAAAAGGGGTTGACGAAGCAGGGGTAACATGCTATAGTAATGCCACGCGCCAAGGTAGCTCAGTCGGTAGAGCATAGCACTGAAAATGCTAGTGTCGTCGGTTCGATTCCGTCCCTTGGCACTTCTCATTTTTGAAAACCGTGTGAAATGGCTTGTAGAGCCACGTCACACGGTTTTCTTGTATCTACAGGTTGTGTTTTGACATCGAAACTGACATCGAAACGCTAAAATTTGATTTCACGCTACTATATACTAGTCAATGAATCTTAAATTGATCATAATAACGTTTATAAATGCATTTCTTTGTCCTGTGAATTATGACATAATTTTTTTATACAATATGTAACTATTTTAAATTTTGTTACCATCGTAAGGTAGGTGATAGAAAATGCAATTTAATGAACGCCTCGCTGATCTTGATGCTCTATTCTTACTTTGTCGCGATCCTCAATCTAAAATATTTCTTGGTGAAGCAATTGCTTGTTATAGAGCAGGAGCTTATCGTTCGGCTATTGTTTCTACTT
>DATJIE010000060.1:0-35054 GCA_035493535.1 Dictyobacter sp.
AAAAATATCAGCGGCCTTTGTCTGAAATTCCTTTTTCCAACGATGAAGCATGGAGCTTGAAATACCGTATGCTTTACAGACTGCTTCCTGTGTGGTATCTCGCTGGAGGCTTTCTAGGACCACCTTCAACTTGAATTCAGGCGTATAGCTTTTTCTTTGGTCGTTCATCTGAATGACTACCTCTCTCTATTGCTGTGTTTATTATAGCAGGTAGTTGACAAAGGGAAAAAGGAACGAGAAATAGGCATTTCTGCACCAGTAGGTAAGGTGTTGTGGAAATATATTAATTTGTACCGAAAACCACATGATGAGAGCGAAAAGCGCGTTTTTATGAATCGTTACAGCGTTCCAATTTCTCCGACTGGTGTTGATCAGCTGCTTGATGATATTAAGAAACGCACAGGCATTACTGGCGTGCGTGTCTCTGCTCATACCTTTCGTCATACCTTTGCTTGTACATATCTGGAGCAAGGGGGCGAAATTTATAAATTGTCTCGGCTCCTGGGCCATAGCAGTGTCGAGGTCACGGAAGAATATCTGAAAAGTTTCAAGCAACGTGCGGCACGGAAAGATCAGGAAAAGTTCTCTGCTGTCACAGCTATGGATGTTTTGAGTAAGCGGAAACGACGATAAAAACCGCATTATAGCTGAGCTTATTAGGGATGTTTTCCTGTCGGAGAATCATTGTTCCGACAGTAAGACTTGGCAAAAATGACCTCAAAATAGGGGCTTTCAAGCGTTTCACCTGGGAGTACCTGATGGGGTCTTTTTTGGCTTGTGGAGCGGGTTTATGTGGAATCTATTTGTTAGAATGGGGCTGAGAGGACTCGAACCTCCGACGCACGGTTTAGGAAACCGACGCTCTATCCACTGAGCTACAGCCCCAACAACTCCAATCATAACATATCTGTCACATTCATTCAATCCTCTTGGCAAGCCAATTTAAACGCATATCCTATCGATATCGCCCCTTCTACACAAACTCAACTAATTCACGCTCAACATGAAAAAACCGTCGGTCGGAACGGCATGTTTTCCAGGAAAACCGCTGCTACCTGGAAGCCCTTCTCAAGCCGACGGAGACAGAAAACTATTAATACATTACACTGTCTCTATCCCACCTTCCGCAGTTTCGGATGTCACTTTTTGGAATATCATTGGCTTATGAACAATAATGATCTTATTAATTGTTCTACACCTTCTGCAAAAAGTGAGTAGCTGCAGAAATAGAACAAATGCTCTCTCTTTTGCGATTTTCCATAAATGCATAAGGAGTAAAAGCGTTAAAATGTAATGCCCAAAAGAGTGTTTTTCAAGGTGCGGAATGTGGGCTCTATATACTAAATTCAACAAATTTATACATCTACCACAGAGCATTGCCAATGAACTGGAATATTTTAGAAAAACATATGATTTTTTACATCATTTAGCAAGATGGTTCTTTTCAGGCAGATGTCTCTGGCGAAACGAAGAAGGAATATGGACATACTATAGTTTGTTATTTCAGGTAGACGACACCCACAAATATTTATGATGCACTCGACCCATCCCTACAACAATGGCCTTGTGTGAAATCCGATCGCTCTTGCCAAGTAGATTCACAGTCACGGACGCAATCTTCCAACTTTACATCTTCTGATACGTAATAAAAAGAGTTTTATTGGAAGGAGCCATTTAACATGCAGCAACAAAGGGAATACGTCAGCCATCTCTCCGCAAACTTTGATGAAGGTCAACATTTTCAACTGCGTCAACCTCGCAATCAACGTACGCTATTGGCGGGTTTATCGTTCGGATTATGGACCCTGCTATGCTTGTTTGTATTATGGGAAAATTCAGGGGACCTCTATACAGCTACCAGAACTGCATATACCTTTATTGTCAATGGAGAACATGTTCTTTTAGCACTTGGGCTGATCATATTTAGTGGTCTGCTGGTATTTACAAACCTTATTTTCAGACCACAAGAACAACTATTTGAACCTCAACCTCTTATCCATCGTGAAGATCACGAAAAAATCCAACCACAAACCAGTTTCTTGACCAGACTCGCTCGTTTTTTACGCCACTATAACCCCTTAGTTATTACTCTGAGTTCATTCGTTCTAGTGATCGTCACATTCTTAACAGTTGTATGGCAGATATCAGAGAATGCGTATTCACTCATGAAATACTTTCTGTATGATAACCGCTCGCTCATCGCTACAGCGCAACTCCAAACTATGTGGGCACTGATACTTATGTTTGTACTTATTTCTGGTCTGGTATTTTACCTAAATTTTCTGCTCTATAGTCGCAAATTCAGGTAAACTACTGTTGGCATATCAGACCAGATGATCACACTATCGTTACATACGTTAAGTCACAGGGATAATAGTTACCACACCCCAAATATGACAATAGATCTGTAGCCACTTCATGCATACAATCATGAGGTTACAGATCTATCAATTTTCACAACAAAGTGTCATATCAAAAACCATGTGCGACTCTCGCATATCGAACACACCATCCAACATTGCTTCTCCATCTGTGCCCTCAACCTCATGACATACCCATAATTCCCTATAACATAAATGGTCATGGTGAAATCACCAATGTAACGTTTTATATTTTCACTCGACAACTGTATGAGATCTCAAAAAACCATAGAGGTGCACGATGCAATTGGTCAGGACCAAGTCACAAACCACCAGTTCTTTCATGGAGGAACTCTTTCAACGCCATCGGCTTACCATTTTTACGCATATCCTCCAATATGTCTCTTCCAGAGAGGATGCGGAGGATATCTTACTGGAAGTGTTTATTGCGGCATTTGAAAATGCCGTCATTATGACACTCAATGAACACCAGCAACTTGCCTGGCTACGTCGTGTGGCATCGAATAAATCGATAGATTATCTTCGACGGGCACAACGCCGTACCGCAGTTCCCATTGAACAGGCTGCTGAAACGCTGCCGGAGGAAGATTATCTCTCTCCGGAACAGGTAACACTCCGGCAAGAAGAGATTTCGCTTCTTCACACGCATCTCTCTTCTTTACCGCAACTTCAACAAGAAATTATACAGTCAGGATCAACACTATCCAATGAACGACTTTATGCAAGATTTGCAGATTATCTCACATGATCATACAGAGTCGTTCAATCGGGTCTGGGACCGTCTCAGCGATCACATGGCTCAGGCACAAAAGCCATCTCTAAAAGCGCGGTTTCGCGCACATGAAAGGATGCTCGCAATGTCACAAATACCAGTGCTTGATGAACCCAAACCACAACGACAATCTAAGCTAAAATTCACCTTGATCGCAGCCGTTATTCTGGCGATCCTGGTAACAGGATGTTCTCTGGCGGGTCTCCGTCCTTGCGGGTGAAACCTTGATTCATTTGAGATTTCCCGCGAGGATGCGAAAACGAAGATGCTGACGATTTTTGAAACCATAGCTTCGGCGCATCATCATCTTGGTTCGATTATTTTTCCCTTCCACAAAGCCATTGGAAATGCGGTACTCAAAAAAGGCCAGAATCTCCTCCCTCCATCTTCTAAATGCTGAAAGCGCTTTTTTCAGCGGATCGCACGCACTTTTGTGTACCTGATCAATCCAGCAATCGAGCTGATCTGCCGCCGTTTCTTTGGTCGCCGTTGCATACCAGTCACGCAAACCTCCCTTGAGCTGCCAAGCTTGCTCCAGCACGGGAAGCCGCAGACCAATCTGGCAACGTTCTTGTTTCTCTTCATCTGTCAAATCTTCTTTCGCTTTGAGAAAGAGATAGCGTTTGCGATGAAGCAAAATCATCCCTTCCTTTTTGTGTGCCCAACTCGATATCACCTTTTTAAAGGCTTTCATCACATGCTGAATGACATGAAAATGATCGACCACAATGTGAGCATGTGGCAAACACTGTTGGACCGCTGGACGAAATGAAGCACTCATATCCATGCTCACAGCTTCTACCGCTCTAGGATTCTTGAGCCTTCCAAGCAGGGAACAGACCTCTTCGAGCGTGCGACCTTCACTGACCTCAAGCACGCTGCGATGTTCCAGATCGCACAGGATCGTGTCATAGACATGACCTTTCCTTCGTGCAAATTCATCGATGCCAAGAAATCGTGGGGAAGGAAGTGCTGCCGTTTCGTCCACGAGGCTTCCCTCAACGTTGAGTTCTTTTTCAAGCACGCTTTGAAAGCAGGTTTGCACAAAACGTGAGCCAACCAGCAAGCTGCTCCCCACTTCAGAGAGGGGATGTTTTAAGGCTTGTTGACCAATGTATTCTCGCAATCGAGCTGTTGTCCTTTTGCACCAACCACACGCCGTATCAACTTCTGTGAAGACGTTGTGGCAGAATTCACACCGAAATCGCCGTTTGAGAAGGATGAGTTCTACCCGATGGATCCCTAGTGGGAGGTCCCGTTTCTTTCTTGCACGCCGATCATGAATCTTTGTACACATCCTCTGGCATTCAGGACAGCAAGCCAGTGCTGTCTTCGCTATGATGATGACGCTGATCGTTCCATCATCCTGCCATTGTTGTTGGCAGATGTGAAAATCAGGCAGGTCTAATGGGACGACAATACCCTCTCGTTGGTCATACGTTTTTTCTGTGGTATGCTGTTCTTGCATAGCTTATCGTTCGCCTCACTTGGATCTTTTGTTTGTTACCAAGTTCAACGAATGATAAGCTTTTCGTTCCTTTCTCCCCTCCCTTTGTCTCATTTCACCCGCAAGGACAGAGACCCATCCATTTTTCATTACCACTTCACCAGGGCCATACATTCAACATCAATCAAACACAGGTAGTTGATGGTCAATCCGTCACGTTAGGTTCCGTCGTTGTCTCACCAACAATGACACGTGTCTTTCTAAGTGGACCAGGCTTCAACATCGGGATGTCCTCTCCAACAAATACAACTTCCCCTCTTTATCAATTGACAGCGGGAAACTGGAATTCAACAGTTTCCGGAGCACCCACCGATGTTTCACAGTCACAATTCACAAACCTTGAAATAAGCTTTATGAATTCAAATTCACTCATAAATCAAACTGGAGAATGGACACTGACACTAAGCGGTGGTGTAGTTTCAGGCACAACCAGCAACGTCACATTCCATTTCAAAGCCTGATTTTCTGTAAGATAGATAGTGTTATCCTGCGGAGTATCGCCAAAACGCTTGATCATGATCAGGAATTTTGGCGATACTCCGCACCCATTTATCTAACCGGCTAGCCACAATTTCCAAAAATACTATGTAGTGTAAGAATAGCTCTGCATATGAGTTCATACTAATAGCAACATTTTTTACTGGTACCAGCCAGAAACCATACAATCATTTTCACAATAAAAAATACGTTACAGTCAGGATTAAATGTGATGAATACACAACAACACAGGAGTACAGTCTCACCATTTCCCTATGGATGGTGCTCGTCTGATCTGGGAAAATATCGTTTCTGCTATGGCACATACGATCTCTATGCATATGACAGCTTGCCCCCTATCGCAACCTCGCAATTACAGGAGAATTTGCAATGGCTGATGCCATTACATACGGATTTAGATCGAATCATGCAAACATATCAACCAATGACATGGGAACAAAAACGCTCACGTGAGAAATTACACAAAATCATTGACTCCGCACAACAACTGGGACTCTCACTCCCTACAGCGTTTCTACGCCTCATGTCTTCACCAGCATTACAGGATCGCATACCATCCTGTACCGCCTGCTATTTTGAACTTTCAGAAAACATCATCCCCTGCCCTGGCGATAAAGAAGGCTATCTCATCCGCTTCTTAAATGATCAGCAGGGATGTCTATGCTGGTATCTCTATCTCACACCGCAAAAAGAGCCGAGCATCCTTGTTTCAAGCTACTGGCTCGATGACACTGATGAGAACGAATATGAAGGGAACCACAGTGAGAGGCTGAAAAACACCTACATCTGCTCACCATCTTTTGAGGCATTTATTTATCGCTTCTGGTTAGAGAACACCATCTGGTTTAATCTGCATAGTCACAATCCACTCACCAGAGAGCAGCAACAATACCTGGAATATTATCAATAAACGCACAGAGACAACAGAAAGAGTAAATTCATAGCTATAATGCAGAAAAAATTATTTCTGTAGCATGCTTCCTACTTGTCCTTGCCCTTCAAGGGCACATAATAACTAAATATCGTCAACTTGTCTCTACGCCAGATATCTTGCAATATGCTTTGCGCACAATGCCTCAAGCATACACAGGATAATGCATGCCGCCACGAGAAGACAACATCATGATAACACCCAGGTAGAATCAGCTGAGGCAACCCATCTATTCATAATAGCAACAACAACAAAAACGTTCATGTTCTAATGCACGGTTGAGCTTCTACAATTACAATACATGACTTTTTGCCTACATTCAATCACATAATTTGACTCCTCCATCATATGTTAGTTAGACTCAACATCAGAAAGAACTGCATCTATTCATAATAGAACGAAGCAGTGGAACACAGTATATCGGTTTATTGAGGTAGGATGAATGCAACAGTTTCGCCCGCAAGAGGCTTCCAGGAGCGATCAAGCACACAAGGCAAGAACGCAGTATCCAGGTCGACCAGCATCGGTTTCGACCCCACCTGCGATGCCTGCTCTCGCCAAGCCCACTGCTCCTGCTGCTTCTCCTATACGTATGCCAGGTTCGCCTGTCACAACAACCATGTCCACATCAACGCCTCCAGCCTTTTCACCTGTACATATGCCAGCGGCTCCTATGACATCACCAATGTCAATGGTTAACCGGGTTCAGGAAAACAGAACAGACCTGATTCGTCCCGTTAATGGTGGCTCACTGGTACAGAGAAACATGCAGATTGCCCGTGTAGAGCAATACTCGCCAGCCCCTATTTCGGCCCCACTACCTGACGGTCGCACAACAACCCAATCACTTGTACTGTCAGTGCCAGGAACCTCAGGGAAACGAAAAGGTCGGTCACCCGTTGTCATACCCGGTACCCGTAAGCAGGTCGTGCATCTACCCGATACAGATGCGCTCTCAATTCCTGAACAACAACGTTCACCACGACGTTTGAAACTGCCAACCCGTCATGGCGCGGCAATACTTATTACCTTCGGTGTACTGCTACTTGTACTCTTCTCGTTCACACCGATTAATAACGATCTGCCATTTATTTCGGGCACCGTGAAACTGGTTCAGGCCAACCAACAACAGGACAACTTCGCGATTGCTCAGGCCAACCAGATGAAACAAACAGATGGGACATCAAGCACAAATACATCCAACGATACCAATCTATCGTATGATCAACTGGTTCAGATTGCAGAACAAGACGCCGACAAATATGGCATCAGTGAAGTTTATTTCGTCAACCAGATTCATCAAGAGAGTGGTTTCAATCCAAGCGCGACATCCTATGTTGGCGCCGAAGGTATCGCACAGTTTATGCCTTCAACAGCCGCTGGCATGGGCATCAATCCATGGGACCCGATTCAAGCACTGGACGGCGCCGCACGCTATATGGCCGCGAAGAGCGCCGAGTTCGATGGCAATTATGCCATGGCACTCGCCTCCTATAATGCTGGTTCCGGAAATGTAGACAACGCCATTGCGGAAGGCGGTTCGGATTGGCTCGATTATCTACCATACGAGACTCAAAATTATGTCAACATCATCATGTATGGTACAGACTACGCGCTCTAGTTGATACAGCAAAACGCGGAAGAGCGGCTAGTTGACCTCATGAAGTCAAACTATCCGCTCTTTTTTATGCATGGGGTCTTCTAACAATTCCACCTGCCAGGCATCTTCCTGAGCTTTAACATACAACAGACCAGGAGGAAAATAACGTCATTTCGAGAGAAACGACACGCCTGGGCCGGGAACAAACGGCGACAATGTCACATCACCTGGCTGATTGTCCCAATTCATCGAACTGGCAATAACAACTCCATTATGGAGAACTCGCTCAACAACACCAACGTGTCCAACTCTCGCAGCCCCCTGGACACCACCCTGCAATACAATAATCGAACCTACCTTTGGAACACTGGACACACGCCAACCAAATTCATAAGCGCGATCGACCCATTGTCCAGCATTCGCATTCCATCTCCACGGCACAAATACACCATGCAATTGATAATAGCGTTGCGATGCCCACCATGTACATTGCCCAAACGGGAATACATTATACATCCCATCCAATGCAAGGCCCGATGCCAATTGCAGGTCACTTAGTGGTATCGATACCGACCATGCTGACGGATCACTATGTACAGAACGGAACGCAGGTATCGCTAGCAGATCCCGCTTCTTCGCTTTCGCTTTTTTGACTGCCAGTTTTGGCAACATCACCGGGGCTTTATGCCTCTTCGGTAAACTGTACGTTCGCACCATCGTCAGCGTATCAGAAAATGAAACGTCAGGAATACAAATCCTCCGATTCGGGTATAGTGAGTCAGAATTATTGAGGGCGAGATGATTATAACGTGCCACATCTTGTTCACGTAAACCATAGTATGCGGCAATGCTCGTCAATCTATCACCAGCCACAACAGTATGTACGCGATCTGTTTTGGAGCAAATGGGCGTAGATTGCGCATGCGCACTCGCCATATTCGCTCGCGGTGTCGTTCCAATGACACTCAGTCCCAGGGTTACGATCAGACAAGTACTCACTACAAAACGAACTACGTTATCCTGTCGGAGAGAGTTCCGACTTCGTGGTTGTGTTTGCAATGTATCCTCTTTCGATATACAACTTGCAGACCCCCGCATACATCTCATCCATATGTACCTGTACACCAAAGACTCCGGATGTCAATTGACGTGTACATAGATGAACACAGACGTACAGTTGCAATATACACCCGATATATGTATAAAATATGTTGATTTATGATGAAAAGCGTATTTTTAGCTTTATTGAGGAAGAAAACAGGATGTATTTATTATAGATGTATATACACACAATAAAACGTTCCACTTTACTTGTATGGTCTGGTATCATACAAGTAAAGTGGAACGTTGGATACGAAAGATAGAAACAATGCCTGAAAAAACAATTTATAGACGCTGCTTGCCACGGTGCCGTGGATCGGAGGCGCTCATCTTCTGATCAGGACTCACATCGGTACGGGTGGGATCAGGCATAGAACGACCAGGGCTACTTACCCCTGGCTCACCGGTAGACTGATCATAGCCAAGTTCAGCAACCTGTTCCGGACGAAAAGCATTGACGGGTTTCATCCCTGCTGGAGGCTGCTTGACCTGAGGGCCAGGTTTGGAGGTCGGCCATGTGGGATAGATGGGCTTCATGCGCTCAATGCCAGTTGTTTGCCCGGCGTGTGAAAGGCTAGTTGCTTGCTGTGTATGTTGTTCTTCAAGCTGAGGCTCTTTATTTTTCACTTTAGATTTCTGGGCCATTCAGTAACTCCTTCAATAAATGATTACAAGGCCAAAAATGGAAGGACAGCGCAGCCGACCAGAAAAACGGATAGTTACTGGCTGGTGTCCCGTTACGTGAATAAAAAACGCAACTATTCTGCTATCAGAAACACTTATTCCAGATATCATACCTGTACCATTTCTATCTGAATAAGTAAATCTTACTGCTTATTGTACACCGTTCTGGCTACCTATGCGAAAGTTTTTTCCTTATATACCTACTATCAATGCTCCCTATAAATCCTTAAACGTTTTCCATAAAAAACGAAGTTACCTGGATTGCTCTTCAGAACAAAACGTCAGGTAACTTATCTGTATTCTTACCATCCCCGCTTCTTCTACCGGTACGTATAGCAATACAACTCAAAACGACAGGGATTGGTCATTCCCATTATATGCGTTGCAAGTAGGCAAGAGCATGCTTCTCGTAGAACTGACTATGATCCTGTTTCAGCCAGTTTAAAGGAGATAGCAAGACAGTGGGGATATGAGCCTGTACAGCTTGCTCAAGCGAGAAGAGGGCCTCCATATCGCGTCCCAGCGAGACACAAATCATGCCTTTCCAGAAGTATGCCCCCCAATCTTCGGCATTGATCGCCAACGCATGCTCGATTTCACGCATAGCCAGCACATGCTGCTGGCGCAGAAGGTGTGCAACCCCTCGGCAGAGATAGGCCGCATAGTTGGTCGGCTCGGCACAGGCAATTGTTTCCAAAACAGCAGGAAGTTCTGGCCGTGGTTCATGTAAACACATATCAACCCAGTGCGCCATCCAACCATGATCGACATGGGTATCATCCAGATACCAGCTATGATAGCAATCACGGTGCGCTTGCTCAATATTGCGCAGGCGGAGATAGGCCTCACCGCGATTATTATACGCGCAGGCACAATCCGGTTTTAGCTCAATCAAATGATTGAAATCCTCAATAGCAGCGTATGCATCTCCTACATGCAGATACATCACTCCACGCTGAAACAATGCATCAATATATCCAGGGTCTTCAGCAAGCAATTGGGTATAATCAACAATCGCGTCTGGATATTGCTTGAGTTTCGCATAAGCAGCTGCACGATCCACGTAGACCATCTTCAATGAAACATCCATAGTAAGCGCCTGAGTATAATCAGCAATTGCCCTCTGTACCAGTTGAAGTCCATCATATGCCAGACCACGATTATAGTAGAGTATTGCTAATGAACTATCAAGCTCAATCGCGAGATCAAAATCGGCAATCGCCTCGTAATAACGCTGCAATAAACGGTGAGCTTCACCCCGATTATTATAGGTAAAGGCACTCGTCGGCTGGATAGCCAGCGCTTGCTCATAATATTCAAGCGCATGCTCTGGATGCCCGGAGTCAGTATAAGATGCCCCAAGGCGATTGAGCAGAATAACATCTCTGGGCTTAAAAGTCAGGGCTAACGAGAAATCAGCAACCGCATCCTCGAACTGTTCCAACGCGGCATAAGCCTGTGCGCGACAATCATATGCTCCATAGACACCAGCCAGATGATCATCAAGCGTAATCGCCCGATCAAGATTGAGCAGCGCCTGATGATAGGCCTCCATATCAATATATACAAGCGCACGACCAACCAGAAATTGAATATCCAATGGCTGCAACAACAGTGCTGTACTCAGATCACGAATAGCATGTCGCCGTTCACGCATCAAATAATAGGTAATGCCACGCTGATAATACGCCTGAGCATAATCGGGTTCGAGCAGTAATACTTGCTGCAAATCATTCAGTGCATACTGATATTCCTGCAAATTGCGATACACCAACGCTCGATTATAGTAGGCCGGTGCATCCCGTGGACTACTGGAAATAGCATGGCTAAACTCGGTCAGCGCACGATAATAATCCCCTGCCAACGCATAACTGGTTCCCAGTTCGTTATGGTCAGGAACATTGGCGAATGTCATCACACCTCTCCTTATACTATCCAAGTACCTTCAGACATGATGCCAAAACGCACCCCCCAGTGATGCTGACATCTAGCTGAATGGCAGGGAATAGGGATGTAATTGTAATATGCACACAGAACAAATCAACCAGAGGGATTTTTTTCAGTTCCATAGTAAAGACGTTTGGAGAGGATAATTATGTGTTTTTTTACCGCTATTCTCAATGTATGATTTTTCTTCTTAAAAAAACCTGATGCTATAGAGTCTACGCTTTCACTTCACTCAAACACGAGAAACCACAGAGGCAGCAAGTATCTGCCTCTGTGGTAGCATTCGCCCTTATGCCACCTTGCGAGGCGCTTCCTTACCACGAATCAGTGAAGCAAAGACTCCAATCACAGCAATAGCCGCGCACACCAGAAACGCGACATGGAAGCTATGCACAAATGTTTGTTGCAGAGCCACTACCTGTCCATGAGGCTTTCCAGACACAAGGAGCGCACCAGCAAGCGCACCACCCAGGCCGGTAAAAATTGCGCCAGATAGCGCGATACTGACACTCTGACCAAAGACACGACCAGTAGCAAGAAAACCAGAAGCACTCCCTTGATGTTCACGAGGGGCTGCCCCCAACAAGGCGCTATTATTCGGCGACTGGAAGATAGCCTGTCCAAAACCGGTCACCAGCAACGGCCAGATAATCCCCAGAATTGATGTATGCGCATTAAGAAAACTGATGCAGACCAGACCAATACAGGCAATCGCCATGCCACCAGACGCCAACCAGCGTGTACCAATACGATCAGCCAGCGACCCACTGAATGGCGCAACCACAGCAATCATAATTGGTAATGGCGTCAGCAATAAACCAGCAATCTCAGTGGGAAAGTTTCGTAACTCTTCCAGATAGAACGGTAACATAAAACTGACCGCAAACAGAGCCAGAAAGCTTAAGACCAGACTCAATAACGCCGAAGAGAACACACGATTGCGCAACAAAGCGATAATAATCACTGGATTTGGCACCCGTGCCTCAACAACAGGCAACAGAACCAGCGCGATAATACTGATTACAAACGCAGCGATAATAATTACTGAAGCCCAACCAACTTCCTGACCAAACGATAACGCCGCAGTCAGACAGGCCAGACCAATCGCCAGCAATGACGCCCCCAGAGGATCAAAACGCCCCGGATTACGCTTAATATGCTCTTTTAATATACTTAATGTCGCGATCACACCAATAATTCCGATTGGGACATTGACATAGAAAATCCAGCGCCAGCTAAAATAAGCAGTAATAAAACCACCTAACGTTGGCCCAACACTTACACCTAACGCGACAATAACAGCGTTAAATCCTAATGCGCGACCACGCTCATCCGGCGGAAAAGCAGTAGTTAACAGAGCCGGGCTGACCGCCATCAACAGAGAACCACCAATACCTTGCACCGCACGAGCCGCAATCAAGAATACCAGATCGGGAGACAGACCACACAGAGCCGAACTACTGGTAAAGAGGATCAGTCCACAAATCCAGACAATCTTACGACCAACCATATCCGCCAGACGACCAGCAGTCAACAACGTCGCAGCCGTTGTTACCAGATAAGCAATAATAACCCATTCAACCTGTCCACTTAACGGCACAGCAAAATACTGCGCAATCGCAGGTAGGCTGATATTCACAATTGATGAATCCAGCGTTGCCATAAACACGCCAATCGCGACCACAAATAAGACGGCCCACTTGTTCATAGACTCACGCTCACGAGGAACATTCATCGTATTGGCACGTCCCTTCTCTCCATCAGGTAGCGCTGGCGTCTGTGATACAAATCTTGAATCACTCTCTTGTTGCTTCATAGCAGAACTCAACTTCTTATATATTCACATGTACATATATACATAACCATTTCTGGCAACAATACAATCCTCTATCACAACGAGAACATCCATTATCCTGATACAAAAAGCTCGCTATGTATACGAATACGGACAGCAAAATGCGACACACGATTTCCACGATGCAGCCACTCCGCCCCTGAATCAACCAGTGTTTCCGCCACATAGAGAAATCAGACATTGTTACTAAAATGACACACTACTTCTGAACAAAGAAGTAGATAGTCAGACAGATACCGACAGCAATAACAAATATGCGCACCCATTTAGGATTGATCTTACGAGCATAAAACGCGCCACCATACCCCCCAATAATCGCCATGACAATCATCACCAGAGCTTCAGGCCAGTAAACCGCACCAGCAATAATAAATGTCACTACCGCAACACCATTAATGCAGGTCGCCAGCACTGTTTTCAGGGCATTCATAGCATGGATATTCTCCATTCCCATCAGGCCCAGCGTCGCCAGCATCAGAATACCAATCCCTCCCCCAAAGTAGCCACCGTAGAGCGCGATAATAATCTGCGCGATTCCCATGCCTACTAAATGACTCCTTGTCACGCCACCTTTATCCGCCGCCCGTAAACGCAAACGCTTCGTGATATAGCCACTCGTCGCGAATAAGACCGTTGCCAGCAGGAGCAAATACGGAATCAGATTCTCAAATATTGATGCCGGTGTATGCAATAGCAGTATCGCACCTAATATACCACCGATTAGACTGGTAGCCACCAGCACAATAACCATAGCACGTGGCTGCTCCGCAAGCTCACGACGATATGCTCCTACACTGGCCGCTGAACCGGGCCAGAGCGCGACGGTACTGGTTGCGTTTGCAGCTACAGGAGGAATACCAGTAAAAATCAAAGCCGGGAACGTAAAAAAACTCCCACCACCAGCAACCGAATTCAGCGTCCCACCGATGAGTGCAGTGAGAGCAAGTAATAATAGATGCGGAAACGTCATAAGGTACTACCTCTCAAATAGCAAAATAAGGGAAAAGCCAGAGAGCACGTTTCACATTAATTGCATGTATATAAGCCGCAAAGCAACATCTGAGGCCAACATACACTTCCTGCATGGCAGAAATTGCTCTCACCAATACGAAAGACAACTAACAGTATTTATTGTCTGAGTACTGGCTCCATAACTTTCATTCTCTTCAAGTGAAATATCTGACCATATAAAAGAGCATATGTTCACATGGAGAGGATTAAAGGAGCAGAAAAAAAATAAGACAACTGCATTGATTGTACCACCAGATTGCAGGACAAATTGAAGTGAAAAGATCTCAATCTCATCTCTCTGATGATGAGATACTATTTTAGTGTAGTATTTGCGGCACCGCTTCGTCAGTAATAGAATATCGCGAAAAATAACGGCAATGGTAGCCATTTTAACTACCATTGCAACCACAATTACACCATCAACCAGACTATTAGCGACTTATACCTCACCGTACACGACGTGGCCACCGAGAATAGTAGCCTGCACCCCATTCTCTTTCAAATGGATTTGTGGAACTGAAACAAGGTCTTCTCGGAGCACCACGGCATCACCAAGCTTACCAGCAGTCAGTGATCCCTTACGTGCCTCTTCGCCCCCCGCATACGCTGCTCCCAACGTATAACCCCATAGCGCACCTACAATAGGTAGAGACTGATCAGGCAACCAGGGAGGACGCTGCGTCGCTGGATCACTACGCACAGTTGCGGCATAGAGGATATCCAATGGATCATGCGTCTCGACGGGTGCATCCGAACCAAGCGCGATTGGAATCCCCATCTTATGCATTGTATGGTAAGCAAATGCATGACGATGACGTTTTCCCCAATAGCGTTCTGCGATATCGCGGTCAGCGACAGCGTGGAATGGCTGAATCGAGGCAACCACACCCAGACGCCGCATGCGATCCAGATCTTCTGGTGTGATAAGTTGTACATGTTCCAGGCGATAACGTACATTGGTTGGTGCCGACTGCCCCGTCTGTGCATCCGCAAACATGCGTTGCGCATATTCAATCGAATTCAGCGCCACTCGGGCGGCCCGGTCACCAATCGCGTGAATCGCAATCATCAGTTTCTGCGCCGCTGCCTCATGGACGGTATCCTTCATTTCCTGTTCGGGCACAGCGAGAATACCATAATTGCCGGTGCCCTCAAAACTCTTCAGCATCGCAGCCGTTTGTGAACCTAAAGTGCCATCAGCAAAAATTTTGATACCACTCACCCGCAGGAGATCGTTATCACCATTACGAATATCCATCGAACGCAGGCGCGGAAGCAACTGCCGTGGCAGGAACATCTGCACGCGCACTCCAAGCTTCTCCGCATCCCGCAACTGACGATAAAGCTCAAAGGTTGATGCATCATCAATATCGTGAATCGAAGTGATACCCAGCCGCTGCAAATCTAACGACGCCTGTTCCAAAAGCATACGACTCACGGCTGGATCAGGAGGCTCAATCACATCATAAATCAAACTGGTAGCAGCACTCTCCTGTAAAACACCCGTTGGCTCACCGGAACCATCTCGCAAAATAGCCCCTGTCGCGAGTTCTGGTGTCTCACGATCAATATGCGCACGTTGCAAAGCCAGCGAATTGACCCAGAGCTGATGCCCATCCTTACTTGCCAGCGCAACCGGATGATGTGGTGCAGCGGCATCAAGCGATGCCTTCGTTGGGAATTGAGCACCAGGCCACATATTTTTATTCCATTGACTCCCCTGAATCCATTGTCCAACAGGAGTTTTTTCCGCCTGCACACGCACCAATTCTGCCACCTCATCCTCACTTACACAATTGGTAGCATCAACCCGCTGACGCCGATAACCAGTTGCCAACAGATGAATATGCGCATCGATAAAACCAGGGACCACTGTGCGCCCCCGTAAGTCAATCAACTCCGCATGTTGACCTCCAACGCGCCGCACTTCATCATTTGTCCCAACCGCCAGAATACGACCACTCACCATATCAATTGCCATAGCCTGCGCACGTGGTATCTGAACATCCATCGTGTAGATGTTGGCATTTAAGTAGAGTGCAATACTCATTTTATCTCATCACTTTCTCTCATCCGTGCTAGCTTGTCTGCAGAAAGTCAAGAATAGCATGGGCCAGAAGCTCTGGACGCTGCAATTGAATATCATGGCTGGTCTGAGGCATCCATAGCACCGAACAACGCTGGATCATCCGCGCCACCTGCGCCGCCATCTGTCCCTTAAGCGCCGCGAAATCATCTGCCTGCTCTAAACGTTCCGGAGGTTCAACCCCAGGTTCGGGTTTCACAGCCGCTGGAATTAACAGCACCGGACAGGTGAGTTTACTATAGTATGAGAGCGCCCGATCATTCCAGAACGACTCACGAATCTGCACCTGACATGCAGGGCGCAAACGCCCTACCATCTGACCATCGGGCATTTCACACATATAGGAACAGACAATATTTTCAATCTCAGACGACCAGACATCTTGCAAATCCTCCCGATACACATCGAGATAGGCATCACGCGACTCATAGCGATCCAGCAAGATCCGTTCTTGCAGAAAACGCTCCCTTGTCATACCAGGCCAATGGCGTGGTTCTACATGAGGGCAATCGACCAGAATGAGATGGCTCACCAGGGCCGGATGTCGAGCCGCCAGCACAAGCGCCACACGCGCCCCCCAGCCATGCCCGACCAGCGCAATCTGACCCAGACCTAACTGCGCCATGCTGGAAATCGTATCCTCAGCAATCAAGGAAATATCATAGCCCTGTTCTGGCTGATCACTCAATCCATGCCCGCGCAGATCAAAGGCCAACACGTGATACTGTTCACACAGATATTCAGCAGTCAGCCGCCAGGTATCAGCCGAAGCACCCAGACCATGAAACAAGACAAGTGGAACATTATCACTATTCTCCTGTCCTGACCCCAATTGTGCAGGACGGATAACAGCAGGGTCCCATTCAAGATAATGCAAACGCACTTCGTCCGCATCTACGAAGGAGCTATGAGGCTCAAGCATAAATATCCCTCTCTCTCATATCTCTTGGATACTCTCATTCCTGCTTTGATATTACATACACACTTATCACGATCAGTATGCCGCCAATCACAGTAAAAGGTGTTAATGCCTCGTGCAAAAGCAGAATCCCTAGAACAGGACCAATGAGAGGCTGTAAAAAGAGTGTTGATGAGGCCGTAGAGGCATTCACATGCGTTAATCCCTGGAACCAGGCCAGATATGCCAGCACAGTACATCCGATAGCAAGCCAGACAACACACACCCAACTCTGCCAGGAAAGCAGCGGCCAGCCCGTTGTAACCACATTCCAACCAGCAACCGGTACCCAGACAGCCATACTACCAACAATAGAAGCCGCTGTCACAAGCAAAGGTGAATGTTTTACCAGCAATGTCTTCCCACGAATGGTATAACTGGCCTCAAACAGTAGAGCCAGAATAACAAGAAGATCACCCACAATGCGCAGCGATCCCCCACCCGCAGGAATATTAGGGATCAGGCTTCGCTCCACGATGAGATAAACGCCCAGAAACCCTATAATCAAGGCAAACGCACTCTTCTTATGAAATGGTTCACGCAGAATAATCCAGGAAAGAGCCGCCGTAAAAATTGACTCTCCAGTAATCAGCAATGCCACATCAGAGGCCGTCGTCAACGATAAACCACCAAACTCCAGCAGTTTATTGATCACAAAACCAATCAATGACATGAGAGCCAGTTGTGGCAAATCGCTACGTGTTAAATGAAGTTCTTTACGCTTTAACCAGACAAATGGAAATAAGACCAGACCAGAAATACACATGCGTAGGGCCAGCATCATCGTCAGCGAGGCTGTATCCAGCGCGATCTTCGCTGCAACATAACTGGATGCCCATAGCACATTGGCACCAATTAAAATAAGAACCGAAAAACTATGACGGGATAGGGTAGAGGACAAGCTACGCAACGCTCCAGGCAAAATACAGCTCCTTATCTGATATTGAACAGACCGTTTACAAAGATACTGAAGATCGAGATCCAGGTACGCTTGTCCGTCGCCAACGCTACCAGGTAATAGACGAAATACGCAGGAACCCGCTACGACATTTTTTGCTGGCTCACTGGTATAGACGCACACAAAACCTTATAACGTGTGTCTCCGCCAATTTCTTCCATATTTTGAAAACATTCGCGTAATGTTGGCTCATATTTCAGAAAGCGATTCGCCACCAGATAGAAATGCCCGGTAGGCTGAAGCACCTGGGCGGCATCACGAATAAACTGCTCCGCAATCTCACGAGTCTGGATACCTCCCTGGTGAAATGGAGGATTGGTCGCGATCAGATCGTATTGCTGATCACGTACCGCCTGTACACCGTTACTGGCAACCACGCGCACATTATCCAGATTCGCCTGCTTCACAGCAAGCAGCGAGGCATCAACAGCAGTAAGACTTGTATCCACCATCGTGACATGTCCCAGACGTGCCTGACGAGCCAGATGCAGACCGATAAAACCCGCACCACACCCCATATCTAAAGCAATATCGGTCTCCTGAACAGCCAGATGCGGCAAGAGCAAACGCGTCCCATCATCTAACTGACTATCGGCAAAAGCATGTAAAGGCTCCATCGACAACGTCGTAAGATCGGGCAGATCATTTCTGACAGAACACAAGACACGCCGCCCCTTGCTGATCTCCAACGTCTCAACGTTACCAAACAGTTCTCGCATATGTTTGGCAATCGTCATGATACCACGATCCTTGGCACCTTCAACGTAGAGACGACCACCACGTTTCAAAGCGAAGGCCGCAACCTGTAAGCCATAGAGCATCCAGGACTTACCCGGTTGATAGAGCAAATTCATGACAGCGGTATCAATGGTTCCTGCCTCGTGTTGCAACGTATACGTATGAAATGGCACATGGCTAACCTGCGCCGAAAGTTGCAAAAGTGGACCCGGCAACGCAACATTATCCTCTGCCAGCACGATCTTTTTCACACTCGCACGACGTGCAATACGTGCAATAAAAGGGTCCGACGCTGAATTCAATACCAGAAAATGATCTTTGTCGGTATATTGAACTGTCTCACAAAATAAACAAGATTGGAGCATTTCTCCTGATCCCTACCCTTATAGCAATATTGATTTCTCATTTCGATAATATCATAGAGTTGAAGAGAAACAATACCCCCATCACACACAAATAATACCGATATAGCCAGATCAACACTAAAAAATACGCGCTCAAATTCTATTTCTCTGTGTGTCAAAATGCGCATTGGTATAGTTTCTCTCACACAATTTCTCTATCATGAATTTTTTGTAATGTATTTCTCAGCGATATTTTCTTACATTATTACAATGAATTCATTCTATAGCTATGATGAATTCATTGTATCTTCATGCACGTATGTTATAGTATTCACGTAGTGAGAGGAAAATTCTTCTTCTACAGGACATTGAGGACGAAGTCAACACAGTTACAGAATTCCAGACAACGAAGAAAGCGACCAGAGGAATTCATCATGTAGCGGGTACATTGGTAATAGACACAGATGACATATCCTTGTGTCAGCAATAGTCGTGATGTGGAAGATGATTTTGGGGATGCTGAGCAGATACAATCAATCAGGGATATGTCATGCCGAGGTCAACAGGTGGGGGTCGTAGGGAAAAGTTCTTGTCAATGGTTGCGGTGTGGAAGTGTAGAGGTAGACAAGAGCGAAACCGGGGTAAAAAGAAGTCGAGGGAGTATTTCTCCTTCGACTTCTTTTTGTACTCCGGACAAGAAAATCCTCTAACAGGTATGCCACAAAAAGAAAGATCTGGTAGCATATGCCATCAGATCTTTTTCGCCAGTTCACTTCAGATAAAAGTCGTTACGCGACGCCATCACCCAAAAGCAGACCGGCGTTATTTCACCAACTCAGTATAAACGACAAGACGCTGCAGGTACTGGTTTTGATTTATATCCCACTGACCAGCGCAGGTAATCAAATTAAGATAGGTACCATCCTGTCGCGCGAAAATCTGCTCTAATGGCGCGGTTGTCACTGAATAATTCTGGATCTGTGTAACCATGAAATGGATATCACGCCCATTATGATCCTTCACCGTCACCTTATCCCCCACATGAAGCTTCCCTAAATTCCAGAATACAGCCGGAGAACCACCAGGACGATCCAGATGACCATCAATCACAGCGCTCCCTGGCATACCTGGTACTGGACCCAGCGAATATAAACCAACACTCTCCCATTGATTCTTCTGTGGAACCCCCATATGTCCCGCAGCATCCTGACTGACCATTTCAATCGGCGCATTGATTTTCGCACTGGGAATAATAAGACGCCCGCCAGCAGATAAATCTAATGGAGGCGCAGTTGGTGACACTGCTGGCGTCGCATTCTGCTGCTGCGACATTGAATTCTGTTGTCCAGCTGTTCCCTGCCAGGGTTCAGAACAACCAGCCAGATAGAGACTTGCCAACATAGTAAAGAAAACCAGAGACAGAAAAGACAACTTTTTCGCCTGCATTTGCATATACCCCCCGATCCTTTCCTCATCATTCATGCCCAAATCAGATAGCATACTATAAGAAACCTATAAAAACAAAGCAGAGAAACATACTGAGAATGTTCCTCTGCAACAATGATGAATAAACTGTGTAACAATCAACGTGCGTATGGATTGCTACCGGTCAAAGGCAATTGTGGAACAGTAACTACAGGTTTAGGTGTAGCGGTAGGTGTGACTTCATGATGCTCCTCTTTAGGTGCGCCATGATGACCATGACCATGATGACCATGATGGTTCTGGTGACCATGATGATTGTTGTGGCCAGGATAGTATGGTGTCTGGCACTCATCGAAACAGTTCGAATTCTGGAACTGACACTGGATAGAGCATTCCACTTTAGGAACACTACACTCTGTGGTACAACCAGACTTCTCTTTCACACAGGTATCACAGATGGAGACATTACCCGGATCCTTATCACAATCAATGACACACTTGTGAACCTGATCCTGATCCTTATCACAATCAGTATCACAGTTGTGAGTAGCAGACACGCTACTTGTTTGTGTGAGCAACGCCTGAGCTGACGCTGAATTCACACCCAGACCAGCCATCACAGCCAGAGCACAAGCACAGAGGAGTGCGCTGAAGAGAACTGCTCGTACGACAGTTCCTGGCTGTGCCCAAACTTTTTTTGCACGTTCGTTTTGACGCATCACTACATTCCTTTTCCACTATATAACATCTTTTTAAGTAATCCACGAACTGCATGAGCAAATAAGCTATAGAACCATAAAGCACTTTACATACTCCATAGCTCTACTCAGCAAGGTTCAAGTTCATTATACAGAAAAAGACATAAAAGACGTAGTTTTATATTTTTATATATCAATGTCGTTTCTTTTATATGCATAAAAATAATGCACTTATTGCTATAAAATGAGGTTAGCACGCAGAATAATTAGCTTCAACAAGTATTTTCATTCAAAATAAATTCATATACATTCTTTTCTGTATAATAAGAATTTTTTCCTATTGTCGATTGCTACAACGCAAAGAAATAACAGATAAAAACATTGAAGCAAGCAGAAACAATTCGACTGAGAGTACATGTCCATTTGTGTACTTCACGTGAGGATCCTTCAGGGCTTTCCCATTCTCATTTCACCGCCTTCGGCGGCGCGGTGGGAAGGTATGGGCGGGTGGTACCTCGCGCTCCGTCAAGGGACTAGCCGTCCCTTGCAACCCTGCTTTTGGTTGAGAATGGAAAAGCCCCGAAGGATCGTTATAGCAATCTTGACACCAGATAGCTCTCATGATATAAATAGACATTGATATTAATGAGAATGATTATCATTTTTAGGGAGTCCTAATGAGGGGAGCAAAGCGATGAAAACAAAACTGAACGCAAATGCGCAGGCAGTCTTAGAATCTGTGCGCCTCTCTACGAGTCATCCTACCGCATCCGAGGTTTATGATACCGTCAAAACTGCCCGTCCTGGCATTGGCCTCGCCAGCGTGTATCGTATTCTCCATACACTGGTACAACAGGGATATATACAAGAAATACGGCACAGCGATGATACCTGTCGCTATGATGGACATATCGAACGGCACGATCATGCAATCTGCACTGCCTGTGGTGCTCTACTGGATGTCCCCGTCAATATCACACTGCCTCCCGACCTTCTGCAAGCCGCCGCAGATGCCACTGGCATGGATTTGAGTTCCCATGAATTAAGGCTCTATGGAGTCTGCCCACGTTGCGCGCTGGTCCAACAACAATAAACGGCTTACCCTTATCATCGTGATCTATTCAGGTAGGATAAGAACCTGACTATCACCCACATCACAGCCATTCTCATTAAAAGGCTCAACCGTTCGGCCTTCTATCTCGTATATATAGATGCAAACATATATCCTGATATGCATGCTCACGTATCAGGCTGGGTACAACAGAAAAATCAAGAAGAATATCTTCATTGGATGGAGCTTTCATCGTCACAAGCAGCAAATAGTATAAAAATTGTGAACTATTCAAAACACAGTGCATAGACCATTTGGTAGATATTTGCATACTGATTGTGAGAAGCAAGCAAACCGTAAATATGGTCAGAGATGGCATAATTCTCTAGTTTGACCTTATCAATGACAATAAACTACAATAGATAACTGTTGTACATGGGAAGGGAAACAGGCATATGTTGATTAGCCTGTGAACAAAACCTTAGGAGGACCGATGCGTATTCGAAAAGCAGTGCTACCTGTCGCGGGACTGGGAACGCGTGTGTTGCCAGCAACCAAGGTAGTTCCAAAGGAGCTTTTACCTATCGTTGATAAGCCAACATTACAGTACATCGTAGAAGAGGCTGTAGAAGCAGGTATTGAGGAAATTATCTTTGTTACCAGTCGTAGTAAACGTGCAATTGAAGATCACTTTGATACATTCCCAGAATTAGAGCAAACACTGACCAAAAAAGGTAAAACAAAAGAGCTGGAAACGATTCACCAGATTCAGAATCTTGCTAAATATGTGACAGTACGACAGGGAGAGCCACTCGGACTGGGTCACGCCGTATTATGTGCGCGCGAAGCAGTCGGTGATGAGCCTTTTGTGATCATGCTGGGTGATGAAATCTTCGCGCCCGAAGAGCCTTGTCTACCAAAGATGCTTGAGGTTTTCAATCAATATCAGGCGTCCGTGATCTCACTTTTCACTGTGGCACGCGAACATATCTCTTCATATGGTATCGCGTCAGTGGATGAACTTGCATCTCAAATCTATCAGGTAAAAGACCTTGTCGAAAAACCAGACGCGGAGGAAGCACCATCGGACCTTGCTATCGCTGGACGGTATATTGTCACACCAGACATCTTTGCCATTCTGGAACAGACAAAACCAGGACGTGGTGGCGAAATCCAACTGACAGATGCTCTGCTTGAACAGGCACGCCAGGGGTACTGCTATGGTACACATTATACTGGTCAACGCTATGATATGGGTACACCGCTTGGTCTGCTAACGACATCCATTGCATGGGCGCTCCGCAATCCAGACATCGCACCAGCATTGCGTGACTATATGCAAGGAATACTCACATCAAACTCCTAGTCTTCTTTAAGGTTACAAATTGTATCTGATCGGTCGTTCCACAAGTGAGCTTAAAGGTGCTCAACATATATACTGATATGTGATATGTGCTACATAATGCATTATCAGGAACGTCCAATTTATTTCTCAAGGTGTCTCATTGTCGAGACGCCTTGTTTCTTTACTTGAAGATACAGATTGAACGATTTCAATAAGAGAAAACTGAAATAAAAAAGCTAAATGGGAGAGGCAAGATATAAAAAAGGGTATATTGAGGATAAAAAAACCACCCATGTGGACGGGTGAGACGGCGATGTCCTATTTTCCCATGCAGCTACCCACATAGTATCGTAGGGGCTGAAGAGCTTAACTTCCGTGTTCGGGATGGGAACGGGTGTGCCCTCTTCGCTATTATCACCAGCTCGCCTGTACATACAGGTGGCCTTGTCATGTATCTGACGAGGTGTATAATACACCAACTTATCCATAATGTCAACCCCCTTGCTGGCATCTTCATAAAATCGGAAAAATACCAGCAAGGGAACCACCTGATTTAACATCGTTCTTGATCCATACCTCCACATACAACGTTCAGCAACGCTCCGGCTTTTACGAGCAACGTGCCAGAGTGTACTGAGATTTCTATAGATAAAAAATTACTCATTATGCGGCAGCACAATACAGCGAAAGCCAATATGACAGGTTGCGCTATCAATCATCTGCGGACTGCGGGCGGCGGGACGATACCGCAGACAATAGTTCGGGGCACACAGATGTGATCCCCCTTTCAACACCTTCCTGGGAATATGTATCAATGGCTGATGTGGATCATAGCTCTGCTCCATCTCAGCCCCATGCGGATTGCTTGGCACACAACAGGCCTGCTCAGCCTTAACAGGATGTTGTTGCCGATACCAATCAGAGGTCCATTCCCAGACGTTACCAACCATATCATATAAACCATAGTTGTTAGGAGGAAAGATCCCCACAGGAGAAGTGCCCTCATAGCCATCAAGCATCAAGTTCTGCCAGGGAAATTCTCCCTGCCAGGTATTCGCCATAATCTGCCCGTCAGGGGCAAACTCCTCTCCCCATGGGTAGGTTGCTCCTTCAAGGCCTCCTCGTGCGGCATACTCCCATTGCGCTTCCGTTGGCAATATCTTGCCAGCCCAGGCCGCATACGCTTCCACATCCTCATACGCCACATGCACAACGGGATAATACTCACGGCCATCCAATGAACTTTGTGGCCCCTCCGGATACATCCAATTAGCCCCAGGCACATATGCCCACCAGCTTGCATACTCCTGTAAACTCACAGGTTGAAGTGGCTTCTGAAAGACCAGCGAACCAGGCACTAACAATTCAGGAGGTGCACCCGGATAATCATCCGGATTCAAAGGGCGCTCTGCCACCGTCACATATCCTGTCGCTGCAACAAAACGAGCAAATTGCTCATTTGTGACCAGATAACGATCTATCCAGAAACCATCAACCTTCACTGCATGCGCGGGCGCTTCCTCCGGGTAAAATCGATCTGAACCCATCGTAAACGTTCCCCCTGGTATCCAGACCATCGCCTCATCTGGTAGTGTCCCTGGTGCCTTCGTTTGTTTTGTTCTCACTGTCGAATTTGCACGTCGAGCTTTTGCCATACGTAGATGCTCCTTCAACAAACGAAAAGAAGATAGCGCCATTCATTAAGATAAGAATAGCTGCATCCTATCTCCCTTTCCAACTAGCTTAATTTTTTACCAGTATAATAGGAGATATGTGCTTGAGATTGTGCTTGCTCGCTTGTCATGCCTCCATGATGGAGACTGAACATCTCACTGCACATATACGTATCATAGGCTTCTTTAGTCTCCCAATGCGAAACCGTAAGCATGGTAGAATTTTGTTGATTTATCCAGAACTCAAAACTAATAAAACCCGCAAATTGCTTTAACGACGGAGCAGCCTTTTCCAGGGCGGTTATCATTCGCGTCTGCTGATCAACTGGTATCTCAAGTGTATTGGTTGCGATGAACATACTATCATCCTCCTTTGCACTGCACTATACGAGGGCCACTTCATGGACCTCACCATTCGGCGATGAGAAAACAAACAAACCAACTATACTACGATCTTATGATCAGGATAGATAGACTGTGACCACGACAATACTATTCGCTTTATTTCTACTACCTCTATTATTATAAAAAGAGCATACCAGTCTCAACAAAATATGTAAAACAGAACAAATAACATAGGAAAATCATGTTAAAAAACAGGTAGAAAGATACATCAATCTACCTGTTTTTGTCTGCAACTAATCTTACAGATCCAGAGCGGGTAACAAACCAGCGGGCACTTCTGGCAACTGGCGATACAGATCCGCTCCCGTTACTGGTTCACGCCAGCTCTGTGCCACGACCAGATCGCGCAGAAAATCCTGTTGCAGATCTATACCCACAGCCTGCCAGATAATACTGACCGCCCGACGAGCGAACGCGATATCATTGCGTGGTTCGATACGCGCCAGATCCTCAAAGAAAAAGCCACAACTGGTGAAACTACATTGCAGATAATATTGCGCCTCCAGCAGCATCGTTGTACGCCAGATGACTTCTGGATCTGTCCGCTGCTCAGGACGCACATGACGCCCCCAGAAACTTTCCAGCGACTCCCAACCATTACGCAATAGCAGATACTCATTCCGAGCGGCCCACGGATCGTTCAGCACAGAGCCAACATACTGCTCAAACAATTGACTGGCATGCTCATTGATGTGCGCCAGAGCGGTACGCAAAGCCCCTTTCCAGGCACTATTTCCCTCAGTACAGCTACAACCAGTCTCCCAACGAGCGACTCCATGAGCACAACTCCAGGCGCTCGGCATACGTAACTCGACCTCTTTTATAGCCGGATGCAATTGCATATATCGCTCAAGTGTACACATCTCAAAACCATGATCGGGCGCACCACACTCGATGAGATACGATAAAAACTTATCACGCCAGGGTTTATGATGTCCGTAGAGTTCACCATCAGTTGCCACCATAATCAACTGTGACTCATCTAACTCACGTTTTTCAGGCACCAGATGCTCCCGCAAAGAGCCAGCGGCAAAACGGTTAGCATCATTGGTCATATTGCCATCAAATGAAACAGCGCCAGACAACGGCCCATTATAAAAGAAAGCAGTCATATTACGACCTGAAGGAAGACGCACCAGATATGGTTCAGTGGGATCAATCGGCGTGCTTGCCTGCCAGGGAGCCAGGACAGTATATAACACACCATACCGGGCCATGATCTCCAGACATTCAAGGTCCACCGCTGTCTCAGCCAGCCACATACCGTGCGCATCATGGCCAAAACGATGACGAAAGTCCCACAACCCCCACAGAATCTGGGTCAGCTTATCACGAGATGTCGCTAACGGTAAAATGGTATGATTATACGCCTGAGCCATAGCATTCCCAACGCCATACCGCTGACGATGAATAAGATCAGCCATGATAATACGCTGATAAACGTCAGAATGATATTTCTCTAACCACGCAGCAAGTGTAGGGCCGAGATCAAAACTGATTGCCGCAAAATTTCCAGCTTCCGCATTTGGTCGATAACATTCAGAGGTAATTTTTTCATTATAATTTTCAAAGGGAAACGCGCCAGGCTCAATTGGAAGAGTATCAGTAAAAGGATTTTCACGCGGAGGTTGATAAAAATGTCCATGAATACAGAGGTAATTCTGTCCAGGGCGCGACCGTTCAGCCGCAGTACTCGAAACCAGTTGTTCGATCATATAACCTAACCCATCACCTTCTCTGGTATAACAGCCAGGCATTCATATCGCGCTACCAGAAACAGTTACAAGTCGCTTATCTGCTCAGACGCAGCAAAGAAGAATCCATCCAAAGATATGTTTATCGACAACTATTGACACGACCAACACATGATATAGACCTCACATCCACAGCTATACCATATAGCTGAGTTAGAGGCCAAAAGAGCTCAAACTGTCTATGTATAGTACCAATGATAATGCTCCTGCTTGTAATACGTGGTAGGGTTTAACTGAGACTCATAGCCAGTGTAAAATGACAGAAGAGATACAGAACATAGATGATGAAACAAGAGGACAACAGGGAGACATAGAGGGGGGAGAATCCCCCTCGTCCATACCATCATTGATAAAAAAGGATGATTACGCACTTAAGCCATGCGCCGTATTAGCAGCGGTATTCACAGGTAGAGCAATTCCCAGAGCGCTATTCAAAAACTCCTCATACGCCTCACGTAGCTTGGGATAGCGTAAAAGGAAGAAACCCGCATATTCTTGCGTAAGAGGACGTGGCTGGCGCAGCAAATGCATATTTACGTCTTTCAGTAAACGATTGCCTTTTTTTCCGTTACAGTGTTTACAGCAAGCCACCAGATTTTCCCAGGTGCTCTGCCCACCACGTGAACGGGGAATAATATGATCAAGGGTAAGATCGCGACTATGTTTTCCACAATACTGGCATGTCTCATCATCGCGCAAGAGGATATTCGAGCGCGTCGGCTGCAAAGCAACGCGCGGCACGCGCACATTTGCTAAAAGCTGCACAATGATAGGACGTTCTAGCTCAAGACGACGTAAGCGAATGCTCTCTTCGATTAACTCACGCACCTGATCATCTACAAAGGTCACTTTTTGCCTTGACAACAAGACGATCAGACGACGTTCAGGTATAACCGAGAGAGGTTGTAACGAGGAATTCAACACAAGGACAGGCATAAGTGGCATTCCTTCCTCTCTGTCAGAGCCGATAACCCAGGCATTGCAGACAGCGAGGAGAAGCCCAGAGAACAGACAACACCTCTGGAAGAGAAGCGAAACCCGAATTCTCTGTCCCTATCGCCACCTGCGACGATTACCGAATGGACAAGCGTAGAGATGCTTTACATGTCCAGGAGAAGAAGCAGGCATAGAGGTATAAAGCCAACTATCTATCCGTTGAAAGAAGACAGCATGCAGGTTCATCAAAAAGCTATCACTTGTAGAAGCTAGAGATGATAGAAAAAACTCCTGCATTCGCTTACGCTCCCCTTTTGGCCTGAAAAAAACAATAAGACACACACTTCCATCGCGAATGATATGTTGTTGTCATTTGCAAGCGTATCATGCTCCTGACCCCCGCGAAAGGAGGAAGTATGTGTCTTCCTGGTCGGGGTGAGAGGACTTGAACCTCCGACCTCAGCGTCCCGAACGCTGCGCGCTAGCCGACTGCGCTACACCCCGGTAACATTCATGCAATACAATCGCTGAACTTATCCATGAGCTGATCAATATGTTCGCATAGAGCGAATACTTGCTCTGCTCACGTTCAAGTATAGCATAATTCAGTGAACTTTACAAGAGCTATACAGCCGCGAGACACTGCCTGACCAGCTCTTCCGCCAATTTGAACGAATAATTTTGACCGCGATCATGAGGATAGATCTGAAACATATTCGCGACCCATAGCCCCTCTAACGGCGACTGCAAGGGTGGGATGTGTTGACGATACTCTGTCGTGACAATCGGTTGCGCGAACGCGGCGTTAAACAGCCAGCTTTCTTTGACCATGGCAGGATCAAAGTGCGGAAAGAGGCGTTGTAGATGAGGTGTAAACTCCGCCAGAATCTCCTCTTTGCTCATCTTAAACAGGGGATCATCCATCGCCCGATAGTTGCCCAGATAGAGCAGGTGGCGACCACCATATTCTGCAGGTGAACGGAAATTTGTATGCTCAAAGAGGCCTGTGAAGGGATAACCACGATCACACATATTAATCCAATAGCTATCGGTCAGCTGCCGATCCATTGCCAGGATCAAACATTGAGCGCCATACGCCTGTCCCCAGTTATATTTCTGCTGATACCATTCTGGCAATGCAGGGACCAGACGACAGGTCAGACGTGTTGGGAGGGTTGAAAGGACGCGATCAAACGTCCACGAACCCTGCGTAGTCTGTACAAACCAGCCTGTGTCCGTCTGCTCAACCTTCTGTACAGATGTCTTGAACAGAACTTTGCCGCCCATCTCTGTAATGCGCTCTAAGAGGCCATTATAAACAAGCTGGAAGCCACCACGCAGATAACCAAGTTGTGTCGTACGATCATGGATGCGTGCCCAGAACCACGGTAACGCAATCTTGTCATAGAGCTGCCCAAACTTGCCCATAAAGAGAGACTCAAATACCATTTCATATGGGCGTTTTCCCATCCAGCGCCGTAACCAGCTATGCGCGGTCTTGCCTTCAAGCCATTTAGGATTTGCCACTTTGAGAAAGGCCAACACCGCTCCAACACGCAGGCGCTCATCTATACGCCAGGGCTGGAAACGCAGCAATGAGAGCGGTGAGTCTAATTGATAGTTCTTGCCGTTAATGAGGCTCACAGTGCGTGGACTCTGCCATTCCAGGCGATCCGCCAGGCCCAATTCCTGAATAACCCCGATCGCTGTCTTATCAGACGTAAAAAGATGATGATAGAACTTTTCAAGCCAGATATCACCGATCTTGAAACCAGATGCCAATCCACCAGGCATCTCTTCCTGCTCAAATACCATCACCGTCTGACCGGCCTGCGCCAGCCGATACGCCGCCATTAATCCTAAAGCGCCTCCACCAAGAACCGCATATTCCATGCTTTATTACCCTCATTGCGTGCTAACTATTTTTTCGATACCTACTGTTTTAGAGAAAGATACAGTGAAGGCCTACAGGAAATGTGATATGTCTGTAGCCGTACTTATTCTAGCACATTGGCTTAATGATACCATTTATATTAGGACAATTAGCATACATCAGACACGCTCAAACTCCCCATATAAACAATGCCATTCTTCGTCAAGGAGTTGAATCTCACACGCCATATCTATATTATAGGGAAGGTGCCGCCCAACCTTGTTACCATTATCCTTTTTTCAGTTCGATACCATAGAGGAATACAATGTCAGCTCAAACACTCCTGGTTTGTCCCATTTGCAGCGCTCCCCTGAGCCTGAATCAGAATATGCTCCAATGTGAGCAAAAACATACCTTTGATCTGGCTCGTGAAGGCTATGTCAATCTATTGCGGAAAAAACCATCAGGTGACACCCGTGAAATGCTGCAAGCCAGACGAGCATTTCTGGCACAGGGTTACTATCAGCCACTATCAGATGCGCTCAACCAGTTGCTGACACCTGCGCTTCTCACTACGTTCCCGCAACAGGAGCCATTGTATCTGCTGGATGCTGGCTGTGGAGAAGGATACTATCTGCAACGTGCCCATACCTATCTGACAGATCAGCAGATACAGAGTATCAGTCTGGGTATTGATATCTCCAAAGATGCAATTCGCATGGCTGCACGCCAGGATAAAGCAGCATTTTTTCTGGTCGCGAACCTCAAAGAGCAACTCCCCCTCAAAGAGCATGGGCTACATGCCATCCTCAACATTTTCGCGCCACGCAATATCCCAGAATACGCACGCACACTGGCCCCTCAGGGCTATCTGCTGGTAGCTATTCCTGGTCCACAACACTTGCAGCCACTACGCACACATCTCAACCTGTTACAGATCGAAGAGGATAAGCAGCAACATGTTATCGAACAATGCAGCAAACACTTTCAACTTCTCAACACCCACATCCTTACCTACAAACTGCACCTTCAGCAAGCAGAAATCGAGCAGATCGTCATGATGACACCTAATTACTGGCATCTTTCAGACGCAGAAAGGCAGCAACTAAAGACCATCTCTGACATGATAATCACCACAGAGTTTCAATGCCTGCTTTTTCAACGTTTATAGAGAGAAAGAGACAGGAAAATACCATACGCAAATTCGCAATAGAACCAAACAAAACGACATTATAGCAATCCAGCATACATTTCCGTCAGCGATAATGATACCTATCAGGCGAATAGTGGGTACTATTGGGACAGGCATCCTAGCTAACTTTGCGTTACTAGATCTGTATGATATACTAAACCCGTTGTCCCAGTAATGTTCAATCTTGAGATAAAAATCAACGAATTAATCGGGAATGTCAACAATAATTGCTTTTTTCATATGAAGATCTCCCCGATTCATTTTTTTAATTTCATCCCAGGATGAGACAATTCCAATTTGCCTGTATTGGGATAGTTGTAGTGCTTTCTCTTAGCGTAAAACAGCAATGTAAAAAAGAGGGAGAGCGAACTGTGTCTACGCAACCCACAGCGAAAACAAGTACTGGCATGGAAATTTCAGGACAGCCAGGAACACATTGGCACTCAGGGAAGTTGCTGGCTACGCAAGGATATGTCATTGGGATCGAAATTGGTAGTAGTGGAGTGCGGCAATCAGTAGCACTGGCCGATCTAAACGGAGCGATCCTGCATCGTGTTCGTCGACCGCAAACACATATACCTGATACACAGACTGTCTTACAACTGCTTGATGAGATGCTCACAGAGGTCATACCTCCTGACAATGGGGATGGCAAACGTATTCTTCGTATAGGAATTGCAGTGGGGGGGCTGGTAGACGCAAAACGCGGTATGATTAAAAGGCTTCATCACGCACAGGGATGGCAAAATTTCCCATTGCAGGATTACTTCGCTGAAAAGTTAAATGTGCCGTGCATTGTTGATAACAATGCCAATGCGGCAGCGCTGGCTGAAGTAACATATGGAGTGGGCAAGGGCCAACCGGTCGTTCTTTATGTTGGTCTGGGGCAAGGGATTGGTGGTGGTCTGGTTGCCAATGGACATATCTATCATGGCGTTACTGGCACAGCAGGAGAAATCGGGCATCTGCTCGTCAAAGACACCGGGCCAGAGTGTTCTTGTGGAAGTGTCGGGCACCTTGAAGCGGTCGCATCGGCGAACGCAATGATACGTGCCGTACTCAGGCTTGCGCGAGAATGTCCGGAAACAGAAACCGCTATTCATCGTATTACTGAAGGACAGGTAGAAAATCTAACAGTAGAACAGATATTTCGTCTGGCTGCAGAAGGAAATCAGCCCGCCAGCTATGTGGTGAAAGAAGTTTGCATGTATTTAGGAAATACCCTGGCAAACATTGTCCATTTGATTAATCCGAGTATGATTATCCTGGGTGGGCAAGTCGCGCAGGCAGGAGATTATCTACTTAATCCTCTCCGTGAGCGCGTTCAGGAGTTATGTCTTCCAGAAGCATGCCAGTCATTGCGCATAGAGCAAAGCACGCTGGGGAACGAGGCAAGTCTTGTTGGCGCGGTTACACTTGCTTTACAGGACATATAACATAAAAAAGACACGTATGAAGAAGTACATGGGATGCTTTCAATACGCTCATAGCATTCCAATTTAACAAACAGACAAAATCATCTAACTGACTAAAGTAAACATATAAGCAGTAACGTATCTTGAGAGGCTTACAGTGGGAACAGACCGGGTCATTCAACGACGCTACCTGCTACAGCGTTTGATCCAGCAGGGGCAAACCAGTGCTGTCTACCAGGCTTTCGACCAGGTACTGCAGCGAGCAGTTGCAGTGAAGGTTACCACAACAGAGCATATTCCAGCATATAAAGCGGCAATTCGCGCCACGGCGCAATTCGCTCATCCTAATATTATTGGTATTTATGATCTCATTGTTGAACCTGATACACTTTATATTGTGCAAGAATATGTAGACGGTGATAATTTTAGCACGCTGCTCCGATCACAGCTTTCCCCCTATCATGTTGTAGAGTTTGGCTTACAGATTTGTCAGGGGTTGATGTATGCTGGTACGTCATCACGAAAGGTATGTCATGGCGATCTTACGCCTGCGGCTATCGTTCGTGATCGTCGAGGGTCGGTACGAATTAACAATTTTGCATTACCGGGTGATTTATACTATTTTTCAGCCTGGAATGTGATTGGTGGCACAAATAGTAATATGCCAATTTCCGATCCAGAACTTCCTGTGGGGCAGGCAACGGATGGACGACGTGCGGACGATACACGTGCGGTTGGTCTCCTTATGTACCAACTACTCGCGAACCGCGATCCAAACGCGGGTATGGTCGATCCACCCGCCGATGGTCGTCTGCATTTTCTACGCAATGCACCTGCGGAAGTGTGCGAAGTGATTGCGCGTGCAGTCTTGCGCCAACATCCCCAACATATTTTGACGCCAGAGGCACTCTACAAAGAATTAAAACCCCTCGCGGAGGCGCTCGAACCACCAATACCCGCTGTTGCGGTTACCGCTGGTGCTGGTGTCCATCATCAGGACGAGGCCGTGCGACCACAGTATATTGTTTCACGTACTGGACAGTTGGGTAGCCCTGCATTTGGTCGTGAAGCCGCGCTTGCTCAAGCGGACGTTGCACCACGAGCTGATGTCTATGAGCAGTATACTCCTGAATCTCCAACAACAGCCGATCTAGGGTTGTCCCCTCATATGTTAGGTAGCCGTCCACTCGATTACCCTGGTGCAGGCTATCCACAGGTAGCGGAAACAGTTCCTCCCCACCGTGTGAATATTTTCTTGCTGCTGCTGCTGGGGCTTGTGCTCTTTGCGCTCTTTTTCGGTATCGGCTATTATTTATCCACGCTCATTCTCAAATGAGCCGTAGAAAGAAAAAAACGACCCGCTGAATACAATACCGGGGATGTGCTTCAGCAGGTCGTTTGCACGAGGTGACAGCAAAGAGGAAAGCGTTATGCTTCTTCCTGCTTCCAACGTTGGGCATCGCGTGTACGGTATTTCGCCATAACCTCGTCAAAAGCAGCATTCAGGTCCACATCAATTGAGTTCGCCAGTGAGGCCAGGATGAAAAGGATATCTCCCATCTCGGCGGCAATACTTCCCGCAGCTTCGCTTGCTTTCTTTGGCTTCTCTCCATAGCTATGGTTAATTTCCCGCGCCAGCTCCCCCACCTCTTCGGTCAAGCGAGCAAGGCTTGAGAGCGGGGACCAGTAAGACCCCTGCCACTCTTCTTTAATCAGGTGCTCAATCTCCTGTTGTATACCTTGCAACGTGTTCACAACACTTCCCTTTCAAATATATTTCCTTTCATTCAGATGAGAAATGTTTTCTGGTACATTTCTAGCAACGAACGTTGCGTTTCTGAATGCCTATGGGTATAATTTCCTTTCATTCAGATGAGAAATGTTTTCTGGTACATTTCTAGCAACGAACGTTGCGT
>DATJIE010000061.1:0-127054 GCA_035493535.1 Dictyobacter sp.
TTTTCGCGAAAACAATGACGCTCTCCGCTCTATCCCCAAAAGAAGCATAAACAGTGCAGACATCGCCGCGCTGACCGCAGATGCGGGCAATCCCATCCTCTTTCGTTCATCGCATGTACAGCCGTTCATCCCCACCTCGCAAACAACCAATGCACATCCCCGCACATATATTTCCACACAGATTGGCAAATATTTTCACAAAATCAGAAATTACCGTCACAAATTACAAAATATTGCCATATAACTATTGATTTTTGCCAATTGCAATGGTATTATTATTCATGTGGTAAGAATAATTTGCCAGATTGATCTCATATGTGCAATAAGAAGTTTTGATCAGAGCTTAATTCCACAGCGAAATTTTGGAGGAAACAACACATATGCACCCACTCATCACCAGAGATCCAGTGAGCGGCGAAGAGATGATTGTGACACGTCTGGAATGCCCACCCAGCGGGATCGTCATCGAAGGTCGCTTTAGCCTCGGTTGGATCGGGCGTCTGACCAAAGAGCAACTGGACTTTGTCGAACTCATGGTGAAATACCGTGGCAACATTCAAAAGCTAGCCGCTGAAATGAATATCGCCTATAACACGGCACGTAATCGCCTCGATGATATCGTCGCGGCCCTGGGAGGAACTCCGGAGTACGATGGGCGCGTTGACCGACGTGCGGTTCTGGATCGGCTAGCCGCCAAAGAAATCAGCGTAGAGGAAGCGATGCAATTGCTGAAAGGGTAAATCTATGACCCTACCCAGAGAAGAACGCAACCGAGTCCTATCGATGGTCGAACAGGGACAACTCAACGCGGTTCAGGCTGCGCAACTCCTTGACACATTGGAAATAGAGCCAGCACAACCACTGGAGCCAGTTCGTGAACGTATGTTGCGCATTCGCGCCTCAATGACAAATACGCCAAATAAACAGACACAATTTATGGTTAGTATGCCCGTCTCATTTCTCAAATTGAGTTTGCGCCTGAGTGGTTACCTGCTCCCACAGCTCAAGCAACATATTGCGGAGGATATCCTGCAAGCCATCGAACAGGGAAAAAAAGGACGCATATTAGAAATAAACGATCTCGAACAACATGAACATCTGGAAGTATTCGTTGAGTAGCCTCTAGCACCAATTGCGCGTGCCAAACAACGGCTATAGAGAAAAGGGAATAACCTGCTATGCAACAAACTTTTCCTGCTGGAACAGCACAACGTATCACCATCGCCCGTGTCGAAGACGATTTACAGATCAATGGTTGGGAACAACCAACCATCAGTGTTACTACATCCGGACATATCAATACATTGCAACCGGAGGGAGACACGCTCATAATCGCCGATTGCGATGAAAAGCTCACGCTATCAGTCCCTCATGACACCGTTATTGAGGTCACAGATGGACAGGGACGGGTAATAATCAACGCTGTACGTGCCACCACACTGCGGCACATCAACGATGACGTGAAACTCAACACCATTCAGGAAGATGTGAACCTGGATGAAATTAGCGCTGATGTCACACTAGAACATGTTCAGGGAGAAGTAACACTGGGCAAAATCAAAGGTGATGTCAACGCCAATGATGTTAGCACACTTTTCGTGCTGGAAAAAATCGAAGGTGACGCAAGACTTATCAAAGTGTTAACTTGCGAACTGACAACAATTGGCAATGATTGTACCATTGAAGAGAGCGAAACAGTGCGCGTTACTGCCGTTGGCAATGATCTGACCATCCGCAATACAACGTCGATATTTGCGGGCACGATTGGTAATGATTGTGATATTCATGGTCATCGCGATACCAATGTCACGGTCAGCAATGTTGGCAACGACCTCACCGTCACCGGTACAGCACACATTCAAGTGCAAAATGTTGGCAATGATTGCGCCATTAAGGATGCTGGCGGCTCTATTATCGCGGTGGCCCATATCGGTAGCGACCTCAATGTCACAAACGCCGCTCAGGTAAGCGCAGCCCATATTGGTAGCGACTGCCATATACAGAACATTCGCGAGTCAATAGAGATTGGTCACATCGGTAATGATCTGACCTGCATCAATATAGGTGGAGATGTCAACGCAGGCATGATCAGCGCGGACGCAACCATTAAAGAAATAGGTGGCAATCTCAAGCTGAGCGCGGTTGGTGCTGATCTCAATCTACAAACCGCATTGGCGCCAGAGAGCCAGCTCCAACTTCAGGTCGGTGGCGATACCCATATTGTGCTGCCTGAACATGCAAATGTCACGATTCACGCACATGCTGGCGGATCAATCCATAGCCGCTCTCCACAAAACAATCAATCAGCCAACCACGTTGTAAACTGGATTTACGGCAATGGGTCAGCTCAACTGGACATAAACGTTGGCGGCGATCTCGACATCCGCAGTTCCGATCAACCAACCAGCAATAATGAACAAGACTTCGTACATGAAATGACTGGTTTCGGTCCAAATTTTGGCAATCTCTGGCAGAATTTAAGTGAAGAGATTACCGATGCAGTCAATCAGGCCACTGCCTCCATCAATGAAGACATGGCACATATGAGCGCAACCTATACGCATCAGGCAACAAAGCAAGCGGAACGTGTACGTCGTCAGGCAGAAAAGTTGCGCCGGAACGCGGAGAAACACGCACATAAAGAGTATAATCGCATCCATGTGCGCCTGAATAATCATGAATGGAGCATGAGTCCCGAACGCATTTATCGTATCGTTGAACAGGCGCAATACGCCGCCGCAGAAGGCGTCAGTGGCGCGATGGAAGCTGTTGAACAGGCATTAAAAAATCTTCAGATACCACCAATTCCGCCAATGCCAACAGGTCGTCCGACCCACCCAACGCCACCTGCTCCAATGGGTCAGCCATTTCAGCCTGCGCCACCTGTTCCACCTATCCCACCTGCTCCAATACAGTCTGTGCCACCTATGCCGGGCAGCAATGAGCAGGCGCAACAGGAACGCGAACAGCCAGAGGTGCCCGTTGCTCCCAACGAACTGTCAGTGCCAGCAAACACATCCACCATCGAGCAAGAACGTGAAGCCATTCTACACATGATTGCTGAAGGCAGAATTACCCCTGAAGAAGGTGATATGCTGCTGGAAGCACTTGGTGGTCAATAATACACACACAGGCCAGGAAACGAGGCATGGATAGTCTTCATCCACGTTTCCTGGCTTGACAGACCTTCCTCTCACTGGCTATGCTTTTTTTATCACATCGCAATCGTACCAGATAAGTAATCACTATCAGAGCAGAGAGGATATTTTTATGCCATCACGCATCGCTGTTCCCGGAGATAGAGGTACTGCCCATTATCCCTCACGCCGTTCTGTCGTTGCCTGTACCGGAGGCATGGTTGCCACCAGCCATCCCCTTGCCGCACAGGCGGGCTTAGATATTTTGAAGGCTGGTGGCAATGCCTTTGACGCTGCCATCGCGACTGCCGCGACTCTGAATGTCGTTGAGCCAATGTCCACAGGTATCGGTGGTGACGCCTTCGCACTCTTTTATAGCGCAAAGGATAAACAGGTTCGCGCACTTAACGGGAGCGGTCGTGCCCCCAGAGCAGCAACACCAGCCTTCTTCCATGAAAAAGGCTATGAAAAAATTCCGCTCGATGGCATTTTTGCTGTGTCTGTTCCTGGGGCTGTAGATGCCTGGGATACCACCCTACGCACATATGGCACAATGTCATTTCAACAGGTCCTCACGACAGCAATCCGCTATGCCGAACAGGGTTTCCCGGTCACTGAAATCATCGCCGACCAGTGGTCTGCTCGCGCCTCGCTCTTGCGACAGAATGAGGCCGCACGCAAATACTATCTTACCGCCTCCGGCGAGGCACCAACCTATGGCACTATTTTCAAAAATCCTGCACTGGCAAAGACATTCCATCTGCTGGCTGAAGAAGGCCGCGATGCCTTCTACCGTGGATCTATCGCGCAGGAAATCGTGCGTGCATCAGAGCAACTTGGTGGATGGCTAGCATTGGAAGATTTCGATCAGCACTTCTCGACCTGGGAAGAACCGATCAGTTGCAACTATCGTGGCTATACCGTCTACGAGTGCCCACCAAACGGACAGGGATTGATCGCCCTCATCGCCCTGAATACCTTAAGTTCAGATAACCTTGCCGCCCTTGGACCGGACTCAGCCGATACCAAGCATCTTCAAATCGAAGCCGTGCGCTCCGCGATGGCTGATGGCTATGCCTATATCTGTGATCCCGCCGTTAATAAAGTCCCGGTTCAGGATTTGCTGACGTCAACCTATGCTCAACAACGGCGGGCAGCCATTCCAATGGATCGTATTGTCGCAGGTCTACAACCCGGCACAATGCAGGTTGGTGAAGATACTGTATACCTCACCGTTGTCGACGCGGAAGGCAACGCGGCGTCGTTCATTAACAGCCTGTACTATAGCTTCGGTTCAGGTGTGGTAGCAGGCGACACCGGAATTATGCTGCAAAATCGTGGTGCGGGCTTTTCGCTACAACCCGATCATCCCAACTATATCGCGCCCGGCAAACGTCCATTCCATACCATCATCCCTTGCATGGTCTTGCGAGATCAGGAACTCTGGTCCAGCATGGGTGTGATGGGAGGTCACATGCAACCGCAGGGACATGTACAGGTGCTGAACAATATGATTGATTTCGGCATGACACCGCAGCAGGCACTGGATGCACCACGGTTTGAGATCGACGTCAACCTGCAAGACGTCGCCATTGAAGCCACCATGTCCACTGAAATACGTGAGGAACTGGTACGCAGAGGCCATCACATCGCCCAACCAACAGCATTCCCATTCGGTGGCGGACAGGTCATCCGCGTTGACCCGACTACGAATGCTCGCTTCGGCGGCTCCGACCCACGCAAAGATGGCTGCGCATTAGGCTATTAAACTCTTCCTTTCACCTTTGTCAACTGATTGAAAGTGTGATACGTGTTACAACAAGGAAGTAAGCAAGACAATTACACGTTCATAACGTATGACGAAGAGTATATACAACATTTCTAGGCTGACGAAAGGAACGTTTATGCATACACGCCAGTTTGGTAAAACAGATATGCAAATCACGCCGATTGGTATCGGTGCCTGGGCTATGGGTGGTGGCAATTGGGCTTCAGCATGGGGTCCACAAGATGATAACGCTTCCATCGCAACCATTAAACGCGGCTTACGGCTTGGGATTAACTGGATCGACACTGCCGCTGTTTATGGACTTGGTCATTCAGAAGAAGTTGTGGGGAAAGCCATTAAAGGCATGGAACAACCATACATCTTCACAAAATGTTCATTAGTCTGGGATGATAACCGCACTGTCAGTAATAACCTGAAGAGCAATTCTATCCGCCGTGAGGTTGAAGATAGTCTCAGGCGTTTGCATATCGATACAATTGACCTGTACCAGATTCACTGGCCCAATCCCGATCCAGATATTGAAGAGGGTTGGACAACACTGGCTCAATTGAAGGAAGAGGGCAAGGTACGCCATATTGGCGTCTCTAACTTCAGTGTCGAACAGATGCAGCGTGCCGAACGCATCGCACCAGTTGAAACACTGCAACCTCCCTATTCACTGATCCAGAGCGATGTTCAGGATACAATCCTACCCTATTGTGAGCAAAACAATATTGGCGTAATTGTTTACTCCCCAATGGCTTCTGGTCTGTTAACAGGAAGCATGACGAAAGAGCGTATCCAGAATATGCCTGATGATGATTGGCGTCGGAACAGTGGGGAATTTCAGGAGCCACGCCTCTCACGCAATCTGGCACTGGCAAACCTCCTGACAGAGATTGGCTTCCCACACAATGTACCCGCAGGCGTCGTGGCAACTGCCTGGACACTGCAAAATCCAGCGGTCACGGCTGCCATCGTTGGTTCACGTAATCCAGAACAGATTGAGGCCATGATTCCAGCCGCCGAATTCCGTCTGAGTGACACTGAAAACACTCAGATCGAGAAATTTCTGGAAACCAACCCATAACATAAAGAATGTGTAGCAACTACGTGGTCAGTTCTCGTGCTATAGATGTACTGACCACATTCTTTTTTTGCGTACTCATACATACAATCCATTTGTAGTTCACCCGTACAATCAAAATGGAACGTCTATTCAGTAGCAAAAAAGGAGCATAATTGCATGCAGATCAGCGCCCGTAATCAACTTCGTGGCACCATCAAAAATATCAAATTTGGTTCAGTCATGGCGGAAGTAACAGTAAATTTACCCGACGGACAGGAACTGGTTTCCGCTATCACACGCACTTCAGCCGAATCACTTGGTTTACAAAATGGCGACACCATCATTGCCATCATCAAATCGACCGAGGTTATGCTTGGGAAAAACGCATAAATGCCATTTGCCTGGTAGAATGTGGAGATACACTATGGTATGCTCTTCTTGCTTACCAGGCTTTTCTTTTCTCTGCGCACGTCCCACCTGCACATATGGGCGTAACCCATCGCACACCTTGACGTACATACAATAGAGAGAAAAGCAGCACAGAGCAACAAACTACAGAACAGGAAGAGGAAAAGCTTGGCCCGTTGTCTAAACCCCAATGCAGGAATGGGACATGAGAACCCGGAGGGAACCCTGCATTGTCCATTTTGTGACTTTCTCATCCAGGGTGCGCATATTGGTATATACGAAGTTATTTCATTTATCGGTGCTGGTAGCTATGGGCATGTTTATAAGGTGCGCGAACCCAGACCATTAAGTCGCATTCTTGCCCTCAAGGTGCTACGCAAAGACCAATTCAATGCGAAAGCGCAGGCAAGTTTCTTTCAGGAAGCGCAACGCATCGCGACAATGCAACATCCAAATATTCTTCCTATTTACAACTTTGGACAACTGGCAGATACCCAACAACCCTATTTTGTCATGGAGTACGCCCCCCAGACCATCCTTGATCTCTACAGGGATGCGCAGGGCATTCGTCGTCTGGCATTTGCTGAAGATCTGATCCCATATGTTCAGCAAACCGCCAACGCATTGAGTTCTGTCCACGATCACGGATTAGTCCATCAAGATGTCAAACTGGGCAATCTGCTGATCGGGCGTAGTGGGCAAATTCTGCTGGCGGATTTCGGTACCGCTTATTATCTAGGCAAACAGACCCATGCTTCACTGGGAGAGATTACTGGCACCGCAGCCTATATGCCACCGGAACAATGGCGAGGAACACCACGTCGCGACTCCGACCAGTACGCACTGGCTGTCTGTTGCTATGATCTCCTCTGCGGTCGCCCGCCATTTCTGTACAAAGAACTGCAAGCCATGTGGCAAGCACATGCCAAAGAGCAGCCACCTTCACTACAACGCTGGAATCCACGCGTCCCAGCAGAAGTAACAGCAGTCATTTTACGCGCACTGGCAAAAGATTATCATCGCCGCTACACCGATATCAATGAGTTCGCAGAACAATTTACGCAGGCGGTCAAGGTCGCACAGCAGCGCTACGTCTGTCAGATGTGTGGACAGCAAAATCGCACAGGAGCACAACGCTGCGCCTTCTGTGGCACAGAATATGATGATCGCACCTGTCCACACTGCTCCACACCGATACGTCTGGGTCAGCGCTGTTGTCCCCACTGTGGTCGTCTGACATTTCTGCTTCACGTACCACCCGAACAGAATAATCCCCTACTTGGTATCAGTGTTCGTCAGGGACGTTATACGATCACCCGCCTGCTCACCCAATCGCCACATACCACAACCATGACCTCAGTAGCGACAGATACCCGGAATCATGATCAGCCCGTCGTTTTGAAGCGCTGGGAATGTACCGCCCACCCCATAGCACAACGTGCTCAGGATATCGCCTACTATGAGCAAGCAACGCTCCCCTTACAACGACTCCATCATCCACTATTACCCGTGACATTGGATCGCTTCGCGGAGGGTCAGCATTATTATGTTGTCCTCAGCTACATTCAAGGCGAAAGTATCGAAGAACGTTTAGCTCGAACCTTGCATCCACTGCCAGAAAAAGAGATGCTTAACGCGCTCAACATGCTGCTCAATGTACTGATCGTGCTAGAAAAACAGCGACCAGCCATCTATCACTATGATATTTCACCCGCGAACATCTTTATCGAACCATCCCGTGGTCGTGCCTATCTGACTGGTTTTCAGATTTCACCTCCACCACACAACACGACACAGCGAAAAGCAGGAAGAGGCGTACGTACCACCCGCAAACTTGCCGTTTCACCCTATCTCCCTATCGGAGATAAACCCTACGATCAGCGCACCAGCATCTATGCTCTGGCGGCCAGCATGCACCATGCGCTTACCAATGTAGCACCACCACATTATCCCGCCTATCCACCAGTACGTGTCTTGAATCCCACAATCTCACCCGCACTGGAAACAATCCTCAACCGCGCATTATTGGAAGAGAGCGCTGCCCGCTATCAATCCTACGCAGCCATGCAACGCGATGTCCAACACCTGTTAACAGTCTGATCCAATACAGCAATATGCATAAGGGAACGTTTTTGAGCACAAAACAACACGGCTAGTGTTCCCCATTATGACTGCTACAATACTGCCGAAAGAAAAAACAAACTCTACATATGAGCAACAGGCATACTAATACATAATACATACAAGCTGGAAATCATAGATCGAAACGATAAATTATGATACACTAGCAGACATATAGTACTATACAAGGGGTTCGCATTTATGGAAAAGCTAGCACGAGATGATGAGGGGCAGCTCATCACTCGAAGCCAGCGTGGAGACGTAGAAGCGTTTAATCGCCTGATCCTTCACTATCAACCAATTATGTACAGTACCATTTTTCGCTTGCTTGGAAATTACGATAGCGCCGCCGATGTCACACAGGATGCCTTCATTGCCGCATTCAGGGCTATTCGTACCTATCGAGGAGGCTCTTCTTTTCGTGCCTGGCTCCTGCGGATCGGCACCAACATGGCTTGCGATTACTGGCGCAAGGTTCAACGCCATCCAACCTCATCATTAGAAACGCTGATTGAGAATGATGAACCCCATACAACAAACATGCTTGGCACACTGACCAATACAAATCCTGAAGAGAATCCCGAAGAAAAAATCTTATCCCAGGAATTACAAAGACTCATCCAGGCAGGCTTAATGCAGTTACCATTAGAGCAAAGGAACGCGCTTATCCTCTGTGATATTCAGGGATCATCCTATGAGGAAATAGCACAGATTACACAAACAACGCTGGGAACGGTTCGCTCAAGGATTTCTCGTGGCAGAGCACGCTTACGAGAATTTTTGCAGCAACATAAGGAACTTTTACCAAAGGATTATCGTCTCACTAATAGTAATTGATTAAACCTGTTTACTACACTCTACATTGGAGTTTACGCGTGTCATACATCGACCGGCATCTCACAACTGAAGAACTTTCAGCACTGATTGATCAGCAAGCATTGACCGCACATAAGCTGATCGAAACATATCAGGCTCACATCCAGAATTGTGAGCGGTGCCAGCGCGAACTGGACGAGCTACGGCAGACCGTGATGCTCCTCAGCTTCCTGCCACAACCACCACTGCCACACTCATTCCTCTTACCAGTCGATACTCCTGTTGCGGCGGAAATCAAACGACAGGCTGAAGCCAACCAGAACACACGCTCATCCACAATTATTCCTCTACAGAGACGCACAAAACTGGCGAACCCCATACGACAAACCCTGCGGATCAGTAGTGCGCTGGTAGCGGCCCTTGGTCTCGTATTTGTGTTATCCGGCTTAGTGGCTACGGGTACAACGACCAACGGGCATAATGGCAACGCGTCAGGATTATCACAAAGTACCCTGGTCACCCCTACAACCAGTCAGACATCTCAGGGGCAGGGACCAGCCCAACCAAATGTGGCTCCTCGTGGAAATACAACCGCTCAGGCCCAACCCCCTGACAATACAGTACCACCAGCCACTGTAAACGCACCACCATCGTCGGCCACAAATGTGGTGACGAACACAAATACCTGGCCTGTACTCCTCTTCTTTGACCTGAATACAGCCGCAGGGCGTATCGGGCTGGGCATCCTCATCTTCATTCTTGGCATGATGGGAGTAACACTGTTCAAGCAACGTAAAAGAGTACTACCTTAAAAAAGAAAGCCCCTCGACCGTAGCCGAGGGGCTTTCTCTGTCACCAGGGAAAGTGACAAACGAAAGAGCAGGAGTAAGAAAAGAGTAAGGATGGTCTTATGGCAGTTGTGGTTGCTGCGGCTGCTGATTTTGCGTTGGCACCTGTGAAGAAAGTTCTCCAAGAGCGACAGTAAAACTCAGTTGCTGGCTACCACGGTCAACCTCAAGTGTAACCTTCTGACCAATATTCATAGTTTGCAATATATCTTCCAGATCGGCACCATCAGTGACAGTTTTGCCATCGACCTTCACAATGACATCACCAACTTGCAGTCCGGCTTTTTGCGCGTTGCTGTCGCTGGAGAAACCAGCAACCAGTACACCCTGGCTCACCGCAAGATTATCCTGATACTGAGTTTGTGGCGTTACATCCTCTTCTTCAATACCCAGAGCAGCACGTCCAGTATGTTGGACGGTACCTGTCGCAATCAACTGATTCGCAATGAAGCTGATACGATTCGAAGGGATCGCGAAACCCACACCATTCGCGGGTGTATTGAACTCTGGATCAACAGCGGTTGTCGTTGGAATACCAATCAATTGGCCCTGCAGATTAACCATAGCACCACCACTGTTACCAGGATTGATTGGCGCATCTGTTTGAATGGTATTCGGAATATTGGTTGTATCTTCCTGTACCACACGATTTGTCGCACTCACAATACCACTTGTGACCGTCTGGGTAATACCCAGCGGATTACCAATTACGACAACATCCTGTCCCACCTGAACCTGTGACGAATTGCCCAATGGCAATGTTGTAATGTTTGCAGGCGGATTAATTTTGATGACAGCCAGATCATCAGCCGGATCGGTACCAACCACCTTCGCGCCCGTCGCTTTGGTGCCATCGAATAATGTTACCGAGTCAATTGATGTCGCACCAGCAACAACGTGATTGTTCGTGACAATATAGCCACGCTTGTCAATAATCACACCGGAACCAAGATCCTGGCCCTGTGCTGTATTTACGGTAATCTGCACCACAGCCGGTGTGGCCTTCTTAATCACAGCCTCACGCACTGCGTCAATATTATTACCGGTGAGCGTCGGGATCTGTACATTTGAGTTATTGGACTGTTGCAGACCCGAATTACCAGCATTACTGGTGTTAAACGCGATAGAGCCATTACCATGAGCAAACTCATAACCGCCAAACAAGCCGACGCCGAGCACAATAAGGACCGCTATCGCCAGAAAGACCATCGCACCTGAGCGAAGACCACCACGAGAGCGCGTCGATGGCTGGGGCGGCATCCCATTCCCCCCATAATACGGCGGAGTATTTACAGGCGGCATATTCATGCCATGCGCCTGATGATAAGTCCCCGCCATCTGACCCACCTGCGGTTGCTGATCATCCCCATCAGCATCTGCCGCATAGGCGTGTGGATCATCATAATTGGGATTGGATGTTGGTGACGTGGGCGAAGTCGGGCGATAAACGTCCGTACGCTCCATATCAGAACGAGTCGAATGTGCCTGATTCATATCCTGATCATACGCATCTGTCTGATCCATATCCGAGCGATAATAATTGTCTTCGTGCTCTGATTGGGTAGGCGACTGCCCTGCTCTATAGGGATTAGAATTTGCCTGCTCATCATTGTTATTCATATCATTTGGATCTGATTGAAGCACCTGATTGCCTCCTCTTTTCCAGCAAGATCACCTGTATATTCTATCGTATGCTGTGTGTATACATGAGATACTTTGAATTAGTACGTTTGTTTCTTAATCTATGTATACTCTATCGCATGTCCATGAAGAAACTTTGAGGTATTTGTAAAGTTTCTGTATGAGATTTTTACCTGAAAATAAGTCTATTGCTTGCTCTTTCTACACCCAATCAAAAGAAATACGTTTACAACTGCCTCATTATTTGGGCGATGCCAGAACTCCTCTCACATCGTCAAAACACGGTATTCCGTTACCCACATCGGTGAATGTATAATACACAAAGCACTGCGGCGATCTTAGCAGGTCTTGCTCATCTGGGCATATAATGAGATAATGTTATCTCAAAATGGAGCAATGGGAGTGCGGACCTTGGATGAGCAGTCAACACAAACGAGGGAGCAAGATGAAGCATCCCTACCAACACAGGAAGATACAACTATCGTGAGTGATAAAAACCCACAGGCAGTCGTCAATCAGGAGCAACAAATACGAATTCGTCAACAAGCGCATCATCATTTACAGGCCCGGCAATGGTCGCAGGCAGAAGATATGTTTCTACAACTGCTTGCCTATGATGCACAGGATAAAGATGCCCTGCTCGGCATTGCCACTGCGCTTGATGAACAGAGTAAATTTGAAGCCTTACACAATCTCGCCCAACACATTCTTGAGTTTACCCCTGACTCTGCTCAAGCACTGGCATTTAAAGCACGTGCTCTCCAAAAGCTGGAACGGCTTTCCGCCGCGACTATCGCCAATGATCAAGCACTCTTGCTCGATACAAATCTTGGACTGGCCTGGATTAACCGCAGCGGCCTGCAACTCTTGCAAGGCAAATTCCCAGAGGCCCTCCGCAGTTCACAACGCGCTCTTGAACTTGCGCCAGAAGACTCACGAGCCTGGGCAAACAAAGGTGTCGCGCTGCTCAACTTTAATCGCCTATCAGAAGCGCTAGACGCTTTTGATCGCAGTCTCGAATGCGATGAACAGCAAACGTTTGCGTTGCAAATGAAAGGCGAAATCCTCTGTCGCATCGGCAGAATGCGCGAAGTGGTGCCACTGGTACAAAGATCGCTGGCCTTGAATCCCAATAATCCCAACGCGCTCATGCAAGGCATCCAGGCGGTCCGTGCATTAGAAATGTATGACTCGCTCAAAGAGCTTGCCCATGCCCTGCTGCAACTCTTGCCAGACAATCTTTTTGCCTGGGACAATTACATGCGCGGTCTACGCGGACTGGGGCAATTTGAAGAGGCTGACGCCGCCCTGAATCGGTTGCTGGAACTCGATCCAGGGAATTTCCGTTTCTGGACCCTTAAAGCCGACACGCTCTATCGTATGGAACATTATCGGGATGCAGCAAATGCTGCCGAGCGAGCCAGAAGCCTTGAGCCAGACTATCCCCCTGCCCTGCGTATTCACGATAAAGCCCTCCGTCTGATGTACCAACGAAAGGGGATACGCAGACAGAAACCAGACGATGTGCCGCAACTATAACAGTTTTTCCAGCACGGGAAGCAATACATCAGACTGCCTTGCCAGCAACAAAGGACGCAATCGTTCAGCCACAACTATACGCATACGGCGCTGATGCAACTCATACCGGGCCAGATCATCGGACTGTAAACCGGTAGCTTCTACCCATTTCATCAACGGTTTCATCCCAACAGGTGGATGCGCGAATGAGATCCAGACATCCATCTCCCATTTTTCGGGTCGCGAGATATCGAGAAGCACCTCATGATCGGCAATCTCGCTATCCGGAAACTCCTTTGCCAGTACCTGTGCCAGTTCTTGCTCAACACGCCGCCGTTTTGTGGAGTCCCAGAACAGCGCCTCCAGACGCTTGAACAGACTTCCAGCCGCTGGACTCACTTCCAGCACAACTTTATAAGGACGCCTCCGTACAATATCCTCAGCCAACGCTCGTGAACTGGCAGGCATCGCCGCACCAGTAAGCAAGGCGAGCAGCCCCGCATCAGCTAATCCCATTAATTGCTGAGCAGTGATCGCATCAATTGCCAGCGCATCCTGCACAGCACGTACCAACATCATCTGAAAAGACCTGCTGGTGTGATGCCAGTAGATATTATCAAACATCTCCTGTCGTGCGTGCAGCAACGAATGCAATGGACTGATCCCCTTATGAGTCACAACAATACAACGCTTACCATGCTCATCTTGATGCACACGTAATGACGCGACTAAACGCGAAACATCAACACCACCATACGGCACGTTACATGCACGAGCATCACGCGGCAGATAGTCCAGCTTATCCACATCCAACGCACCACTCAATAGATGACGCAGCAAGGCATCATCCTCTGGCAAGGCTCGATTTCCAGGGGCATCGATCAGATCAGCGACACGCGCAGGCGAAAGCTGGTAGTCCCGTTCCAGGATCGTCGCAATCTCTTCACTCTCAATAATCGAACGCCCCACTTGCTCATGATTGATCACAGGATACCCGATATCTTCTATCGTATGAGAAAAGGGATAATGACCAATATCATGCAACAACGATGCTACCACCAGTGCCTGAACACTCGCGGCTGAAATACCTTCTAATCCGCCATCACCACCACGTTGAAGCAACGACCGCAAGGCTCTGATCGTCAGATGGTAGACCCCCAAACTATGCTCATACCGCGTATGTGTGGCTCCCGGCCAGACACGATACACAAAACCCAGTTGCTTTACTTCCTGCAAACGCAAAAAGGCCGCTGTATTAATCAACTTCAGCTCACGTGGCCCCAGCGGAATCAGATCGTACAGGCTATCACGCACTGTACTCACCGGTTGTTCATCAGGTAAAAGAGGATATTTGCCCGTGGCATCAACCTGGGAAAACCGCCCCTGCGACCGCCCAATCTTCACATTTGCCATTGGATTTTTGGGAGTATTCCGTCCTGCCCGACTCGCTTTTGAACTTTCCTCGCGCATCTTCATACTTCAATTCTATCAGATCAGAAGATTACTGTCTAATCAAAATAACAATCAACCAACGTGGTCTATCCTGAACAATTGGATGTAGTATAATCAATAGTATATTAAATAAAGTGACAAAACCGTTGCACCTGAAAAATCACGTTCACGTTGGCAGGATTACTCATTGTGCAGAAAGAGACATATAAATGACTACGGTAGAAGAAGACCCAATAGATGTAACGTTAACACCCACCAACCCCATTAAAATGATCGCCATTGATATCGATGGCACCTTACTCACACCACAACAGCAGATTTCTCCCCGCACCCGTCAGGCTATTCAAAAGGCCAGAGCAGCAGGGATTATTATCACCCTCGCCACCGCCAGACGCTATGGCAATAGCAAACAATTTGCCACCGAACTGGACATTGATATTCCATTGATCAATTACGATGGAGCATTAATCATTCATCACCCGGATAGCATCGTGCTTCACACGCATCCGTTCCCGATCAAGATCGCCCGGCAAGCCAGTGATATTATGATTCGATATGGGATACAACCAGTGATACAGCGCATCAACGACGCGACAGAGGAAACATGGAGTGGTCCAGTCGACTTCGATCATCCTGGTCTACAAGGCTATGCGACTGCCTACCCCGGTATTACGCGAGTCGAGCATGCACATTTCTGGCAGGATCAGATCAACCCCTTACGCGTCGTCGCGTTCGCCACGGAAGCCGAGATTGCCCACATGCTACCGGAGATCACACAATTGGACTGTAGCTGGCATATTATCAGTAAGGGGAGCTATAACTCCGCAGAGTTAAGCATCATGGGCAAAGCATGTTCAAAAGCATTGGGCGTGACTACGCTGGCGCAACATCTAAATATTCCACTGACACAGGTCATGGCAATTGGTGATAACACCAATGATAGTGAAATGCTCCAGACTGTTGGCTGGGGTGTCGCGATGGGGCAGGCCCCCGCAGCCATTCAAGAAGTCGCGCACGCAGTCACAGCCACCAATAGCGAAGATGGCGTAGCCCTCGCTATCGAACGCTACGCATTACGCTGTGATTGTACCGCCGCCTCAAACTCGCGCAAGCGCTGAATCTGGCGCTGATTTGGTGCTGCCTGCCAGCGTTTCTGCTGCACCAACGCCAGAGCATCACTGGCATGCATACCACCATACACAAGGGTTGAGCAGGTCAATAAGACACTGCGACCAACGCCATGCTCACAGTGGATCAGCACACGACCTCCCTGCTGAATACGCTCATTCGCCCATGCCGAACCTTCCAGCAGTTGCTCAACCGATAACGGATAGGTATCAGGCGTGGGGAGGTAGAGCAGACCAATATTCTCTTTTGCCAATGCGTCCGCATCATCACTATATTCAGAACGCGTATCAACGACATGTGTCACACCAACTCGCGCCAGTTCTTGAATATCATCCGGACGTACACGTCCGCCAACCGCAAGGTGCTCAGTGACCCAACTCATATTTAATTTATCGGGCAGTGGCACGTGGAGCGTCCGTGCGATCCGCTCACTGGTCGAATTTTCGGGGAACGCATGCGCCGCGATACGTGTCCAGCGCCGATATAAAAGACGTATCACACCAGTTGTTGCCCAGTGGACAGTCGAAAATTGTACAGGACGTGGTGCCTCAGCCGCCGCCGATGGAGGTGGCGTCACAGATGCATTTTCCATTGGAGGAGGCGTTACAGATTCAGGTGCCATAGTATTCAATCCTATTCTAATGATGTTACCAGTGGCGATGATATTGGTGTAGATACAGACGTGCCAGGCATCCCATCCGACTCACGATCGCGTGCCATCACACATTCCAGGGCGACAATCGCACACTCCATCATGCCAGCATCAGGCTCACGCGTCGTCAATCCCTGCAACGCCAACCCAGGAGCAAGCAACCAGCGCACAATACGAAATCTGTAGTTCGCGGCTCCCAGACGCATCAACTCATAAGCAATAGCAGCCACGACAGGCACTAACAGAATACGTGAGACAATCTTCAGCAAAAGCGTGGGAGAACCAACCAGCGCAAACACAACGATTGAAACGACCATCACCAGCAATAAAAAGCCCGTACCGCACCGGGTATGTACACGAGAAGCCTGCCGTACATGCTCGACATCTAATGGCTCCCCATGCTCCATCGCGTTGATAGCCTTGTGTTCCGCCCCATGATAGCCAAAGACACGCTGAATATCTGGCACCTGACCGATTAACTTGAGATATCCCAGCAAGAGGGCCAGGCGAATAACCCCCTCGATAATCAGACTCAACCAACCATCACCAATCTGACGATGTAATACACTTGTAAGCAGTAATGGACCAACAAAAAAGATCGCCACCGCAAAAGCCAGAGAGACCACCAGTGTCAGCACAAATGTAGCCTTCCCCGTCTGGGGTGACTCCTGAATTTGCATTACCGTTACCTGACTCTTCCGCGTATCCGCTGCTTCCTGCGACACCACGATTGCAGGTGTCACGTCTGACAGAACGGGGGCAGGATCATCAGCGCCCGCGGCAACATTTGCCGACAGCGTCATCATACGAGATCCCAGCCCCAGCATCTCCCAGAGCATCAGGACACCACGGAAAAAAGGCAAACGAAATAGTGCATTCTGATAAAGCCGCGCGGAAAGCTTTTCCTCATACAGAGAGATATCGCCTTCTGGCTTTCTTACCGCGACTGCAACAGAATGTCGCCCACGCATCATAACCCCTTCGACCACCGCCTGACCACCATAATAGTACTTTGCCATATTCCATGCATCCTCTCGCTCACCCTGATCAACGCTTGCCAGTTATTTCAAAGACGTAGCTGTGGTATCAGTATCCTGATCTGTATCCGAAAGGTCCCGTGTTTTCGAACCAAGAAGTGAAAGTCGTCGTCGGACTGAGGCCAACAACACAGTATCCTGCGCACGACCGGCATTATGTTGTCGGCGCAGACGAATTGAAGATTGCAAGCGGCCCGACATCCGGCGCTGCATACGCTGCGAATCCCCGGACTGCCAGATACTCCCCTGATCGACAGGAGGCAGATAACTGATAATCTTATTGGCGATATCGAAGGAGGCGTACGGACGTTTCAACTTTTGCGCATTCTCCAATTTTTGGCGCAGTTCAGTTGACCCTGGTTTGATCATACGTCGCAGCGCATCAACCAATACCTTTGGATGAAGAGCAAGTACACCAACGTCATTCTGGACAACAAAATCAACATTGCCCTCTTCCTGACCAGGCACGTAACCACTCAAAATAATCGGGAGATTACAAGCCAGTGCTTCACAAATAGTACCCGGGCCAGCCTTGGTAACGATAACATCCGCGACATGCATCAACTCTGGCATATTTTGAACAAAGCCAAAGATCTTCGCCGGCACATGCAATTTATCACGTGTACGCTGCAACAATGCATAAAGACGGCGATTTCTGCCCGTCACAACCAGCAATTGTACTGGCAAACGAGCCTGTGAGATAGCCTTGACCGCAGAATGTAATCCACCCGCACCATCACCACCACCTACCAGTAACACCACTGGAATACCCGGCTGTAAACCAAATTTCGTCTGTAATTGCTCTTTTGATTCTACCTCTAAGGTAAACTTTGGATCAATCGGCATACCTAACATAAAAGCGCGTTGCGCATCTAATTTGCGTTCAAGGTAAAGCTGATACGCCTGCTCCGTTGGCACAACATATGCGTCCGCACCAGGTGCGAACCACGTAAAGTGAACACTGATCAGATCAGTTACAACCGTAATAAATGGAATTTTCAAACCGAGTTGTTGTAGCGCCCTGATCGTCACAAAATTGATAAGGGGATGAATAGAAACAATAATATCGGGTTGAATAGTAGTAAAAAGACGCAACAAACCATTAAAAATAAGAGGAGCGACAAGAGCATTCGCAGTTTTTACTGTCTTTTCATCATTGCTACGATGAAAAACCTCACCAAAAAGTTTAGGATTATAACGAATAGTGGGGCCATAGAGTTTGACCGCTTCTCGTAGCGGGAAACGACTATACTCCTCAAATACATCAACAATCTCAATACGATAGGTTGGAGGAGGGAGAAGGTCGGCAGGAGTATCTGCGGTCGTAGCCGATCCTGTTGAAGATGTATTGCCCTGGCGTTGACGAGCCAGCCATTCAGCCTGCTCACGCTGAGAAATCAAACGTAAAGCATTACTGATGGCATTCGCTGCACTCCGATGACCTGCACCGGTATCAGCGATCAAGAAAAGTATAGTTCGTTGTCTCGCATCGCCCGATTGACTCACCCTCTGCATAAGATATATTGTTCCTCATATGGAAATAGGGATAAAGGCTCACATAGACGCACCTTTATCCCTATATTACAACTAATAGACGCCGCTATTTTATTCATCTTGCAAGTTAAAACGTTTGCGGAAACGCTCAACTCGCCCGGCGGAGTCCAGAATACGCTGCTGACCTGTAAAGAAAGGATGGCACTTTGAGCACACATCAACCTTCAAAAGGGGCTTCGTACTCATGGTTTCAAATGTATTTCCACAGGCGCAACTGACTGTGGATTTCACATAATTTGGATGAATTCCTGCTTTCATCGTAACTCCCAAGATATTAACACTTATAGCTTTGCTGTTTGCTCGAAGGGTACTGTTCCCCAGTCGCCCTTACTTCCCCCTGACTCTTTACAAACCAGAATTTCCATGTTTAGGAAGGAGAAGTAACATCTTACATCCACCAAAAGCTCATAGCAATGCAAGCATGATTGTACATGCAAGGTACCACTTCGTCAAGATGTCATCTGACCCATGCATACGTTGCACGCTCTGCAATGGGTCAGGAGAAAGGTGTACTGCTTTCCGCTTAGACTCTCTACTTTTTTCTTTTCATTCTATCATAGATAACACAGTACAGCATTGATTTATGCCCAATATGAGTACCAAAGGCTTTCTATCTTTTTTGTAAACACCGTTCTTCTTTCTGTATCGACATACTCATTCAAGAAGCACAGTTCGAAGAACTTGTGGTAAACTACACGAGGATACACTCCTAACATTTGATCAGAATGCCTCGTAATGCTTTACGGGGATGATCGTATTTTTCTTTACTTTTTAGCACATCAGGGGACAGAATATTTATGATTGAACGGTACTCGTTGCCTGAGATGGCAACAATCTGGTCTGACACGCATAAAACGGATAAGTGGTTACAGGTTGAACTCCTGGCCTGTGAAGGATGGGCACGTGAAGGGGTCATTCCTCAGGACGCGATAGAGAAGATCCGCAAAGCCCACTATAATGCTCAACGTATGCACGAGATTGAGCAAGAGACACATCATGATGTGATCTCATTCCTTCGCTCTATTCAGGAACAACTTGGACCAGAAGGGCGCTTTATTCATCTGGGTATGACTTCCTCGGATGTGCTTGATACAGGCCTTGCCGCACAGATTAAAGAGGCGGGCGAACTGCTTTCAGCTTCGTTATCTGAGCTTGTTGATGCGGTCGCCAAACAGGCCGTAACGCACAAATATACATTGATGACAGGACGCTCACACGGCATTCACGCGGAACCTACAACCTTTGGCTTGAAACTGGCACTCTGGGTTGATGAGCTACGTCGCAATCAGAAACGTCTGGCTGAAGCATTAGAACAGATTGCAGTTGGCAAAATCTCCGGTCCTGTCGGTACACATGCCTCTATCCCACCACAGATCGAAGAATATGTGTGCGAAAAAATGGGTCTGGGCGTCGCTCCGATCTCAAATCAGGTTGTACAGCGTGATCGCCACGCACACTTCATGACAACGCTGGCCTTGATCGGCAGTTCTTTAGAAAAGATCGCGCAGGAGATCCGCCACCTGCAACGCACCGAGGTCAGTGAGGCATTTGAACCGTTCGGTTCCGGTCAACAAGGCTCATCCGCGATGCCACACAAGCGCAATCCAGAACTCTGTGAGCGCATCTGCGGTCTGGCTCGCGTCTTACGCGGCTTCTCTATCACAGCCATGGAAAACGTCGCTTTGTGGCATGAGCGCGATATCAGCCATTCATCCACAGAACGCATTATCCTCCCCGATGGTTGTACCTTACTCCATTATATGTTGCATCTCACCATCAGAGTCATCAGCGGACTGGATGTTGATACTGACCGCATGCTGGCAAATCTGAATATGACCGGCGGTCTGGTCTTCTCACAACGTATCCTGCTGGCCCTCATTGATAAAGGTGTCGGACGTCAGGAAGCCTACAAGATGGTGCAGCGTAACGCAAAGAAAGTATGGGCACAGACCAGCAATGGCCCAATCCAGGGCCCAGCACTGGTAGAAGCTCTCAGCAGTGATAGCGAGGTTGCGCAATACCTCACACGCGCCGAACTTGATGAACTCACCAATACCGACTTTTATGTGAAATACATCGATACATCGTTCAAACGTATTGGCTTGTAGTCTCGACAAACAGATTTAAAGGGAAAAGTGGAGATGCAGGGGGCTTGCAGCCCCCTGACTGGCGTACATCCCTCTTCCCACCCATGTAGCAGACGAAGCACGACATACAACGTTTTCAATGTTGCCTTTGTGTGTATAACAAACAACAACAGACCATTCTTCTCACACCACGCATGTACACGCAACGCACAACAAAGGATAGTGCATTATTGAGCATCCATACAAACAACCAAATACAAACATTGTCACCAGCAGCAAAGCCTCTGGTCTTCAGGCAATTTGGGCCAGCCGCTCTGTCACTACTACTCTGTTATCTGGGAATCGCTTTCTGTATGAGCGGCCCCACGTATTTCTCACATCCAACCCCTCTCATCCCCCTCTGGTCCTTTATTCACTTCCCATCCAACTCAGTGCTCACGGGGATACTTGCCCTCCTCTTTCTGCTCATCTTTCTCATCTACGCAAACACATATTTCTCCGTCTGGCGACATCGGAAACAAATGCAATCCAGAAACGCACTATTCTTGCTGATCGGAAGTACACTGCTCTTTGGTATTCCTTTAGTCTGTCAGGCAAGAGTGGTATCCACGAACCCATTCACAGATCTGTTTGCTGGTCAACTTATTGCCCACTATCAGAGTAGTCCGTGGACAAGCCCCTCCGCACAATATTCAACCAATCCATATGTGCAATGGATTACAGCCAATCCCACCAATCCTGATCTTATCAGTCCCGGTTGGGCAGCCTATACCACCCTGCTGGCAGCAATCAGCACTACACCTCTACTCTCATTGCTCCTGCTCAAAGGAAGTATGCTTGCTGTCCATCTCATGAATAGCGTTCTGATCTGGTGTATTCAGGGCAAGTTACAAACCAGACACCGCCTCGCCACTACCCTGCTTTATGCATGGAATCCATTGCTCTTGATCGAAAGTGCAGGCAATGGGCAGAGTATTACACTGGCCCTCAGCTTTCTCCTGCTGGCAACATGGTTTACGGTGCTTCGTACACCCCCCATTGATACAAATAAACAAACAGACACTCAAACCCAAATCTACATCATCCTGATACCAATCACCCTGGGTCTGGCGGCAAGTATCCAACCGTTACTATTCTTTGTGGCACCCTTCTATCTCTGGCACAAATTGCACACCAACACCAATAGCCGGTTCAAACTGGTTGGCTATACGATACTCTGGCAGACATTGTTACTGATCTTACCAATAATGCTCTTTACCATTCCACTATGGCGTACCACACAAACCTATTTTCAGCTTGTACAAGCATTCACTCCCATGCCCATTATTGGTATGCCGCTAATGCTCATCGCAGCCCCATTACAGGCTCTCTATCAACATCTGGCCCCAGCCAATTTACCAACTGCGATCAAACCAGGGGCAAGCGCAGAACTTACGGCGCAAGCCGCAAGCATAGTGCTCTTTCTCACCATTTATGGCAGTCGTTTACTTTCCTTTCAGAAATCATCGGATGTAACTCACGAGGAGACAAACCAGAGCACAGCATCTATCAAGATAATGCTACGCAACAGTGCCATCTCACTAACAGCAGCAAATATCTTCCTACCAACCACCTTTCAACCCTGGCTTATCGTGTCTCTCCTCTGGGCTTATCTGCTCTGGGATAGGAAGCCAGAGCAGAGTAACGCACCATTCATCCCTGTAATTCTTCTCACAGGAACAACGTTATATTATTACCTGACCCTGAACGCACCACCACTTGTCGTCTATCAAACACTCTTTATCTTTGGTTTACCTCTTGCATCCTTCCTGATCATCAATCGCAAGGATCGGAGAGAAAGGGCCATATACAACCGTGACGGACGAAGTTAAAGCACGCAAGATAGAACACGTTACCCTCGCGCTTGAGAAGGATATCTCAGCCCCACAGCAAGCAGGCTGGCATGACATCCGTTTTATTCATCAAGCACTGCCAGAAGTCAATCTTGATGAGATTGACACCAGCGTTACCTTTCTTGGGCATACGCTCAGCTATCCCATCTTCATGTCATCCCTCACTGGTGGGCATCCAGATGTAATGAAGATTAATAAAAACCTTGCCCGTGCAGCCGAACGCTATAATGTCGCACTGGGAGTAGGAAGCCAGCGAGCAGCCATCGTCAACCCACAACTCAGTTCCACCTATACCGTCACACGCCAGCATGCACCCAATACGTTTTTAATCGCCAATATCGGTGCGCCACAACTGATTTCACAGGATCGTCATGACCCTTTTACACAGGAACAGATACAACAGGCCATCCAGATGATCGAAGCCAATGCACTTGCGGTGCACCTCAACAGCTTGCAGGAAGCAGCACAACCCGAAGGTGATCGCCATACACGCGGAGAAGTAGAGGCCCTCACAGCATTAACGCAACAGTTATCACTCCCTGTGATCGCCAAGGAGACTGGCGCGGGCATCTGTTATGAACAGGCCATCGTATTACGCAACTGTGGCATTGCCGCAATTGATGTGGGTGGTGCTGGTGGCAGCAGCATGTCAGCGCTGGAAGCGGCTCGTGCGCAGAAACATAACGATGAACGTGCTATGAACATCGGACTACTCTTCCGTGATTGGGGTATCCCTACCCCAATAGCCGTGGTGGAAACCAAACAGGCACAATTACCAGTCATCTCTACAGGCGGTGTGCGGAGCGGTCTGGACATCGCACGCGCCATCGCATTAGGAGCAACACTGGTGGGTATTGGTCATCCATTCTTGCAGGCAGCCAGTGAAAGCTTTGAACGTGTCTGTGAAGTGCTGGATAACATGATCACAGAACTTAAAGTCGCCATGCAACTGAGCGGGAGCACAAATCTACAACAGCTCGGCAACGCAAATATCATCGTAACAGGAGCAACGCATGAGTGGCTCAACTTGCGAGGATTTAAACGTGAGTTGAAGCACATGAGTCGCCGTCGCTGGCAGGTACCACCAGCACAACAAAGCTAGGAAAGGGCGGCAAACTCTTCAGGTGTATTCACATTGATAAACGAATGAAGTTCCGCATCTACCAGACGTAACTGCTCCTCACCCACATAGGTCACAGGCGCGAGTTGCAGGATCGAGCGTGGATCACGCCGACCAGAGCGTAAACGCTCTTCAATCACAGGAATAACAGCGCGTGGATAGACAGCATGCAAAACCTGTGGGAGATCATGAACCAGCGGGATAAGTAAGGTGTCATCCGCCGCTCCCTGAGCAAGATCTAACAGATAGGAGACAACCGCAGGCTGTAACAATGGCATGTCAACTGCCGCGACAAAGGCACGGTTTGCATGCATTGCCATCATACCACTGTAAAGACCCTCTAACGGTCCGGTATCAGGGACACGATCCGTCGTCAAACTCACCGACGACGGCACATGCGCGGCATATGCAGCAGCCTGTTCCCTGTCACGAGCGACAATAATCACCTCACTGCACAGAGGAAGCAAAAGAGCAGCGAGATGGGCAACAAAGGTGGTTTGCATTCCTCCGGGGAGTGGCAGGGTAGCTTTGTTTCTGCCCATTCGCCTGCTCTGTCCCCCCGCAAGAATAATTCCAGTAGCGTTATACACAGATGAACCCGGTCGTAAGAACTAGTTAAACAACATTAGCGTGAGGCGGCACGTGCTTGACGCTTATTGTTTTTCGGCATGTAACGCTGACGACGCTGATATGCCTCGAAATTCGCACGCTCCTGTGGATAGCTACGAACAAGATAGACAATCCAATGAACGGCCAGAACGACCAGAGCAACTAACCAGAGATAACGCCAGATGCGCCACGCAAAAAAGTATGCATTTAAATAAAGTCTCGCACCTTCAAGAGGAAGACCAATAAAGCAGATAACTGCAAACCAGCCAAGGTAGCGATCTAACATATACTTGAGCAATGGCTTACTCTTCACAAAACGCTTGCGCCCCTCAACTGAATAATAGAAAGTGATCAGCAATCCAACTAAACAGAAGATGAGCCAGGCCCATGTGAAATGGAACGGTTCAATCCCACCTGGAAGGTTGGCGTTTGACCCGGCCGTAACCGGATCTGTAAAGAGCCAGCTTATTAAATTAAAGTGCATAACGCACGACTCCCTTCTTCAGGTATCCACACAGTACGATTGCGCTTATGATAGCATGGATGAAACTGTACGTCTAGTGCAATCCCCTCAAAAGATAATCGTCGTAGAGACACCGTTCAAGCCGCTACTGGCCTTGTTTCACGTGGAACATAGCTGAAGAATAAATGTGAAGATCAATGGAACAGCTTCGCGAAAAAGAACCCGCATAAAGAATCAGATACTGCACTATCTGGACAGGAAAAAGAGAGTATCCAGTTCACCAGAAACCGCAGTATCCTACACACCTCTTTATATAGTTTAAGGCAGGGTGCAAAAACAGTTGCTTATTTTGATAAATGATGCCCTGTTACTATAGTTGGCATAGCATGTCTGTGCTGAAAAAGTGATGCGGAACATTGTGTACAGTAGGAATACAGCACAGAACTATGGAGACGTCTGTGAGTGCATGCATGGTGACTACAAATCATCTTCCCACAGTGTACACAAGATTGGGCGTTCCACCACTTGAGCGGCCCATTACATACCGCACATATTTTTTCGTTATGGACCAGCTTCATTGCCTCATGCTCCTTTTATGCTATCAGGCTACGCCATCACTACGATCCGCCTGAACATATCAACGATTTTGCAGAATATATTTGATGCTATATCCTAGCCCACTACTCAGATATTAGCACACCCTAATCTTTAAAGTCAATATCTCGACACGATGCTTTTCTGACGCCAAAATCAGTTGAGTTGCGCACGCCCTCCATCTTTCCTGTGCCGCTGTGGAGTTAATATATGGGTATGACTATCTTCATCTATCGCCATGCCATGTATCTGACCAGAGAGATCAATAGTAAAAGTGATTTGTTGATAATGGAATTCACCCAATGCATGGATCGCTTCCTCTTGTAAGTGAAACATAGACAATGAATAGATATCTTTGAGATGCTGAATCGCCTCTTCGACTATCCTGCGAGCCTCATTCTCGGATACCTGCTCTGTCCAATCAACGATCTGCCGCGCCTGTATCAACACATCTCCAGTAAGGCGTCGCGCCTCGGTTGCCGCCTCTGCCAGTTCCATTTTTACACGCTCTCCATACTCACCATCTTCATATGACCCCTCCAAATGCAAACGCTGTACTCCACGGGAGGCTGATCGCAATACGATCCACTTCCCAAATACAAAAATAACCACACAATAACTAAAAACCAGAGAGATTAATGTGTAATTCATACCAGACCGGCTACTATACATTCCGGCAGGTCGTGTGAATAGGAGAACATGCATCGCTATACTTCCATCCTCATCTAACAATATGCAACCAATACATGTACTATTAGTAGTATAGATCAATTTATGTTCCAATATCTACGCCAAACTTTACATAATACAAAGAATAATGCTGCTATAACAGTCAAAAAGACATTTATATTCATCTTGTTGGAAATTTAAGACTTTATTCTGTATGATTCGTAATAGTAGTGATACTACTGCTCAACGTAAATACACATAGATGAGGTAGGACAATAATGCAAAAGAAACTATCACTGGCAAAGACGCTCACCTGGGTCTATAGTATGGTTACCGCATTTGCGGCTGCTTATGTAATTGGTGGCATATTACTGGAGAAGCAAGACAAAAAACAAAAAGAACACGATCTAAAGTAGTATGGTACACAAAACGCCTACCAGAGGCCAGAACACGCCCTCACCACGACAGGCAGGACAGACATGGTGGCATACGCGCTCTGCCTTCATTCAACGTGCCAGCAAAATTTTGCTCAGTTGTATCCTGGCACTCATCTTACTCTACACTGCGGACCTGCTTCCCGAAGCCAAATTATTTTTACCGCCGAATATCAAGCCGCTTGCGGGAAACAATCTTTTCTATTTCCAGACCCTACCTGCATGGGGTACGATCAGCATTGATGGACACCCACAATCACACCTGCCCACAATCACTCAGGATCTACCACTCACCCTCGCACAGGGTACTCATCAGATCACGTGGCATGCAGCCCCTTTTCAAGACATGTCCTGTACCATAACAGTCCCCCCAGCAAAAGAGGCGCAAACATGTCCTACACAGCAATTGGTAGACAATAATCAACGGGTCCATCAAGCAACCTTAGTACTGCCACCACAACACTATTCGCTTGACACATTACCTGATGCTCAACGGCAGGCTCTGATTACCACTGTGCAGAACACACTGGACACCCTGCAATCGACAGCGACAGTTCAACCAGGTGAACCCTATCTGATTGAAGATCGCATACAAATCGCGCAGAGCCAACTCAAGGCCACGCAACGCTTTGTCTTAGACATAGATACAAGCCGACCCACCACCTGTAACGGCGTCCGTCTGGGAGATTCATGCAACTATAACGGGCAAGATTGTCGCCGCTTCTGTACTATCGCATGGCCTGAAGCAATCAGCGATCAGACGCCACCACACTGGGATATTGCCGCTATCTTTCACCCACAATGGAGTTATACACCAACCCAAAAAAACACTTCAGGTAGCCTGCAGAACAGTATGCCAGCGCAATTTGTCACCCTCCACATCACATGGCATCAAAACACGTGGCAAGCAACCTTTCATCCACCGCTGGAAAGTTCATTTGACGACCCTAACTGTATTACTACCATCAGCACCCTGGTTCAGAACACGCGCTATCAGCCTGAAGACGGCTATCATTGGGTCTATATATCAGGGCACAACCGCGCCAGTGGTTGTATTGCCATTCAACAACGGACCAGCGCAAATACCCTGCAACCACTTGCTGCAGATGATATAATGCTCATCGACCGCTTCGGCGTATTACTCGCAGGAAACACAGCCACAGCACGGCGCTGGTCTGATCTCCCACGAGCATCTATGGAAGTCCTCCAACAGGCTCAGGCAAGCTTGCGACATCCCGCCTTTCTTACCTGATAGGGGCTTATTCCCCCAAACGTCATAGATGACCTGTCAAGAAGGGCCATTTTCTTGACGGTACAGTTGCACAAATATTATCATTAGTTGCCCTATCCCGAAAAGAAAGTGATTACCTGAACATACTATCGCTTTCTCTTTTGTATGGGCAAAAAAACGGTAGGATTGAGGTCGGTGTAAGGGGAAACAAACAAATGATTTCTGAATATCAATGGGGAAAAGTCTATCATTATGGGCACTCTGGCTCATGCAAATATCAGCCAATCTGGGGCAACACCCACAATGTCTTACAACAAGCCTGATTTTAAGTAGGAAGGAGGTGTCTAAAGATGATTATTTTACGCAGTCGTGGTATAACAGAACAAGAACAAAATGACTCATATGAACAGTCTCATCAACAATTACAAGCGAGAAAGTCACAGACAAAGCAACGTATGGCAATTATTCAATTAGAAGCTGAAAAAGAGCAAAGCACAACTCCTACAGCGGAACTACAGGTAGAAAATACAGATACCGATGAGGCATATCCGCTTATTGAAGAACATGAGGGATTTTTCACAGCGACATCGACACCGACAGAGAATGATATCTCTCTGGAAAATCTGGATGACGAGTCCCTCGCATTGCTAGAGACACTTGATGATGAATTCATGCGGGCAACCGGTGAACATATTGTCGATGACTCGATCAACATGTATTTACGCGAAATTGGTCGTGTGCCCCTGCTGAGGGCGGAAGAAGAAGTTCGGCTGGCAAAAATCATGGAGCGCGGGAAGCAAGAACGCGAACGAGCGGAAATGCTTGAGGTTGCGCCCAATATGACCATTGTCAGAGCAGGTCAGGAAGCACAACGCCGCTTAACTGAAGCCAATCTCCGCCTCGTGGTGAGCATTGCGAAAAAATATTCTGGCCGGGGTATGAACCTGCTTGATCTGATCCAGGAAGGCAATAGTGGACTGATGCTTGCTGTCGAGAAATTCGACTACAAGAAAGGCTTCAAGTTCAGCACATATGCCACCTGGTACATCCGACAGGCCGTAACCCGTTCTATTGCGAACCAGGCCCGTACGATCCGCCTCCCTGTACACTTGATCGAAGACATCAATCGTATGTTGCGTGTCAGCCGTAGCCTCTCCGTAGAACTGGGGCGTGATCCAACACCAGAAGAGATTGCACAACGTCTGGAGATCAGCGAAGAGAAGGTTCAGGAACTCTCTCAAGTCATTCAGCAACCTGTGAGCCTGGAAACACCAGTAGGTGAAGATGGTGATAGCAACCTGGGTGATTTACTTGAAGATCAGGGAACTCTCTCACCCACGGAAATGACCAGTCGTAAGATGCTCAAAGAGCAAATTGATGAGATCCTTGACGAACTCTCCGAGAGAGAGCGTGCCGTCATTCAATTGCGCTTTGGTCTGGTCGATGGTCGCAGTCATACACTCGAAGAGATTGGGAAGACCTTTAATGTCACCCGTGAACGCGCTCGCCAGATTGAGGCTAAAGCGTTACGGAAATTACGCCAGCCACAACGTGTGCGCAAGCTGAAAGATTTTCTGGACTAAATAAGATTTCATATTAGCTTTGCTAATACTAGCAGGGACTAAACCAATCTTTTACCAACAGATATTATCTCTCGCATTATTCATCTATCATGAAAAACCGACGTCATCCATTCTACTCAGGATGACGTCGGTCTGGTTTTGGACGAGCTACTTACTATTGAATAGTGTAATTGATCGTCTGCCAGGTATGACCACCATCGGTGGTATGCATCAGCAGGGGGCTTGTTGGGCTAATCAGCCAGCCATCACTGACGTTGATAAAGCTCATGCCGCCGATATTCTGTCCGGTCTGCGCGACTTCATCCCAGCTTGTTCCACCATTAGAAGTCGCATAGATGACGCCATTGCTGTTAGAAGCCCAGAAGTGCTGCATATCCGCCGCATTCACCTGACTTGCGGCAAAGTGTAACTCATCGGTTGAGGTCCAGGTCAGGCCGTTATCAGTCGTATGATACAGATCAATGGTCTGATCTCCCAGCACAGGCAGAACACCATCATTACCAGAGAGGATCGGTGGCGTTGTCTGATATTGCGTGCTTGGAGATCCAGCAGGCACTGCCAGATTCTCTGCGGTCCAACTCTCACCACTATCTGTCGTACGATACAGATAGATTTTAGCAGCATAGGTACCTGCCGTTAAATAACCGACGCCAGGATTCGTAAATGAAATGCCAGTTTCCATACCCTGTTCGTTGACGCCAACCGCTGCGGAATTCATCGAATCCAACACCTTCGTCCAGGTCTGTCCACCATTTGTTGTGGCAAAAATGTCATCCATACTATGTCCCATACCCACTGTATTCTGGTTTACCAACGCCACAAAACCATCCTGTGCATTGAGGAAATGGGGCGGATCACCAACAAGGGCATCTGGATCGGAGAATGTAGATGTTGTCCAGCTCTGACCACCATCTGTGGTGTGCAGGACATACACTGTGCCAGTGCTATCACCCTGAGTGGTCACAACCCACGCATTCTGTTCATCTATAAAATCACCTCGTGAGGCAGTGTGCAATGGCGTTGAAACAGGGGTTACATTGGTCCAGGTCTGTCCACCATCCATCGTACGCACAATAGCATTCTTCGTCAAAGCCCATCCTACTACCGTGTTGACCATACGGATTTGCGAAAAAGGAGCCGCTGATTGAGTCGTCGTGGAAGTACTCGGTGTTGGTGTATTTGCAGGATCGAATGTATTGGGTACAGACGTCCCTACATTTGTATCCACAGCAACCGTTCCAGTAGCTGTCACATTCGAGGTAAATGTCGTGCTATTGCTATTGGCATGTACGCTACTTATTTGTGGAGTACCGCAGGCTGTCAATAGTAGTGCCGTCATGATAAAAAGAAAACCCGTCACGAAGAATACTGGCCTTCGCTGTTTTTTCTTTACTAACTTTGCCATTCCGTGCATTCTCTTGTTCTCCAGACAATCCATACTTAATCACTTGAATAGATCCAAGAAATCAGACAAAAACAAAAATATCAATAAAAATCAACTCATTCGGTAGTGTTTTTGTATTTATAAAGAAGTATAATCCCAATAGCTCTTTCTTTCCGTGATGAGCTTCACATCCTTTCTGCGTTCTTCATCACACTCTGCGAAAGGGATCGGTTTACTATTTACGTTTTCAATATTACTATTTGTGCTTTCAATTCAGGAATACACAAACACTTGAAGGACAGGATTTTGATAAGCAACACAAAATTACACTTACTATCCCTGGTCTGGATCTCACTGTGTATAGCAGGGATGCTTTCCGCCTGTAGTAATACATCACCGCAAAAGGGGATGAAAACACCAACCATCACAGCACAAACAACCGCCATGGCAACAGCAACTACGCTGCCCAAACTTATCGTCACGCCAGATGCTATCACTGTCAAATCATGCGCAAACATCCACACTACATTCATGCTCACAAATACAGGTGGTACCCCACTTCAATGGACAACAAGGTTATATTATTCAGATACAAATAACTATACGACCGTCCCAGGACTAACAGTAACACCATCATCGGGAACGCTTGATACAGGGACTGGCATCTCAGTCACTATGCAGGGGACGCCAAAACCAGCACGATCCTTCGCACTGAATTTCTCTTACAAAACGGATACCACACATACCGTAGGCATAACAAAAACAATAGAGTGCTCATAACGCCCGGCAAAGCATAGCGCCAGCAAACATGATTTGAAAGTTAGCAACGAACATGCATATGATACAAATAGAGAAACTTCTCTGTGCTCACACCGATATGCAGACATAAGAAGGAGAAAACAATTATGAGCGAAGGGGATTTGCTTACATCCTTGCTTCAACTGGAACAGGAAATCCAATTCACCACATTCACCAATGACATGGCACTGGAAATTGGTCTGGCCCTGTTGCAAGAGGCGAGAAATAGAGGAAAATCTATCACCGCAGACATTACCCGGCACGGTCATCAACTCTTTCACGTAGCAATGGAAGGAACGACGCCTGACAATGACCAGTGGATACGCCGCAAAAATAATGTCGTCAACCGCTTTGGGCATAGTTCATTTTATATCGGACGACGCTTAAACAATCTCAGTCAAACAATTGAAGAGAAGTATTTTGTTTCTTCAACTGAATATACCGCTCATGGCGGAGGCTTTCCAATCATCCTTGCTCATACGGGAGTAATTGGAACGGTAACAGTCTCAGGCATGTCACAACAAGAAGATCATGAATTAGTTGTAACCGTCCTGAGAAAGTTCCTGTCAAAGTAGCATATAGTGTAAAAAATATGGCGAGCATCCATAATATTGCTAGATGCTCGCCATATTTTCCCTATAAATTGCTGCTACCTGCTACTAGCCACTAACCACTTCAGAGCTACCAGAAAGCTCTGTAAGCGCCTTGCTAATACCAGCAATACTTGAGAAAACGGAACGATTCAGGAAACGCGCAGGGAACTCCACCTCAAATTCATCTTCCAACGCCAGCATTACATTGACCGTCGAATGAGATGACATACCGGCATCATAAAGATTGCTCTCATCACTCAGTGTCGCGACATCAACTGTCAGGCGAGCATTGTCTTTCAAAATAGCACGAATTTTTTCATTCATCGTATGCACAAACCTTTCCTTCTTATATCTGATAAAGAAGATAAATTAATAGAGTAAAAAGCATATAAGAGTATTTCTGATAGAATGGAAAGTCCCAATAAATAATCCTAGCATTACTCTTAAAAATCCGCAACAACCACAGCCGTAGCGTATTCACATTCATGGCTCATACTCAACGACAATGAAACAATTCCTCTGCTACGTGCAAGGTCTGCTGCCTGCTCAGAGAGCAATATATCGCACCATCCCTCAGGAGATCGATGAACCGCGATACAGCGCCAATCCAACGAGAACGATGCTGCTGGCCGTAATACCTTTATCGTGGCCTCCTTGGCGGCAAAACGTGCGGCAAAACTTTGCGCGACTATAGAAATACTCGCATGCTGACGACAGTATACTTGCTCTTCTTTTGTAAAAATACGATCTAAAAAGCGGCTCCCAAACCGTTCAATCGAATCCAGCACATGAGGGACATAAACTATATCAATACCAACACGATACGGTGATGCATACATATATTGCAATCTCCATCAAACAATTACACTACTCTCTCCTCATCTACCACCTCTCACAGTCTGTCATAAAAGGGTCACCATGAAACTCTAATAAACTCATCAAGTCAGCTATAGCCATCAAACACCAAAAGGATACCCTATGAAACAATGTTCACTTTCATCACAATTATAATTATAAATACACCACTATCTGACAATGAAGTGAAAAGGATAGCATACATCACAAATATAGAACTATTTTCCTATGCCACAGATTGACGATAAATAACATAAGAATAAGTATAGAGCTGATAGAGTCGTTTGTATTTTCACATCAATATTGACAAATATCAAATTTTTTCTTATGCTTAATCTTGGTATTTAAATTTTTTAGCGGAAAAGAAACTTTATTATTTATCGCTTCATCCTGTTTTCAGGTAAAGCTCACACAATTAAAAATCAATCCTATAACTATCACATCCATTATTCTCTTTCACCCTGATCAGGGTACATAAATGATACAGGATATTCCAATAACCTGATCCTACCTAATACAGAAGGAGTATACTTATACTAATGAGTGGATTTAGTTTCAGATATGATACCCCCACCACATCAACACTTCCCACAACGCCAATGTCACTTCCTGATCTCTTACAAAAAATCCATAAAATCGGCGAAGAGGTAATTCGGCCTGCTGCGGCAGATGTAGATCACAATGCTCGCTTTCCTCATGAAGCGATTGATGCGTTACGGCGCGAGCGACTGTTGTCCGCTTATATTCCCAGGGAATACGGTGGGGCAGGACTCAGTTTAACGGAACTGGTCGCCATTGCTCAGGTGCTGGCGCAATACTGCTCTTCAACCGCGATGATCTGGGCTATGCATCAAATTCAAATCGCATGTATCGTCCAACACGAACAAAATTCACCTTTCTTCAGACAATTTTTGCGTCAGGCCGCGGAAGAACAGTTGCTTATTGCCTCGATCACTTCAGAGGTAGGTATCGGTGGTGATACGCGTTCCAGTAGCGCAGCAGTCGAAGAATTCGAAAACGATTGTAAGCTCGATAAAAAAGCGACTACCACTTCTTATGGCGCTTATGCTGATGGCTTCCTGGCAACTGCACGCCGCAACGCTGATGCGCCACCCAATGATCAGGTACTGGTTCTCTTACGTCGTCTGGATACCCATTTAACACAGACCAGTCAATGGAACACCTTTGGAATGCGTGGCACATGTAGCCCTGGTTTCCATGTTATCTCAACTTTCCCCAAAGAACATATTTTATCGACGTCCTTCGCTGATATTTCAGCTCAAACAATGGTACCATTCTCTCATTTACTCTGGGCTTCTTGCTGGTCGGGCATTGCGACGGATGCACTGGCACGCGCTCGTAAGTTTATGCAGGCCAAGGCACGACAGATGCGTGCTTCGTCGATCCCTGGTGATAGCAGACTGGTTGATGCCAGCAGCAAACTACAGTTGATGAAATCAAACATCAACGATACTGTCTACGAATACGAGCAAATCTTACAACAGGACCCGGAACATAGAGAAGAATTCACGTCAAATATGGGTTTTGCGATCAAATTGAATAATGTAAAATTGCTCTCTTCAGATCTGGTTCTGCAAATTGTGCAGCAAGCACTATTTATCTGCGGCATGGCTGGATATAGTGAAACCTCTCCTTTCAGCATCGCTCGTCACTTACGCGATGCTTATTCTGCCCCATTGATGATCAGCAATGATCGTCTGGCAATTACCAATGCTGCCTTGCTACTTGTTCATAAAGAGTAATCAAGTGTATACAAGGAAATACATATAAAGCATGACAAATATAACTCAAAACGTTGAAAATTCGTTTCTTGCTCAATTAATCCAACATGGTTTACTGATTCCGTCTTCTGTAAAGGGGGTTTACGGCAGAAATGGCATCTTTGAAGATGTTCTGACCCGGGTGGACAATCTGATCACAACAGTTGGTCGTGAGCCAGGGACGGAAGTGATGCGCTTTCCACCAGTTCTCAGCCGTGAAGTAACCGAACAGAGCGGATATATGAAGTCCTTTCCACATCTGCTTGGCTCTGTTCATGCTTTCACTGGCGATCATCGCCAGCATCGTGAACTGGTTCAAGATATTGAAGAGCATCATGATTGGACACACCACCTCTCTCCATCAGATGTTGTTCTGACGCCTGCCGCTTGCTATCCTGTCTATGCGGCAGTTGCAGGCACGCTTCCTGAGTCAGGACGACTGGTTGATGTCTCTTCCTATTGTTTCCGTCATGAGCCATCGGACGAACCAGCACGGATGCAATCATTCCGCATGCGTGAGTTCGTGCGCATTGGCGAACCGGAACAGGTTGAGCAGTGGCGCAATCAGTGGATTGATCGTGGTCTGACCTTTTTACGCTCCCTTGGTCTAAATGCACAACAGGCACCAGCCAATGATCCTTTCTTTGGCCCTGGTGGTCGTTTGCTCGCTGCCAGTCAGCAGGAGCAACAATTAAAAACGGAGCTACTGGCCCCGGTCAATACCGAGCAACCAGAAACAGCCGTGATGTCACTTAATTATCATCAAGATCACTTTGCTGGCAAATTCAATATCCTTACAGCCACAGCGCAGCATGCTCATACGGCCTGTACTGGTTTCGGCTTAGAGCGTATCACACTGGCCCTTTTCCGTGCGCACGGTTTCGATCCGACAACATGGACAGCTGCGGTACGGGAAATACTCTGGCCCTGACAGGAGTCCTGGCCACGATGGTACTTACAATGACGTAAGTACCTCTCTATCACTATAGTTCCTAAATACCCACTAAACACTATATATCTTCATTACTATAATAGCCAGGAAATAAAGGAAATATGAACGCTATGTTGAAAATCACTCAGCCTTTATTGAAAAAGCGCTTGATCGGCAAAATACCGCTATGGGGTCAGGGAAAACATTCCGCTGCTCCAGAGAATATATTGCAGCAAGATTCACAAACGGATGCTGACGCCCAGATGTATCCGCAGGCACCTATTCACCGCATTCAAAAAGGTAAAACAAAACGTCCATTCTTTTTCCTGCATGGCAGTGTCACTGGCAAGCCACTCTATTGCTTTACGCTGGCCCGCACGCTTGGCCGAGAGCAGCCTTTCTATGCACTCGATACCTATCAATATACAAAGGGGCAAAAAAAACCATTAACGTTTGAAGCTGTGGCGGCAGAACATGTAAAAGCAATTTGCTCAGTTCAGCCTGAAGGGCCTTATCTGCTGGGCGGCTTCTGCAATGGCGCATACGCTGCCTATGAAGTGGCACACCAGTTACAAGCACAGGGACAGGAAGTCGAACTCCTTGTCCTGATATCCCCCATCCAACCATCAAGTTTGCCAAAAAAAATACATCGCACACTTCAAGGATTAGGCAAACTTTTTCATCTCAGCAAACACATGCAACTGCTGGCATTTATGTATATGCGCCACATGCTACGACATATATATAGAATGCTCTTGCCTGCCCACGATCCCCGTGTCGCCGATTTTTCGAGTGTGCTGGCACTTGATCCACGATTGGATCACATGTTCCCCCCCACAACCGCACTCTTCAAAGACTATATTAATCCATTTACCTGGCTTCTGTGTGGCTATAAGATGCGCTACCATCCTAAACATATCGAATTTATCTGGTCAGCAGCGGATACAGGTGAAAAGAAACTCTGGGATACCATACGATATGATCCAGATCCCGCGATTATTCCTGGCAACCATCTCGATTGTGTGACCAATGAAATTACCCTGCTTGCTACCCATATGAAAACATCTATCGAAAGAGTGCAAGCACAATTACCTGCGCTCATTCCTTCTACGGCCTCCAACTAAATCTGATCGGGAGCATATTAGCATATGCAGTGCTAAAGATTACTGCAAGCACTGATCTGCTCCCGACCTCCCACACTCCTCATAGAGCCATCAACATTTACCAGTAAATTTCTCCTTGCATGCCTGCTATAACGTGCAGTCAGATTGTCCTCACTAAATCACTACCTGAACTGGCTTCTAGAAAGCTCTCATACATTTTTATGCAACAAATAATTATCATTATAGTCTAATAATCCAGATTGCCAGAAAGCGTATAATGAAACTAATGATAGTAGTATATCTTTGCCATATTTTATTTACTGGTGGATAAATTTCATGAGTTCAGCTAATAACAGACCTCTTTTCCGTCATAATGCCATGATGCATTATATGAACAATGAGAAAAAAAAGAATGCGCCACACTTTCTTTCTCTACCTATTACACTCTGTCTGTGGCTGGCGTTCGTCCTGCTCATACTGGCATTAGGTTTTGTCTCATGGCGCATGCAAATTCCGGTGAACATCACCGGGTCCGGGGTCATCACAACCGTCAACAGCGACATAGGCCCAACAGCCGACCAGACAACCAAACAGGCTTCCACAAACCTGACAGCGAAAAAATCACATACAAACACAACTATCCAACCGCAAGGAACAACGGCCAATGTGAATGAGACAGTGGCAGTGGCTCTTCTTCCACCAGAACAAACAAGCAAGTTACGCATACATCAACCAGTCCATCTAAGTATAGGCAATGCTACACTACAAGAGGATGGCACAGTCGCCAACATTGGCAAAAGTCCGCTGACACCCAATGAAATTTACACGCAGTATCATCTTGATAAAAGTACCGTTTTTATTACACAACCACTGATCGCAGTACTTATCCATGTCTCACCAACGTTTCCGCTCACACACTATACGGGAACGCTCTTTACCGCTCAAATCCAGGTTGGTACGCAATGCTTGCTTGCTCTCTTTCCTTATATAGGCACGCTCTTTCAATCGTAATCCAACAACAATTTTCTCAGTAGCATCGAGGAACACAATCACAATGGCTTATACAAAGGAGATTTCATGTCAGACATTTCTGCGCAAGAGACGCAAAAAATAGCCCTTACGCCATTACCCCAAAAGAAAAAAAATGCACTTGCTACAGGGATCAAAAAGCAGTTCCGTAGCAAGCGCGTGCGGCCAGTCCTACAGATGGCAAAAACCGAATGCGGACTGGCAAGCCTGGCAATGATCCTGAACTATTATGGACACAGAACACTATTATCCGACTTACGACTGCAATTCGGGGTAAGCCGTGATGGAGCCTCTGTACTTGGTATTGTAAAAGCGGCGCGGGCATGCGGTCTACGGGTCAAAACCTTCTCGTTGCAACATAATGATTTTAGCCGTATTCCCCTGCCAGCTATTGCACACTGGGAATTCAATCACTTTGTGGTCGTCGAACGCTGGAGCCACAAACATGTCGATATCGTCGATCCCGCCTATGGTAAACGTCGCCTGAGCTATGAAGATTTCGATCTGAGTTTCACTGGCATCATTGTGACCCTGGAACCAGGAGCACAGTTTCGACGCCGGGCCAAATCATCCGCCGTTTCCCTGCGAACGTATATTAAGCAAACGATCAAACAATCCCCGCACGCTATGCTGCAAATCCTGATGGCATCTATTTTTCTGCAATCAATGGGACTCATCTCACCAATCTTATCCAAAGTTATCATGGATCAGATTCTACCCGGAAAAATGACCAACGCCATGACGATACTGGCCTTAGGCATGGTCATCCTCTTGCTCTCACAAGGAGTCATCACACTGCTACGCGAATGGGTGCTCGTCTATCTTAGAGCACGCCTGGATATGCAAATGATGACCGACTTTCTCAAACATCTCCTCTCGTTACCATACAGCTACTTTCAACAACGTTCGAGCGGAGACTTACTGACCCGCGTAAACAGTAATAATGTGATCAGAGATGTCTTGAGCAACCAGCTAATCGCAACACTGCTGGATAGCGGACTGGTAACCGCCTATCTGTTAATCTTGCTCTGGCAATCACCACCCTTCGCTATAGTAACAATAGTTATCGGTCTACTACAGATGATCGTAACCCTGACCACCTATCGTCCAATTATGAATCTCACTAACCGCGAACTGGCGGCACAGGGGAAGTCACAGGGATACGTCGCGGAAGCCCTCAACGGTATCGCCAGCATCAAAGCAGCAGGAGCAGAGAACCGTGCGCTGGAACACTGGACTTCGCTCTTTTTTGATCAACTCAACATCTCGATCCGCCGTGGCTATCTGACAGCAGCCATCAGCACCATCATGTCATTGCTGGGAATGTTCGCGCCACTCGCGCTATTATGGGTAGGGGCAATCCAGGTCCTCAACGGGCATCTCAGTATTGGCAGTATGCTGGCATTGATTGCCCTGGCAGGCTCGTTCCTGAGTCCGCTCTCCTCAATGGTTGGACGTATCCAACAGCTTCAAACCGTTCACGCACATCTAGATCGTCTGGCTGATGTCACAGCAGCGAAACCGGAACAGGATCAACAACTGGTACAGGTTCCCCCACGCCTGAGCGGAAACGTCCAATTAGAAAACGTCAATTTTCAATATGATCCCAACTCCCCCAAAGTGCTCCATGACATCAAGTTAACGGTAAACGCAGGACAAAAAATCGCGATCGTTGGACGCACAGGTTCGGGTAAGAGCACACTGGGAAAACTACTCTTAGGACTCTACATTCCCACATCCGGTTCCATCTACTACGATGGTATTCCACTGCAACATATGCAATATCAAGCGGTACGCCGACAATTTGGTGTCGTAATGCAGGATGCGATGATCTTCAGTGGCACAATGCATTACAATATCGCTCTGAACAATCCAGATATGTCTAAAGAACAGGTCATGCAAGCCGCACAGATCGCAGGTATCCACGAGGATATTATGCGTATGCCAATGGGCTATGATACCTTCGTAGGAGAAAGCGGCTCAGCCCTCTCTGGTGGACAACGCCAGCGTCTGGCAATTGCCCGTGCGGTCGCCAATAATCCCTCCATCCTCTTATTGGATGAAGCAACTAGCAGCCTTGACGTCCTGACAGAACAACATGTCTCCCAACACTTGCAGCAGATGGCCTGTACACAAATCATCATCGCGCACCGCTTGAGCACCATACGCAACGCGGATGTCATCCTGGTACTGGATCAGGGGCATATCGTAGAACTGGGCGCACATGATGAATTGGTTGAACAGAATGGGTATTATGCCAAGCTAGTCCAACAACAATTGATGGACGATGAAAAAGACCCTATAGACATGGGAACAATCCCACCATCGAATAACAATAGCTGGAAACCGCCACTGTATCGCCTGAAAATTCGCCAGTTGGGCTAAAACACACCATACTCGGAAACAAAAAAAAGACCTTTCCACCTGCAACTGTGTTGCAGACAGGTATGAAGGTCTTTTTGTTACCCCATATCTCTCAGATTTACAAATGAAATTATTCTCATGATCATACAAAAATTTCTACACAATTATGCTCCCTCCCCAAAAATCATACATGCCAATAGAGCCATATACCAATCGTCAGAGCAAATGATATATAGACATCTTTATGGAATAAAATACATAATTGTATCGTTAATTAAGAGTAATTATTCATATTACATAGTATATTGGTATTATAAGCACTGAATATAGATAAACATGATTTTGATGCTTTTTTATAATATCAATAGATGTGCGGATAGAGAGGTGTCATACACAGGACCGTGATTGATACTAGCCAGCAAAATCCTTTATGTATGACGTGTGGAAAGTATTTACCGCATAGATTGGGAAAAATCCACTCATCTCTCAGGCTAATTGCCAGAGCACATAAAATGATTTCGCAATTTACGTTAGGAAAGGGAACTTTCAGCAATGAAATTTGACATCGTACGCGCGTGGAAAGATGCAACATATCGTGAGAGCCTGAGCGCAGAAGAGCAGGCTATGCTTCCTGCCAACCCTGCTGGTGAGATCGAACTCAGCGACGCTGAACTGGAAACCATCGTCGGTGCTGCCGCAAGCCATGCAGATTCGGGAATCACTGTATCAACATACAGCAGTGGTCAGCTCACCAACCAGGGTGGTCTGGTTAATGTTGCCAAGAACGAGTGCGTTACCTATGGCTTCAAGCAGACTCAGAATGGCAACGGCCTTGGCCTGCTCATCGGCGCTGGCGCTGATGTCAGCGCACTTAACTGCGCTGCCGTTCTCTAAGATCTCTTTCCAGAGTTCTAAAGTGCCCATAAAGTTGCTAGATGATCATCTAGCAACAACGTACTGAGATGGCCTCCATCGTGAGTTACATTTTATCTCTCACATTGGAGGTTACTTTCTATACACACACCTTTTCCCCTATACCAACACAGTGCAATATTTCCTACTTACCAGACGTTTTCCCATAATTTCCAATAAACATACATATACAAACACTATATTGATAAACATGATTTTGCGACATAAGTATAATACTAATGAGTGTGCTGTTAGAGGATTGACATTACCAAAAATCACAGCTCGTCGTCATAGATGGGTTTCTTTACAGAAGAAGTGTGGAAAGTATTTACCGCATAGTTTTGGAGAATTCACTCACTCTCAGGCTAATGCCAGAGCACACACAAATCATTTCGCAATTTACGTTAGGAAAGGAAACTTTCAACCATGAAATTTGACATCGCACGCGCGTGGAAAGACGCCGCTTATCGTGAGAGCCTGAGCGCAGAAGAGCAGGCTATGCTTCCTGCCAATCCTGCTGGTGAGATCGAACTCAGCGATGCTGAGCTGGAAACCATTCATGGTGCTGCTTGCAGCGTAGTCAACCATACTCCATCTAATGCTACTGTATCCACATACAGCAGCGGTCAGACTGTCAACCAGGGTGGCCTGATCAACATCGCCAAAAACGAGTGCGTTACTTACGGTTACTCCGAAACCCAGAACGCAAATGGCCTTGGCCTTCTCGCAGGCGTTGGTCTGCCAATCAGCGCTCTTAACTGCGCTGCCGTCCTCTAAAAACTCTTTCCAGAGTTCTAAAGTACCTGCATGTTGCTGGATGATCATCTGGCAACAGCGGACTGAGGTAACCTCCATCGTGAGTCAGATTTTTCGCTCACATTGGAGGTTACTTTCTATAAAAATACGATATCTCCACTACTATCTTCAGATGAAACTTGTCTGTCACACAAAATATTCATACCCCAACATACACGTTAGAGAAATGTCTGCACATATCTATATTTATAAACGTGATTTTGCAGCATCAGTATAATGCCAATGAGTGTGCAACAGAGAGGAATGACGTTACCAAAAATCACAGGCCGGTTTCTTTACGTATGCTGTAGAAATTTACTTCGGCATGGATTGGGCGACTTCATTCACCTCTACAGATCATTTTTCAAAGCACACCGAACTAATTTCGCGATTTACGTTAGGAAAGGAAACTTTCAACCATGAAATTTGACATCGTACGCGCGTGGAAAGACGCCACTTATCGTGAGAGCCTGAGCGCAGAAGAGCAGGCTATGCTTCCTGCCAATCCTGCTGGTGAGATCGAACTCAGTGATGCTGAACTGGAAACCATTCACGGCGCTGCCAGCAACATGGCTGCCCATGACCCTGCTGACATTAACGTCTCTACCTATAGCACCGGTCAGACCACCAACCAGGGCGGACTGGTCAATATTGCTAAAAACGAGTGTGTTACATTCGGCATGAAGCAGGACCAGAATGCAAATGGTCTCGGCACCATTGGTGTCGGTGCTGCTGTCAGCGCTCTCAACTGTGCTGCTCTCCTCTAGCATCATTGCTCTGTCCACACAGGTAACAAAAGCATTCTAAGGACAGATTTTCATTCGTATCAGATCGCTTGTCTATCATCCGTTGATGGACAGGCGATTCTTCTTTTCAGTAAGACAAGCAAACACTACTTCCACCAGCGTGGTGCAAACAAGGGCAACAACAATAGCGATACAACGCTATTGATACGCAAATATAAACATTTCTATTGCGTAAAATTCTGTACTGTATGGATTGTATTATGAAAGAAAGCATATTGAATTCACACAAAAACCCGTATCAAGATCTGTACGCACACAATGCAGCCTGGTATCATGCGGCGACGATTGCCGAACGCACTCCTGCACCAACAACACATAGCCCTGCAATTGCAGAACAAGAATACGCTAACAAACAACTCCAGCGTTGGAAAGGGCATCCACCATTCACCGATCCTGCCTACTTTACCCAACGGCTGGCACTGGACCATCTAACTGAAGAGGATCTTTCTTACATACTGACGGAACCTGTTGCAGAGGTGCAGAAACGTCTTGGTTCACTCCCCTGGGTACAGGAGTTATGTACCTCACTCCACGAACTTTACAATGCGCAGAGTCCTGTCCCCCTCCCTTTCTCTAAACTCCCAGAAACGATGAAAAACGCTCTGCTCCAACCTGTTGTGCTCCCACTGGTAGCTCGTGGACTGGCACGCCTACGGACCCGGCTACAACAATTACAACAGGACTATCCTGCCGTTCCTTTTGAGACAGAAGCGACACTCCTGATGCTCATTCCCTATCTGGCACAACATCTACTCGCACGATTAACACGAACCCTCGTGCTGGAACTCAATGTCGCCCGCGTTCGAGGCGATCTACAGGGAGAAACACCTGAGGAACGCTATCAATACTTCTTCCAACGTCTGTATCAGCCAGAAAAGATGATGGAACTGTTAGAAGAATATCCGGTTCTGGCACGACTGATGGTAGAAACATTGGAGCTATGGCTGGCATCCGGCAGCGAACTTTTAGAACGTCTCTGTATCGATTGGACAGAGATCTGCGCACACTTTCCACAGGCACACGATGCCGGTATGCTAACCGAGATTCTCGCTGATAAGGGTGATCCTCATCGTGGGAACCGTTCTGTCACCATACTGGTATGGCAGTCTGGCTTCCGGCTCGTCTACAAACCACGTCCAATGGCGGTAGATCTGCATTTTCAGGAAGTGCTCGCATGGTTCAATCAGCAAGGCTACCAACCAGCGTTTCGCACCATGCGGATTCTGGATCGAGGGACTTATGGTTGGTGTGAATTTGTGTCTGTTGACTCTTGCTCGCAACCAGACGAGGTTGAACGCTTTTATCAGCGTCAGGGCGGCTATCTGGCATTGCTCTATGCATTAGAAGCCACAGATTTCCACTGTGATAATCTGATTGCAACGGGTGAGCATCCCATCCTGATTGACGTAGAAGCGCTCTTCCAGCCACGTGTACGCCCTTCAGGCGATATGCAAGAGTATCCAGGCGTTGAAGCGATGCGCCATTCGGTACTGCGTATCGGCTTCCTGCCACAACGTCTGGGAGCCATCAACGGACATGCAGGCACAGACATCAGTGGACTGGGAGGGGAAGCAGGACAGGCGCTACCCGTAGCAGGAGCACAATTAACCGGCATCGGTACAGACGAGATGAGTCTGGATCAGAAACACGAGATGTTGCCACAGGGCAATCATCGCCCGACACTCTGCCAGCAGGAGGTCAATCCACAGGAGTATGGTGAGTCTGTTGTGGCTGGCTTTAGCAGAGCCTACCATCTATTACAGGCGCAACGTGACACCTTCATTGCAACCGTATTGCCGCGCTTTGAGAACGATGAAATTCGCTTTGTCTTACGTCCAACCGCGTTCTATACCACACTCCAACAGGAGAGCTTTCATCCCAATGTGCTACGCGACGCGCTTGAGCGCGAACGCCTTTTGAATCGTTTATGGCTCGGCATGGACAACCTGCCACATCTCAATGAAGTGATCTCTGCTGAACGCACTGACCTCCTCATCGGTGATATCCCCGTATTCACAACTACACCTGCCTCCTGTCACTTACAGAGCACGTACGATCACCAGATCACCGATTTTTTCGCGCAACCTGCAATGACGATGGTCAAAAAACTCATTCATCAATTAAGCGAACAGGATCTAAAAAGGCAATGCTGGATTATTCGAGCCTCATTCGCCTGCATGCCGCTGGGAACAGAGCGTGTGAAGAGGAAAAGTATAGAGCTACAATCATCACAGAGCGATGTCAGCTACCAACGTCTGCTAGCCGCTGCGCGAGCCGTTGGTGATCATCTTGAACAACACGCAATCTACCACGATGATATGGCTGGTTGGCTTACTGTGACTGATGTACGAGAGAATGACTGGCAACTGGTGCCAACCGATGCGGATCTCTATAATGGTACCGCTGGCATTGCGCTCTTCCTTGGCTACCTGGGTCATCTCACTCATGAACAACGCTATACCAGATTGGCCCGGGCAGCGTTACAGACAATGCGCCGCCAGATCCAATACCAGCGCAAGATCAATGTGCAGGGAACCATCGGTGCGTTCAACAATCTTGGTTCTTCAATCTATGTACTCTCCCATCTGGGCCAGCTCTGGCATAATACACAGCTCTTTCAGGAAGCACTGGACACTATTCAATACATCCCAACACTGATTGCTCAAGATAAATACTTTGACGTGACAAGCGGCACGGCTGGTTGTATCGCAACGTTACTCAGTCTGCACGTGGTTGCGCCATCACCAGAGATAGTCGCGCTTGCTCGACAATGTGGCGACTACCTGCTGCAATTCGCGCAACCACAGATAAAAGGTATCGGTTGGGCGAGAAAAGAGAGTCAGGATGCCAAAAAGGAGAACCCGGCGCTGGCCGGTTTCTCACATGGCAACGCAGGTATTGCGCTTTCACTCTTGCGCCTCTTCAAAATATATGGCGATGCACGCTTCCGTGACGCGGCACTGGCTGCGATGGAGTATGAACGTCACCTGTTCTCACCAACTATGCGCAACTGGCCTGATATTCGTCCTTTCTCTATGGAAGTGGCAAAATATCTGCGCGAAAAAGAGGGAAAACAGCAGACTGAGAATCCTGAAGAGGATTATTTCTATATGACTGCCTGGTGCCATGGCGCACCGGGGATTGGCCTGGCACGACTGGCATCACTGGATGTCATTCATGATGACGCCATTCATGAAGAGATCAAAACGGCGCTGGCAACCACCATCGAGCAGGGTTTTGGCATGAATCACTGTTTATGCCATGGCGATATGGGCAACCTGGATTTACTGCTAACGGCTTCGCGTCTGGAAAGATACGCCTATTGCAAAAATGATATCGCACGGCTCGTTCCAATGCTACTAGATAGTATTGACAGGCAGGGCTGGATAACAGGCGCGGCGGACGGCGTAGAAACACCAGGACTGATGGCTGGCACGACAGGTATCGGCTATGGACTCCTACGCATCGCGGCCCCTGAACTTGTTCCATCAGTCCTCGTACTTGCTCCACCACCAATAGCTGCTCGCATGTAACAAAACAATAGTTCTGTATGACTCAGGTAGGTTGAGCCATACAGAACTACTTCATCTACGATAGAATTTCCTCCTTTCGGAGGATGTTTTCATTCGTCCTTTACGATACATTTATGGTATAAAGTTCTTGCTCTTTGCTTATAAGGTAGGCTTACCTGTAATGGCAAACATCCAATCAAGACGAATAGTTTTCTGAAGGAGATGAGTCGTGACAACTGCTAATAGGCAATCTCCAACACAAAACGAAACAACTGCGACAGGCGTCTGGCTCCGCCGCTTCCTGATTGTACTTACAACGCTTGGTAGTATCATCATCGCTGGCATTATCATCTCATTGATAGAAAAAATCGGTACAACCCTCCTCATTTTCGCCATCTCTATTGTCCTTGCGTATGCAATCTTTCCGCTGGTGCGCTTCTTACGCCAATTTTTACCAAAAACAGTGGCTGTTTTGATTGCCTATGTCGGAGTGTTTACACTCCTGCTGCTCTTTCTCTATCTCGTCGGCTTAACAGCGATAGGACAACTCATTCGTCTTGCTACTGCCCTGCAACACACCCTGCCACAACTGCTGGCACTACTACAACCATCATTCAAAACATTAGAATCGCTTGGGATCTCTGCATCCAGTATCCAGAATGCCGGAACGCAGATCGTGAACTATCTGTTACAGTTTGCCAGCAATCTCCAACCATTCATACTGGGTCTATTCGGGATCTTCATCACAATGATTCTGATCACGACTTTAAGCGTTTATTTTGTGGTATATGGGCCACGCGCCGTTTCCTGGCTCAAAACCAGGACACCGCTCAAACATCGCGACACCATCGTTTTCTTTTTACAAACGGTCGATCAAACAATGGGCGGTTTCATTCGCGGACAGATTTTGCTGGGTGCGATCATGAGCATTATTATGGCGATTGGCCTCCTCGTGTTAGGTGTCCCATATGTCGTTCTGCTGGCACTGGTCGTTTTTGTCTTTGAGTTTGTGCCTCAAATAGGCGCATACATTTCAGGGATCATTGTAACGCTAATCGTCTTCTTAACGCGAGGGTGGGAGATTGGCCTGATTTATATTGTCTATAGCTCATTAATGCAGGGAATCGTAGATGGGCAAATCCTGGCTCCACGTATCATTGGTCATTCAGTAGGCTTGAATCCTATTATCTCAATTCTGGCGTTGTTGATCGGCGCGGAACTATTTGGTCTGGCAGGCGCGTTCTTTGCTGCGCCAATCGCGGGGGCACTACAGGTCTTTATCATCGTCTCTTATTACTCATGGAAACGGAATCATCCGGATCAATTTCCCGAACAACAAGAAAACGCTGAAACTACAACTGAACATACATAACTACCAGATAGAAAATACACAATACGCGTCAGGAACTCGTGTATTGTGTATTTTGCGTCATCAGACAATTAGCAATCAATTGCTATTTATTGAACTAGAGGCGCCTCCCAACCAATCCTCCAATAAAGCCAACCAGAAATCCCACGATGAGCACCGCGATAATCTCACCAACAAGCGCAAAACTGCTACTACTACTGCCATTGGCGAAAACCTGCCAGAAATTTGCCACTGAACTATGTGGAATATCCCCCATCGCATGACCAGAATAGGTTGCATACAGAGGCTCAATGATAATAAAGGCAATGGCTGAAACCAACCCTACCAACAAACCTGTCCAACCACCCATAATGATTTCCCTGGTTTCTCTGACTGCAAACGACCCCACCAGAAAAATAATGATCAATGATAAAGCAAGATAAATATTAAAGAGCAAGGCACTCGTATTCACATCGAGACTGGCAACAACTATATGCACAAGAACTGCTGCTACTGCAAGAAGTAAACCACCTAACAATCCCACCAACATTGGTGAGGTATTGGGCTTTCTACGTGAAGATCGCGCAGAATTGCGCGATCTATAGCTGCGAGATCGTGAAGATCGAGGCGCCCGGGCACCTCGATTGGACCTGGCACTACGTGGAGAATTGTAACCACGAGAATATCTGGAAGGCATATGATACTCCTTTATCAAATGAGAGTCGCTTGCTCATTTCATTTCTATATCCGATATAGATCATTATTATATGCGCATACGCCTATTGCTGGAAGAGGGAGCCATACCATTTTTCCTATGCCAGTAATAACAAAAAGGAATAGCAAGAATAAAACAACCATTACTGTCCTGACATAGCTATAACGATAAAAGAACCAGTACTCGCAATGATGATTACCGCGAATACTGGTTAATAGTGATAAACTCTAAACCACGTAGATCATGCTGTTCAATCGTCTGCGTGGAGTCGCCTGTCAACTTGCATGGTTGCGCCGTCAGAATCAGTTTTCAGTTAGCTACCATATGGCGATGTCACGAGCCGAGCCGCGAATGAGCGGCGTTGACAATTGCTTTTAACAGCATGCTATGATGCGAGATAGACCTGTCTGAAATCCATAATGGCCGATGGCTGCACCACAAAGTTTTTCACATTGGTTGTAGTTGCCTGCACAGCCACTCCATGATAGGTAAACACGAATGTAGCGTCCTGCAATATGACTTGCTGGACTTTTTGATAATCGGCCTTACGGACACTCTGATCATTGGAGACACGAGCCGCATCCAGCAGCGAATCTACCTGCGGATCACTAAACTGCGTATTATTAAGGCCACCACCACTATGGAACCACGTATAGATATCGCCATCCGGATCAGGACGTCCGCTCCAGAAAAACATCGCAGCCTGATAATTGTCTGCCTCAGCCTGATTCAGTTCAGCGGCAGCAGTCAATTGCTTGATGGCGACTTTAATCCCTGCTGGCTGCAATTCCGCCTGAATAAACTGGGCTTCCTGCGCGATCAGCGGTGAACCACTGGCAATCAACATGGTAAATGAAACACCATTGGGATAGCCAGCCTGAGCAAGTAATGCTTTTGCTTTCGCGATATCGTAAGTATAAGGCACAAAATTTGGATCATAGGCCCAACTACTGGGAGGAATTGGCCCGTTGGCTACAGTACCAACACCTTTCAGAACGCTATTAAGGATCTCCTGTCTATTAATGCCGTATTCTATGGCCTGCCGCACGTGAATATTATTCAGTGGCGCACTCTTAGCATTAATCTCAATACCATAAAAATTTAATGCCGGAATCTGCTTGTACACCAGATCAGGGTTTGACTTCGCACTCGCAACATCCATAGGATCAACCGAATCTGCTACCTGGATTGTTCCGGTCTGTAAGTTAGCATATTCTTGCGTTCCATTCGTAATTGGATGATAGGTGATCGAACTTAAATATGGTAATGCCTGACCTTGCGCTCCCTTCTGCCAGTAGCCGGGATTCTTTACAATGGTCAGATAGTCGTTCTTCACCCATTTGCTGAACTCAAATGGTCCGGTGCCCGCACCAACTGGATCATTGGTAAGATTCGCTCCCAGCTTTTTGATCGCCGTTGGCGATAGGATCATACCAGCACGATCAGTAAGTGTCGCTAATAGCGGAGAAAAAGACGTTTTCAGATTAAATACCACATGGGTGTCGTCAATCGCTTGCACTGATTTGACACTGGATATTTCACTATAACGGGGAGAGGCTTGATCAGTTAAAATGCGATTGATGTTGAATACAACTGCGGCAGCATTAAAAGGAGTACCATCCTGAAATTTTATGCCTGTACGCAATGTAAATTCCAGACGGGTAGGAGTGGTATATTTCCACGAAGTCGCAAGATCCGGCTCGATCTCATTCTGCGCATTCACCTGTACCAGCGTATCATAAATATTGTACATCACCTGCCGGTCAACAAATGCTGAGGACTGCAATGGATCAAGCGTAATCAGGTCTTGACTCAGACCAACATTGATTTTCCCGCCAGATTGTGCCTTTGTTGTACTTGAAGCGTTGTCCTGCCCACAACCTGTCAGGATGAGAGTGGAAAGAAGAAAAGTAACAGTAACGGAAAACAACCATTTGCGTGCGGACACGTACCTATTTATACTCATATATTCCAATGGTTTAAACATCACGGACTGACTCCTCCAATTTCTATAGAAAGGACGACACGTGTGTGGATGGCATTGGGGTAACTTGTCTGACAACATTGACAGAAAGGAGCAAATCTTGTAGTGCATAACACTATACATCGATGCATAACTATTCACCCTTCTACAGGGAATCAATCATTTTTCATAGATTATCTCCTGGGGAGAGAAATAGTTAGCGACAAACAATTCGCTTGCTACAAACAATACAGTGTATAATTATCTTATGTCAAGCAATGGAAGCTTTTATGGAGGGTAAAGGATGATTTTTTGACACTTTAACGTGTAAAAAAGGCGAGATGCTATTTCTTCCAATACCAGTTCTTTACTTCACTTATAGATAATTTTTACATAAAGGCTGATTTTTTCTTCTGCTGTTATACCCTCAAAATAGATAAAGTGTCCACAATCAGTCATATTCATACGATTTTAACACGCTGAAATATTACTGTTTCTGACTAACACCAGCCAGTGCGAGCACTTCTGAGGCACCCTCCGCCAGATGAGAAGCAATAGCACCATTGGCATCAACAAGTACAGCCATCGGTGTCCCCTGTGCGCCAAAGAGAGAACCAACCCTGAAACCATCATCCAGGACGATGGGTGAGCGTAAACCAAGTGCTTGATTGGCATCCACGCTTCCTGTTGAGACGAGCAGTAATCTGGGAGCGAACTGCGGTGGATGTACTTCCCAGTCTTTGAGGTCCGCGAGCATATTCTGACAAAAACCACAATCTGGCTTCCAGAACAGGACCAGCGTCTTCGCACCTCGGAAGTCAGCCAGACTGATCATCCGACCACGCAGGTCAGGCAAGGCAAAGACAGGTGCGGCTTTCCCGATCACCGGGTTTGGAGGTTGTTGGTTAGTGGGAACAATGCTATTTCCATTCCGCCCTGGAAAAACAGCAAGAGGCATCATACGCAATGAAGGCTTGCTCACCACTTGTGCAACCAGATCACTGATGGCTGCTTTCCCTTGTGCCAGCGCACTTCCAATTGTGCCATTCGGGTAGACAAGCACAGCACCCGGTGTACCAGCGACCTTATAGGCATTGAGCACTTCTGCTTGTTGTTGCAATAACACAACACTCATCCCATGCTCACGTACCTTTTCACGATTCGCCTCAATAGTACCAGCACTTACAACGACTGTCGTCAATGTATCTGCATAGTCATGTTGCCAGCGAGCAACCTCCGGCAATAGCTCCTGACAAGGACCACAACCAGGATCAGAAAAGATCAGGAGAACTGGCTTCTCCCTCGCTCGTAAGTCCTCAAGCGCGATCACTTCCTCTCCCTGACCGTCAGCAGTAAGAACAGGTAAACGAAATGTAGGCGCAGGGGTGCCAACAGCTAACCCATCTGTTTCTGAAGCATGAACCAGACCGGCAGCAGCAAGTTGCCCTTCCATAGCATCAAGACGCACAAGCATCCGCCCCTGTTGATGCATGATCTGTATCACAACCCAGATCATCAGAGCCAACAATCCCAACAAAATCAGACCCACAAGCAGTTCTACACGCTGGAATACTGTCAAAAAACGCAACCAACCAAAAGGATTGAGACTGGTCGTGGCGCGGCCAAAACCAACAATGAAGGCAGCGATGGCAACCAGCACCAGATCACGTATCAATGTGGGCCACCCCACAGGAGTTGTATGTAACTGACCAAAACAGTGACAATCAGGAGTACGCCCTCGTGCAAGGTTATAACCGATTCCAAGCGCAAAAGAGGAGAACAAAACAAATGCGCCAATAGCTGCCCACCAGGCAAGCACAGGAACAAGCAGTGCTCCCGCTATCACCAGTTCAACCAGCGGCAATAACACACCCAGCGGACGAGCAAATGATGCAGGCACGCCAAAATCGCGCAAAGCCTGACGCGATCCAGCAAGATCAGCCAGCTTAGCAACTCCAGACACAACAAATATGACCGTGAGCAGCAAACGTGCGAATAATAGCGCAAGACTCATGCGTATTTCTCCGGGCTTCCAGGTCTAAAGCAGGAGAGAGGTTCCTAATACGGGACCATCTAACCTTATCCTCATAAGAACCTCTCTTCTTGCTTGCTTATAACTGCCATCTGTTATTCATATCGTCATTTCTGGTTTATTGAACCAGAAACCTACAGGTACAAGTGTAAAATCTATGCACATGTAGCAGGAGCATTATTAAGGCTCTGACATGTCTTTGAACAACATACTTCAGGCGTCTTTAGATCGCATGGGCGGCCCTTAGGTATACACGGAGCCTGACAGACACCAACGCCTCCAGGCGCATTGTTACAGTTCCCACTACAACACTGATTGTCCGCCGTACAACTTCGACCTGTCGAGAGACAGGCTGGCTGACAGGTTCCCGTTCCTCCAGGGGGATTATTACAATTCCCGCTACAACACTGATTATCTGCCGTACAGTTACGTGTATTGGGAAGACAGGGCGCTACGCAGGTTCCTGTCCCACCAAAGGAATTATTGCAATTCCCACTACAACACTGGCTATCCGCTGTACACCCTTTGCTATTGGCTCTACAGGGGGCTACACACACCCCATTGCTATCACAGTTTCCACTACAACATTGATGGTCATTATTACAATCCTTCCCATTACTCCTACATTTCCGTTTTTTCGCCAGAGCATCGTCTATCTGACCCAGACCAAAAATCCCACCCACCGCAGTTGCTGCCAGTGCTCTAAACGCATGTCTCCGTGAGGTTGTCGTGGCAAGTGTTCTGGTGAACTCGTCAAACCTTGTCGGGTCCATTAGCACTCCTCCAGGAATGAATATAGCGTTATTCCCACAACATGTTACTGGCGCAGAGAGCAGACCATGTGCGCAGAAACCGCGAGTGTGAACGCGCTCGGTCCCATTCACCCCATCTACATGCATAATTCAATCTCACGCCAGTAAACAAATCGCTCTTTTAGCATGAGACACACTACAAATAATATCTAGCATGAGATATTTTTTACTATTTTATCGATGAATCTCCTCAATGTATTACTCTACCTTAAAATGATGGTAATTAGCAAAATACTATAAATTATGATTACATAATAATCACAGAGAAACAAAAGTCAATTGAGGAGTGCTGCGCACTATATTGGCAGGAAAAATTATGGCATCAATAAATATGACCAGCACAGAGGATGCAATCTTAGTATGTACGCAAAAGGCTTCAAAAGACGATTTATACAGAAGAACAGAGTAAATTACGAGGTAGAAAAAGACCATTTTTCATCTATTGAAGAGAACAATTCAACAATGAATACTGAAGTAACTGGCTAATGCTAGATCTATATTTCACAACATAAGATGAAATTCGATAAAAAAATCAGCTTCATGACAAATAATGCTTTGTATCACTAAAAAGTAATGTATCATAGCATTCAAACCCAACTATATACTATTATATCTGAGGATTAGCAATATAGTAGTGTACGATTATCCGAGATCGTCGTAATGTAGTAATATACTGTCTGATAAATACGAGGGATGCAACCTACATACTTTTATCCACTATATTTATCTGTTCTGGGTAATTGACCATCTGCTCTCTTCATTGAAGAGTTAACATACAGAGAAGACAATTTCCTGACAGGGTTCCAATACAGTGCTCTGATCTCGCTTCCTGCAATCCAGGAAGAGAATATATTTTTCACAAAAACCATATGATACCAGATGCGTCATAACGAAACATTCAAATACGTGATCGGGGACTTATATTGTCGCAGCATCAGAAACAGGTGTGAGTACACACCCACTATGCTGTCGCAATTATTCTTAATCGTTCTTTTATCAGTATGATTCAGTAAAGGTTTTGCAAGCTATGAATAAAACGATACATGCACCTGAATCTCTCGACAACACAACACAGGAACAAGGGGAAATTGCATCTCAGTATCAGGCAAATTCCTTGTGGGGGAAGTTGTCGAATATAAGAAATCATCCATTGTGGAAACCCTACCTCAACATACTAGGGCTTTTTCTCGTTACTCGTCTGGCATTTATTCTCATCACGTACGTTGGTCTTACTCTCTTCAACCATTATTTACATGGGCCAACCACCCTTAAGGGTACTTCATTTCAATTCTATGTGGATTCCTGGATTCAATGGGATGCAAAGTCATATATTCGTATTGCTCATTTCGGCTATAGTCAGGTAAGTTCAGATGTGGCCTTCTTTCCTGTCTATCCGGCCGCAATACGAGTACTTGAGCTCGTCCTGGGTACCTATGTCGGTAGCGGCATGTTGATCACAAACGTAACATTCCTGGGTTCACTCTTTATTATTTATCATCTGGCACTTGACACCACCGGAAATCAACAGATTGCGAACAGATCACTGATCTACCTCTCTATATTTCCAACAGCCTTCTACACCTTTACGACCTACAATGAATCTACCTTCATCTTCTTCACTGCTGGCATGTTTCTGGCGATCAATCGGCGGAAATGGTGGCTAGCAGGGCTACTCGGTGCAATAGCATCGGCAACGCGTACCGATGGAGTACTGCTGGCGCTGCCATATCTATGGGAATGGTGGATTAAACGGGACAAAAGCACGGCCCTTATCACGAAAGCTTCAATCTTGCGCCTGCTTCCCATCTGTATCATCCCAGTTGGACTGATCCTCTACTGTATCTACGACTGGCATGTAACAGGCAACCCCCTGGAATTCGCTAAGGTACAGGCACAATGGGGACGCCATACTACCGCTCCCTGGGTGGGTATTGTAAATGCGCTTGATGAAATCTTTGTGAAACAGCCTTTTGGCTCATTTTATGAAATCCACGATCTACTGGATCTCTCGATGACGATTGGCTTTATCGTGCTTACAGTACTGGGCTGGCGCTCACTGCCTAAAAGCTATTCCATCTGGAGCATTAGCATCTTTCTGCTCGTCTTGATGGCCCCTTCAGTCGTCATGGACCCGCTCGTTTCTAACCAGCGTTTCGTCCTTGAGCTGTTCCCTGCCTTCATTACGCTTGCCATTTTAAGCAATAAGAGTCCTCGTTTACATCAAACGATCATGATTATCTTCCCCTGTCTTCTGACCGTTCTCACTCTCGTATTCATCAGTACGTACTGGATGGTCTAAACCAACCAATAATCCCAGAGAGAGATCTACTTGCAGAGATAAGATGCAAACATAGAAATCCATACAAGTAGACCTCTCTCTTTTTTCTGTATTTCTGAAAGGATGAGGAATGTATGAAGGAAAGATTTAAGGTCATTATAGCCGTTCATCTATTTCTCTTCAGAGGCGACCAGATACTGCTATCCAGACGTTTCCAGACTGGATATGAAGATGGCAACTACAGCGTCATTGCGGGCCATCTGGAGGGAAATGAAGAGGTAACAATCGCGATGCAGCGAGAAGCTCATGAGGAGGCTGGTATCCACATCAAACCAGAACAGATGGAAGTCATTGGCGTCATGCATAGAAAAACCGATGAAGAACGTATTGACTTCTTCCTGGCAGCCAGCCAATGGAATGGTGAAATCTATAATGCAGAGCCACAGAAATGTGATGAACTGGCCTGGTTTAGCCTCAATAACCTGCCAGTGAACATGATTCCCTATGTCAGACAGGCTCTGGATAACTATCAACATGGTCATTGGTTCACCAGTTTTGGCTGGACATAAACCATATACAAAAAGAATAAAGGGCACGCCCGTGAAGAATATCACAGGCATGCCCTTTATTCTGCATCACTTGGTGAAATGCATTCACACTTCTCACAAGCACTATTACCACTTACGATGCTTACCTCGATATGGATTATTCTTTGACGTCGACTGACCAGCGGAGGCCGGAGGCGTAGGATTGGTCACTGGTGTTGGTGTCATCGAAACACTACCAGTTGGACTACAAACAGGTGTCGGTGTCACTGTTGGCGTCGTCGTGGTCGTCGTAGTAACGGTGGTGGTAGCGGCTGGCGTTGGTGTCGCTGTCATTGTACCAGTGACTACAGGTGTCGATGTGGTCGTCACGGTACCAGTCGCAACCGGAGTTGTGGTCGTAGTGGTCGTCGCAGTCGCAACAGGGGTCGTCGTAGTTGTCATCGTTGGTGTTGGTGTCACACAACTCATACCAGTACTTACAGTTCCCAGAGTTATATTACCGGTCGTGCCCTGAACTGCCATAGAACCACACGCCACAATTGGCGTTCCAGACTGCGTTGGATCAGTAATGGTCATAAACCAGTTAGACGGCAACGTCTGAACATTTCGCAGTGTCTGACTTCTGATTGTTGTATTAAGATTGATCATGCTATTGTTATTGGCATTGACACCTTTTGTGAAAACAGCAGTACCGGTACAGCTATTGGTCACCATATTCACGTTGACACGCTGGTTCGCGTGATTTGGATAGGTGATTTTCGTTGACAGTGTTGCGGTCCCGGTATTCTTATTTAATTTCACTGTTGCGGTACCAGAGGCTGTCTGCAACACCCCCCCATTACCGTTGCCCTGTTGCGAGTTGACCGTGGCTGAAATGGCAACGCCATTGCCATCAGTCTGTACCGTCACCGGATTGGGGATATGCAACAGATTCTGACAATTCAGGTTTGTGTAAGACATCATGAAACGGCTAGCCAGGAACGTATAGAGTGAATTAGCCATATCTGCCGCCGGAGTTGTGGCATTAATAGTCAGAGGCATATCCAACTGAATGCGCGGCAAGCCTGTATTCAGCAAATTCTGACAATAGGTTGTGCCGTTTGCAGCATTCGCACTCCCGGCCTGCGTCTGATCCACACCCTGACGATAGAGGTTAGCCTTGGTCAGACTGGCGTTGTTATTATTCAGCGTCATTGGATCAGTTACTGGAACCAGGGCAATTGGCGCTTTCTGGAACATCGCGGCCTGTAGTTCATCCAGAGGTAACGCCGAAACCATTGCGTTGTTATTTGCTATATCTGGAGCCTGCCAGTCCTGACAACCCAGTGCAGGGTTAATAAACGTTGTAAGCAGAGCATTATCACTGGGATTACCCAGGACTGTCGCATTCTGCAAGTTCGCCTGATTCGCGGCGGTCAACTGTGCCGTCTGTCCATTACCATTTACCAGATACTGGGTTTGCACGTTATCACTTTGATCCTGGTCAACGACACTAAAATCACGCGTGGTAGGACAGGTCATACCATCTTTAGCCATTCCTAAAGCGGGAACAGTTACCAGTCCAGAAGCAATACCTTTATTCGCGGCGGCAAAGAAAGCGGGGGCATTACAATAAGCAAACTGCCCAAAGACGGATTGGTTCTGACCATTGACACATTTGCCTTGTTGTAATGCAGTTTTCTGAGCGCCTTTGAGGGTTAAATTGGTACCGTTAAAACCAAACCAGATACCGACAACATCATTTGTGGTCAACGTGGGGGCAGTAGGTACAACCGCTGGCTGAGATCCCTGATTGACCACCAGAGGGCTATAGACACTGAACTTCCCGGTTGTTGTGTTATAAATCACACCCTGGACAAATGCACCCTGATCGGCATTGGCCTCATCGCAGGCACCATCAGCCGGATTGGTAGCGGTAAGCTGATATGGAGTTGCCAATCCCTGCGCAGTTAACGGCTGAGCTGGCACAATCAAAGTACAATTCGGATTAACCGGGGTATTTGCGGCATGGGAGGCGATGCGCGGTAAAACTACCACAATACCCAATCCAACAAGTATGATCAAGGCAGTGATACCAACCCCAACAAACATTAATGGTGAACGTCTACGCCTCTTATTTGAGTAAGCCACATTCCTCAACATTTTCTCACGGTTTCGTGGTTTTGTAAGCATACTCTTTTCAAATCCTTTTCTAGCGTACAGTACAAATAGGCAGTTGCGAAATTATCCTATGCACAAAGCATGTTCCACCACGATTTCATTCAAGAGCATGAAAAATAATGTTACATCGAAAATACTGTCTATCAACAGATACAGCCCCATCTTATCCTCATGCTCTATCTCCTTAATACAACACCAAAACAACAAAGATACTTATTGCTTTGAGCATGACACCGTATCAAAGTTCGAATTCCATAGCCACCATACAACCGTGTGAGACAATTTGCTCTAAAACATGCGCTCTGCATTGCGGTAGCAAACAAATGTGCAGTTTATACTGCTCTGAACAGGAAAGTCCTCTTCACAACTCCACTGAAGAGAAATAGAGGCATATACGCATGCAGTTCGCGATCTGAAGAAGCCAGAGAGAGCGATCTTGATTAACCATGAACCATGCAAAAACCTCAAAAATATATCTTCCAGGTAATATGGTTCGCATTTGTATATCCCTTCGTTTCCATCCAATCCTGCTTAATCCCAAAAACGGAGAAAGTAGGATGTTCTTAAAAATCTTCCTATCTCAAAAGGTATCCAAGGGAAATGTGAACGTCAATCGATAATCTCTGTTATAGGACTAATTGGCAAAAAAAAGGCATTTCCGGTTAAGGTTATTCACAACCTTTCACCATACTCCAAAACCCTTCAACGTAACAAAAACACGAAATGTCTATTGTTGAGATCAGGCGATCATATGAGAAATGAGACTGGCAACCAGCAATTATCTGACTCAACAAAGAGTATTGAGCATCTTTTGACATCGAGAAAAGGCAATCGGTGATCATAACAAGATATAATAAGGACACACCATTCACTGGTTATTCCTAGAAAGTAGAGGAAAGCAAGCCCATGAGTCGTATCGCCATTCTTGCGGAAGGTGCCTTTGGCTGGCATGCTGGCAAAACCGCTACTGGCGTGATCCGTTATAGTCAGGACCCTGTTATTGCCGTGATCGATAGTACCCAGGCAGGACAGGATGTTGCGCAGGCATTACATGCACCATTTGGGAAAGATGTTCCTATTGTTGAAAATATCTATGAAGCCCTTCAACTTCAACCAGACACCTTGCTCATAGGCATAGCCCCACGTGGTGGTGCATTACCAGAAGCCTGGCGCTGGCAATTGCTCGCAGCAATTGAAGCAGGTCTGGATATAGTGAGCGGATTGCATTTCTTTATTTCAGATGATGAAGAACTGCGTACGGCGGCGAAGAAACGCGGTGTAAAAATATGGGACGTGCGCCAACCACCCGAAAAGAAACGCGTCGCGGAATATGTATCACACCGAGCAGGCAGTCATACCGTTCTACTCGTTGGCAGCGATTGTGGCAGCGGAAAAATGACATCCGCACTAGAACTCAATATCGCCGTCCAACGTCGTGAGATGAATAGTACATTTATCGCAACCGGTCAAACTGGTATGATGATTGCAAACAATGGATTACCAGTTGATCGATTAATTATTGATTTTGCGGCTGGACTGGTCGAAGAAATAGTTCTTGACGCCTGTACGAAACATGATTGGGTATTCGTTGAAGGCCAGGGGGCACTTAATCATCCCGGCTACTCACCTGTAACACAGGCTCTGATTCATGGCTCGATGCCCGATGCGATGATCTTCTGCCATAAAGCCGGACAAACCACAATTGAAGGCTATAACCATGTTTCACTGCCTCCGATCAGGCAACTTATACAGGCAAACGAAAACGTTGTCAATCTGATTCGCCCTGAACAACCCTGTAAAGTGGTAGGGCTTTCTATTGTGACGCATGGACTTACCGAAGAAGATGCACTCGCTGCCATCAAACAGGCAGAAGAGGAGACGGGTTTACCTGCCACTGATCCATTCCGCTTCGGCGTCGATAAGTTGGTTGATGCTCTCACCACACACTTCACACGCTAAATTCCTATCACAGTGGTAATTTTTCATCACAGCAACGAAGGATATGGTAATCTTAGAGGATGTCATATCCTTCTTTTTTATTTATCAGGTAGAAATATGGACACATATGGTTACCCAACTTTCTTTAAGGCGGTCAGGCCACCCACCATATCATACTCTTCAGAAAAGAAAAGGATGGATTTTTCTCATTACTAGCTATCTCTATCAGAAATTATATACATATATCACCCAAGTGGGCTGAAACAACTACTCATTTTCATGTTCGTCTCATCTACAACCTTTATAGTAAAAGTGGCATTCACGAAGTATAAGATCTGTGCAACGCTCCCAGGCACTGCAAACGATCAGCGACGATTATCAATTGTGTTTGCTCAAGAAAAAGGAGTCGCTGTATGAATCACTTATTCGTCATTAACGTTGGACAATTACTCGCAACCTATGGATATTGGGCTGTGTTCATTTTTGTAGGCATTGAAAGTATCGGCATCCCTTTCCCTGGCGAGACGATGCTGCTGGTCAGTTCTATCACCGCGGGTACAACCCATCAACTCTCGATCGTTCCAATCCTCCTGACAGCTACTGCAGGGGCGATTGTAGGAGATAATATCGGCTACTGGGTCGGGCGCAAGGGTGGCTTTCAATTACTCTATCGCTATGGACATATTATTCGCCTTGATGAACGTAAGCTAAAACTGGGCATCTACCTATTTCATAAACATGGTGGAAAAGTGGTCTTTTTCGGACGCTTCGTGACCATTCTACGCACATGGGCGGCCTTTCTGGCCGGGACAAATCAAATGAGCTGGCTGCGCTTCGCTATTTTTAATGCGCTGGGATCTTCCATCTGGGCCACCATCTATGGCTTAGGCGGCTATTTCCTTGGGCATGAAGTTGAACGCTTTGCCGCACCAGTTGATATTGTACTGGGAGTACTGGCAGTTTGTGCGTTTGTCATTGGCGTCATTATCCTACGCCGTCATCAACATCAATTAGAAAATATAGCAGAACAAGCTTTCCCCGGTCCTTTAGCGGATTATATATATAGAGGAAAGCATAGCATACATTCTTCAGCAAACATCCAGAAAGGGCTGGACTAAAGGAGAGACTCGATGCGTATTCTTGTAGCGGAAGATCACCCCACGCTCGGAACCAGTTTGAAACAAAATCTGGAACAGTCCCGCTATGCGGTTGATCTGGTCGCTGATGGTGAGGATGCACTCACGATGGCGCTTGCCGGGACATATGATCTCCTTATTCTGGATATTTTGTTGCCTGGCCTCAGTGGCTTCGAAGTCTGTCGCCAGTTACGAGACCATCAAAAGCGCACACCGATACTCATGCTTACCGCGCTGGGTGAAGTTGAACATCGCGTAACCGGGCTGGATTTAGGGGCTGATGACTATCTCACAAAACCGTTCGCATTTCGCGAACTGGAGGCCCGTGTCCGTGCTTTATTACGCCGTGAAACCGCCACAAAATCAGCGGTGCTGCGCTTTGCCGATATCTCGCTTGATACAAGAACGCATGAAGTCTATCGTGGTGAACATGCTATTCTGCTTTCCAGCAAAGAATATACGCTCCTTGAGTTTCTCATGTATCATCCACGCCAGGTACTTAGCCGTACAATGATTGCCGATCATGTCTGGGACCTTGATGCTGAACATCTATCTAATGTGATCGATGTGTATATCGGGTATATCCGCAATAAATTATGCGCTCATGGCGAACCAAATGTGATCCAAACAATTCGTGGTGCTGGCTATCAACTAAAGGAAACAGAAGTATGAGACGCCTCTTACCTTTGACCTGGCCTCCGGGTGTACGTATTCAAGTCGCCCTCTGGTATACAGTGGTCTTCGCTCTGATTCTGATGCTATCAGATGTAATTTTCTTCCTCCAACTCCGTGAGTCGATGATCGATAATATGGATAGCATGTTACAGATCCGCGCCCAGCAGATTGCCAGCGGCATCAGCGACATTAATGGCAAGATCACGGTACAGAATATTCTCTACGATACGTCACCAGACGCGAAAACCAAGCATCTCGAACAGGCCGTCGATGAAAATTTTGGTTCGCTGATCCGTATACTGACTCCCCAGGGGAAGGTGTTACAGATCTCACCAACGTTTCAAACACTGGTCGTTCCCAAATCAACAATTACCCAACCACTGAAAGGGCAGGCATGGCACGGCACCATTGAGACAAAAACTAATCAGGATACGCGTTTTTATAGTGTGGCGCTCTCTGAGAATGGGAATCCATTTGTGATTATCCAGATCGGAGAATCAATGTCACAAATGCATATGACGCTCAAAATTGTCCTGCTGGAACTGTTTCTTCTCGCCCCCCCAATCCTGTTACTCGGCGCACTGGGTAGTTACTGGTTAGCGACACGCGCATTTAAACCTATCGACCACCTGACGCGGACAGCGCAAAAAATCAAAGAGGGTGATTTGCATGAGCGCGTCGTTGTGCCCCCGACACATGATGAGGTGCAGGCGCTGGCATTAACACTGAATGAAATGCTGGCTTCATTAGAGGCCACAGTGACACGCCAGCGTCGCTTTGTCGCGGACGCATCACATGAATTACGCACACCAGTCGCCGCTTTACGGAGCATGACCGAAACATTGCTCTTCGCGAACTATATGCCACAGGATGCTATTACGCTCCTGCAAAATATGAACATTGAGACAGAGCGTCTGGGTCGCCTGATCAGCGATTTGCTGGCTCTGGCTCGCGTCGATGAGGGACAGACACGTTTAGAACAGGAACTCGTCTATCTGGACACGCTTACACGCGCCGTCGTCACCAATGCGGAACCACTGGCGACCAGGCGACATATTACAGTTCAGGTCGATACATCAGAGTCAGTCGTCATCTGCGGTGATGAGGCACGCATTATTCAGGTTGTTATGAACCTGCTCGATAATGCCATCCTCTATACACCCGAGGGCGGACAGGTTAATGTAGCAGTGCGCAAACAACAGGGACAGGTTTATCTCAGCATTCAGGATACTGGCGTCGGTATCGCACCGGAACATTTACCACATATCTTCGAGCGCTTCTATCGCGTTGACCAGGCACGCATGCGTAAGGAAGGAACAAGTAGCGGACTGGGACTCTCTATTGTTGATTGGATTGTCCATGCACACAAAGGAACCATTCAAGTGGAAAGTGTAGTCAATCAGGGTTCAACATTTACTATTACATTACCTTTAGCCACATGCTCATCTTCATCTCATGCAGGTCAGCTATAGTATATACAGAGTTTGTACTGTTGCTAAAGAGAGGTATCAATTACATATATCCATCACTCATCAATGACTAAACGGTTGGAAAAAGCACAGTATTTCTATATCTGAATAAATATATTATGCTTTTATCCCGATGTCTATAAATTGCAAAACACAATCATAGTTACATCTGTATAGATAGAAAAACAAAAAACAAATCACAGTATTTCTGTGCTGCGATAAAAGTGGTTACCCAATGCTTTTTTCAAATCCCATACATCTAATCAGCGAGAACTGGTGATAGCATCTGTCTGCACCTCTTCCTGCTGGTGCGCAGTCTTCGTATACATAGAACCCACCAGATCAGTAATCATTTCAATGCTATCCACCATTCGTTCGGCAGCCATCAACACAAAGTCCAGATCAGCATACACTTCATCATCATCGTCACTATCCAAATCACAGACACGTTCCAACTCTTTTACTATTTGCCGCAGATCAGGAAATGATGCATCTGATTCTTTCCCTGCTATCAACATTGCTACTTTCTGCAATATCTGATCAACTGCCTGACAAAATGGCTTTAACATTGGCAATGATCGATGAGGTGGTGCATCCAGAAAGGACCCTTCAAGTAAGAGAACCTGTTGCGCGAACTGGTCGGTTGCCGCCATCACTGTCTGAGCCAGATTGGTATCGGCAAAGTAATTCCCTGGTTCATTGAGCGTACTTTCAATCGCGGACTCAGCATTCGTACGAGCAAGACGTGATTTATGACGAGCTTTTTCTAACTGACGTGTATCAGCCTGCGTGGGATGAATATAGGCATCCATGACCGTCACAAAATACACCCGAATCGCATCAACCCGTTGTCTAAGATTTGGCAATAACTGAGAACGTGCCCAGCTAGGCCAGATCACATAAATAAGCAGGACCAATACACCACCAATGATGGTATTGATACCACGAAAGACACCATTTGTCACCGAATGTGGATCAACAAATGTTATTAACAGAATAGCCTCAGCAGCGATCAGGAAGGAAAAAATACCGTAATTGGCTAAGAGTGTTCCATAAGAAAAAAAGGCCAGAACCGCGATCAGGGCAATCATTGTCATAACGCCGGGATGAAAAACCAGGAAAAAGAGCGAGATACAGATCGAACCTAAGAGTGTGCCAAGCAGACGTGCAACGCCACGAGAAAACGTAGTGGTAAAGTCAGGGCGTAAGACAAGCAAAGCAGTCAAAGGAACCCAGTATCCACGATCTAAAGGTGTAAACCGATAAATCGCCCCGGCTAGAAGCAATGTCACCGACAGACGTAAAGCATGCTGAAAAGCAGTTGAATGCAACGAAATATTCGCTCGCATAACGGAGAACGGATGCTGTAACTGCAACTGTTTCCACAGCACACGATTACGTCGAAAGGCAAAACTATGATGGCTACGTAACTTTGACCAGGATTGAAAAATCTGCTCTACCGCATGGCATTGCTCTACCAGACGTTCAGCATGCAATATAAGTTGTTGCAGGAGATGTTTTTCATGGATTGGGGTAATCTCCGCCTGACGCAATGAGGCCAGAGCGGCATCGAGTTGCCGAAAGTATTGCTGTGTATCAAGACGGCTACGTAAATGAAGCAAATGATCGGCATAAGCATGAAATATCTCTGTCGCGGATGCCAGAATCTGCCGCAGAGATGAGATGCATTGCTGCAATCGTTCATGCTCTCCGCTCTGTTGTAAGCGTTGTTCTACCGCCACCAGAATAGCCAGTTCCAGACGCAGGGACTCAGAAACCAGAAACAGGCTATGATATGCCTCTTGCTCTTCTCCACGTGGAGTACTATCCGCAAGAACAGTCTCCGTTTGTGTCAGCACATTGCTCATCCGGCGCATCGTATCAGACTGAAGTGGATCTTTAGCATAGTCAGATAGGGCTTGAAACAGGTGAGACAGTGCTGTACGCTCAACACCCGAATGCTGTCCGGGCCAGGGAAGGAGAGCCAGGAGGATCTGCAAAAGTGCACCCGCGAACATCAACGGAGCCTCCAGCAGAGCCTGAACTGGTGTAACGGCAAAATGCGAGAAAATAATTAAAGCGGTAGCGGCCTGCAATCCCACGAGGAGTGCGGGTTGACCCATACTGGCAAGTAAGCCTGCCCCCAGACCCCAGACACCCAACGCCAGCATCGTCAACCATGTATTCAGACTGACCAGACCACCTATAGAAGCCGAAAATCCAATCGCAATACTTGCATAAAGCATAGTCCGAATTCTGGCCCGATGCGTAAACGCTAAACCAACGGTCCCTGCCGATAGAGCACCAGCAGCAACAATCACACCTTGAACCAGATGGCCTGTTGCCTGTCCCAACAACAGTGGCAAGATCAGCCCGACCACACAACGTATCGCAACCGAAAACGTCAGTTGTGAGGTATTGATACGCATAGCAGTATGCCAGGCATAAATAAAAGCATTCCACCATGACGCAATACGTGTCTGTAACGGTATATTATGATCAGGTTTCATCTCTCGCTGAGATGCAGAATCCACTTTACGCCTCCTTCGTCAGCAGCACTTTATATGCTTCTACTCAAAATTATCCATGCAATCGATCAGTATCTCTTCTCTATCTACACGGAACGAAAGCGCGTTGCGGCACAAAGCTTCTATGCAAAATACGACAAAGAGAACCTGTTTCTGGCAAACAAGCATGCAGTGTCATTGTAACTGACAGCCAGCAAAGATATCAAATGACGAATGACTGTCACATCATGAACAACCGGTACAAACAGATCGGGGATCTTCGGGAACAGTCAGCAGTGCTCGTTGGTGAGCAAGGAACAGCAAATATTGCGGTAGCGGCATACATTCAAGGCAGTGGATAACGGCTTTACCAATCGTGCTATCATTATTGTGATTGATAGGTATCCATTAGCATTCAGAAAACGCCATTGGCGTGATCTGTAGCGCCCACATTTATCTGAATGCATGTGCCGGGAAAGCTATTTCTGGTAGAACAGGACCGTATCTATCATCACGAACGGGATGAATATGCCATCCAGAGATCAATAGATGAGCACGCTCAAATGAAGGAACATCGCTATGTTACATATTGATGCCAAACCAATTGATTTGACACTCAGTACGCCATTTCGTATTGCGCGTGGCGTCCAGCACACGGCTTCCAATGTCGTTGTACAGGTCAAACATGAAAATTATGTTGGCTATGGTGAAGCAGCGCCCAGCCACTACTACGGTGAAAGCGCGGAAACAGTGCTTGCCTGTGTTGCTATGTTCGCGGGCAATCTGGGAGACGATCCTTTCACAATAGAAGACATTATTTCACGCCTGGATAAAATTATCCGCTTGCATCCCTCCGCAAAAGCAGCAGTGGATATGGCTGTCTACGACATTGTCGGTAAAGTGCTCGGTGTGCCAGTCTATAAACTCCTGGGGCTGAATGCAGCTCGCACACCATATACATCATTCACCATCGGCATCGATAGTCCAGCCGAGATGGCGAAAAAAGCGCTCCTCGCGAAAGACTATCCAATACTCAAGATCAAAGTTGGTACGAAACATGATATTGAGATCATTAAAGCCATTCGCGATGTTTCGTCTGCCGTTATCCGCGTCGATGCCAACGCCGGATGGACCCCTAAAGAGGCCATCAAAAACATCAATGCATTCGCGCCATACAATATCGAGTTCGTAGAACAACCAGTCGCGGCTCATGATCTGAAAGGTCTGAAACTGGTACGCGATAATGTGCCAGTGCCAATTATCGCCGACGAGAGTTGTGTGACGGTCGATGATATTCCACAGGTCAGCGAATGCGCTGATGGCATTAACATCAAGCTCATGAAATGTGGTGGCATCAATAATGCGCTGAAGATGATCCATACCGCACGAGCACATAACCTCCGTATTATGATCGGTTGTATGATCGAAAGCTCATTGGCAATCACCGCAGCGGCTCATCTCACACCGCTGGTTGACTACGCGGACCTGGATGGTCACCTACTCATCAAAGATGATCCTTTTGTCGGCGTGCAGGTCGAAAAAGGCAAACTTGTGTTGCCAGAAACACCGGGTCTGGGTGTGAAAGAACGCTAGCAAAACAAAAAATGTTGAAAAACGCCGGGAAATGTTTCGCATTGTCTTCACTCAGAAACATTTCCCGGCATTTTTGTATCTGCATGCAAAATAGACAGACCGTTCTGTCTATTTCAACTCATCACCGTATGTAGTGACAATTTACTTATAATAGGCACAAATTCCATAGACAGACCGTTCTGTCTATTCCTAACTGTGGTCGTATACGCTGATAAATCTATTCATAAAAAGCCTGATCAGGTAGACAGAACGGTCTGTCTATCATCTGAGGTGATAACGCTCCTTGTACGCTACACTTTTTTCATATACTTATCCTATATCTAAACTTTTTTACTCCCTGCTGCGCTTTCCTGACATGCAACTGAGAAATGCCCACATGCATTTCTAGCTATGAGAGGTACATTTCTGAATGCATCCAGGTATTGCCTATGCTATAATAAAAGCCACGAGCGGCAATTTCCGCGCCAACTGTATCTGTAAGAGGAGTATTATGCCAACACGAAACGACGCTTACGTATTAATGACCACGCATGTCAAAAATATCAGTTTACAGAGACATATGCTCTCGGTTGAAGCCGCTATGCGGGCCTATGCACAGAAATATGGTGAAGACAAAGAACTCTGGAGTATCGCAGGTCTTTTGCATGACTGCGATTATGAAGAATATCCAGATTTAGCACAGCATACACAAATAGCAGCGGAATGGCTACGTAACGATGGCTATGATGATCGCATTATTTATGCCATTCTCGCACACAATGATCTGAATGAAGCTACCAATCCTCGTACTGATCTGATGTCAAAGGCGCTCTATGCCTGCGATGAGGTGACGGGGATGATTACTGCGACAGCATTGGTACGCCCTAACAAAAGTATCCTGGGTCTGGAAACCTCTTCCGTACGCAAAAAGATGAAAGCGAAGGGGTTCGCCGCTGGTGTCAACCGCGACGATCTGGTGAAAGGTGCCGAGGGGCTTAACCTTGATTTAAATGAGCACATCACATTTGTCATTCAGGCAATGACGACGATCGCCCCGGATCTTGGTCTGGCTGGCACGCCAGCGCAAGAAGAAGTAGCTCAGCCGTAAGTAGACGATCTGCTTTATTATCGTTAGCATATCGATAAACTGCACTATTTCCTTGTGCAGTTTATCAGTTCTCTTTGCTTAAATAACCATGCAAAGTCAGAATTCGCAACAACAGATCTTCATGGTTAGCGAGCTTGCCGAATATGAATACTGTCCTCTCATCTGGTGGAACGAGCAATATGAACCGCTGGTACAAGCCGATAATGAGGAACTATTCGCTCGACTCGTTGAGATGGAGCATAATTATGGTCAACAGGCAACGGCGTTCCCTGAATATCAGGTGATCGAGCAGATTCTGGTGCGCCGTAATGCCTTCTCGGAGTCCGACGATCCAGAAGGTTTCGAACGTCTGGAACAGGATGAGTACGAATACGAGATAGCCGAAGAACAGGACGAGGTGCCAGATACACACCGCAAACTACGTCAACTCCAATTCTTCGCTATTGTCACACTAACGCTCGCACTCTTTGTACTTCTGGTTGCCTGGATCAGTATGTCACTTCCCTGATATGTGCGGCCATTTAAAAAAAAGATGCAATGGAAGGAACGCATACGCGTAAGAGGATAAAAAATGACCATTAGTAGCATTCTCTTTCCCGTTGGGATCGGCCTCTTACTCCTATCGTCTGCGCTCTTTATTTTGATGCTCAATGAGCGCAAAGAGCAGGAACAACGTCTGGTTGAAGAGTATCACCATACTCACCAGCTTCCAATGGGTGAGTTGGTCTATGAAGATGCTGATCAGCAGGGGGAACTGCTGACTTCTGACCAATTCCCATTAGCCGGAAAACCCACGTATGTCGTAAAGATTCCTGATTCACGCCTTGTACCCATCGAGGTCAAACCCATCGAGATCAATGCGATGAAACCCTCCAGCAACGATGCGATCCAGATTGCCGCATATTGCCTGATCCTTGAAGATTACTCTGATGAGCCACCAACACATGGCATTCTACGCTACGCCGACCGTGAATTCACGATTGATTACACACCCGCATTGCGCCGAAAGGTGATCCGTTTTCTCAATGAGATGGCGGTCTGCACCGAACAATATCCCCCAACGCTCCAAAAACAGAAGGTAACTAAATGCCGCTCCTGTATTTTCCAGCCACTTTGTCCCACCGGACAACAGATCAATAAAGAAAAAACCGCAAAATAGCCGTTCCGAGCATAAAACGCCGCTTGCGCGGCTAGCCTTTCGGCTCATCCGCATGTTAGGAAATATCTACCCATATTCATGCTGCAACGCCGCTTGCGCGGCTAGCCTTTCGGCTCATCCGCATGTTAGGAAATAATATTCCGGACTATTAATTGACATTTCTCTCTCAGTAGGCATACACTAAGCAACAAATTACGGCCCATATTTTCTTTTTCTATGGCCTGACTACCCACACAATTTCAAGCAAAGAGAGAACAGTTATATGCATACAGCTCATGAAGTCGTCGAACTCAGTGGTCATATCATCGACTCCTGGACACTGCCTCGCGCCTGGGATACGATTATGGACCGTGGTGGCAATTTCGACGTGGAAGAAATGCACGTCGGCGCTACCAAAAACGATACCAGTTATGCCCGCATCAAGGTGACTGCACCAGATGAAAATACGTTAGATACGATTATCTCACAGCTCCAACAACTCGGCGCGGTCCTGCTACAAGCCAACGATGTACGTACAGAAATAGTAGAACAGGATGGGGTGCTCCCGGCACGCTTCTACTCCACCACGAATCTGGTCACACAGGTCCGTATCAACGGTCAGTGGATTGGCGTTGAACGGATTGAAATGGATGTCGCAATCGCTATTGATCGAGAGCATAACCGTGCTCATTGTGTGCCAATGCATGAAGTCCATACCGGAGACGAAATCGTTGTCGGTCATGATGGTATTCGTGTCATTCCATACACGCGTGAACGCGATCATGAAGATTTCGCTTTTATGCAGAGCGATGTTTCGTCCGAAAAGGTGAAGGTACTGGCGATCCATAATATCGCACGCCAGATGAAAGAGACACGTGCTCGTGGTGGAAAAATCCTGTTCGTACTGGGCCCGGCAGTTATTCATACTGGCGCGGGACGCTATGTTGCTGAACTGATTCGCACTGGCTACGTTCAGGCTATCTTTGGCGGCAATGCAATCATCACGCATGATATTGAGTCCGCACTATATGGAACATCACTTGGCGTGCAACTCCAGAGTGGTGAGCAGGTTGAAGGTGGACACCGTAATCACCTGCGGGCGATCAATGCTATTCGCAATGTTGGCTCAGTTGAGAAAGCAATCGAGGTTGGCCTGCTGAAAGATGGCATCACATATGAAGCCTACATACGGAATATCCCAATGGTGCTCGCAGGCTCCATACGTGATGATGGTCCAATGCCAGGAGTCATTTCTGATATGCAGATAGCGCAGGGACAGATGCGTGAAGTCATTCAGGATGGTATTGAGATGGCACTGATGATCTCTTCCATGCTGCATGCTATCGCAACCGGAAACCTGCTCCCTGCTCGTGTTCGGACAGTAGTCGTTGATATCAATCCAGCAGTCGTGACCAAATTATCTGATCGTGGTACCTTCCAGGCTGCCGGTCTGGTAACAGACGCCGAACTCTTCCTGCGCGAACTCGTTGAAGAGCTGAGCGAGTAACCAGACTACTCGCCCCTATCGTCAGCCAGCACTATCATCTGCTGTGCCAGTTGCCGTAGTGCATCTCGCAACTCCGCTGGCTGACGAATAGTAAAGGGGCAACAGAATGAAACAACGATACGAGCCATCCAATCCAGACTATTGGTAAAACAGCGGAAAAGAACGCCATTTTCAACCAGATCCAACGTTGCCAATGCAGGTGGTACCATATGTCGCGCCTCTTCTAGCGTCGTTTCCAACAGGATCTCCACCAACCATTTCCCCGGTGTCTGTGAAATTGAGCGCAGTACAACATCCAGACAATCAAAATTGTCCGGGCGCTGAAACTTCTCATCACAGATTTGCACGGCAACGATCCGATCCAGACGAAAATTCCGTATATCCAACCGGAGATGACAGAAACCAACCATATACCAGAAACCAGAGCGATAAACCAATCCATAAGGATCAACAACACGCTCCGTCTCCTGTGCCTCATACGCCTGATAGCGCATTGTTACACATTGTCGTCGCTGCGTCGCTATACTCAGAGAGACAACGACCTCCGCAGGTGGCATCGACGCTGGAGATGGCAGGTCCAGCGTCAATGTATCCTGCAATGCCTGCACACGATCACGGATCGTCACAGGTAAAACACGTTCAATCTTCGCTAACGCACCTTCCACAGCAGGCTCAGTCATTGCCAATCCCACTTTGCGCGTCATCAATAAACCCAACGTGATAGCCAGAGCTTCATCATCTGTGAACATTAAAGGGGGTAGCTTGAAACCGGGACGCAAACGATAAGAACCATAGCGCCCTCGCTCCGACTCAACCGGAATACCAAGATCCTGTAACATCGTCACATAACGCCGTACAGTACGTATATCAACTTCCAGACGTTCAGATAGTTCACGACCACTGATCTTCTGGCGTGACTGCAATAATTCCAGCACGGTAAGCACTCGTGTTGTAGGAAAATACATATACCCTCAAACAGTTCTTTCTTCGTCATTGCCATGATCACAATGCAATTTTACCTGACTCGGCAATGGTAGTAAGAACTATTATCGTTACATACCTTTATCCTGTGAAAGTTCTCCTGTTATACCCTCTCCTCGCCTGTTTCTAAAATCAAATGAGATCAGGGAACATAGAGATGCGATAAGCATAACAACAAATGTTACTGAGAATAATATAGAATTGTAACTAAAAAAATAAGCAACCATCAGTATCAATGCCACGGCGTTCGCAACAAATCCCAACAATTTAATCCTGTTTCTGGTCCTCACTTCAGTAAAATCCTTTCCCATTACTTTGTGCTTCCTATGTCCATTACGCACCTTACAGCGATGTGGTTTCACACAAGTTTTCACACCAATTTCTCACATAAACTGGTCTGCATTCAATTAAATCATTTCTCTACATATGAGACAACAAATGCAGCGTTATCTTAAGCAATTTGGAGCAGAAATCATAGAAACTGGAACTCTTCCAATCAGGGCGTATATTAACCTCTTTCTGCTGTACAATTATTACCAGATAATCATACATATCATAGTCAGGAAAGGGATTACCGTATATGGATAACAACACAGCACTGGTGATCATCGATATTCAGGTTGGCATGATGGAGAATAATCCACTTGCGCCTCCCATTCTGGAGAATATCAACCTATTGCTCACGCAGGCACGAGCAAATCAGATACCTGTCATCTATGTACAACACGATGAATTCTCAGGAAACGGATTAGTAGTCGGCACGCCAGACTGGCAGATACATCCAGCAATCACTCCACACGAACATGAGCCAGTCATCCACAAAGAATCGTCAGACTCTTTCCATCAAACAACCCTACAGAAAGAATTAGCACAACGAGGCATCCAACATCTGATCGTCGCTGGTGGTCAGACCGAATATTGTGTCGATACCACCATACGCAGAGCCACCAGTCTGGGCTATGACGTTACCCTGGTAAAGGATGCACATATCACATTTGATACGGATATTCTCACCGCGCCTCAGATTATTGCCTTCTATAACGACACGCTAGATGGCTATGCGACAGGCGATAAAAGCATTCGAGTGCAACCAACCAGCGAGATCAAAATGAATACAACCACAGCAGCAAGTTAACAACAGCCAGCTAATAGGATTGCAGCAGTATGAAGATTGAAGTTTCACAGGAAGAGGCACAGCGCTTTCTGGCTACCTACCATTTCCGACAGACTGACCTCCCGGGCGTGATCCAACGCCTGGGAACAGTGCAATACGATCCACTCAATCCCGTTGGACGGAATACTGATCTGGTCTTTCAGGCACGCATCCCCGACTATCACGTTGATGAATGGATGCCGTACGCCTATACGGAACGCCTGATTTATGATGCCTGGGACAAACAAGCATGTCTGGTCCCAACCTGTGACTGGGCCATGCGCGTCCATATACGCGAGAAATATCGTCCCTATCATGATCAGGAAATCCTCGATGCGGAAAAGGACGCAACGAAAACCATCTTCGCGGAGATCGATGCCCGTGGACCACTCTCGTCCCTCGATTTTACCGATACAACAACAATAGAAGATCAGCACACATGGTATGGTCAAACACGCACAAAACGTATCTTGCGCTCCATGTGGGCCTGCGGTCTCTTACTCACCCACCATCGTAAAGGCGGCAGACACTATTTTGACCGTCCTGAACGAGTCATCCCCGCGCATCACTTCGTCACAACACATCATCCAGACCTTGCAGCCTACTACCGCTGGATCATTACCAGACGACATCAGGCCACAGGACTCCTCCGTCCCACAGCCGAAGCCAGCATCTGGACCGCATGTGGCAATGCTGCGACAAGAAAAACCGCAATCCAACAACTGGTTGAAGATGGCACCCTGACCTCTGTCTCAGTCGGACCCAAACACTGGCAATACTACATGCCTACCAGTGCGCTTCCGCTATTACAGGCTCCAGAACTCGAAGAACGTGTCATCTTACTCGGACCACTTGATAGTCTGCTCTGGGATCGTAAAGCCATCCTGCAATTATTCCATTTTGATTACCAATGGGAAGTCTACAAACCACTGGCGCAACGCCGCTGGGGTTATTATGTCCTGCCAGTCTTCTATGGCAATCGCTTTATAGCCCGTCTGGACTCACGACGTGAAGGAAACGTCTGGCACATTCTCAACTGGTGGTGGGAAGACGATCTCACGCTGACAACCGATATGGGAGACGCATTGCGCAGAGCAATAGCACAATTTCTCTCGTATCTTCACGCTGATCAGCTCCATCTTGCGGAACATCTAGACCAAAAATTACAGGATATTTTGCTGCCACTCACCCAATAGGACCATACAAATAAAACAAAACTGAGAAAAGCTGGTATTATCATTAACGCGATATAAACATATCGTGAAACTTTCGTATATAATAGACTCAGATGGAAGGTTCATTTCTTTACCTTCAGATGAGCAAGTCACAGGCTGGCAATGCAAGTGGCAATTTTGCGTCCCTATGAATACTCCTATTTCATTGCATATGGATATGCTATTAGAAACAAAATAGGCTTGCATACTGAAAGAAGATTAAGTGGCGCTCATCAGCCAATAGTACATAGATTATCCTTCCATCTTTGCTATGCGGAAAGGTATAGTCATAGGCTTCTTTATCCCCAACACATGCTATTCAGGGAAGAATGACTATACAATAGCCAGTACAGCTTCAAGACACATTCATCTGTCATAGGGAACCGCCCGTGATAAAGATGGAACGTTCACACGCCAGATTTTCCTGTTCTCATTCGTTCTTCTTTAATGAGAGGATTTTCACTCTTTCTTAATGATTATGGGTATTATAAGAGTAATATGCAGCAATTTCAGCGATCAGCAATAACCAGACAACTCGTACCAAAGACACCGGGTCCGGGTACGATAATTGAGCAGATAAAGGACCATCCAGGCCTGGATGAGACAAATACCGAGGCAAGCAGACGATCACCTGCACGACAGGGGATTATGCATGTACGCATCGAACATTTTTACTGCACATTGGAGGAACAGCTAGATCCCTCCTTACGCGGTCAGAGCTATGTTATCGGCACAGGAACAGGACGTCCCAATGAGCCAGGTCGCATAATCGATGTCTCGCCTGCTGCTCAACGCCTCGGTCTGGTACCTGGCATGCCTCTGCGGCGAGCACATCGCATCGCCCCACGTACACGTTTTCTACCCGCATCCTATGATGCCTATCAACCCATCTTACAGAAACTCAAAGACCGTTATCGCACCTATTCACGCATTATTGAGTCAATCGCGGTTTCCGACGCCTTTATTGATCTGCATGGCAGTGAACTCACCTTCACATCTCCGGTGGAGATCGCAGAACAATTATGTGACGAAATCAGCGAAATGGGTCAGACAGCCCTTACAGGTATCGCGAGCGGTAAAACTATCGCCGAACTGGCCGCATTAATGAGTCGTAGAGATGGACGCCATGGCGTCTTATACATCCCACCGGGACGCGAAGCCTCCTTTGTCCAGACCTTGCCACTGACATTTCTGCTCAGACTACGCTCCATAGGAGCCAATCAGCCACAGATCACTGCCGAGCTAAAAGAACAGAACGATAGCCAGGGACAACCACAATACACCGAGGTTGAATGGAAAGGGGAACAATTCGATCCTGTCGCTATCTCTGAACTCGTTGCCCATTTACGCGATTTTGGTATTACAACCTTTGCCCAGGTAGCAGCGCTCACCGAAGAAGGACTGGTGCGGCGTCTCGGTCGACCCGGAGGTTGGCTATATCAGATCGCTAATGGCAATGATCAAAGTCTGGTTGTTCCTGATGCTCCACCCGTCAGCCAGAACGCACGCGTACACTTCCATCATCACGCCGATGCGGATGAAACCTGTAATGCGATTCGGAAACTGGCTGATTATCTGGGGTCACGACTACAAGAACAACATCTAAAAGGGCAATCTATCGCGCTCATTTTATGGCCGATACGCACCCGCAAAGATACACGCAAATTGGTCATGAGCGCAGAAGGAGAAGCCATTGGAGAAAGCGCTCCGGAAGAGACCATCGGTGGGCAGATGCAAATTTCACGCCATAGCGATGAGGCGGATATTATTGCCCATCATTCCTTGATGCTCTTCGCACACTATCACCGCTCAGGCATGCACTATGTACAGGTGCAATTACGTATTGGCGATATGATCTCTACCGCACCCACATTCTATACGCCACCAACACCACCATATGGTCGCCTGACACGCAAACTATAGAACAATAATACGCGAGACGGAGGACACAGGGGATATTGCTGCGAACCACCGTCTCTCTCATTTTGCTTTCTGCTCCTCCTGTATGTGGCGCAACATCTCCAATTCCTGCCGCCCACGTTCTTGCAGACCTGCCGTCCATCTATCCTTATATTTACGCAGCTCATGCACCAGTGTATGCGCAATTGCCAGATTACGGTACCATTTGTGATTCGCAGGCACAATATACCAGGGGGCAGCATCCGTATTACACTTGCTCAATGCATCCTCATATGCCTCCTGATACACCTTCCAGTATTTGCGTTCAGCAAAATCACTCGCGGAAATCTTCCAGGATTTATCTTTTTCCTGTACACGAGCCTGTAGACGCTCTGTCTGTTCCTCATAACTGATATACAAAAAAAACTTTAAAAGAATAGTACCATTGTCTACCAGCAATCTTTCAAAATGATTAATTTCCTCATAACGACCGCGCCAGACCTTTTCTGGTACCAGATCATGCACCCGCGCAATGAGCACATCTTCATAATGAGAACGATTAAAGATACCAATGACTCCTTTTCCAGGCGTCACAGCATGCACACGCCAGAGAAAATCATGCGCCAGTTCAATCTCTGTCGGCTGCTTAAAAGCATGAACAATACATCCCTGGGGATTGATCGCAGAAAAAACATGCCTGATTGTACCATCTTTACCACTGGTATCCATCCCCTGTAACACCATCAAAACGCTCTGCTGCCGTGCCGCAAACAGCAATTCCTGCAACTCACCGAGTTCTTTTCCCAGTTGAACCATCATTGTCTCAGCATCTTCACGCTTCATTTGTCCATCCGTATAGCCAGGATCGTACTCTTTGAGTTTTACTGACTCACCATTTTTCACGCTCCACACCAGACCATTAATCATGGTACGTGCCCCCTTTTGCGTACTGCATTACACTCATACAGCTATCACTCCTCTACCAGCATAAGAGATACAACAAAAACACCATATCGCAAGGCTAAACTAGCCTTATTCACTCAGAATAGCAGTACAAACAGTACTATCAGGACTGACAACCCTGCATGAGCACTATTATAATTAAAAATAGATGAGATAGAAGGCAAGGTGTTATACTATTTTCATCTTTCTCACTTTATCTCTACATCAACAAAACAAAATACATTCATTGATATTCACTAATAAAAATGACCTATCACATCAATAAATAGGATAACATCAACCATATAGTAAGAATAAATATACTGTAAGAAGAAAACCAAACAGAGTAAAGGAAAAGAGCCAATGCATCATACAGTGGTAACTACAACCACAGTGATACGTTGTGACATATTGAAACCGTAATCTTGTAGGAAAATCAAGAGGTAACAATGACGGTCCATTTACACCTGTCAGATACGTGGAGGCAACTCCATGTCTAAGGCGAAGGCACTAAAACGCAAACGATTAACCTCCTCGCAGTCAGAGCTGCAGACACAACAACATAATAATAATGCAACTAATGAGCAGACTTCAGAACATATCGGTCAACAGAATGAAGAACAGACGGATATCACACAATTCACCACGCAAAAGACCAATGCGATTGTAGAACCGACAACGGCATCCGCTACCGCTGCTGATGCAGCAAACGCAGAATCCTCTGCTGATATCGCTCAACTCGACACATACGAAAGCAAAGCAATCGTCAATCAACCAGCGGAACAGATGCCTGCCACAACTGCTGAACCAGGATCAACATCAATAAATACCGAACTTGAACCACCGCAGGAACATAAAGCTGTCTCTGCTGATATTTCCCAACTTGAAACCACAGAAAGCGCGGCAATAACAGATAGCACAGCAGCCAATAAACAGGCTCCCCATGAGACTGAACATGACCATGAAGGGTGTAAAGAGCGCAAATCAGACCAAAAGCAGGACTCCATCTCGCGCATGGAAACGGTACATGTTCCAATTCCACCCTCTACGCCTGTCGCTCAAAGTTCTTTACGGGACTATGCTCCAGTACCAAAAGCAAGAGCAATAGTGCCACCAACGCCAGTTCTACCCATAGAACCGGAACTCATGCCAGCAGCGCACCCGCAAACAGCAGGCAAGCCGGATAAACCAGATATCAGCATCGCTGCGTTCCAACGTTATGCAGCACCAGCGTGGGATAGCATCGCACACAGTTTTCATTTACGGAGAAAACTGGCATTCTGGCGACGCTTATCGCCTCCTGCTCGTATTGCCTTAGCGACGCTGATCCTCCTTCCCTCTTTTTTGATTATTTTTGAGCTTATTAACACCTATGTCATGTATAATCAGGCCCAAAGTGGTGTACAGCATCTCACAAACATCAAAAATATATTTACCAGTTCGCAAAATCACGCACAGGGATTTCTCGATATCACCAGGCTGCACGAAGCAGAGCAAGAAATGCAGGCAGCACATGCCGATTTTCAACAACTCAACAATGAATTGCAAAGCAATGCGTCCGTCACACTTTTCGCGAGCATGCTGCCTCAGCAAATCAACTCTGCCCGTGCGCTCAGTCGTATCGGCGTCGATGGAACCGATATCGGGCAACAACTGATCCAAACAGCCGAGACACTGGCTCCGACATTCCGTGGACCACTCTTAGAAAGCTCTTCGAAACCATTAGTAACACAATCCACATTAAATATTGTCCAGAACGCCATTGTCTATGCGCTTCCACAATTAGAGGATATTAAGGCCCAATCGCAGAATGTTACATTGAACAGCCTGCCGTTGAGTAATAGCCAGAAACAACAGTTGAATATGGTGCTTACCGCCGTTCCACAGGCGCTATCAGATCTGACGGAAACACACGATTTAGGTCAGGCGATTGGCTGGATACTCGGTGTTGACCAACCTCGTACCTTCCTCCTTCAGACAATGGACCGAGGAGAACTACGTGCCACAGGCGGTTTTACAGGCCAGTACGGTGCATTACCTATTAATGGTGGACGCATTGGTAGCTTCACATTACAGGATATTGGCACCGTCGAGGAACATAATGTCAATAGTAATAATACTGGCGTTGCCGCACCAGCTCCATTCACATGGTGGCCCATCGCGAACTGGGGTTTACGCGACTCCAATCTATCAGCAGACTTCCCAACCTCAGCCAAACTTGCCATGCAGGCATATCAGACAGACTTTGGCAAATCAGTCGATGGTGTAATCGTTTTCTCACCATTCTTGATCGAGAGTATTCTCCAGGTAACTGGCCCACTCTCTATCCCGCTGTATCATGAAACCATCACCGCGCAGAACCTTGAGGCGAAACTACATTATTATCAACTGGACCATGCGGGCATCAGCAAAGAAAAACAGATCGAACATATCAATGTCAGTGGCGTTAATGGTGATAATCTGGCACGTAAACTCTTTACGCGTCGCCTCTCCAACGCCCTCATGGATCATATCCGGCAGGCCCCACCAGATGAACTCATCTCTCTGGGACGGCAGATGCTTTATGATCTCAAAACCAAAGATCTTCAGATATATGTCAATAACCCGACCATCGAACAGTTGATCGGCAAATATGGTTCAACCGGAGCCATCGACACCTCAACCAGCCATGATGGCCTCTATGTCACGCAAGTAAACCTGAGCGTCAGTAAAGCCTCAACGTATGTTCGTACCTACCTGCACGACACCGTATCTCTAGATAGTAATGGTGGTGCTACCCATGTCTTACAAATGACACTGGATTATACACAACTCGGTGATGTGTATGGCTATGACACCTATCGCGATTATGTACGCATTTATGTGCCACCAAACAGTAAATATCTCTGGGGCAATGGCTTCTCACGCTGGTTTGAAGGGGAAACCCTCTGCGGAGGCTCCTATCAGGCCTGCCCGGAGTATGATCCCTATGGGGATGGATCACTCCTCTGCGCCCCCAATGTGCCCACATTAGGTGCCGGGAGTGCGGATTGGTATCTCAACGATCCCTATTATGGAGAATCACACCCATTAAACGTTATTGGCGGACCAACAAATATGAATAGCGACCAACCGGGACGTGCAATGTATGGTGGTTGGGTCATCGTCCCCAAGAACTGTAATATGACTGTCACCCTCTCATGGTACGTGCCACCAACGGGGCATCCCTATAGCCTGCTGGTACAACGTCAGGCCGACACCGACCCGATTCTGGATCTCACCATCCTTCCAGCATCAACCGATTGCCAGAAGTCAGGCACCAGCGGCATGCACTATGATGGCGTACTGGGAACAACAGATCGTAGCTTTACCTTACCCAAAACAACATCCAGCAGTTGCTACCCGCAGCCGAAAGTCTAGCCATCTGTTGCATTTCATGTGTAGTGTTAATTTGCCCAGAACAACAATACTACATATGAAATGCTTCTATTCTAGAAGCAAAAAAAGCTCTTCGATCTGACACTGAAAAGCTTGTGAAGCTCGCGAAGAAGCATTCCAGAGGGGAAAAGAAGCGAGAAAGCAACCCTAATTCATCTCCTTACGTCTAATATCGATAGAAGCAAAAACAGTCCTTTATAAGAGGAACTATTGACACATGGAAGACTAACCACGTATACTGCTTTTGCCGAGAACTCGTGTGTGTTTTTGTTGCAATCGTAGACATTACGATTGACGGGAAGATTGTGGAAGAGAAGGATTCATGGAACAACCAGCCCTATTCAGCATCATACGTACAGAAACAACTTATCGGTTTCGTCTTGATCTTCCCGATGGCCCGATAGGCCAGGAGTATAGCACCGACCTCACACCAGAGGTACGTGAGCGACTACGCCGTGCCTTGCAAACAGCCTCCCCGTCTGGCCCCACCAGTGATACCAGACGTCAGGTGATGAAAGCTGGACCGACGCATGACGCGCTCCTTACATTGGGACGTTTTCTTTTTGAGACATTACTTCCAGTTCCCCTGCAAGATATGTTGAGGCATCTGGATACTGCACTAATCATTAGTACGAACACACCAGACATTCCCTGGGAGCTGATGTTTGATACTAGCACCAGAGCACGTTGTTACCTCTCGCAGACAGTGAGCGTGGGTCGTATCCGTCAACAGGATCGCGAGATGATCATACGCCCATTGCAAACAGAGCGACCGATGCGCAAAACTGCCAAACGCGATACACAAGGTTTATCTATCCTCTTCCTCGTCAACCCAACAGGAAATTGTGGTAGCGCAGAAGAAGAAGTAGCAACCCTCTGTACCAGTTTGCCTGAATCAATTACACGCATCATACTGTATCGCCAACAAGCAAACCAGCTCGAAATGAAAATCAGGGTCGATGCAGAACCATTACACGTCATCCATTATGCTGGTCCGCTCCCTTTTCGTAGCAATGATGGTGACGCAACATTAGCTCTGGCAGGAAATTCTCGTCTGGATGGTCATGCGCTCTCTCAACTTTTTCAGGGCTTATCACGACACCCCTTGATTTTCCTGAGCTACCATGAAGAAGAGCGTAACAGTCATAATAGCGCAAACATAACAATCAGCCAGCAGGAACGAGATGAGCAGCAAGAACTCTTAGCCAGCCAGCTACTCAATGCTGGCGCTGGCGCGGTAATCGCGCAACGCTGGTCCATCCCCCCCCAACGCGCCCACGAATTTATGACACTTATCTATCAGGATATTGCAGATGGCGTCTCGCTGGGTGAAGCGCTACGACGAGCACGTATCACCATCGCGCAACACTACAGCGATGATACCAGTTGGATGTCATACGTTCTGTATGGCGATCCAGCGCAACGCCTTGTCAACACAATACTCTCGAATAAAGAGCGTCAGGCAGATCCACCAGGTGATCCGTTTGATGATAGCCAGCTCATGTCTCCGCTGTTCTCTTCATCAAACTCACCAGACCGCCGTTTCCTCCGTGCGGTATTAGAGTTTGCCTTGAATGAAGCCCGCCGGATGCGGAAAGATTATCTGGGCACCCCCCATCTTTTCATTGCTTTAACCAAATTAGACGGTGGTTGTACACAGGATGCACTACGTAGTCTGGGTTTCTCGCCGAAACAGGTGCGCGATGTCATTCGCCTCGCGCTCGGCTCAGGAAAAGCAACCAGCGATACACCGATCTTACCAACACGCCGTTGTAAAGAGATCTTGCAGACAGCGGAACGAAACGCGCTCACTGCCGGTTCATCATCCGTCGATGAGCGTGCAATCGCGCAGGCGGTTTTGAGTGAAGGCGACGGTGTGACCCATGAGTTGCTGACCAAGTTGGGCATCAATCCTGGTCAGTTGATAGAGTTGATCATGTCCAGTAGCGCACATGCCCTGCTGGAACTGGTACCATCGGCGAATGCCAACGCGGAAGCCGTACCGGAAGAAATTCCAGGGATCGGCGTCGATATGGGTGGCAAAAGCAGTAACTCCACACTGGAAAAACTGGGACGTGACCTGACCAAACAAGCAAGCAACAAACAATTGCCACCATTAATCGGGCGCGAAAAAGAGTTACGGCAGTTGATGCAGACATTAATGCTCAAAGACCGCAATAATCCAATTCTGATTGGCGACTCCGGCGTAGGAAAAACAACAATTGTCGCTGGTCTGGCGCAACGCATCGTTGAAGGACGAGTCCCGGCGGAACTACGCGGGAAGCGCCTGATCGAACTTTCAGCCAGTTCGCTGGTCGCCGGAACCAAATACCGTGGTGAATTTGAAGAACGGCTACTTAAAGTACTGGAAGAGGCCGAAACCGGTGGCAATATCATTCTATTCATCGATGAGATGCATTTACTCATCGGCACAGGACGTGCGGCTGATGGTAGCATAGATGCCGCAGGTATACTGAAGCCTGCGCTGACTGGTGGTCGCTTACGCTGTATCGGTGCGACCACACCACAGGAATACCGCCTGATCGAAAAAGATGCCGCGATGGAACGACGTCTGCGCCCGATCATGATCGAAGAGCCGACACCAGATGAAGCGCTCACCATTCTGACCGGCATGCGTGACCTGTATGAACAACATCATCACGCGACCATTACCGATGACGCGCTTCAGGCTGCCGTCCATCTCTCCGTCCAGTATCTGCCAAACCTGCGTCTACCAGACAAGGCCTGTAGCATTCTGGATGAAGCCTGCTCACAGGCACGCGTCTTCTCGCTTGAAGAGAGCGAAGCCGACGAACCACAACAGGAGAATTATTACGAATCCGATGTACCACCTGTTATCACCGCCGCTGTGATTGCGGAGGTTATCTCTTCGCGCACAGGCATTCCCGTCCACGCCCCCGGACGAGAAGAACGCGATCGTCTACTGACACTGGAATCGCGCCTCAAAGAGCGGGTCGTGGGTCAGGACGAAGCCATCAAACGTGTCTCACAGGCAATTCAGGTGGCACGAGCCGGATTAAAACCACGCAATCGTCCGGCAGGCGTTTTCATGTTCCTCGGTCCCACGGGTGTTGGTAAAACCGAACTTGCGCGGGCATTAGCAGCGGAAGTCTTCGGCTCCGATGAGCATCTTATCCGTGTGGATATGTCCGAGTACATGGAAAAGCATACGGTATCGCGTATGATCGGTGCCCCTCCTGGCTACGTTGGCTATGATCAGGAGGGACAATTAACTGGCAAACTGCGCCGTCGCCCACATTGCGTTGTCCTGCTTGATGAAGTAGAAAAGGCTCATCCAGAGGTCTTCGATCTCTTCTTGCAAGTCTTTGACGCTGGTCGTCTGACAGATGCACAGGGCCACACGATTGATGCCCAACATGCCATCTGGATCATGACGTCCAATGTCGGTACCGAGATGCTGGGTCGATCTATGCCCGGTGGATTCCGAGCCGCGGTTAAAGAGACAGCGGAAGAGATACAGCGTGATCGTCTCATGGAACGCTTACGTCAAACATTCCGTCCAGAATTTCTCAATCGTATCGATGACGTCGTAATCTTCCATCCATTGGATAAGAATCAGGCGCGGGCTATTACCCGCTTACAGATCACGGAACTGGGTGGACGCCTGTTGGAACAGGGATTAATCCTTGATGCCGACGAAAGCGCCATCGATCTGTTATGCAAAGAAGGCTTCAGCCAGACACAGGGAGCACGCCCGCTTCGTCGCGTCATTGAACGCTTACTGACCGTGCCACTCAGCTTGCGCATTCTCCTCGCGAACATTCCACAAAATGGAGAAGTGCATGTCAGCGCCATTGACGACAAGCTAGAAATAGATATTCGTAATCCAGTCGCCAAAACTGATCCAGATCTGGCACCCATCGATGCAAAACTGGAAGCAGGCTAAACATCGCCCACCGCTAGAGCATCATCTTGCTGAAAGTTCGGATAACATCCAGGCAATGCCAGAAGAACAGGATGAGATCGAGAAAAGACTCGATCTCATCCTGTTCTTCTGGAAGGGAGAGAGACTAATAATCATAAATACCCACAGGTGGAGGCAACAATCGACTATCCAGAGAAACATACCTGCAACGTAGCGTCATCATACGCAAGCCCCATATACAGCAACTGGATAGACCACACAATCCACAGATCTATACATGCGTATTCTTGTAACCAACGCTCGGAGTCCTGTTTCCATAGATATCGAAGTGGCACGCTTCTCGATCATTACCTACCACATTTAGAGTATACCTGCCGCCGCTTCTCTCCTCCTTTTTTGGTACTTTACCAGATATCATCCCTCTGAAAGCATACTCAAATCGCCTGGCAGCTTGTCTAAGCCCAACAATACGTTTCTCCGTTACCTCCTCAATATAGAGAAGATTTATTAGAATCTTACATAAGACCAGACAGCTATAGGCAGACCATTTCCATTGTAGGGACTGACGTCTAAGCAGTCAGGCAGTAGTGAAACGTTCCACATGTGGAAAAAACGCACAATACTGTTGTATGATAAAGGCAGCAAATATTCTTTTAATGGATATCCTATCTATTATAAACCTTATCGTTGTGAGGAGAAAATGTTATGAAGGCAGTCAAGACCCATGTGGGTCGCTGTGATACATGCGGAGAACCCGCAGCCTACGCCCAGTTACTCTCAGGAGGACGCAGCTTCCGCTTTTGTGAGCAACATGCCCCCCTGCAAGTAAAACGGCAAGCGGAAGCTGCCGCCAAAGCAGAACAGAAGTAACAGCGCCCCCCTTTTACAAACATTGGCCATTAGTTGTCCCTTGCAGGTAATTAGATAAGCATAACGAGTGGCGTGCTGTCCTTATCTCTGACCTCTCTTATCAGCGTGATAGTTTCCTACCACTCCTACACAACTATACGCCATTCAACAATAAATGCATCTCTATGCAATAGAACAAGAACGTATTCACTATTTTGCTCTATCGCCACAGAGATGCATTTTGTATAAGAATAATACCGCTCCTCACTCCATCCACATATACGCGATCAAACGCGCACTTGAATAAATTATAATTTGCGCACCAGATCACGATACCAGAAAGGCTGCCGTTTGCGTAAAAGAGGTTTGCTACGAACAGTATTGCCGGGGATACTATCTAACACGTTGTACGCTAATTCACCCGTTAGAGAACCAGCCATATCGCCAGGACTATATTCCAATGTACGCGTTGTACGACGTCCTGTACGCTGCTCACGCGTATCTACAGTCATCAATAATAGACCTGTTTCATGCTCATCCGCCAGCACCTCAAAACGAGGATAACTGGCAATATTGGGCGAAAAGATTCCACTGAGGCCATTCGCTGAAACAGTGCCACATTGACCATACCAGTTCGCAAGCGCCAGATACACATTATGCTCCGCAGCACGCACTCGCCAGAGCAGAAAATGATATGGATCAACCTCATCGTAGATAGGTGAAGTCACTGCCGTCTGCTGCACAGGAGCCAATTTGACCGGCTCAGGAAAACCCAGCAGCGTCGGCGCACACACAATATCGGTCCCCTTACTCGCCAGAATGCGCAGGGTTTCCGGAAACAGCACATCATAACCAGTGGCCAGACCAATACGACCGCTTGGCGTATCAAAAGTAGGCAGGCCCAGATTACCAGGAGTAGCCCAGAGCCGATCACGCTGCGTCAAATGCATTTTGCGATAAATCCCATACACTCCTTCGGGATCAATCAGCAAAACAGTATTGTAATACTGCTGATCAGCGACCTCGGCAACCCCCAACGCCATACTTACCTGCAATGTATTCGCCAGCGCGACCAGCGCCTCCGTTTCAGGTCCAGGTATCTGAATAGCCCCCTGACGAAAATGGCTCTGTACCGCCGTCTCATCACTTCCAGATGGCACTGGTCCAGGCAACAACAACTCTGGTAAAACCAGCAAATCAGGGACTGCCGGTTCATTATCTTGCAAAAGGGTCTGTAACAAATTCTGCACAATTTGAATTTGTTCAAGCGGTTCCTTTTGCGCCAGCGCGGCAAAAGATTGCAGTTCTAGCTGCACAATACCAGCACCTGATAACTGGCCTGTGGGCAATTGTCCCGTTTCATACAACCCATGAAAACGCAATGGTTCCCAGAGATAGCTATTCTGCACTACCAGTTGATACTCTTCAGGACGCCGATCTGCCAGCGGATTACCAAGCAGCTCAGTATTATTTGCCCACCGCTTCTGGCGACTGAGTGTCAGATCAACTGTTCCATAGACAATCCCCTCATCACGAGCCAGATAGGATTGAATTGAACCATCGGGATTAATGAGACTACTGCCGCCACTGAACTGCAAACCGCGCTCCTGACCATAGCGATTGGCAGTCAGACAATAGACTCCATTTTCAAAAGCACGTGCCATCCACCAGCTACTTGGACAACGGTCATCGGACCAGGCAGTTGATAAGATAAGCACATCCGCACCATGTACAGCAGCGAGGCGAGCCGTTTCAAAGTACATGGCATCCATGCCAATAAGGATGCTTAACTTACCCAGAGGGGTATCCCAGACGGGAAGGCCAAGATCACCATCACGCGCCCAGCGCGGCTCGGCAATTGAGGAGTGCAGCGAGCGGTACGACCCCACAATACCATCAGGCCCCAGCAACACAACACTGTTGTAAAAGATCTGCGTATCTGGATCTACTTCAGGCAGACCCAGAGCAATAAAACAATTATAGGTAGCCGCCAGTTGTTGAAATTTCGCAGTTGTTGGACCCGGAATGGATTCCATAAAAGGTGCAATTTCGTCACGTGACACCCAACAATATCCGGTCGTCGCCATCGCTGGTAAGACGATCAATCGCGCCCCATGAGTAGCCGCATCTTCAGCCAACGCAAGAAGAGCCTGCACATTTGTCTCTTTTTCTCCTAAAAGCGGCTCATACTGAATGGCAGCGACCCGGTAGGTTGTATCGACCGGTATAGATGCTGAATCTGTGAAGAGAGTGCTCATCTAAGCAGTTTTGCTCCTGATGTTTGTTACGAGAGAAGTCAATATAATACGCACAGAATGAATAAACAGGCTAAATTACTTTTCGTATTATAGCACCAATTCGGCCCCATGATGCGCATCTCCCCTTCCACTTATAGTACAGTATGAAAATAGGAAAGAAAAGGAGAGAGGACTTCCGGTTTTTTCACCGCGCCAGAAAAAACTCTTTACAGTCAGCACCAGCTATGTTAACATACTATGGAATAGTATATAGATGGCATACGCGAGCCATGTCCCTTCTTCATGGTGAACAGAGAGGATGCATCAGCGGCTGAGAGTGCTCCCACAAGCCAGAGAGAAGCGTGATACCCCTCGCCAGTCTGTACTGAGAAGGACTTATTCCGAAAGCTAACGTCACTCGCGTGACTAATGCTACGCACTCAGGTTTTCGGAGAAGTAGTAAGTAAAGTACACGGTTCAACTACGTTACAGGTTGCACGAGCACGTTCTTCTTGCACGAGATTGTACGGTCCAGGTTGTTGTGCTATTCAGAGGCAGGAAACGCGGAAGCAGGGTGGAACCACGAAAGGTAGCCTTTTCGTCCCGGCAGGGGATGGAAAGGTTTTTTTGTTGTGTTATCGAAGGAGACTCTTGTTATGTCACTAGAAATTGAAAAACAAGAAGAGGCATCGGTTAACTATACGCCGATACAACGCATGCGTCACTCTGCCTCGCACGTGATGGCAGAAGCAATTCAGGAGATGTTCCCCGATGCGAAATTCGCGATCGGGCCTGCGATTGAAGACGGTTTTTATTATGATTTTGATCTGCCTCGTGCACTGACGCCCGACGATCTCCCTGAGATTGAGAGCCGTATGAAGCGCATCATTGAGGCAAAATACCCCTTCATTCAGGATCTCTGGCCCCGCGAAAAGGCACTTGAGCATTTCCGCAACAAAGGACAGATGTACAAAGTCGAACTGATCGAGAACCTGCCTGACGAAAAAGTGGGCATGTATCAGCAAGGCAACTTTCTGGATCTCTGCCGTGGCCCTCACGTCAGCAACACGAGTGAGATCGGCCCGGTCAAACTGATGCGCGTCGCCGGTGCTTACTGGCGTGGTGACGAACATCGTCCGATGTTGCAACGTATCTATGGTACGGCCTGGTTTACGCAGGAAGAGCTGGATCAGTATCTCTGGCGGCTGGAAGAAGCGCAGAAACGCGATCACCGCAAACTTGGTCGTGAGTTAAAACTGTTCATGCTGACGGAAGATGTCAGCGCCGGTGTGCCAATGTTCTATCCACGTGGTGAAACGTTACGCCATCTGATGGAAGATTATGTACGCCAGACGCAGGAACGCTATGGCTACCAGCACGTCTGGACGTCTCATCTGGGCAAAGTCAAACTCTATAAGACGTCAAAACACTGGTACAACTATCGCGAGAATATGTTCCCGATCATGCAGGGCGACCAGGAGATGTCGGAAGATGATTCCTATCTGCTCAAACCGATGAACTGCCCTCATCACATTCTGATGTTCAAATCGCAGATGCACAGCTATCGCGAATTGCCAATTCGCTATGCTGAGTTCGCGACGCTGTACCGCTATGAGAAAGCCGGTACGCTGACGGGTCTGGCTCGCGTCCGCAGTCTGACGCAGGATGATGCGCATGTCTTTATGCGCCCGGACCAGATTCAGGATGAATTTAATAACGCGATCAACCTGACGCATGAGGTGTTCCAGACGTATGGCCTGACGGATTACTGGGTACGACTCTCATTACGCGATCCCCAGAAAAAAGAAGAGTACGCCGGTAACGATGAGATCTGGGATACGGCTGAAAAATCACTCCGTGAAGCAGTTGAACGGAAGGGAATTAAATATGAAATTGGTATCGGTGAAGCCGCTTTCTATGGCCCTAAAGTAGACTTTATGGTGCGTGATGCGTTAGGTCGTGAATGGCAGTGTTCTACGGTTCAGCTCGACTTCATCCAACCGGAAAACTTTGAGATTGAATACATCGGTGAAGACAGCCAGCCCCATCGTCCGGTCATCATCCACCGTGCGGTAACGGGTTCTACGGAACGCTTTATGGCACTGTTGATCGAGCACTTTGCTGGTGCCTTCCCGGTCTGGCTCTCACCGGTACAGGCAATGATCATTCCTATCGCTGACCGCCACCAGGAATATGCAACGAAAGTGTTGGAACAACTCAAACAGGCAGGTATCCGCGCTGAAGTCGATACGCGTGGTGAGCGCATGAATGCGAAGATTCGCGACGCTCAGTTGCAGAAAATTCCATACATGCTCGTCGTCGGTGATAAAGAAGCCGCCGCCGACGCCGTCTCGGTCCGCTTGCGTACGAACGTTGATCTCAAATCAATGCCTTTAACGCAACTGATTGAGCGTGTACAGGGAATTAACAATTCCAAGAGCATGGAACTCTAAACAGAATTTTCCGAAAAGATCGGAAATAGCCTGCGTACCCGATGCGCGCGAAGCATCGCCTTACTCGTGTAGAGCGGATGTATGAACATGCAAAAACGGAGTGGGCGAACCAGATCGATCGGGTACGCTGCTCGGAATGTTTGACACACGCGTAGAGCGCATTTTATATGCGCATGACGAAACACTCTCCACGCTGGTTCACTGACCTGAACACCAGAAGCGAGGGGAAAGGAACCATCACTGTTTGGTTGATGCGGGTATAAAACCCGCTCTACGCGTGTTCAGGACGTTTCAATCAACGTATGCAATCGAACAAACTCCCGATCCAATCTTTCATTCTCATATATCCGCGACACACTCGAACAATGATTGTTCGGTTGATGCGTACATTAAGTACGCTCTACGCGAGTACGACATCGCTACGCTTGCCGTGCGTGGGTCCCCCACTCCTTCTTCATTTTGCTATGTGTTCTATGCAAGCAGGCTGCACTACTGCATAGAACCAGAACACTATGGCAGGTACTTATACGCAGGTAACGTCAAAAATTCGACAAATTGATCGTTCGTAATCACCTCATCAAGGATTTCGGCAGCCTGCGAAAATTTGCGGTTCGCATATTCAGGCTCCCCAATCGCAACCTCAAGCTTATCCAATTCGTCAGCCATCAGTTGCCGGAACAAGTCAACAGTGACCTTACGCCCGTCATCGAGCATCCCCCGCTGATGATGAATCCATTGCCAGATCTGCGCTCGCGAAATCTCAACTGTCGCGGCATCCTCCATCAGATTATTGATAGGAACACATCCGATACCACGTAACCAGGCATCCAGGTATTGCAAGCTGACACTGATATTATTCCGTAACCCGGCCTCTGTAATCGTTCCCGCTGGCACCTGTAGCAAATCAACCGCCGTAACATGCACATCCTCGCGCTGACGATCAATCTGATTTGTGCGACCCTGTAGCACCGCATTAAACTCTTCCATCGCGATAGGAACCAGACCAGGATGCGCGACCCAGGTACCATCATGACCATCGGTTGCTTCACGGTGCTTATCAACACGCACACGCGAGAGAGCTTCTTCATTAGCTTCTGGATTGCTCCTGATCGGGATCTGTGCCGCCATACCACCCATAGCCGGTGCGTTCCGTCGATGGCAGGTCTTAATGGTCAGAAGCGAGTAAGAGCGCATAAAATGTGTCGTCATCGTCACCTGCGCACGATCAGGTAAAATGAAATCGGACATATTACGGAACTTCTTAATGGCGCTAAAAATGTAATCCCAGCGTCCACAATTCAAGCCAGCGGAATGCTCACGCAGTTCATACAGGATCTCATCCATCTCAAACGTCGCCAGGATCGTCTCGATAAGGACAGTGGCCTTAATCGTACCTTGAGGAATATTCAGCTGATCCTGCGCCAGCACAAAAACATCGTTCCATAGCCGTGCCTCAAGATGGTTCTCCAATTTTGGCAGGTAAAAATAGGGACCCGTCCCATGCTCCAGCAAATGTCGCGCATTATGGAAAAAGTAGAGTCCAAAATCAAAAATGCCCCCCGGAACAGGCTGCCCATCAACCAGCACATGCTTCTCATTCAGATGCCAGCCACGCGGACGCACAAGCAGTACAGCCGTCTTCTCTTTCAGCTTATACTCCTTACCCTCAGGGCTTGTAAATGAAATAGTTTTACGTACCGCGTCACGCACATTCAACTGCCCTTGCACAGTGGCATCCCAGTTTGGTGCATGAGCATCTTCAAAATCAGCCATAAAAACAGACGCACCAGAGTTTAACGCATTAATAACCATCTTCCGGTCAACAGGACCGGTAATCTCGACACGGCGATCCAGTAAATCTGCCGGGAGCGGAGCAATCGTCCAGGTGCCAGCACGAATCTGCGCCGTCTCAGGCAGGAAATCAGGCAGAGTGCCAGCGTCAATCTCAGCCTGACGTCGTGTACGCTGCTCCAGCAAATCATTACGGCGTTGCGTAAAAGTACGTGCCAACAGCGCGATAAAACTCATCGCATCGGGTGAAAGTATTTCCGCGAAAGCAGGAGAAACAGGAGCTATAACCTCAATACCTTCTGCATACTTCGTTGTTGCCTGGTTGGTCATAGAACAAACCCTTTCCAATGAGAGATGGGAAGACATTATTCTTATGTATAATATTGTCGCATATCTCACTACTAGATAGCAAACCACGTTTTGTAGAGGTTCAACAACTATTCATGAGGAATACTTATTTTTCTATAAAAGAGTTCTGTTGATAGTCTACATTTATAAACCATCTTATACACAACAATTACGTGCTGAATATCATCCTTATAGTTCAGAAAAGAACAAAAGTGAATACAAGATAAATCCCTTTATGATGCAACCAGGCATTGACTTTCACAAATTTACATGTTATTACTAAATACATTATGAAGTTAATCGATTAACTTCATCGTTGTTTACCTCACTGTAGAGGTTTTATGACAACTATTTATGATATAGCGAAAGCCGCAGGCGTTACCGCCACCACCGTTTCTAACGTGCTGGCAGGGAAGGGCTCGGTCAGTGCCGCTACACGAGCACGCGTCCTGAGGTATATTCAAGAACTTAAATACCAACCAAATCTGGTTGCCCGGAGTCTGATCAAAGGGCGCACAGGTGTCATCGGCTTTGCCGTTCGCTCGCTTGATAATCCTTTCTATGCGGAACTGGCTGCCGTCGTTGAGAACCTGGCCTATCAGGTCGGCTTACGCGTCTTTATGACGACATTCTCGCTCGGAGAACAGACAGGGACGCAACTCCTGAAAGATCTGACCGCACGCCGTGTCGATGGATTACTCGTTGCTCCTGGTTGCCCTTCACCACAACTTATTCATTCCATCGTGGAACAACACATTCCCGTTGTATATTGTCTCTGGGAAGAAGAGCTACCAGAACAGACGCTAGCCGTGACCTTCGACTTTGCGCAAGCAGGCAGGCTGGCAGCAGAACACCTGCTACAGCTAGGACATCGCCGTATTGGCATCATCACCGACATGACGCCTGCTGGAGAAAATACCCATTTTCAGCGTATTCGAGAGTTTCAGGCCGCGCTAGCAGAACAGGGCATCGTCTCTGATCCTCAACTATTACAGGCTGGCAATTCATCATTTGAAAGTGGGAAACAGGCATTCCAGCGCTTATGGGTACTGGAAACACCCCCGACGGCGATTTTCGCGACCAATGACCTGATGGCTATTGGTGTGATGTCTGCTGCATGGGAAGCTGGTTTGCACATTCCCGCAGATCTTTCAGTCGTGGGCCTCGACAATATCTTACAAGCCAGATATGTCACCCCCCCATTAACAACGATCATGATTGATAAGGCTGCCCTGATGTCACAGGCCATCGATGTCCTGCTCAAAGAGATAGAAGGACAGCACACACCTGCTATCCCAATTATCCCGGCCTCACTGGTTGTACGCAACTCAACCGGACCCCCACGTACCAAAATGTAGCGGTAAAACCATGTACAGGAAGGGGATAGTTCATACGTGTACATCGTTCTCTGGTCATAGCTGACACAATTCATAGTCACGTCATAGCTGACGCCTGATCTATTGTAGTATCAATACATTGCGAGGAGGCATAGTATGTTTGATTCAATCGCCCAACATCTCACCTTCCCTCCTTTCACTGGCAAGAAACCATTCAAATGGGGCCAGTTCATTGCCATCCCTTTACTCTTTACCTTAATGATGAGTCTGATTTCCGCCTGTGGGCCAGCGACCCCCAAAATCCATCTAACGCTATGGTATTGGAATCGCTCCATTGATGACAAACTGATCGCGCAGGTTGATAAAGTCTTCCCCAACGTCGTACTGAACGCAGTCAAAATCAATGATTACGACAATAAAGTTCGTACAGCTATGGCAGGGCATAGTGGAATACCAGACATACTCGGTATTAATAGCAATATTGCTACCTACTTTCCTGATGAGAATCAATTCGTTGACCTCAGGACATTAGGTGCAAACAGCATAAAATCAGAATATCTACCGTGGAAATGGAGTCTTGGTGTTGCGCCTGATGGCAAGGTTATAGGTGTACCCACCGATGCAGGTCCAATCGGGCTGTTCTATCGAGCAGACCTTTTCGCAAAAGCTGGCCTGCCTACTGATCCCGCGCAAGTGTCCGCGCTCATGCCAACCTGGAACGCCTATCTACAGGAAGCAGCTAAATACAAGAACGCAACCCATGGGAAATCTTACATGGTTGATAGCGCGAATAATGTCTATACGCTGGCGCTATCACAAAGCACAGAACAATTTCTGACACCATCCGGTCAATATATTGCCAATGAGCAGTATATGAAAAACATCTGGACGATAACTTCCAAAGCCGCGCAAACCGGGGTCGATGCCAAGGTAGCGCCATATTCAACTGCATGGAATCAGGCAGTGAGTAGTGGCTATGTCGCTGCTTTCGTCGGCGCAGCCTGGATGAAACAGATTCTACAGGATGCAACGCCAAATACCGCTGGCGACTGGCGCATCGCAGCCGCTCCAGGTGGACCTGGTAACAATGGTGGATCATTCCTCGCCGTCACCACAGCTTCCAAACATCCACAGGAAGCCTATGATGTCGCGAAATGGTTGGAATCACCGCAAAACCAGCTCTTTGCCTATAAAGATATCCAGCTTTTCCCTTCTACCATCTGGGCACTCAATAACCCAACGATGAATCAAAACGATGCCTATTATGGAGGAGAAAATACCAACGCCATATTCGCTGCCGCAGCAAAAAACATCCCAACTTCCTATAAAAGTCCATATGACACCGATATTACCACTGATTTCACCGATCAGGCAGATCTGATGGACTATCGCGGAAAAAGTCCCACTCAAGCATGGAATGCCGCACAGCAGGCGTCCCAACGAGAACTGCTACGTTAACGTTCTCCTGATCAGAGAAGAAAGAGGACAAAGCTGATGAGTACAATCGGAGAGATCACTACCACCAGAGGCAGACATCAGACACAGACTGAAGATGCTCGCTATACACCCAAAAGCAAGTTGCGTAAATATCTGCCACTCTATCTCTCAGTCGCACCATTCTTTATCGTCTTCCTGTGCTTTAATCTGATACCAACACTCTTCTCATTGTATCTGGCTTTCCAGAAATGGGATGGTATCGAACCAATGCATTTCATTGGCTTCAATAACTTTGAGTATGCGCTCACTGACTCAGTATTCTGGCAATCCGTGTTGAATACCTTCGAGATCTGGATTATGTCAACGATCCCGATGCTGTTCTTCGCGTTAATTATTGCCTTCTTGCTCAACCAGCGCAAAAAATCAAAGTTCCTGTTTCAGGTATGTTACTTCCTGCCCTATATCACTTCGATTGTGGCGATCACACTGATCTTTGGCTCACTGTTCGCGCCTCAGTATGGGCTGATCAACCTCACGCTACAGGCCGCCCATATTCCCGGGGTGCAATGGTTGAGTGCAGCATGGCCGATGAAGTGGGCTATCGCAATCCTGGTTATCTGGCGCTGGACTGGCTATAACGCGCTGATCTACACCGCTGGTTTACAGAGCATTCCGGGTGAATTTTATGAAGCCGCACGAGTTGATGGCGCGAACACGATGAATATCTTCACCAGCATCACACTGCCACTCTTACGCCCAGTCATCCTTTTTACAGTCATTACGTCAACTATCGGCGGTATGACGCTCTTTGTTGAACCACAGATCCTGTTCTCAACGAATGGCTCAACCAACGGTGGCGGCGTCGGTCATGCCGGATTAACGATGCAGTTATACCAATACTGGCAGGCATTCACACAGGACCGTTACGGTTATGGTGCGGCGGTAAGCTGGATTATGTTCTTCATCATCTTGATCTTTACCTTCATCAACTGGAATGTCATTATGCGCAACAACGATCAATAATCTGGAAGGAGTCATTGGTATGTTTCAACGGGGTACACGTATACAGCGTATAATCGTCGATGTTTTGCTGGTGGTTGGCCTGTTAATTTCGATCTTTCCGTTCTATTGGATGATTGTGATGTCAACCAACAAGACCGGTGATATCTATAGCGTGCCACCAAAGCTCATCATTGGTAACCAGTTATGGATCAACATTTCACATGTCTTGCAAAGTATCAGCTTCTTCCAGAGTTTCTTTAATACACTGATCATAGCTTGCTCAGTGACAATACTGGTGCTCTTTTTCTGCTCCATCGCGGGCTTTACGTTTGCCAAATTTGATTTCCCAGGCAAAAACGTCCTGTTTGTCTTTCTGATCGGCACGATTATTATTCCACCGGCCAGTTCGCTGGTGGCGATCTTCGTCATTATGGCGGATCTGCACCTGATTGGGACCTATTTACCTGAAATCATCCCGAATATGGTACCTGCATTTGGTATCTTCTGGATGCGTCAGTACGCACTCAGTTCTATTCCAACCGAACTGATCGATGCCGCAAAAATGGATGGTTGCGGACACCTGCGCCTCTACTGGAACGTGGCATTACCAGCACTGCGTCCAGCGCTGGGTTTTCTGGCAATTACCACATTCGTTTTCGTCTGGAACGATTACCTGTGGCCTTTAATCGTGTTTAATACACCCAATCTCTATACGCTGCAAGTCTCACTGGCACAGTTGAATGGAGTCTATAACACTGACTACAGTATGGTAATGGCGGGAACATTTATGGCCACCATTCCATTGATCATCATTTTCTTTATTGGCGCACGACAGTTTATCGCCAATCTCTCCGCTGGAGCACTCAAGTTCTAGCCGCCACGCCGAAAACAGAAAAGCGCGTCTTCCAGACAGGAGACGCGCTTTTTTGCCTTCAGGTCAGAGTGCTTTTTTATGCCCCATGACACTTCTTATATTTCTTGCCGCTACCACAAGGGCAGGGATCGTTACGACCAACCTTCGGTAAGGCCGCTCCATTCGCAGCGCTACTATTTCTACTGACAGAGCCAGAAGCAACAGCAGTAGCCTTGCGACCATTATTTTTTGCCCGTGCTGGTTCCTCCTGCTCCCCTTTGACCTGACCAACCGCACGAGCGATATCATCCTCATTGGTATGCACCTTCGAAGGAATACGACGTTGCGGCTCAGGACGCTGCATAGTGATTGTCACCTCGTTGCGTAACAACTTGAGCAGTGAATCGACCGTATAATGCTGAATGGCGGCTTTCAGCTCATCAAACATACGATAGGCTTCGTTTTTAAACTCCACCAGCGGATCACGCTGTCCAATCGAACGGAACCCAATACCAGCACGCATCACATCCAGCGCATCAATATGATCCATCCACAAACGATCAACAACCTGCAACAGATAGGAACGCTCGAATTCGCGCAGAGGATTAAAGTTATCCGCGCCCTGTTCTTTGGCCTGCTTCTTCAGTTCTTCACCACGCTCTTCATAGTGCGTCAGAACCAGTTCAGTCAAATCTTTGAGTACAACATCATGTCGGACCGCGTGAATATTCTCCGGCACCATCTCTTCGGGGATATGGACCCAGGGTTCAAGCGTTTTATAGAGCGTCTCCAGTTGCTCTTCCTCGGTCAAGACCGGTCCGGGCATCGCACGATCAACAATGGTTGCCATTTCATTCTCAATCATCTGCACGATGCGCTCATGCATATCGCCACGCTCAAGGACCGCGCGACGGTCAGCATAGATGACTTCACGCTGTTTCGCAATCACATCGTCATATTCGACGACATTTTTACGGATGTCAAAGTTATAGCCTTCAACACGCGCCTGCGCATTCTCAATAAAACGCGAGACGATCTTACTTTCCAGCGGCGTATCCTCTTCCATACCGAAACGATCCATCAGACCTGCCACACGGTCAGCAGCGAAACGACGCATCAATTCGTCATCCAGGGCCAGGAAGAAACGTGTGGCCCCCGGATCACCCTGACGACCAGCACGACCACGCAACTGATTATCAATACGGCGCGATTCATGTCGCTCGGTACCAATAATATACAGGCCACCCAGTTCAACGACAAGATCATGATCTTCTTTACATTCCTGTATCTTCGCCTGCATGAGTTCGTCTTTCTCAGCCTGCGTCATGTTCGCGATATATTCCTGAATGGCCTCTTCCTTCTCTTCACGGTCATCCTGCGTCTTCGTTGGCATCTCACGAATGAAATCCACCTGTTCGGCATGTTTTCTCAGCACAAGCTCTTCGAAACCGGAAGGATCACCACCAAGTTGAATGTCCGTACCACGACCAGCCATATTCGTCGCGATAGTGACCGCGCCACTGCTACCAGCCTGAGCCACAATGTGCGCCTCACGTTCATGATGTTTCGCGTTCAGCACGTTGTGGGAAACACCTTGCTTATCCAGCATATCAGAGAGAGCTTCAGAGATTTCCACCGAGGTTGTACCAACCAGCACAGGCTGACCTTCTTCGTGTCGCGCTTGAATCTCCTCGACAACTGCACGGAACTTCGCGTCCTGATTGCGATAGATCAGATCTGGCAAATCCTGCCGCTGCACAGGTTTATTGGGTGGAATTGTCACTACATCCAGTTCATAAATCTTGGCGAACTCTTCGGCTTCTGTCAGAGCAGTACCAGTCATACCAGATAACTTGTCATAGAGGCGGAAGAAATTCTGGAAAGTAATTGTTGCCAGGGTATGGTTTTCACGCTGTACCTGCACATTTTCTTTTGCTTCAATAGCCTGATGCAAACCCTCGCTATAGCGACGTCCAGCCATCTGACGACCAGTGAACTCGTCAACGATAATAACTTCACCATCTTTGACGATATAATCACGGTCACGCTTAAAGATCACCTGCGCCTTAATCGCGTTCTCCATATAGCGGGTCAGGTCGATATTCTCTTCATCATAAATATTCTCGATACCCGCCAGTTTCTCAATCTTCTCAATGCCCGACTCAGTCAACATGACCGCACGAGTCTTCTCATCAACGGTATAATCATCTTCCGCATTTAAATGTTTGGCCCAACGCGAGAACTGCGCATACATCTCAGAGGATTCCTGACCCTGACCGGAGATAATCAACGGCGTTCGCGCTTCGTCAATCAAAATGTTATCCACCTCGTCAACGATAGCAAAGTACAGTGGACGCTGTACCACCTGCTCAAGCGAGGCAACCATGTTATCACGCAGATAATCGAAACCGAACTCGTTATTGGTGCCATAGGTGATATCAGCCTGATAGGCGGCCCGGCGCTCAAGCGACTGCGCATCAACGCCATTCACAATCACACCAACGGTCAGACCCAGGAATGTATAGATCTGGCCCATCCACTCAGCGTCACGACGGGCAAGATAATCATTCACCGTTACAACATGAACGCCTTTACCAGTCAACGCGTTCAGATAGACTGCGGAGGTCGCGACCAGCGTCTTTCCTTCACCAGTGCCCATTTCAGCGATCTTGCCCTGATGGAGAACATAGCCACCGATTAACTGCACATCATAGTGGCGCATGCCAATCCGACGACGCCCTGCCTCACGGACAACCGCGAACGCTTCAGGTAAGAGATCTTCCAACGTCTTGCCCGGCTTGTAACGCTTGACCATATCCGGCAACACGGTATCCATCTTATTCGCCTTCACAGCCACCAGTTCTTCCTGCATACTCCGCAAGATCAAAGCCAGCAATTGCTCTAAACGCTCATCCGCACCATCATCCTTATCGGCAACCCGCGCTCGCGCCGCCTCAAAACGTGACCATGCCTCAATAAAGGCAACATCGAGATTCTCTTCATCAAGCTCAGCTATATCTGGCTCAACCTCAGTCAACAGACTGATCGTAGCAACTTTGTGGTCTTCAGCCTCATCAGGCCACTGCTGCCGCTTTTCCGCAAGATCCATCGCGGCAGTAACACGCAACGCATTCAATTGGGGTGAAAGTTGTTCATACGCCTGCTCAAAACAATCAGAGAGCGTATCCTGTAGATGGTTTTTCAACGCCTCCTCTGAATCAGCTAACTCTAATTTCTGCCTGGCCATGGTAATAGCGGCATGAAGTTGTTCCTCAGAAAATTCGTCTGCACGTGGCTCTGCGGTTTGCAACGCCTCACGCAAAAGTGCGACCAGTTCCTTTTCCAGTACCATGCCACCCTTTAAATAAAGGTAGAGCTGTGAACGAAATTCTGCTGTCTTTGCGGTTAATTCTTCATCACTTAGTTTCTGTAAATCGGTTTCAAGAGCATTAATTTTGTTAATGATCGGCTCAATCGTCCGTATTTCTCTTTTATTGGGATCACCCAGGAGTTTTCCTAGAAGTTGCATATAGCGCATTCTCCTACTGCTCGGCACTGATACTGTCGTTCGTTAATGGGATAATTAATTGAAGATAGTAGCTGTCCATGTGCGACAAAATAGTTGTGCTCAAACTCATTATAGCATTAATACGTGGGTAAAAGCGGGGATTTACTCAAACGTTTGTTCCTTATGCAGGAAAACAAATTTACTATTCACAGTATTCCCCAAACAGCTATTTTACAGCCATTTATGATTGCTTGCAACATCCCTGTGGGTAATACATTATTCTATGCCGGTATACAGTTATGCTAATTCAGTACAATACAATAAGGACGTTACCATCGGGGCAGGATAACTACAGAGGAGGGAGAGGAAGATGCAGCCCCAGCCCACAAAAACATCAGCCACCACCATGACGACAAATCAAGACAATCACGTTTCTTTTACAGCTCGACACACTGCGACGTTGATTCAGGAACCACACGTATTACTGACCAGTCTGGAACACTTGCTAAAACACTATCAAGCGCATTTCACCGGACGCGCAATGCCCATCGATATCGATATTTTTCGTTTCAATCTGTTACAACTCTTTCGTATTACCGATCACATCATGATGGAACTACTCCCCGTTCTCACATTCAGTACACAGGTGGCGAAAGGGCAACCTCAATACGGTAGCTGGCATATTATTCAAGAATGCGCTTCATTGTTTCGCCACCTGGACCCCTTCTGTCAGCTCCTCATCAGCACAACGGTACGCTTACTGGAAAGGCTGGACAGCACATGCCATATCTATGCATCACCTTCACCTCATACATGGCAGTTGACAGCCACAAACCCTGCTATTACAGAATCACTGCAACAACCATTCACCACGCTGACCAGTGCTAAACAGGAAGATTCGCAAGAGATCATGCCATTACTCACTACCCGGCTGGCGCAATGGAGCGGCAAAAATAATGCTCGCCCCTCCTTCAGAGATCTTTTCCCCTCATTTTTGTCAGCAATTCCCACGCTCTTACTCATCGATCCTGCCCTCGAGAGCTATCTTGAAAATACGCACGCCATCTTTAGCGCTATCATGCATGATACACAGCCCCCCCCTGCAAACAACGACGAAATAATAGCCATACAACTCCTCGACATCACGCAGAAAATTGATCAGATCATGATTAGTCTGGATATAATCAATGATACACTTCACAGTCTGGGGCAATCTTTACTTACAGCGAGCTGATCTTAACCATAAAAACGTGGTCTTAACAAAACCATAACCACTCCACCTCCCCTTTTCATACAATTGTATGGCTACTATTAATATCGATATATTATTACTATTCTATATTACTGTCGTATGTTGTTGAGCTTTATTTGAGAGTTTTGCCTGCTATAAAGGTTGAAAATGTGGAGGTGGTGAGGATATAAATCGACTTGACGGAATCGCCCGTATAACTAATGAAGAAGTTATGCTCTTGTATCCCCAGAATAATAGATCAGTAATATAATTAAGGAGTTTGTTCAATGTGCCAGGAGGAGATATCACTTCCTGTATTACAAATCAGAACACAGCAACAGATGGAACCAGTTATAAATACAACCCAGGATCTCACGACAACCCTGATCGAACTTGCCACTGAGCGCAAGCAAGATCATATTGCTCTGGTTACACTACGCTTGAACTTTGACTCCGCCCAACGTTCCTCATCAACATCACTCTCACATAAAAGGGCACTCAAAACGCTTTCAATCAACTACGCGCAAAAACTACAGGAGCAGGTGCGAAAAACTGATACTGTATGCCTGCAACGACAACACCATGCCACACTGATCCATTTTCTGCTCATAGGAGCAACCATCCAGGGAGCCGAGATCGTACAAAAACGGCTCTGGGATACAGTGCTCTGGCATGTTCATCAGAACTATGAAGAAGAAACCCGCCATCCCATCAGTATGCACATAGGGTATAGTGCATATGTCCATCAGCAGAGCGATGTGCAGCAATGCATCGCTGAAGCAGCACAGGGGCGCACTCACTTCTACATGCCCACGGAATTGCTGGCATCACAGTCAATACTACCAACATCCAATGAATCAACACTCTCCGATATGGCTCAAAAATTGGGCATCCCTTATCTTGCTCTTTTACCACACAAGTTACCGTCTGGCATCAAACGTCTGATCAGTCCACAACTCGCGCTGGAACTCAATTGCTATCCACTGGGGAAAGAACGCAACGCCCTCACAGTAGCAATCAGCGCACCACCTGATCAACAAGCACTCGAACGTTTGCAAAGGGAAACCGGATTACGCATCTTCCCCGTACTGGCTCATCCGCACGAATTGCAATCAGCACTGGAAAACTTTCGTTGAGCAGGAGCAGGAATAGATATGGCTATCCATGATCCCTGCTCCACTTCAACACGCTGATGCTATGACTGAACAGCAGCCTCTTGCATCGCTTCAATCAATATCTGCGCTACCTCAGGACGGGAGAATTCACGTGGAGGCATCACACCTTCACGCAACATTTGTCGCACCTTTGTGCCACTGAGCGCGACATGCTGCTCATTACCATGCGGGCAGGTTTTTTCCGATGCCATACCCTCACAGGCCAGACAATAGAAAGCGTTGTCAAAAAACATCGGGGTAATGCCCAGTTCTCCCGGCTCAAATTCCGAGAAGATATGCTGTGCATCGTACGTGCCATAATAGCTACCCACACCGGCATGGTCACGACCAACAATAAAGTGTGAGCAACCGTAATTTTTGCGCATCAGCGCGTGGAAAATGGCCTCACGTGGACCTGCATAGCGCATAGAAGCCGGTAACACACCGAGAATAGTGCGATTATGGGGATAATAATTCTCCAGCAATACCTGATAACAGCGCATACGCACATCCGCTGGAATATCATCGCCCTTCGTATCACCAACCAGTGGATGGAGATACAGACCATCAACGGTTTCTAAAGCGCATTTCTGAATATACTCATGCGCACGATGGACCGGATTACGCGTCTGGAACGCAACAATACGCTTCCACCCTCGTTCCACGAATAACGCTCGTGATTGTGCTGGTGTATAGCGCTGCTCAGCAAAGAGCTGTGGCTGTACTGTGACCACTCGTACAGGTCCACCCAACAACACATCTCCCTGTTGATAGACTACCTTCACACCGGGATGAGCCTCATCCTGCGTACGGTAAACCTGTTGTGCCTCATGAGTCTTAGCATACGTATATTTCTCTTGCACCAGCAGCACAGCCTGTAATGCGCCCTCAGCATCCACAAGCGCCACCTCAGATCCCTCTGGTAGCTTCACTGCCTGCTCAGTCGATACAGCCAATGTGATAGGAATCGACCAGGGTAAGCCATTGCTCAGATGCATTGTATCCACGACGCTCACATAATCGTCACGGGACATAAAGCCGGAGAGAGGGCTATAAGCCCCATTTGCCAGCATTTCAAGATCAGCCAACTGGCGCGAGCCAACCACTATCTGCGGTAAATGTTGTGCCTGCGCACGCAACTCTGCTGCCTCAGCCTCAGCAGCCAGATTCACTATCAGTTCTCCACCATGAGGAGCAATTAATCCATCAGACATACGCGCTCTCTACCTTTTCCATTTTGAACAATGATATAGATTCCATCCCGATTCCTTACAGATACCCTAAAGCCGAAAGGCGCTCTGACACATTCGTTGCTTCATCAACAGGATCCAGATAGCCTAACGCTTCCAGTTTGGCAAAAATGCGCTGCACACTGGCTTCAACCGTCTCATTATTTGACTCAATAACCAGCTCAGGGTTCTCTGGCTCCTCATATGGATCATCTACACCAGTGAAATTCTTAATTTTCCCCTCATCAACCAGCTTATAGAGTCCTTTGACATCACGTTCACGGCAAACGTCCAATGGGCATTTCACATAGATTTCCACGAAATTCCCAATTTCTTTTCTGGCCCATTCACGAGCATCACGATAGGGCGAAATCGCAGCGGAGATACAAACCACCTCATTACGAGTCAACAGGCTGCAAACAAAAGCGATACGCTTAATATTCGTATCGCGATCTTCCTTGCTGAAGCCCAACCCTTTGCTTAAATGCGTCCGGACCACATCACCATCCAGCACCTCAACTTTACGATTCCGCTCACGCAAGCGTTGCTCGATAATCTGAGAGAGCGTACTCTTACCGGAACCCGATAAACCAGTAAACCAGATTGTAAAGCCAACATTCGCCATGAAAATCTCTCCTCTTTAAAAGGCAGCGCCCTGCATATCCGCAGGAACGGGCACAGCCAACTGTCGCAAAATGGTGGGGGCAATATCCATCAAGCGCAGACCATGTAACTCATCCCCGCTAACATGTGCAGTGTCAGCAGGATCGTATCTGATGACAATGCCATATTGCGCATGGTTACAATCATCGGGGCCGGTATCATTCTCGAAGGTATAGATGGAATCATAGCCAATCGAGCCAACCGAGCGCCAGAATAGGTCCCCAAAGTAGACAATCAGATCGGGTGGTACTCCTCGACAGTACCGATAGATTTCTTGTGGCTTAAACACCTTTGTGCCAATATTCACACCGTTGGGATCTACAATGGCCTCCAGTTTCGCCTTTAATTCATCGCGTAACGGTTCCACGGCCTCCGGGGCGACAATGCCCTGTGGTTCTCGTCCCTCAATATTGAGAAAGATCCGTCCATAATAGCCACCATCTCCCCAGACACGGGTCTTGCTCCAATCAATGGCCTCAATATCGAGAGCCGCAGGCTGACGCGGATACTCCCTGACAGTCAGATATCCCTCACGTATCAACCATTCATTGATACACAGACCACCATCCATCCGTTTCGCACCATGATCAGAAACAACCCAAACATGGGTATCATCGTCCAGCAGAGTCAGAAGCTGACCAATCTGCTGATCCAGATAGTAATAATACGAACGAATGCTCGTACTATACAGCGGGTGTGCTTCATGCTTGCGATGCAACGGATCGTGATAGCGCCAAAAACCATGATGCAGACGATCCGGTCCCATCTCCACAAACATGAAAAAATCCCATTCTTTCTCCACCAGCCAGCGACGTACCAGCGCAAAACGTTTCTCGGTCATCTCATAGATCCGCCCCAGCAACATATCCTTCGCATGAGTACGAAACTCTGGTACATCTACCTGATACGTCCCAACAATACGTGAAATATCCTGCATCACAGCAGCAGGATAGGTATAAGGACGCAATGGATTCGTGGTAGAAGGAGAAAGAAAACATCCTACCTGGATACCATTCACAGGCCGTGGCGGATACGTTTGTGGTACCCCAACAGTAATCACTCTCTTGCCAAAACGTGACAGTATATCCCACACACGATCAGCTTTGACCGCATGAGCATTTGCCAGAATCTGCTTCCCATAAGAATAATCACCGCGATTACGGAAACCATAGAAACCCAGCGTGCCGGGGTCTTTCCCGGCCATCATCGAACTCCAGGCAGGCACAGTAATCGCAGGAATACAACTCTCCAGTTTCCCCCATTGACCTGACTCCATTAAAGAACGCAGATGAGGTAACTCATCGCGCCATTGTTGAAAGACCAGTTCAGGCGGTACACAGTCAAGACCTATCACCAGGACTTTCCGTCGTCTTTGTCGCGCCATACACACCACACCTTCCACAGAGCATCCATGCAAATATGCCAATTCCACTCAATCTCACATCTCATCACACACAAAGCAGGGAAATTTGCAATGTAACAGATGCACACATTCTCCAGGTAAGGCCAATACCCCAAACAGGTATTCTATGCATAAAAACGGCATCAGTCCCACGGAAAAGCGAGTAAATTCTTCTCTCTTTGAGAGTATATTGTAACATCAGTTTCTTCAAAATACTATGTATGAGATGCCCCTCGCTATTTACCGTGTAAAGTAGCAACAGAATGTATACATTCAATAGTCAGAATACCTATAGATGCCGCGCGTATCCCCCATTACTACCTGTAATAAACTTTTTATTTACTCATGAAGAGGGAATGCTTACCCATTGTGAGCCAGAGAACATGTACAATTGTTACATTCTCTTATAGAAAAAATGACCTGACCAGTAAGAGGTTAAGGATGATAGAGGTTATAACACCAGCAAGGCCACATAGAGAAGTATCAATTATTCTTAATGGAAATACAATACGTAAAAAAGTCGATAAAGAATAACAGGTAGCATCGACATAACTCAATGCACATCCTAAAAATACGTATAGCAATAAAGATTGAGAGGGCGGTATAGTAATAGGAAGTAGTAACTCTCATATCCTTATAGGATGAGTATATCCCATCTGAGAGCAAAAACAGGAAAAACACATACAGAGGAGTATTGCTAATGGTCAGAGACAAAAAAGTGCGCGTTGCTATTATTGGTGTTGGCAACTGTGCCAGTGCGCTCGTCCAGGGAGTTCATTACTACCAACAAGCAAGCGCAGAGGACTTTGTACCGGGCCTCATGCATGTCGACCTTGGAGGCTATCATATCCGTGACATCGAATTTACCGCAGCTTTTGACATCGACAAAAACAAAGTCGGCAAAGACTTGAGTGAAGCCATCTTCACCACCCCAAACAACACCTACCGCTTTGCCAACGTTCCCTTCATGAATGTCAACGTATACCGTGGCATGACCCATGATGGTCTGGGCAAATATCTCTCACAGATCATCACCAAAGCCCCCGGTCAGACCGCAGATATCGTCAAAATCCTCAAAGATACCCACACCGATGTCGTCATCAACTACCTGCCCGTGGGAGCAGAAACCGCCACCAAATGGTATGTCGAACAGATCCTCAAAGCCCACGTTGGTTTCGTCAATTGTATTCCTGTCTTTATTGCTCGTGAAAATTACTGGCAAGAACGTTTCAAAGAACAGCATCTCCCCCTGATTGGTGACGACATCAAAAGTCAGGTCGGAGCCACCATTACCCATCGTGTACTCACCCGACTCTTCAGAGAACGAGGCGTGAAAGTGGAACGCACCATGCAGCTTAACGTAGGCGGCAATACCGACTTCTATAATATGCTAGAACGTGATCGCCTGGAATCAAAGAAAATCAGCAAGACCAACGCCGTCACCAGCCAGCTCGATTATGATATCGGCGCAAAAAATGTCCACATCGGCCCTTCTGATTACGTCGAATGGTTAGAAGATCGCAAGTGGGCCTACATTCGTGTTGAAGGTCGTACATTTGGCGACGTGCCACTCAATGCTGAATTAAAATTAGAAGTCTGGGACTCACCAAATTCAGCCGGAGTCGTCATCGATGCAGTTCGTCTCATCAAACTGGCGCTTGATCGTGGGATCAGTGGCGCCCTTGAAGGTCCCAGTGCCTACCTGATGAAATCACCCCCGATTCAATATAAGGACGATGATGCATATGCAATGATTGAAGCATTTATAAAAAATGAATCAACAACAGAAAGAACGGCAACAGTGCAACAGGAGCCTATTCTCGACCAGGAGAATAGACATAAAGTAGAAACAACCTTAGAATAAATAAAAAACGCTCGTACCTGCTATACAACAAGTACGAGCGCATAGAAACCTGAAGAGAGATCCCCTGCAATGGGTGAAAAGTATTGCTCAGGCCTCCCTACCAAAATCACCAGAGAGCACTGATGATGAAGCTCCACCTCCCAAGAACAACAACTACGCCCGAAAATGTGCCAATTAACGGGACGGAGGTTGCGCTGGAGTCGCGGATGTTACTGTCGTATTTTGATTTGTATTTTTTTCAGCCGGATTATTGTGTAACAATTCTTCGCGAACAATTGTTACATCGGGAGGCGCACTGATCCCAATCTTCACGCGCTCGCCCTCAACAGCCAGCACTGAAATGTTAATAACGCCGGAAAGAACAATACTTTCACCAACTTTTCGTCGCAAAACAAGCATGTAAAGCTCCCTTCATAAGAAGCATAAGCCTAAGCGTCCCTGCGCCGCGACTCAGAATAGCAAGGGCGCCTCTTTCAGCGTGACCGCAACATAGATTGAGTAGCGAATGCAGGTCGAATGCCACTGTTACAAGACGCAAAGGAACGACACAAGCAATTGAGAGATCCCAGAACATGACTAGAATCACTCCCAGTGCATTTATAAAATGTGAGTCTCTTTAACTAGTATACACCTTACCAGAGTAATACTATTAACGCTATATGTACCATTTTTGATACACAGGCGAAGCTGGCGAATACGGATAGTACAATGCTCTGCCCACAGATAAACGACTTTTACAACGCACTGCAACATTGTCAAACTTGCTATTTGAGTAGCCTGGCAAATCCAGAGGGAATTCCACTTAATAAGCAGTCATAATAATCGTACAGTCTATACAACAGACTCTTCCACACCACGTACATCAAAATGTGGAACGTCACATACAAATTTCATGGAAAGAGTTCCCCTCTATAATGAGACGTGAAATCAATGCCAGACGTTCCATCGTTTCCTGCTCAACCGCCACTCCCTATCACTATATCACTCAATGCATCAGATTATCGCCCCGGGTAACAAATTTTTTTATAGGGATGTAGACCTGACAATAATCAGACATATCGTAACATTCAGGAGATTTTTCGCTCAGCACGAGAACCCTCATCTGAAATAATATTTGGACCCCCCCTCCCCTGAGCAGCATATGTTCGACTACCTACCTTCTGAGCTGAGCTTCGTTTGTCACCAGTCGAGCGTTTCGCAGCGCTATGACGCGCCCCCACTTGCTCAACCTCGGCATTATCGTCGCTCTGATAGGCACGTAAAGAGCCACGCAGGCGCATAATAGCTTGAATATGTAACTGGCAGACCCGCGACTCTGAGACACTCAGAACTTTGCTGATCTCCTTCATCGTCAATTCTTCTTGATAGTACAAAGCAAGTAACAGCTTCTCACGATCAGGCAAATTATCAATCGCGACCGCAAGTGTCTGAGCTAACTCTTGCTGCTCCGTCTGTTCAACAGGGCCAGGAGCACTCTGGTCTTCTAGCAGTTCGGAAAGCGAAGTAACTTCATCATCTTGGAGGAGTGAACCAAGTGGTGCATCCAGTGAGAGCACGGTCGCATTCATTTCCATCAGCATGTGGCGGTATCGCTCTGTCGAAATACCCATCTCTTCCGCAACTTCATCCTCCCTGGCTGGTCGTCCCAGACGTTGTTCCAGGATCGCCATAGCACTTTCGACCTGGCGCACACGTGAAACAGCAGAGCGTGGTAGCCAGTTGAGTGAACGCAATTGATCAATCACTGCGCCCCGAATACGGACGGAAGCAAATGCCTCAAAGCGAACACCACGCCCCGGATCATACCGATCAATTGCATTTATCAGGCCAATCATACCATAGCTGACAAGATCTTCCGCATCAAGAAGGCCAGTAGGAGGAATACCCAACCGTCCTACGACAAAGCGAACAAGGGGAGCATAATGTGTGATCAGTTCATTCCGCAGTTCTGGTGTTTGATTCTCCACATATTTTGCCCACTTTGTATCTATTTCGTCTCTTTCTGCTATATCCATACTACACCCCTTTTGTAGAAAACCACGTATCACCACTCATTCCCATCCTCTTTCCGTTAGAAGTGTAGTCTGAAAGCAAGCATACTTAATATTGACACAAGTCCTATGGATGATACGCAAGAGTCCTCAAGTCATCACGACGAAATGTCCTGTAAATGTTCAGAGGGATATAGCCGATAGGGTTGGTAGAGTATCAAATGAGAACAGAATTGATCACTACATCGTGGCAAGGGGGTATTGCAATGAGTAATGTGCCATCATCTTCTGAAGGTTATTCCGAACGGAACGATCAGTTGTTCACCAGAAGTGATAGTAGACGAAGCAAATCCAAAACACGGGTCGATCAGGCGCTACTTGATCGATTAATGGATAGTGGCTTTTCATGGAAAGAGGCGGTAACGCTTTTTAACTATCGGGAACAGCTCTATGAAACTGGTGAAATGCGCCAACGGATGGCGGAGGACTACCGCATGCTATTTGCCCGCTGGATGTACGAGCAGGGCTTCGTCAATGAGGAGATTCATCAGGAGGAGAGAGAACAGGATTGACCCGCTCCCTACTCGCAACTGCTTTGCTTTACGCGCTTATTTTGACAATCGTGACACCATCACCACCTTCCTGGGGTGGCGCTGGTGCATATGATTTAACCAGAGGATGATGAGCTAATTGCTCGCGTACAGCCGTACGCAATGCGCCAGTGCCTTTGCCATGCAGGATACGTACTGATGACATACCAGACAATGCAGCATCGTTCAGATAGGTATCCAGTTCTGGTAACGCATCCTCGACACGCCAGCCTCGCATATCCAACTGAATACCAATCGCCGGACGCTCGGCGACATCTGACAGAATGACATTCGGTCGATAATCCATCTTGCGCTCATTTGAGGTTGCTTTCCGCTTGCTGATCCGTTCGATATTATCGACATTCACGCGCAAACGTAGCGCTCCCATCTGCACTTCAGCCTCACTACGATCAACCGAGATACCAACCAGTTCAGCATTCTGACCAAAGCTCAAAACACGAACGGTATCACCAATCTGCAAAGGACCTTCTACTTTCTCAATTTCCTCCATCGGACGCTGACGACGAGGCTCGGCAATCGGGTTGACACGTTCCTCCATGCCTCTGGTCTGCTGACGCATCTCCGTCAGACGATCTCGCGTCACATGACCACGACCCATCTCTGTACGTACTTTCGCCAGTTCCACCAGCACACTATCAATCTCTCGGCGGGCCTGAGCACGAGCATCATTCAAAATTCTGATGCGTTCCTCTTCCAGACGATGGCGCTCCTCCTCCAATTGTTTCCGCTGATATTCAGCCTCAACACGCTCCAGATTCAGATGATAGCGCTCCTCCTCAGCCCCCTTACGCTCACTCTGCAAGTCTTCCAGCAGATTCTCCATACGCACACCCGCATTACCCAGGAAACGACGCGCCCCACGAACAATGCGATTATCTAAGCCCAGACGTTGTGAGATCGCCAGCGCGTTACTGCGGCCAGGCAGACCGATTGTCAACTTATACGTTGGTGAGAGCGTTTCGACGTCAAACTCAACCGACGCATTAACGACCCCTTTTTGCTCGTGCGCAAAAGCCTTCAATTCAGAGTAGTGCGTGGTCGCAACAGTCGAAATCTGCCGATCCAACAAGAAGGTCAGGATAGCACGAGCCAGTGCTGAGCCTTCACTTGGATCAGTCCCCGCGCCCAGCTCATCGAAGAGGATCAGCACATTCACCTTTTTAGAACGACTTTTCACCAGTTCTTCGGAACGTGCGCCACTGATCTCCGGCACTTTGCGCTTACGCAATTCCTCAATACGACGTAAGATGGTGATGATCTGGCTCATATGCGAAGAAAAGGTGCTGAGGCTCTGCTCGATACTCTGTTCATCACCAATATCAGCAAAGATATCCTCAAACACACTGATCTCTGAACCTTCTTCCGCCGGAATATGCAGGCCCGATTGCGCCATTAATGAGAGCAATCCAACTGTTTTTAGCGCTACAGTCTTACCACCAGTATTTGGACCAGTGACAACGATCATGAAAAAATCCTGCCCCAACCGAAACTCAATCGGCACCACTTTTCCTGTCAGCAAAGGATGACGAGCATTATACAGATGGATAAGCCCCTGATCGTTCAACTTCGGCTCACTACAACGCATCAAACGGCTATAGCGTGCCTTCGCCAGATATGTATCAAACTCAGCCAGCAGTTCGACCGCAACCTGCAACGTTTCGGCTTCACGACCCAGTTCTTCGGAAAGGACACGCAGAATACGCTCAATCTCCTGCCGCTCCTCAGACTGCAACTCACGCAGGCGATTATTCATCTCAACAATAACCATTGGCTCAATGAACAGCGTGGCACCACTGGAAGATTGATCATGCACAATACCGCGTACCTGACCACGAAAATCAGCCTTCACAGGCACCACATACCGATCACTACGAGTCGTGATAATCGACTCCTGAAGGGCAGAACCAAACTCATGCACCAGCGTACGCAAACGTTCCTGTAAGCGTTGATTGGCGCCCCGAATGTCAAAACGCAACTTTCGCAATGTCGGGCTGGCGGTATCCAGCACCTCGCCATCATCGCTGATCGCTTCCTCAATATGGCGCACAACCTGTGGGCGTGTGGGAATATCACTTCCCAGACGCTGCAACAAAGGAAAATGCTCTGGATCTAATTTCGTTAACACACGGGCCACAAATATAGAGCTACGTAATGTTGTCACAACTGGAACAAAGTCAACGGATGCCAGGACTCCATCACGCGCAGCACGAGCCAACAGAGGGCGAATATCATGAGCGCCGCGCACACTGATATCAGGTTGCAAATCAATCAAATGTAAAGCCTCTGACGTATAGGTCAGACGACGACGTGCTTCTTCAAGATCTGACGTTGGCTCTAAATGAAGCAACATATCTTTACTGGCGGAAAACGATGCCTCGTTCGCAACTTTCGCCAGCACCTTGGGATACTCCAACGTGTGAATACTTTTCTCGTGCATGAGTTGATATTGAGTCCTTTACATGTACATGCGCCCAAATCAGCGCATCCTCTTTACCATTTGAAATCCCACCAATAGACAGCAGGCTACCAGTAATTCACGCAACAGGCCATATGAGTCCCATGACTCGCCAGATAAAGAAAACGAACGCAGACCAATCGCGTTTTATGTCAGGCAAAAGAACATGCTTATTGTCGTCATTTGAGGTTTCGATTGAAGGATAATAAAAAGCCGCTAAAAATAAGTGTCTCTGAGCCGTCCCTACGTTGCTCAGAACAGAACTACTCCACTATATATTTGAAGAATAGAGTGGTCTACATATTATCTCTGTTATCGTATGCCGCCTCGCAAGGAGCGTTCTCCATCCATCACTGTAACAGTATACCATAAATTTAGCATTCGCAATACCAACAAAACGGTTAGAAATCTGTTATGGACATGGAACTTCATGCGCCGTTCTCCGTATACCAAAGTGGAAGGAAAAACACGCACGATGGTATGTATTGACATAGTCTCATAGAATTGGAGCGCTACGTATGATACTCCACGTTGGAGAACGCGTTTTCTGGGGTGCGCCGGAAGTTATTTATCTGGAAGGCCCCATCATTACGCTTAATGCGAAAACTCAAACGGTCGTTGTTCATATCGAGCGTGCGACGCCTCATTCCGCCCACCTGATTAATAGCGAGCTACCATTTGCCGCAGATGGCGTCACACCCCTACAAGGTGATAGCCCTCCGGGAACAACGACAGAATTCAATGCTCAACGTCAGCCACCCCCTGTCTTGAGTGAAGATGAGAAAATACATCGCGCTGCTGCCGCCGCTATTCACCAGCAGTTCGGCTACAACTTACCAGCAGAGCAAGAGCAACAGATGACAGAGCAAGTTGCCCAGGCACTGGCAAGGGATACACAGGCAAAAAGCCGTATTCTAACATCAATGGACGAAATTTTAAAACGTGAATGGTAAAAACCACATCGCGCTTACATCCTTCCCCGTTCGATTCCAGAAATAGCAAAGAGAAGAAGACCACCTCGTCATAAATCGCTGAGGCGGTCTTCTCTTTTTATGCGCCTCAGCGCCGCCCCGACGCCACGACCAAACTCCTTTTAACTTCACATATGACTATATCACCCATCAAATGCTATAACATCCACCATAGCATCTTACAGAATAGATACATATATATTATGTGTTTATAGCAGTACATTTATAATAAAACCAGAATTGCTTGTTAAAAGCAATGGGCCATAAAAAAATTTATTACTACATACGTAGGGTTTACATGGAAGGAGTCGATGAATTCATGTTCCACAAATTTCGTCTATCTCTCGTTGCCACAATTGCATTGCTCGCTCTATTTCTCATTCCAGAAATAGCAATGGCGGCAGCCGCCCATCCAACAGGTCCTAAAGGACACCACGGACCAAAGCACACACCATGTTCCGTGAAAGGGAGCACAGCAGTAACATGGCTCCTGGACGCGACATCAACAAACGAAGATAGAAAAAACGTCACCGTTGATGTCAAAATAAACGCAAACGTTGATAAATGTCATAATACGATCAATGGTTCTGCAAAAGGAGTAATCCTTACCAACAATCACGATGGCTCAGACCAACTTATCACTGATCCACTGATGTGCAAAGTCACTGGTAACTTTCATGGTTACATTGGTAGCCTCAAAGGTAACATCGCATTCACCCTGGGTTGTAGAAACTACGAGTTTAAGTTCATTGGCATCAGTGATCACCAGATCCTGGGCTACAGCGGTAGTTTCCTGCTCCATCAGAGAGCCTGGAGCTTCCAGAACAATAACAACAAAGGTTCGTTTATCTTGATCCCTTATCCTTCGTTACGTACGATCCACACCAGAGCCACTGTTCTCTCGCTGCTGGCAAAAGACCCCAACAGCTTCGCAGTACATAACTGTGTCGTTGTCCTGTATGGATCAATCACTACACCAACCAACTCCATTGTTGGTTATGCCATCTGCGGTGACAAGAGACATGGACTGGTGAAATTCGTTGGCGACAACACATTCGTCATCACATTCCAGGACGATAGCACCTTTACCTTCACGGAAGAGAACATCACGGTAGATGGAACCATCTCCGGCACCTACACCTTTGATAACGAGACTGGTCCATTCGTTGCCTATTTGATCAGCACACCAAAATACCAGGCAGCGGTCCCTGGCAAAGCTGGCAAATTCGGTCCTCCAGCCAATGCTAAAGCCCTGTTCGCCAAGTACTACAAGAAATATCACAGGTAATAATAAACATTTCCAGTAGAAATTGAACTGGTGAGAGTGATATGCTCTCACCAGTTTTTTATTCACTTAAACGTTGATAATTTATTTACTCTATAAAATCCAGAATAGCATTACATTGCGCAAAATATTTCACAAAATATGTTTTCCTGCATCAAAAGCAATGTTGGCTTCATAGTATTAGAGGTAGCCCAAAGGATGTACTTGTAGACAACATTGGCATCTTCGCAATATAGTAAGGGGAAGCGATCAACGCTAACAAAAAAATACGTTCCCTTTTGTCCTACAATTGCAACCTTCTATGTAATCTGAGCATTTCAATGCAAGGAAATAGATATAAACAAACGATCGTTGTACGCCACCAATCTCCATCACCAGATGGTTGAATTACCAGCAAGGAGGGGGATGCAGGTACTGTTTCTGCCAGAGAAACAGAATCCTCCATCTCAAGGTTGATGAATTGCCAATATTGTAATGCGCCACTAAAAAATGATGACCGGATCTGTCCTCAATGTGAGCAGCCAGTTGATATTGAGGAGAATGCGCCATCTATCAATAAAAAAGACGATGCTCTGCATATGTCATCTCAAGCCAGACAAGAAACCGATGCCACTACCCAGAATATGCGCGGAAAGGAGAAGGAAACAACAGATAATACAGTACAGGAAAAGAAAGATTCTGAAATACCCACGGTTCCGGTGCAGAAAAAGAAAGTCAAAGCGGGCCTGCGCCCACACACAAGACTCAAACCGCATAGCAGCGACAAAGATGATGCCCAGACCGACATTCATGAAGAGACCAATGGGAAAGTCGACGCTGAATTCTCATTCGCACATTATCGTAGCGTTCCGATGAAACGCGAAGAGTCGCAACAGCCACAGCCAGAGGAACGTCCAAAGGTCGAAGAACTTCCTACCGTTACAGTCCAGAGTGATGACATTCGACAAATACAACAACAAGAGAAACAGGAAAAGGTTGAACGGTATCCCACTGTTACCATTAACACAGAACAAATACCATCAACGCCAGCAGAGAAACCGCTAGAACAGTCACAGCAAAGTACTCAGAATGCGGAACAACCCGTTGTGACAGAAATACCAATCAACAGAACGCTGCATTTAACTGATCAACGCATAAAAGAAGCTCAAACTAAAAAAAATGAAGATCCTATTATCACCTATGTTGATCCCACTCAACCTGTCTCATTAGAGACTTTTTCAGCAGACAAAAACAAAAAGGCGAAGAAGAAAAATGCATCAAGCACAACGCCTGCAAGCGCAGAACCGTTATATCAATATCAGGGAAATACATATGCGAGAGGATCAAATATGAACCAAGCCGGTATAAATCCAACAGTACAAAAGCGATCCAGACGCCGCAAGCGCGGTTGTGGGGGGTGTCTATTTGCACTTCTCACACTGATTGTCTTATTGCTGATCGCGGGAGGAATCGCCTGGGTACTTGTAGGTCGTTCGTATGTACATAATATAGTTGAAGCAAAACTAAATACAGCAATGACAGATGGTGTGAACCAGATTCCAGCCTCAATCTCTCAATTGCCCGCCAACACAACACTACCAATCAAAGATACATCTCTGAATAGTCTTATTGTATTAAGTCTTTCACCGACTGATCCGGTGAAAAATCCGCAGACGACTATCAACAGCAAGGGAGTTAACCTGACATTCCAGGCCACTCTGGAGGGTTTCACGTTCCCAGGATCAGTCACGTTTACCCCAACAGTTGAAAATGGACGTCTGGTCGCCACCAATACCCAGACAGGCGGCATTTTCAGTCTGGTCATGTCGCCAGATGAAATGACCACATTACTTGATAATCAATTTAATAATGCTCAAACAAAAACCAACAAAACAATAACAAATATTCAACTCAAAAACCATGAAGTAGACATTACCTTCGGTTAGTTTTATCAACCCTGTAGACAGATAAAGCAGCGCAGGGGTGATACAAAGCATCTTTCACTTTGTATCACCCCTGCGCTGCTTTATCTGTCTACATCAACGCAATATAAAGAATGAGAAATACGTTATGCAACACGACGTTTGCGACGATAAGCAACCGCAACGCCGGGTAATGCTACAATCAGAATAGAGTCAGCCAGCGATGGAGACGATGGAAGATTCGTCAAAGCTCCCACCCGTGCCTGTGCCTCAGCAGGATGCTGCGAGATTACCGGGCAAAAATTTTGTGAATTCGCCAGCGAAGCCGATGGAGCAGGAATGTTCTTGTAGTAAGACGAAACGTTGCGTAACAAACCATCATTATCCTGCCCAAGAGGCCAGTAGACCAGCGCAGCCCGCCCAATAATATTAGCTCTGGGAACACACCCCCAATCACGTGAGTCCGAACTTCCAGCACGGTTATCACCTAAAACAAAATAATCATTGGGAGGAATGACACGATCAGTAAACGAGGGAAATGGATTACCCTGACGGCTGGCAGCAATAAAGGACTCATTGAGAGTTTTTCCATTCACCGTTACTTTCGTTCCCTGCACTGACACCACATCACCCGGTAGGCCAATCACACGTTTAATATAATCTTGCGATGGATTAGGAGGAGCCACAAAAACAATTACATCGCCTCGTTGGGGTGCATGGAACATATAAGACCACTTATCTACCAGCACCAACTCCTGATTGTGCAAAGTCGGCTCCAGACTCATACCGTCGATATTAAAATTTTGCACAGCCAGGCGAATTACCAGAAACATCAGGGCAGTTAATACAAGTGTTTCTATAATCTCTCGAATCAGACGATAGCGTTTCTCAAAGTTAAATTCTAAATCCACCGATTTCCTCTAATGACTCAATGGTTGAAACAGACTTATATATGGTTACATACATCGAAGCATGTTACTTGATTTCTTTAGATATTTTTTACGATACCTTGAAGAAAGTAAAAATGCTCCTGGCATAGTACAAATGACCATATCGTCTGTCCCAAAAGTACCGGTTGATGAGGTTGTTTTCTGCATGGATTGCTGTGGATGTTGGTGTACATGCGCGAACACTGCTGAAACATTGGGCAAGAAACCACTGTTCGACTCATTTAAGGGCCAGTAGACTAACGCAGCACGTCCAATAATGTTCTTTCGGGGTACAAAGCCCCAATCCCGCGAATCAGAGCTATCTGCTCGATCATCGCCTAACACGAAATAATCTCCCGCTGGCACGACCCTGTTGATAATGGGAGGATAAGGATTGCCATTATACTGAGGCTTCACATATGGCTCATTCAATGTGGTGCCATTGACCTTTACGGTCGTACCAACAATTGTGATTACATCACCCGGAACGCCAATAATGCGTTTGACATAATCATATGAAGGTTGTGGTGGGGCCACAAAAACAATGATATCGCCCCGTTCCGGAGAGCGAAAAAGATAGGTGACTTTATCAACCATGATACGCTCTTGATTATGGAGCGTCGGTTCCATACTTGGACCACTGACATCATAGTTTTGTATGGCAAGATTAATCAGAAAGAAAAGTAAGGCAGTTAAAGCAACTGTCTCAATAATCTCCCAGATAAAACTTGGCCGCTTTTTGTTTTCCTGTTTTACTGCTTCCAATATTTCCACCTGTTACTTATTCAGTACACACACCAATTCGGATTAGCATAATCCAACTTGCGAACACGCTCCTTGTGTCCACCAGATGATTTGCTTGATCGCAAATGACCTGTCTTTGCCGTCTACACAGATATTTCGTGATGAATAGAGCGAGAAAAAGAAAGAACGTTGGTATATACTCATATATATTATAACGTGCCTTTTGAACTCCCTCATCCTAAATATACGTTAGATCAGACACTACTTGTCTAAATATACGTATAAAAACTCAGCCTGTTACCATTTTCCACATCTGAAGAAGGAATGCAACGCATCCACGCGTCTCAGTGGGAATAAAAACATACTGGCTCCTGTTCTAAAATAAAGAACAACAACTCTCCCTCACTGTATAATTACATGCATTATCGCACTGTGCAATCAAGGCAATCTGGTTTATACTATGAGAGTATCAACAACGTACATCTACCGCGTATATTCTACCTTTTTCAGACAGAACCTTTCCCCTTAATAACAGAAAAATGGAATAATTTGCACTACCTGCAAGTCTGGAGTCATCAGCACGTGATGTGCGATCCGCAACCAATAACGGATCAGTTCTCATATGACAAGACAGCGAGAAAAAAGAGTATAGTACTGTGTATGGAACGTTTGTTTGTATCATTGCCCTCAAACAAAGTACAATAAGCAAAGAAAAACAATCCGTCGCGATATGTCAGCAAGGTGGTGGTAGTATATGATCGCGACGGACCGCATATTTTGTATCCTTTTTTAAATTTGTAGACAACGAAATATCTAGTGATGGGTGGTTTGAGCGTATGCCCCAAGATAAAATTGTAGTACGTGGTGCACGTGAACATAATCTCAAAAACATTGACGTGACCATTCCTCGTGACCAACTGGTGGTGATTACCGGACTTTCAGGATCAGGCAAGAGTAGCCTTGCCTTCGATACCATTTTTGCCGAAGGTCAGCGTCGTTACGTCGAATCACTCTCGGCGTATGCACGGCAATTTCTGGATAAAATGGATAAGCCCGATGTGGAACATATTGATGGGCTATCACCAGCCATCTCTATCGATCAGAAGGGCGCAACCCATAATCCTCGCTCAACCGTAGGCACAGTAACAGAGATCTATGACTACCTGCGTCTGCTCTATGCTCGTATCGGACATCAGCACTGTCCTAAATGCGGACGTGAAGTCAGCCAGCAAACGCTTCAGCAGATCGTTGACGCGGTTCTAAGCTTACCTGAAGGCGCCCGCATTCTGCTCCTGGCTCCTCTGGTTCAGGGACGCAAAGGCGAATATAAGAACATCTTTGAAGAGATGCGCCGCTCAGGTTATGTACGTGTCCGTGTTGATGGCAAAATTCTGGATCTCAGTGATGAAATTGAACTGGACAAACAGAAAAAACATACCATTGAGGTCGTTGTTGATCGTCTCATCCTTCGTAAGCAGAAAAAACAGGAGAGCGAGGAGACAGAACAACAACCAGAGCAGAAGAAGGTGGCAGAGACTGCTACACTGTACGAAGTGAATGCCGCGCAGACAGCATATCTCGATGAGGATGGCATCCGTGAACCTGCTCTACCAGCACTCGTTCACGACGATGTTGATCCCGCATTTCGACAGCGTTTATCCGATTCACTGGAAACAACGTTGAAACTGGGCAATGGCGTTGTACTTGTCTCTGTGGTTGATGGGGAAGAGATCCTCTTCTCGGAGAAAGCGGCCTGTGTCTATTGTGGCATCAGCCTGCCAGAGATAGCGCCACGCACTTTCAGCTTTAACAGCCCGCATGGTGCCTGTCCTACCTGTACAGGTCTGGGGACACAATTAGAGATCGATCCACAGCTTATCGTCACGAACGCGAACCTGAACATCTTACAAGGAGCCATCGCGCCGTGGAGCAAGATTATTAATGGTAGTCAGTGGCATGCGGCAACACTGGAAGCTCTGGCAAAATACTACAACTTCAGCCTGACGACACCGTGGAAAGAGCTCAGTGCAGAAATACAGCACAAGGTTCTCTATGGGCTTGAGGAACCACTCACCATTCGCTATACACCACAACACGGCAATACGCGTAGCTATAACGTTCACTTTGAGGGTGTGATCCCCAATCTGAAGAAACGTTATGAACAGACCGAGAGTGAGGGCGTACGAGAAGACATTGAAGGCTATATGTCAGCACGTATCTGCCCTGATTGCCGAGGTGCACGTCTCAAACCAGAAGCGCTGGCAGTGACAATTGGTGGCCGTAACATCATTCAGGTGACACGACTCTCGATTGATCGCACCCAGGCATTCTTCGAGGAGCTTGAGGTTGGTAGCGGAGCCGTAATCCCGCCCGTAACGCATGTACCCACAGGCAAAAATGGGAAGAACGGGAAGAATAAAAACGGTTCGCTGCTGGGAGATCCATTGACGCCGATCAGACCCAATGATCCATTGATTCTGGGGGCACTAAGTGAACGAGAACGCTTTATCGCTCGTCAGGTACTCAAAGAAATTCATGCTCGTCTAAAATTCCTGCTGGATGTCGGTCTGGATTATCTGACTCTGGATCGAGCGGCGATGAGTCTATCAGGTGGTGAAGCACAGCGCATCCGCTTAGCCACACAGATCGGATCAGGTCTGATGGGCGTGCTCTACATTCTGGATGAACCGAGTATCGGGCTCCATCAACGTGATAATGAACGCCTGATCCATACGCTGGAACGCTTGCGCAACCTGGGTAACACGCTGCTGGTCGTTGAACACGACGAGGACACCATGCGGGCCGCTGACTATATCATCGATATTGGTCCAGGGGCAGGTGAACATGGTGGTCACGTGACCGCAACCGGAACCTACGACGAGATTGTGGCGAACCATAATTCCATCACCGGAGATTATCTCTCAAAACGCAGACGCATTGAGGTACCGAAAGAACGGCGTGCAGGAAATGGAAATGCGCTGACTATCAGAGGAGCACGTGAGAACAATCTGAAAAATGTCGATGTCTCCATCCCACTGGGTAAGTTTGTAGTCATCACTGGTGTCTCTGGCTCCGGTAAAAGTACACTGATTACCGATATTCTGTACCGCAGGCTCTCACAGAACTTCTATCGTTCACACGACCGACCAGGAGAACATGACGACATTGAAGGTCTGGAACTACTGGACAAAGTAATTGACATCGATCAATCACCAATTGGGCGTACGCCACGCTCAAATCCTGCCACCTACACCAATGCCTTTACGGGTATTCGTGAAATCTTCGCGCAGGTACCTGAATCGCGTATACGTGGTTATATGCCCGGACGCTTCTCATTTAATGTCAAAGGTGGACGCTGTGAGGCATGTAAAGGTGAAGGTATCGTCAAAATTGAGATGAACTTCCTGCCTGATGTCTATGTACCCTGTGAAGTCTGTCAGGGACAGCGCTACAACCGTGAGGCACTGGAGATTCGCTACAAAGGGAAGAATATCGCGGAAGTACTCGATATGACTGTTGAGGAAGCACGAACCTTCTTTGAGAACGTACCCTCCATCCATAGCAAGATCAAGACACTCTATGATGTTGGTCTTGGATATATGAAGCTCGGTCAGCCTGCCACTACGCTGTCTGGTGGTGAAGCACAGCGCGTCAAACTCGCAACAGAACTGGCTCGACGAGCCACTGGACGAACCGTGTATATTCTGGACGAACCCACAACAGGGCTACATTTCGCGGACGTGGAACGCTTGCTTGATGTGCTACAGCGACTGGTTGACGCAGGCAATTCGATTGTAGTGATTGAACACAATCTGGATGTCATTAAATGTGCTGACTGGATTATTGACCTTGGTCCTGAAGGTGGTGACGGCGGTGGTCAGATTGTGGCTGAAGGCACCCCTGAAGAGGTGGCAAAGATCCCACAATCATATACAGGTCATTTCTTGAAACGCATGCTGCAAGAGGAAGAAGAGGCTCTTGCCAGTGCATATGTGACAGCGGATATGAATGGTACTCTCGTAAAGACCCAGGGGAAATAAAAGGACAACATGAGTAACCAAAACAAACAACATCTTTCCGTACTCCCTGAACACTATGCGATCTGCCAGCTAGCCGCTGACGCGCCTACACCTGATTGGGCACAGACACAAAGTAGTTTTGTCTCGATCACCCGAACAACCGAAGAACTATCAATTATGTGCCCACAGAAGGTCGTACCAGAGGATGTCACCTGTGAGCGCAACTGGCGTGGGCTGAAAATCGAGGGACCATTTGAACTTTCATCACTTGGCATTCTCGCATCAGTAGTCACCCCTCTCTCCGGAGCAGGAATGAGTGTATTCGCAGTCGCGACCTACAATACAGATCATATTCTTATTAAAGAGCATGAACTAGAGCGAGCAATCACTATTCTCCAACAGGACGGACATACCATCCGCTGAGATTTCAGCCTAAAAACAGGGCGAACCTCTTTGTAATCTTGAGAGGTTCGCCCTGTTTTCGTTTTTATTAATTCTGGTGATGCAACGGAGAAGAATTAGGATGAGATAGTGTCGGCAATGGATGAGATGTGTGATAGTCAGGATGGGTATTATCTTCACGAGAAGAGGGCAATGTAGCAGCCCCAGCACCATTGTCATCATCACCAGAAGGAGCAGGATCAGCCCCATCCAGTTTCATCGGTGTGCCACGTTTACGCTGACGATAATCAATCCAGGCAATCAAACCAGCCATTGTCAAAATCACGAGCGCGATACCAACCAGTTTGAAGACATGGACAAAGCTCAGCGCGAAAATACCAAAGGCAGCAGTCAATCCATAGAAAACATAACAGATCTGCTTCACACTCAAGCCAGTCGCCTGTAAGCGATAATGGAGATGTGTCTTATCATAATGGAAAGGATGCTGTCCACGCCGCACACGATTAATAATCACCACCACCACATCCAGAATAGGAATACCAAGAACCATCAGGGCCAGCGCGACCTTCGCACCGCCCATAATTGAGAGCACCGCCAATCCCAGGCCCAGAAATTGCGACCCGCTATCCCCCATATACATCCGCGCCGGATTCCAGTTATGCGGCAAGAAACCCAGAACCGCGCCCGCAAAAATGCCAGCCAGAATCGCGATAGTGTATTGATGCATCAAGAAACTGGTAATCGTCACAAAGATGGCAACAATGCCAACCACTCCGGTCGACAGACCATCCAGACCATCGATCAGATTGACGGTATTCATCATCCCCACCATCCAGAACCATGTAAACAACACAGCCGGGATAGCCAGCAACCGAATCGTCGTATCATTGATAAAAAGAGTCAGAATAGGTTCGCGATACCAGGGTAGATGCGCATGAATGCCCGTAGCCTGAAAAGGATTGCTAAAACCATAGAGCAACACACCATTGAAGATACCGTTAAAGAACGGCCCCATAATAATAATAACCGCAATAGTCTGTGCGATCAATTTAGGCAAGGGTTTCAGTGGCTTGACATCATCATAAGCATGTACAAGCACAATCAGCGCCGAACCAGCAAGAAATAACCAGTAGATACCATATTCAGTAGGATGAGGTGTCGTTGTAGAGGACGTTTGTACATAGAGATCGGGGTTACGGATATAGAAGAGCAATGAAGCGATGACGAAAGCAATAAAAATACCAACGCCACCAAGTCTGGGAACCGTATCCTGCTTACGTCCTGGCTCCGCTCTACGAATCAGGTTGAACTTACGGCTCACAAAAGCGACGCCAAACATCAAACAATATGACAGCAAAAATGCACAGATCGCTCCCACGACCAACAGGACAATATCATGAGTTGGACCCAACATGGTATTCGAGAGAGACGAAAAAACGGAAAGCAACGGTTGAGCGTGCGCCTTTACTGTGAAAGCGAGACTCGCCTGTACCATCTACATGCCCCCTGCGTGGTGAGTAAACAAGAATCACAGTTTGTGGAAACTGAACCATAGATAGTTTTCAATTGTGTTCGATTATAAAGTGCCATAGCAGAAAACGCAAATATGGTCCCATTATGTACCAGTTTCCTACTCAATTCTTGTTAATCTAACAACACTACCCCAATTGCACCTGAACTAAACGGTCCCACCCGGCAAAATCTTTCTGACACGTAACCAACGCTTGCGGCCATAACTTTTGCAGCAACTGTACGAGAGGAGCACCTTGCTGATATCCAATCTCTAACAACATCACCCCACCACTCTTGAGTACAGCAGAGTGCTGCACTGCTTCACAGAATCGCTGCAATACATCTAAGCCTTGTGGACCACTGAACAGGGCCAGATGTGGCTCAAAATCCAATACATCAGCCTCCATGACATCAACCTCAGTGGTACCTACATAGGGCAAATTCGCCAGTAAGAGGTCAACTGGCTCCGGTAATGGCGAGATCAGATCACCCGCTAACGTCTGGATACGTTCACCCACATGATGACGAGCGATATTCAGACGCGCCACATCCAGCGCATCAGGGGAAATGTCACACGCATAGATCAATGGGAGCCGTGGCTCTTCAACCGCAATCGTAATGGGAATCGCCCCACTCCCGGTGCCAATATCAGCGACAACGGGAGTTTTCCCTGCGGATAACCAGGAACGAATATGTCCCAACGCAGTTTCCACCAGTAACTCCGTCTCAGGACGAGGAATAAGGACACGACAATCTACCAGAAAATCCAGACCGTAGAACTCTTCATGACCCAGAATATACGCCACAGGCTCATGCTGTTTGCGCCTATCAAGCCACGCCGTATACAAGTGCTCCTGTTCAGGCGTCAATTCACGTTCAGCATAAGCAATGAGGTGAGCCTTATCCATCTCCACCACCGCCCCTAACAACACTTGCGCTTCCTTACGCGCACCCTGAATACCAGCATCCGTTAATAGTTGTGTGCCCTGTGTCAACGCACCGCGAAACGTTACCATACAGCCCTTCTACTTTGATAAGAATAGAGAAACATATAGAGAAATTTCTCTGATTATATCATCCCACCATCAACCACTAAGATCTTATGCCGAAACCCAACGTCACTGTCGTGACTGGTGCCAAACACGCAGGGTTTTCGGATAAGTAGTAAGAACAAATATGACGGCCCTCAACAAAGAAAAGCCGTCATAGAAAAAAGGGGTTCGCGCGATATATGCATCACGCTTACTTCTCCAGCGTGCTCTTACTGTTGCGTTCGCCGTCATAGGTCATCAGAATACGTTTATTATCGTAAACAGTCTCCAGATGTACCGGACGGCCCCACAAAGTATACACATGCTGCAGAGTCTTCTCTGAATAGTTCAGATCAAGTTCCATCCCCTCAAAAAGATGCTTGAGGTAAAGTTCGCGATTACCACGATAATCACCATTCTCAACCACAAGGTAGGGATGACCAAGATTGGTCATATTCGCGACAAGGGTATCCCGCACCTTCTGCCAGTTTTTCTCTACCACCACCCATTCATCTCCCTCACGTTTATAGAGATACAGGTCCAGATCCTTGATCAGGTCTTCCGTCAGATAATTCCGCAAGAATGAAACGTCATTATCTAACTCACGGACCTCAAACATTTTCTGCTTACCCATAGCGGGTTTACGACCCAGACGTTCCTGTTCCTCTCTGGTTGGCTCATTCCAACGGCGCTCGATATCCTCAAAGATCTTAAAGCCAATATAGTAGGGAT
>DATJIE010000062.1:0-35501 GCA_035493535.1 Dictyobacter sp.
ATATCGCTAGTTATACGTAACCAGAGCTTAGCTTCACGATCATAGTAAAACAAGATATCGTGAGAGACGAGCCAGTCATAGCAATCAGCAAATTCTACATCAGCCCATGCTTTCAAACCCTCATCTGTTGTTTCCTCATAAATACGTCTTGCTTCGTTCAACTCATCCAATTTTAAAAGCACGATTAATGGTATTGAAGGTTCACATGATTCATCTATAAATTGTTCATCCATAGATACCTCATCCCTTTATGAATTGGATTTAAATCCATACCTTTGAGTACCGACTATTAAAACCATACAATACCTGTCCAGTTCTGTCAACAAGTATAGTCTGCTACAATCATGCTTGAAAAAAGGAAAATTGAGGAACCATGATACGCTTACGAGTTAAAGAAGTCGCAGAAGAAAAGGGTCTAAGTATGGCAAGACTTGCCAGACGTGCAGATATTGACTTCAAAACCGTGCAGCGTCTTTTTCATGATCCATACCGAGATATTTCAATGAGTACCCTTGAAAAAATAGCGCGAGCGTTAAGTGTTCCTGTTGTCAGTTTGATAGAAGAGACTGACAGCAAGGATGACGAAGAATAAGAGATATTGAAACATCTCAAATATCTATGGTCCAGAAGTATCGCAAGGTGCTTGAGGAGATAAAGAACAAATCACTCCTAATTGAAGAATAAACTAAAAGTATAACACCTGAAACGCTGCAAGATGTTACGAGTTAGCCTGTAAAGCCACTTTATGCTCATGAATACATCGTCAGTATATCACGTTCAGGAATATCAGGCTAACTCATATTTTCTTCTTTATGCTTGACCGTATACCAATTTGGACTATTTCCATGACATTCTTCATTGTTTGAACGTATCTATAAATGTACAGACAAATATTCCAATGATGTTATAATTTTGCCAGGAGAAACTGTCGATGGGGATTATCAGACAGCTCTACTCGTAGATGAGGATGGGTGGGTAGAAGTGAATAAGGTTCTGTGTCGTGATTTGAAATTTCGAGGTGTACTATGACGACGACAGGAGAACTACGCGTAATTATGGATGAGCTTGATATGGTGGATATTGGTGATGCCGCAAGCTATCTGGGGGAGGAACTCACGGCAAGTGAGGAGGCATCCGAGTGTTGTGGCGCTACGTTCTCAAATAATGCTAATTGTTTGACAACTGATGAGTATTGTAGTCAGGTTTGGTAGTTTGTTCAGGAATTATTCTTCCTCTTTTATATCGGGAATTATCGCTTTACTTTTCTTTTGGGATTATCCCGCTAAAGTATGGTGAAGCCTGTTATTATCCATTCTGGCGAGAGTGCAGATTATTTGCACTCTCTTTTTTTGTGTATGAACATTCGGTCAAGAACATAGCTTGACCATTCATTCAGTTATTTTGCGTTATACAGTCTTTCTACACATTATTGTATATGTTAATATGGGAATATTATTTTGATGATTAAGAGTGAAAATCGTAAGATGAATTGTTTGTTTGACATAAGATGCTTGATGTACTATTGTGATCAAAAAAGATTATATAAATTTGAGATAGGATAACTATCCATATAGATAGGTTTACCGGACGTACAAAATAGATGAGGGTTGAAGTGAAATTTTGATCACGACTTCAATGTTCTGTCTATATTCTGTTGTTTTGCTTTATTAATAGTGAGCTTCAGTTAATACGCGGATACGTTTTTCGACGGCTGGTATGCCGGATTTGCGCAGTTGGTTGACCACTGCCTCTACATCATAGGCAACTCGTCGATGTTCCACCTGCCAGGTATGATCCTGCCAGTTCAGGATGGCGTAAGCGGATTGTGTGTCGCCGTCTCGTGATAATCCCACACTGCCTGCATCGACCAGTAAGAGGTGACGCCAATGGCGCATGTATGGTACATGGTAATGACCATAGGCGACCGCGCTGATATTTGATGGCAGGTCTTGAAAGAAGTATTCCAGTTCGCTGTCAGGGGTATTCTCGAAGATAGCTTCTTCTTGATCAAGTGGATTGGCATGCACGACGAGCAGATCTGAGCCATTGGGATTGGTAATGGTATGGCTGAATGGCAGATTTGCCAGATAATCGATCCCCTGTTGTCCGATTTGTTTTCGTGTCCAGGCGATGACACTCTGCTTTTTCGCGCCATTGGTGGATGGCTGTTCCACAATATCTGTATCTACATTTCCCTGAATAACTGAATAATTGAGTTGCTGGATTATCTGTAACACTTCTCTGGGGCGAGGTCCGTTTAAACAGAGATCTCCAGCGATGACTACAGTATCAACGGCTGGTTGCCTGGATAGGTCTTTTAATACTGCTTCAAGGGCAATCTGATTCCCATGAATATCTGATAGAATTGCGACTCTCATATGATATCCTGATAGAAAGGTACACAGATAAGCGTACCTTTAGTAACGACTATATTGGTTGTAAATGAACTATAGCAATGTGTTGTTAGTTGAAAAACTGGTATGGTGAGTGTAGCTGCCAGCCAGTCATATGTAAATATATCGCAAAACAGGGGAGGAAGACCAGAGTGATACATCGTGTTGGTGTGATTTCCGATACGCATATTCCGCGTTTTACGCAGGTGCCAGATGCCGTCTGGCAGCATTTTGCCGCTGTGGAACTGATTATTCACGCGGGCGATTTATCAATGCTGGCGGTTGTGGATACGCTGGAGACAATTGCGCCCGTTGTGGCGGTGCAGGGAAATGTCGAGCGTGAAGAGGTGGTAATGAAGTTACCAATCAAGCGAGAGGTAAAGATTGGAGATTGTCGTATCGGTATTGTGCATATACTGGGAGATGCACGTTCTTATGCTCGTACCGCTCGTCTGGAATTCCCTATGGCACGGGTCGTTGTCTTTGGGCATAGCCATAATCCCTACAATGAGGAGCACGACGGTCAGTTGCTCTTCAACCCCGGAAGTGCAACTGACCGTCGTCGTCAGCCAACCTGTAGTATTGGTATACTATCGATTGATGATGAGACGCAGCAGGTGCGTGGTGAGATTATTCCTCTCTAAATAACAGGAATGAGCCTTAGAGCCAGTCTGCGGGCAATTTTAACAGTGAACGGTCAAGACTTTCTATGGTTGGGCGACCAGCTAAGGCCATTGCCATTTTTAGTTCGTTATGCAAGATTGAAAGGATATGCTGAACACCCTCTGCTCCGTTAACGGCCAGACCCCAGAAGGTGGGACGTCCAAGCAAGACCGCATTCGCGCCCAATGCGAGGGATTTGAGGATATCTGTACCACGTCGGATGCCACCATCAACGATTAGTGGGCAACGGCCAGCGACAGCAGGGGCAATCTCTGTCAGCGCTTCAAGACCAGTAACGGCTCCATCGAGTTGTCGTCCGCCATGATTGGAGACAATAATACCTGCCGCGCCATGTTCCAGCGCCAGCAAGGCATCTTCCGCTGTTAGTATCCCTTTGAGCAGTATCGGCAGGTTGGTCAGGGAGTGTAACCAATCGACAGTTTCCCATGTATCAACCAGATGGCGTAGATGTGGTATGCGACTGACATCGTTATCCTGAAAGTTTGCCAGAGGTACATAATCTGAACGTTGAAAATGATTGCGCATATCCCGTTCGCGTTGACCTAATTGGGGTGAATCAACGGTCATAACGATGGCCTGGAAGCCTGCTGCTTCAGCGCGTTTGACCAGTGTAGCAGTGGTTTCACGGCTATTGTATGAGTACATTTGCAACCACAGTGGCGCATGTGTGCTGGCAGCGACCTCTTCAACCGTCTTCGACGCGAACGCGCTAACGATCATGATCGTACCAGCCTGTTCAGCGGCCTGAGCAGTCGCGCATTCACCATCTGGATGCACTAATTGATGCCCGGCGGCGGGAGCGATCAATATTGGCATCTGTAGCTGGTGACCAAGAATGGTTGTTTCTGTGTGGAGTGTTGCTACATCTACCAGAACGCGTGGGCGGAGACGAATGCGTGCATAATCACTGCGGTTCGCGCTCAGGGTTTCTTCATCGTTGCTAGCGCCATTGATATGGTCCCAGATGGGCGTGGGAATCAGCGTTTTCGCCTGTGTTTCATAATCAAAGACATTGATAAGCTCCATAGTCATCCCTTCCTTCAATACAGTGAAGTAGTGCAGGGTAAGACCGATCATAGTTTTACCCTGCAATGTCTTCTCTTATTACATCACATAGCAGAGAAGCTGTGTTAATCGCGACCGATATATGCCTGACCACCCATGAATGGACGTAACGCCTCTGGAATACGGATGCTACCATCCGCTTGCTGATGTGTTTCCAGCAGAGGGATGAGGATACGTGGCGAGGCGATAGCGGTATTATTCAGAGTATGGACAAACTTTAGTTTGCCATCTTCATCACGGTAGCGAATATTCGCACGACGTGCCTGCCAATCATGGAAGTATGAGCACGAGTGCGTCTCCCGATAGCGATTTTCGCTGGGTACCCAGCATTCAAGATCGTACATGCCAACTTTACCATCGCCCATATCGCCTGTGCAGACATTGACCACGCGATATGGCAGTTCTAATGCCTGTACCAGCTCCTCCGCGTTCTGTAAGAGCTGTTCAAACCAGAATACTGACTCATCATGATCGGCTTTACAGATGATATACTGCTCGACCTTGTTAAACTGGTGGATGCGGAAGACACCACGAGTATCTTTGCCATAGGTACCAGCTTCCTGCCGGAAACAGGGGCTATAGCCAACGAACTTCTGTGGTAATTCCTCGAATTTGAAGACATCATCTTTATACATACCAGTGATCGAGACTTCAGCGGTGCCGACCAGAAAGAGATCTTGATCCGCCACTTCGTAGACCTGATCGCGGCCCTTCGGGAATTGTCCATTGCCAATAAATCCGAAATCGCGAGCCATCGAAGGGACAATTAAGGGCGTAAAGCCTTTACGCGACATACGATCGATCGCGAAGTTGATCAATGCCAGTTCGAGACGGGCCGCGTCACCTCTCAAGGCATAGCTGCGGCTGCCCGCGACTTTCACGGCACGTTCGATGTCGACCAGATTATGTCTGGTCATGAGGTCGTAGTGGTCAAGTGGTTCGAAGTCAAACTTCGTTGGCTCGCCCCAGTGTTTGAACGGTACGTTCTCGCTATCATCTTTCCCGATTGGTGCGCTGGGATCAGGAATGTTGGGTACGAGCAGCAGCATATTGTAGCGCTCTTCGGTCAGGCGCGTCAATTCTGGCTCTTTTTCCTTGATCTCCTCAGCTAACTTTTTGCCTTCAGCGATCAGATTGTTGCGCAATTCAACATTTTTCTCTTTCGCCGCCTGTTGAATGCCCTTTGAGAGCTGATTTTGTTTCGCTCGTGTATCTTCGACAGTGTGTTGCAGTGCGACAACCTTTTGATCTAACGCAAGCAGGGCATCAATATCGATAGGATTATTTTTGACCCGTGCTGCTTCTTTTACGACATCTGGCTGGCTGCGAATAAATGTAAGATCAAGCATATGCTATCTCTCCCTTGTCAATATGAATAATTGATGATCTGGAACTGGTGTATAGACGAAAAAAAGGCAATAAAAAAGCGCCGTGTCCACTAAAGGACGACGGCGCGAAAAGCGCAAAATCGTGGTGCCACCTTACTTTTTTACAACTGGTATGCGTGAGCAGCAACAATTGTAAACTCGTTGTTGGTCGATAACGGTGACCGCCGTGAACGCTTCACGCGCAGACTCATGGGTGGATTTCCACTCTTGCCTGTACTGCGTCACATCGACCCGCAGCTTTCTGGAAGCTGGCAAAAGGTACTTGTCCCAATCACTGTCAATTTGTATATACCCATAGGCATGCAGAAACGCCACTTTCGTGACTGGCAATGTACCTGAGAACATTGCTCATCTGAATGAAAGGAAATATACTCTATTTTTCTATAATTAAGCATAACAGTGAATCAGATCATTGTCAAGTCTGTTTTTCTGGCGTGATGTCGCTTACTGACCGATAAAGTTTGGTGTGATGGTTGGTGTTGGGGTCGTTGATAGATCCGCACCGTTACCAGGGCCAGCGGTAGGTGACTCTGGTGGTGTGATGTCTGTGCCGGTTTGGGCTGTCATCTGCCACACCTGAGCGTCACTAAAGGTGGCATTGACTGGCGCATTTATGTCGATAACTGCCACTCCTATTTTGCCACTACTCAGGGCTATTTCACTGATAGAAATGAGATATTGATCGTTGGCGAATAGATAGAGCATATTTTGATCAGCCATGACTGTGATTTGATTTATCTGTCCGAGGCCGGGTTTAATGGCGCTACTGCTACTGCTCACCAGGTGTTCGTCGCTGGTGCTGGTGATGAGATCCAGACCATAGGTATTATCGGTACTGATATGAAAATAATAGTAAGATTGTGCATTGTCATTGCTGCGGAAGATTATGCCTGCTTGAGCACCTTCGCCAGACTGGATGGTCAATGAAATCTGATAGACGAAGTTATCAAATTGGAATCCTTCTGCGAGGCATGGTTGTAAGTATCCCTGTTGCGCTTCACTGGAGTGATATGTGCCGTTCTGGAACTGGCAGCCACTTTTTGTTGAGTTGGTGCCGCTATCCCATTGACTGCTTGCCGTATTCGCGTTTAATGGATCATCAACGGTCGGTATACCGCTGGTTGACTCTGCGAGCAGGTTGGTTGCTGCTGCCGCTGTTGCCTGGGTATCCGGAGTAGAAGAGTTTGTATTGACCTGTGCTGCGGCTGTCGCCAGATTATTGGCCTGAGCGGTTTCCTGTGCGTGGGCAGTTGCGGTTGCCTGTTGTCGGGCAACCGCGCTCTGGGTCGCCTGAATTTGCGTTTGAGAGTACTGGGTGACGGCGAATTGAAAATGCCGGGATGTACCAAAGACAAGCAGGCTAATACCACTGATAACAAGGAGTGCGACCAGCACGATAGCTACATAACGTGCGCTACTTGCGAGCCATGAGCGGCGTTTACGTAGTCGTGGTGGTGGTGGCCAACCTGGGTATTTGTTTTGTGGTTCTGTCGGCATGGATGCTGCTTCTTTGGCTTTCTGTAATGCCTCACCCGATATTTTATCTTTTCTGATTTCTGTTTCCGATATGGGATCTTCAGTTATCGGTGTTTTGGGTGCTGTCTTATCCGGGGTATTTTTCTGCATCTACTTAGAAAATCCTTCTCATTGGCTAGTCAATCAGAAAATAGAATAGCATAAATTTATATGTTTTGCATAAATTGCAGCCAGAATAGGCATCCTGTCAGTATATGTATGGGAGGAAAGAGGATGCTGGAAAACGCCTGATCCTAAAATGACCAGACATCGAGATTGCTGAAGGCAACATCGGTTTCATGCTGGTGATCAAGCGCGATGACGCCGATTGAGCCAGCCGTATAGGTAGCATCGCTGGTACTACTGACAAATTGTTGATTGATGTACAGAAAAATATGTTGATCCTGTACGATGACGGTGAGCTGATTATCCTGTCCTGGCTGTGTATGGAGTCCGGGCGTTGTATCGTAGATGAGGGTCGTGGCATGGGTCTCATCTTTTGTTTTTATAAGACGGTAACTGCCATCTGAACGGATGCGGAAGCTATAAAAATTCTTGTTCTGATTGCTGGCGCGAAAGATAATACCGCCTTCATCGCCTTTTAAGAGTTTCATATCAATTTGTAGCGCAAAGTTATGGTAATTGGTAGCATGGGCGATACAGGGAATGTAATAATTTGGGGCATGTACACTGGCATGGAGGGCGTTGCCCATAAAGGCGCAACCACCGCCATCCTGTGTTGGATAGACATCCCAATTCGCGTCTGTCTGAAACGCCAGCAGTGAATGGATGTCAGGCTTCCCGCTCGTTCGGCTTTTATACAGATCTTGCATGGAGGAGGTTGTTGATGGGTCCTGCATAGCTGTCTGTGTGTTGGATTGATTATCGGTTGTGGTCGCATCTGTGATGTGGTCATGGTGGGACAGGCGGGTAGAGGAATGTGTGATATGGGTAAAGTAGAGTAAACCAGCGCCACTGAGAACGAGGAGGAGTGAAGTGATGATGAGTAGTGGCAGGACCATCTGTTGTAAGAGCATATCTAAACGTAAGCGGTTTGTTGGATGGGGGGGCGTATGGGTGGTAGTGGGGGCCTGAGATTGGTATGGCTGCGCCTGATGATGATGGTCAATGCTATTGGGAGGATAGCCCTGGAATGAAGGTCCTGGTATAGGTTGTGAGGGGGGATAGCCGTTATATGGTTCCTGCATATAATGGGTGTAAGCGGAGTTAAAAAAGTGTTCTGCTGAAGGTTCGTATGAAGGTTCATAAAAGTTGCTCTGCGGTATCGCTTGAATGAAATCGTTGTGTTTTTGTGTCATGGCTGTGTTTTCAGCGATTGGCAATGTATTATGTGGAGAGAATGGATTGCGATGATAACCGCAATTTGGACAGGTACCCATTTGAGGTTGTAGTTGCATGCCACAATTTATACACTTCTCCATAAACCCACTCCTTCCAGCTATCTTCTTCTCGCTCATAGATTAGCGTTGATGGCTCTGTACTGTATTCCTTATTTGTGTATGGCTGAGAAGAAGTGTTGATCTATTTCTAGATTATAAATAGTATGATGCCTGTCTGTATTGTCATGCATTCAGTATCACTGTGCTTATGTGGTTTGTACTTTTAACTCTGTTTATTAATTTAAAGTTGATTATTGATCATCTGAATGCAAAGAAGTAGAAATTACCCCTCAATCATCATTGTAATACGTGCTACAATTTCCAAACTTGTATATGGCTGTATGACACTTCTGTTGTCGCGTTGACCTCACTGGCGATGACGCCGATCTTGCCGCGCGTTAAGTGCTGATTGTTCAGGCTTGCGATATACGCTTTGTTAATGTACAGATGGATGGTATGGTTCTGGACAATGACGGTGAGGATATTCTCTTTTCTGATGCCTGTTGTAATAAAGTCGCTATAGCCATTGAGCAGGGCCTGTACTGTTTTGTGGGTATCACCTGGATAATAGTAGACGCTGTAACTGCCATCACGACCAATAGTGAAGAGATATGATTGTGATGTCCTGGGATTGCCACGAAAAGCGAGTCCGCCTACATCGCCTTTGATGATGGTCATATGGGCCTGATAAGCGAAATTTGCAAAGGTTGCCTTCCTGGCAAAACAGGGGAGAAAATAGCCTTTCTGGTGCAATGTGACCCGATACGTGCCATGTTGAAAGGCGCAGCCAGAGTCGATATCCCAATTGTTTCTGTCAGGATGCTGGAGATTGTCATGGAAGGCGCTAGGTCTGCTGGTGATCTGATTGTAGAGATGCTGGTAGCCTTGCAGGGCGAGGGTGGTTGCCTGTGCCTGAGCTGTCTCTGACGCAGTGATTTTGGCGGTTGTTGTCCCATTTGCTGCTGCTGTTGCCTGTGTGTATAGTTGTGTGACGGTAGGTCGGTAGAAGGCCCTGTATCCGATAATGCTTGTGCTGACCAGCATACACAGGCTGAGGCTGATGAGCAATGGATGTTGTCTGATATAGGTAGCTATGTTGGATCTGGTGGGGCGAGGGAGCGTCTGAGTTGTGATCTGGTGTATGTTTGGTTGTTCTGATGACATTGGCTTCTCCTTCAATATTTCCAGGTACACACGAAGATTATGATAAAACATGTATGTGTGTATTCTAGTGTTATTGTAATGTGTGAAGAAGCGATTAATATAAAAATATGCATATAGTGATATCACTATATGCATATTTGTTTCGTCGTATGAAGGTATGATGAAACAGCTAGATCATGCCCAGTTCCCATTTCGCATCTTCTGTCATACGATCAGGGGTCCAGGGGGGATCAAAGGTCATCTCAACTTTGCACGTTTTGACGTTTTCGACCTCAAGTACACGCATCTCAACTTCCGACATCATCTCGCCGGTCATCGGGCAACCGAGAGCGGTCAATGTCATTTTGATGTCAACATGCCCGGCCTCATTGTCGATATTAGCCTCGTAAATAAGACCTAAATCCACAACATTGACTGGTATTTCCGGGTCGTAGCATTCGCGCAATGCGTCTAAAAGCTCTGCTTCATTTATTTCTGCCATTCCGCAGCTCCTGTGCGTCAGATTAATCCGAGTAAATTAGTAGGAATACTGTGCTTTCTACTATAACCTATTTTGTGTGCTCTTGTCAAAGCTGGGCGTTCAAATTAGTGGCTGGCTAACGCCTTTTCCACTTCAGCGCGGGTTGGGAGTCCAGATTGTGCGCCGAATTTTGTCACCTTCAATGCGCTGGCTGTGATAGCAAATTGTAGGGCCTTGGCGGGTGGCTGTTGTTCTGTTAACGCGACGGTAAGTGCGCCAACGAAGCAGTCACCTGCCGCTGTGGTGTCAACGACCTCTACTTTCGGTGCTGGCTGATAGATCTGTTGCATGTTGTTGTGTGCATCTGTATCTGTGCTCACAAGCAACGCGCCACGTTCGCCGAGTGTGATGACAACTGTCTCAATGCCCTGTTGGTGCAAAAGCGTGGCAACCGTACGGGCATCATCAATGCTTTCCACCTGTTGACCGCTCAGAAGCGCGGCTTCACTTTCGTTCACGATCAGAGCTGAAAGGCAGCGCAATATTTCTGGTGGTATGGCCTGTGCCGGAGCCAGATTCAGTACGACCGGAACCTTTTTGTTGTGTGCCGCGTGAATCAGGTTCTGTACGGTTTCGATGGGAATTTCTAATTGGAGAACCAGTGCCGCTGCATTGTCCAGTGCCGCAAGGATTTGTGTATAGTGTTGTTTCTCTGCTCCAACGTGTCCATTTGCTCCGGCTGAGATCACAATCGCATTCTCGCCTGCTGGTGTCAGAAAGATAAATGCCACGCCGCTTGCCTCATCCTGGTCTTTAACCACCAGCGTGGTATCAATCTGATCAGCGTTCAGGGCGGCCTGTAGCTGTTCGCCAAATGTATCGGTGCCAACACGACCAGCCATAGCAACATGCCCACCCAGTCGTGCCATTGCGACTGCTTGATTAGCACCTTTCCCACCGGGAACCAGTTTTAATGAGCCTGCTCCTGGTAGTGTTTCCCCTAAGATGGGTAGTCGTGGCACCTGAACGACCTGATCCATGTTCAGACTACCAACGACGAGAATGGTATGTGGCGGCATGATTGACCTCCTGCTTTGTTTGTGTATGATGTTCCTCTGTCTGTCTATGATAAACCATCCTGTTACTGTTCATGAATGATTGTCATTCATTCTGGACCAGCGCGGCTGCTTTTTCTTCCACAGGAATGAGTGTTTTCATGCTACGACAATAGGTAATGAGCCGATTAAAGATGGGTAGTTGTTCCAGTATCGGAACAGAACCAACGAGGATCAGTTTTCGTTGTGCGCGAGTCAGAGCAACGTTGAGTCTGTTTCCATTTGTCAAAAAGGCATACCGTGGGTTGGAACTATCGAGTGCATGTGTGGTAGCAAATGACATGATCATAATCAGGCGCTCCCCACCCTGAAAGCGATCAACGGTATCGACACTCAACGGCGTATCAGAGGTCAATGCTTGCCAACGATGGGTGAGATCATCACTGAACAGGTGGCGGCGGATATTGGCAACCTGTGCGCGATATGGCGCGATGATGCCAATTTCATTTTCCTCGATCCCTCTACGGAGGAGGGCGGCTACAACCGCACGGACAGCTCTGGCCTCTGCATCGCTCTGCTTGGTATTGATAGATGTCTGCTCGTCCTGCACATCGAGAAAGACCAGTGGGTGCGCAGGCTCTAATGCTTGTTGAATTTCTTCCCATTCCTCTCGGAGTGGTTGGGATTTCTTATAGCTAAGCTGCTGATTGGCAATTGCGGGATGCGCGGCGAGTTGTTTGTCGTAGAAGACGGTTGATGAAAAGTTGGCGATCCATTTGTTCATGCGGTATTGGGTGCGTAGGGCGACACAGGCTGGAATATCCAGGTTATGCTGGCTCATATATGCGTCGTTCTGCTCTTTTAAGAACTGGAAAAGTGATAGTCCTAAACCAGCATTGGCTGCGTCCTGACTTAGAACTAATGGGGGTAATTGTTTTTCGTCACCGACGAGAATAAAGCGTTTCGCGAAACGTAGCGCGCCCAGTATCGCGGGCAGTGTTAGCTGTCCGGCTTCGTCGATAATGGCGACGTCGAAGAGTACTCCCGGCGCGAGAAGTTCGTCGCGTTGTTGTGTGGTATGAGGGATGTAGCGATCTGTGGACCATGTAGCGGTTGTTGAAGCAACAACAGGGGTCGTATTCAGCAGGGCCAGCACGGTATCACTTAGCAGATTCCCTTCAGAATCGTCTTGTCGTTCCAGAGTTGCCTGTAGCTGTCTGGATAAAAGATGATTGTGAATGCTTTGTTCTACACTGCGCTCATGTCCCAGGCGTACATAGTCATGGAATCCTTCTTTATCGAGACGTTTGAGCATATTATCAACAGCCTGATTGGTAAAGGCAGCAAGCATGACGCGTTGTCCACGGGCGGTTAACTGTTTAACGATTTCCGCGATAACGCTGGTTTTGCCTGTTCCTGGTGGTCCCTGGATGAGCAGATAATCCTGCGTTTGTATGGCGCGGATTACGGCGAGTTGTTGCTCTTGATTAAAATCCAGGCGTTGCTTACTCTCTTCACCCAGGAAACGCGGACGGATACGACCAGCGACAAGATCGCGCAGATGAGGTGAGACATATTGCCAGCGTAATAGATTTTGCAGTGTGCGTAGATGAACCAGATCGTTATCAAAGCGATCAATCAGATTCGGGTGGGCGATTTTTTCGCGTGTCCAGACGGTAATGCTCTCAGGACTGATATGTATGACTGTGCCGGTGACAACTTCCCCTGTAATTGGACTACCATCGCTCAGCAAGATCTCATCACCGTCGCGCAATTCTGATGTATTATGACAACGAAAAACGTACCGATAGCCGTCATTGTATTCTTCGGCTTCTCCCTGTTGTTCCAGGTGTTTGAGCGCACTCCCATTTTCGATTCGCTCCCGTACACGTAATTGCCAGAGCAGAGCTTGCTGTTGTATCTGAGCCTGTTCTTCTTGATGAAGTAGCGCATAGTTTTGCGCAAAAAACTCCTGATCTGCCTCGTTCACCTGTTTGTGTGTTGAAACAGGTGATTTTTGTGGTTTTGGTGCTGATGGTTGTTTCTCTTTTTCAGATGCGTTCATCGTGATGGTCTGTGTCTGAGTAACATCTGTTTCCTCCTGCATAGGTGGTTCCCATTGCAGGAGCGTTGAAATATGCAGGCAGTGTGTACGAAGCGCACATTTGCTACAGCGGCCCGCTCCGGGGGGGGCTGGTGGAATACTTGTGAGGCGACTGAGAGCCAGCCTGTTGCGTGTCTCATTGACGCGTTGCAGGTCGCGTATCGTGCCGGGAACGCCAAAAGCCTGTGCTTTACCAGGGGTACCGCTATAGAGCAGTGTGCCCATTGCTCGTTGCATACGTGCGTTGCGGCGTACTGCCAGCAGTGCCTGATAGCCATTGACCTGCCAGCGATGTTCACGTCGTGGTAGTGTCCCTTTTGCGTTCCCTGTTTTTAATTCGAGGAGCCGTTGACGATCCGTATGTTGCCAGAAAAGATCCATACGTCCACGTAGACCAATCTCTGGCGCGATAAGATAGGTTTCAGCGCGGACGCGATTTTCAGCGTCATTTGTGTCGGACTGGTTGTGGCTGTTGCTCTGTGAGAAGTCCCACAGGGTATTGCTTTCACTGCTATACCACTGCGCCAGACTATCCAGATGCGGTTCGACATCAACACGCATTGAGGCAAAGGATTCGTTCACCAGTGCAATGTCAATACGATTATTCTGTAATGCCTTTTCCAGATGGCGTTGGAGTGTCTGGCGTGGTGTTTCTACCTGTTGTTCAGATAGCATGCTGGTAGTAGTTGTACGATTTTGTTCTTTCAAGAGTTCGGTAAAGCAATAGTGGATAAGATTACCACGAATGGTCGCTGTTGATGTCGTTGATGGTAAGAGGCGATTGAGCAGATATTGGCGTGCGCAATACTCTGCCTGATTGAGTTCCGTAATGTTCAGTAGCACATCAGGCTCAAGGACGATCATCGTATAAGCATTGCCTGTATATTGTTGATAGCTTTCGCCATGCCGCTCCACTGTCTTTGGTGCTCTGGGAAGGTGATATACACGCAACTTGAGTTCCGCTTTTGTGACTATCTCTTCCTGGGATGCAAGTTCCTGAAGAAATTTTGGTTGATGTTGTGGTTCCAGATGCAACTCGACGAGCGTTGTATTGGCGGCGAGGAGCAGTACAGGATGTGCTTTGTTCTGTATACGTTGCTCGCGTACCGCGAGCAGTGTGCCGGACAATACGGCTGTGTGACAGGTATGATGGGGATCGAGCGGGCAGAGGAAACACTCATGCGTATCATCATCCTGTGAGGATAACGACGAAATTTCTGGCATATCATTGGATGAAGAAAGATGATTTTGTGTTGTTGTTACTGGTTGTATGATATTCAGGCCCATGCCACAAGCATGACAAAAGCGAGCCTGATCTCTGTTCTCTGCGCCACAATGATCACAAATACTGGCAAATGACATTTTTAATCCTGACTTACCACACTACAAGTAGAATAATTTTATGTATAAATTTACTGTAAAAAATACTATTATATACAGAAATACCTGATGCTGGTGCATGAAAATGAGCAAAAAATGAGATCTGGATTGGGTAGTATCCTCTGTGGGTAGGGAGGCTCATTATCATGATCTATAAGTACAGTAGTATAAACGCAGCAGCGTTGTCAATTCTTATATCGGGTTATCCCATTTTGTGAGGTACCTTTTTGGAGAAGAGCATAATGCTCTCACCTCTACGTTTTTTTGGTGCTGCCACAGGATCAAGCTCAAAAAGGAAAGTGCTATAATCGTAGGCAAGAAATTCTCTATAAATTCGCTACAAAGGAGAACAGGGGGTCATGATCAGAAAGCCACCAGTACGAACGATTACGATTGGCATTGATGAGCCTCACCCGATTTCACGAGGAACGTTTGCTTCCGCGCACCTGATTTTGCAGCAGGCAACGGAACACTTTGCAGAGGCAGGATATGAAGTGCAGACATTGCGTCTTTCAACACGTCCATTGCTGGCAGACCTCGCGGACTGGAACGGTGAAGCGATTGCGCGTTATGTACAGCAACTGGAACAGATCTGTGAAGATCTTGGGTTGGCATACTGTTCACTTGGTACTGTTGATGTTACACAGCCTGATTTTTCCCTTGCGCGTTTAGATCTGCTGGCTGATCTCCTGGTTTGTTCGCGCATGATGAATGCGACCGTGCAGATGGCTTCGACGGAACATGGACTACGTGAAGACGCGGCCCTGCCTACCGCGCAGATCATTCAGCGCCTTGCACATGATACCCCGGAAGGTTTTGGTAATTTTCGTTTTGCTATGTTGGCATGCGTCAAAGCAGGCTCGCCGTTTTTCCCCGCTGCCTATCATGCGGGTCCAGCCAGTTTAACCGTTGGTTTACAGGGAGCGGGACTCCTGGTCGATGCCCTGCGTGAACATGGGGCTGATGGGCAGCATCCTCTGGCTTTAGCGGAGATCGCCACCATTGTACGTGACACCCTGATAGAGCAAGCAACCCCGGTGGTGGCGATTGCGCGACAACTGGCACAAGATCGAGGTATTCTTTTTGGTGGTATTGATGTTTCACCTGCGCCAATGGGAACTGAGAGCATTGGCACAGCACTGGAGCTTTGTGGTTATGATCAACTGGGTTCATCAGGAACGCTGGCGGTGGCTGGAGCATTCACCTCTGCCCTCAAAAGCATCCCGTTGCAAACGTGTGGCTATAATGGTTTGATGCTACCTGTCTTGGAAGATGCCACCCTGGGACAACGCTGGTCAGAAGGCAGCGTGAACGCTCATCAACTGCTCCTGTATTCGGCTATTTGTGGAACCGGACTGGATACAATTCCTTTGCCCGGAGATACACCTGCTGAACGTCTGGCACATCTGTTACTTGATGTCGCAACACTGGCTCAACGGTACCAGAAACCGCTTTCGGCCCGGCTTTTCCCGGTCCCTGGAAAAAAGGCAGGAGAGCAGACAACTTTCACATCACCATATTTAACGAATACGCGCATTGGCACATATTAACCTGTTCAGTCCAGGTGGAGGACGTTCAACAGTTTATAAATTGAGTGGTGTTCCCCAGAATGCATCCATCAAGCCGTGATATGAGCTTTTCACATTCTCATAGAGGCGTGCGTTTTCTATTGCCAGTGCAGCCAGACTTGCGAGCACCGAGAGAAACTGAATATCATTCTCATCAAAGTTCACTGTCTCACTGGTATAGACACGCATCACACCGATGGCATTGCCATGCACTTCCAGAGGAACACAAAGCACTGATGCCAGACCTTCTTGTTTGGCAGCATCCTTATATTGGAAACGAGGATCAGTAGGAGCATTGGCAACAAAGACCGGCGAGCCGCGAAGTGCCTCACTATCAATAGGACTACGACTGATGTTCACCGGGCCTTTGGCTAAATAAGCACCGCTTAGCCCATAGACCGCACTCATACGTAACTGACCACTATCGGGGTCAAGTAAACGGAGAGAGCAAGCTTTGACCTGCATCGCCTCAGTAATACTTTTTACAACACTTTGCAGTACCTGATCTAACTCCAGACTTGAGGATATAGTGAGAGCGGCTTGATAGAGAGCTTTGTAATAATCCCTCTTTGGGAGTTGTGGTGGACTCATGGAATGAGCATCGTGTGTCATCATCAATTTTTCTCCCATCTGTACTATTGTCTAGATATGCTGTTACAAATAAGCTATACATAGTAATACGTACATACCATGACATATGTATCAGCTATATGTCGTGTATGAGCGAAAAAGGCTATTCTTCAGGAGAAGCTGCAAAATTGCTTTTCTGCTGAATTGCCAGAAGACCGGAAGCTCATTACCAGTCATGAGTAAAGATTATTCTATTGTTGCTGTTGTATAGACATGCTAGTGTACGATATGATCGGGTGTGGGATCCTGTACCAACCAGACACGACAGGGTGCATTTGCTAAGACATGGGATACCGTCTTACTGAGTTCACCTTGTGGGCGACTCCCATTGCGTACAAAGCCGATGAGCAATAAGGCACAATTATTATCTTTCACCTCATCAACAATTGCCGAACCGGCGTCACGTGCCTGTACAACTTCTGGGATCGCGGAGCAGCCGATGCGTTCAGCGATTTTGAGCGCTGAATTGAGCATTTGATCAGCCTCTTCGGATTCCTGGGTTAAGACTGCCTTCAGTGGCAGTGCACGCGGTACCTCAATGACATGAACAAGATGGACCTTACGTCTGGCTCCTTTTGCCATCTGGCAGCCGAGATAGACGAGATTGGCATCGAGTTTTTCTCCGCTCAAGACAACTGCAATATCACCCGCAGTACTCTCTCCCAGAGCTGATTTGCTGATCTCCGTCTCTTCTTTGGCTTTGGAGCCCCATAAGTGAACCATGATTTCTCCCCTCCTGATGGAGTGCGATAAACAGCATCACTAACACCTTCAGTGTCAGTTCACTATAGTTAGTTGATATGCCCACTCTTCAGACAATCGGGCGTCTCGCATTTTATCCCTTCAGATCATGAACGTCAATAGCACATCTGCACACAAGCTAGTTCTCGAACCTGGACAATCCTTGTGTATTCTGCTGTCTGGTATCATATACGAATATCGTTGCCTGAACGTTTTGATTTGACCATCTCTTATTATTGTCTGATATCTATGAATGCAACGGCTTTTCCTATGAACAAAGGGGCGACTGTCTGGACAGTCGCCCCTTTTTGTCAGTCTGGTTCAATTGTCGCGGTAAGACGATAACTGATCAATCGTTCTTGATAATATTCTGCCACTTCTTTCGGGCAGACTATGACGACAGCTTGCCCATTTAAATGTGCTGTCAGCATAATCCTCTCTGCCTCCTGCCAGGTAAGTGTGTTGACAGAATGCATGAGTGCATGAACGACGTAGCCCATGTCGTTGACATCATCATTGTGAACAATGACTTTATAAGGAGGTAGCAATTTGGTATAATCTCGTACTATCTCCTCAGGCCGCACTTGAAAGTGAGGCAGAGTCAACTGGTCCTCTAGCATTTACAATATCTCCAACAATAAAACAGATGAATGATAGCGGTGAAGCTTTCCAAATCTATTGTAACCAAGAAGAATGCATTTTACCAGTGTCATGGAAAACAATCCTATTGTATGCGATGCGAATTCTTTACAGGCGGTAAAAAGCCCATCCTGTAAAGGCAGGATGGGACAAGGTTTTGCTGCTATTTATCTCTGTTATTGTGATTATTCGGTACGGGTAACACTGCGATCAATCTTGCCCTGATTATTGAGCAGGATTGCTCGTGCCCGTGATTTCCGGCTGATATTGTCTGGGTCAGTAAAGCGTAACGCGACTATTGTCAGGGTTCCTGACGCCGTTCTGGTGGGTGGTGCTGTCTGGGAAGGTGGCGCGTTTTGACCGATAGAACCACGGACACGTCCTCGTTGTAGCAAGCCGATGATCGCACCCAATACTAGCCCAACGGCAATACCTACGATCAAGGTGATGGGTTCTGGTAATGTTGGTAATGCAAAGGTCGCACCAAAAGTGATGGCTCCCAGGATCACACCGAAGACAATCGCCAGGACAATCACCATGACTGGATTAGGGCCAGTGCGCTGGGTTTGCAGGAAATAGTCTCTGCGTGCGCTATTCGGCCCATGTTCACGGAATTGACCATTTCCGACACTGTTCGCGGGTAACTGGTATACCTCATCATCGGCGAAACCCTCTTTGTGCAATTTGGCTGCGGCGTCGTCGGCCCTGTTTTCATCAGGGAAAACGGCCAGCAGGTCATAGCTAGCGGGTTGTTGTTTCTGCATGAAACGTCGCTCCTTGATAAGAGTAGATACTCTCGTTTTCGGCCATATTATAGCATTGTTTCGTTCCACCGCGTGCATGCTGTTTCGCTTTCGTTGTTTTTGCTGTAGAAGATGTTCTGACCTCTGATGCAGGGCAGGTGCCTGACAACGAAACATCATAGTGTACATGAGATAAGAGGATTGGATGATAGATTTTTTTTGTACGTCCGAGGCCAGGAGCATACGAGACTCTTGCCATCATGAAAAATGGTCAAGAGTCTCGCTTTGTTGTTTGCTCTGTTAGAGGGATTGGTTGTGCAGTATCTCTAACACGGCTGAAATTTCCTGTCGTGCCTGCTCATTATTGGCAATTTCGGCATGGACTTTTTCCCAGCCATGCATAATTGTGGTATGATCACGGCCCCCCAGCGCGGTCCCGATCTGTAGTAATGATGCGCTTGTCTCCTCACGCATTAAATACATAGCTACCTGGCGAGGCCAGGAGATAGCGCGGTCACGTTGTTTGCCACGTAACAGTGCCACATCTACGTTATAGTAGCGGCTGATACCATTCAGCACTTCACTAATGCTCAGGTTGGAGATTGAAGTCGGTTTCTTGTCATAAATATTTTCGAGTGCTTTGGCTGCGATATTGGCTGATAGTGGAGCATCATGAAGTGTCGCATACGCGATGACACGATTGAGTGCTCCCTCTAGCTCACGTACACTGCCGCACGCGGGTCGGGCGACGTATTCGATGACTGCTGGTGGAACAGTAAAGCGCAACGACTCACATTTTGAACGTAATATTGCCAGCCGATGTTCGTATTCGGGTGGCAGAACGTCTGCTAGCAAGCCCCACTCAAAACGGGAGCGCAAGCGGTCCTGTAAGCTGTTGATGGCTTTTGGTGGGCGATCACTTGTCACTACAATCTGCTTGTTTGCATTATGTAATGTATTGAAGGTATGAAAAAATTCTTCTTCGGTTGACTCTTTGCCCGCGATAAACTGAATATCATCCACCAGCAAAATATCAATCTGACGATACTTGGCCCGAAATTCTTCTGTTTTTTGAAAGCGGATCGCGTTTACGATCTCGTTCGTAAACTTCTCGGAGGTCGTATAGAGGACGGTGAGCCCTTCAGTTTCGCCCGCGTGTCCGATTGCATGCAGGAGATGTGTTTTGCCTAAGCCCACACCGCCATACAGAAATAAGGGATTGTACACACGGCCAGGATTTTCAGCAACCGCTAATGACGTTGCATGAGCCAGCTTGTTGGACGATCCCACAATGAAAGTGCTAAACGTATAGCGTGGGTTGAGCAAGCTCTCAGTCGGGAGTACGGGACTATATTCCTGTGGTTTGGCTGGTTCTGCTTGTATATGTTCCTCACGCATAGGATCACGCGGATGGTAGAACTGACGAATTTCTGGCGGTTCCTGATACGCAGGCACGGGCATATGATACGTTTCTTGTTGCTGTTCCTCATGCTCCATCACATGTTGTGGAGGCGTGGGGATAGGTGTAGACGTACGCGGCTCGATGCTGGTTGGTTCGTCCGTGGAACGCTTTCTCCGTAATGCTGAGGTCAGCCGTCCTTTGGTGAGTCGATAGGACCGTCTGGCTGCACTCTCATTTGTGGCATTTTTCTGATCCGGTATCTCTCTGGCAACGACAAATTGTATCTCCACGGTGGTACCCGTAATGTCTTCTAAGATAGAGCGGATTAATTTATGAAAGCGTTTTTCGAGATGTGACCGGGTAAAGGTCGTTGGTACTCGAATAACAAAGACGCCATCCTGAAAGGAGATTGCTGATGTTCCCTGAAACCAGGTTGTAAATACAGCAGGGCTTACCTTTGTTTGTAGTTGTTCAATTGCTGTTTGCCAGATTTGTTTTGCATTCACACGCAACACCCCTTTGGGGATAAGTTTTGAGTTCTTTATTTTCTGGCATTCAAATGACGAGCAATATCGTCTGTCTGGAGTAGAACGTCTCTGAATGCCTCTGAATATGAAATATTGCTGCTATTCTGTTCGAAGGGTCTTTTTCATCTCTTCTGCCCGTTTTTGTTTATAAACATAGGTGATTTTTGAGAAAAAATAAGGTCGTGACTCTTCTTTAGCGGTGGCAGAATGTAATGGTAGCATCAATTCCATGTACTGTAAAGACCTCCAATGCTCTCTTCAAACAATTATACCCGTTGGTGTTGCTATCGTGCTATTCATACCTGTTGGTCAGCAGGGGAGTTCCTATCCTATCCGAAAGAACAGGTATTTCTGTTGGTACCAGAAAACGGGGCCAGGTATAGGTTTTGGGTTCGAGATGGCCTATACTAGTGACTATATCGATTTCAATTGTAAGGAGCATGTATGTTTCTGCTCGAGAGTTTGTGGCGAAAAGGATATACGATTTTGGTTTTGAAATGTTCGCCAGCGCGGCTCTTTTCCCTGAAGAGGTTGTTCTGGTTCCTTTGTTTTTGTGTGTCAGGATGTTTATTACTTGCTGCTTGTGCCCCTTTTTCTACTTCTTCTAATATACATACATCGACATCAACAAAAACTGGAGCAGCGCAGCGTACGACAGGTCAGATTGCGCTTGCTCATCTTCCCTGGTGCCATCAGCCCGCTGCCGTGTTTCATGATATGACAGCGGTCACAACCGAGAATGGCGGAGGTACAGCGACCGCGTTTTCCAACTGGAATGATGTGAAGGCTCAAATTGGTTTTACCTGGTATTTGCCCGCGAGTTTGCCTGCTGGTAGTTGTTTGCTGAGTGCAACAGGCACTATTCATGATCCACTCTTTGGTAGCGAGCTTACTGTTTCTTATATTCTTCCAGGGCAGAACAGCCTTGTGCTTTCTCAGACACCAATGACACAGCCGGTTACATTTCAATGTAGCATTACTGACAAAACTCCTGCTCAGGCAATGCAAGAAGGGAATCCAACCGCGCTTCCATCGCTATCTGCAACTGTACCCCCCACGTCAAACGCATTACAGGTATGTAATGGTGTGCGAATGAAAACGAGTATCGTGTTTTCATCTGAGGGCGCGACTGCTACACTTCAGCGTTTTTTTCAGAGTTTGCAGCCTGATGTTGCCTGGGTACCCGCTGCATAAACACGATTGGATTTTTTATTGTTCGTGTTCGCTCTACTCGACGCTCAACTTGCACTTCTGGTATAATTGACTGAAGTTTTTATATGCACATGGTCGGTTTTATGCCGCGTGTATGCTAATGGGAGGAACGTTGATCATGGATAAATGTCCCTATTGTGGGGCTGAGACTCGGCCAGGGGATAACTTCTGTTTGAATTGTGGTAATCGCCTGCTTCCGGCTAATTCCTCACCTTCGCCACAGCAGGCTCCGTCTGAAACCAGTGGCTCCTCTGCCTCCGAGCTTGATGCATGGCAGACATCTTCCGAAGGTGGTGATTGGAACCATAGTGGGTTTGATGATGCGCATAGCCAGAATGCGGTCCTTGAGTCAGCGCCAGCAGGGGTATCTACTGCACAGGCGACACTGGATGCTGTTCAGGGGGCAGGAAGGTTTATCTTGCGTTCTGATAATGGTGAAGTGCTTCAGGAATATCCACTTGATAAGCCTGATATTATGATTGGTCGAGCGCCGACCAGCGATATCTTACTTTCGAAGGATAAATTGACGTCACGTCGCCATGCTTCTGTTCATTATGATCAGGGTCAGTATCTTTTAAAAGATGAGCATAGTGCGAATGGCACATTTGTGAATGGTCAGCAACTTGAAGAGGGGGCGACCTATCTTATGCATGATGGTGATCAGGTTGGCATTGGTGAGCATGAATTGCTTTTTCGAGCCTTTGGATCAGCATCGGCTGAGGTGGAGAATTTGCCTACTGTTGCCGAATCGCCGTATGACTCAGCTCAGCCTGAGATGACGTATCAGACCAGCAATGATGCGCCTGGAGTGACTGCCGCGACTGCTGGTGGTGATGATTATGGCACCTATGCTGCTGAGGCATTGAATGGAGTTGCCGAGTCTACCGGTGATGATGTTGCGTCTGAATACGTTCCTGCGACTGGATCAGAAAATTTCGTTACGTCTGTTGATGATGAGCCACAGGCACCTGAATTGGCGCATTATGAGCCTACTCCTGCAGTGTATGAGGAAGATGTTGCATTTGAAGCCGCTCCTGTGGCTGAAGCACCGGCACCGATAGTTGATGAACAGGAAATCCCTTCGGCTCCTGTCGCGCCTGCTTATGATTATGACAGCGCATCGCTTGCTCCGGCGGCAGAACCGGCTCCGGCTCCTTTGTTCTCTGCTCCGGTGGCAGAACCGGCTCCGGCTCCTTTGTTTTCTGCTCCGGCGGTGGCCAGTTCCTCACCTGTGCAAAATGTGGTGTTGGATGGAGAAACAACCTTTAATCGTTTCGCTACTATTTCCGCGCCAGCCCTGCCGGATATGAGCACCGTTATTGCGGCTCTTTCCACATTAGATGGGCAGTTTAGTGTTTTGCAAGAACAACTGAATGCGACACAGGCGGCACTGCGGAATCATGATAATGAGGTTGTACAAACGGCGAATCAGCTTCGTGAGGGTATTCGGCAGGTTTCAGAGCGCATGGATACAACGATTGCTGATGTTGCCCGTAGCCGTGAGGCGTTAGCCTGGGCGGAATTGTCTCAGTTGATGGACGATGTCATGAACAATCCACGTGATATCGAATATGTCACGAAACTGGCTCGTAAAGCACGAGAGTTAAACCGCATTTTCCAGGTACATCAGAATGTACTCAACACAATGGCGGAATGTAATAACTTGCTCCGTGGCATGATTGGCGAGGCTTAGTGACGAATATATTGGTATAAAGTGAGTGTGGGCGATGGATTTTTCAGGAGTATCGCCCGCTTCCTTTTGCCCTTATTTCCTTGTATGCAGTATGTTGTATACTTATCAAAATATTTAGCGGAAATGGCATGTACGAACAAATATCTACTCGTGAAGAAGTTGATACTGCCCATGCTTCTGATACAGGTGCGATTGAGCATTTTGATGCTATTGTAATTGGAGCTGGTCTGGGTGGTCTTTTGAGTGCAACTCAACTAGTGCAGCGTGGTAAACGTGTGCTTGTATTGGAGCGTTTACCGCATAGCGGAGGTCGGTTCACAGCCAAAAATTTCCATGGAGTCCAGGTAAGTACAGGGGCAGTCCACATGGTTCCTTTTGGAAGTAGCGGTGTACTCTCGCGTATGCTACAGCGTCTCCGGGTTCCGCATAGATTTTTTGATGCCGATGTATTTGGTTCCTTTCATGTGCATGGAAAACAATACCAATCACGTGGTGTGCTTGGTGTATTGAAATTTCTCGGACCGTTGCAGTCGTGGTGGTTTTTGCGTGCGGGCTGGTTGTTATTTTTTCAACCATTGCCACCGCATGAGCGGAAGATGACCTTTGACGTCTGGCTGCGGCGGCATATACCAGTTGAGCAATGTCCACAACTGGAGGCATTCTTTGCCAGTATTTCTCGTTTCGCGCTAAGTCTGGAATTAAGCCAGGTCAGTACGGCTGAAGTTGTTGAGACGACGAAGAATATGTTTCGTTTTAGTGCTCCGGCAATTGTACAGGGGGGATGTGGTTCGGTAACACAACAATTAGAGCAGCAATTGACCTTGCGTGGAGGGACGTTGCGTCTCTCTTGTGAAGTAGTGCAGCTCTTGCAAGAGGATGGTCGCATCTCTGGTGTTCGTGTGCGTGATAAAGCAAGCAAGATTGAGACGGTATATCAGGCACCGCTTGTGGTCAGTGATATTGGCCCGCGTGCGACAGAAGCCCTATTGCAGAGTCGCAGCATCAGGCAGGCTGATGTGCTCAAGTCGTATAAGGGCGAGCCGCGTGGCAAGAGTCACATGGTGGATGAGCAGAATATGCTCAGTGAGAGCATATTGCCGGAAGCAGTTGGTTTGAAGGTGCATATTTTGAGCGATGTGTCGCTCATTCCACATAAAGGGATCATGTATTGTCTGGATACACAGCGTATCGCTGGCATGGTCCAACCCACGAATAGTGATCCGACCCTGGCTCCTGCTGGAAAACATCTTCTCATCAGCCATCAAGTCATTTGTAGCAATAATGTTGAGGAAGAACGTGCGTTAGCACTGGCTGATTTGCGGATGCTCTTTGGTGATGTATTTGACACCCGGTGTCAGGTTTTGACAATGGGCACCTATCGAGGAGAGTGGCCTGTCAATCGTATCGCGCAAGGAGAAGATGTAGCACCAGAAATGGCGGTGGATGGCCTGTATCTGGTTGGCGATGCCGTAAAACCATCCGGATTTCTGATGGTTGAAGGTGTTGCTCAGAGTGTCAACCATTTTCTGGATTTGCTGGATACAGATCAGCAAGGGCGAGCAATTCCTCAGCGTCGGCGTAATGTGGTAGCTCCGCCTTCACGATTGTATGCATTGCGCTGGTTATGGAAAGCTCCTGGAAATTCTGGCAAATCATAAGGAGATGAGTTGCATGTTAGATAAAGAAGAAGTATCACAGGTTCCCCATTATTTGATTACTGGTGGGGAGCCTTTACATGGTGAAGTGACGTTGAGTGGCGCGAAAAACGCAGTCACGAAAATGGTCATTGCCTCACTTTTGACATCTGAGGCCTGTACGCTACGGAATGTACCCCTGTTAGGTGACCTGTATCTCACAATGAGATTATGTGAGCGATTGGGGGCGAGAATACAATTGGATGAAGAGCAGCACCAGCTTTCGGTGTGTGCCGAATCTATTGTGGAGTCGTTTGTGCCGCATGAGGTTGGTGGTCTGAATCGTATCGCGATCATGGCGGTTGGTCCGTTGTTACATCGCTGTGGTGAGGCTGTGATCCCGATGCCCGGTGGTGACCGTATTGGGCCGCGCCCTTTGAATTTCCATATCGAAGGATTACGCCAGATGGGGGCGGATATTGTTGAGCGTGATGGTTTCTATCATTGTTCGGTGTCAACACGCCTGCATGGGGCGACGATTTCGCTGCCATTCCCCAGCGTGATGGCGACGGAAAATTTCCTTATCACGGCTTCACTGGCAAAGGGTGTGACGATTATTGAGAACGCTGCTAATGAGCCTGAGATTATTGATCTGATCAAGCTGTTGCAGAAAATGGGCGCGATTATCGAGTTCAAGGTTGATCGCCGTATCGTCATTGAAGGGGTCGAGTCTCTGCATGGTGCCGCGCACACGCTTTTGAGTGATCGTAATGAGGCCGTTTCACTGGCGATTGCGACTTATCTGACAAAGGGCGATGTCTATCTGCGCCGTGCTCAACAGGATACACTATTGGCCTTTTTGAATACACTTTCCAAGATGCGCCTGCGCTTTGAGGTTGATGATGAGGGGATTCGCTTCATTGGCGATACCAAGGCTCCCCCCGCTATCGCGTTAGAAACCGATGTCCATCCCGGTTTTATGACGGATTGGCAGCAACCATTCACTATTTTATTGACGCAGGCAGAAGGTATATCGGTGGTGCATGAAACGATTTATGAGGATCGTTTTGGCTATACCAATGCTTTACGGCGTATGGGTGCTCAGATTGGGCTGTATTCCAAATGCCTGGGTGAAGTTGCCTGCCGCTTCCGTGAAAAAGAGTATCTCCATAGCTGTGTCGTAAGTGGTCCCACGCCACTCAAAGGGACACGTCTTGATATTCCTGATATTCGCGCTGGTTTTTCCTATATTCTTGCAGCATTATGCGCCGAAGGGACGTCTGAAGTCTACGGTATTGAGCATATTGAGCGTGGATATGAGCATATTGACGAGAAGTTGCGTTGTCTGGGTGCAATCATCGAACAGGTTGGATAATAGCTTCAGAGTCGTATTGCCAGCATAAAAAAGGAGCCGATTCTCATAATACTATTGAGAATTGGCTCCTTTTTTACGAGATTAACTTTGCATGCTTGAGCGGACTTCACGTAATTGTTCAGGAGTTAAGATTCTGAACAGGATTAAAAGATTTTCCAGATCATATTCCAGCCCCAGAGCATGGAGTTCCTGTCGGATACGCCCAAGAGCACTGATCTGTGTTGTATTAATAAGTCCATAGCTGACCAGTCCAGCCGCTAATAATTGGTCGGGTGTGAGTAACTTAAACATCAATAAAATTTCACCAAGTTGATAATTGAGATCGACTCCCCGTAGCATCCTCTGTATATTTTGTGCTACTTCCAGGCGATCCTGGGGTACGAGATGGCCATCGAGCAAGACTTGATTGAGAGAGCGTGTTGCTCTACCGTTCAGTACCTGTGGTTGGACACCTTGCTGTTGTGCGGATAGCTCAGGCATTGGTGGCAGGCTCTGGACGATATCAAGTAACATGGCACTGTTCGTTGACATACTCTCTTCAATGCTGGTACGTTGCTTTTCCTGGCTCCAATTTTCAGGTTGTTGGGGCTGCTTTTGGGGTTGCGCGGGAGATGGTGCAGGGTTCTCTTTCTTGCTGTTCAGTTCAAACTCTGCCTTTTTCTCCAGTACAGTTTTGAGCATCCCTTTTAGCTCTTCACTTTGTAACTGTGTGTTTACCTCCGCTGGTTGAGATTGGTGTGCTGTTTGTTTTGGCGTTGCCGGTGTTTGTGCTGGTGGTGTCTGCGTTTGCGTCTGAGCTGGTGCCGCTGTGGTGGGTGGCATAGGCGAAGCAATAGAAGCCAGCGGCGTTGGATTGGTGGTTACTTGTGATGGTGTGTTGGATTGCTGGCTGTAGTGCAGATGTGTTTGAACACTGGAACGTCGCGTCCCATCATTTTGTGTGTGGCTTGCCGGAGTTCGTTCAATCGGCATATCTTGAATAGGAGAGGCACGTAATGGTTGTACACCGGCAGGTTCGTTCAGATTAGAGTATGTTGTGCGTGGTGAAGAGGGGATATACGCTTTAATGGGGCCTGAAGGTTGCTGCAACTGGTCCGTATGGGAAGGAATGTCGATGTTGCTCAGATGTTCCTCTCGCTCGATTATGGTATGCACGGGCGATGATGACCTTGTCTCTTCATATGGAAGGGAGGGGGGAAGGGTATCAAATGGTGATGGTTGCGCAAATTTGTCGGCTGTTGGTGGTAATGGATCGACTATTTGATAGTCGATATTGCCTGAAGTTGTCGGTTTGTTATTATGACTGTGTGTATTTATGGTTGGCTCTGGCGTTACCGTCGTTGGTGTGGTTGGAATTGGCGCTGGCATGGTCGGAACGGGCGATGGTGGTGGTGTGGTGGGTGGCTCTTCGTGAGCAGGTGCGCGGAAACCTTGCAGCATGCGTGAGAGCTGTGCAAGTCCAGATTCGTTTGATGTATCGGTACGGAATTGACCATTTGCTAACTGTTGCAGGGCTGAATCAGATGGTGCAGGCATGGATGGCGTAGTATTTGAAGATTGTGTCTCTTGATAGTTCTGCTGTGTCACGTAGCTATTTTCTCCCAGGGAGAATTGTCCAGCAGAACGTTGACCAGGGTTGAGAACAGCACGGATCTTTTCTGAATATGACTCTTCCTCAGTTAATCCCATACCTGTTGCGGGTGATTGTATAGGATAAGGTTCTATATGTGCTGGATTGGTTGTTGCTGGTTGCACAGGTATGCTCCCTGTATTCGTCGGAGGTTGTGATAGAGCGGACAGAGCGGATTTGGATGGTATGATATGGGCGTTTTGATCTGAGTAGAAAGTGGTATGAAGGAGTCCTCCCTCATTTCTTGTGCTTGATGATGGCGTGGATGGCGGTGTTGATGGCGCGGCAGGATAAGACCCTGTATTGGTTGGTGGGGTCGTCGCGATCTTTGGAACGCGTGGCATTGTGCTCAGACCCGTCTCTGAACTTCCTGAAGGAACACGAGAGCGGATAGCATCTACCATTTGCATGACACCTGCCATGCCATCAATCTCAATATCGGCCATTGTATTTTGCGGACGGTCTTCAACATCACGAGGTCCATAACTCGCGAGATTAGCACAGAGAAATGTTAGCACCTGTACTTTATGATCTCGCCTCTGCGCGTCCAGCGCCACCCAGAATTCGCGACGTGCGGTTGCAGCTTGCGCCAGATTCACCAGTACCAGGCGTATTGAATGACGTGCAATCGCATCAAAAACTTCGACCGCAGTTCGTGCTGTATGACAGCTATATCCTGCTAATTGTAATTCGCTTAATACTAATGTTGCTAATTGTTGGTCCCGCTCAAAGAGAAGAATATGTGGTCCACCTGTGCTTATGTTCATAACAGTCTACTCCAGTTGTCGCCCGCTAGATAACTGAGTTTTACAGGGGGTGTGGTGTTCTCGATTTTTGCCTGATCCTCACTTCATCGTCCTCAAGCCACAGCTACAATCTACCCCTAGTAACAGACATCGGAAGAAGGTTTGATAGAGGGAGGCATCAACTTGTGACACCATTACAAATGTCGGCTATTGCTTTTGGCTGATCTGTGTTGATGGTAATCTTCTCTGTAGAATGTGAGATGAAACAGAGCGATTCTGATCATCTTGGCCTCTCTCGCGCTGCGCCGTGTCTGTATCGGGGGTAGTATAGCATACATATTCTGTAATGTCATAATTGTTGGACCTTGCCTATGACTATTGACGCATGTCCTTGCTTTCTGCTTTTCATCTATAATATACAGAGTGAAAATATGGTACCGGGAATGTCTTTTTATTGTATGGAGTGTGTTTGTTTGATGTCACAGACGAAATTTTCTAATCACAGCTATTCTGCTGTAATTGCTCTGTTAACAGATTTTGGTTTGCGCGATGGCTATGTTGGTGTGATGAAAGGTGTCATGGCTGGTATTTATGCCGATGTGCAGATGATTGATATCACGCATGAGGTGCCAGCGCAGGATATCGCGACAGGAGCCTGGGTGCTGGCGACAAGTTATCGCTATTTTCCTGCGGGAACGATTTTTCTCTGTGTCGTTGATCCTGGGGTTGGGAGCCAGCGCCGTCCAATTGTACTGCATGCGGGCGACTGGTTTTTTGTTGGTCCTGATAATGGCCTCTTCAGTTATATTCTGGCAGAGCAACCTTTGCATAAGGCTGTCGCGTTGACGAATGCCAGTTATCGCCTGTCTCAGGTGAGCACGACGTTCCAGGGGCGCGATCTCTTTTCGCCGGTTGCCGCTCATATCGCACGTGGAGTGGAACTGGCACAGCTGGGGTCAGAGATTACTCCGGCTACACTGCAACGTTTCGCAGTAGATGTGCGTGGAACATTGGCGGAGTATATAGAAGCACAGGTTGTGCATATCGATCATTTTGGCAATGTGATTACTAATATTGTGCAAGAACTGGTGCCTGATTTCTTGCAGGGGCCGGAATTACAATTGCAAATTCCCGTTCGTAATATCACCATAACCGAACGCCGTCGTTATTTCGCTGATGCAGGTGAAAGGAGTACAGCGCGGTCCCTCCCTTTTCTTTATATTGATAGTTCTGGGTATATTGGTGTAGCGCTGCAAAATGCCAGCGTTGCGGCTCATCTTGGTATTCAGGTGGGTGATCGGTGTCTGCTCAGTTATCGCTAAGTACACCGTTCGCATGTTTCATAAGTAGAAAGGGAGCAGAGGTGAGGAATATAGAAAGAGTAGAACGCGAGCGAAGTGGAGAAGTCATACGTCGGAAGCAGTGGTTTAGCTTGAGGAATAGATAATTGTAGAAAAGCGAAATCAAAGAGAAACAAAAAGTAGTATAAATAAAAAAAATATCCCTGATGTGTGAAAATCGTATGAAAATCAGGATAAAACCTCATGTATGATTGTTGTGGTATCAACGTTCTTCCGGCTTTACAAGCACGTTGATAACAACAACCAATGGTTTTACATTCCCTCTTAACTTAAAGGAAGAAATATGCTATAATGAGCTTATACCCTTGAAGAGAATGGGATATTATGGTAGAGGTAACTGCTGTGGGGAGGGGTATTCGACTACTGGCGTTGTTCGTCTTGTACCTGCATGCTAGAGTTAGAAAGGGACCATTTGAAACAGCGTAGGAGCATCGCCATGATGCATATCTCAATCTCAACTGCATCCCACCTTATCCAATCTGTGGGTTGGACTCAAACAATTATAACTAAAAATACTACAGAATATCCTCCGACATGTAGAAAGGACTGGCTTGCGCGGGGCATTCATCGAGCAAGATTTCGGTCCTTTTGTAGTTTTCCCTTAGCACTGTAACCCAACGATAGTTGAAGTAATGAGGTACCAGGAGGATGTACATAGCCGTGCAACCGCAAATAACCTCTTCATATCATTTCCGATCACGTAGTGTGTTTTCTGGTTTGTTCCCGTAGAAGAGTAGAAGAGTGTAGTGACAGGAAGTATCCCGGGAAGGGGGGAGGAACTATCGTTCCTGCTGATTCTTTCACTACTAGTCATATACAGAGAGGATGAACTATGGATCTGGTGAAGCGGTTAGAAGAATATCGGGACCGTGAGCGTGAACTATTGTGGGAAGGTGTCTTCGCACAATACTTTGAGTTCGCGTCAAAAAGACCCGAAGTGACTCGACTCTCTCATGAGCGCATTTATCATATGATTATGGACGCGGGGTCTGAAATCAGTCGTAATGGTGATCCCCACTATACCTTCTTTGATGAAGAAATTTTCGGTATTGAGAAGCCGCTACAGCAGATCGTTGACTACTTCCACTCAGCCGCACAGCGTCTGGAAGTGCGTAAGCGTGTTCTCTTACTGATGGGACCTGTAGGTGGAGGTAAGTCCACGATTGTCTATCTGATTAAGCGTGGTCTGGAGGCTTATAGCCGTACTCCAGATGGGGCCATTTATGCGATCAAAGATTGCCCGATGCATGAAGAGCCTCTCCATCTTATTCCTCATGAGTTGCGTTCCGATATTGAGAAAGAGTTCGGTCTGTACATTGAGGGTGATCTGTGTCCGCACTGCCGCTATATGGTTGATAATGTCTATCATGGGCGTATTGAAGAAGTCCCTGTGAGACGTATCACTTTTAGTGAGAAGTATCGTATTGGTGTCGGCACATTTACGCCTTCGGACCCGAAGAGCCAGGATATCAGCGAACTGGTTGGTGGTATTGACCTTTCGACCATTGGTGAGGTTGGTGTCGAAAGTGATCCACGTGCGTATCGTTTCGATGGTGAACTGAACATTGCGAACCGTGGTGTGATGGAATTCGTCGAAATGTTGAAGACGGATGAGAAGTTCCTGTATGTGTTGCTGACACTGAGTCAGGAGCAGAACATCAAGACGGGCCGCTTTAGTATGATTTATGCTGACGAAGTTGTTGTGAGCCATACCAATGAGCATGAGTATCAATCCTTTGTGGGCAACAAAAAATCTGAAGCATTGCAAGATCGTATTATTCTGGTCAAGGTTCCCTATAACCTGCGCGTCTCCGATGAAGTGAAAATTTATGAGAAACTGCTGAAACAGAGTGCGCTCAAGAGCGTCCATATTGCTCCGTACACATTGCGTATCGCCAGCATCTTTGCATTGCTGACCCGTCTGGAGCCGTCCAAGAAGGCCGGGATGAGTCTGATGAAGAAGCTCAAACTCTATGATGGTGAGGATATTGAGGATTTCAAGCAGAAAGATGTGCGCGAGCTGCAAGAAGAGGCCGTACGAGAGGGCATGGATGGCATCTCTCCTCGCTATGTTATCAACCGTCTTTCAAATGCTCTTATCAAGCATAACGTGACCTGCATTAATCCTATCGATGCCTTGCGTGCCTTGCGAGATGGCCTGGATCAGCATACCAGCATTACCCGTGAAGAGCGTGATCGCTATCTCAATTTTATCAGTGAAGCACGTAAAGAATACGATGAGGTTGCGAAGAAAGAAGTGCAACGGGCTTTCGTCTACTCTTATGAAGAGTCGGCGCGGACGATGTTGAACAACTACCTGGATAATGTTGAGGCGTACTGTAACAAAACCAAGTTGCGCGACCCGATTACTGATGAGGAAGTTGAGCCAGATGAGCATCTGATGCGCTCGATTGAGGAACAGATTGGCATTTCCGAAAACGCGAAGCGTTCGTTCCGCGAGGAAATTCTGATCCGCATCTCTTCACTGGCTCGTAAAGGTCAGAGCTTTGACTATACCAGTCATGAGCGTCTGAAAGAAGCAATTGAGAAAAAGTTGTTTGCTGATCTGCGCGATGTGGTGAAAATTACCACCTCTACACGCACGCCAGATAAAGAGCAGTTGCGCAAGATTAATGAAGTCGTTGACCGTCTGATGTCAGAGCATGGCTATTGTCATGTTTGTGCAAATGAAATGCTTCGCTACACCGGGAGTCTCTTGAACCGCTAGTCTCTTTGTGTTGGTTGGGGCAGAAGCATCTGATCTGTATAAGAACCTGTTGCGTTGGGATGTATGTATGCATCCCACAACAGGTGCTTATCCTCCCTCCACACAGTATCTACAGTTCTGTTTGTACATTTCCGGTAATTGCGAGTAGAAGAGGAGAATAGTCCATGTCTGTCTCCCAGCATGACTGGTCATTACACCGCAAGGGACAAATTGATCAGGAGCGCCATAAAGAAAAGATCCGCGAGGCGATCAAGAAAAATCTCAGCGACATTGTGAGTGAAGAGAGTATCATTCTGTCCGATGGCAAAAAGTCGGTGCGCGTCCCGATTCGCTCTCTGGAAGAGTATAACTTTCGCTATGATTTTAATCGCCAGCAGCATGCGGGTCAGGGCAATGGCAAAAGCAAGGTTGGCGACGTGGTTGCTCAGGAGCCAAAGCAGGGGAAAGGGAAAAAAGGGGATGCAGGCAAGGATGCTGGCTATGATTATTATGAAGCGGAGATCTCGATGGAGGAACTCTCTGCGCTGATTTTTGAGGACCTTGGCCTGCCAAATCTTGAACAGAAACGTCAGCAGGAACTCCAGACAGAGGCTGTGCGCTTTACTGATGTGCGTAAAAAAGGGACGATGGCAAATCTGGATAAGAAGCGCACGATTATGGAGAACATCAAGCGTAATGCGGCTAAAGGTGAGGCTGCCTTTCACGGTATTAAATCTGAGGATCTGCGCTTTAAAGTGTGGGAACCCACGATTAAGTATCAGTCTAATGCTGTCGTGATCGCGATGATGGATATCTCCGGTTCGATGGGTGAATTTGAGAAATATATCGCACGGAGTTTTTACTTCTGGATGGTGCGTTTCCTGCGCACAAAATATAATAATGTACAGATCGTGTTTATCAGTCATCACACTGAAGCAAAAGAGGTGACGGAAGATGAGTTCTTCCATAAAGGGGAGAGTGGTGGTACGCAGGTGTCTTCGGCGTATGAACTGGCGTTGCATATCATTCAGGAACGCTATAATCCTGCGGACTGGAATATCTATCCTTTCCACTTCTCGGATGGTGATAATCTGCCCTGGGATAATGATCGTTGTGTGCAACTGGTCAACAAGTTAATTGAGTTGTGTAATATCTTCGGCTATGGTGAAATTCGCGAAGGCCATTATCGCTCACCTAGTACGTTGATGTCCGCGTACAGCAAAATTTCAGATAAGAAGTTTACTGCCGTGACGATCTCCGATAAGAAAGAAGTGTACCCTGCATTGCGGAAATTTTTTGCTCAACGTGATCCTGTCCCAGGCAGGTAGAGTCAGGAGTTTTTCATATGGATGCACATTATGAAACGAACGGTAGCCTCGAAAACCTGCGTGATGGCATTGATGCTGCCTGGAATGTGGCTCGTGACTTTGGCCTTGATCCGTTCCCAACGCATTTTGAACTCGTGCCTGCTTCGATTATGTACGAGTTTGCTTCGTATAGTCTACCAGGACGTTTCAGCCACTGGACGCACGGGAAGGCATACTATCGCCAGAAGATGCAGTATGATCTGGGGTTAAGCAAAATCTATGAGATGGTGGTCAACACCAATCCCAGTTATGCTTTCCTGATGGAGATGAATGATCTGCTGCAAAATACATTTGTGGCGGCACACGTCTTCGGGCATACGGATTTCTTCAAGAACAATGCGTACTTTCAGAATACATCGCGACGCATGATTGATAAGGTGAGTATTCATGCTGAACGTATCGCCAAGTACGAGTTTGATCATGGCAAGGATGAAGTTGAGCGTTTTCTGGATGCGATTCTTTCTATCCAGGAACATGTTGATTATAATCTGTTGCTCCGTGAGGATGATGGGGATGAGAGTGAGCGTCCTCTCGCGCAACCATCGACTGCGTATGATGACATCTGGGGTTTAGAGGAGAAGGCGGCGCGTGTGGAAGAAGAGCGAGATCGTCATCCGGGTCGTGTTCCTCGTTTTCCAGAGAAGCCAGAGAAGGATTTGTTGCTCTTCTTACTCCATCATGCGCCACATCTGGAATCATGGCAACGCGATTTGCTAGAGATTGTGCATGCTGAGATGCTGTACTTTGTACCGCAGATGCAAACCAAGATCATGAATGAAGGTTGGGCCAGCATCTGGCACTCACGTATTATGCGTGAAATGGGTGATAAGGGGTTTATCAGTGATTCCGATACCATTGAGTTCGCGCAGTTGCATGCCAGTGTGCTGACACCATCACGCACCTCAATCAATCCCTACT
>DATJIE010000063.1:0-29347 GCA_035493535.1 Dictyobacter sp.
CTGAAAATTATATTTTAGGCAAGAGGTCCTGGCAATCCTCTTCTTTCTGATCGGAGTATGGTTCTGGCAAATAATTATTTTCTTCCTTGAATCCTATCTTTGTATGTAAGGTTGGGTTCTTTCTGGTGTGCATTTCAAGAGATAAGGAAGAGTGAGTGGACTCTTTTTCATCATATTGCGGGGCACAACTTGAAATCTGTGATCACAAATAGGTGGATCAGTGGTTTATTCCTTGACTAAGACTAGAAGCTCTTCATTTCGCATGAAGAGCTTCTTTTTTTATCGTTTGTGGTTATGCTTCTTTAGCCAGTTCGTATATCCTTACGTTTCAAGAAGATACCAATCAGAATTATTAATAGAATCGTTGTGGCAACCAGCGCGGCCCAGGATACCACAAGGCGCTGCATCGCATTCTGTTGGCTATAGATCGAGAAGAGCGTCCCATGATAGGTATAATCATTCCCGAAGAGTCGATCTCCGCCGATCATATCAGCGTGTAATCCGATTGAAGAACCAAGCGCAGCCATCGCCCAGCGTGTCGGGAAGATTGTTGCGATGATCTGGGTAAACCAGTCCTTGAGCGGAATAATTGCGCCCGAAAAGATGACCTGTGGAATAAGAATGATTGGTACAAAGCTGATGGCGCGATCATTATTGGGGGCAATCGCCGAGATCGTTAAACCAAGCATCAGGCCAGACAGCGAGGTCAGGGCCAGGGTAATATAGGTTTCTGCCAGCGGTGGCAGGATGATGCCCTGATGGAATGGTTCACCCAGTTCCATCGCAATAGCAAGGATCGCGCTCTGGAAGAGGCAGAAGATGCCCAGTACGATGATTTTCGAGAACATATAGGGCAGAATACCGAGATTGACAGCTCGTTCGCGGCGGTAGATCGCGGCCTCTTTGACGATTTCACGTGCGCCATTAATACAGCCGAAAAGGACAGTCGCGAAAGCCATGATGAATAGTACTTTTTGCGCGTCTGTACCTGATCCTGGCACAATGAATTTTTGTAGCGCCTGTTCCAGTCCGCCTGAATGGGTGACAAAGTCCTTGCCCTGTGTATCCGTCTGCAAAAATGATAGGACCGACTGACACCCAATTTGTGCCTGTGTTTTTGCCTGTGGGAGTGCCAGCGGGCCTGATGGCGTAAGTGTCTGTGTACTACATTGTACTACTTTATTGGCATCAAAAATGCCTGCACCAACCTGGAAACGCATCATCAACACCAGCATTGTCGCAATCACCGGAGCCTGTAAGAGCAGAATGAGCAAGTTACCAACATCATTCTTGAGTAGTTCGATATTGCGTGTCGAGAGCAGGATGAACTGTGACCAGCCGTGACCTCTACGCCGTGGTTTACGCGCTTTTTTTGTCGTCAATGGCGCTGTTGGTGTCGGTGCGGTGAATGCCTGTTGCATCTGTTCCTGCTTTAATGGATCAGCAACGTAGAGCTGATAATCCTGTGACGCCCGGAAACGCTTTGCAGCCTGTTCTGGAATGTCAGGTTGATCTTTGCCTGGTTCCAGAGCGCTATAGATTTCGGCGAAGTCTGTCTTATCAAAGAAGGCTTTTGCCTTATTGGGTGGACCAAAATAGGCCAGCCGCCCGCCTTGCACCAGAAAACAGACATAATCGCAGGTATTGATATTATTGGTCGCATGCGTGACCAGAATGACTGTGCGTCCTCTATCAGCCAGGAGGCGCAGCAGAAGCATCATTTTACGATCCAGTCCGGGGTCCAGACCTGATGTTGGTTCATCCAGAAAGAAAATACCCGGATTGGCAAGCAATTCGAGCGCGATAGAGACACGTTTGCGCTGACCGCCGGAAAGTTTGCTGACCAGCAATGAGCGTCGATCTGTCATCTCAACATCTTCAAGCACTTCATCAATGCGCCAGTTGATCTGCTCTCTGGTAAAGTCACCAGGGAGCCGCAAGCGGGCCGCGTAATAGAGTGCTCGTTCGACAGTCAGATCACGGTGTACGATGTCGTCCTGTGGCACATAGCCGAGTTGAGTACTGAATGTTGCCAGATTATGATAATAGTCAACGCCATTGTAGAAGACTTTCCCCTGATGGGCTGGTCGCAGACCATTCAGGGCATCCATGAGTGTTGATTTACCCGCGCCGGAGCCGCCAACAATCGCAACAAACTTACGTGGAGGAATAACAAGTGAAATATCATCGAGCAGCGTCACATTCGTATTTCCAGTTTTGGTCAGGTGCATGGCCTCGATGCGAATATGATTGCTTTCGTCATATTGGCGCAGCTCCGTGCCGCTGTAGATCAAGCGGTATGGTCCGATGCGAATCTCATCTCCGGTATGTAAGAGATATTCGCTGATACGTTCACTATTCACATAGACATGATTGGTACTATGATTATCGTGTACTCGATAGCCGCCAGTGGTTTTTTCCAGCAAAGCATGATAAGCCGAAACCTGGGGATGATTGAGTACCACCGTATTTGTTGGTACACGACCGATAGTGATGCGCTCGCTATTCAGGAGTATGGGCGGGAGTTCTGACAGGATTTCCTGGCTCTGCTGATTCCCATCGTCATAGGTCAGTGTGACCAGCGTTCCATGTTCGTCGCCGATACGAATAATATCGCCGCTCACAAGCTGTTTGCGGAATGACTGATCACCCAAAATATGTTGCCCCTGATACCAGATACCGTTCAGTGTTCGTTCGCGTGCCGGATGCGGATGGATGAAGAACAGGGTATTCCCTTCACGTTCAATCTGCGCATGCCGTAGAGAAACAATCGGCTCCTGAATCACAATATCGTTATCCCCATCGCGCCCGATACTGAAGACTGCTTTGTTGAGAGGGTGTACCTGGACATCACTATGAATGTTGCTACTGATGGATAGGATTGGCGTACCAGGGATATTTTTTGAAGCGAGGACTGTACCAGAAGGAGAGATGCCTGCTGGTATATTGTTGGGGATTCTTGGCTCTCTCTGTTGAGGGATTGGCTGTGATGGTTGTGACAGTTGTATCCCCGCTGGTTGTAGTACCAGGAAGATAAAGCGTATTCCATCACCCAGACTCACAACACTATTATGTTGTAGGATGCCCGGTTGCTCACGTTCTATGCGCTGCTGGTTAATCATCACATAGTTGCTCTGTGAGAGATTTTCCAGTATCCATCCTCCGTTCTGCTGGCGGATAGCAGCATGTTGCCTGGAAATCCCTGAATCAGCCAGCACAATATCATTCTGTGCGCTTCGCCCAAGCAATGTCGTTGCTTTCTGGATAGAAATAGTTGTATCGAGAAGTGGTCCATTGAGAAAACGGATGGTTGCCGCACCGTTTGGCATCTGTTCTCTTTCCATGCCTTTTCCTTGTGTAAACGAGTAAGCCCCTTGTAACTATCAGTAGTGGAAACGACTGGCGTATGCTTGCTTTATCTATGAGCTTAATTCTTTCATGATATACATTTGAATATGCGCATGTCAAGATGTGGAGCTAGTTATAAGGCATTAAATTATTCTAAAAGCAAAAATTATCTCTTTTGCAGGTGAATATGTCTTGTAAGGATCAGATCATAGCTATCGTTAGAGAGAAAGTGAAGAGGAATATTGTTCTGTGTGTTCTATGTTAGCAAAGTTGACAGGTATGACAATACATGTCTTAATTGTGTTTGTGGTAATAACAGATAATTGCGTGAATCGAAAATAGAGTGAATATATGAGTTTCTTGCGTATTATTTGCGCCTTTGGCCGGACAGTTGCTGAGTTGTTTTGATCCATACCGTTGTGCATTATCTGGTCTGCTCTCTTTTCACTTGTGGAAAAACTGAGTACAATGAATGGAAGGAATACAGCGAGAGCTTTGAGGGAGACGCCTGGAGATGGAACGTTCTTTGTTTTTCGTAGCAGATATAGACCAATATCGCATTCAAAGAACAAAAGAGAGGATATACCAGCATGGCTGTAAGTATGGTGATCATAATCCATTTTATGCTTGAGAACAGGTAGGGGGTATTGCAGTCCATAAGAGAAGTAAATTCTGTTTTTCTGCTCGTAATACTTGTTAATAACCATGACAGTTCTACAATGGTGTTGACAGAAAGAAAACGTTGTGGTTATAATTTCGCTGCTAGTGAAAATTTGTCAAAAGCGAAATGAGCTTTTTGTTTTACATTTGATGAGTAGTTCTGTTCTGCTTCATCGGTTCAGTATTCCATCTTCTTCTCTAAAAAAAGGTACATCATGGAATATCAAACAAGCTTCAATGAAAATAAACAACCTGCGCCAATAGTTATTTCTATCGGGAATTTTGATGGACTCCATCGAGGGCATCAGCGTCTGCTTCAGGAATTGCATACGTTAGCTGCTGAACTTGATAGTATCCCTGTGCTGGTTACGTTTACACCTCATACCCTGGCGGTTGTACGACCTGAGAGCCAGTTGCACCTGCTGACAACTATAGAAGAGAAATTATTTCTTGCTCGTAAAGTGTGTGATGTCGCGGAAAGTATCGTGATTACATTTACGCCGGATGTGCTGGCGATGAGCACCAGCGATTTTCTGCAAGAGTTGATGCGCAAATTTACGATTCGTGGTATGGTCGAAGGAGAAGATTTTCGTATCAAGCCTGATCATACAGGCGATATGACCTATTTGCAAAACTACGGCAAGCTGCATGACCTGGTTGTACGTTCGGTTCCATTGCAGAAGGCAGATCATGAGCGCATCAGCAGTACGCATATTCGGCATCTGGTGCGTGAAGGCAATATACCGAAGGCCAATGAGCTATTGGGCCATCCCTTTGTCGTTGGTGGGGTTGTTGTACATGGAGATGCGCGTGGTCGTGAACTGAAGTTTCCCACCGCTAATATTCACCCTATCGCCGAAAAAGTACTTCCGCCTGATGGTGTGTATGCGGCGCGTACCTATCTGCATGATGGTACCACAGAAGAACGCAAGCAAGTTTATGAGAGTATCGCGTATATCGGCACACGTCCCACCTACGCAGGTACTGAGCGTCGTGTTGAAACCCATCTGCTGGACATCGACATTGATCTCTATGAGAGATATATTTCGGTCGAGTTTATCAGTCGTTTACGTGGTGATATTTCTTTCTCGGATGGTGTCGCCTTGCAGCAACAGGTTTTCTCAGTCGATATTCCTCAAGCACGTGAGATATTGGCACATTATGCCAGCGTGTACTAAAGTGGTGGATGAAAGTTTTCATCCACCACTTCCAGCAGGCCATCCATAATTTCTTCAAAACGCTGTTTACAGGTATCATTGTGTATCTTCTTCACTACTATTGTTGAAGATTTTTATGAGTTATATGTCTATTACACTATCCTGTTATGTACAGATGTTGATCTGATCAGAAAGATCGGCAGATTGTAATTCAGTAAAACTATATTCACAGGTATAAATATCCTCTTCAGGAGATGAAAAGATCTTTTCTCTCTTTTCATTATTACCGAAATAGGCTATACTAGAAGATATAGAACGTAGAAAAGGAAAAGTTTGTAATAGCTGAGTAAAACTGAATGATTTTCTTCTATAGTTTTTCAGCAATAAAAAACTTGTTCCTTCTTACAAAAAGCAGAGTCTGGGCGGGGAAAATATACAAAAAGAAGAAAGTGAGGAGGTGCCTCCTGGTGGTTATGATTGGGCAGAAGATTCGAGCGATCCGCAGAGAACAGCATTTAAGTTTACGTGAAGTCGCGGAAAAAGCTGATGTGAGCATCAGCCATTTGTCTCAGGTGGAGAGTGGCAAAACGAACCCATCCGTCGCGACGTTAACGCGGATTGCGACTGCGCTTTCCGTTCCGTTTGATCGTTTCTTTGTCTCGGAACCGGACATAGTGGAGGGCGATGCGCAGAGTGCTTTGCCAGATGGGAGTGGTCCCGGCAGCCAGCACGAAAGAGCAGTGGAGCATCTTGACGCTACTCATGCTGGTGGCAAACGACCTTCTCGTTTCCATATCGAGCGTGTTGTGATGCGTCCTGAGGAGCGACCAACGATTCAATTACAGGGTGGTGTGACATGGGCGCGTCTGACCAGTGAGCAGGAAAGCGGGATTGAGTTCCGTGAGGCGATTTATGAGGTTGGCGCGAACTCAGGACCAACAATGCAGTATCATATGGGACGCGAATTTGGTCTGGTACTGGATGGCAATGTTTTGCTGGAAATTGGTTTCGAACGTTTTGAGCTATCCGTGGGTGATAGTTTTGCTTTCGATTCGACGCATCCACATCGTTTTAGTAACACTGGCACTATTCCTTTGCGGATCATGTGGGTTACTTTCGATCCACTACAACTAGATAAATAGGTGAATGTAAATAGTAGCTATCTTATAGTCCAGGTTGTTTCTCCCTCATATGAGGTGGTACTTTGAATAATGCTTCTTAAATGCTACTTTTGAGTCATCATATCTTCCGCTTCCGCATATATACTTACGCGTGTAAAGGGTGATGTACTCCCTTGCTCTTGATGCAGAAAAGGTTCTATGCCATTTTGGAAATCTCAACGGAGGAGATCAAAACGATGAAAAAGGTTGTTGTCACCGGTGGCAGTGGGAAAGCTGGACGAGCAGTTATCAAAGATCTACTTGCACATGATTATGAAGTCTTGAACGTTGATGTGGTTCCACCACAGGAGCAATTGTGCGCTTTCTTGAAGACTGAATTAACTGATCTGGGTCAGGTTTTTGAAGTCTTGCATGGTTTTGATGGTGTTGTCCATCTGGGCGCTATTCCTGCTCCGGGCCGTCAACCAGAAGCGGCAACGTTTCAAAATAATACGATCAGCACTTATAATATTTTTAGCGCCGCGACGACATTAAAACTGCAGCGTGTTGTCTGGGCTTCGAGTGAGACGACATTAGGACTTCCATTTGACCGTGAGAAGCCTGTCTATGCTCCTATTGATGAAGAGCATCCTCTGTACCCGGAGTCGAGCTATGCGCTCTCTAAAGTGATCAGTGAGGAGATGGCACGTCAGTTCAATCGTTGGAGTGGTATCCCGTTTGTTGGTTTGCGCTTCTCTAATATTATTGAGCCTCATGATTATGGTCGTTTCGTTGCGTTTTCCGACGATCCTTATGCTCGTAAATGGAACCTCTGGGGGTATGTGGATGCTCGCGACGTGGCTCTTAGCTGTCGCTTAGGATTGGAAGCTGATATTACCGGGGCCGAATCTTTTATTATTGCCGCCGCTGACACGGTGATGAAGCGTCCCAATCGAGAATTGATGGCTGAAGTTTTCCCTGGTGTGCCATTGCGTGAAGGCGTTGGCGATTTTGATACGCTGCTCTCAATTGAGAAAGCACGTCGTATGCTTGGGTATGAACCACAGCATTCCTGGCGGGACGCTATTCAATAAGTCGTGCAATCATGGCGTTCAGTTTTGATGAATGCGCATGCTTAGATAAGGCCGAGTTCACGTGCCCGTGCCTGTGCCTGTGTGCGATTGGCGGCTCCAAGTTTTTCAAAAATATGACCGACATGCCGTTTGACGGTGTTGACGGTAATCACGAGATCATGAGCAATTTCGGCGTTGGAACGCCCTGTCGCTAGCAGATAAAGCACTTCAAGTTCACGGGCACTCAGTGGGTCGATGAGTGGTTGTTGCGCGATGGCGACGTTTCCTACCGTCTGCCGCGTCTGTATGTGTTCATGGGTTCCCTCAAGTATTTTCCTCTCTTGTGATGGCCTGATCGTGATTGGTGCATGTGTGTGTGCGCTGGATGAGGATTCAGAAGAGAATGCTGAGATCAGTGTGTTGATGTAGGTCGTTGTTTCGCCACGTCCACGCATTTGTGTTCTGAGTTGTTCTAGCAATGATTGTAACGGCGCACCATGATCTACAAAGATTCGTATGAAACATTCTGATTCAGCCAGTGTCAGTGCTCGTTGCAGGGTGGCAAGTGCCTCCTGTATGGCATGCATCAATTGGTATGCTCGTGCCTGTAACAGCAGCCATTCGATGACATTGTACCAGCGTCGTTGAATTTCCGCTTTTGCCATGGCTGGTTGAATGATGGAAAGGGCTTGCACTGGTTCTTCGCTTGCGAGCAGGATGTGAGTGCGTGTCATATCTTCGCGCTCGTTGGTTAGTGCTGATGGATGCCGTTCACGCTGGTTGAGTTCAGTGGCCCATTGCGTTGCCAGTTTGAGTTTTCCCTGTTGCAACCAGAGCCGCATGTGTTCAACCATCGTTTGCGTTGTGTAGGTTGGTTCAACATAAAATGGTGTGCGGCGACGGCGGGCGTGGAGCAGGGCTGAACGTGCTTTGTCCAGATTTCCCTGTTCGAGCGCGATGCGCATTAACAGGCTATAGCCAGCGAAGGCAACTGTTTTATACTCTGTCAGCTCTGCCATATTCTGGGCTTTGGTCGCAAGTTCCAGTGCTTCATCCAGTTGATTCCACTCACAGAGGATCTGTGCTTTATAAATATAGGTCCAGTAGAGTTCAGGTGGCGCTTCCCGTTCTCCGAACTGGGTGTTGCTTTCGCATGTCTGTTGCAGCAGATCCCACGCTTCATGCAATCTTCCCTGTAAGAGCAGTTGATAGGCCGCTGTATTGGAATAGAGAAATACCAGCGAAGGGATATTGGCTGTCTGAGCCAATGTGTTTGCGCGGAGCAGATATTCATAGGCTGCTTCCACGTCTCCGGAGGCGGAGAGGACTAATCCCAACGCGTATGAGAGCTCTGAACGGGTTAATGGCGCCAGCGTTGAGGCATAGGTCAGTGCCTGTTGATAGAAGAGACGTGTCGCTGCGCCATTGCCCTGATATGCTGCGATCAGTGCACGTAATGCCATTGCGTTGCAGCGTAATTGTTGACGCTCTGCACTGATGTTCTCTTCCGTGTTCGCCTGTGCGCTCTGCTGTGATAGCAAGGTCATGAAGGTGGGTTCCGTGTTCTCCATGAATTGCTTGAGCTCGGACCAGGATGAGGTCCATAGCAGCGTATGAGCATAAGTGAGATAGAGTTGTGGACGTGCCCGAATCTCTTCACGGGGCAGCACATTAAACCAGTAGCGCCAGCGTGTGCGATTTTGTTCTAATAAAATATTTTCGTATGGTAGTTTCTCTAAGAGTTCAGCCGCCCAGGGCCAATTTTGTGATTGGAAAGCATGCCTGACTGCCTGGGTTAGATCATTATGTTCAGCATACCAGACGCTGGCACGATAATGGAGCGCGTGAATATCCTTGCCAGGGGTGCGTTCTAGCTGATACCGGAGCGCCTCCGCGAACAGGTGATGATAGCGGTACCAGCGTTGCTGATTATCCAGTGGCACCAGGAAGATGCTATCTCGTTCAAGCTCTTCAAGTATTTTTTGACTGCCCGTTCTACCAATTAACGCATCACAGAGCGATGCATTCATCTGTTCCAGTATAGATGTACATAACAGGAAGCGCTGTGTCTCATCTGATTGTTGTCGTAAGACATCATCCGTCAGATAATCCAGTACCGCTCGTTGATTGCCTTTCAGCGTTTTTAATAATTCTTCGCTGTTCGGGTGATGGCGTAAGGAGAGCGCGGCCAGTTGTAGACCAGCAATCCAGCCCTCTGTATGTTGGGTTAATTTCTCCACCTCATGTGAGGTCATATTGAGCTTCATCACCATCGTCAGAAAATGCATCGCTTCCTCTGGTGTGCAGGCGAGCTGTTCGCGATAAATCTCAATTAATTGACGATGCACACGCCAGCGGGCTAACGGGAGCTGCGGCATGGTCCGCGTCGCGAGGATGATATGGAATTGTGACGGCAAACGTTCCAGCAAGAATGTTATCGCATCATGCACATCCTGATTGTGGATCAGATGGTAATCGTCCAGCACCAGTATAAAGTGTTCCGGTTGCGCTGCCAGCATATTAATTAAGAGTGATAACACATAGCGAGAAGAAGGTTCTTTATGTTCATCAATATAGGTGAGAATATTTTTAAAGAGGCCGGGTTGGCAATTATCTAAGGCCGCAATGATATAGTGGCAAATAACATTGGTTTCATTATCACATTCGTCGAGCGAGAGCCAGGCAACGTGTATAGGAGTAGAATGTGTGGTTTGTTTTTGTAGTGATTGTAACCAGGCGGCCAGTAATGTGGTTTTCCCATAGCCTGCTGGTGCGCAGAGCAGAGTCAAGCGAGTATGCAGCATACTATCCTCAAGGAGGGCTGTCAGGCGTTGACGTGTCATAATTGGTTGTGACAGGATAGGCTTCATGTATTTAGTGACGAGCAGTTGATCTTGAAAGTACATGTGACTATCAATCCTCCTTACCAGTCAAGATGGACTGGACGACAGTATAGAGACAAAAACAATTTTATAAATAAGACACGTCAAAGCATGGCCCTGGTATATTTACCAGTACCATGCTTGTGACGCTGGTTGCGCTGTTCTTTTCTTGTTGATTTTACCTGCTGATTGAACAGCAAGCAACCATGAATATAGAAACGAGTGAGTGAGATGCTACTCAGTCTGTTTACTTTGCGAGCGCTGCCTTTACTGCTGGTACAACTTCTTCCACAAAGCGACGAATCTGAACTTCTTCATCACGTGAAACAGGCCAGAAGAGGAAGGTATCGAGGTTCATCTCGTTGTAGTAACGAACAATGGTATCAACCCAATCCTGGACCGTGCCGACGATTAATCCTGGTTGCTGCGCAGCGATGCGCTGGTTAGCACCGAGGATCATACCCATTACATTATATCCTCTACGAACCTCTTCTGGCTTGCGTCCAGCTTTTAATGCCGCTTCAGTAATGACCTGATTGCGCGATGCGACATATTCCGGTGGCAGATAGCTGCTGGATGGCAACCAACCATCGCCCAGACGACCAGTGAGGCGCAACATACGTTCGCCGTAAGATCCCAGCCAGATACCGATAGTGTGTGCTGGCGCAGGACCAGGCTGAGCACCGTTCAGCGCGAAAAATTTACCCTGGAAGTCGACACTTGGCGTGCGCATTGGTGATTTCCAGATGTTACGCATGACTGTCATGCCCTCTTCTACGGCAGAGATGGCTTCGGGACGCGAAATCATTTCCGCTCCGTAGGTGTATGCTGCTTCTACCGATGCGCCAGAGCCGACACCCATCTCAACGCGCCCGTTCGTAATCAGATCCAACGTGGCGGCTGATTTTGCCAGGACCGAAGGGGGACGCAGCAAGAAGCTAAGGACATTTGGGATGATGCGCACATGTTGTGTGCGTGCGCCAATCACGTTCAGTAATGTCCAGCTATCGACAAATTGACCGTTATAGGGGTGATCCTGTGCCCCAACAAAATCGATTTTGGCCTCATCCGCGATGCTGGCTAATTTCAGTGCCTGCTCAATGCCGCTGGCTGATGGCATGACATTGATGCCAAATAAAGGAGACAATGTTGCTGCTGTTGTTTGTGCCATTGTTCCAGATCCTTTCTCTGCTTTTCGTAGATCCCTATATTATGCATGCATGTCACTGCTCTGCTTGCTTTGCTATTAGATTGCGCGATCTATATATGCTGTGCTTTTCTGGCTCGAATGTAACGCAGTGAAACAATATCCCAGTTCACTACATTCCACCAGGCTTGCAGGTATTTTGATCGATCATTTCGATAGGTCAGGTAATACGCATGCTCCCAGACATCATTTCCCAGAATGGGCGCAAGGTCCTCTGTAAGCGGACTGTCTTGATTTTCGGTGGTGATAATCTCCAGTTCGCCGTGCTGGTTGAGTACCAACCAGACCCAGCCGGAACCCATACGCTGATTTCCTGCGTCGTTAAACATTGTCTGAAAGGTGTTTACAGAGCGAAACGTTTGCTCGATGGCAATCGCGCATTCTCCAATTGGTTTTTTGCTCCCACCAGGAACCAGTGTCTCCCAGTAGATGGTGTGGTTGATATGACCTCCACCATGATTGCGTACTGCTGCTCTCTTGCTCTCTGGCAGTTCATTGATACGGCGCAAAACGGCTTCGATAGGTATGTTGGCAAATGGATGACCTTCGAGCGCCGCATTGAGGTTTGCGACATATGCTCCATGATGTTTGTCATGATGGAGACGCATTGTTTGTGTGTCAATGTACGGCTCAAGTGCATGGTATTCATAAGAGAGTGTTGGCAGTACAAATGCCATCTGCTATAACCTCTTCATTTCTGTTGTCGCTTACGTGTCATTCAGCTCTGCTTCTTGCGTTTCGGCAGATGCATATAATTTCACTTTCAGCGAAATTTCACTTTCAGCGAAATTATATGCATCTAGTAGAGCCTTTGTCAAGTAATTCTCAGCGCGATTTTACAAATTCAAAGTAACATACATAAAATCTACCACTTATTTTAAGTAATTAAACGAATGGATAGTATTATAACACATCTTTTTGATTGGCAAATGGAATTTATTTGTTCTGGCGCTGTAGAAGTGGTGAGGATGAATAAAAATGTACCTCGTTGGGAAGAAATGTTTGCGTTGCTTTCTTGTCTATAATGCGCTCCAATTGCACTCTGAGCCAGAAACAGGCTCAGAGTGCAATTGGATGTTGGTCTGGATCTGTATGACTACTGTTAATTTGTTGCGTTTCTGCTATTGGCGTTTAAGATATGCAAGCCATACCTGCTGGGCGGCACTGGTAGCGCGTCCAGGCTCAATCGGATATCCCAGGTAGGCCAGACTGTTTTCAACGGTGGCAAGCGCAAGTAGAATATCATTTGGTGTCATATAGCCCATGTGCCCGATACGGAAAATGGTATCTTTCATGGCCTTGCCCTGACCGGCTGCGAAGACGACGCCAAAGGTTTTCAACGCGGTTTTGCGGAATGCAGCCGCATCTACTCCAGCAGGAATCTTTACTGCGGTAAGGGTATCGGACGCGAATTGCTCATCCTGACAGAAGAGTTCCAGTCCGCTGGCTTTGATGCCTGCTCGACACATCTCACCCATGAGATGGTGGCGCTCATAGGTATTTTTCAGCCCTTCTTGTGACAACATTGTGAGAGCGGCCTGTAACGCATAGTACAAAGTGACTGCGGGGGTGTGAGGTGTCTGTCCTTTATCGAAATCACGGCGATAGACGCTCAGGTCGAAGTAGAATTTTGGTGTGCGGGCCTGTTCCGCGTTGGCCCAGGCTCTCTGGTTAGCGGCGATAATCATCAATCCTGGGGGGCACATCAGGGCTTTCTGCGAGCCGGTGAAGACTACATCGACGCCCCAGGCGTCCATCTCAAAGGGCAGACCACCCAGGCTGGAGACAGCATCGACCAGGATTAAGGCATTATGTTTACGGGCCACCGCCGCAATTTCACGAATAGGATTAAAAACGGCGGTACTGGTTTCGTTATGCTGGACGCAGACCGCTTTAATGCTGCCCTCTTGTTCACGCAAAAAGGTATCGATATCTTCAGCTCTGGCGGCGGTACCAACCTCATACTTGAGGCTTTCGACCTGGAAGCCTAGCTCTCTATTGGCTTTTGCCCAGCGATCACCGAAATCACCGATAATGATATTGAGGATGCGTGCGCCAGCCGGGACGAAGTTCACCATCGCTGTCTCCCAGCCGCTACTGCCAGAACTGGCAAGCACATAGACCTGTTCCTGCGTCTGGAGCATCTGCTGCAATTTCTGCGCGACATCTTTCGCTATCTGGCTGAAGGTGTCACTACGATGATTGATCATAGGCGTGATCATCGCGGCGGCAACCTGTGGCGGAATCGGGGTAGGTCCGGCGGTATGTAATGCAACTTTTTCGTTCAACATAGGGCTATTCTGGCCTCCCTTGTTTTCTTTTTCCTTTCATTCAGATGAGCAATGGGCTAGCAACGAAAGTTGCGTTTCTGAATGCATATGGGTATTAGACCAATAAAAAAGGCACCAGGAATATGACCTTGGTGCCCAGCCCAGGCGAGCGGCTGATACGTTCATTCATTCACAGTACAGGCTTCCCCGTGGTTGACCCACGTCTTCTTTTCGCCAGTTACCTGTACCGTGTTTGTGTTGTTGAGAGCTTCTTCTTTTGTAAGAAGTACCATAGAATCTTCAGCGTGTCAAGCGTTTGTTATCAATCTTTCTGTTTCGATGCTCTCTAAAGCTCTTTAATAAATTTGATGGTTTCTTCTGCATATCCCATTTGCTGATAGAATGTGCGTGCTCGTGTATTGGTTGCAAACGTGTCCAACGCCAGCAGGCGAAATCCCTGTTGTTTGGCCCACTGTTCGGCCTGTGCCATTAAGATCTGTCCGATGCTCCTGCCTTCCACTTCTTTGACGACTGCCAGGGTTGAGATATATCCCTGCGGCTCATTGGTGAAAACGTCGAGGGTATGGGTGGCGTGGATAAAGCCCAGACGTTTGCCTGCATGGGACTCTGCGATGAGCAATAATTCATCGCTGGTATTGAGGGCGGCACTTGCGTTGTCGATTGTTCGTTGATGAAATTGCAGCATGCGTGCTGTATCTCGCCAGCGTGGAGTACCGTGCTGTGCGAATCGTTCCACAAAGGATTCTATAAATGAGAGATCTCCTATCTGCGCAAGACGCGTGCGCACCTGCATCTTTGGTTGAGCGCGTGTCATGATCAATTCCTTTCTTTCCTCTTATGCTGTATCTGATTATTTTGTTCTCTTTCCCTAAATGATGGGTGAGATCGAGGGAAAGTAGAAGAGTCCATTGATTGAGAAGTAATATGTATTGTATACCTCATGGACAAGTTGGCGCTAATTGACTACAATGGGCCGGATCGATTTTTTTGGCCTGCATATATGGTTGCTTCCTTCTACATACAACATATATGGTGCTATGCGTTTGCCTGGAAATGGTCAGGTAGATCACGATTTGCATGGAGGAAAAAAGGAGTTTTATATTTATGTTGCGTGTACCGCCTCTACTTTCACGATTAGACGAGCTGCCTCTGGCTCGCGTTTATCTGGTTGCTGGTCCTGCTGCTTCGGGGAAAACAACATTTTCCACGCTATTGGCCTCACAGAGGGATGCGGTTGTGTTATCCATGGATAATTATTTTATCGATGAGGATGCGATTGTGTTGGAGCATGACGAGCTTTATGGCCTGGCTCCACAGTGGGAGAGTCCCGACGCGTATGATATGCGTACGTTGCAGCGCAATGTACAGGAACTCTTCACGACTGGCGAGGCGCTTATTCCCGTCTATAGCTTTGCCGAGAATCGACGTGTGGGCTATCAGCCGCTCACATTGAGGCAGCATCAGCACCTGATCATCGAGGGACTCTACACGGTGCGCTACCGCTCGTTCTTTGCGGCGTATGCTGATGAACTGGTGAGCGTCTTTGTGGTCGCTGAACAGATGGTGCGCGATGCACGTGCGCGGCAGCGAGATATGACGGAGCGTGGGAAGCCAGCGGCGGAGTTTGAGAAACGGCGTCATTTTTCCCATCTGGGTGAGCAACGTTGGGGACTGGTGCAGGAGCAGCAGGCTGATTTTGTGCTCCGCACAGATACTCTTGCATATCAGTATTTTTGTGATATTCCAACTATAATATAACTGGCTATCAATGTATTTTTTCTATACCCCATTATAATGGAAATATGACCAGGCAGGAGATAGCTGTATCTGTGGAAGCCGAAGTGCCTCTTGTCGTATCGTGTTCAGTGTCGAGCATTCGTGTATACCAGGTATGATTATCCTATGGTAAGCTGGTAGCCTCTTCCTTCCATCTGCCTGGCTTTCCTTTCTCCTGTTTTCTCTTTTTTCTTCCTTTTATTATTAATTTGTGTATTTGTCTTTATTGTGTTGAATTCATAAAAAGCGTATGTTATGATCTAGCACGGGTGATGGGCGAATACGTGTTTATCATACATATGATTGGGTGAGTGGTTGGAAAGGGATGAGAAAGGATCATTAATCTATGTGTCACATACGATATCGCCCTCATCATTTTTTGTGCCTACTGCCTTTGCCAAACCAGAAGCTATTATCAGTGGACCTGATAGGGTCTTATGGTTTACGGAGCAGATGGGGGATAAGATCGGGTGCATCTCTCTGACGGGCAAGATTTCTGAATATCGTTTGCCTTCGCGTAATGGGGCACCGCTCAGTGTCTCTGGTGATCAGAGACGAGGTGTCTGGCTGACCGAACCGGGTAGTGGTAAGATTGCGCATGTTCTCTATCGCTAATGCCCTATTTCCAGATCAGTGAAGGGCAGCTGGAGAATTTTGCGCCGCTGGTCGCACGATTGGTTGGTAAATAATACTTGCTGGTGATGAAGGGAAAAGCAAGCATGTATACAATATAACAGGAGCGTGGCTACGAACATCTGTAGCCACGCTCCTGTTGCGGTTCTTTATGTGCTCTCGTGGGATAGGGATATGTCAGGAATTCGGTGCGAGTGTAACTGTGCTATGTCCAGTATCTGGATTGTGCAGAGCTTTTGATTCTGCCGTATAGATTTTGTACGTCAGGAATGTAAATGGACCCTCTTTGAAGAGGACCGGTTTACTGACCCCATAAATTGTATGCACAGTTAATGCTGGAGGACTGGGGTCTTTGGCTGAGTACATCTGGAATGCCGCTAATAGTTGATCACCCGACTGGATACTGGTTGTCGTACAATCTGGTTGATGATAGTGAACGGCGGCAGGTGGCTGTCCAGCGTAATCGGCGCGTAACGAGTAGTCGTAGGTCGTACGCCATGCAGATGGTGAACTCAACTCCAACTGCCAGCGTGTGATCATGAAGGCATCTCCGCCAACTGTCAGGCGTTGCGTCTGATTGTCCAGCAAGTCCATCGATATGCTGTTTTTGTATGTCAGATTCGTTGTTGGATGAGCGACCTCGGACGGTTTAGAGTTGACCAGATACAGTTGATATGGTCCGGCTGCGGCACGCGGGGGCTGCGAAACCAGTGTGGCATTTGTATATTGTTTGATCATAGCAGTTGCCAGCGCACTCTGGGGCGCTACCAGAACGACTGCTGGACCTGCCTGTGGGCCGGGTAAAAATACACAACCGACATCATTGTAAATGCTGGTTGGTACGGAACTCATATTCGCGTAATATTCCAGTGCTTGCAAAACACTCTGATTTGCCGCGATATAGACATGATTGATATGGTTCTGCTGCGCGAGTGTGTCAGCTGCGATGATTGCGTTACGTGTAGAGGGTGCGTCATTCGGATAGCCAGGGCCGCCATTGCTGTAGACGCCGTGCGTGATGTCGCTGATGGCGGCTGTGACGCCGATCAGTTCCGCCAGTATGGTTAGCACTGTGACTGCGTACAGGGCGGTGCGCAACTGGAAACTCCAGCGTGGAAAATAGCGTGGAATCGCTGGTAGCAGTTTGCCAACAAACAGGGCAATTAGAATGTAGGGGCCAGGAATCAGGAACAGAATATAGTGGTTATAGAGTGTGGTTGTGTCGCGGATCATCAGAATTGGAATAACGCATTGCCAGACCAGTAACAGAATATAGCCGCGTTTGATAGGATCGTTGTATATCTCTCGCAACCAGTGTTTCACCTTTGTGAACCTGCCTGCCATCTGCTCTGCTCGTGAATGAGGTTTTACCAGCAAAATAAATGTTACGATTGCGCCACCAAGAACCATCAGAGGCGCTACCACATGGATAATCTGTAGAAAAACACGTATGACATCTATCAAGGTATTTGTGGGTGCCAGCGCACTGTGGGGATTGCTTGGCAACGTATTTACTGATTGCGTCAGACCGTTCATCGCGCCTACTAATAACAGATAGTCATCATGGATATAGGGACTGGTAAAAAAAGCGATATACTTAAAAATGTTTATGCTATAGACAGGCGTATGACCCGATTTGGTTAGCAAAGTGTTGATATCTACATAATTGGAGTATTGTAGCCAGAGGATATAAGGTAAAAAGATGATCAACAGAGCGAGAATAGAGAGTGGAATATCGCGCCAGCGGATACTTTTGAATCCTGCCAGTAGCAGCGCTGCCAGAAATGGGAGCACCATATAAATACTGCTCTCATGCGTTTCATAACAGAGTCCCAGAAAAATTGAGGCAGCAATTAGCCAACCTTTGCGACGTTCAATTGCGCCAACCGAAAGCGCGAACATCAAGGAGATGGCGACAACAGGTTCGAGATTTGGTTGCCAGATATAGCGGTTATAGAGCACAATAATGGTCGAGATTGCGTAAAAGAGGGCTGCCAGTCCTCCAGGGACGCGTCCATAGTAGCGTCGAATGAATAGATAGGTAATCAAGACTCCTACGACATTGAAGAGGCCGGTTGCGACGGCCCCCCAGACCGGATTGCCTGTAAATAGAGCGACAATGGTCAGGAAATAGGTGGTGAAATAGCCGTGCAAGATACCCAGCGATGATACATTGCTGGATGCTGGTAACATGTGGTGCGTAGCAGCGTCACGGGCCAGATTCCAGATACTGGATTGGTCATCATCATAGAGGGATTTATTGTCGCCGTAGACGCGGAAAAGCGTGGCGAGTATAAGAATAGGGTAGATTTCCCAACTATTCTTGAAGAAGTAGATGATCTTTTCTTTTAACGACGGCGGCGTCGATGGTTGCTCTATGGGTGGTGCTTCTGTTGAGGATGCAAGAGCCACAGATACCTTCCTTTTCTGTTTCTTTACTAAGAGTATACCCACCTCTAAAAAGAGATGTAAACAAATATAGATGAGCGTCTCTCTGGCGGCAATATAGACGCTTGTCTATTATACAAGTGCTTAATTCAAGATTGTCCAGGTATAAATACCCAACAACCAGAAAGTACTGCTATTCTACAGCTATTCTGCGCTGATATGGCGTTTAATTGGCATTTGTTCTAATCAATTAACTGTGTAAAAGTGACAAGGGGGTGTTATATAAGGTTATTTATAGGCTTTAGCTGTTGATGGTTTGCAGAATAAGCAGAGAAGAGGGCACATAAAAATTGCGTGGATACAGTGGTCTGCGTCCACGCAATTTTATCATGATTGGTCCTACAGGCACCGGGATGTTCAGGATACTCCGGGGAGCGTGACAGTGATATGTCCATGCGGATTATGCAGGATTTTTGTGCCTGTGATTTTTGTGTCATATGTCAGGAAGGAAACCGGACCATCTTTGAAGGTAACTGGTTGCTCAACCTGATACAGTGTATGGATCGTCAAATCCGTTGGCGTTTTTGTACTGGTCGAGTTCAACTGGAAGGCCGCTAGCAGTTGATCTCCTGCCTGTACATCCGTCGTTGTACAATCCGGCATACGATAGTGTGCTGAAGCTGCTGGCTGTCCGGCATAGTCGGCACGCAGTGAGTATTCATAGGTCGTTCTCCATGCGGGTGGCGAGTTCTGCGACAACTGCCAGCGTGTGACCATGTAGTCATTTGTGCCGTTAGAGATACGTTTGCTTTGTGCGTCCAGTAAATCCATTTGCACTGCGCCACCAGTACTGGTCAGACTTGTCTGTGGTTGGATTGTTGGTGCTTTTGATGTCAACAGGTACAGTTGATAAGGGGAACCAGCGACACGCTGTGGCTGTGACACCAGCGTCGCATTCGTATATTGCGCGAGCATTGCCGCCGTTAGTGTACTATCGGGAGCCATCAGGAAGACCGTTGGGCCTGACTGCGCACTTGGTAAGAACAGACAACTGGTATCATCGAAGATGGTTGCTGGAATGGGCGTCATATCAGCGAAATATTGTAACGACTGGATAACACTGTGATTTGCCGCCACATAAATATGGCTGATATGGTGTTGTTGAGCCAGCTTATCAGCTGCATCAATCGCATTTCGCGCTGAGGGTGCATCATTTGGATAGACATTCAGTGAAGCTGAGCCGGAGTAGCCATAGACACCACGGGCGATGTCGCTAACCGAAGCGCTAACGCCGATCAATTCACCCAGAATGGTTAATGCTGTGACCGCATAGAGAACAGTGCGTAAGGCTGCGCTCCAACGTGGCAAGTAGCGCGGGAATACCGGAATCAGCTTGCTAACAAACAGCGCGATCAGGATATATGGCCCAGGGATCAAGAAGAGAATATAGTGAGTATAGAGTGGAGTCGTATAACGAACCATGAATAATGGCACAATGCATTGCCAGACCAGCAACAGGATATAGCCACGTTTGGTTGGATCGTTATAGATGTTTAACAACCAGTCCTTTCCTCTGGTGAACAGGCTGGTTGTCTGTGCTGTGAACGAACGGGGTTTTACCAGCAGCAGGAATACCAGCACAGCGCCACCCAGGACCATCAGCGGAGCCACAATATGGATAAGTTTCAGGAAGTCTCGCACCAGAACCATGAATTTGCTGGATGCTGCCAGCGCACTGCGTGGATCGCTTGGTAATGTGTTCACCCCCTGTGTGAGACCGTTCATGGCATGCCCTGATAGCAGAAATGAATCGTGGATATAAGGACTGGTAAAGAAGGCAATATACTTGAAAATATCATCGCTATAGGAGGGGGGATCTTTGGATGCATTGAGCAAAAGGTTTATATCTGAATAATTCGAGAATTGCAACCAGAGAATATAGGGTAAAAAGATGATCAACAGAGCGATAATTGAGAACAGGATATCGCGCCAGCGGATACTTTTATAGCCTGCCAGAATGAGTCCGGCAACAAAAGGCACAATCATATAGATGCTGCTTTCATGTGTCTCATAACTGAGAGCCATGAAGATTGTTGCAGCAATCAACCAGCCTTTGCGACGTTCAATCGCTCCAACCGAGAGCGCGAACATCAAACAGACTGCGATGACGGGTTCGAGATTTGGTTGCCAGATAAAGCGATTATAGAGCACAATAATGGTAGAAATCGCGTAAAAGAGGGCTGCCAGTGTTCCCGTGAGGCGTCCATAGTAGCGTCGAATGAATAGATAGGTAATCAGGACACCAACGACGTTGAAGAGGCCAGTTGCGACCGCGCCCCAGACCGGATTACCCGTAAACAAGGCGACCACAAGGAGAAAATAGGTCGTGAAATAACCATGTAAGATGCCCAGCGATGATATATTACTGGATGCTGGTAACATATGGTGCGCGATTGCTCCCCGCGCAAGATTCCAGATACCAGCCTGGTCATCATTGAAATTCGCGTTATTATCGCCGTAGACGCGGAAGAGCGTGGCGAGCACAAGAATAGGATAGATCTCCCAGCTATTCTTGATGGTATGAATTATTCTATCTTTCAGCGACGACGGCGTCGGCTGTTGATCTGTGGGAGGCGCTGGTGTTGATGGTGCAATGGACATAGGCGCTTTCCTTTTCTTCGCTTCAATTCAGAGTAAAAAAATATATCAACCTCTCAAAAAGAGATTTTGGCACGATAGATTTTTGTCTATTATACAGGTATTGAACGCTCTGATATAGAGGTATTCTGGCGTAACAACCAGAAAGTACTGCTATTCTGCGTGTATCCTGGTTATTTAGCTGATAATAAAAACGTTTGTCTGGTGAATAGTACGTTAAGCTATCTTTTATGCTTCCCGTGTATTTTATCACTTTAGCAGAAAATATGCTCTATTATTTTATTTTGGAATGATCCATGTAATAGATAACGTATGTGTGTGAAACGTTGAAATCACTAGAGAAATGATTTCTGCCTGATATATACTTTCTGGATAGAATAGAAAGAAAGCTGAGTTATTGGAATGTTGATGGACAATCAGTCTCTGTTTCCTCCGCATGTGCATGCTGTATTATCACACCTTGGTTGTGTTGAAACTGCGCAGATCATTGGTACTGGTGGCGAGGGCATTGTCTGCACATATCGTTCAGAACAGGTTGTGAAGATTTATACTCATGCCACCGCTGATTATCTGGCAATGTTGTGTGAATTGCAGACATTCTTGCGACAGCAGCATTTGCCGTTTCAGACACCACAGATTCTCGCTATTGATCAGGTTGATGGTTCATACTATACTATTGAACGCTACATGCCAGGAAAACGTTTTGATTTGTGCTTTGATAATCTAACTTTGGAAGAGCGTATGGAGGCGTTGCGTCAGTATGTGCTTACACTGAGAGCCTTTGCTGCTATTGATGTCGCTGCTCTGCCCTATGGACAGCTTATTGCTGATGGCGCGAGGGTGACAACGCATGCATGGCCTTTCTATCTTTGGCGCAGACTGGAGCAGCAAGTGAAGCATGCGGAGGCATATCTGACAGCGGACATCCCGCAATGGGAAGACAAATTATCTTTGTTGCGTCGTCTGATCAAAATGCGCATTTCTTCTTCAGTGAAGTGTCTGGTGCATGGGGATTATTATCCAGGGAATGTGTTGTTTGATGATCATTGGCATGTTTCAGCGGTCCTTGATTTTAGCCCACATTCGGTGATTGGTGATCAACGGATGGATGTGGCAGGTGCGCTTGCATTTCTTAGCCTGGATGATAGAATGACATCGGTATTGACAGATCCTCTTTATGATCTTGCACTGTCACTCTATGGGGAAGATATCCTGCATCACATTGCTATCTATACACTTTACTATAGTTTTTATTTTGCTGATACCAAACTTTCTGATCCACACACCTATGCCTGGTGTGTGCGAAATTTGCAGGATGAAACCTGTTGGCGCATAGCTCAACAATAGGTCTGGTGCGGCTCTGGGTGATGGGCATGCCCTCATAAAAACAAAAAATCACATGCTTGCAGATATTTCTGCGTGACATGTTTTATGTTGTAATAACAATGGAGATGATTTCATGGATATCAAGGATGCAATTGCACTGGTTACCGGGGCTAGTCGTGGATTAGGAAAGGCATATGTCCAGGCGCTGCTTGATGCGGGTGCGCAGAAGATCTATGTCGCTGCGCGTAAGCTCATGGAGGTAACTGATCCGCGTCTTCAGCCCATCAAACTTGATATTACCGATCCGCAAGAGGTTGCTCGCGCTGCTGAGGAGTGTCAGGATGTTAACATTCTCATTAATAATGCGGGCCTCATGCTCTCAAGCCCGTTGCTGGAAGCGCCATCAATGGAGAATGCTCGCAAAGAGATGGATACCAACTACTTTGGGACACTGGCAATGTGTCGAGCCTTTGCCCCTGTGCTCAAGCGGAATGGTGGCGGTGCTCTGGTCAACATGTTGTCTGTCGTAAGCTGGTATACCTTCCCGCTCAACGGCTCCTATAGCGCCTCCAAGGCGGCTCAATGGTCGTTGACAAATGGGATTCGTGTGGAGCTACGGCAGCAGGGAACACTGGTCGTTGGTGTCTATGCCAGCTATATTGATACCGATATGGCATCACATGTTGATTATAAGAAGACGGCTCCTGAAGAAGTGGCGACACGAACGATCAAAGCGATTGCCGCCGGGCGTGAAGAAGTGCTTGCAGGCACAGAGAGCCGGGCTATCAGGGTTGCATTGAATACTGATCCACAGGCCTATTACCAGCGCTTGCAACGTATCTGGGATAGTGGTGAGCGCTGGTAATAGGCTTGCCTTCACCATGAGGGGAGGCACATCTGGTGCCAATCCAGACATTCACTCTCCTCCTTTTGTTATTATATATAATATATTTTCATCTTTTATTTCTGTTTTGCATGTATCTTGAGGCTACAAGCGATTTTTGTAATTTGGTAGAAATACAGTGGTAAATATATAAATTGTAGTATGCTTAGAAAAGATAGGTAATGTAAATAATTTTTCGTCGGCATGCCTACTTGTATTTCCTGTGTTTTTTATTTGAACATTTCCCTTATTTTTTATTGATAGACTATACAATTATAGATAATGATATGGTATAATAGCTAACAATCATTGATAGTTAGGAAGATATATGTCAGGGAATGATGTGTTACCTGAGAGAAAAAGATGTGTTTCTGAGAAGGAACATATCTTACGTGTACGGTCGCTCTCCACATTACAACCTATGATGGACTTGTCTTAACTGGTATTGACTCGACCCCCACAAATCGTGCCTTACCATGCTATGGCAATGTAAAAGCAAAGACGCATGCATATATGGCATATCGGTATGGTTCACATAAACATGAAGACATGTCATACGGACATGCATGGAGGCGCGGAGAGATGATCAAAATGACGAATAATGGTAGTGTTCAATAAACACGTTTGCGAGGTTTCATTTGAACAAACATAGATCATCTTCACAAAGTATTACTCTCCCTGGTAAGGAGCGGTTACACTCGCAGATGCCACTGGCTGAAGTGGTATTACCATCAATTTTTGCTCATTACCAGTCTGAATTGCTCGATTTCACGCATGACGCTATTTTTATACGAGATCTGGAGCACCATATTCTCACCTGGAATAAAAAGGCCGAGCAGTTATTTGGGTGGAGTCTACCAGAGGCCAGTGGTCGAGATGCCTACGAGTTATTACCCACCGTCACTCCTTATACCAATGAGGAGATTGATCAGTTTGTTCTGCAACGTGATCAGTGGGAATGTGATATCGTTTACAACAGCCGCTCAAAAAAGAGTATTACGGTTGCCAGCCGTCAGCGTCTGTTACGCGATCATGATGGTCAACCCTTAGCTATCATTGAGTTAGACCAGGATATTACCGCTCAGCGCCAGACAGAGCAGGTGCTCAAAGAGTTGATGCAGAAGGTGATGGCTGCTGGTGAAGTGGGCCTTTGGACCTGGAATTTTACGAACTCAGAAAAGATCATGATGGGTTATGGGCCGCTTGGCCTGTTTGGCATCCCTGCATATAGCACTTTAACGGAAGACCAGTTCCTTGATATTGTGCATCCTAATGATCGAGAAGAGCTTCTACACACCTTGCGCCTGTCAATCCAGCAACATACCGCCTACACCCATGAATATCGTGTGATCTGGCCTGATGATAGCATTCATTGGTTGGAAGTCCACGGACGTTCTCTCTATGACGAAGAGGGTCAGGCAACTGGCATGGTTGGTATTGCTGTAGATATTACGGAGAAAAAGCATACCGAGCAGGCGTTGAAGGTCAGCGAGGCGAAATTACGCCGTATTACCGAATCTGATATTGTTGGTGTTGTTGTCGCGGATAATGATGGTGCCATTGTTGAGGCGAACAGTACATTTCTGCATATGCTGGGGTATACGCGTGAAGAGTTTGTGCCCGGACAGCTTAATTATAAGCAATTGACGCCGGATGAATATACCGAGCAAGATATTGAGATTGTGCGTGGTTTGCAGGAGCGGGGCTATTTCAAGCTGTGCGAGAAGGAATATTACAATAAGGCGCATGAACGAGTACCCATTTTGATTACCGGAGTAATGCTGGATAAGCACTATCACATCAATCTCATTGTGGATATTACCGCGCAACGCGAACTCGCGAAACAAAAAGAAACGTTTATGAGTATTGTAGGTCATGAACTGCGCACTCCATTGACCGCGATTAATGGTTCGATCCAACTTGCTCAGCGGCGCATGCAAAAGTTTCTACATCACAATGAAGCAATTGCGCCGGAGGTGCAGGAATTTCTGGATAAGATGGCGAAACTGTTGGAGCAATCGCTGCGTCAGACTCGCGTTCAGAATCGCTTGATCAACGATCTGCTTGATATCTCCCGTCTGGCTGTTGATCGCCTGGAACTGGCGTTGCAACCGGATGATCTCTCCAGCATTGTTTTTGAGACGGTAGAAGATCTCCGTTACGCCGAGTCTAATCATACGATTGAGCTTAAATTACCAGCGAATCAGTCGATCCCGGTGCTGGTAGATGCGGATCGTATTGAGCAGGTTGTGGCGAACTATATTACGAATGCGCTGAAATACTCAACTGATGAAGCGCCAGTGATGGTTGAGGTTGAACTTGAGCCAGCGGATCAGGAACCTGAGCGTGTGCGTGTCTGGGTTCGTGATCAGGGGTGTGGTCTTTCAGAAGAGGAGCGCCAGCATATCTGGGATCGTTTTTACCGCACCTCGGATGCGAAAGATCAAAAAGGTAATGGGGTCAACCTTGGTCTTGGACTCCATATCTGTCAGGTACTCATCCGTCGCCATAATGGTGAGGTGGGTGTTGAGAGTACCAAAGGTCAAGGGTCCTCATTCTGGTTTTCACTGCCACTGCTCAAACAGCAGCACTGTGTGGAGCAGGTAAAGCCATCCACTGATCATATTGATTCCTGTCACCTTGAGTAAGATGATTGCTCTCAAAGTAGGCAGAGTCTGAATGCCCGATAGCGATATACCTCATATACGAAGTATATAGATGTATATCACTGTCGGGTTCTTTTTATGTACGTCAATAAATCCTCTGTGCCTGTATGCAGCTAGATACCTCTCTTGATGATTTGTGTTTTTGATTATGTTCTATCAGTATTATCGCGCTTGACAGGAAGAAACATTTTCAGGTATGATTTCTACGATAGAAATAGGTCACTATGACCTGTCATTGTGAGACTATTGTAACGTATTAGCAAATAGAGAGATGCTTTGAGGATGTATGAACTCATCATTCTTTCCTGTTTGATGCGTCGTCCGGCACATGGTTACTTGATCGCCAAAATTATTAACGACATCATCGGGCCGTATGCCAAGATCAGTCATGGGCGACTTTATCCTTTGCTGGCAAAGTTGGTCAACGATGGTTTGATCGTGACTTGTGAGGATGCATGTGGCGGGAAGCTGCGTGAACGGACACCTCATGCTTATGCGATTGCTGAGGCGGGTCGACGGCGTTTTCATGAACTCATGATGGATCTTACCAACAATCCTGGTGACTATCAAAAAGTTTTTTCGATGAAGGTATGTAATCTGGATCTTGTCCAACCAACCGAGCGTGTCAGTATTATTGAACATTACATTACCTATTGTCAGACGCATATTCTTCATCAGCGGAAAGAAACGGATGATATGCTGAAGCTGGCGCAGGATGATAACCAGCAGGGTGCTCCAGAGAATTATCGGGCAATTATTGCTGTGATGAATCACTATGTACATCACTGGCAGTCTGAACTGGCATGGGCGCAGGAATTGCTCAGTAAAGTCCAGTCTGAGTCTGCTTGCTCATCATAGTATGGTTCCATCATATTGCGGATGACATTTTTATTGGCATTGTGAGAAAAGCAACACTGAGCAGTGGATTCTTATATTTCTATTTAGTAACTACACAGGACCACAATTTGTGTCTTGAGAGATTCCTGCTACTACATCTAGTAGTGATAAGCTCAATAATAACGCACAAAACGTCCAAAAATGGTCTTTAAATAGCTATTGATGAGACAATAGTAAACACTTTTGAGCTCAAAAACGCTCTATAGGGTACCTGAGTAGTTACTCTATTTATTGATATGGAAGGATGATTCATGCAAAAATCTGTGACGACATCTCCAGAGCTGACGGTGCGTGGTAAACCTGTGCGTCCCTGGTTGGTGCTGATTTCTGTTATTTTCGGTTTTTTTATGGCGTTATTGGATGCCACTATCGTTAATATTGCGATTCCAACGATCCAGACCGATCTGAAGTCGGATCTTACGACTGTGAGCTGGGTGCTTGATGCTTATAATCTGGTGTTCGCGGTTCTGCTGGTGACTGTTGGACGCTTCGCGGATCAGTATGGGCGCAAGCGTCTATTTATGATCGGGATGGTTGTTTTCAGCATCGGTTCATTGCTCTGTGCGCTATCACAAACCATTGGTGCTGCGACTGGTATTCCTGGTATTAACTGGTTGATTGGTTTCCGCGCATTTCAGGCTATTGGTGCTGCTGGCCTTAATCCGATCAGTCTCGCAATTATTATGTCTGTCTTTCCGCGTGAGAAGCGTGGTGCCGCGATTGGTGTATGGGGGGCGCTCTCTGGCCTGGCGGCGGCGGCGGGTCCGGTTATCGGTGGTTTCCTGGTTGAGAATCTTGACTGGCGCTACATCTTTTTTGTGAATTTACCTTTTTGCGTGGTCGGTTTGATTATGGTCGCGCTCTTTGTTCCTGAGACACGTGATATGCGTGTGAGCAAACATATCGATATTCCGGGTATTGTGACACTCTCGGTCGGGATTTTCTGTCTGGTACTGGCGATTATCGAGGGGAATGATTGGGGCTGGACCTCGTTGCTGACGCTGGGACTCTTCGTGGTGACGGTTATTCTGCTCATTGTTTTTGCGCTGGTTGAGAGGAAGCAGCTAGAGCCGATTATTGATTTCAGTCTCTTCAAAGCAGCCAGTTTTACTGGCGCGAATGTCACCATTTTCCTGTTTGGTATCGCAAGTCAGGGCGCATTTTTAATGTTGACGCTCTATTTTATAGATGCGCGAGGCTATGACGAAATTCATGCCGCGTATGCTGTGTTACCGATTCCGCTGGCGTCTTTTGTAGTTTCGGCGATAGCAGGTCGTTTCAGTGGCAAACTGAATCCGCATATCATGGGGCTGCTTGGGATGATCCTCATTGTGGTGAGCTTTATCCTGTTATGTTTTATGGGGGCAGATGCTGCTTATGTTGATATTGCATGGCGCAGTGTATTCTTCGGGGTTGGGATGGGATTGTTGTTCCAGAGCCAGCCAACAATCGCGCTTTCAGAGGTGCCGCCATCGAAGTATGGTGTTGGGAGTGGTGTTTTTAATACGTTCCGTCAGGTCGGCTTTACGCTTGGCATCGCTGTTCTGATCAGTGTGTTTACGGCTCGTATCACACCCAATCTGCAGCAAGCGGTCAATACATCGGTTGCGCAGGTGCAGGCTTCTTCTCAGTTACCGCCTCAGATGAAGAGTGGTATTGTGAGTGGTTTGCAGCAGGCGGTTCAGAATAGTACTGTTTCGGAAGCAGGCAGCAGCGGCTCCAGCAGCACGAATTTTGATCTGACAAAACTGGCGGCGCAATTGCCTCCACAGACGCCAGCACCGGAAAAGACCGCAATCACCAATACCTTGAGCAGTTTGAATGGTGTCATCAATAATGCATTTATGATACAGGTGGTCGCTACGTTTAAGAGTACGTGGTGGGTGTCGGCGGGCCTCTCATTGTTGGGCGTTATCTCCGCGCTGGTTGCCTTCATCGTACATCGACCACGGGCGAAAGTACAGGGGCAACAGGAAGATAATGCGGCGGAAATAGCGCATGCTTCCCTGGGATAAAGTGAGTGTTGATTCTCCTTCATAACTATAGAAAACGAGCTGTGTTTCCACTGCGAAGCGCAGCTTGTTTTCTATGCATCATTTATCCCTGCCATTCAGTTCCGCATTGTGAGCAATAGCGTGATCCCTCAAGCTCTACGATCATCGTATTGCAATGCTGGCAGGTACGCGCCAGCGTGGAGCCACAATAGACGCAGAAATTCCAATGAAGCGGTACTTCATGTCTGCATGACAGGCAGATTTTGAAATTATCCATCAGGTGTGCCTGATAACTATCACTTGTGACAATGGTATGTTCCAGACGATGTGATTGTATCAAACGTTGCCCGGTCCCATCTGACAGGCGAGAAGTAAAGATCACTGCCATTGGTGAATGAGCGTCAAGTT
>DATJIE010000064.1:0-54277 GCA_035493535.1 Dictyobacter sp.
TACGTGAGGAAGCATTCGTGCATTTGGGAGTTCCACACTCTGGCATGCAACACTGTCAATTTCTTTGTTGCATGGTGGGTATAGTTCTCTCCGAAGCACAGTATTAGAAAGAGTTCTATTATTTATGTCGGATAAACAAGCTGTACAAGAATATATTCAGTTTCTGAGACAGTTACGTGCTGTACGCTCATTTCGTTCGGAGCCTCTATCAAAAGAGATCCTCGGCGCTCTGTTAGAGGTTGCTCGTTGGTCAGGAAGTGCGAACAATGTGCAACCGTGGGAATTTATTGTCGTGCAGGAGCGGAAAACGCTGCACGCGCTGGCGCAGGCGGAAGGATTTGTGAAGCATCTGGAAAGTGCAGCAGCCGCCATTGTACTGGTGATGGCTGGTGAGGCAGATCAGGTTGCGCAGGAAACGTACGATGAAGGACGTTTAAGCGAGCGGATCATGCTGGCGGCTTCTGCCTATGGCGTAGGTTCTTGTATTGGCTGGTTTTACAATAGCGGACCAGCGACAGCGAAGAGTGTACTTGGCCTACCTGAAGGACGTCTGGTTCGTACCGTTATCTCTCTGGGCTACCCTGATGAGGAAGCGCTAAGCAAGCCAAAGAACGCGCAGGCGCGAAAAGCATTGGATACTATTGTGCGCTATGAGCACTACTAATTAGAGCGTAGTCATGAGCAGGCAGTCTGCTTGCTCATGATTCTGTTGGATGTGTGGTACCATTCGGGTTCTGGTTGTTGGGGTTTGCAACTGCTTTTGCGTTGGAACGTAATATAGAGCGTATGTATGTATATATTGATATGCAATAGATGCAACGTATGAACGAAATTTGACGCAGGTATTCATGATATTTCACAGTTTGAGTCGGTACCGACAGTCAGGCCATGCTGTGGAGGGAACTGTGGGATAGTTGAGCCTGTACTATGAAGGAGAGGTTGCTTCGTATGACCACAACGCAGCCGAAAGCCAGGCGTCGTTTCCCCGAATTAGATCCAGTTGTCTTGCAACATCCCTATGATCGCAGCGCGTTATTTGCCTTGCAGAAAATCCCTGGCCTGGATTTCATTGTCCGTAAATTTATCGAAGTTTTCCCTGAACGTGTTGCTTATATTCAGAATGTTGCTCAAACAGTTCGTGTCTCTAATAAACAGGCTCCTCAGATTTATAATTTACTTCATGAAGCATGTGCCATTCTTGATGTCAAGGAGCCAGAATTATATATTGCGCAGACCCCTACCCCGAATGCATACACCAGTGGTCACAATCGCCCATATATCGTACTGACAACAGGCATTATCGATCTACTTACCGAAGATGAACTTTTAGCGGTCATTGCTCATGAACTGGGGCATATCAAATGTGGTCACGTGCTCTATAAGACGATGGCACGTGGGATCAGCTTCCTACTGACGTTGCTCAGTGATGTCACATTGGGGATTGGTAGAATCCTCGGTCAGTCATTTGAAGCTGCCTTGCTTGAATGGGATCGTAAGTCGGAGTTTACGGCTGATCGTTCCGCGCTCCTGGCTGTACAGGACCCACAGGTGATGCTCTCGTTGATGATGAAACTGGCGGGTGGGACACTATTTCAGAAAGATCAGATGGATGCGAACGAATTTCTGAAGCAGGCGGATCTCTACGAAGAAGTAGATATGAACATCATTGATCGCATGTATAAGTTTATGATGATTACGACTGTGAATCATCCATTGATTGTCGTTCGTGCGCGTGAAAGTATGAACTGGTCTGAGAGTCGGGAATACAAAGATATCTTAGAGGGTCATTATCCTCACATTGTCAATGTGAATGGTTCTGCCAGCAGCACCACCGGTTACGCGGGCCGTGAGACGAACAGGAATAGCGAAGGGCCGATTCTCTGCCCTCATTGTGGACGTGAGCAAGCGAATAAGCGCTATTGTAGCCTCTGTGGTGGCACTATTCTTTAGTTGTTTGTTGATAGCAATAGAAATAGCAAAGCATCCAGTCAGACGTAACGACTGGATGCTTTTTGACTTTTGTCTGGCTTCATGCGATGGTGAGATTCTTTTGCTTCCATACATGAATAAACAAATACTTTACTTTTTTATATTTAAAGTGTAAATGCTTATTTTTATGTACTTTTTATCGTGGATTGGTGCATAAAATGAAGTAGGTTGTCCACTTTCATTATTTGAACGGTGTATATTCTTAATTTTTAGTTATTCATGTATTAATATTTTCATGATATAATCTGAAGCGTTTCGGTACATATTCAGGGCGTTAGCTCGATAGGTAGATGTGATGTTGTGTCAGTATAATGAATGGTGGTATGGCATATAGATGTGTCACTTTGGTGTGATTTGGTATATAATATCAATCCCTGATCCAGGTGAAATGTTAACGCCTTTGTACGCATGTTATACTGTTTGTATCGGTATCGCATCGATGCGTCCTGTTTAGTAGAGAAGAAGAGAAGCGTATGGACTCTAATGTTACCAATAATACTCGTGCGAATGGTGCCAATGGTGCAAAATATCAAGGTCAGAATGGCAAAAGGCGTTACAGGTCGCTCAGCAATAGAGGAAATGCTATTACCGAAGATGAACGATTACTCACTCGCCCCACACAACCATTGATTAGCCCCCATGCACCCGTTCCAGGTGATAGGCAGCAGGAACAGGAACACGCCGTTGAACGTGCCCTCAATATCGATTTCACGATTACTGATCCCTGGCGCGTGTTTCGCATTATGAGTGAATTTGTGAATGGCTTTGATAGCCTTGCTCATATACCGCCTTCTGTTGCTTTCTTCGGTTCCGCCCGAACGAATGCTAATAACCCCTACTATCAGGCTGCCGTTGAGACGGCACGCTTGCTGGCACGAGCAGGTTTTGGCATTATTACAGGCGGTGGTCCTGGCATGATGGAGGCGGCAAACAAGGGAGCGCAAGAAGGTGAGAATATATCAATTGGTTGTAATATCGAACTGCCTTTTGAGCAGCATTCTAACGCATACCTTGATATTGACCTGGAGTTCAAGTACTTCTTTGTGCGCAAGACGCTGTTTGTGAAATATTCCTCGGCCTTTATCATTTTCCCGGGTGGTTTTGGGACGATGGATGAATTGTTTGAAGCTCTGACATTGATCCAGACGGAGAAGGTGAATAACTTTCCAGTCATCCTCTATGGCTCTCGGTACTGGCAGGGTCTGCTGCAATGGATGCGTGATACGATGCTGTCGGTTGAAAACATCTCTGAGAAGGATCTGGCGCTATTACAGATGTCTGATGATCCAGAGGAGATCTGCCAGATCGTTTGCGCGGCGTATGAAAATAACAGGCGGCTAGAAACGATAGATCCCGGTAGAGAGACTTCTATTCGTTAATAAGTGCTGAGATCAGGAGGGAATCGATCTTGACTCCCTCCTTTCTTGTATTATTTTTCTTTGTCTGTTTCTGGTTTGACTCCGGTTGAGCCGGGGCTTTTTTTGAGTGCGATGGTACTCAGGGGAGGTAATGTCAGGATCAGTGAATGGGGACAGGACTGCCAGAAGATGGGTGCGCTGGGCATCTCCTGATCATTGATAATGCCGCTGCCACCATACTTACTATGATCACTGTTGAGCACTTCGTAATATTGACCATCCGCGGGTACACCCAGGCGATAGCCATATCGTGGTACAGGAGTGAAATTGCAGACGAAGACCAGGGTATCATCCTCTGCTGGCGCACGGCGGATAAACGAGATGACGCTGTTATCAGAGTCGTGGGGGTCAATCCATGAGAACCCGCCGGGATCAGTATCCAGGGCGCTTAATGCTGATTCTTTGTGGTAGAGTTGATTGAGGTCGCGCACAAAGGATTGTAGCTGTGCATGACGGGGATCGCTGGGTGGTTGGAGCACATGCCAGTCCAGACTCTCGGTAAAGTTCCACTCGCTCCATTGCCCAAACTCACCGCCCATGAACAGCAGCTTTTTGCCCGGATGACCCCACATATAACCATAAAAGGCGCGGAGATTCGCGAAGCGTTGCCAGAGATCGCCCGGCATTTTGTTGATCATCGCCCCCTTCATATGGACGACTTCATCGTGTGAGAGTGGCAGAATAAAGTTTTCGGAATAGGCATACATCAACGAGAAGGTGATGTTGTTATGATGGTAGCGGCGGTGGATGGGATCGAGATGGATATACTCCAGCATATCATGCATCCAGCCCATATTCCACTTGAATGTGAAGCCTAAGCCACCAACATAGGTTGGACGTGTGACCAGCGGCCACTCACTGGACTCTTCGGCAATCGTGATTGTCCCAGGCATCTCGTGATACACCGCTTCGTTGAATTGTCGGAGAAAATCGACTGCTTCAAGATGTTCACGTCCACCATATTGGTTGGTGATGGTTTCGTATGGTTCACGCATATAATCCAGATAGAGCATCGAAGCCACCGCATCGACCCGTAAGCCGTCGATATGGTATTCGCGTAGCCAGAAGATGGCGCTGGCAATCAGGAAATTCTTGACCTCGCTGCGACCATAGTCAAACACATAGGTGCCCCACTGTTTATGTTCACCTTTGCGCGGATCTTCATATTCGTAAAGATGTGTGCCATCATAATAACTCAGAGCATGACCATCTTTGGGAAAGTGGGCTGGAACCCAATCGAGCAGTACCCCGATCCCCTGCTGATGCATGTAATCCACAAAGTACTGAAAATCTTCAGGTGGACCGAAGCGACTGGTAGGTGCGAAATAGCCAGTTACCTGATAGCCCCAGGAGCCATCAAAGGGATATTCCGTGATGGGCATCAGCTCAATGTGGGTGAAGCCCAGATCTTTAACATAGTTTGCCAGCGCGGGAGCCAGTTCGCGATAGGTCATGAAACGATCTTCTTCAACCGCCCCTTCCTGATGGCGCTCCGGCACATGTCGCCATGAGCCGAGATGTACTTCATAAATTGATATTGGTGCACTGAATTGCTGCTGTTGTTCACGATTTTGTATCCAATCATCATCTTGCCATACGTGTTGATGAATGTCTGTCACGATATTAGCTGTCTGGGGGCGTAACTCACAGGCGAAACCGTAAGGATCAATTTTGTCAGCGGTATAGTTATTGTGGCGTGAGTAGATTGAGAATTTGTAGAGCGTACCCGGTTGGAGATCAGGAACGAAACATTCCCAGATGCCCAGATCTTGATGACGGAGCTGCATCGGAGTAGCGGAGCGATTCCAGTTATTAAATGAGCCGATGACAGATACTGTGCGGGCATTTGGTGCCCAGACCGCGAAATTGACACCCTGAACGCCATTTACGGCACGTGGATGTGCGCCCATCTTTTCGTAAAGATGATAATGTTTGCCCTGACCAAAAAGATATAAATCGAACTCGCTAAAAATAGATGGGATTGGTGATGTTGCTAGCTGTGGCGTATCCTTCTCATGTGATTGTGGACCATGTGGTACTGTCATGCGCCATTCCGTCCTCTTTTTTTATCTTAAAACAGCCTTTGCACTTTTAGCATAGCATACTGAGCCAATAGTTCGCGTTTTCTCCCTACATATATGCTATTGTAGCAGATGTCGAAATGCATGCGGGACATAATCGGTTAGTTTGAAAATCAACCATGTATGTGAGGCGAACTTTCGTTGCCGTTCGTGTATTCACTACACGGAATTCTCTTCTTTCCGGATGATGGGTATACGTTAGAGCAGAGGGCGTAGATCTGGCATATGTGGTGGTTGACTGACCAGGCAGGTGCCTCTTACCAGCGGCATGCTCAGAACAGAGGATGGGTTGGTAGAAAGGACTGAGTGAAATAGATGGCTATTGATGTGAAAATAATGAAGCAACGTCTGGAAGCGAAACGCAGAGAGTTGCAAAATGATAGCGCGGACTTAACAGAGGCACATCCAGAGCCAGTAAGCCCTGAAGAGGCCAGTGAGGGGCCGCAGGACTTTGAAGAAGTGGCTGTTGACTTTCTGGAAATGCAGACAGAACAATCGATTCTGGTGAATCAGCAGGCGTTATTAACCGAAGTGAATGATGCGCTGAAGCGGATTGAGCAGGGAACCTATGGGCGTTGTGTGGACTGTGGTAAACCAATTCCCACAAAGCGTCTTGAGGCCATTCCCTGGGCCGCTCGCTGTGTTCAGGATGAAGAGCGCCTGGAACAACAGAACCTCGCCCGTGCAGAACTGTACGATAATACCGATGTTTGACAAACATCAACGATGAGTATGAAATAAAGCACCGGGAGCAATCATCTGTGCCTGTCTCGTCCTTTTTTCTTAATCTCCTAAATTGCTTTGATATGATACAATAGACATGCCCTGGAAGGTATTGTGGCAGTCAAAGAAAGAGGGATAAGAGAATCGTGTCAGTCAAACGTGCTCGTTATTATGATCTTCTGGCATTTCTTGTTGTTGTTCTCGTTGTAGGACTTGATCACTGGACAAAAGCATTAGTTGTTCAGCATATTCCGCTCTACGGTGTCGTGCCTCTCCCGGTTGTTGGTCACTATCTGGTATTGTATTATATCCAGAATAATGGTGCCGCTTTTAGTATGTTTGCGCAAGGGTCGGGGCCAATTATCCTCTCGATACTGATACTTGCAGCGATTGTCGTGGTTGGGTATCTGTATGTGCGCATGCTGAATACCGGGCCACTTCTTTATAAGCTGATATTTGGCTTGATTTTGGGTGGAGCGTTAGGTAATCTGGTGGATCGCGCTATTCATGGCGGATATGTGGTAGATTTTATCTCCTTCCGTATCCCTGCACTCCATTATTATTTTGCGGTCTTTAATATCGCGGATGCCTGTATCTCTGTTGGCGTTGTGCTCCTCTTGCTTTTTGTGCTGTTTGGTGGCTTAAGTCATACCGCTGAGGATGGCGATCAGCAGCAACAGCAACAGCAGCAGGATATCGCCGAACGACAGCAGGCAGCAACGTTCGAGGAACAATCTGACTCAGTGCATGCGACGGAAAATAATGGTTAAGAACGATGAGTAATCAAATGCAGACAGCATCAGTAACAGAACAGAAATGGATAGTTGAGCCTGAACAGGTTGGAACACGTCTTGATCGTTTCCTCTCCACTTGCCTGACAGGTGTCTCTCGTACCTCTATTCAACAACTTATTCAGGATAGTGAAGTGCTTGTAAATGACAAGAAGAGTAAATCAGGCTATGCTCTCCGTCTGGATGATGAGGTTGTTGTCTTACATGCCACGACAAACAATACTGTGCAACATCTGGTTGCGACTGATATCCCACTCGATATTGTGTATGAAGATGACGATATCCTGATTGTCAATAAGCCCGCTGGTCTGGTGGTGCATCCGGCCCCCGGACATTATGAAGATACGCTGGTGAATGCATTGCTGGCTCATTATCCGCAACTGGGTAAAGACGCGGCGGATCTGCGTCCAGGTATCGTCCATCGACTGGACCGTGATACATCAGGATTGTTGATTGTCGCGAAGAATATCCGCGCACAGGCTGCTCTTATCGAGCAGATGAAAGAGCACGTCATTGAAAAGCGCTACCTAGCCCTGGTTGAGGGGGTTGTGGCGCTGGATCGTGGCACTATTGATGCACCCATCGGACGTGATACGCGCAATCGGCAACAGATGACCATTACCTCTGTTGATAGCCGTGAAGCTCGTACCCATTTTAAAGTGCAGGAGCGCTTCTCTCGTTTTACGCTATTGCTCTTGCAATTGGAGACAGGCCGCACACATCAGATTCGTGTCCATTTACAGGCGATAAAGCATCCCGTGGTTGGCGATACCGTTTATGGTTCTGGACGTGTGTTTCCTCATATTCAGCTACAACGGCAGTTCCTCCATGCCTATCAATTGCGCTTTAAACATCCCATCTCCAACGAGTTGATAGAAGTAGAAGCCCCCCTGCCTGATGACTTGCAGGCTGTACTCAGTGACCCAAATGTGCTATAGACATCTGGAATAGCCGAGCGCAGCTATGGTATACTATGCATAATCACTAAATGAAGTGCTCTTGTTGCATTTCATTTGGTTTACTACATCTTATCATTATGCGTTCATATTGTAAGGTCAAATGTCGTATGTGTTGACGGTTGTGGTAAAGAGGAACTCATAGCATCATCATAACTAGCTAGATGTTCGTTGGCTTGACAGCATTGATTTTTACCCTTAAAATAGAACATACGTTCTAGGATAGCGGGGTAACTCTATGAGGGAGAAGCAAGGAAAATAAGCGCTGTTTTTCGGTTGCGGAAGGTGATCTGGAGTTTTATGAGAGGAAAATTGCGCAATGTCAATACAGGACTCAACGAACAACAGGATTGCACCAAAGAGCATATTAAGGCATCGTCCCATTGAAGAGCGGCCAAAGGATAAGCAAAAGGTGGCTGATCTACTTGGGACGTCTTTGCCATCGACTCCCCGTGCGTCTCGTCCAGAAACCAGCAAAGTGGAGAGCGGTGAGGTTATAGCAGAATGGCAGCGTGTCAAAGAGCGTACTCGTAATGTAAGACTGCGAAACAGCGCGAATCATAAAAATGTGTTTTCCGTGTGGTATGAGAGATACATTGGATCAAAAGGGATGCGAACGCGGATAGCTCGCCAGAAGACACATATCTTTGCTCACCCCTTCTTTTACCTCGCTCTGGGTATGATCATCATGTTGCCGTTCTGGATTTTCTTCAGTTCTTTGCTTGGGTGGGTTCATACATTTCACAACGATATTGTCTATGGTAGACCTCGTACCTATCAAACAGATGCCTGGGTGGGACATAACACACAGACTGGCAAGCCCAGCCATTTTTTAGCGCTAAATTTAAATGGTCGTATTGAAGTGATTGAGTTTCCGGGTGGTGACGCGACGCAGGCGCATGTCTATGTTGGTCCACAATTGTATGAGGCAAATAGTGATTTGATACCGGTAACATTGCGTTTTTCTGATGTAAATAATGATCATAAGTTGGATATGATTGTGTTATTCCAGGGTTCAAACATTGTATTCATCAATGATGGCACTGGCTTTCGCGCCCCGCTTCCGGCGGAACGGGATCAGGTGGAGCAGACTTTGCAGCATTTATCGGGTTGATGAGCACTACTGATACATATGGAATAATAGTACATTTATGGTTCGCATTGTGTTGGAGCCGTGTTTTCATCTATATGCAGGGCGATATGATCGATAAAAGTCTGCATCTGTTGAAAGACGATCTGGCGTTCGGGACCAGTGGTAATGACGTGATCGGAGCGTTCAAGCCAGTATGTGCGTTTCGGGCTGGCATGTGGTGTTCGTTGTGCTAATTCAGTCGCGCAGGCAGGATTGACAATCGTATCTTTTCTACTATGGATGATGAGCAAGGGGGTGCGCAAACTGCGTAGCTGTTGACGGCAGATGTGCGTGAGTTGGAAGAGTTCCGCTAATGCTGGAACGGGGATACGGACCTCGCGTTTGAGGTTGATGATGGTTCGCTGATCTGCAAAATCTATCTTTGTGTTTATGCCACGTAATCGGGCTTCTTGCAGGATCATAAACTGAGATTGGGGATCTTGTAGGTCGAGTTTTGCCAGCGGATAATGCCATTTGATGAAGAAACGAGCGAGTGGAACAATACGTGTCTGCCAGTTAGCAGTGAAATGTGTTGGTGTTGATAGTGCGATGACTCCAACGATTTTTTCAGGATGTCTGATGGCTAAAAGTAATGACAGGATGCCTCCCATTGAGAGTCCTGCCACGAATACCTGTGGATAGTGCGCGATCTGAGCGAAGCCTTCCTCTGCGGATGTGATCCAATGCTGTCGGTTTACAGGTAAGAGATCTTCAGGATTGCCGCTATGTCCAGCAACACGCATGCCGTAGACGCGTATACCCTGTTGCGCCAGAAATGTCCCTGCTTCGCGCATTTCAGCAGGACCACCCATAAAACCATGAATGAGGAGACAGGCTTTGGTCGCGTTTTCTGGTCCCAACCAGAAAGTTGTATCTTGTCGCAGCATAAAAAAACCTCCTAATCATATTATGCCTGGGAAAATGGACACGTGTGTTTCAGCATAACATGGTAGGAGGTATGGCTGCAATGAATGCTAGCGTGCGGAACTGGCCTGGCGCATTTTTGCTCTACCATTCTTGGATGCGGCATCTTCCGCGGCCTGTGAGAGTACGGCCCCAACGGAGAAACCAACACGTTTGCGAGCAGGAATCGTGATTGGCATGCCTCCGCGAATCGATTTCACACGGCGTGGTGCGACATCGCGCAAATTCCAGGTGCCAAAGCCCATCAAACGTACTTCTAATCCCTGAGCTACTGCTTCACGGACTACCTCGGTAAAGGCATCAATAACTTTATTGGTTTCTTTCAGATTCATGCCAGCTTTTGCAGCGATCTGGTGGATGAGTTCATCTTTGCCTACGACGACGCGATCTTTATCTGTTGCGTTCTTCATGGATTTTTTTACTCCTCACAAATGTAATTACAGCGAGAAATAGTGTCTTCGCTGCGAATCTCCATGTGCTATTCTTATGAGTATCACAGATACAAGTGATTACTCTTTACATTGGTAATCGACAGATTTGTTGTATCAGCACACGGTTGCCTACCTCTTTCACTATACAAAGTGGCACCAAATAGTAGTGTAAGAGCGCGTAAGATGTTGTTTCGCGGCAGTTATTCCTCACAATGTATATGGTGGTTTTATGCTGTTTGCGAGGAGCAATGTTCATGGGGAGATGTATGCGATACATATCTTTGTGGTTGCTGGTGAACCCTGAATATATCATGGGGGATCACCGGGTGCATAGAACACATATGATCCACGGAGGAGCACAGAATAATTATGCTCTTCCCGTGGATCATGCATGTACAGATGAGGCTGTTTGTGGCTCTATATCGTTGGATCAGGCGTCTTTCATCTCTACCCAGGCTGCATCTTTTTGTGCGCTTTCCACTGTTTTGGTGATGAAGAGCATTCCGCGTAGGCCGTCGTAAACGGTTGGGTAACCGCCAACAGGCTTTTCACCGGATTCTACACGACGAATATCGGCGATAGCCATTTTATAGATGTTCGCGAAAGCCTCGAAGAAGCCCTCTGGATGTCCTCCGGGGGTGCGTGTTGCCTCTTGCGCGGCATCACTCATGTAGGGCATCGCGGTACGTAACACCTGTGTTGGTTGGCCTGGTTGTTTGAAGAGCAGGGTGTTTGGCTCTTGCTGATGCCATTCCAGACCTGCTTTTGTGCCATAGACGCGCAGGGTCAGACCGTTCTCTTCACCGGCAGCAATCTGCGAACAGGTTAAAATGCCTTTGCCGCCATTTTCCAACCGTAAGAGAATGTTGGCATCATCATCAAGTTGGCGTCCAGGGACGTTAGAGCTAAGATCTGCACTGAGGGAGGCTATTTTGACCCCGGTTACAAATTCCAGTAGATTTTCCGCATGGGTGCCGATGTCACCGATGGAGCCGCCGATACCGGAACGCTGTGGATCAGTACGCCATTCAGCCTGTTTGTTGCCGGATTTCTCCTGTGCCTCCATTAACCAGTCTTGCAGATATTCAACCAGCACCTTGCGGACCTCGCCTAACGCGCCGCTTTTTACCAGTTCTCTGGCATGGCGAATGGTCGGGTAGCCAGTGTAGTTATGGGTAAGTGCGAAGATCAGATTTTTACTTTCGACCAGCGCTACTTCTTCCTTTGCCTCTTGCAGGCTAAAGGCCATTGGCTTATCCGACACGACGTGAATGCCCTGTTGCAGGAATGCTTTCGCGACCGGGAAGTGCATATGATTGGGGGTCGCAATAATAACAAAATCAATGCCGTCAGGTCGTTTGGCTTCCTCAACGGCCATCTCCTCAAAGCTATGATATGAGCGTTGTAAGAACCAGGCTTTCGCTGATTCGTCTGCTCGTTGAGGATTAGTGGACATCGCGCCAGCGACAACCTCGGCCTGTCCATCTAATTCGGCTGCTACGCGATGGACTGCACCAATAAAAGAACCTTTGCCACCACCGACAATACCAGCGCGGAGTCTGCGGTTCGCAACATCTCTAGCCATTGTCGTCTTCTCCTATCTATCAGACATCCATTAGAAATACGTTTATATGCTGACAGTTTGTCATGTCTTACGTTATGGGGCAAGGACAAACCGTCAGCATACATGAAAAATCGTGATGGTGATTGTGAGTCACACGCTTTGAATACGATACGCGTATCGTATTTGGCTCATTACAGTCGTAGCATGTTGCTACGGAATGTGTGTTTAGCGGTCCTCACTCCAGGTATGTTTGCCCGCCTGCAATGGTGCAGGTCGCTCACATTGACTGGTTAATTCGATATGTTTCCCTTCACGAGAAGAGTCATGGAATGCCTGCATAATATCGAGCACATGATAGGCAAGCTCACCATTGGCACGGTGCTGGCGACCTGAACGGATCGCGTAAGCCATATCAGCTATGCCAATGCCACGGCTATTCTCAGTGTAGCCATGAGTGAGCGGAATTTCTTGCCATTCTTTCTCATGTGCTTTGCGCAGATAGACCGGACCACCAAAGGTGTTGGGATCTGGTACAGAGAGCGTGCCCTCAGATCCGTATATTTCGATGCGTGGCAACTGGTGGGACCAGACATCGAAACTGGTGATAATGGTTCCGACCGCGCCGTTGGCAAAATCCATTACCCCTGCGATGTGGGTAGGTGTATTAACCTTGATTTTTGTGCCGTATTTCGGTTTGCTGGTAATGGTTCTCTCGGGGAAACTGATCTGTGCTGATCCGGTGACACGGCGTACTGGTCCCAGCATAGAGATCAATGCTGTAAGGTAATATGGCCCCATGTCAAACATTGGACCGGCACCGGGCTGATAGAAGAACTCTGGATCGCCATGCCAGCCTTCTGGTCCATGACTAAGCATAAACGCGGTTGCCGCGACTGGTACACCGATCTGACCCTCATTGATGAGTTGAATGCAGGTCTGGATACCACCACCGAGGAAGGTATCAGGTGCGCAACCAACACGCAAATTATGGGCTTTTGCCGTATTGAGCAATGCCAGACCCTGAGTTCGATCAACGCCGAGTGGTTTCTCACTATAGGTTGCTTTCCCGGCTTCAATTGCTGCTGTCGCGATTTCAGTATGGACTTTTGGAATAGTTAGATTTAAGACAATATCTATATCAGGATCGGCGAGCAATTCTTCAACAGAAGTACATACTTTTGGGATGCCAAATCGTTCCGCCTGTGCTCGTGCCCGCTCCTCGATGATATCTGTACATGCTGCGATGTTGAGGATATCAAATTTTTTCGGAGCCTCACAGTAAATGGAACTGATGATACCGCATCCGACAACTCCAATGTTGACTTTTTCGCTGTTACTCAAAGAAATACTCCTCTTCTGTTTTTGCAGATCTGGGAATAAATGGGTGCTTACTAAATATCCGTTGTCTATGAGTTTATACAAATCATATCATGCAGAAGCTCAATTTACCAAATGAAATCAAAGAGTTTCTTGCCTGGAATGAATATAGTGGGAAATGAAATTTAGCTATTGTGACCGATATGAGATATACGAAGGGTAATTTTTCACCGATCTTTGGTCTGGAAAATACAGAGCAAGTGTGTTTTTTGTCTTTCATATCAGTTGTTGCATAACTATATACTCCTCTATTTCACTTTTAATAATGTATATCTCTTAAATTATGCCTGTATATGGCTGTGTTTATACTGTAACTGCAATATTGTTTATGTTTGATATTGTGGCAAACAAATTCTATCATCTACTTGATAAGGATAAACATTGATTTTATATGTACCGTCAAGTTGATCTGTGCAATTGTACAGGCGAAATTTGTTGCGTGTCTGAGCATGGGAGAGCTACTGTTGCTCCCTTGTCTGATTGGTAGTGATGAGCAGGTAAGGAGCGTGAGACATAATGCATGATAGGCAGCATAATCATGATGCATATCAGAATAGTGAGATACCTGTCAAGCATCCTCTACGTGATGAGAAGCCAGAACCAGGGGAACCAGTGGAAAATCCCGCGCCGGTAGTGCATAAAAAGGCAAAATTGCGTATGGGGACACTGATTTTGTTGGGTTTTCTGGGCATCATATTATTTGGTGCTGGCTTATTTACTGGTTGGCAGTACGGCAATCAGGGAGGTGGCTTGCAGTCTAGTGAGCAAAGTATGCTTTTTACCTCCTCTGAAAATGCTGTCGAGGCGTTACGCGAGCAGGTTATTGGGAAAGTGCAGCCTACGGTGGTACAGATCAACGTGCTCAATGATCAGGGGAACGATCTGGGTTCAGGTGTCATTATCGATAAAAAGGGGTATATCGTCACTAACTATCATGTGGTCGCGGGCAGCCAACAGATCCAGGTTGTTTTGTTTGATGGCACTACCTTATCTGCGAAGTTGATTGGCACTGCTCCCGCTGATGATCTCGCGGTGATTCAGGTAACTCCGCCCAAAACGGGCCTGTATGTGGCGAAGATGGGGGATTCCGCAGACCTGCAAGTTGGTCAGGATGTCCTGGCAATTGGGAATCCACTTGGCATTACACAGACGGTAACGAATGGAATTGTGAGTGCGTTGGGTCGCAATGTTGCTACCGGTAGTAATGGGCAGATCTTAGCCAATACCATCCAGACGGATGCCGCGATTAACCCTGGTAATAGTGGGGGGGCTCTGGTTGATCTGCATGGGCACCTTGTCGGTATTCCGACGTTGACCGCCATTGATCCACAGTTCAAAACGCCCGCGAATGGTGTCGGTTTCGCGATCCCGGTCAATCGGGTGAAATTTATTGTGCCACAATTGATCTCTTATGGCACCGTGAAAAATACCGGACGAGCGGCACTGCGGGAGCAAGTAACCGATTTTGACGCTATCGTCGCGCAAAAAACACAGGTGCCGGTGCAACAGGGTGTGCTGGTGGTGGGGATCACACCTGCGGATGCAGTGGCGCAAAATGGTTTGAAAGTCGGGGATGTGATTGTGAAAATGAACAACACGTCAATCGCGAATATGCTAACCCTCAATGATGCATTGTTACAGCAAATGCCTGGGGAACGTGTATTGTTGCAGGTCTATCGAGGCAAGCAGTTATTGACGTTATCTGTAACGTTGGGTGAGCTTTCTGCCTGATAGCTGAGCACTAAATGACTAAAATTGTGTGTATGTGATGAATGATGGTGTGAGAGATAATAAACTGGTAATAATTGAATAAATACTTTAAATGAGAGAAAGAATTTATAATACTGGTAATATAGTGTCTTTCGTGAACAGTGACGGCAGAAAGAGTGATATACTCACATGGGCGAGATAATTGTCTGGCCCTATGTTCCATCGAAGAGGAGACATTGAGTATGGCTATAAACTCACCTTCGTTAACACAAAGTGCTGCCTGGAAAGCACTGGAAGGGCATTATCAAAAGGTAAAGGATGCGCATCTGCGAGATCTCTTTGCTGAGGATGCAAAGAGAGGCGAGCGTCTGACATTAGAGGCCGCAGGCATCTATTTTGATTACTCGAAGAATCGTGTTACCGATGAAACGATCCAGCTTCTGCTCCAATTAGCGGAGTCTGTGGGGCTGCGTAAAAGAATAGATGCAATGTTTAGCGGTGAGAAAATTAACATCACCGAGAAACGAGCGGTTTTGCACGTCGCTCTGCGTGCGCCCCGGGATCAGAAGATCATTGTGGATGGGCAAGATGTCGTTCCTGAAGTCCATGCGGTGCTCGATAAGATGGCTGGTTTCGCCAATCGAGTGCGTAGTGGTGAATGGAAGGGGTACACTGGTAAGCGCATCCGTAATGTTGTCAATATTGGTATTGGGGGTTCTGATCTTGGCCCATATATGGCCTATGATGCATTAAAATATTATAGTGATCGGAATATTACCTGCCGTTTTGTCTCAAATATTGATGGCACCGATTTCGCTGAAGCCGTTCATGATTTAGATCCTGAAGAAACATTGTTTATTGTCTCTTCAAAAACCTTTACGACGCTTGAGACATTGACGAATGCTCGTTCGGCACGTGCATGGTCCCTGGCGACGTTAAAAGATGACGCGGCAGTAGCAAAACACTTCGTTGCGGTTTCGACCAACGAGACAGAGGTTGCCAAATTTGGTATTGATACCGCGAATATGTTTGGTTTCTGGGACTGGGTTGGTGGTCGTTATTCCTACGATTCCGCCATTGGTCTGTCCTTGATGATCGCGGTTGGACCTGACAATTTCCGCGAGATGCTGGCTGGTTTCCATGAGATGGATGAGCATTTCCGTACCGCACCATTTGCGCAAAATCTGCCTGTTCTGCTGGGTTTGATTGGCATCTGGTACAACAACTTCTTCGGTGCGGAGACGGTGGCAATTCTGCCTTATGATCAATACCTGGATCGTTTCAGTGCTTATCTCCAGCAGTTGGATATGGAGAGTAATGGTAAGCATGTTGATCTTGAGGGCAACGTTGTCAATTATCAGACCGGACCGATTATCTGGGGTCAGCCTGGCACCAACGGCCAGCACGCGTTCTATCAGCTTATCCACCAGGGGACAAAGTTGATTCCCGCTGACTTCATTGGTTTCAATCAGACCTTGAATCCAGTCCAGCCACATCATGATCTGCTGATGGCGAATTTCTTTGCACAGACCGAGGCTCTGGCCTTTGGTAAGACCAGCGAGGAAGTTGCTGCTGATGGTGTGCCTGATTTCCAGGTTCCTCACCGCACATTCGAAGGCAATCATCCAACCAATACGATTGTGGCTGATCGCCTGACACCCGCGACGTTAGGAAAGCTTGTTGCGCTTTATGAGCACAAAGTGTTCGTACAGGGCACCGTCTGGAATATCAATTCGTTTGATCAGTGGGGTGTTGAACTGGGTAAAGTGCTGGCTAATCGTATTATTCCTGAACTTCAGAGCACTGAAGCACCCAAACTGTCTCATGACAGCTCAACCAACACGTTGATTGAGCGCTATCGTGCGCGTCGCCGGGCGGAATAACTCTGCACTGCGGAATACATGATTGCAATTCCAATGTAGAAAAGCATGAAGTTTGCATTATTAGCTATAAAGTATGCAGGCTGCATGCTTTTTTGCCTCTATTTTACTTGTTGTTTTTCCCTCTGTATGCCTGTACTGATGGATTTATCAATTGTTGTCTGTACTGATAGAATCTCCGGCAGCTGTTGTATGCTGCTGCTGCTTTGTAGTAACTGCTGGTTATTTCCGCTGCGACATTCGATTTTTAAACGAGTAGTGCCTGTTTGTGTGGCATCTGTATGGAATTCCACGCGCTCGATCTCAATTTTTGCCTGTGCCAGAATATCATAGATCCGTTCGATCAGTTGTCCGGTGATTTCCTCTTTTGTAGTGATAGTGATGACCTGTATTGATGGTGTACCACGCATGAGTAGTTTTGTTTCCAGAAGGCGTACACCGATGAGAATGACCAGCGAGAGCAAGGTTGCCAGTGCCGCTACTGCGAACATGCCTGCTCCACATGCCATACCGACCGCTGCGATCAACCAGATACACGCTGCTGTCGTGAGCCCCTTGACTTTGTGTTGATCCTGCCTTAAAAAGATAACTCCTCCACCGATAAAGCCAATGCCTGCTGTAATGTATGAGGCGATACGGGTTGGATCTATTTGTACATGCGGGTAGCTGGTAAATTCAAGAAAACCATAGCCAGAGACAACTGTAAGAAGTGCGGTCCCCAGCGCGACCAGAGCATTTGTGCGTATCCCGGCATTGTGCTCATTGTATTCACGCTCCCAGCCAATGATGATGCCAAAAAATAGGGCAGCAACGAGCCGGAGGGTGATGGTGGGTAAGATGTTGTCCATCTTGAATTCCTTTCGTTTCATTCGTTTTTTGTCAACTGTGACGTTGCGCTGAAACGAAAATCGCATGGCATACGAGGTATATATACAAGTCGTTTTGCTCTTGCATCTTGCTTGCAAGAGAGATAAGTCCTCAATAGATTTTTTAGTTCCATTATTGATACGAATAACAATGAGAAAAAGGACAGTAACGCTTATTCCTATAGACCTTCTGTGATGATTATGAAGGTTTTTGCTTTTTCTATGGATACAGGTTCAAATTTGCTTTGAACCTATGTCCATAACGTATTCCTGCTTTCAGGGAAGCGTATAAAAAGTAATTTGGGTTAGCATGTTGGTGGCCCTTGATGAATGATCTTGCGCACATCATCAACTGTGTCACGTCCTATGAAGCCCTCCTGCCACCATGTGACCCCGGCATCTGCATAGGCTTGCAGCTTTTGCGCGGCCTCCGCTGACGTGTGATTTTCTATATGCCCAACGATGACGATATCAATGGACTCATCAGTAGAACGATATTTCCGCATATAGGCGAGCATTTCGCGAATATCTTCTGGCTGAACCATATGTTCTGTACCAATTGGGAAATAGCCATCCCAACGTGCGGCGCGGCGTAGAGGAGCTTTGTTAGGCCAGAAGCCCGCGACCCAGATGGGAACGTGTGGTGCTTGCACAGGCGTGGGTAGGAATTGCATGTTATCGACAGTGTAGTGTTTTCCTTGATAACTAAAGGCTTTGCCACTCCAGAGGCCAACTAATATGTCTAGTCCTTCATCGAGTTGGGCCGCATGTAATTTGTCATCCGCTGATTCACCAAAGCCACTGTACTCATGATGCCACCGATCGCTGCCAATGCCGACGCCCACAATAAGACGACCTTTCGAGAGATGGTCAAGCGTCGTAATTTCACGAGCAAGTTTCCAGGGGCGACGACGAGGCAAAGGGGTAACCATCGCACCAATTTTGATCCGCTCCGTCTTCAGCGCAATTGCAGAGAGGGCAACCCAGGGATCTGCGACGGACAGTCCCACCTCTGATTGGATATGATCCCAGATAAAGAAACCATCCCAACCCGCATCTTCTGCTTCATGTGCAAGGGCCGCGAGTGTGTGAACATCGGCAAAATCCCCGAAGGCGGGCAGGTTCAGTGCATAGCGCATAGATGTCTCCTTGAAATAAAGTGACAATAAAATGTGGCTCAGTCGTAGCCGTAAGTTAGATTTTTTACAGTCTATCTGGTAATCCTGACAACATAAAAGATAACACCTCTTTGTTGACATCAACTGTCATATATTGACTGATTATGGTGATGTATTGCTATGCATTGTTTCTTCTGATCAATGAGATGGCGCTCTAAACTTTGCCAGAGTTCGCATTTTGATAGGTGAATGTGAAATACTGAAGACATACAATGTCCCATCAAGCAGAGCGTTGTATGTCTTTTCTCATGCTTGAAAAAGTGCAGGAGTTGTAGCGATGGAAAAACGGAATCTGGGTTCAAGTGGTCTGCAAGTGCCCGTGATTGGAATGGGAACCTGGCGCACATTTGATGTCCGTGGCGCGTCGGCTCTCAAGAACGCTCGACATATTGTTGAGACTGCATTGCAGCAAGGCTCCAATTTTTTTGATTCGTCTCCCATGTATGGGGCGGCTGAGCAGGTACTCGGCGAGGCGCTAGGCGAACAGCGTTCAGAGGCATTGATTGCTACCAAGGTCTGGACCTCGAACAGAAATGAAGGGCAGGCGCAGATCAAACGTGCTTTATCCTACTTTGGTAACAGGGTTGATGTCTACCAGATTCATAATCTTGTGAACTGGTTGGAACATCTGGCGCTGCTGGAAGAGTATCGAGAGAAAGGTTATGTGGGGGCGATTGGAGCCACGCACTATAGCAGTTCCGCATTTGGTGAACTGCGCAGAGTGATGAAGACCGGACGTATCTCGGTTATTCAAATTCCGTATAATCCACTGCAACGTGAGGTTGAACAGGACATCCTGCCGCTGGCTGCCGATCTCAATATCGGTGTGATTGTGATGCGACCGTTTTATGAAGGCGGTTTGATGCGGCGATCACCATCCGCTGAAGAGCTGAAACCTCTGGCTGAGTTTGGCGTGATGACCTGGAGTCAGGCATTATTAAAGTGGGGATTAAGCGATACGCGTTGTCACGTGGCAATTCCCGCTACATCCCATGTCTCTCATATGATAGAGAATGCCGCCGCTGGCAATGCACCCTGGTTTGGTCCTGAAGAAAGAGCATATGTCGCCCGTCTCGCGAGATCACATTGATCTCGTGAGGTCAGTTCCAGCGTGAAGAGACAATTAACTTTCGCTGGCTGTTATGGGAGCAAGCAGTGGAAATACCCCGTGCATTTATGATATGCTATCTACCATGAGGTGGTAAACGTTTACTATTCGAACATGGTTCACGTGTAACAGTGTTTTGCTGTAGCGTGTTCGGTTCGTAGGTAATGCTCCACGTGTGAGCGAGAGGAACAATGATGAAGTTCGGTATCTGTACCCCTTATCAGGATGTCTTGCAAATTAAAGAGCGGCCTTTTGAGTATGTTGAAGAGAATGTCCAGAGATTTTTAGTGCCTGAAGAGCCAGAAGAAGTCTTTGAAGATCACCTGCGTGCTACATCCCAGTTTTCTCTCCCTATTGAAGCGGCAAATTCATTTTTGCCGGGTAGTATATCTCTAGTTGCCACATCTTCCCAGCAGGTTGATACAGAGCGCATAAATCGTTATGTGCAGACAGCTTTTCGGCGTGCGGAACGGGCTGGCATTCGTGTGATTGTATTTGGTAGTGGTGCTGCCAGAGCTTGTCCACCTGATTTTGCGAAAGACGAAGCGCTTGAACAGCTTGCGCAGCATCTGACGTGTTGGAGTGAATGGGCCGTTGAGCATGGAATTGCTCTTGTGCTGGAGCCACTTCGCTATGAAGAAACCAACACCTTCAATACAGTCGACGAAAGTGGTCAGTTTGTGTCGCGTCATGCGGCATCAGGTTTGCGTTTATTAGCTGATGTCTATCATATGGCCTCAAATCGTGAAGATCCTGCCACAATTGTCCCCTGGTCATCTTTGCTAACTCATGTGCATGTTGCTGAATTACAAGATCGGGCAGCCCCTGGTCGTTATGGTGAAAGTTTTTCACCTTATTTCCGGGCATTACGTCAGGCTGGTTATGATCAGCGTATGAGCATTGAATGTCGTTGGATTGACAAGGAGCATGAGATGAAGAAAGGTATCCAGGTCTTGCGCGAGCAATGGGCGAGCAGTGTCTCATGAGGTCTGGCTTAAAGGAGGAAGGAATACCTTATCAATCACTGCGATGACGATGAATAAATAGCTACCTACTATTACATTGAAGGAGAAATATATCTATGGCAGAGAAGCTCCGTTTTGGTATTGTTGGTTGTGGAGTCATTGGACCAACGCATGCGGCGGCTCTTGCGAGTCTGTCTGATGATGCTGTACTGGTGGCGGCGGCAGATATCGTTCCTGAGAAAGCGCAGGCATTCGCGGAAAAATATCATTGCAAAGCCTATTCTTCTCTCGAAGAGATGCTTGAGAGTGAACAGCTTGATGTTGTTGATGTGTGTGTTCCCAGTGGTTTGCATGGTGAGCTTGCCTGTAAGGTGATGCGTTCTGGACGCCATGTGATTGTTGAAAAGCCAATGGAGATCACGCATGAGCGCATTGAGGAGATGTTGCGCGTGCAGCGTGAGACGGGGCGCAAGATGGCTGTTATCAGTCAGCACCGTTTCGATGATGCCGCCGTACAGATCCATAAATTGGTGCAGGAGAACGCGTTTGGTCGCCTGGTGCTGGGAAATGCAGCGATTCCCTGGTGGCGTTCGCAGAAATATTATGATAGTGGTGCCTGGAGAGGGACGTGGGCATTAGATGGCGGTGGCATCTTGATGAATCAATCGATTCACTCAATTGACGTATTGCAGTGGTTGATGGGGCCTGTCAAGAGCATTCGTGCTTATACTGATACGCTGGTGCATAAGATGGAGACGGAAGATGTTGCTGTCGCGGTGCTCCGCTTTGAGAATGGAGCATTGGGTACGATCTCGGCAACAACTGGCGGCTACCCTGGTGCGACCACGCGTATTGAAATATTTGGTGATCGTGGCTCGGCTATTATCGAGAATGATCGCTTAGGCTATTTGCATCTTGCGCGTGATGACGCGGAAGAGATCGGGCCATATGGTGGCGCGAAGCGTCAGACTGGGGCCGGTGAAGAAGGTGGCGCGACCGCTAGCGATCCAGCAGCCTTAAAAGCTTCCACACATGCGATGCAGATCGCTGATATGATCAATGCGATTCGGGAGGATAAGCAGCCCGCCATATATGGCGAGCTTGCACGTCATCCAGTAGATATCATTCTTGGTGTTTATGAGTCAGCTCGTACCGGCAAAGAAGTGACATTGTAATCTGACGGATGACTTGTTGATTTCACTGTGACAGCTTGAGCAGATCGTCATTTGTCGTCAGATCAGAACAGATCGCATTCCATTCTTTCACAAAAAGAAGGTGGAATGCGATCTGTTTGTTATTGTTCCTCCTCTCTGTTCCTGGTGGTGTCATTTCCCTGCGTTGATGGATACATCTTTTCGAGCAGTTGTTTGAGATTGTCAAACAGAGCGCAGTGGGCTTTTCGCGCCTGTGCATAGATGATGTACATGAGCAGGCGGGGCGCGGTAATTTCAATATGTTCTGTAATGCGTGTCCCTTGCGCTTCGGTCCGGCATGTCGTTGTATTATGAAGAATTACGCCCGGAAATCGATAGGCGTCTGTAGTGATGTCGCCACCACTGTTGACGTTCATAGTGACAAAGTAAGTGACATGATAGGTGAACAGCCACTGGTGTATGCGGTCACGAATACGATAGTGCTGGATAGAGTTTCCATCGGCTGTGACGGTAGTATAGAGTTCCTGTGCATCAATAATTAAAGGATGCAGACGTGCCTGGTTGCTTAATGTGGAGAGGTAGTCTTTGACTATTAGGGTTGGTACGGTGAGAAAAAGGTCGTGTTCAAATACTCTGTGCGTCATGTACATCAAATCCTTTCGATGAAACGATGCAGCGTTTGTTGATGAATGGTAATAAGTGTTTTACATGCTTCATGCAATTTTGAGTGATAGATATATATGTATAGCGAGATGAGTGAAGTGCAGTTTCCTTTAAAATAAGAATATATAGAAGATATATATTTCTTAGAATAAAGGAGTATATAAAAATAATAACAGTGTAATAATATTTTTGTCAATATTGGATGTATTAATTTCATTAAATAAACATAAATATTTCTTGTGTAGAAGCAGGTTGATGTCAGATGGCGTATTGCAAAAAAGCTGGATCATGTATTCTGGTTGAGGGAAAGGATGCGTAAAACATTCTTTGAGCACTGGATGTGTTTGTATTAGTTGTTGAGTTGGACAGAGCATTGCCCGATGTTTTATACTACTAGTTAGACTAACTAATTACTTTGCGGAAATAAGCAGGAGCCTCGCACAAGGGTAAAGGTTTGTATATCATGACTGAATTTCATAGTTCCTCTGAGCATCCCCATGCTGTTCCTGATGCTGCTGATGTCCTCGCCATTGCTGATCGTTTGCGCCCTATATTGCTGCGCTTGCATCGGTATCTGCGCTATGAAGCGCACGAAGTCGGTGTAACGACCATTCAGGCAAGTCTACTTGGGGCGATGTCACGTGCTCCGGGTATTGGTTTGACCGAACTGGCGGCACAGGAGCATATGAGTGCTCCGACGTTAGTAACCCACATTGATAAGTTGGAGGCCGCTGGTTTTGTTGAGCGCACGCGCAGTAACCCGCAGGATAGGCGTCGTGTTGGTCTCAGCGTGACGGAAGCAGGTCGCCAGATTATTCAAACGTTACGTGAGCGACGTACCGCCTGGTTGGCGACGCGTCTGGAAATGCTGACACCGGATGAACTGGCAGTGGTGGCTCAGGCGATAGAACCACTACAACGATTAGCAAGGAGCGGCTCATGAAGGATACGGAAACGGTTGAGCGCACTTTAACTCCGATTGGGAAAATACTTGGCTCGCGCACATTTGTCAGTTTGCGTGTGCATCATAATTACCGGCTTTATTTTTCTGGTCAGTTTCTTTCACAAATTGGTACGTGGTTGCAGAGTGCTGCTATGGCCTGGTTGGTGCTGCAATTGACTCATTCGGCGCTGGCTGTAGGCGAACTGACCTTCTGGCAGTTTGGTCCTTATATTGTTCTTGGTCTATTTGGTGGTGCGATCAGTGATCGTCTGGATCATCGCCTGACGTTGATTGCGACGCAGGCGGCGCTCGCACTCTGTAGTGGCACCATCGCGGTATTGACGTTATTCCATATAGTTACTGTCTGGGAGGCGTTTGTTATCGCGGCGATCCGTGGGACGGTGCTGATTCTGAATAATCCGAGTCGGCAGGCATTTATCTTTCAGATGGTCGGGCGTAAAGAATTGCCGAACGCGATTGCGCTCAATTCCAGCGTTGCCAATGCGACGCGTATTATTGGTCCTGGTCTGGGTGGTTTGTTGATCGCGGCTTTCGGCGTCGGCATTTGTTTTGGCATCGATGCCATCAGTTATGTGGCTGTGATTGTGGCGATGCTGATGATGCGTGTCGATGAGCTATTACCGATGGAGCATCGTGGCAGGCCGTCGGTGTTACGTGGGTTGGCTGAAGGGCTGAATTATGTCTGGCGTACGCAGACGGTTTTATTAGCCTTGCTGATCTTCTTTTTTATTTGTACGGCGAGCATTAACTTTACTGTGTTATTGCCGCTGATTGCGAGTAATACACTGCATTCGGGGGCTGAGGTCTTTGGTCTGTTGACGGCTTGTTTTGGTGCCGGGGCATTGATTGGCGCATTGATATCTGCTTCTATTGCGCGTGAGAGCTGGCGTATTCTCCTTGTGAGCGCGTTTGGTTTTGGTATGAGCGAAGTTTTGCTTGCTATCCAGCATACGATTATCGGGGCTGTGTTGGCGCTCTTGTTGACGGGTATTTGCTATACGATGTATACCTCAAATACCAATACCTTGATTCAACTTGCCACGCCGCCTTATCTTCAGGGAAGGGTGGCTGGCCTTTACAGCTATATCTTCTCTGGCACCAATTCATTTGGTTCTTTGATTGCTGGTGCGTTGGCTGATACGGGGGGAACGGCACTGGCCTTCTTTGTGGGTGGTGGAACGGCGCTTGTTTGCGCGGCAATCGGAGTTTCTGTCCGCTGGCGTACTTTATTCGCTCCAAAAGATGAGATCAAGAGCGATCCAGTTCCATAGTATGAAGACAGGCGGTAATTCTCATCACAGAATTGCCGCCTGGCTATTTTTTCTTTTATCACAGTTTTTTCTGTTTTGTATATTTTCTGTCATACATGCGATATAAACATTTTATAGGCCGTTATCGTGATAGTGTTTTTCAGTTATTTTTTGACTGCTGGTCGTGGTTGCGCGAGTGGAGCCTGTTTCTTCTGCGGAGTTTTGCCGAGTCCTGAAATGCGCACAGCGACTGGAATACCCACGATGAGCATGCTGATGGCGTACATCGCGATTGCCCACGTTGAATGCGAGTCACTACCTGAGCCGATGCCGTGGATGAGCGCGAAGATGAAGCCCAGGAAGGTGAGCAGGTGGAGACGACGCCACAGGCGGTAGCCGATTTTCGGACGCATCCAGGTGCTGATACCAACCGCGATGCCGAGATAGAGCGCGACGATGCCCATTCCTACCCAGAGTGGTCGATAGCCGCTGACGAATGGGATGAAGACAGCGCTCAGCCCGAAATGGGTAAAAGGATCAATCCAGACCGCCAGAACATGGATGACGATAAAGATGAGACTGAGTAACGATAAAAAATTGTGTAGTTCGTTCGTAATCAGGCGCGGCCATTTAGCTGGCGACTGCCAGCGTAGCGAGAGCATCAGCCCGGCAAACATTGCGAGTGTCAGAAGAATATATGCTGTGATGCCACCTGAACGCGCAATAGACCAATCGATATTACTCCATAATGTACTCATAGGTATAGTTGCTCCATAGGTTGCATAAGGTTTGTCGGCCAGGGACCAGCGGTTGTCCATGTCCCGTCTGTTCTTACAAGGATGCCTGCCATTTTGTGTTGCGTCAAAAAATCTCTCCCCTCTTCCTGATCAAGCAGAAAGGCGGTTTTTGCTGCTATTTCGGCGTAGATACAGTGGCTGGCGACGGTGGTAACGGACCATAAACTGCTTTGCGCGGATTCGCCAGTGCGTGGGTCGATTAAATGATGGCGCATCTGTGTTCCCTGTTGCCAGCGTCGTTTCGCGATCCCTGATGTGGCGATGGCTCCCTGACGCAATGGGATTACCCACGTTTCGTGTTTCCCCTGGATGGCGATGGACCATTGATCATCTTCAGGTGGCAGTCCACGTACTGCCAGATCGCCACCAGCGTTGACGAGTGCCGGGGTAATACCTGACTGTTGCAATTGCTTGAGTGCGGCATCGACTGCCATCCCTTTTGCGATGCCACCGAAGTCCACCCCGACTCCTTCGGGGAGGGTCACAGTACGGCGGTGCGGATCGAATTGAATGTTGCGCCAGCCGCCCCCGGGTTGCGCTGGTAATGTTGGTGTCTCTCTCCTGGCGTGTTGGATATATTCGAAACTGCGATCATACCCAATTGCGATCAGTTGGTGCAATAACGTTGGATCATAAAGACCATTGGTTTCGTGCGCGGCTGCGAGTGCTGCCTGTAAAACAGTTGCCATGAGCCTGCTTACGCGCACCTCTGTTCTGGCACGTTGATTGACCTGTGAAAGTTCGCTCTCCGGTAGAAAACGGCTGAGGGCTTGTTCCCATTCACTAAAAAGTTGCTGAACCGTTGCCACACCCTCATAGAATCTGGCTTCAGGAAGTAGCAGCGAAATGGTTGTCCCCATTGCGCGGAATTCCATTCTACTCATCCCTATCGGAACTGTGTAGTGCTTAAGAGACTCCTGATCCGGTTGCTGGTGGTTGGATAGTGTTGTTGTTTTGTCCAAAGTTATATCCTCCATCCCCGCCTTGTTGTTGTTGGAAGAAGCCACCATTTGATGGATCGTTCGGAGAAGTGGTTGACGGTTGTTGTTGTGTCGTTGAAGATGATGGGGCGGAATTCTGATTTTGAGCTGCGGCTGTCCCTGAGAATTGTGTATGTCCTAAGATCAGACCACCAAAGAAGGTAAAGCAGGCAATCGCGGCAGTAATCCCCCAGTGTTTGCATGTCCGAATGATGCTGCGCGCACGATCTTTGGGCATTGGGGGTGTTGTGGATGTACGCCGTTGCTGTTGTGTGGGTCGAGGTGTGGTATTGGGTATGTTTTTCGTCGCACCAGGATACATTTGCTGATAGGCATTTCCCTGTGCTGGTGGATAGAGATGGGTAGTCTGCCCTGGTGACTCTTTATACAAATTGCCTGTAGGCATGAAATGAAACCTCCATCATGTTTTTGTTATGCTATAAAAAGAAGTTAAAGAGCAATGAAACTCTCTAACGGGAGGTATGGTAGCACTTGAAGATTGGATTTTTATTGGAATAAACTTTTTAGACAGAGAAGAAAGATCTGCGGTTCCATCCGTCCCACCATAATCGTGTTCATCTCACGTTGACCTATTTAGTGGCAGCGAGTTTACGCTCAAGGCGTTGTCGGGGGTGCGCAGTTGCAACGAACTGGCGACTGCTTGCGTGATAGAGCTGTGCTTTTTGGGGTGTGCCCTGAATAAGTCCCGCTCGCACGCGTGTACGTACCAATTTATGGCTGAAAGGATATGGTAATACTGGCTGCCCATAAGGTGCCTGATAAAAAACTGTTGTAAGCATATACTGAACCCTCCCACCTGTACTTTATGAACGCACGAATACTTTTGTATAACAGTATCAGAGATGTTGATTTCTCTTGACATGAGTTATGGTAGCACTCGAAGATTGGATTTTTATTGGAAAGACATAAAAAGTTCACATCTTTTCAAATGATCATTTGGTATTCGCGCTTAGAGAGTTCTAATCTTTTTCCAATTTCGCTATTCTAAAATAGGAGTGGAGCTATTTTTTTACGTGTATGGGGCGAGTGTCGGTAAGAGGAGGCGTGGCATACCGTATCTGACGCATCTGAATAGAAGAAATAGAAGAAAGGCATAGAATTCATGCATATTCTGGTGGTAGAAGACGAGCAGCGTCTGGCTTATTTATTACGTCGCGTGCTTCTGGAAGAGCGACATATGGTGGATCTTGCGCATGATGGTCAGAAAGGGCTGATGCTGGCGGAAAGTGGAACATATGACGCGGTCATTTTGGATGTGATGTTGCCAGAGATGGATGGGATTGAGGTCTGTCGGCAGATGCGTGAAGATGGCATTACGTCGCCAGTATTGATGTTGACAGCGCGTGGGGCGGTGGAGGATCGCGTGCTGGGTTTGAATGTAGGGGCGGATGATTATCTGACCAAGCCGTTTGCGATGGAGGAACTCTTAGCGCGGGTAAATGCCTTATTACGTCGTCGTGATCGTAGCTATGAAGCGATATCACAACTGGTTGTCGCTGATTTGACGCTTGATATGGTACGTCATGAAGCCTGTCGGGACGGGCAGATTATTGAATTAACGGCGAAAGAGTTCGCGTTGTTGGAATTTCTGATGCGCCATGCGGGTCAAGTATTGACGCGTACACAGATTATTGATGCGGTATGGCGTTATGATATGGATGCACTCTCAAATATTGTCGATATCTATATACATTATTTGCGTGATAAGGTTGACTATGGTTTTTCGCGTCCATTGATCAAAACTGTACGTGGTAAAGGATATAAGATCGATGGATGAACACCATTGCTATAAAAAGGTTAAACAGGTATGACCAATCTGAAACAACTCTACTGGGATTTACGCTACCGTATACAGCCTCGTAATCGTGAACCTGGAGCAGCGCTTTTTAATGGATTGCGCCTGCGCCTGACGTTCTGGTATAGTGGTATACTTGCTATCGCCTTGCTTCTCTTTTGTGTAGCACTCTATTTTGGCGTACAGCGAGTGCTCTATAATTCTGTCCAGTCCAATATTTCATCCTACATGCAGATACGACAACAACAATGGCAACACGATCCTAATACATTATGTGCCCCTTTTGATCCTTCGTCACACCACGACGATGATCAGAATGGCGATCACGATCAATCGTATCAATCATATCTTCCGAATAATACATTGCTTGTCTGCTATGATCAGAATGGTGTGTTACAGCCATACAACAATAGTGATATGAGTGCGCTTCCTAAAGCATTCTTGTCGAACGATTTAGCCAAACAGGTTTTACAGACGAATAGACCAGCGCACAACATCGTTACAGACAAGAGTGAGGGAGATATTTATCGTTACGCGATGGTCGTATGGAATCCAAATGATCCAGATCAATGTCTGGTCTTGCAGATGGGTGAGCCGATAGAGCAGCAGGAGAGTGCATTACATATCCTGTTGATTCTGATGCTGATTGTCGGGGGCGTCGCGTTGCTTGGTGCTGGATTGGGTGGTCTGTTTCTGGCGAATCGGGCGTTGACTCCGGCGCGTCTGGCCTTTAATCGTCAGCAACAGTTTATTGCTGATGCATCTCATGAGTTGCGGACACCCCTGACGTTATTGCGTGCGGATGCCGAGGTACTCTTACGTGGACGGAATCGCTTTTCAGAGGACGATGCTTCCTGTTTGGAGGATATCGTGGCGGAGACGAACCATATGGCGCGTCTGGCAAATAGTATGTTGTCGCTGGCACGATTGGATGCGGTGAGCAGACATCAAGAGTTTGAGATTGTCAATCTGGATGATCTGGCGCGTGCGGCGGTCCGTCGCGTTTCGGCTCTGGCGGAGGAGAAACATATCACTGTTTCGGGTCTTTACAGTGACAGTGCCCTGGTGATCGGAGATCCGTTGTTGCTGGAACAACTGGTATTTATTTTGCTGGACAATGCGATCAAATATAATCGTGCTGGTGGACAGGTGACAATTCAAACTCAGGTACTTGATAAGCAGGCGGTTGTGTCCGTGCAGGATAGTGGCATTGGTATTGCAGCGGAGCATTTGACGCGCCTTGGAGAGCGTTTCTACCGTGTGGATAAAGCGCGTTCACGTGAAGCAGGCGGTACGGGTCTGGGCCTCTCTATCGCGCATGGTATTGCCGCTGCTCATAAAGGAACACTGACGATGGAAAGTGTTATCAATCAGGGAACGACTGTCACGCTTCGTTTGCCGAGTGCGCGTCCTCATGAGCAGCCTTCATCACCTTCCGCCTTGCGGGAACAGAGATAAATCGGCATAGAACGAGAATCATCGATAATATTATATAATGGTTTTGTTATCTACTTCCTGCGTGGTGGGAAGTACTGAAAGGTCGTAACTCTCATGAGGAATTGAGGTTCTTACAAGATTGGTTGCATTATCAATTATGATCGAGGGGCAGTATGGTTTGACATGGCCCCACTGGAAACAATTGGTGACTGAAGTTGAGGCGCTTGGCTTTGCTGGTTTATTTCGTTCCGACCATTTTACCAATGCTCAACCGCCTGATCTGGATTCGCTGGAAACTGTTGTTTCTTTAACCTATCTGGCATCGCATTCAGAGAAATTGCATTTTGGGCCGCTGGTCGCTCCTGTCTCTTTCCGTGAACCTATTATGTTTGCTCGTCAGGCTGCCGCGCTCGATGATCTGAGCAATGGTCGTATGATCATTGGTCTGGGTGCTGGCTGGCAGGATCGTGAGCATGAACTCTTTGGCTTTGAATTGGGCGATATGAAAACGCGTATGGCCCGTTTCGAAGAGGCTCTGGAGGTAGTGACACGTCTGTTAAAGAGTGATGAGCCTGTTTCTTTTGAGGGACGTTTTTATCAGTTGCGTGGAGCGACATTACTGCCGCGTCCGCAGCGTCCGGGCGGCCCCTCTATCTTGATTGGTGGTAATGGCCTCAAACGTACCCTGTCCCTGGCGGCGAAGTACGCGGATATCTGGAATGGTACTTTCCTTTCTCCTGAAGGTTTCAAAGAGCGCTCTGTTGCGCTTGATGGCTTTATGGTGAAGGCTGGACGCAAGCCTGAAGATATTCAGCGCACGCTGATGCATACACTTGTGTATGCGCGTGACAATGCCGATTTAGCGCAAAAAGTCCAGCAAATGCAATCGCGCCAACCTGAATTACAGGGTCTGTCGGTTGATGAGGCGGTGGCGCGGATTCAGCAGACTCAGGCTCCTGGTGGTGGTGCTGTGATTGGTACACCAGAACTGCTGATCAAACAGATTAAAGCGTACGCTGAAGTCGGCGTTGAAGAGCTGATGTTACAGTGGTTTGATCTGGATGATATGGCAGGATTGCGCTCGTTCGCGACCTCGGTTCTTCCACATCTGTAAGCGGATCGCGTTGCTATAACGACAAAAAATTTTTTGCAGAAACCGGAGCAGGGCCATAGAAATATGCCTTACCCCGGTTTCTTTTGTATTTTACAAGATGTTAAAATGTTCACAGGTTGCTTCTTTGATCCTAACTGCATCTTTGCTCAGGCTTTTTCTGTATAATAGTATAATATAAATGGCTACATGCGGATATAAGTATTGGTGTTTTTGTAGCAATTATGATATGGTATAAGCCAGGGATTAGGTATCATTTTATTGGGAACAGGTGAAAATGGGATGGAAGTTGATAATCATGTGCAAGAGGATGTGTGGGGGTTACTCCAGAAGCTTCTTCCACTTGTTCAGGAATATATTCCACAGTCTGAGCAATTACGACGTCAGCCAGTAGAGACTATTCAGGCGATGTTAGATGCGAAGATGGCTCGCGTATTGATGCCGAAGCAGTGGGGTGGCTATGAGTTGTCGTTTGATTTGTTTGTACGTATGACTACTGAAGTAGCAAAGGTAGATGCGTCGGCAGGTCTTTGTTTCTCTTTTTTGTTAATTCACCCCTGGTTTCTGGCTCTTTTTCCTGAGCAAGCACAACGTGATGTCTGGTCGTCCACACCAGACGTTGCGCTTGCGACTTCATTAGCGCCACAGGGACAGGCGTCTCGTGTGGCAGGAGGCTATCAATTGAAGGGGCGCTGGGCGTGGTCGAGTGGAGTTGATCATTGTTCATGGAATATGCTGACTGCGTTGGTGACTCCATCGCCAGCGGGTGGGGCACTGGAACGGCGTATTTTCCTGTTACCACGCAGCGATTATGAGATTCTGGATACCTGGCATGTGGCGGGTTTGAAAGCCAGTGGTAGTAATGATGTGATTGTGCAGGATGCTTTTGTGCCCGAACATCGTACGGTGAACCTGTTAGATCTGGCTCGTGGTATGAGGAGCAGGGCCACGACCAGTCCACTCTATAGTTTGCCTCTTTTCTCTGTTTTTCCTATCTCATTGACTTCTGTGCTGGTCGGTTCCGCATTGGGCGCGTATGAGACATGGAAAGGGCATAGCCACAAACATCTAGCGGTGTTGACTGATCCTGTGAAGCTTGCGATTATGGCACCGCTGTATGTGCGTGTGGCGGAGATTGCGACGACTCTGGATACAGTACAACTCCTGCTGCAACGTGCGTTGACCACATTTAGCGATGGTGGGCCATTGACAGATCCTATTCGCATGCGAAATCGCAGAGATTTTGCGTATATTGCGCATACCTGCCAGAAAATCGTGAATACAGTTTATGAATCTTGTGGCGCATGGGCGAATTTTGACTGGCATCATGTGCAGCGCCATTGGCGCGATTGTAACGCGCTCGCGGCGCATACTGCGTTTAAGTTTGATGTCATCGGGCAGATCTTCGGTCGGGCCGAACTTGGTTTGCCGCAAGAAACGCAAGAGACAGTGCTCTAATCATCGGTCAGATGTTTGGGCCATGTGGAAGGGGAATATGAGCTATGGTTAAAGGATGGCTAGGACATGCTGCCCTCGCATGTCATGATCCGCGAGAGCAGGCACGTTTTTATCGCGAGCTATTTGCTATGCAACTTGTGGGTGGTTCGCCGAATGGCGAGACTGCGTTTATCTGTGGTCGAGTTGACGAGGAGAGTCATGAGATCGCCTTTTTTCAGGCGCAACCCGGATTGCATCATCTGGCATTTCGCGTTGCGTCCCCGGAAGAATTATTAGCGGCTTATCAGGCAGTGAAAGCGCGTGGTATTGCACTTCAGCATAGTTTTAATCATGGCGTTTCGCTGGCGATCTATTTTCCCGATCCTGAAGGAAATCTCATCGAAGTCTACTGGGCAACTGATCGCCACGATTACACGTTGCCTTATGCGGAACCGTTCGATTTTGAAGGCAAATCTGGCGATGATCTACGCCGTTTTGTGCGAGAAATGGCCGCACCAGTATCTCGTTCTTGAGTAAGCATCATGTACGATGCCCGATGCCCGATCCATTTTTGCTGGTTCATATATCCGCTCCCCCGAACGGTGCTTGTTCCCGTGCGCTTGTTCGTGCGTTGACATGCAGATATGTGCGTATGGGAGCGGTTGTGTTTGGTGCGGTAGCTATGAAATCAACGCTACGTGTGTTAAAAACATTGTGATCAAAACATGTAGTCAATTGTTCTTCTATTTACCTTTGTGTTCTTCTTGCCATTTATCGGCCTCAGCATTTGATTCACTTGTATTCTCTCAGAGTATAGAGCTACCGTAGTGGGTATTTCGGCGGAACGAAGTGCTCTTTTCATGAGAATCTCATCTTTTGTCTTTATGCTTAAAAGCATGTAGCGGTCAACTAACGTTTTATCAATCCTGATAGTTAAAAGATTTGTGTGCTCTCTGTTTTCCTCTTACCTATAACTGACAAATGTAGTATATGTGTAGTGCAGGAAATATTGGCATATAAGAGTAAATATTGACTGATGTGGAGTTATTTTATGTATTGTAATATGAATGAGATGTAATATATGATTAGAAGTAATAGCTGTTGACAACCAGTCGTTATCTGAAGCGTCCCGGTGTTCCTTTGGGTTGTGGGGCACGAGATAAAGGTTTCTGTGACACCAATTACTGGCACACAGGTGCGTGCCAGTTATGGACTATCTTTTATACAATGCAAGTATGGAAAGAAAACAGAGCGTGGGGAAAGGATGTTGTGCTCTTGTCATATATATATCAAATAAGAAATAAAGTATGCTCAATTCAACTAATTATAATGCCTCAACGTATGAATCTTCGTATGCAATATGTTTTGTTGTGGTGGATGATAGGAGGTGGGGGGAGCATAGGAAACGGAAAAGTACAGCTATGATACGGAAAAGTACAGCTATGATACGGAATTTAAAGGCGATAGAGATTGCGGAAGGGGCTTTGTTGGCGGATATTGCTGTTGTGTTTCAATGTATTGCCGCGTTTCTTCCAGTTGGTGCTGGTTTTTTTATCTTTCTGGGCTTTGTTGTCTTCGCGATATTAGTTTTGCGCCGTGGTTTCTATGTTGGGGTGATGGGGATGTGTGTGGCAATGTTTCTGATGAGCATTATTATTGGACCGCAGTTTATTATCACGGCGGCTATGCAGGGGATGGGAGGGATTTTCCTCGGCGTGTTGATGCGGCATCGTTTTCCGCATATTCCATTGGTAGTGTTGGGCGCGATCTGTGGTGCGGGTTTTCTGCTGGCGGTCGTGCTCCTCTCAGGTTTGCTGACTGGTCTTTCGGTGCAGAATATCGTTCATTCATTGCAACAGCCGTACAATGCCTTGATCGCGTCTATGAATACGTTCACGGCTCGCTTTGGCCTGGGAGGGGTGTGGAAACAGTCGGTGTATCCACTTGTGGCTGCCCTGGCGAACTGGTGTTTTACCTATTGGTGGGCGGGTTTATATCTGACCTTTTTGGTGGTCGTGCTCCCGGTTGTTGCCACGATTTATGTTATGACAAACTGGTCTGCCTCTATGCTTGGGAATAATGTGCGACCCTTACCCGGCAAGCATTCCTATGTACGCTTCCAACACACGCTCCGTCGGCTGGCGAAAGCAAGCATGCGCTCTGACATCGTGAGAAAGCTATGGTTATATCGATGAGTAATATCCCACTGATAGATATTCAGCAGATGAGCTATACCTATCCTGTTGAGAAGCAGGGCAAGATGACGGCCCCTGATAAGAAGACATTAGATGATATTAATTTGCAGGTCCAGCGTGGGGAATATGTGGCGATTCTGGGGCATAATGGCAGTGGCAAATCGACACTGGCCCGGCATTGCAATGCACTGCTATTGCCAGATAGTGGGCAGGTGTTGGTCGATGGACGTGATACGCGTGATCCTGCGTCCCACCAGTATGTGCGTGACCGCATGGGGATGATTTTTCAGAATCCAGATAATCAGTTGATCGCGACTGTGGTGGAAGATGATGTGGCATGGGGTTTAGCGATTCGGGGTATCCCTGTGCAGGAAATTCGCGCACGTGTGGATATGGCGTTACGAGCGGTCAATATTGAGCATTTACGTCTACTTGCGCCACATAAGCTTTCTGGTGGACAGCGCCAACGGGTTGCTATTGCTGGCATTGTGGCGCTGCGTCCATTGTGTATTATCGCGGATGAGGCGACATCGATGCTTGATCCGCAGGCACGGCAGGAGTTGACCCACGTCCTGTATGAGTTGCATCGTGATTATGGGTTGACAATTCTCCATGTGACCCATCTGTTGGAAGAAGTAATCTTCGCGCAGCGTATTCTGGTGATGGAACAGGGGCGCATTATTCTGGAGGAGACACCGAGTTCATTGTTTGCGGATGTTGAAAAACTGCGTGCGTTAAAATTGGTTGTGCCTGACTATATTCTGTTAGCGGATCGTCTCAGGCAGGCTGGTCTGGCTATTTCTCAATCCGCTGTGACGGTTGATGCACTCGCCAGGGAGATTGCCAATGAATGAACCTATTATCCGTGTGCGTCATCTCTCACATGTCTATACTACCGGGTTTGTAGGGAAGAAGGCTCTCGATAATGTGACGTTAGAGGTGAAACAGGGCAGTTGTGTCGCGATTATTGGTTTGAATGGTAGTGGTAAATCGACATTGATTCAACATTTTAACGGTCTGTTACGACCGAGCGAGGGTGAAGTCTGGGTCGATGGGTTGAATGTGGGTGAGAAGGGGGTTGATCTGCGTCAGTTACGGCAGCGCGTAGGGATGTTATTTCAGTTTCCTGAAGCACAGCTCTTTGAGAAGACGGTTTTTGCTGATGTGGCTTTTGGCCCACGCCGTATGAAGTTGGGACGGCGTGAGGTGCGTCGGCGTGTGCTTGCGGCACTTGATACGGTTGGACTTCCGCCATCAGAATATGCCTGGCGTTCACCATTTGATTTGAGCGGTGGGCAACGGCGACGAATCGCACTGGCAGGGATATTAGCCATGTCCCCGCGCATCTTGATTCTGGATGAACCAAGTGTTGGTCTGGATGGTGCTGGTCGCGACGAGTTCTATCTGTATGTACGCCGGGTGCAACAACAGGGCGTGACAGTGCTGCTGGTTTCTCATGATATGTCTGAAGTGGCTTCAATGGCTGATTGGCTCTTTGTGCTCGCCGATGGTCGGCTGGTCCTTCAGGGGAGGCCCGGTGAAGTTTTCTCTGAAGAGTCGCGTTTAGGGGATTGGGGATTGATCGCACCTTCTCTTCAGGTATTGATGGCGGCCCTGCGGAAGCAAGGTATTGATGTACCAGCAGATATCCAGACGCTGGATGATGTCTATGCGTTTCTGCTTCAGCAAAAATGTGGGCAGCTTCCAGGGAAAGCCCCCGGAAGCTGAGACAGATCAGCGCGAGTATAACTGCAACGACCTGTGCGTTAAATCTGACTGTATGCTTGTTGTGTTGGACTGGTAGCAATGTTAGCACTCTGGAGCGAACTGGTTCCAGTTGCGATTGTTTGCTACGAGTAGTACACATGCCGCAAGGTGTCAGATGCTGGTTTGTTCGCGTCGTATCGGACTTGAACATATGTATTATATACAAAATATGCAATATCGGAAAGTATAGCAGGCAAGCAATCTTTGAAGGGATGGTATCTCTATGGGTACAATTCAAGGGATTTTACTGGATATTGATGGTGTGCTTCATGTCAGTATGCAGCCGATCCCTGGAGCGGCTGAGGCCCTTTCATGGTTAGCGCAACATGGCTATCCATTTACGTTTGTCACGAATACAACGACGATGGCGCGTGATACACTGGCTCAACGTTTGCAAGGGATCGGTCTGCCTGTATCTGCGCAGCAGATTGTGACTGCTCCTGTTGCGGCGGCTGAGTATATCCGTCAGCACTTTGCCGGGAAACGCTGCTGGGTGCTTTCCAAAGGGGATAGTATACAGGATTTTGCCGGGATCGAGCTTGATCAGTCTGCAGCGGAAGTGATTGTGATTGGTGGCGCGGAAGAATTGTTGACTTATGAAGCGATGAATCAGGCGTTTCGCCTGTTGATGGATGGCGCGACATTGATCGCGCTCCATAAGAACCGTTACTGGAAAACAAAGCAGGGGCTGCAACTGGATAGCGGACCATTTATTCAGGCGCTGGAGATCGCGACCGGGAAACAGGCGTTAGTGATTGGGAAGCCTGAACGGGCTTTTTTTGCCCAGGCCTTGCAGCGCATGCATAGAGAGGCGCACACAGCGATCATGGTCGGTGATGATATTGAGAATGATGTTGGTGGGGGGCAGCAGGCTGGTATGCGTGGAATTCTGGTCTGTACCGGGAAACATTCCGCGCAGTCGCCCCTGTTAGAGCATATCAAACCAGATGCGATTCTTGCCTCAATCGCTGATTTGCCTGCCTGGTTACAGCGCGTAGACGGTTGATTGTTGTGGTATTGGAAATAAAAAATGATAAGAAATATACCATTAGGTGTGTATTATCCTGGGACAAGTATTGTGCATCGTCTCCAGGCACGCACAAAATTATTGCTTCTTCTCTGGTTGGTGATTTTTTTACTGATTGCCAATCATCGTATATGGCACTTTACGCCCTATGTGGTGGTGCTCGCGCTGATCATTGTTGCCATTCCTCTTGCGGGCATGCGGATGCGGGATATGTGGCGTCGCGTCTGGCTGCTCCTGGTGCTGGCATTTGTGGGGGCGTTTTTCTCATTGTTCGCGAATTATGAGAATAGTCATCCTGTTTTACAGTTTGGGCCTGTTCACCCGATGTATAGTCTGTTACACACTGGTATGCTGGTAATGATGGGGATGTGTGCAGTGCTGTTTGGTGTATCTTTGTTGCCTGCGGTAAAACTATCCTGGCAACGGCGCTGGATCCGTGCGTTGCGTTTCTGGCCGCTCCTCTTTATCATGGCCGCATTGGTGTTTCTTCTGGTGACAAATGGCATGCCAGCGACGAAAGTTTTCTCAATAGGTCCGCTGGTTATCAGTAATCTGGGTGTCTGGTATGTGGTCACACCTTTTTGTTCTTTTCTGGTGATGTATCTGGCATCATTGTTGTTGACTATGACGACGATGCCTGTCGCATTGATTGAAGGTTCATCGTTGTTGCTGGCTCCATTGCGGCGTTTCAAACTCCCGGTGAATGATTTCGCGCTTATGCTCTTATTGGCTTTGCGTTTTGTGCCAACCTTGCTTGATGAAACGGAACAATTGATGAAGGCGCAACAGGCTCGTGGTGCGGATATGACGCATGGCACGCTAGGAGAGCGTTTGCAGAGTCTGGTCATGCTCTTTTTGCCACTGGTGCAGGGGACATTGCGCCGTGCCAGCGAACTTTCGGTCGCGCTTGAGGCTCGCGGCTATCAGGGTGAAGAACCGCCAACGCTCTTACATGAAACCTCGTTGCATAGTCTTGATTATATGGCTATCGGGTTGGTCATTGCTTTAACTGCTGCCTCTCTTTTTGTGTAATTATAAGTAATGTATGTCAGAATGGTTTTGTTTGTTTTGTTGCATGGATGATTGCTTTGCCGTAGGTTAAGAAAAAAATAATTTTTATAGTATATACTTATGTTATGTCTGATTCTTAACCTGTATCGTCACATTCCTATAAATCTTCACAGTATCTTAACAGATTGTCAACCCTTTCTTACTCATGGTCCTCTATTATTAGTGGCAGGGGGGCAGGTGTTATAAACCTTGCTATTCAGATGAGAAATGGGCCTGAGTTCATCTTTAGCAATTTGTCCTATTTCAATGGTCAAATACTGATGATGGACGTGGTATTTCTGGATGTGCACAGGTATGCGAGGGCGTTCTGGGGGGGATGTCCTGGCATATACTAGCATCTGCGCAAGGGACACGAATCCATCTTTGGACGGTTAGTGAAAAATGGATAGGAAAAATAGCTGACAAAAGCGATTTGAGGCATACCGGGGGGATTGTCTTAATAGCTTTGTCGCCAGAGTCCTGCTCTGGGAGACATCAGGGAGAAGTTATAATGACCTCTCTCTGATGTTTTTTTTGTATGTTGTTGGGCAGATTGCTCTCTATTATTCTATAATGTAGCGGGAATTAAAATGTAGCGGGAATTAAGCCGTGATAAATAGCAAAACGGACAAGATGGGTAACGTCATGTAGCCCTAATTTATCCATCACGTTTGCTCTATGCGCCTGTACTGTTTTGATGCTGAGCACCAATTGATCTGCTATCTCTTGATTGGTATGGCCTGCTGCGACTAACTTGAGAATCTCTATTTCGCGTGGTGTCAGCACATCCAATGCACGGGCGAGTGTCGCTTTCTGCGGGTTTTCCTGGGGGTGGGTGGTATCAGTCTGTGGTGTGTGGGATGTTGCTGGAGCGGAGACGTATGCTTTAATCAATGCCTTTGCCAGTCCAGGGTAGAGATATGCACCGCCCTGGGCGATCGTGCGCACCGCCATGCTCAAATCTGCCGGAGCCGCTTTTTTGACAAGATAGCCAGCCGCGCCAATACGTAATGCATGCAGAAAGTATTCCTCGCTTTCGTGCATCGTCAACATCAGAATTTGAGTTTCCGTACAGGTGTGACGAATATGTAAACACGCCTCAAGACCATCCATTTCAGCCATGCTAATATCCATTACCACAACATCAGGATGATATTTGAGCGTCTGCTCAACGGCTTCTTTGCCGTTACGAGCTTCACCCACGACCTGAATATCTGGCTGTACCTCAAAGAGTAGTTTGAGTCCCTGACGTAAGATATCATGATCGTCAGCAAGTAATATTCGGATCGGTGCTGCATTGATCGTCATTTCATCTATCATTGATTATTTCCTTCCGATGGTTCGATAGCGGGGGGAAGAGGTAAGAGGACACACACCGTTGTGCCGTTACCTGCACTGGAAGAAATTGTAAGTGTGCCGCCAAGTGTTGTAGCACGTTCGCGCATGCCTAAAATACCAGATCCCGATTTATGGCTGATCGGGTCATAGCCCTGACCATTATCACTGACCTGTAGTGTCAGTTGTTGTGATTGACAGGTGATCTTCATGGTTACGTATTCAGCGTGGGCGTGGCGAGCAACGTTGGTCAGGCTTTCCTGCGCGATACGAAAGATCGCCGTTTCAAAGGTTGGTGGCAGATAATCCAGGCGATTGATGTCATCCTGTAAGGTTAGATGGACGGTAAGGTGCAGGCGTTGTCCACTATCTTCGGCCAACCAGCGGAATGCTGCGCGTAGACCAAGGTCATCTAAGACGCTGGGGCGTAACTGTTGGGCCAGTACACGAATATTCTCTAATGTGACTTGCGTCAGCTGTATGAGTTGTTGTACCTCTTGTGACACCTGTTGGCAGCCATGTTTGGTGATGCCTGTCTCCGCAAGGTGCTGGAATTTTTGTTGCAATACCTCTGTATGGATCAGGAGCGCCGTGAGATTTTGTCCGGCTTCGTCGTGAAGTTCCATACCAATACGCCGCCGTTCCTGCTCTTGTGCCTGTAAAATAGCCATTGTCTGCTCACGACGTGCGGTTTCCAGACGATCAAGCATGCCATTAAAAGCCTGGGCGAGTTCACCAATCTCCCAGGAGGTTTCTGAAATATTCGCACGTGTCTGCGTTTTTCCTGCGCTGATCTCACGAATTGCTGCAAGCAGGTTGAACAGGGGACGGAAACTTGCTCGCAGCAAAAAGATGTTGATGCAGATTGTCGCAAGTGTCGCGAATATAATAAACAGTGTATCGATTAGATAATGATGGATCTCACGTTGATAGCTGGTAATCCACAGTCCTGCGGATGCTTCGCCGATGAGCATCATGCTATTAACGATCAGTACCTTTTCAAACAGAGAAAGGTGCCAATCGTGCTGCCAGCCCCTTGTAAGATGGATACGCTTATGCACAAGCAAACCCCACTTCCGACATGAGCAACAACGCTGTCTTTCTAGTTATTACTATAAGCGTAATGTACCGTTGTGGTCAAGAATTTTTGTGTTCTTGCTCTGTGCATTTCTTATAGTGATTATGGATAATTGCGTTGCATTAACATTGAAGCTGTACCAGAAGCGTTTGCTTTTGTGGAGCATAGCCGGTGGCTCTGGTTTGCAGGGTAATGGACCAGGGACCACCCATAGAGAACAGAAACTTTACTTGATATTGTCCATGTCCGATCCATTCGACGCTGCTTTTATCTGCTGTCATCTGCATATTGGTCATTCTTGCTTGCGGGATGATCTGGGCTTTATCAATAGGGATACCCTGTAGATCAGTTACATGCACTTCAATTGTTGCAGGTGTTTTTGTCACCAGATGTTGTTGAATTATCTGCACCTGTAAAAATGAGGGATCATAGTGTTGATATAAGGCAGCACAAAATAGTGTGCTGAGGCAGGCCATAAGCAGCACGCCCCAGCAAAAAGGACGTATACGCATGCTCGTATCCTTACTGCTCTGCTTGCGAAACGACGGATTGTTTTGTGGTCGTGTTCCTGGTGCGACCAATGCCAAAGCCAGCCCCCAGGCCGATAAGTAATGTCACGATCCCTGTGATGATTGCCGGCAACCATGCATTATTATTGTTGGTCGTTGGTGTTGTGACGGTTGGTGATGGCGTTGATGGATTGTTGTTGGTTGCTGACGATGCCGCGTTTGCTTTGACGGTAAAGACAAATGCTCCTTCGGCTTTATCACCATCCTCAGCGGATTGGGTGATCCAACGTACAACATAAATGCCATCTTTTTCTGGTTTGATGTTGACGGACATCTGTTCAGGATTATTCAGTGCTACTTTTCCGTTGCCCGTGCTGATCAATGCTCCATCTGGAGCGTAGACAAAGAGATTGCTTACGCTGGGATTTGGAACCATGTTCTCAGCAGTTATGACTGTGATGGTTGTTGGGGCCTGGGCTACTGTGGAATTGATGCCGGGCGTGGCGCTGAGGACTTTCGCGTGTGCAAAAACTGTGCCACTTGCTGCGAGCCAGAGAATACTGACGCTGAATAACACAGTAAATACAGTTCGTAACGAAATATACCCTCTTCTGACTATCGCTCTCATTGCTCTCCCCCTTTGAAAACAAGTGCCGTACAATAGATGAGCTGTATGAAAAGTAGAATAACAAGATGTGTTTAAATAGCGATTGATTACGCTTATCAATATATAGCATAAGACTTGTTGTTAGAAGTGTCTATTGGTAGAAATACCTAATTGATCATTTAGTTTTATACAATACTACTGCTAAGGTAAATATGCTATGGCATTTATTTCATGGTTATTTGCTACTTTAATCTTGTTGAGATGGTTTTATTGCGTCTTTAAAACTGCGCTATTGCCCTACATTGTTTAAAAGTAGAGTGCATCTATGTGTATTTATACTGTATTTATTGGATAGTTATGATTTTGCAAGTAATATATTACTCTGCGTTCAGAGTGCAATATGCGAGAAGTTTTGTTGCTCTTTTTTCTGTATCTTATACGTTATGTATGGTATCTGGGCGATTTTCGATGGATGAAAGGTGCTAAACATGTTTACCCATGACATAACACGGAATTATTTTCACTGCTCTGGCAAAGATGCATGGGACGCAAGCTGCCAGAGATGAGTGCCGTAGGTAATATTGTATATTTATAGCGTATGGGAAGTTGGTGGATGGAAAGCGAAGAGGCTTTTGTGTGTTGTATGCAATAAAACTGAGACAAGGGGGTTAGATTGATGAAGATCAGTGCAGTGAAACCACTGGTGATGGGAACACCATGGCGGAATTTGACCTATGTTGTTGTTGAGACAGACGAAGGGGTGCGTGGTGTGGGGGAAGTGCGTATGGTTAATCATACCGATGCTTTGTTGGGATATTTGCAGGAGGCCAGTCGCAATCATATTCTGGGCAGCGACCCAATGAAGATTGAAGATCTGGTACAACGTATGTTCAGGCGTGATTTCTCTCGTGCCAGCGAGATCATGATGTCGGCGATTGCGGTTATTGAGGTTGCCTGTTGGGATATTATGGGTCAGGTATTGGGTGTGCCTGTCTATCAGCTATTGGGTGGCGCGGTACGTGAGCGTATTCCGGCCTATGCGAATGGTTGGTATACCGTGGAGCGCACCGCTGATGAATTCCACGCCGCGGCGCGACGAGTGGCGGAACGTGGTTATCGTGCGCTTAAAGTTGATCCTTTTGGCGCGGGTTTCTATGAGTTAGAGCGTACAGAAAAATTGCGCTCGATTGCGCTCATTGAAGCTGTACGTGCTGCCGTTGGTCCGGAACTTGATATTTTTATTGAAATGCATGGACGCTTTAACGCTTCGACGGCTATTGCGATGATGCGAGAGTTAGCGCCTTTTGCGCCGGGCTGGTTTGAAGAGCCTGTACCACCGGAGAATCTTTCGGTGCTGAAGAAAGTCAGTAACGCGGTTGATGCACTGGGGATTCCGATTGCTACGGGTGAGCGTATGCATACAGCATATGAGTTCCGTGAACTGTTTGAATTACAGGCTGCGAATATTGTGCAGGCGGATATCAGTCATTGTGGTGGTTTGCTGGCGACAAAGAAACTGGCTGGTTGGGCTGATGCCTATTACATGATGATGGCTCCGCATAATGTTTGTGGTCCGGTGGGCACCATGGCGGCTTTGCACCTTGCTGCCTGTACGCCGAACTTTAAGATTCAGGAACATTTCAACGATTTTGCTGATAGCTGGGTGAAAGGAGTGGTCGAAGGGATGCCTGAAGTCGATGCGCAGGATGGTTGTTTCCCATTGCCAACCGCGCCCGGACTGGGCATCAAGCTGAATGAAGCTTTTATTGCCGAACATCCACGCAAAGCTGTTTTCTTCGATCTGTTCAAAGATGATTGGCAGTTTCGACAGGTGGATCGTCCAGCCGGAGAGAGCAAGTCCATCTAAATTCGTTGCTCAGAACAGATGCATCTGTTCGATAGAGTCAGACTCCTGAGTTTGTGGTTGTTGGGGCAGGTCAGGGAGCGTGACTCGTGCCTGTATATGGCGATAGAATTCGTAACAGATCGCAGGTGAATGGACTTCATAGGGGCAATGACAGAAGACATAGACAGTACGTCCCTGCTGAAGCCACTCTGCGATCTGTTCCGCCCATATTTCAAACAGCGTGGTGTTATCTTCCAGTCGTGGATGCCCGATATAGCGTACAAACGCGAAATCAGTGGTTGTGGTGGTTTCGACCGGGAGGAGTGGCTTGCGTTCTCTCGTCTGATAGAGTTGTTGTTCCTGTGGCGTTCCAATCTGGATAGGTCGCGTATCCATAATCACACGTGCCACTTGATAGCGTTGTAGCAGTGCATTGAGCGCGGCTGAATGCTGTTTTTGAAAGAAAGCCGGGTGGCGTATTTCGACTGCCAGACGGAGATCTGTGGGCCAGCAATCGAGAAACGTCTGTAGTTGTGCCAGTGCATCGGGATGAAATGAGGGGGGAAGCTGTAAAAAGAGTGGTCCCAATCTTTCACCAAGCAGGCGCATGCGTTCCACAAACGCGGCAGTCTCTTGCTGTTTCGTTGCGAGTGGACCATCATGGCTGATGGTGCGTGAGATTTTCGGACAGAAGCGAAAAGATGCTGGTGTCTCCTGCACCCATTTCTGGATAGTATCGCTACCGGGGGTCGCATAGAAGATTGTATTCCCTTCGACGGTTGGAAATGTCTGACTGTAGAGGCGCAAAAAGTCACTGGCTGGTGTACGCGCTGGAAACAGATTTCCGACCCAATCTTTATATCCCCACATAGGACAACCAATATACAACATCTGTTTCCCTCCTCTGGCTTTATCCATACAAGTACATTTCACGATAGAAATTCTGGCTTCAGGATACCGCACACTGCTGATGGTGTCTATAGGTTTTGAGAATGATAGTTGTGATAGGCGTGAGAACAGCAAAAAGCGGGGGAGCGCGACGGTCCCAAACACCGTCTGCTCCCCTGCTTTTGTTTAATGTGTGCGTACGGGAAGGCAGGTCTTAATAGACAATCACCGGAGTGAAAAGTTGAACCTGACCTTCTAACCAGGCAGCATCAGTAGTTGACATATTAATACAACCGTGTGAACCGACGCCAGAATCTTCCAGATTGGAAGGGTCCTGGTGAGGGAACTGGGTTCCTGGTCCAAACTCATCACGCCACCAGGCTGTATGGAGGAAGTATCCATTGCTGTGATACATCATTGCATTCGCAATAGGGGTATTCGGATACCAATCCGGGCTTCCTACTGGAGCCGACGATTTGAAGACAACATTATACTCTTTATCTTCAATATGCCAGTCACCAGGAGGTGATACCAGATCAGGTTGCCCTGTGGTTACCTGGAACGCTTTGATCAGTTTACCGTTATCATAGATACGAGCTTCCTGCTCATAAAGAGAGACGACAACCGCGAGTCCGCTTGTCGCTCCATAATGCTGCATGAGTTGCAGATCGGTCGCGTGCGCCTGGGTCGCAGGGGTCTTGTCACTGGCATTTTTGACCATTTCCTGGAAGTTATATGACCACATATTGACTTCCTCGATGACATACTGGTAATCAGCAACTGTCTGAGCATCATCCAGATCAGAGCCGCCCCATAATTGACCAAGGATACCATTCTGGTCGTTATACTCATACCCCATCTGATAGGTCGTATTGTTGTACGAGTCATAAAAGGTATGAGATTTGCCAAAGCTTGCATCTTCAGAGGCAAGTTTGTTATAGAGACTTGTTGCCTCTGCTTTGATGGCAGGAAGTTTAATAGCGTTGACCTGTGAACTGGTTTTATCCAGAGCTGCGGTATATTGTTCCGTTGTGTTTGCGCTCTGGAATGCCTTCTCATCCGTGGTATAGTCCGTCTGATATGTGGCTACATTTCCGCCATATTCTTGCATCTGCGCGATGTATTTTTGGAGGGTTTGTAGCTGATCCGATCCCTGATTTTTCAGTGTAGAACTAACACTAGGTGAGGGAGTAGCTATAGGTCCTTGTGCTTGTGTTGAGGTAGTGGTTGTTTGGGAACTACATGCGCCTAACAAAACACACAAGGTTAGTCCACAGAACAGGAGAGAGAGAAATTTTTTATTGGTTTTTCTGCTCTGTTCTTGATACATTGAGAGGTCCTCGTTTTTAAATAGGTAAGTTTAATATCATGGAAACATAAAACATAAAGGATGTTCGCACGTTGACCATCTATATATTTAATCGAAATAGTACCCAATAATGTAACAGCAAACTATGAACTAGTTCACTATTCTGTCGGCTTTTTCAATTTTGCCAGAATTTCCTGATGGATTTTTTTGTTACCAGCAACCACCAGTGAATATTTTTCGTTGAGGTTGGTGATAGGGCGCAGGGCTTTGCCTTCATGGTCGGTCACGATGCCACCGGCTTCGAGCACAATACTTGTTGAGGCTAGGAATGATTCACCTGTCAGGTTATCACCAATATCAATATAGGCATCGTAGGTGCCACTGGCAACGTAGACGCTATCCATGGCTGCGCTTCCCGTGCGGCGTACAAATTTAGGATGTGGTTCCACATTCATGATTGAGCGCACCGCTTTGTTATTGCGTCCGTCCAGATTGAGGCCAATTAAGCTTTCTTTCAGACTGGAGATTGTGCTCACCTGACAGCGTCGTCCATTGCGAAATGCTCCACCATTGTGTTGCGAGACATACACGGTGCCACTGGAAAGTTCCCCGACAAGTGCCCATTGTACATTCTCTGGGATGACTGGTATATCGATGGGGAGTACTGCCAGCGCCAGGGCTGAGGTCATCAAGCCACGTTCGAAGTTTGTCGATCCATCAATTGGGTCAACGACGATACGATACGGTGGTTGATCATTGGTAGAGAAGGTCGGACGCTCCTCCGTAATGATTTCAAAGCCGATACCGCTTTCCATCAAGCCGTTAATGATGATGTCTTCTGCGTCACGATCAAATTGCATCGTTGTGTGTTTGGGCGATCGTGCATAAACCTGGCTCCGGTCATAGCGCTCTGATTGCGCATATGCACGAACTTGTCGAAAGAGCTGTTCAAGTAATTCTAGCATAGTTTCTCTCTTCGCTTATCTGCTGAAATCTATTGTGTACTTATCGCACTATATCATATTTGTGTTTATTCTTGTCGCCTACAAAGAATATCGCTCTGCAATATCGGTTACACATCAATTTCTTTTACGGCACTTAGCGTGGTATGTACGGAAGTATGTTCTCCTTGTGGAGAGACGTATTGAAGCGCGAACGGGGTATGGCGGTTGGCCTTGAGCAGGCGTTCCTGTGTCATTGTGATCGCGATCTGACTTTTGTCACAAGCGATCCAGCGCCGACCAAGGTGTTCTGCGACAATGGGTGTGACGCCACTTCCACAAAAACAATCAAGGATCAGGTCATTTTCATCGGAAGAAGCGAGTAGAATCCGTTCCAGTAATGCGGCAGGTTTTTGGGTTGCGTACCCGGTCCGTTCAGGATCGCGTTGATGAAGGTGACTGATGTCGCTCCAGACATCATCTAACAATAATCTGGTATCCTCGTCGTAGGTGTACATGCGACCGTTGGAGCGGATGCTCCAGACGACCCGTCCATCGGGTGTGGTTTCTTTGCGCATGTGGTTGCGTTTGCTGGTGCCGCGCCGTTTACTGACCCGCTCTCCATGGAACGTGTAATGGGGTGATTTTGTATACAATAAGATTGTATCGTGTTTACGGGCAAAGTATTTTTGTGTTCGTCCGCCGGACTGATAGTGCCAGATGATCTCATTTTTAAATCCGGCTCCGGTTCCATTGGCGGATATGCGGGTGGCGAAAATTTCATCCAGCAGGATTCTGGCGTAATGGGTGGTACGCCAGTCAAGGTGGACATACATACTCCCATCTGGTGCCAGCAGTGTATGCAGGAGCGAGAAGGTTTCATAGAGCCATTGCAAGTAAGCATCAAGATCGTTTTTCCACAGGTCTTGATAGGCAACGGCTGCCTCGGCTGTTTTGGTGTGGAATGTACGCCCGGTCATGAATGGAGGATCGATGTAAATAAGTTTAACCTGTGCGGTAAATTCGTGGGCGAGTGCCATGAGGACGTCATTTTTATCACCACTCACAAGTCGATTGTACCATTGGGCGCTGGCTGGAATTGGCGTCGGGCTGTTTTCAAGTGGGGTGTAATACTGGCTGGTTGCTAGTGGAAGGAAAGTACCTCTGCGTTGCTGTTCTGTGAACTCTGTATATGGATCAGAAATGCTTTGTGGCGAATAAAAAGGTTTTTTTCCTTTCCATTGCAGTTCTGCCATCGTTGTTCCCCCTACCTGATTGGCTACTTCTAACTGTAGCATATACAGCACAAAATAGCCAGTGCCCCTGGTTGATTGTTGCGGATTTTGTTGCTTTTCTTTTACAACCTGTTCAGCAGAGCGCTATTTGTTGGTGTGAATAATCCATGTACCTATCTGGCGGGATTTTCTGCTTGACTGTGTTTCTTTGTGTTGGAAGATGTGTCACTGCATGCGTTTTAATTGTTTTGTAAAGTGCTATGATGCATGGGGGATTATAGGCGTTTTAGAGTGAAAAGTAGACATATGTCACCTGTAAGGTTATACCTATGTGAAGGAGTGGTATAATGGCTCTGCTGGAAGCATGGCTACAGTAATTGCAATTATCTACCAATACTGATTGCGGTATGCTATCTGTTTCGTTGTGTGTGAAGTTCTATTGGACCAGCATGATTGAGCAAGTGTGCCTATCGTGACATTTCATCAAAAATCCTGGGGATAGAATCTATGTCAAATGTGTTGTGGACCATTCTAAGTCTGATCGCGTATGCGGGAGGACTCGTGCTGATGTTAAAGATGACACCAAAGCTTTTAGAGCGTTCCTATGATGAGGGGTTGTTTATGGTTATCGCTGCTGGCGATATCTTTGGTGCTATCCTCGCCTTTGGTGGTGTTATTATCTTATATGCTTTGTTTAATGCTCAAATCGCGGTAAAGATTTTTGGTTTTCTGATGCTTCTGGGTATTCTGGTTGTTTCTTTACGTCTGGCACTTTTCAGCCTACGTTCTCGTTTTGTTCAACATGCCAATCGCGTTTCGCGTATTATTGCAGGTATTTTTTGTCTTTGCCTTGCGTTTGCCGCTTTTTATTATATGATCCAACTTTTCCTTCCCAATGGTGGTGGACAATAAGGTGGTTTCTGCGCTCACTTTCTGGCCTTAATGCCGTTCCTGGCGTTTGTCTGGTAGACGTGCTGATGGTGATTTGGTTGCACCATCAGCACAGGTACTACTATGTAATAGCGTGTAAATTATTACAATTAGAGGTCAAGATTTCATTATAAGCAATGTTAGCCGTCAATCGTAACCAGTCTTCCTTTCTTACGCTCTGTATGAAATATTGCCCATTGCTGTTTGTATTCTTTCGGTACGACATCAATCGGATGTTTGTTTAATCCATATAGTCCCCATTTACTTATGACCCATATTTGATCCCCTATGACTTCAGCAACAACCGCTGTGTGGTCAGGTTCTTTGATCGGTGTATTCGCATCAAAATACGTATAATAGGCGACAACGTCACCTGCTTTTATTTCTGTCTGAGGATCTCTCTGTCGTTGTATCCCATCAAAACTGGCGATGAGGTGAAATTGGTTATCTTCCAGAATGTTTTTTGCGTCAGTGGCGGTGAGCCAGCCCCCTTTACCATTCGTAAATGTGTAGCCATGACAATTATATTCGATTGATGCTTTCGCTACTTCCGTAACATTGTTGAACCTTCGATCTGCTTTTCGCTCATGTGCCATCAAATTTGTTGTCATCTCGAGTAGTTTCTGTGGTTGTATCCCATTCAATTCTGGTGTTTGGGTCCAATGCCTTCTGGAAATCACTGTTTTTTTATCTGTGATGTGTTGGTAGAGACTTGTTTGCAAAAGAAGCGACTGTATGTGCGATATTTCTCCTTTTTTGTTGGGGGCAGAACAATCGAAATATCCACTGCGTTCCCCTTCTCCTGATGCGTAGGCTACTTGAGCGAGAGTTGCTCTCGCAGCATGGTCTACAGGCATCCTGGGAGCAGCGCTCCTCGTATTGGAAGGAGGAGCATGGGAAGTAGCTGCTGAGAAGTCTGTTGGGGCTGAAGGCTTAGCTTCTCCTTCCTCAAAACGCGGAAAATAGGTTATTGTATTTAGGTTCTTACGTTCTCTTTCATGAGTAGCTTTTATCCTCAGTATATCAACAGTTGTATGCTCATTTTCGCGCACATTTGTTGTTTGCTCATAACTGTCTGTTACGTTGAAAATCTTCCTCGTCTTGCCTTTATTTGTTTGTACCATCTTTTTCTCTTTTCCAATATTTTTGTATTGGATTACTGCTTAGTAATATATTGGCATTTAGAGCATATTTTGTAAATAGGTATTTCTGCAGTATTGTCTGGCAAGACATTAAGCAAGTTAAGTCATCAATGACTGGTTGATGTTGTTACGATGAGGATATAGAAGTTATGAAGGATATGCAGGATATGGAACTACGATCTGTATGGTTTTCTTCCTGCATCGCCCTGGTTATTCGAGATCATCGTAGTTTACGTCCAGGTGAGGAATACCAGAAACGTGTGACACAACCCACGCCCCTCACATACTACATAAGGAAGAGCCATGCATCCACGTCCATTCCATTTATGGCGGGGACGCATGGCTCGTTTATTGTAATATGCTTGCATTTAATGATATGCCCTGAGGGCAGAGGGTGACATCGACGTTGATAAAAATGTGATCTATATTTGTGGTGATTTACAGGTAGCGTGCGTGATCCCTGTGTTCTCCCGCTTGTTTTATAGCAGATTGGCGAACCATTGCAGGGTACGATGGTGGCGGTCAATTCGTTGCTGTGGTGTACCAACGCCGGGCCAGTCGATCAGGTGGCTTGTGTTGGGGTAGCGCACAAGTTCAACCGGGTGTTTGCGTTTACGCAGCGCCACAAAGAATTGGACGACGCTACTCAATGGGCAATCGATATCATCTTCGGCGTGCAGGATGAGTAGTGGTGTTTTTACCTGATCGACGTAGTTAAGTGGCGACCGCTCCTGACGTCTGGCTTCATCCTCCATCGAGATACTCATCCAGACAGATTGTACTGATTGAAGCGCGTCCTGTGACAGTGATGTGATGCCGTTGCGACTGACCGCTGCTTTGAAGCGATCTGTATGGGTAACAGCCCAGTTTGTCATATATCCACCATAACTACTTCCGGTGATACCCAGCCGTTCCCCATCTACTGCCTCTGTCTGAAGAATGAAGTCGATGCCTGTCATGATATCCTGAAAGTCTGTTCCGCCCCAGTCATTAACAACGCGGCGACAGAAATCCTCTCCATAGCCGGAACTGCCACGTGGGTTCGGCGCGAACACTGCGTAGCCATTGCCTGCCATGACCTGGAATTCATGGACATAGCCATCGCCCCAGGCCAGCGAAGGGCCACCATGAACGATAGTGATGAGTGGTGCTCTGGTTTGCGCATGGAGTGGTGGCAGGTATAAGAAGCCTTCTATTTTCATTCCATCAATACTTTGCCAGGTGATGCGTTTCGGGCGAATCAGTTGATGGCTTTGCAGGAGCGTGTCATTGACCCCGGTCAATCTGCGTGGTTGTTTGCCTGTGGTATCCATGCGCCAGATATCACCGGGAGTAAACCAGTCGGCGCGTACCATTGCGATCATCTGTCCGTTCCGGCTGAGTTGTGGGCTGATATAGCGTCCGTTGCCATTGGTCAGCCGTTGCAGCGTCTGTTGAGCCAGATCGAGGCGATAGAGATGGACCTGACCGCGTTCCTGCACCGGAACGAGTAGCGCCTGATTGTCCGCGAACCAGATTGGAGGTATCATGAATTCTGTACGAAGTTCATCAATAATCCAGGCCTGACAGGTAATCTGTTCCGCTCCAGGTACTGCCAGACGTGGCTGTGGTTGCCCCTGGGCGTTTACGAGCCAGGGTGTGACGTTGGCGGCTTCGGTTTGATCGGCGGTATAGAGATAGGCAATCGTGTTGCCGTCAGGTGACCAGGATGGCATATAGGCTGTGCCATCTTCTGGCGTCAGACGACGCATTTGCCCCGTTGCCAGTGTGAGTACCCAGAGCGCACGTCCGAGGCTGAGATCAGGATCGGGGCGGCGGTTTGCGCAGAACGCGATTTCCTGACCATTGGGCGACCAGCATGACTGATTGAGATCGACTGGCTCTGCTGTGAGGCGTTGTACCTGTCCGTCCAGTGTAATAAGCCAGAGTTGTTGATGGCGACCATGTTCAAGGCTACGTCCACTTTCAAGATCACTCAAGCGCGTCATGACGATTGCTATCTGATCATTTGCGTTTGCTCCGGGTTGATCATCACTTTGCTTCCATGCGCTATGTGCCAGCAGGCGTTGTCCATCAGGACTCCAGCTATATTCTGTTACGCCTTGTGGCAGGAATGTGATCTGTTGTGCCTCTCCGCCCTGCAAGGAAATGAGAAAGATCTGTGGTGGACCATTGCGATCACTGAGAAAGGCCAGTGTCTGTCCATCAGGTGACCAGCGAGGGGTGGTATCATTGCTTGCTCCGCTGGTAGCTTTGCGTGGTTGGGCTGTTTTCCCATCGAGACTACTGACCAACCAGATCGCGCTGGTAGCGATGTTTTGTTGTGTGTGTGATTGTTGCAAGGTAAATGCGATCTGTGAGCCATCGGGTGATATCTGTGGATCGCTGGCGATCTGAAGTGACAATAAATCATCGACATCCATGTAGGGCAAGACAGGAGCGGTGCCTGGCTGCTGAGACTGTGCTTGTTTTTGGGCTGTTTGAATGGGCGAGGGCACAGGTTGCGGAGTTGTGGCAGGGATATCATCGGGTGTCTGTTCTGTTTCCTGGGATGCTGCATTGTTATCAGTGATGGTTGTCACCGTAGCCGTTGCTTCTGACATTGGTGATGTCTCATCTTGCTTTGATACGGATTGGGTTTGTGCAGTGGATCGGGGATCATTGTTCGTATCTGGATCGAAGGATGTTGGACGTTGTTTTGTTGATCCCTCGTTTTCAAACATGTTCATGATAAAAAGTCCCTTCAATGCTCTGAAGTGTTGAATTGATATGCCTTTAGAAATTATACGCGTTATAGTGACTATGAGTTATGTCCCTTTTCTATCCAGAAGGGTTGTTATCCGTCTTAACAGAAGCTCTGCTTGAAACTCCGTAGGGAAATGCCTTATGATACAGGAGTTATATTTTATGAAGGCAGATCCATTGCTGTCGCTGGCCTTTTGCTCTTTTGATACGTAATGATAACAGTGTGTTTATTTACATGAACAGTGTGTTTGTTGTATGAACAGGTGGAAGCGTAATCGGGCTGGTGGGGGAGGGTTGTTATCGGGGTGATGAATCTGCGTAGAGAATACTGGAACGTTGGCGGGTGTGTGCGCAGTGGATGGACGGAACTGGACGACACGCGAGTAACGTTTCGGAATACTGATCAGGGTGAGGAAGCAGGAATGATAGTACGCGATATTATGAAGACGCAGCTTATCACCGTGGAACCTGATGATACGCTGGCGCATGCGGCAAATTTGTTGCGTCAGTATCAATTTCATCACTTGCCGGTCACATCGAAAGTGCCTGTGCATAGTGCTGGTGGGGTTCGTACCATCCTGCTTTCCTGTGAGGGGATGATCTCCTCGCATGATATCGATCTCGCTGTAGCGTTGTCCCAGCAAGATATGGTGTATGGTGTAGCGCAAAATGCCTGGCAGGAACGACATATTTTAGAGGTTATGCACCGAGCCGCTATTCGTGTTACGTCCACAACCAGCGTCGCTGCCGCAGCGAATATTCTGGTAGAGCGTGGTTTAAATTGTTTGCCAGTGGTGGAATATAAACTGGTAGGGAAAGAGAATCGTGCTATTTTAGTCGGGTTGATTACACGTAGCGATTTGCTGGTTGCTTTATCACGAGCAATGGGCGCGTTTGAGCCAGGGATGCAGATCGATATTCTGTTACCGCTGGGGGATATGACGCCGTTAGCACGTCTGTTGCAGATCGCA
>DATJIE010000065.1:0-83019 GCA_035493535.1 Dictyobacter sp.
GTCAAAGAAATACGATGCCATCGTAACGTTTGAGGACTATGATTCTGACTCTGGTGATCCAGCAGATACTCATCTAAAACAGACTGAATTAATTTACCAGAGCGACGATTAAGAGAACGGGAAGAAGATGAAGGTTTGCGTTTTTTCGTAGAGCCAGTAGAAGTGTTTTCGTTGTGCGTTGTCATAAGGAAGCCTCCTAATTCAATGACTACCTTGACAAACTAACTTGTTCATACGAGAAGTGCCTGATTTGTTCATACGTTTTCGACCTGATTGGTCACAAACGGCATTTTGAACCAGTTTCGACACTACGTAATCACAGTATGCTTGTCATAAAGCAGCCTGTGGACTGGCTTCCTGAGCAAGAGGTGGGCCCAGTAGGGTTCGAACCTACGACCAATCAGTTATGAGCCGACTGCTCTAACCGCTGAGCTATGGGCCCTTGCGCAAGCATTGTAACATATTCCCGGCAAATTGGGAAGAGGAAAACTCAATAATCTTGAGGATAACGCAAATCTCATAAAACATCTATCACTACTTGTAATATAGCTCATGTTTTCCACTTACGCTCAATGAGCATAAGTGTGTTATAATAAGTATAAGCTCTGTGCTAATAACATTCATTTCTATAACGATATAGAATGAACTGCAACGTTTTGGGGGATGTTACAAAGTCCTAGAGCGGAGAATACTATGTGGGTGCCAACAACCTACTCCACATACTCTTGTAACACCACTGGCTCATATGTGGTAGAAGCATATCTACGCTTAACCGATGATATATCTCCTTTCTCTATACAGAGATATATCAATATTCCTGTGATACATGATGTAATGTTAACCCCACAGAATTCTCAGTAGATCTACCGCGCCATGCCAGCAGGTGTAGCGCGGTCTAACATTTTCCAGGGGGCATTCAATGATGAATGAAGTAACAATCCGCATTGGTGGCGAGTCTGGCGAAGGAACAATCTCTGGCGGCGATATCCTGGCTCTGGCATCCGCTCGCTGGGGGTATCACATCTATACATTCAGAACGTTCCCGGCAGAAATTCTTGGTGGTCCTTGTATGTTTCAAGTTCGTATTAGCGATCATCCAGTAAAGTCAATGGGCGACTACGCGGATGTATTGGTATGCTTGAATAAAGAAGCATACGACCGCAATATCACAGATCTACGTCATGGCGGCGTTCTGATCTATGATCCTTCCGACTTTACCCCGGATGACAAGAACTATATTACATATGCTGTTCCGCTTAATGAGATTGCACGCAAGGAAATTCAGATGTTCCAGACCAAAAATATGGTCATGCTCGGTGCAATCGCTGGTCTCTTTGGACCTTCACCCGAAGCAATTCTCCAGGTGGTGCGCTCTAAATTGTCTCGCTCGCGCAAAGCAAACGCTACACTGATGGAAAAAAATGTGCTTGCGCTGGAAATCGCAACGAAGTATGTCACTGAAAAAATAACCAAAATTGATCCTTATAGCCTTGGCCCGGTGGAAAAAGCAGATCGCGTTGTACTTAATGGCAATCAAGCCATTGTCGCTGGCGCACTTGCCGCCCAATGTCGCTACTTCGCGGGCTATCCGATTACTCCCGCCAGCGATATTATGGAAGGTATGGCCAAAGAACTGCCATTGGTCGGTGGAACCTTCCTGCAAGCAGAGGATGAGATGGCTGCACTGGCCTCTGTCCTCGGTGCATCATATGGCGGCGTTCGCGCTATGACCGCAACCTCCGGCCCCGGCTTCTCACTCATGACCGAATTGATTGGCCTCTCCTCTATGGCTGAAATCCCGGCTGTCATCATAGATGCGCAACGTGCAGGACCAAGCACTGGCATGCCAACCAAAATGGAGCAATCAGATTTAAGCTTTGCCCTCTATGCAGGTCATGGTGATACACCACGCATGATTATCGCACCCGCGACGGTGGCCGATTGCTATGAGATGATGGGATTGGCCTTCAATCTGGCTGATCGCTATCAACTCCCGGTCATCTTCTTGACCGATCAGTCACTAACGGCTCGCGTGGAAAGCGTTGATCGCCACGTATTCAAGCCACTCGACGTCAGGGAACGCATGAAACCTGAAACGGGCGCGACCAATAACAACAGCCAGCAGAATGGTCATAACAGCAGCGAACAAACACTGGTAGGAGTTGGCAGCAGTGGACATGAATATGCTCGCTACACCTATACAGATACAGGCATCTCACCTATCAGCGCCCCCGGCATCGGCATGCCTGCCTACGTTGCCACCGGACTTGAACATAATGAAGCGGGACATCCAAACTATGAGCCTGAAGACCATACGAAAATGGTTGAGAAACGCTTCCGCAAATTAGAGATTGCTGCGAAAGAATTGCCCGCACCACAACGTTATGGTGACGAGCATGCAACCCTCGGTATTATTGGGTGGGGATCAACTGAAGGCACGATTCAGGAAGCTATTGATAATGCCCTCGGCAATGGCTATAGCGTTGCAGCGCTACATCTGAGAGTCTTATCACCACTCCCTGATGATGCTTTACAACAATTTATCCAATCGGTAGAAAAGGTCATCATTCCAGAGAATAATTACTCCGGACAACTCGCGAACTGGCTCGGTGCCAGCTATGGACTGCAAGCAATTCGTATCAACAAATTCGGAGGTATTCCTTTTACCGCTGCCGATATTCTCCAGGCTATCAAGGAGGTTAGCAAATCATGACGCAGGTAGTCATCAATCCAACATTGAAAGATTATAAAAGTGAGGTCAAACCCACATGGTGCCCCGGCTGTGGAGACTTTGGTGTGCTCAACGCGACACTGCGTGGACTGACAAACTTGAAGTTACCACTTGATCAGACTGTGGTTGTCTCTGGTATTGGCTGCTCCAGTCGCTTCCCACATTTCATGAAAACCTTTGGGTTCCATAGCGTTCATGGTCGAGCGCTTCCCGTCGCGCAGGGACTCAAAATGGCGCGACCCGATCTCAATGTGCTCGCAGTTGGCGGTGATGGAGATTTCTTTAGCATCGGAGCAGGGCATCTCATTCACGCGGCTTTGCGCAATATAGATGTTACCGTCATCATCATGGATAATGAAATCTACGGTCTGACGAAAGGTCAAACATCACCGACCTCTCCACAGGGGCATGTGACCAAATCAACGCCGTATGGCCTGCTGGCCTCTCAATTTAACCCAATCGCCACCATGCTCTCTCTCAATGTCAGTTTTGTCGCACGTGGCTATTCCGCCAAGCCAAAAGATCTCGCCACCATCATAGAGCAAGGGATACAACATAAAGGATTTTCATTTATCCATGTACTGAGTCCCTGCCCCACCTTCTATCATACCTTTGACGCCTGGGATGAGGCCGTCACACCAATCTCGGCAGAACATGCTACCAGTAACAAGGCGGAAGCTATTACGCTCGCTCTGGAAACAGAAAAACAATATACGGGCATCTTCTATCAAGAGGAACGTCCCACCATGGATCAGGCAGCGCATCATCTGGTCCAACAGGCCAAACCATTCGATGTCAACCAGTATATACAACGCTATGCATAGCACCTGTCTTGAACACAGATCAACGAGGGGCTAGTTCGAGAATGAACTAGCCCCTCCTGCTCTATCAACATACAAAGCCAATAGATCATCTACCCGAACCAATCGATAAAACGCACGCGAAGAGACGAATTTTCACTGGCCAGAATACTAATGGGATGGATTTTGCGCCGCGTCTTCACTTTCTCTCGCAGCGAACCGGGATGTCAGGCTAGCGCCCACAATCCAACCAATCAGGCCCAGACCTACGGTCAAACCAAGCCAGATGAATAAGATGGTATTCAAAATAATATTAAACACAGAGGCTAATATACCAGCTAAGATGATACCGATAATTAAACCGATAGTAACGCCTATAAGGCATCCAGGATGGGCAAGATTACGCCCTCGTAATTGCTTCATCATAGAGAATAACCATATCCTTGTATAGATTGTATACGGATAATAGCGTGATATTACAGGTGCGTCAAGAGAAGGTAAAATACTGAAGAAGAGGTGAATATCCATTATCAATCGTTTCAGTTAGAGAGAAAGAAACCACAACTATAAGGATACTGTAACGTATAGATAGATCGTCAACACAAGGCTGAGAAGGAGGCAACATGAAAGCAGCATTATTTTATACCCCTGGTGAACTTGATGTCTTACACATCGAGGAAATAGCCACACCACAACCCGGGCCATCCGAGGTGCTCATCAAGGTTCATGCCTGTGGCGTCAATCGTCTGGATATCTACTCAAGAACAGGTCGTACAAAAATCGCGCCCATGCCACATATCTCTGGTTCAGAGGTCGCAGGCGAAGTAGCAGCCCTGGGTTCAGCAGTACAGGGCGTGCAGATTGGTCAACAGGTAGCAGTCGCCCCCTACCTCTTCTGTGGTCAATGTGAATGGTGCCGGGCCGGTGAAGAAGTACTCTGTCTCAAAAGCGATATCGTCGGTCTGGGCAGCCAGGGAGGATTCGCGGAATATGTCAGTGTACCAGCGACAAGTATTGTGCCACTTCCCAATGGGGTCAGCACACAGGCCGCCGCAGCAATTGGTCTGGCCGCCATTACTGCCTGGCACATGCTCACCAAACAGGTCACACTTCACCCCGGTCAGGATGTTCTGATTCATGCAGCGGGCAGTGGTGTGGGCAGCGCAGCAATCCAGATCGCGAAACTCTATGGCACACGCGTTATCACCACAGTCGGCTCAGACGAAAAGATTGCAGTGGCCCAAAAGCTCGGAGCCGATGAAGTGATTAATTATCGCACACAGGATTTCCAGCAAGAGGTACGACGCATCACCGGAAAACGCGGCGTCGATATAGTCGTCGAACATGTCGGTGCGGAAACCTGGGCGAAAAGCGTGGCCTCACTGACCCGCAAAGGTCAACTGGTCACCTGCGGAGCAACAACTGGTAACGAAGGACCAGTCAATCTCTGGACCATGTTCGCGAAAGAGATTTCACTGATTGGCTCCTATGGTGGCACACGGCACGATCTGGAAGAAGTACTGAAGTTAGTCGCACGCGGACAATTTACGCCTGTGATTGATAGCACCTACCCACTGGATCAAATAACTGGCGCACAGCACAAAATGGAACAGCGCAAACAATTCGGCAAAATCCTGGTCGTACCAACGATATAGTACAATAAACGGGTGGTTGCCTTTTTACCTGACGACAAAAGTATCCACCCGTTTACCCGCTTGATCATTTCCCTATCCGATGTGCGACACGGCAACGCAACAACAACATATCTTGCATCTGTATCCCATTACGCACAACTGGTGGTTGAATATAAGAAAAGAAATCACGACGAACGGCGTCCATCCGAAAACCGCAACGCTGATAAAATGCGATATTCTCAAGTGAGGTATTGTCAGTGCCTACAATGATATCCGTAACGTTCCGCGTTGCTGCTTCTTTCACTATCGCCGCGACCAGAGCTGTCCCATATCCCTGACCACGCAAATCAGCGTGAACCGCAATATATTCAATCTCGCTTTCAGCCTCTTCCCAACGCATGGTTACAGCACCCACAATCCGCTGCTCATCATACGCGATATAGGTTATATGTTTGCCATCTAACAAAAGGTTACGTATCCGCCCATCATCCTCATCAGCATCATGCAAGATTGGTAAAATCGTTTCATACTCATCTGGATGAGCCTCTTGTATGGTAATATCCATCCATGACCACCCTTTCCCCAAAAAAAGCAGACAGATAAGATCACATAAACATCTGTCTGCAAACGAGCAATATTATACACAAGGCATTAGCCATAAGCATTGGAACGCCGATGCACAATCATACGCATATCACGGTCAGGGCGGATCGTAATCGTCTTATTGGGATCAGGAGAGCAATGGGTACCAGCAACCAGTTCAAACGTCACCCTTTGCGCCAGCGTCGCCAGCAAGAGATGCCCTTCCATCAACGCGAAATGATTCCCAATACAGATACGTGGACCCGCGCCAAACGGCATATAGGCATAACGCGGGAGACGCTTCTCATTTTCAGGCGTGAAACGTTCAGGATCGAAACGCTCCGGATCAGGATAATATTCTGGTCGATGATGCATCGCATAAATCGCAAAGAGGATGATCTCATTCTGATGGATGGGATACCCATCAAGAACAAAATCACGTAACGCGACACGTGTAATCGCATATGCCGGTGGATAGAGACGCATCGCTTCTTTGAAGACCTGCAATGAATAAGGCAAATTCACCAGATCAGCATAAGTCGGCGAATGCCCCTCTAAAACAGTATCAACTTCGCGCTGCACTTTCTGATAGATATCAGGATGCTGCGCCAGCAAATACCAGACCCAGGTAAGTGCAGTTGCGGTTGTCTCATGACCTGCTCCGAAAAGTGTCAATGCCTCATCACGCACCTGCTGATTGCTCATATGTTTACCATCCTCATCCTGTGCTTGCAGCAACACAGAGAGGAAATCGCTCTGCTCTTCAGAATGAGCACCACGCTCATCGATCATCTGCTGAATACGCCAATCAAGGACGGCCAATGCTTTACGCGCTTGAATGCTACGAGGAATGGACCAGGAGAGAGGCATCGGCAAAAGGTGGGATAAAGAATAGTTAATAAATGATAGGACAGTGGTCATAGCATGACCTAGCTCATCCGATTCAGTAAATACATCGGAATTGAATAATACCTTCCCAACAATGCTCATTGTCAACCGCGTCATCTCATGGTTGGCTTCAATGGAAGTACCATCCGGCCATAATTGCTGGATCTGCTCACCAAACGCTACCATTGCATCTGCATAGCCCGTAATATGTCGTGGTTGAAATGATGGGGCCATCAATTTGCGTTGTTTACGATGCAGGTCTCCATCACTGATAAACAGCCCATTCCCAATAACCGGTTGAAACGCTTTACGCATTCCATCGCCTTTATCCAGATCGGCATGATGTTCAACCAGCGCCTTATGCATAAGGGCTGCATCGTTCAATTGCACCATCTTGTATGGACCAAAATGGAATTGACCAATCGCACCACATTCGCTTGCTACATACTGATAAAGACTGATACGATCATGGCTGTGGCGGAACATACTACCTACCAATGGTAGTTCAGAAATGCCGGGGATAACCTTTGGCGTTTCATTGGAAGCACTTTCTGTAACTTGCGTGACCATATGCATTCTACCTTACTGGCTCGCTGACTTCTGTGAAAAAGCAGCATCACAGAAAGGGCCAGCTTTCTGCTATCGCTCAATATATTTACTTTTATTAGTATAAACTATGCGGTCATTAAACAAAAGTAGCCACCGACATCAGGAGTAGTCTCCTACCAATCAAGAATAGACAATCAGCCATTACCAGGCAGTCATACCTCCATCAACAACGATGGTCTGACCTGTCATATAGGCCGCCGCTGGTGAGGCAAGAAAAACCATTACGCCTTTGAGATCGTCCTCCTTACCAAAACGAGCCAGTGGAATTGTTGATAGCATCTTCTCCTCAAATTTCGCGATCAACCCGCCAGACATGCGTGTTGGGAACCACCCTGGTGCGATAGCATTGACCGTAATGCCATATGTGGCCCAACTGGTCGCCAGATCACGCGTCATATTAATGATGGCCGCTTTACTGGTACTGTATCCTACAGTCTGTAGATAATGGGGATCACCACCTACCAGACCAGCAACCGAAGCAATGTTGATAATGGTACCGCCCTGACCACGTGCGATCATCGTCCTACCCACCATCTGGCTCATCATAAATGTTCCCTTGATATTCACATCAATGACATAGTTAAACTTATCAAGTGGCATGTGCTCGGCGGACGCACCCCAGGTCGCACCACTATTATTCACCAGAATATCAATGCCACCAAATGTTTCCTGAGCGGCTGCGACAACATGTTCAACATTCCTCACATTGGTCACATCGCAGGCAAGCGCCAGCGCATGACCACCCTGCTCTTCAATTGCTCGCTTTACCTCTTCACAGGCCGTGACTTTGCGCGAACAGAGCACCACATTCGCGCCAGCATCAGCCAGCGCCTCCGCAAAGTAGCGTCCCAGACCACGCCCACCACCAGTAATCAGCGCGGTTTTCCCATGTAAACGAAATAGATCCAGCGCACTCATTGTCAAACTCCTTTGTTGAATGAGCATCTTTCACATCATGCAATAGCAATATCATGCAACAATACATACAATAACACTTACTGGATACAACTGTATCCTCTTCAGTTTGCCATAATGAGTTTTCACATGTTATGATCTAAATCATAACAGATCTCTGTATTTATTTTCTGAAATTGCCTGGAGTATTTTCCTATCACTACACATCAAACAAAAATTCAATTCTCAATGAATGACGACGATAAACATCGTCTGGAGAGTTTGCCCTGGCATATTCAACTCGAAGAGTGGGAAGAAAATGGCGTCGAACTACTGATTGTGCGCCGTGGAGACTCGCGTCATCCCGTTGTCTTTGTAGAGCGTCAGGGATATCGCTATGCTATTAAAGAGACTACACCCCGGATGGCAGAACGCGAGATACGAAATTTGCAAGAGATTGAGCAACGTGATATTCCCACCCTCAACCCGATTGGGACCGTTCTGGTAGCAGCGCCCCCGATTGCCATTGATGTCCCCGGACTGAAAGGAATGCGACAATATATCAACAGTGATCGTGGCTATACGGTCACAAGGCTGGCACCACGCGTTGTACCACATGTCATCTTATATCGCCTCCCGCTCACGAGGCGCACCAAACAACGTATGCTCTCCGCAGTCGCTATACTAATGGCCCAACTTCATGAAAAGGGCGTATATTGGGGTGATCCATCACTTGCCAATGCCCTGTTACGCATCGATGGTCCTGTGATCCTCGCTATCATGGCGGATGCAGAAACAGTGGAACTCTTTCCCGATCCGCTCAGTGAAGGTATGCGCGAACAAGATCTGGCCCAATTTGGCGAATCGCTGGCATGGCAAGCGGAAGACCTGCGACAGGCCAAAGGCTTGCCAGAAGATACGCAGGTGCTGAATGACGCCGACTATCGCTATTTTTGTCGTCGTTACCGCACCATACACAGGCAACAGAATCATAACCTCGGAGCGGAAGTCAATGAGATGCTGGCCCAGAATCCCCACCTATTCCAGACAATGGGCGATACCTTGCGCGAAAAAACCAGACAGACAGTACAGCAGGTTTCCGCTATCTTTCCTGGCTGGTATCAACAACGTATCTATGAACTCATACACATCACAATTCCGCAGCAATACGCCCGGCGCTTCTACAATCTCATTCTTGGTCATCAGGCCATCATGCAAAAAAATGAAGAGCGGGAAGTCGCTATTGAAGAAGCAGCTCACGACTGGTACAGGCGCTATCACTTACCAGCGATTCTATTGCTCAGACAACGCCTTACAGCCGAGCAAGATCCGATGCGTGCCTACTTTGCGATTATGCAACATAAATGGGATATGAGCGTCAAAGCTGGCTACGAAATACCGCTTGACGATGCCATCCACGACTGGAGCAAAAATGCGACCAGAGGAGGAGCGATCAATCCAGCCAGAAAGTTCATGGCTCTCTGGCGACAACGTAAGCCAGAAACAGCATCTCTGGAGCAAACATTACTCGAAAGCGAAGAATTCGATCCGCTGCTCTCAACCGCAGAACGCCCGCTCGTACGTCTCGCACCACCAGAACTTGAACAACAACTGCCCAGATTTCTGGATGAATCCACCGATGAAGACACCCCGTAATACAGGCTTTTAAACACAAAAAGGTCAGGCGCAATATGCTGCGCACCTGACCTTTTAAAACCATAAAAGCAATCCTGACGTTTAGCCTTCGCCTTCTGCCAGCACACCATCCACCGCAGCAATGCCTGCTTCCTCAACCTCATCCTCCGGCTCCTCGACTTCCTCCATCTCAGCAGCATTGAAAGCAATCATGTTACCACGAATCTGATCTTCAATTGCAGTCGCAACATCTGTATTCTGGCGTAAGAACTCTTTCGCATTCTCGCGGCCTTGACCCAGACGAATATCCCCAACAGTGAACCAGGCACCACTCTTATTCACAATGCCCATCTCATGACCCAGATCCAGTAATCCACCTTCGCGAGAAATACCTTCACTATACATGATATCGAACTCAGCAGTTCTAAACGGTGGCGCAACCTTATTCTTCACCACACGTACACGCGTACGTCGGCCTACCACATCCTGAGCCTGTTTGATCGAATCGGTACTACGAATGTCCAGACGAACCGAAGCATAGAACTTCAACGCCTTACCACCAGTAGTCGTCTCAGGATTACCAAACATCACACCGATCTTCTCACGCAACTGATTGGTGAAAATAACCGTCGTATGCGAATTATTGATAGCGCTGGTCAATTTTCGCAGCGCATGGCTCATCAAACGTGCCTGCAAACCAACGTGCGAATCGCCCATCTCACCTTCAATTTCAGCACGTGGGGTCAACGCCGCTACCGAGTCCACAACAATCACATCGATAGCATTACTGCGCACCAGTGAGTCGACAATTTCTAATGCCTGCTCACCAGTATCCGGCTGAGAGATATATAAATTGCTGATATCAACGCCACACTTGACTGCATAGGAAGGGTCCAACGCATGTTCGGCATCGATAAACGCAGCAAAACCGCCAGCCCGTTGTGCATTGGCAATCACATGCAAACAGAGTGTCGTCTTACCGGAAGATTCAGGTCCATAGATCTCGGTGATACGTCCGCGCGGAATGCCACCAATTCCCAGAGCCAGATCAAGGGAAATTGAGCCAGTGGGAATTGCCTCAATCTGTACCTTGGCGGAATCTCCCAGTTTCATAATTGATCCTTTGCCAAAGCGACGCTCGATTGTCGCCAATGTCTGGTCTAGCGCCTTTTCACGTTCACTCATATTCGCATTAGCAGGGGCGGCACTGCCGCGATCTACCGGAGTCTTTTCTTTCTTAACCATTGGCTTTTTTCACAGAGTAGCGGACAATGAAGCAATAAATCTAGAGCAAGTCATCACCACTCTGTAATCCTCCTTTTTTCAAACCTCACAAAGAGACAATTCCCGATTATTATTAGCGTTCTGTCACGGAAACACGGTATAAAACCGAATGAGCACGCTGGTGGTCAGCCACACAACTCCCCCATTTGTGTCTCCATATATATATTCTTTGGCAAGGGCGAAAAACCGGAAACCCACTTTCTACCACAACCCACTTCTGAGGTAGAACAAGTGTACCATCCTCCGTTTGACGTGTCAAGCACATAACCGATAGGTCAGAAACAGAACAGGATGCCACCGGAAAGACCAGAGACATCCTGCTTCATGCTTATAATTCACGGCGACCCTCAAGCGCACGACCAAGCGTTCCTTCATCGGCATATTCTAAATCGCTGCCCAGCGGCAAACCACGTGCCAGCGTTGTCACGCTCAATTGTGCTGCCTGAACCTCTTCTTTAATACCATCCTTGATCACGCCAGCGGTATAATCTCCTTCAAAACCTGGATTGGTGGCGAGAATTACCTCACGCACAGTTCCAGCAGACAGACGCTTAAATAACTCGTCGATACGAATATCTTTTCGTCCAATACCGTTCAGAGGAGAAAGCGCCCCATGTAATACATGATACAGACCCTTATAAACCCCTGTCTTCTCAATCGCCAGTACGTCGAGTGGTTCTTCAACCACACAGATAACATCTTGCTCACGCCCAGGATTACCGCATATCGGGCAAGGATCAGTTTCAGTGAGATTAAAACACTGAGAACAATAGATGATGCTCTCTTTCACACGCATAATCGCCTCCGACAGGCGACGAGCCTGATCCGTAGGGCTACGCAAAATGAAAAAGGTCAGGCGTTGTGCCGTTTTTACACCAACGCCAGGCAGCTTGGCAAATTCTTCAATTAGCGCTGCAACCGGGGGTGCAACTTCACTCATGATTAAAATAATCCAGGAATTTTCATACCGCCAGTGGCACTATTTACAAGTTTCTGCTGAGCCTCGGTTACACGATCATGGGCATCTTTTGCCGCCGCTTTGACCATAACTTCAAGCTCTTCAATATCCTCGGCATTAAATGCTTCGGGATCGATTTTAATCGCGGTAATCTCATATTTTCCGCTCATTGAGAGCGTTACCGCTCCACCACCAGCAGTACCAGTGAATATGCTGGCTTCCAGCTCCTCCTGCATCTTTAACAACTTCTGTTGCATTCGCTGGATCTCTTTAAAATTCATACCCATTGCGCTATATCTCCTTTATTTCGGTTGAATATCTTTGATTTCAGCCTTGAACATCCGCACTACTTCCTTCACAACAGGATCACTTTTGGCGTATTTCTCAAGAGCTTGCAGTCGTGTACCAATTTTTTCAGGTTCCACAGTAGTATTCTCTCTCACCACTGCCTTTCTGGCAAGTGGGATCGTAACAGGTAGAACCGCTTCTGGCTCTTGTGCCTTCTCTTGCGGCACTGGCGCTGGTGTGGCTGGCACTGTTGGAGAGGCCACTGCTGGTGGCTGCGGTGGCTGCTGCACCGGAGGCGGAGTTGTCTGCTTCTCAACAGGCGGCGGAGCCACACTTATAGCTGGAGCTGGTGCAGGTGTTGTCCTGATACCCGGATCGGATTTTGGTGGAGCAGACGTTGCTGATGCTGGTGGTGGAATATGCAATGCGGTATGAGCAACGACTGACGCGGCGGGAGAAAGCAAGCGCACATCACAGTCCGTATCAAGTTCAATCTTCGTTGCCCAACGGATCGTTTCAATATATTCCTCTTTACCCTGTAGCATTTTATAATGGAAATCAGCACCGGCCTTGATCACCACCACAGGCAATGCACCGACACCCTCAACCTTGACAATCGTATAACCTTTGAGAACAGCACTAATCTTGCCCCCGTCCTTCCTTGTTCGCACACGACGAAGGATATACTCCCAGCGCTCCTTGACCTGCTCAATAGTAAGAGAAGGAGGATTCTCAGAGACATTACTATCGCTGTGCGCTTGCGTTGTCTCAACCTCAACCGCAACAACAGGCGTTACAGGAGGAACAACCTGTGTGTCTGGCTGAGCAGGAACAACCGTCGCGGTTACCTCAACGTCAGCCTGGACTGGTGTCGGCATTGCCTGCGCAGCAGGAGGTTGCTGAGTCTGAACTTCTTGTGGCTGAACTGGAACAGAGGGAGCCGAACTTTCTATATCAGGCGGTGGAGTACGATAATCAGCCGTGTTTGTCATTGCGCGTGACGATGCTGGCTGCGAGGTAGGCGCAGATCGTGGACGCTCAACTGGCGCATGAGTCTGATGAGACAGCGGAGATGATGCTGGTCGTGGACCAGTAGTTGTGGGAGCAGCCTTTCCAGCAGTGCCATCAACAAAGCGACGATGTAGCTCCACACTCGTCAGCAATCCCAATTCCAGACCAAGCTGCGGCGTCCCTTGATTTCTTTGTATTAAATCATTCTGGGCAAATAGACGCGCACACTCGGTCAACTCATCCAGAGCAAAACGTTTTGCCAATTCCTTCATCTCACGCGTCTCGCTATCGGTGCTATCAAGGATCTCAGCAATATTCGCGCCAGCCTTTGCCAGCATCATACCACGCCAGAAATCAGCCACCTGCTGATTGATCTGACGCAGATCAGCACCAGCCTCCGACAGCTCATGGATCAGATGCAAGCCCGCGGGACTATCCATATCAGCAACAGCAAGAATAAAGCGCTGGATCGCACGCGGATCGGCAACCCCAAGCATCTCCTGTACATTCGCAAGCGTAATCACATTGCCAGCATACGCTATCGCCTGATCAAGTAAACTCAAAGCATCACGCATACCACCAGCCGCCGCTCGCGCAAGCAGCTCGCCCGCGCCTTCCTCTAATCTCACCTGCTCCTGCTCCGCAACAAAATACAGATGGCTGACCAATTGTCGCAACGTGAAACGTTTAAAATCAAAACGCTGACAACGAGACAGGACCGTAGGCAACATTTTATGAACATCGGTGGTTGCCATCACAAAAATCGCATGGGGAGGAGGCTCTTCTAACGTCTTCAAGAGCGCATTAAAAGCCTCAGTAGTCAGCATATGAGCCTCGTCAAGGATGTAGACCTTATAGCGCCCAACAGTAGGAGGCATCATAACTTTTTCGCGCAATTCGCGGATGCTATCGATACCACGATTGGAGGCAGCATCAATCTCAATAACATTAAAAGAGCTACCCGCAGTAATCTCACGACACTGCTCACAGGTATTACAGGGTTCACCATTCACAGGACTCAAACAGTTAATGGTCTTTGCGAGAAGACGAGCCATGCTGGTTTTACCTGTGCCACGAGGACCACAGAAGAGATATGCGTGCGCAAGATTGCCGCTATCAAGCGTGTTTTTGAGTGTTTTAACAATCTGCTCTTGACCGACGAGTTCACTAAAGGTCTGAGAGCGCCACTTCCGATAAAGTGATTGAGAGGCCATATTACAACTCCCGCCCTATATACCCATGACGGGCTATAAGCACACCCGCTGCCAGAAGAGAGGATAATTTAAGTATAACCAGGCTAAACAAAACCATACGTGATGCGTACCGGACATCAAAAACCGATTTTCGCCCGGTCCTGCCGGTTAGCGCAATCAGGAACCCCTGCGTCACCCAGAGAGGTCTATTTACCGTTGCTTCCTCACGGACCTAGCGGAGTTCATAAACATCTGCCGCGCAGGACCCAATTACGCCAACCGACAGGACCTGATGAAAATCGGTCTTGAGTCATCCCACTAGAATACTTTTTTGTTCTTTTCCTCGTGGGATGGCCCTATTGTATACCTGTACCAGTCCCTTGTCAAGAGGCTTAATCGATGTACTTACTGATGAGCAGTTGATACCTATCTCTGGCTTCAGCCGGAATAAGCGTTGGATCAGTCATGATCGCATTTTCAAGTGCATGGGTACACAGGCAGGTACGTTGCTGATGAGATAATTTGTGCGCCATCTGACGCAAAATACGCTGGGCATTGGCGACATTCGCACTGAGATTACTGACCACCATCTCAACCGTCACCGACTCAGCGGACTCATGCCAGCAATCATAATCGGTCACACAGGCGATAGTTCCATAGCACAACTCGGCTTCACGTGCTAACTTCGCTTCCGGCAGAGCGGTCATGCCGATGATATCCATGCCCCACGAACGATAGACATTGGACTCGGCTTTCGTCGAGAAAAGTGGACCCTCCATACACAGGAGCGTGCCATCTGGATGCACCGTCACATCGCCCAGTTCCTGCGTTGACTCCAATAAAAGTGAGCGTAAGGTTGGACAGAATGGCTCAGCGAAAGCACAGTGAACCACCACACCACCCTCAAAAAAACTATTAACACGGCTTTTCGTGCGATCAAAAATCTGATCGGGAATGACAAGATCACGCGGAGCCATATGCTCACGCAAACTGCCCACCGCGCTAACTGAAATAACCCACTCAACGCCCAGACTTTTCAACGCCCAGATATTGGCTCGCGAAGGAACCTCTGACGGATTCAGACGATGACCGCGCCCATGACGTGGCAGAAACGCCATCGCCACACCATCGACCTTCCCGATCATAATGGCATCGCCAGGATCGCCAAATGGTGTCTGTACGCGCACTTCCTCGATATCTGTCATCCCCTCCATATGATAAAGACCACTTCCCCCAATTACTCCGATGGTTGCCTGTGGCATGATACCTCTCCTTGAAACAGAGCAAAAAATAGCAGCAAGAGTATGGCTATATATAAAATAGACAGCCAGTCACGCCGATATACAACATCGGGCGTACACTGGCTGTCTGGACAAAGCTATGCCTGTCGAATACGAATATATCTGCGCTTCCCTACTTTTAAGATCGCGCCATCAATCACATCAACTGTATAATCAGCATCCTGAATGCGTTCTGACTTTGATAAATCAGTCTCACCTTGCGCGAAGAGAGAGACACCACCATCACGGATCAAATTTCGGGCACTATTTCTACTATCAGCCAGATGGGACGCCACCATCAGATCCACAATATTTTTCGCGCTGGTAAGTGTATAATCAGGAATATCTGCGGGAAGTTTGCGCTCTGAGAATTGACGAATAAACGCCTCTTGCGCGGTCTGAGCAGACTCGGCATCGTGGAACCCGGTCACAATCTCACGTGCCATCCGCAATTTGACATCACGAGGATTGAGCGTCCCCTCTGTCATCTTCCGATCAAACTCAGCTAACTCTTCATCCTCGACATCGGTCAGCGTTTCAAAGTAGGAGCGCATGGCATGATCAGGCAACGACATTAACTTCCCAAACATATCATTCGCGGGAGCAGTCAGCGCAATATAATTCGCTAACGACTTACCCATCTTCTTCACACCATCCAGACCCACAATCAGAGGAACTGTCAGGATCTGCTGCGGCGTCTGACCAAAGCTCGGTTGCAGCTCACGACCAACCAGCAGATTAAAGGTCTGATCCGTTCCACCAAGCTCCACATCGGCATTCAGAGCAACCGAATCATATCCCTGCAAGAGCGGATACATAAACTCAGACAAATAGATTTCGGTGCCACCACGATACCGCTTCTGGAAATCGTCACGCTCAAGCATCTGCGCCACCGTTTTATGGCCTAACAGCTTAATCGCATCACCAAGATTAAACCCATCAAACCACTCACTCTGATAGCGAATGATAGTCTGTTCGCGGTCAACAATTCTGAAGAACTGGTCTAAATACGTTTTCGCGTTCTCATTCACCTGTTCCGCAGTCAAAACCTTACGCGCTTCTTCACGTCCACTTGGATCGCCAAGGCGTGCTGTCCAGTCACCGACAACTACGGTTGCCTTGTGACCAAGCTTCTGAAACTGGCGCAACTTACGAAGAACCACAGCATGACCAATGGTTAACTCGTAATGCGTCGGGTCAATACCCAGTTTCACGCGCAGAGGCTCTCCCTTATTACCCTCCAAAAGCAAGCGGCGCAGATCAGCCTCTTTCTCAACCAGCGAAACACCACGCTTTAATACATGCTCTATTGCCTTAGATGATGGTTCCGGTTTGACCGTCACGCTGCATACCTCCCACATATCTAAATACCCGGACATGCCAAAATGTCGCAGGTGTTGCTCATCTTAATGCAAGAAAAAATAGAAGTTCAATTAGTTGCATTGTAGCAGAATATAGGAGTACCGTCGAGTACAAAAACTTGATAGTGCTCCTATCAAGTTTTCTAACATAATTCTTACACTTCGCTTGCGTTCCTCTAACACTCTCTGAGATATAGTATGCACAGAAAGAAAAACAGAGACAGCCATGCGAACCGCAGATAGGCTGCTTCACATGGATAGAACGATAAAGACAACCAATTATCAAACAATATGAAGGAGTTAGAAAATGGCAAATATTACTCGTTACAATCCGTTCAATGATTTCGTTTCGCTACGCGATGCAATGGATCGCCTGTTTGAGGATAGTGTCATTTCTCCGCGTGCGGCAGGAGTACTCAATACCCGTGGTGTCCATGCTAACCTGTATGAGAACACGGAAGGATACACCATCCAGATGCCAATGCCTGGCGTCAAAGCTGAAGATCTAGAAGTCACGGTACAGCAAGACGTTGTCAGCCTGAAATGGCAGACGAGTGTACAGATACCTGAGGGCGTTACCGTTCATTATAATGGCATTCAGACTGGCAAATATCAGCAGTCATTCACCCTGCCATCTCCCATTAATGCGGAGAAAGTCGAGGCACGCTATAGCAATGGCATCCTCACCCTGCAATTACCAAAGGCGGCAAACGCGCAGGCACACACCATCAAAGTCACTACACTATAAGCAGTAGCCAGGTAAAAACAGAACACGCTATAGACAGATGAACAGACAGGTCACTCCAAACCATAAACCAGCAGGAGTGGCCTACTTTTTTTGTCGGTGTCATAACCACTTCTGCTCCAGTGAACGCGTCACGATACACGCATAGTGCGCCCCTTGAATACCAGAACGATCATAGCGTTCTTTACAACGTACCAGCACCAATAAAGCAGCATGACGCAAATTCTGTCGTTTCGTATACGCCGCAATTCGCAACAGGCACTCCGCCGCCAGAGCATTCTCTGTTAATGGCTGTTCACGCAACAATAAACGGCCAATCGCCTGCGTACCAAACGGATAGTCATAAAACAACCCGGAACTATCATCCAGCAATTGATAACAGGCAACCTGCATAAGCGCCATTGCCGTTGCCAGATACTCGTTCTTCTCCGTCTCCGCATAGGCATCAAGCAGAGCACGCGTCAGCCAGACCTGATCAGCGAGCTGCCCCGGCAATCCAGAGATACCATCTATAGAAAAATGGTAAGCGCTCCCATCCACATGGAGCATATGCTCACAGAGGTAATCGAGTGCTCGCAACGCCATCATCGTGAAAGTAGTATCATGCAAAATACGGCCAGCAAGCAAGCATGCAGAGATCATCCGTGCATTCCAACTGGTATAAATTGTTGTATCGATAGGAGGAGATTGGCGTGAAGCACGTGAATAGAGATCAGGCTCATAATATGTCAGGTCGGCACATTGGCTACCACTAAACACGCCCAGATCCTCCTGCCAGAGCGTAGTAGAGACATAGCGCAGCAACTGGCGTGCCAACACAAACCACTGCTCCTCTCCAGTCATTTCCGCCGTCAACAGGGTTAAACGCAACAAAGCAGCATTCTCATCCAGCATCTTCTCCGTCAGCGGAGCACTCCAATCAATTGCCTCAGAATAGCGAAAAAAACCCCCATCTTCAGTATCCCAGAGTCCACCATCTCGCATCTGTACCAGCGAATGGCAGACCATTGCCAGCATATCAGGCTGCTGATAGAGTTTTGCCAGCCAGAGCAGCAATTCCAATGCTTCAGGATGAGGAAATTTCAAATTGGCGTGAATAGAAAATCCACCATTTTCAGCATCAAACAACTCACGTAACACAATACCAGCACGGTGAGGAATCTGCGCTAATGAAAATCGCTCCTGTGCCAGATATAAACCACGTATTTGTTGAGTATTTTGCGAAGAGAGCAGACGTCGTTCGCGAAGCCAATGCACTTGTTGTGAAATTTCCTGTCGATGCTCACTATAATATCGGCGAATATGGCCCAGGTAATAGAGCAATTGTTGTGGTTTGACATAGACACCGCCCCACAAAATTTCTCCCTCCGTAGAGAGCAAAGCCACACTCGGCCATCCATTTTGATTATAGCGTTGATTCACATCTGGTCGGATATCACTATCAACCCGAATTGGAATATAATCAGCATTCACAATGGAAATAAGTGTTGGCTCCGATAACGTTGTCTCATCCATGACATGTGACCATTCACACCAGGAAGATGCGATCACTAAAAAGATCGGCTTATGTGTCTGGATAGCCTCCGTGAAGGCAGCCGTTCCCCAGGAACGCCAATTGATAGTATGTGCGCGATTCGGTCGTCGCGAGTAACGAAACACATCAGGCATGGGAGCAGATGACCACGAATGATAGGCGACGAGATTGCCGCTCATAGGAATCCTCCTTCGTGTCGAGCCTGTTTTCAAGAGAGGAACACCAGAATGGACAATTTCCAACATTTTCATATTAAAACTTTTTTGCTCTACAAGTATAGCATAAAAATCGTAGAGAAGCATCTACCCATTCGATTATAGCTGAGTTTTCAGATCAGAAGATAACGCCTCAAGTTGTCAACTATGGATTGAGCGAAACGAACATCACAGAGCAGCATCAGAACAGCCATCTCATCATCTACAAATAGCTCATGTATCTACATTAAATAGATAAGCAAGATTTTATTCACACACCACAATACATATATACCTCATGCTATCAAGAAGTAGTATTGCTGGAATCCAGCACACAAATGAGAGCGAAAACCATGGCGAGGGCACATGTATTGTCCACTTGCAAACATGCCACGCACGTAGTATACTTTTACAGACCATCTATAATGGTCTGGTACAGGAATGTTTCCTGGACAAGTGGATGGATGATTACCGCATATTGCGTTGTTATCATACTAAGGATGTACTAACGCCATGTGCAAACGTTTCTTCGCTGGTTATGCCAGGGACCAGACACCTTTCTGGTAAGCCAGGAAAGCATCAGTCCTCTCAACGGCAACAACCACCAACCATTTGCACATCGGGTTACTTAGTTTCGAAGAGGAGAATAGCCCATTAATAGAGATTTTCGGGGGAATGACCGCTCGCGCGAGACACGGGTAAACGAGCGCATTCGAGCACGTGAGGTACGCTTAATCGATGAAAATGGTGAGATGGTAGGAGTAATGCCTCCAATCAGAGCCTTAGATATTGCACGCGACCGTAATCTTGACCTGGTTGAAGTATCGCCAAACGCAATGCCACCAGTTTGTAAACTGATGGATTATGGTCGATTTAAGTATGAGCAGGCCAAGAAAGAGAACGAGGCTCGCAAAAATCAAAAAACCATCACTCTCAAAGAAATTCGCATGCGTCCGCGTACTGACGATCATGATGTAGAGGTAAAAACGCGCAAAATCCAGGAATTTCTGGCTGACGGCGATAAAGTTCGCGTCAGTGTCCAGTTCCGTGGTCCTGATATGCGCCATCCTGAAATTGGTCGCAGGTTGCTAGATGGTATAGCAGAAGAGTTAAAGGGTATGGCGACCATCGAACGTTCTCCTATTATGGAAGGCCGAATGATGTCGATGATCGTTTCTCGCGCTCCTGGATGGGAACCACCGAAAAAAGAGGCGGCTCCTCCCGCTGGCAAGAAGAAGCATGGATCGCCAGAACCTGAAGCGACAGAGACAGAAGACGCTCCAGAAGCGACAGAGACAGAAGCTCCTACAACTTCTGAGGCTGAGACGCCTGAGTTAGAAGCCCAGGAAGCTCAGCAATAATCGCTCCCTTCCGCTCTGGACTTCCGAAAGCAATGTTCCTGGCAGCTGTCTTTCAGGACGGTTAACTATCAGTAAATTTCACGCAATATAACGAAAGAGGGTGTAGTTCTTCTGAACTATATCCTCTTTTTCACTTTTGTTTATGCTTATCATATGACCCCTTGACTTTACGATTTATTTCCTTGTAAATAGATATACATTCTAAGGATGAACACATGTATCAGTTTCTTTTAAAACGACAATGCCTGAGGGAGGCAAAAAGTGAATAGATATGATGATCCACACTGGTATGAAGAGCAGCAGCCAAATGCCAATCAACTGCCCTCTCAACAACCAGCCCATAATGATTTTGATAACTATCCTTTCTTACCTGCTGAAAATACTCCTACACAATCTACGCAAAATCCTCCGCGGAGCCGCCTGCAACGCTCACTAGGGCGGATCATCGGCATCCCGGCACTGGTGATTGTGGGCTTCCTGGTTGGCTGGTTTGGTCACCAGTATTTTTCTGACTCCTATGCGTTCAGTACGCAAAGCCAGCAATCAAAGGCGTATGAGCAGCTTTTTGATCAGGCGTGGGCGCAGGTTGATCAGAATTATGTCGATCGCAAAGATATCAACTACCAGCAAATGTCCTATGCCGCCATTAATGCGATGGTTACGACACTGGGTGATACCGGTCATAGTCGCTTTATGACACCCCAGGAGGTCCAGACTGAGAATCAACAACTCAGCGGAACTTACACCGGTGTTGGCATTTATCTACAACAAGATCCGACGACGAAACAACTTATCGTTACGGCTCCTATTCCTGGTTCCCCGGCGGCGAAAGCAGGCATCAAACATGGTGATATTATTACCGCAGTCAATGGTGTGAGCACCACGGGGAAGGATATTAACAGTGTCAGCGCACTGATTCAAGGCAAAAGTGGCACCACGGTTACAATCACCGTCAAACGTGCTGGCGATGCCCAACCATTAAACCTTAAGATGACTCGTGCGCAAATTGAGGCCCCCAATGTGACGATGGACTATATCTCTTCGAGCCATACCGCGGATATCCAGATTGTACAATTCGCGGATGGCGTTTCGGGACAGGTCAAAACCGATGTGGAGCAAGCCAAAAAAGAGGGCGCAACCAATATCGTGCTTGATCTGCGCGATAATCCTGGCGGCTACCTTAATGAGGCGGTAAATACCGTTAGCCTGTTCGTGGGCAGCGGCAACGTGTTATTGGAACAGGATAGCACCGGACAGCGCACTCCCGTCCCTGTCAATGGCCATCCAATCGATACAACAACCCCGATGGTCGTACTGGTAAATGGCAATTCCGCCAGTGCGGCAGAGATCACAGCAGGAGCATTAAAAGATAATCATCGTGCGACCATCATTGGTGAAACCACCTTTGGTACTGGCACAGTCCTCGAACCATTCCAGCTAGCCGATGGCTCACAACTCCTGTTGGGAACACAGGAATGGCTCACCCCTGATGGTCAGTTTATTCGCCGTGACGATGCAACTCACTATCGCGGTGGTATTACTCCCAATCAGACCGTTGCAATGAGTGCGAAAAATGAAGAGATTTTGCCAACACAGATATCCGAGGATCATATGACTCTGCAACAACTGATCAACGGGAACGATCCACAATTATCAGCCGCGCTCAAATTCCTGACGAAACAAAAATAGGAAAATTTTGAGAGCAGGACAATTCAGGGCCACTTGTATGGTAGAAACAATCGTTACCATACAAGCGGCCCTCTTGTTATTCCGCGACTGTATCACAGGCATTCATCGCAGCCTGATAATACTTACTGGTAGGAGGATGGGTAAGGAAAGGAGCGATAAACCGTGTGGCTGCGACAACCTTCGCGAGATCAACGCCGGTCTGAATATGCATCCCCTGCAACATATAGACCAGATCCTCGGTCGCCAGATTCCCTGCCGCACCAGGAGCATATGGACAGCCACCTAATCCACCTGCGGCGGAGTCAATCGTACGGATACCCAGTTGCAGCGCCATCAGTACATTCGCCAGCGCGGTGCCACGCGTATCGTGAAAATGAACGCCAAGACGCTCTAATGGAATAGCCGCCTGCACAAGCAACGGAATCAGATCAGCGACCTGCTTCGGTGTCGCGACACCAATCGTATCACCGAGCGAAAGTTCATCAACGCCCAGTTCAAGCAAAGCCAGCGCGATATGAAGGACACGTTGTGGTTCAACATATCCTTCATATGGGCAACCAAAAACCGTCGAGATATAGCCTCGTACCGCAATCCCTTCTCGCTTTGCACTGGCGATAACAGGGCGAAAAAGCTCCAGACTTTCGGCAATGCTGACACGAATATTCTGACGCGTAAAACTCTCACTGGCAGCAGTAAAGACTGCGATAGAACGTACCCCCGCCTCAAAGGCTCGTTCAAAGCCTTTCATATTGGGAACAAGCACAGGATAGCTCGTAGCAGGCAGACGCTGCACACCATGCATAACCTCTGACGAATCACTGAGCTGGGGGATAGCACGTGGACTCACAAACGAGGTGGCTTCCACAACGGGAAGCCCTGCCTCAGCTAACAGATGAATGAACTGAATTTTGTGCGTGGTTGGAATACGAGCCTGTTCATTCTGTAATCCATCACGGGGGCCGACCTCGACAATCCGCACCGATTCAGGCAGGTCAGGAAGTGATGAAATCATTCTTTTATTATGCCCCTTTGTATTCAACCAGAGAAGATGCTGAAGAAACCTGCTCACTCTTCTCATGTTGTTCATTTACAACTATCTCTGGCTGTTCACGATCGATGGGAGGAGGTAGCAACAAGAGATCTTTCTTCTCCTCCTGCTGCTCCTCTTGATGCTCACGCTCGACACGAATCTTGAGAATGCGCCGACCACGAGTAGCCAATACAGTAAAAATCAGATTTTCATAGGTGATCGCATCATTCACATTAGGAATCTTATCAAGTTGCGCATAGACAAAACCGCCCAATGTTTCATAATCGGAGTCATCCAACTTCATATCCATGAGTTCATTAAAATCATAGATACTCAATTTTGCATCGATGATATATTCATTCTCGTTGACCTTCTCATACAATTTTTCTTCATGATCATATTCGTCCTGAATATCACCGACAATCTCTTCCATCAGATCTTCTATCGTGACCAATCCGGCCACCGAACCATATTCATCGACGACCATCGCGATATGATTGCGCGACTGGCGAATTTCGCGCAAAAGATCATCGAGCTTCTTGGTTTCTGGCACAAAGTAGGCTGGTCGCACCAGTTCGCGAATAGGGAAGGTATCATGTCCCTCACGCAACTGGCGTAGCATATCTTTGGTATAGAGAATGCCAATCACCTCATCAATACCAACTGACTCCTCATAGACCGGGATACGCGAGAAACCACCTTCTAGTGCCACATCCACGGCCTGTGTCACCGTCGCGGCACTCGATAACGTGACCATATCAATACGGGGAATCATGACCTCGCGTACAGTGGTATCGGCGAACTCAAAGATACTGTGAATCATCTCAGTCTCTTCTTCTTCAAGCACGCCTTCCTCCTCACCTACAGTGACCAATAGACGCAGCTCTTCTTCTGTCACAAATGGCCCATGATGCTTGATCTGTCCACCCATCAAACGCACAAACACAGACGTTACCTGATTGAGGGACCAGATCAATGGACGCAGCAACCAGGCAGCAAAACGCACAGCACCAGCCAGAGCACGCGCCCAGCGGAGAGGATTCTGCACGGCGGCAGTCTTTGGAGTAATCTCACAGAAGATCAATACAAACAGCGAAATGACAACAGAGGAAATCAACTCACCAAGCGACTGAGAGAAGCGCAAGGCAAGCACAGTTGCCATACTGGAGGCAACGATTACCGCAACACTATTGATCACAAGGATCGTAGATAAGAACGTATTTGGTTCTGCCAATAGTTGTTCTATCCGTATAGCTTGCGCGTCACCTTCTTCAACCAGATTTTTGAGCTTAATCCGACTGATTGACGTCAGAGCTGTTTCGGCAGCCGAAGCTACCGCACAAAGCACGAGGGCTACAACCATTACAACAAGCTGTAGCCACGCTTGCGCATCCAGATGCGCAAAGTGAAAATCATACGTGGCGGCTAAGCTACATAAAGCAGGGCCGTCCATAATCAACACCTATTCCTTTTTATCACCCTCGGCCTGTGCATGCGCGTCATCAGTTGACTGCAACGTACGAAGCAGCCGAGCAGGAACACCGACAACAAGCGCATGGGGTGGAACATCTTTATTTACGACGGCACCCGCCCCTGTCATGGCTTGCTCACCAATCGTTACAGGAGGGACCAGTATCGTATCACATCCAACAAAGGCACCCGATTCAATCGTAGTATGATATTTCTGTCTGGTAATGCCATTATAATTCGATGTTATAGTACCAGCACCAATATTCACATGGTCGCCAACTGTTGCATCACCAATATAACTGAAATGATGCATATCAGTCTCCGCACCCACATACGAATTCTTCACTTCACCAAAGTTCCCCATACGTACACCACGTGCCAGATGTGCTCCCGGTCGACAATGACTGAAGGGACCCATGATAACTTCATCTTCTAATGTTGCTTCTTCCAACGCGGAATTGCGAATGATACAACGATCACCAATTGTGGATTGATCAATGGTCGTTGCGGGTCCAATACGGCACCAGGAACCAATGACGGTCTTACCACTAATCATTGTTCCAGGCAGAATAACGGTATCCGCGCCAATCTTGACGTCCGCGCCAATATACGTATTGGCAGGATCAATAATCGTCACACCCGCATACATATGCTGTTCCAGAATCCGCTGTCGCAAAACACGCTCAGCTTCCGCCAATTGCACCTTGTTATTGATACCCAAAGTCTCATCAAGTGAGCCACTGACGGTAGCGATACGCCGTTCTTCTGCTCCCGCAACCGCGATCAGATCTGTCAGATAATACTCGCCCGCTGGATTGCGTGGCAAAGCCTGTAACGCGGACCAGAGCCATACACGGTCAAAACAATAGACTCCAGAATTGACTTCTTGAATCTGAAGTTGCTCAGGTGTGGCACGTTTCACCTCAACAATTTCGCGTACATGCCCTCGACTATCACGCACAACCCGACCATAATCGGAGGGTTGCTGTGTATGCGATGTCAAAAATGTCACAGTCGCTTCATTCCTGACATGTTCCACAAGCACCTGCGCCAGTATCTCACTGCGTACCAGCGGTGTGTCTCCATAACAAACAAGCACAGTTTCTGGTAACGGCTGTAGAGCATCCACAGCGGACTGAGCCGCCAATACCGCATGTCCCGTCCCTAACTGTTCGTGCTGCATAGCATAATTACAGCGGTTACCAAATGCTGAAGTAATCTGTGCTGCTTCCTGACCCAGTACCACAACAGGACGCTCCGACGTAAGCGCATCCGCGAACGGAGCAAACGCCGCTGTTGAAGGAATAGCTTCTACCGTTTGAAGTACATGGGCAAGAAGAGGCAAACCAGCCAGGGGATGAAGAACTTTTGGTAATGTTGAACGCATCCGTGTGCCCTTACCTGCGGCAAGAACGACGGTAGCATATGTATTCATTTTCGATTTCACAAACCTTTTTTTGCTTTGAAGTTTTTGGGCAACATTGATAAGAAAGATAGATGTTGACAGACGAGTCCAACATCCTATCCAAGCATAAAAATGGTTCGGATAGCAGGATTTGAACCTGAATGACACGGCCCATTGCCGTATACCTGTCCACCAGGCACTACCCGTTACATGAAGAACTTTTGAGAGCACATTACAATTCTACACTATAATTCTCTCAAGTATATGCGTGTATCGTACATGAAATGAAGTCTTTTGTCAATTGATATCCGACTGGCTACAGAGCATTGCTAAGCCGAAAAAGAGAAGAAAGAGTAGACAGAACTTGACGCTCTTTCTATGTAGTGCTATGCTGCATTTACGATGTAATGAAGCGAAATGATTCATTTAGCAGGTATATTCCGTCATCAATGCCGAGAGGATGTAAATACAATGTCTATCATTGAAACTCATATAGATCGTACCACGACCACATTTCAGAACAATATCCACTATTTTCAGTCTCTCCTTGATCAGCTACAACAACGCATACAAACGGTACAGCAAGGAGGAGGCGTCGAGGCGATTGCGAAACATCGCAAGCGCAAGAAATTGCTGCCCCGCGAACGCATCCAACTGCTCTGTGATCCAGATACACCATTTCTCGAATTGAGTCCGCTGGCTGCTTACGATCTCTATGACAATGAAGCGCCAGCGGCTGGTATTGTGACTGGTATCGGACTGATTGCAGGTCAGGAATGTGTCATTGTCGCGAACGATGCTACTGTCAAAGGCGGAACCTACTTTCCTCTCACGGTTAAAAAACACCTCCGAGCGCAGGAGATCGCGGAACAAAACCACCTGCCATGCATCTATCTGGTCGATTCAGGCGGCGCGTTTCTGCCAATGCAGGCGGATGTTTTTCCAGATCGGGATCACTTTGGGCGGATCTTCTATAATCAGGCCCGGATGTCCAGTCAGCGTATTCCACAAATAGCTGCCGTGATGGGATCATGTACGGCTGGCGGTGCATATGTCCCGGCGATGAGCGATGAAACGATCATCGTTCAGGGCAATGGTACGATCTTTCTGGGCGGTCCCCCTCTGGTCAAAGCCGCTACAGGTGAAGAAGTCAACGCGGAAGATCTGGGTGGCGCGGATGTCCATTGTCGCACTTCAGGAGTCACTGATCATTACGCGCTGAACGATGAGCATGCCCTTGCGATCTGTCGCAGCATCGTCTCTCATCTGAATCGACGCAAATACATTCCCTGGGATATTCATCCAGCACAACCACCACGTTATGATAGCAATGAGTTGCTGGGTATTGTGCCAGCCGATCCACGCGCCAGTTATGATGTCCACGAGGTCATTGCACGACTTGTTGATGAGAGTGACTTTCACGAATTCAAAGCTCTCTACGGCACAACACTGGTCTGTGGCTTCGCACGCCTCATGGGCTTCCCCGTAGGCATCATCGCCAATAATGGCATCCTCTTTTCAGAGAGTGCGTTAAAAGCGGCCCATTTTATCGAACTCTGCGCACAGCGCCAGACTCCACTGGTTTTCCTGCAGAATATCACCGGCTTCATGGTCGGACGGCAGTATGAAAACGGTGGCATCGCCAAAGACGGAGCCAAATTAGTGATGGCGGTCGCGAATGCACAGGTACCCAAATTCACTGTCATTATCGGTGGCTCTTTTGGCGCGGGCAATTATGGCATGTGTGGACGCGCCTATTCCCCCCATCAACTCTGGATGTGGCCGAACGCCCGCATTTCGGTTATGGGTGGACTACAGGCCGCAACGGTGCTGGCGACCGTACGCAAAGATGGATTGGCGGCCCGAGGAAAAACAATGAATGAAGAGGAAGAAACAGCCTTCATGCAACCGATCCTGAAAAAATATGAAGAAGAAGGAAATCCATATTACAGCACTGCTCGTCTCTGGGATGATGGCATCATTGATCCTCGTGATACCCGCACAGTGCTTGGGCTAGGTATTGCCGCCGCTCTCAATGCCCCGTGGCCGGAAACATCTTTCGGCGTTTTTCGCATGTGAAGCGCTTCACATGCGGAAGAAACAATGAACCGTAGCCTATTGAAAACCACAACAACTACGTTATCAGATGCCCATAGATATCTGTAGCGATCATCTGCTTGCCGCACTGAAACCGTTATACTTGATAGACAGATGTATTTGTCATCCCTTTCTCCCCGTTGTTTGTACACATTTCATTCAGGAGGCTAGCAACAGTATATGCAACAGTTATTTATCTGGCAACAAGGAAAGTTACAGACTGACTGTTCGTTAGAACACCTGCACGAGGTACTGCAAGATCCAGAGGCTCTGATCTGGCTCGATCTACAAATTGAACATACTCTCGATAAATATAAAGATCTACTTCTTTCAGTGTTCCAGCTTTCCCATCTAACCATTGAAACCATCAAAGAACAAAGAGAACGAGCACGTCTTGTTCATCAACACGACTACTTCTACCTTGTCACACACAGCCTTATTTTTGATCAAGAGCTACAGGACGCACGAACACCTAAACTTGATGTTGTTTTCAAGCAAAACTTTCTTATCACTATTCACCAGGAACCAATGCAGTGGTTAACAGAACTTTTAGAAGCGACACGTAATGATGAAACCGAAGAACAGTTACTCAGTCAAGGCATGCCTATCCTTCTACACGCCATTCTTGATGCGCAAGTTGACAGTTACTTCCCGGTCCTTGATGGTCTGGATACGATTATGGATGACCTTGAAGAATCTACAGTAACCCAGGCAACCAATGAAGTGCAGGCACGTATATTTCGGATGAAGCGCGTTGTTGCCACGATGAGACGGGTCATCAGTCCACAGGTAGAAGTAGCAAATTCTTTGATTACTCGCACTGGCGATCTCATTCCAGCCGAGAGAGAACCCTATTTTGCTGATATCCATGACCATCTCGTGCGGACTTTTGAGGTACTCGACTCGTATCGTGACCTGATGAGTAGCTTGCTTGATGTCTATCTCACCACGGTTTCCAATCGTCTGAATCAAATCATGAAACAGCTCGCTATTATTTCTACCATTTTTCTCCCGATTACCTTCATCACTGGTGTCTTTGGTCAAAACTTCGGGACTTCACCCCAGGTGAAATATGACGCAGGCTATAATTTCTGGATCGTGCTGGCTTTTATGCTGATCATTACTATCGGTCAAATAATGTATTTTCGGCATCGCAAATGGATTTAATATTATATTCGTATAATGAAAGCACAGGCGGTATAATAAAATCATAGCCGACAAAGGAGGAAAGCGAACACATGACTACCGCTACCTATCTGACTCTTGAATACCAACACAATCATAGAATTGCGCTTGTCACCCTGAACAGACCCGATGTGCGCAACGCCTTCAACGCTCAACTTATTCAAGAACTCAGATCCGTATTCGCCACGCTCGCCTCCAATACAGACCTGCATGGCGTGATCCTGACAGGCGCAGGCACCGTCTTTTGCGCAGGCGCGGATATCCATATGATGCGCGAGGCAATTACCTATACAACAGAACAGAATGTTCAGGATGCATTACAATTAGCGGATATGCTCTCAACGCTCAATGCCCTACCCTGCCCACTGATCGCCTGCGTCAATGGTGACGCGATTGGTGGTGGCGTGGGACTGGTCGCAGTCTGCGATATTGTCATTGCGTCAGAACAGGCTCGCTTCGCCTTCAGTGAAGTCAAGCTCGGCATTGCCCCGGCGGTAATATCCCCTTATGTCATACAAAAAATTGGTGCTAACAGAGCACGCGCCTTATTCCTTACTGGTGAACGCTTCAATGCTCAACAAGCCTATGACTATGGCCTGGTTCATCGTATCAGCACACCAGAACAGCTCAATGACACGCTGCAACAGATCACTACCTCGCTCCTTCAGGGAGGTCCACAGGCGTTACGAGCCTGTAAAGCCCTGGCTTGCACAGTGGAGCATATGAACCCGGAGGAAGCTCGTACCCATACAGCGAACGTGATCGCACAACTACGGGTGAATACAGAAGGCCAGGAAGGACTACGCGCATTTCTCGAAAAACGTTCTCCTGTCTGGATGTAAATGTAAGGGGAGGTCTGTCATGTTCAAAAAAATCTTAATCGCTAATCGCGGAGAAATCGCGGTTCGCATCATGGCAACCTGTCGCGAGATGGGTATTCGCACCATTGCGATATATTCAGAGGCAGATCAGACGGCATTTCATGTACGAGCCGCGGATGAAGCCTACTCCGTTGGATCAGCCCCCGCCAGTCAGAGTTACCTGCGCGGTCAGGCCATCATAGAGATCGCGAAAAAATGTAGCGCAGAAGCCATCCATCCTGGCTATGGCTTTCTATCAGAAAATGCAGACTTCGCGGAAGCATGCGAACAGGAACAGATCACCTTTATTGGTCCACCAGCTGCTGCGATGCGCTTGATGGGTTCAAAAATTGCTGCCAAACAACTGGCACAGAGCATCAATGTGCCAACCATTCCAGGCTATGCGGGTGATGACCAGGACGATGCGATACTACTAAACATGGCCCAACGTACTGGCTTTCCATTATTAATCAAGGCATCAGCAGGTGGCGGCGGGAAAGGAATGCGCACAGTCAATACGGAGGCAGACTTGCTCAACGAACTCGCAGGTGCTCGTAGGGAAGCACAGGCTGCGTTTGGCGACGCGACCGTTTTTCTTGAACGGCTTCTGCAACAACCACGCCACATCGAAATTCAAATACTGGGTGATAACTACGGTCAGATAATTCATCTACACGAACGTGAATGCTCAATCCAGCGCCGCCACCAGAAGATTGTAGAAGAAAGCCCATCAGTCGCCCTCACCCCTGCTCTACGTGCGGAAATGGGTGAAGCAGCAGTACGCCTCGCTAAAGCTGCGGGCTATACGAATGCAGGCACCATTGAATTTATGCTTGATCAGGACAATCACTTCTACTTTTTAGAGATGAATACGCGTCTGCAAGTGGAACATCCTGTAACAGAAATGATCACTGGTCTGGACCTTGTACGGCAACAAATCATGATCGCGGCAGGCCAACATCTAGAACTGCATCAACAGGATATCACAACACATGGACATGCGATTGAGGTCCGAATCTATGCAGAAGATCCCACCCGTAACTTCTTGCCCTCGACGGGCAATATTGACCAGTTTGTCCCAGCCGCAGGCCCAGGCATTCGTGTTGATAGCGGCGTTGAAAGCGGCGATGAGGTCACACAATATTATGATCCCATGCTTGCCAAACTGATCGTCTATGGTGAAAATCGCACTGCGGCCATCCATCGTCTACATCATGCACTCATCCAGAATGTCATCTTTGGTGTCACCACCAATATTCCCCTTCTCAAAACGATCAGCGAACATCCTGCCTTCGCAGCAGGAAAGACCAGCACCAGTTTTCTGACCGAGTACAGGCTTCTACATGAAGCGCTCACCGATCATCATCATACCTTCATCCCGCTCGACGTGATTATTGCTGCCGCGCTCTCCGAAGTTCAAAACGATGTGACGCCCACAAACACCCAACACACGCCCTGGCAAACACTCGGCCCCTGGCGTATCGCAGGCGGCGAACGCACCCTGCACTACTTCAGCCGTAACAATAGTTATCAGGTTGCGCTGAAACCAGACAATCAGCAGCAACATTACTGGCAATTCACGATAAATGGTGAGACGATAGGAAGCTTTAGTGGGCATCCTGGTGTACAGCATCAATGGTTGATACGCCAGCACGCAGAGCAGTTATGTGCGTTCATTCACAAACATGATGGTATACTACAGGTTGCTCTGGACGGTCAGATATACCAGTTACAACGCTCACAACCACTATCCGAGGCAATAACTGCCCAAAACGCCAGCGTAACAAAGACCCAAAAAACACTGGCCGCGCCAATGGCAGGCACCATCGTCAAAATCCAGGTAACGGAAGGAGAGACAGTAGCAGCACACCAGGTATTAGTAGTTCTCAGTGCCATGAAAATGGAGCATTCAATTATTGCGCCCTATGATGGATGCATAAAACGTATCTACTATCATGAGGGTGATGTTGTAACAGGAGGAGCCAATATCATAGAATTGGAGTAGCCAAACGGGGGAAAAGATGGGTACAATACAATATGGAGAAACCCAACAAACTTGCTCCACTACCATCCTGAATAAGGATGGTTCATTTTTCATGCGGCATGCAGGCATGCAGTACATAACAATCGTCAATGTGGCTCATAGAGCCGCCACCACGCAGCCTCTCACGGGACTGAATACAGACGATTGAATGGCATACTACAAATTTGAAAGGACTACGAATTGCCATGAAAGTAGGTTTTATCGGTATTGGCGTTATGGGTCGTCCTATGACACTCAATTTACTGAAGGCCGAGCACGAGGTCACAATATTTGCTCGTCATCCTGACAAGCCCGAAGTCCAGGAAGTCTTACAAGCAGGCGCTAAACTGGCCCCGTCACCACGCGCAGTCGCGATGGCTTCCGATATCGTCATCACAATGGTTCCCAACTCTCCCCAGGTCTTAGAAGTAGTGACAGGACCACAAGGTGTGCTTGAGGGTGCAAGAAAAGGGCTCATCATTGTTGACATGAGCACTATTGCCCCTGTTGTCTCACGTAGCCTCTACGAACAGGCAGCCGAAAAAGGCGTACAATTCCTCGATGCTCCAGTAAGCGGTGGCTCACAGGGCGCTGTCAACGGCACACTTACCATCATGGTCGGTGGCGACAAAGAGGCATTTGATAAGGCGCTCCCCGTTCTGGAAGCTATGGGCAAAAAAGAGAACATTGTCTATGTTGGAACCAGCGGCGCTGGTGAAATCATCAAGATCGTCAACAATCTGCTCTGTGGGACCATCGCTGCCGCTACATCTGAGGCACTCGTCCTTGGTGTCAAAGCTGGCGCTGATCTGGAAACCATGACCAGAATCATTGGCGTGAGTACTGGTGGTAGCTGGCAGCTCGCAAACCAGTTCCCTCTGCGTGCCTTTAACGGTAGCTTCAAACCCGGCTTTATGACTGATTTGTTGCATAAAGATCTGGGATTGGCTCTGGAACTGGCTGCAGAGTATCAGACGTCACTCCCAATGACTGGACTGGCACGCCAACTCTACGAAATGTCGCGGGCCTCTGGTCACGGCAGTGACGACTATACTGCACTCATGCATGTGCTTGAGCAAATGGCAGGCGTCGAGGTTCGTAGCAAAGAAAGCTAAGCAGAACAAAAATCCAGGCATGGCACGCTTCAGTGTCATGCCTTTTTACGTTAGCAGCAAAGAAAAATGAGCTGGCACGTAACAGATGAATTAGTTCATCATCATTGGCATCAGCGCATGTGCCGCATCCATGCCCAGGAAGAGCGCAATCGCCAGACCAAAGTACAAAATGGTAATCAGGATGCGCGTCTGCAGAGGAACATCATAGTAAGCACGTTCCGCATCACTCCTCAATTTCAGACCTCGTGACCAGATCTGAAACGCGGCCAGAACGACAAAAATGAGTAACCACGGAGATGCATTCCCATGTATCCAGGACCAGACCTGATACCCACCCAGCACGACAAAGCCCACAATCCACAAACGGCGGTCAACCGCAGCCAGAACTCTGCCACCATCTAAAGGAACAACTGGAATCAGGTTCAATAAATTAATAAAAAAGCCAAAATATGCCAGTGGTGCCCAGACTGATTGAGGCTGTAAATGGGCCATCAAAAAACAGGCACTCGCCGCAATGCCGCCCGCAATCGGACCCGCGATACCAACCTCAGCCTCATCCTTCGCGTTTTGCGGCATCCGACTCATCGTTACGGCAGCCCCCAATAAGGGAATAAAGACCAACGATCCAATCGGAATGCCTTTTAGCTTCATCACCAGAGCATGACCCATCTCATGGATGAAAAGGGAAATGACCAGCCCAATCGCAAACGGCCAGCCAAACACGATGGCATAGATGCCAGCCGAAATCAATGCGGAAAAACCGGCTGCTCCGAATTTCAGCAAAAATGCCAGACTTTTAAATTTGAGCAACCAACCAAAGATTGCAGCGAAGATAGCCCCAATGCCAGCCAGTCCCTTCTTCCCTTTACCTGTTCCATTATTGAGCTCAGACTCCTCTGTCTGCGACTGTGACTGAGGCGCATAGACAGATCCAATATCTGACTCCGTATAAGGCTCCGGGTTATGGTAGATCTGATAAGGAGCATAAGTAGAGGAAGATTGATAATCAGTATCGGGAGAAGGATAAGCGGAAGCGTCTTCCGTTGTTGGTTGCAACGGTTCCTGTGGCACAGCAGCCTGATAATATTCAGGATGAGCATAATCTATACTTGCAGTCGCCAGATCTTCCTTCTGTGGCTCTGAAGGCTCATTCCTCTGATTATACACATCTCACCTCGATTCAAAGTGTAAAAAATTTTAAAAGGTAGATGGCTATCACATATGTGATCTTATATAAAAACATAACAGGTATGCCAGCCATTATATTCCAATCTCACTATTCTGACTATAGCGGCAATCTTTGCAACTGTGCTAGTGAGATGAGCAAAAGAAGTCGTAATGGCCCCCATCCATCCATACATACATACATTCTCATATATGCACTCGACGCCATATGCATCGCTTCACACGAATAGGGCACAAATAATATACGCCCTATTCGTGTACTTTTTATGCTATTGACCAGGAAAAATAATTATTTACGCTCAGCATATGGCACCGGCTCTACTGAACCTTGCAGATAGCGCCGTAACAGGTTGAGCGACGAGAGGACCGCATGACGCTTAATATCCGCACGCGAACCACGCCAACCAGGCCCCATACCAGTCACCATACCATCAGGGCCTTCAACCGCGATATGCACCGTCCCCACAGGTTTATCTTCTTGCTTATCTGGTCCCGCAACACCAGTAACGCCAATACCAAAATCGGTCCCCAGACGTTCACGGATCGCATGAGCCATCGCCTGCGCTGTCTGCTCACTGACCGCGCCATATTGATCGAGTAATTCCTGTGGCACTCCCATGACAGCTTTCAGGTCGGTGCTATAGGTCACAATGCCACCAATAAAATGCTTCGAACTCCCCGGAAAATCAGTAATTGTATTCGCAAGGGAACCACCTGTCAGCGACTCCATCACCCCCAGCGTTTGCCCACGCTCTTGCAACAATGTACCGGTCACACTCGCCAGAGTATCTCCCTCAATGCCAAAGACATGATCGCCTAATAGTGCACGTGCTCGTTCTTCCATTTGTGCAACCATCAGTACAGCCGCATCCTTTGTCTCGGCCTTCGCGGTAATACGAATCTCAACTGCATCATTTTTCACATAGGTTGCCAGCGTCGGATTAACTGTATGGATCAAGGAATCAATGGTCTGTTCAACCGCCGACTCCCCCAGACCATAGACACGCAAAATACGCGAAAAAATCAACCCTCCAGTATATGGACTCAAACGAGGAACAACCTCTTCCGCCCACATTCGATACATCTCACGAGGCACACCGGGCATCGCGACAATAATATGCCCATCCTTCTCCACCCACCAGCCAGGAGCACTGCCAAGAGGATTAGCGATACTCCGTGCTGATGCAATTAATGTCGCCTGTTTGATATTGCGTTCAGGCATCGCCGCGGCGGCATGGGTGTAACGAGCACGTAAGTCAGCCTCTAATTGCGCATCAACATACATCTGCTCATGCAATAATGCGCTGATCGACTCACGAGTCAGATCATCTTCCGTTGGCCCCAATCCGCCCGTCATAATGATCAATTCAGAGCGTTGCCATGCCTGTTGTAACACCCCAACGGCCCGCTCCAGATTATCACCCACCTGCGATACATAATACAGATCAATCCCTTGCGCCGCCAGACTCTGCGCAAGATACGTCGCGTTCGTATCCGTTATCTGACCAAGCAGTAATTCTGTCCCACATGAAATTATTTCCGCACGCATGGATACTCCTTGCCAAAGCAAAAATGTAGAAACACATCGCACAGCCTCCATACTGAGGCACACATGCCCACATAGTCCATTTAGCTAGTACACAGTCAAAAGATCTTGCATAGCCGTGTCAGTAGTCTTATAATATCATACTGTGTTCACACATCAATATGTTGTGCTATGGCCAGGATAAAAATCAATATGTTGTGTTGAAAGGGTTGTTTTTGGCACTAATTGCGAGTATACTGAGTTGCGTAAGTCAAATCCTAGAGAAAAAAACGACGCCTGTTGACAGGCACAACAACTATTATTTACTATCATTTTAGAATATCAAGAGGAGCCATTCAGGAATGTTAGAGCAAGTAGAGCGTCCTGCTGAGAAAAGCGGTGACAATGAGTCAATGACGCAATTGGAAGGCATTCGCCAGAAAGTCTTCATGGACCGCTATTCTCTCAAAGATCCCCACGGAACCGCGTTAGAGTTTCACCCGGAACAACTCTGGCAACGCGTCGCACGTGGTATTGCCGCCGTTGAGCAGACACCAGAACTGCGTGTTGAGTGGGAGCAGAAATTTTATGAAGCCCTGGACAATTTTCAATTTATTCCAGGTGGACGCATCCTTGCAGGTGCAGGTACCGGGCATCAGGTGACGTTCTATAACTGTTTCGTAATCCCCAGCCCGGAAGATAGCCGCCAGGGTATTCTCGATAACTTGAAGGTGATGACCGAGATCATGGCCCGTGGTGGGGGCGTTGGTATCAACCTGTCAACACTTCGCCCACGTGGTTCATATATCAAAACCGTCAATGGCACTGCGTCCGGTCCTTGCTCATGGGCGCAACTCTACTCCGTCGCGACCGGTGATGTGATCCAGCAGGGTGGTAGCCGCCGTGGCGCACTCATGCTCATGCTCGACGATAATCACCCAGACATCGAAGAATTCATTACAGTGAAAAAGGAAGCGGGTAAAATTGAGCACGCGAATCTCTCTGTGTGCGTCTCCGATGCATTCATGGAGGCGGTCAAAGAGGATAAGGACTGGGATCTGACCTGGCAGGGTGAGGTCAAAAAGACGATCCACGCTCGCGATCTGTGGGATCTGATCTGTACGTCAGCATGGGAGTCCGCAGAACCCGGCGTTGTCTTCATGGACCGTTATAATAAAGAATCCAACACCTGGTATTACGAAGACATCCGCTGCGTCAATCCATGTGGCGAGCAGGGCTTACCTCCCTGGGGCGTCTGTAATCTGGGCGCGTTAAATCTGTCCGCGTTCGTACAAAATGGCACAATGGACTACGAACGTCTTGGTCAGATCAGCAAAGTAGCCATGCGCTTCCTTGATAATGTCATCGATTCGACCGAGTATTTCATTCCAGAAAATCAGGAAGCACAGCTTGGGACACGTCGTACAGGTCTGGGCACGATGGGTCTTGCCGATGCATTGCTCAAAATGGAGATCGCTTACGGCTCCGAAGAGTCACTGCCAGTGATTGAGCGCATCTATTCGACTATCCGCAATTCAGCATACGATGCCTCAACCGATATCGCACAGGAAAAAGGTGCCTTCCCCCGCTTTGAGCGCGACAAATATATGCAGGGGAAGTTCATCAAACGCCTGCCAAAAAATCTGCAAGAGAAGATCAAAAAGAACGGCATCCGTAATGCGGTATTGCTGACTCAGGCTCCAACCGGAACCACAAGCCTCTTCGCAGGCGCTAGCTCCGGTATCGAACCTGTCTTCGACTTCGCGATGATCCGCCGCGACCGCACAGGTGAGCATATCATGTATCATCCACTGTTGCAGGAATGGCGCGATGCTCATCCCAACGAGCAGACACCAGAATACTTTGTCTCCTCAAAGGATCTGTCTCCTGAGGAGCACGTACGTGTCCAGGGTATGATCCAGAAGTACACGGATTCGAGCATCAGTAAGACTGTGAATGCACCAAACGCTCATACGGTTGAAGAAGTCAAAAAGCTCTATAATCGGGCCTACGAGATGGGTTGTAAGGGTGTCACCTACTATCGTGATGGCTCTCGCGATGCGGTTCTTACTCGCATCGAGGACGAAAAGAAAACCGCTGAGAACTCACAGGCTGTCGCAGCCGAGGTGGCGGCGCAATCACCTATGATTGAGCCTGTTGTCTCTATTCACCAGGGGATCAAACAACGTCCGGTTGTTGTCCAGGGCTATACCCGTCAGGTGAATGCGCCAGAAGGCAAGATCAATATCACGATCAATAGCGATGAGCAGGGACCATTTGAGGTCTTCGTTAACGTGGGTAAAGCTGGTAGTGATATCGCAGCGCTCTCTGAAGCGGTCGGTCGTCTGATTTCGCTGAACCTGCAAATTCTCAGCCCATTATCACAGTCAGATCGCGCACAGGAAATCACCAATCAGTTACGCGGTATCGGTGGTAGCCGTTCCGTAGGTTTCGGTGCACAGCAGGTCCGTTCATTGCCAGATGCAGTTGCTCGTGCGTTGGAACTCCATCTGGAAAACCAGCAGGCAACAGTTGTGACACCAGTCGTCGCAGCAGAGCAGGAAGAGACTCCAGCGGAACAGGGGGTTGAAATGCTCGATTTCAGCCAGTTAGCTCTGACCGGCAACCTCTGCCCTGAGTGTGGTAGTAACTCAATGGTCTTCGAGGAAGGCTGCCGCAAGTGCTACAACTGCGGTCATAGCGAGTGTTAATTCAATTGTTATTCAATCACACAGGGAGGCGAGTTATGCTCGCCTCTTTTTCTTCATCATCACACACACACGTATTACTCACTACTATTATGTTACCCATCATATAGACATATACAGTAAATCCATTTTATCTACTGCCAATGGAAACGATAACCGTTTTAAACCCTTCATTTTCTTGACATTATTCGCGGCAAGATTATATGCTATATTCTGATACTTCACAAAATGAATTAAGGCACAGGTACTCAATTCTGTGTAAAGAGGTTTTCTATTTATGGCTATAAAAGAAGCAGCAGCAACAAACATCCAATTCCATACCGATCCACGTTGCCCCTTTGCCTGGCGCACAGCCCTCTGGGCACGTGAAGCACGCAAGGTGCGCCCTCTCACCATTACATGGCGCATCTTTAGCCTTGAGGTCGTCAATCGTAAAGAAGGCGTCGAGGCTGATTACGTCAATGGTGGTGGTTGGCCTGCCCTGCGCACGCTGGCGCTGGCACGTCGCCTGCATGGAAACGAAGGTTTCGAGAAGCTCTATGTCGCTATCGGCAACGCTATTCATGGACGTAAAGAGGATATGCAGGATCTGGGCAATCTGGCAGCCGTCGCTCAGGCCGCTGGCTTTCCATCCTCAATTGTTGAACAGGCGATGGCGGACGATAGCACCATTCAGGATGTCTTGAAGGATCACCAGGAAGCTCTTGACCGCTATCAGGCGATTGGCGTTCCAACCATCGCGTTAGATGGTTCAGATATTGGTTTCTTTGGCCCGGTCATCGTCGATGTACCACAGGGTGAAGAGGCTGGTGAACTCTGGGATTATACCGCCTGGTCGTTGACACAACCAAACCTGTTTGAGATGAAGCGCACACGTCTTGGTGGCTTGAAACCTGTCTTTGCGCAAGATTAAATCGCAGATGTAAAGGGGGAACGTCATCAATGATAGCATAGACATTCCCTCTTTATTGCTGTTATACAATAGCGAGCGTGCTAACGATGCTTGTTAACGAAGCGTTCAATACGCACAAGCGCCTCTTCCAGCTTGTCATATGCTGTACAATAGGTTGCTCGCACATATCCTGTTCCTGCACTGCCAAATGAACTCCCCGGTACAAGCGCCACTTCCTCTTCAAAGAGCAGCTTCTCAGAAAATTCTTCATCATTTAAACCAGTGCTCCCAATATATGGGAAGGCATAAAATGCTCCACGGGGTGCACAACATTCCAGACCAATACGATTCAAGCCTTCAACAAACATACGACCACGGCGCTCATAATCATCGTGCATGTTTTGTACATCTTCATCGCCATGGCGGAGTGCCTGTAGCGCCGCCTCCTGAGCAGCCGTGCCCGCGCACATAATGGTATACTGGTGAATTTTCATCATCGCCTGCAAGATATGGGCAGGAGCAGCAACATACCCCACACGCCAACCAGTCATCGCATACGCCTTGGAAAAACCATTCAAGAGTACCGTACGCTCCTGCATACCAGGCATAGACGCGATGCTCACATGCTCGGTTCCATAGACCAGACGGTTATACACTTCATCGACAGCAACAATGAGATCATATTCCTGCGCCAACCGTGCAATCCCCTCAAGCTCTGCACGTGGAATCACCGCGCCCGTGGGATTATTGGGATTGCCCAACAAGATCATCTTGGTACGAGGCGTAATCGCCTCAGCAATCTCAGAGGCACGCACTCCAAAATCATATGCTGCATAAGTTGGCACGGGAACCGGTACGCCACCAGCAAAAATAATGTCAGCTTCATACGCCACATAACCTGGGTCGGGGGAAATAACTTCATCACCAGGATCGATGAGCGTACGCATCGTAAGATCAACACCCTCACTCACCCCGACGGTTACCAGAACTTCCGTCCCGGGATCATAGGTCAGACCATACATCTGCTGTAACTGTGCGGCGATCTCCTCACGCAATTCCAACATACCCGAATTCGACGTATATTGCGTACGGCCTTGCTGAATAGAGCGAATACCGGCCTGACGAATATGTTCAGGAGTTACAAAATCAGGTTCGCCCACGCCCAATGAAATGACATTCGGCATTGTATTAATAATATCAAAAAATTTGCGAATACCAGACGGTTTTACCTGCCGCACGCGCTGTGACAATACTTCGCGTTTGAGCGAGTCCATAAACTCATTCCTTTCAACATTGGGAGGACCACCAGCAGCACTCCAAAACAACCACGCAGGAAGATGGAGCACATGCACTTTAAAACACTGCTATACAATACCATAATACTCCTCCCACCACATCACATAATCAATGGTAACATAGATAAAAAGAAGGAACAATGAATCGTAGCCAGATTCATCTTCCTTCTCAAAATCAGTCGCTATTTTTTTGTACGTTTGTTATGCTTTTATATGCCCAGGCCACGCAGTCGTGCAATAATGCCGGGGAGCACCGAGATCACACGCTCAATATCCTCATCTGTGTTCTCTTTCCCCAGCGTCAAACGCAGGCTACCACGTACCCATTCTTCTGACAAACCCATTGCCAACAGCACATGCGAAGGATCAACTGAACCAGAAGTACAGGCCGAACCAGTCGAAGCAGCAATCCCTAATAAATCCAGGTTTAATAAGATCGACTCGCCCTCGATATTCTCAAAAGCAAAACTGGCATTATTCGGCAGGCGATCCGTGGGATGTCCTGTCAGACGACTGCCTGGGACTTCAAGCACGCCCGTAATCAAACGATCACGAAGTCTCTTGAGCCGCTGCGTGACCTCTGGCATCTCTTCATAGGCAAGTTGAAGCGCGGTCGCAGCACCAACAATACCTGCCACATTTTCGGTACCTGCACGACGACCACGTTCCTGCGATCCACCCTGAAGTTGCGGGAGGATGCGCACCCCCTGACGGGCATACAACACACCAACGCCCTTTGGCCCATGAAACTTATGCGCGGACAGTGACAACAAATCCACGTTCAACGCGGTCACATCCAGCGGTAACGAACCTGCTGCCTGCACAGCATCAACATGGAATGGAATTTTGCGAGCGCGACAGATCCGACCAATTTCCGCGATCGGCTCAATTGTGCCTACCTCATTATTCGCGTACATCACGGAGACTAGTACTGTCTGATCAGTAATCGAACGCGCAACATCATCTGGATCTACACGTCCATACTCATCGACGGGCAAATATGTCGTGTTGAAGCCAAAGCGACCCAGATAATCACACGTATGTAAGACAGCATGATGTTCAATTGGTGTGGTAATAATATGATTGCCTTTTTTCTGCGAGGCAAACGCGATCCCCTTCATCGCAAGGTTATCGCTTTCAGAACCACACCCGACAAAAGCTATCTCGGTTGGACGGCTATGTAAAATTTCGGCGACCTGATCACGCGCATGGTCAATAGCCTGCATCGCATGACGACCTAACGTATAGATACTGCTGGCATTCCCATACTCAGCGGTAAAATACGGCATCATGCTGTCGAGAACACGAGGATCAAGGGCTGTTGTCGATGCGTGATCCAGATAAATGAAACGCTCTGGCATAATCTTAACTCTGTTTCCTGCACTCAATCAGGAGCAATTCCTTCATAGTAAAAACATTCAAAATAGTTCGACAATGTGTTCTACATCATCTCAAATTATATCATAATCACTCTATCATGCAGCATTACGCCTCACTGAGCCATAAATGATATAATGACAGATATTTTCTGTATAGGGAAACAATTGGCGATATGGAAAATCATCCATATCGCCAACAATACTTTTTTGTGATCAATAATTCACTATTTCCTGGTAGGTATTAATCCTGTGGCTGCGGAAGTTTCTTCTTATTTTTGATGAAGGTTTCGTTCATGCTGCCGGTGCGATACCCACGCAGATCAACCGTCACATAGGTGTAGCCGATTTTTTTCAGGCTATCAGATACAGTGCGACTCATCTCTTCTTCAACCAGACGAGAGATCTCAGAACGGCCAACTTCAATACGGGCAATTTTATCGTGATGGCGCACGCGCAGTTGATGAAAACCTAACTCGCGCAATACCTTTTCCGCTTTGTACACCATTTGCAGGGACGCGACATCCACCCGACTGCCATAGGGAATGCGGGAGGAGAAACAGGCCATCGCTGGTTTATCCCATACTGGCAAACCGAGCGACTGAGCAACCGCTCGGATATCGCTCTTCCCCATAGCGGCTTCTTTTAATGGTCCTCGAACACTGAACTCACGCGCTGCTTTCTGCCCCGGGCGAAAATCGCCATCATCATCCAGATTGACGCCATAAGCAATATGTTCCACTTCATACTGCTTCGCCAGCGGCTCTAAATGTGAGAATAACTCTGTTTTGCAGAAGTAGCAACGATTCAAATCATTCACAGCATAGCGCTCGTCTTCTAATTCATGGGTTTCGATAGTAACCAGCGGCAAACCCATCTGACGCGCAACAGCCATCGCTTCTTCAGTCTCTTCGGCGGCATACGCTGGAGATGAAGCGATTACACCCAACGCACGGTCGCCCAGTACATCATGAGCAACTTTGAGCAGCAGGGCGCTATCAACACCTCCTGAATAGGCAACAAGAACTGACCCCATTTCCCGTAAAATGGCCTGTAAATGTTCATATTTATGCTGCGTCTCAACGTCCAATGTCACAACGCCGTCATTATTCTTCTGAGGGGTATCTAACATTACAATCTCCTGCACGCGTGCTGCATACTGGTTTTACTTATCAGACCACATGGTAGCCAGTATATGACACGCACCTGGTGTTTCAGCAATTGACCTTCCGACATCCTCATAGGCACAACTAGATAGGGTTTCAGGATGAGATGCTCTGCGGCCAATTCTTCTTTTCCTATCCGTTTCGAGGATACTGCAACTTATTATATCATCTTATCACAGCCGACTCTGTGTTTCTTCATACCATGCCTTCAATATTCTCCCCCGGTCATGCACCAGACAGCGATCCATAGTGCCCTTTTTAACCATAGCCATCCAACTACAAAAGCGCTATGCTATAACCACATTAACCACACAGTCCTGACACACAAGAGGTCTTTCGCTATGTCTGAACAACAACATATCGCGGCCATTATTCTAGCTGCTGGCAGATCAAGCCGCATGCGAGATGGGCAACAAAAACTGTTACTGCCATTGGGAGATCGCCCTGTTATCACCCATGTGCTGCAAAATACACTGGCATCCCAGGCACAACCGATCCTTGTCGTGCTTGGGCATCAACAACAGCAGTTGCGAGAACAACTGGCACCATACCTCACACAACCACGCATCTCGCTGCTGACAAATGCAGAATATAGTCAGGGGATGAGCACATCTCTACGTACAGGGATCGAGGCATTACTTTCCATGCATAGGACAACGTCAATCGCGGGTGCTATGATACTACTTGGCGATCAACCACTGATGACATCTGTTATTATTGACATGTTGATCGCCACCAAACATACGACAGCAGCACGTATTGTCGCTCCACTCTACCATGGCAAACGTGGCAATCCAGTTATTTTTGATACAAGCCTGTTTCCAGAACTACTGGAAATCACAGGTGATGAGGGTGGACGCCGTATCATCGAACGGCATAAAACAGAGATTGCCACCTGCCCTTTGCCAGATGCGCAGGCTCAATACGATGTCGATACCTGGGATGCCTACCAGCATGTGGTAGAACTATGGCAAAAAAATCATACTGAAGAGGCACATTAACATCATGGAAACACAGGATAAGCAGAGACAACTAGCAGAATTCTGGCGTGACTATAGCAAACAGCTATCAAACTCGATTCGTTATGCGGAGGCTCTAAAAGCCGCAGAACGAGCCGTCAAATTAGACGACAGAGATGCCGATGGCTGGTATATCAAAGGTACCTGCCTTGCCATGCTGGCACGCTATTCAGAAGCACTGGCTGATTTTGAACACGCGTTGACGCTCGATGCTCAATTCGTACCAGCATGGGATGGCAAAGCATGGGTATTAGGTATCCTGAAGCAAAAAGATGCTGCCCTGGAAGCCGTCAACAAAGCACTGGAACTTGATCCAGGGTATCCGGAAGCATTGAAGCGCAAGAAACGGCTTGAAGCTCTGTAGCCTTGTAAACATTGCCATCACCAATACCACATCAGCAGAAAAATATTATGATCGCAATAATGGCTCGACATAGCGTACAATTTGTCGCTGAATATCTTGCGGAGAACTGGCAGCATCGATCACCTTGATACGCTCAGGATGGGCCTGAGCCAGAGCAAGAAAAGCCGCACGCAAACGACGATGAAATGCTTCAGATTCACGATCAAAGCGGCTTTGCTCTTCACGCTGCCCACTCATATCATGCGTGACATCAGTACGCACATGCACCTGCGCCGGATCAAGGTCAAGAAAAAAGGTAAGGTCAGGGACATGCTGTTGCGTTGCCAGCAGTGAAAGCTGTTCCACCAGTTCAGCTCCCACGCCACGCGCACCCCCCTGATAGGCAATGCTGGAATCAAAACAACGATCAGAAATTACCAGTTTACCGGCACTGAGCGCGGGTAAGACGACCGTTGAGAAATGTTGCGCACGATCAGCCTGAAACAAAAAAGCTTCAGCCAGAGGCGTAATTGTCAGTTCTGGTTGCTGGAAAAGCAGACGTCGGATCTCTACGCCGAGCGGTGTACCACCTGGCTCACGTGTCCGTATATACTCGATGCCCCTCTCACTGAGCCAGTGTTCGAGCAACTCTAACTGGGTTGTCTTTCCGGCACCATCCAGTCCCTCAAATGAAATGAAGTACCCTCTAATCATAACAACGCGTTTACCTTATCTCTAACTCTTGCAAGCAGTATCTAGTGCTGTCGATCAGTACGATAGATATCATAGTCCCAGTCAAAATATGGTTTCGGCAACATGTCTTCAGGGGACCACTGATGATCTTTCTTCCCATATTTGCCAGCATATTCTTTCAATGTCTCACCAACATATTCGAAAGTAATCTGACAAATACGGAAGCCAACTGGCACCCAGATGGTTGTCTGTGTATGATTACTGATCTCCATCGTCCAACGCGCAATATAGCCAACATCACCAACGCCTGCGCAACGACAGACCGAGAGGCCGGAACGGGCAACGGTGCTACGCGAGTACATTTTCCCCAGGTATCCATTATGCCCACCAATTACTTCCTGCGTATGAGCCAGAATAGTGGTTCCGGGGCGAATCGAAATCTTACCATCCTTCGCCTGTCGGGCTTCACCCCAGTAGCGGCGAATCTCATTCGGGTTATCCAGATGCATCACTTCCACATTTGCATCACCCTGATAATACCACTCACCCAGACGACAATCGTATGAGTTTGGTCCCAGTTGACGCTGATCAAACGGCTCAATAATGAGGTTGCCAGCCTTCATCTCTTCTATAATACGCTTATCTGATAACAACATTTACTTCCTGCTCCTCATAAAATAAACATGTAATTGTGTGATACTGCTACTCTTTTATGTGCTTACTATCGCTCTGTGGTCTTTCCCTGCGAGGTAGCTTACTTGAGAGGGTCGGGACTTTGTGTCACTTGCTCATCTCAACTCACACCTTACCCACGTGCAAACATCGCCGCTTATTATAGCTCATCAATGGTCAATCGAGTAGATCCCATCACAGGATCATCGCTAATCATGACCTCTGGCTCGTTCTGTGACATGACCGTTCGTACATCATCGACATCATGCCAGATACGCTCCGCGAGCCGCTGCCGTTCTCCCTCATCACCTAATACGGATTGAAATGGGAAAAACATTCGATCATCACTATGATGATGAATCCAACGACTGATGATATTGATCTGATCAACTTCCGCTTTGCCAACCATCGCGGGCGGTTCCCCCCATTGCGTTGCTTGCTCCATTAATACCGCAATCGCGGCATCCATCTGCGCACGCTCATGCTCCACACAGCGCTGCTCACGCAAACGTCCATGTCGAATCAAAAATATTTCGTTCCAGCCCTCTCGCGCCGATGGATAAATAATAAAGAGATTATTGGCCTCAACCGCACCACTGATCAGGCGCTGACCGATCAATACTTCGTCCGCACTACGGATAACATCCCGTAACCATGCAGCACGTTCAAAGTTCATACGCTGAGATGCTTCGAGCATTTGTCGACGTAAACGTTCCAACAAATCCCCACGCTCCCCACCTAGAAAGGCACAAACCTCCACAATTGTCTGCCGATATACCTCCGGGTCCACATTACCGCGACATGGAGCAGGGCAACGCTCCAGATGTAAGCGCAGACATGGCTCAGAAGCTTTCGCCTGAGGCGGCAACGAGCGTGTACAGGTACGCACAGGAAAAATCTTATGTACCAGTTCTATCGTCAGATCAACGACACGCCGACTACGAAACGGGCCAAAATATTGAGCACCATCAGCAGTCACTTCGCGTGTGGCATAGACACGTGGGAAAGGATGCTGCACATCAACTTTTATGAACGGATAGAGTTCATGGTTCCGCTGCTGCACATTATATGCTGGCTGTAACTCTTTGATTAAACGCGACTCTACCAGCAATGCTTCAAGCTCTGAACCCAGCACCCGCGTCTCAATCTCATTGACATTCTGCAACAAACCATCCATCTTCCGTGTATAGCCTAATGGTTGGCTATAATAAGAGGAGAGACGCGCTTTCAGATTCTTCGCCTTGCCAACATAAATCACCTGCTGGTTGACGTCTTTCATCAAATAGACACCGGGTTTCTCAGGAAAGGTCCGCTTCCAGGCCGGGTTCAGAAAGAGGCTACCATTGGGACGTCCCTGAGCACTCGCTGCCGCCACCAGTTGCTCATCAGCTTGCCAGGGTTGATCATCCGGTGCCAGTTGCGCAATATCACCCTCCCAACGTACCGGCAATTGTAGACGTCGCCGCAAATGCGCAAGCGTCTGTAATCCATTGGATTGCGCAAGGTTCAGCATATGCAGAAAAACCTCTGCGGTTACCTGCGCATCACCAAAGGCACGGTGACGATTAACGGTTGAGACATTCACATGCGCAGCCAATGCATCCAGCTTAAAGCGTTTCAGACCGGGGAGAAAACGGCGGGCCAATGGGATCGTGTCCAGACCATCCAGTGGAAAAGCCAGACTCAACAACTTTGCTTCATGCGCGAGAAAGCGCAGATCAAAACCAACATTATGTCCCACCAGTGTCGCCTGATCAATAAATGCTAACAACTCAGCCATGACGATATCCGCAGTCGGGGCTGTATCAACCATCTCTTGAGTAATACCTGTAAAGCGCACAATAAAAGGTGGCAAACGGCGATGCGGATTGATTAAACTCTGAAAGGAATCAACAATCTTGCCACCACGCACGCGAACAGCACCAACCTCAATCACACGATCAGGTCCAGGGCGCAATCCAGTCGTTTCCGTATCCACTACCACAAACTCCACTTCATTCAACAGCTGATACGTCCGCTGCCATGCAGTCAATCCCCAACTTACATCACTGACAAAACCAGCTTCACCAATTTCTTCAAAGAGAGTGGAGGTTCGCATCGTCTGCCGCAATAATACCGTCCAGAGATTCTGCTTGCCCTGCCCCTGCGCCCCAAAGAGATGTTGTATCAACATCTCCTCCGAGACAGGCTTCCCAACTTGCACGAGTAACTCATGAGCGCGATGTAATAATGTCCCCCGTTGTGGTGCATCTGCTGCACTATGCGCATCGTCTTGCAATCCACTATACTCCCTATAATCAGCTTTGAGATAAGCAGACATTCATATAATTCAGCGGAAATAAAAACATCACATACCTGCTGGTAGGTATGCCCAAAAAACGATAGATCACAGGTACGAGAATAGCACGCGATATACCGTTTGGCAAGAATAGCTACAAGGGGACTATGGCAGACACAGACAAACCCAAAATACCTTTTCCACTTTTCTCTATCACAGCAAGAATGGCTATGTGGAGATGGGAATCCCAGGGGAGGGGAGGAGAATACAGGATATGCGCACATAAACAAACTTCTTTCGATCCACTTTTACTCATATCACTTCTCATACATCCTACATCGTTCCGTACAATATCACACAATACCTGATAAACAAATGGAGGACGAACAGCAATCTGAGATTCACATCAATGCTCTATACAATGAATGCGAAATATGCTATGATCGACCATGAACTTTTGTTCTATATTCCAAAGGAGATGCGGAGATGGCACATCTTGAAGAGACAGAATTGCAACAAATTAATGAGAAACGACTTGTCTATGCCCTTCCAACCATGCGAAAAGCCCGGGTACAAAAAAATCTCTGTTATAAAACGGTAGAAGATATTGATCTCCTGCTTGATATCTATACGCCACCAGATCATCAAACCACCACACCACTCCCCGCCGTCATCTTCCTGCATGGTGATGGCCCCGACGACTATCTGAAAACCATCAAGGATAGCGGTCAGTTTGTCTCCTGGGGTCAACTGATCACCACGCTCGGCTTTATCGCCGTGACTGCTCATCATCGCGGCACAGCCGGACTGCATAATATCGCTGGCGTCGCCAATGACATCGACGATCTCATCACCTACGTTCGTGAGCACAGCCGCGCAACAGGAATTGATGCTGATAATCTCTGTCTCTGGACCTTTTCCGCCGGAGCACCGTTTGGTTTCCGCGCCGCACTTCACGAAACACCACCATTTATCCGTAGTCTGATCAGCTATTATGGCCTGACCGAACTGGCACCCTACTATCACGGCATCTATGATGCACAGGCGGACAACGATGATACGCTCTCGCCCCCACCCTATCTCACTGAAAGTGAACTGGCGGAATTTTCAGCCATCGAGCTCTTGCAGCGCAGCATGGGCAATATTCCTCCGCTCTTTATCGCTCGTGCGGGACTGGATAATGCCAGACTCAATCAATCACTTGACCGTTTTGTAGCCGCTGCGCTAGCCGAGAATGCCCCTGTGACCATCATGAATCATCCCGATGGACAACATGGCTTTGATATTCTCGACAATAATGCCCGTTCTATAGAAATTATTCGTGCGACATTGGAATTTCTGCAAGAACATCTGGTACAATAGCATTCACACAAAATTATCATAGAGGGAATTTTTAAAGTGGCAGGGAATACAATCAGTAGCTTACTGGCTACGCTTAAAACATTTGCGCAAGACAATGGCTGGTCCATCATTACGGAAAAACCACTTACCTACGGCTATCAACTGACCATCAGTGATGGATTTACCAGAGTCCCCATCTCGCTATATACGACCGGAAAAATCCTGATTCAAGGAAAAAACAGTACGCTACAGGAACAACTACAGCGTTGGGCAACAGAACAAACAGCGACCCCCAAAGCCTCACCAGTGGCGACGCCGACCCTTTTCGCGCTCCCAGATCAACCAACCTCCCCTAACCCCCAAACAACCACTCTCGTTGGAACGCCACATATCGGTTCGGATGAATCGGGAAAAGGTGATTACTTCGGTCCCCTGGTTGTTGCGGCGGTCTATATCGACCCACAGACAGAACCCGAACTGCTCAAACTCGGCGTCCGTGATAGTAAAAAACTGACCGATGCCCGCATATTACAGATGGAACCGGAAATCCTTGCCCTCTGTCAAAATCGCCATGCTCTGATCACTTACCTACCTGAAGAATACAACCAGCGCTATACCAGCAGTAGAAATGTTAATTTGCTCCTGGCAAACGCGCACGCCGAACTCATTGAGAAAGTTGCAGATCTGACAGAAAGCGAAGTAGCTATCGTCGACCAGTTTGGCGATGAAGCTCTGGTGCGTACCGCACTGACACGACTGGGCTGCACCATCAGGGTCGAACAACGTCCACGGGCGGAAGATGACACTGCAGTTGCCACCGCCTCCATACTGGCACGAGCCGCGTTTGTACGCCAGATACAATTACTCTCCCAGCAATATGGCTACGAGCTGTTAAAAGGAGCGTCAAATCCACAAATCATCGAAATTGGTCGTGCCATTGTACGCAATCAAGGAATACAGATGCTGCACAAAGTCGCGAAAGTCCATTTTCGCACCACGGAAACCATCCTCCAAACCACCTGATACCGCTATCACATTTACTCTTTTTGCGCGATAATACAATACAGAAAAAACATACGGCTGCCCCAGAACAGCCTCATAGGAGCATAACATGCAATTACATCAGGAAACAGGATATCTCTATCCAACGGCACCATTCGACTTTCAAAAATCGTTGACAATGCTAAAAACTTTTGTGCCCATGCAGGATGAGCAGGTACTCAACGGTCAGACCGTCACAAAAGCCATCTATGCAGGAGATCGGATCATCGTTTTTCAACTCACTGATCAGGGTAGCATCGACCAACCCAGATTAGGTTACACGCTCTACGCGGAGCAACCATTTGACGAGGCAACTATTGCAATCGCACTCGACAGAATCAGTTTCTTCCTGAGTCTGGATGACGATCTGGTCCCATTTTATGACATTGCCAGACAAGACAGTGAATTCATTCCAGTCATGGAAACGCTCTATGGCTATCATCAGGTTAAATTCATCACGCCATTTGCCAGCGCCTGCTGGGCGTCACTGGCCCAACGAAATTTGCGCAATACTACCCTCCGCATGAAACAGGCACTGCGTGAAACATATGGCGGGCGCATGATTATCGATGATGTTGCCTATAATGTCTTTCCAGAAGCACGGCAATTGGCAGGCGTAGAGGAGGGCGGACTACTGCTCGCCGTCAGAAATACACGGAAGGCCGAGTACTTATACTCACTCGTCCAGGCATTCAACAGCACCGACGAAACATTCTTACGTACTGGAAGCTACGATGAGATTGACGGCTGGTTGCGCAGCATCAAAGGCTTTGGGGAATGGTCTTCAACCTTTATTCTCTTACGCGGTCTGGGCAAGACCGAACGCGTTCCTCTGAGCGAGAAGGCCACGATTGAAGCAGCATCACGCCTCTACGGTCATGGACAGGACTTATCACGTAAAGAAGTGGCTCGTCTGGGGGAACCATACGCAGCATATCAGGGTTACTGGGCGCACTATCTCCGCCTGGGAGCATAGAGCCGCAAAACTTATCGAGACAAATGAGAGAATGGGACCAACTGAATATATAGTATAGATTTCATTGTCTCAGTACATGATGTGCGATATAATGAAATAAATAACAAATATATTACTCATTTCAGTTGAAAAAGGAAGTGTAAATTTGTCCTTATGGACAGTCCAACCATAACGATGTATTTATCCATACGCTCCCACCAGTATCGTTATAGATACGATGCCTCTACCTTGCTTGCAGCAGAAGGTGAGTTTCGTTACCACCCTCCCAAACACTATTTATTTTTTTCGTAGCTTATCTGCTGATTACAATAGAACCAACGTCATGAGTAAAACGTTTGTACGATAGAGAATGAAAGAGAATATTCCCTCCTCCATTTTTCCGAAATTGACTGTATCGAGAGAAATGAGGATGAAGGCACAAGAAGAGTTCCCAATGGCATTCTCAAAAGATACCAGGACAACTAAAGGGACTCGAAAGGAGCTTGTATGATCTTTTGCGGTCAATGTGGTTTACAACTATCGCCAGGGAGTACACGCTGTCCTCGTTGTGGCGCCAACGTTGAGGAGACAGAGGCAACCGCTGGAGGAGAGGTTTATACCACTGATGATCCCACCGTCGCCTCACCAACACTCCGTTCCCAGCACCAGACGATTACCAGCAATACTAATCAGCAACCATTGATCCTGGGCGGCCCCACACCCAATCCCGGCATGTATAGCAATACACCAGATGCATATGAGGCGACACATATGATGGAGAGCCAACAATATCAACCAGGCATGCCAACTACAACCAATCAAGGTAACTCGTATCCTAACTATCCCGGCTATCCAGCATCCGCAAGTGGACCCTACCCATCAACCGCTGGATCATACCCTGACTATAGTGCTCCTAATAACTATGCCAATGGTACAGCATATCAAAATGTGCCGCCCCAATCACAGATGGGCGCAAGCTATCCTGACAGCACGATGCAATACCAGCAAGCAATAGCCGCTAGAAATGCTCGCGGTCGCACTGCCGGGCTGATCATGATCCTGATCGGACTTCTGATGATTCTGGGATCAGTCATCATTTTCGCAATGCAGCAGGGAATGCTAAGTTGAGTAGCATGGTAAGACATACCATGCTGCTCAACCTGGACCAGAAAAGATTCCACAACAGACAGCTATCCATCTAATAGAGAAAAACTTCATTTTAGAGCACTCTCTACAATAAAAGAAAAGCATTTATGTGTTAGAGAGGATCAAAATCATCCCCATGTATCGTCTATTTCCCCCACCTTCACAACGTAACATCCCATCCAGAGTTTCTCGCGCACCCGGACAGCTCATTTCCTCCCTGCTCACCATTCTCATCATCTGTCTGTCCGCCGCCGCCATCCTGCGCCTTCTTCTGATCATGCACACGACAAACTCAATCACCATAACAGAGAGTCGCTGTCAGAAACTCATTCATAACACCGACTACACACAGGTCATTCCATTTCGGTCACAATCCCAAACCATAGATGCCATCCAGTTCACAGATGATCTAACTGAAGGACAACCATCAGCGCTCATACAACTGAGAGATGACGGCCCGCAACAACGACTGGACGTCTACCTTTATGGTTGCGCACTCCACAAACAACAACCGACGCTGCAACTACTGCTCAAACGACAGGGACTGATTGAAGGGAGCGTCTCCATCACACAGGCACACACCCTCAGTATTGGACAACAAGATCCAACCCTTCCAGACAGTAGCAGCGATCTCCTTTTACCATTGCAACAGGACATATATAGGGAATATAGCTGGAGAAATAACATGCTCCAGCAAACATTATTCCCCGGCCTTTATCCTGTCAGCAGCCGTAGCGAAGCAGAAGCCCTACAAGATCAGGCCAACAACGGAGAAGCAGCGCAATGGACCGATCCACTCAGTACCGCCAGACAGATGGCACACGATCTACTGGCGCTAACTGCGCCACAACTAATACTCAAAGAGCACAATACACAGACAGCCCATGTACTGCTCAAGCAGAAACAGCTCACCATAACAGTCACCCTGACACGTCTGTTACAACAGGATAAAAAAGGTATCTGGTTTGTCACAGCAGCACAAACAGCAGGTATACAAGCAGTGCATCAGACCATACGCACAACTTCACAGGCTCAGTTACAACTCACAGGCACCATCAATCCAGATACCAGACAGATCTACATCACCTTATTTGATCACACCTTAACTCCCATACGCCTCCATGGAAAACCGCAGATTACCGTAGGGAATAGGGGCATATTCAATAGCAACATCCCTTTCATCAACAAGCTCTCAGACCAACCAGGGCTGGCATTACTACAAACAACCACCCACCACCAGAATAGCGACCAAATCTACCTGACAAAAGTATTATTGCCATGAAACACGGGAAAAGGACGGTAAGAGGTCATTTCGCATATACAACTCAAAGGAAAAACATGTTAAAATACTCGCTATGAGTGAATTGACCAATCAAATCGAACGCCTCCAAAGACGAGTCGAAAAAACAATGGTGCGTCTTTGACCTGGCGAACAAAGCCGAACAAATCAAAAAATTAGAAGAAGAAAGTATGGCCGCCGACTTCTGGTCGGATAATCGGGCAGCACAGACCCATATGCAACGCCTGAATGCGCTGCGCGAAGAGGTCACAACGTGGGAAGGGATAGCGAAACAACTCACTGACTTGCATGGATTAGCAGAATTGCTGGAAGAGGAGCCAGATGAAGAAATGCAAGCAGAAGTCACCCAATCCCTGTCCCCCATCGAAGAACAAATAGAGAAACTCCAGTTCGCATTGATGCTAAACGGCGAGCATGATGAACGGGACGCCATCCTGAGTATTCATGCTGGTAGTGGCGGCGTTGACGCGCAGGACTGGGCAGAAATGTTGCTGCGCATGTATCTACGCTGGGCAGAACAACATCGTTTCCGTACAGAAATTTATGACTATAGCGAAGGTGAAGAAGCCGGGGTAAAAAGTGTAACCGTAGAAATATCAGGGCGCTATGCATATGGCTATCTGCGCTCTGAGGCAGGAACGCACCGCCTGATTCGTCTCTCACCATTCGATGCAGCACATCGAAGGCATACCTCATTTGCCAAAGTTGAGGTCATTCCCGATATTGAAAACAGTATCGATATCACGATCCGACCAGAGGATCTTGAAATTGATACCTACCGTTCAACAGGAGCAGGCGGACAGCACGTGAACAAAACAGACTCAGCTGTGCGCATGCGCCATATACCCAGTGGTATTGTCGTCACCTGTCAAAATGAACGATCCCAGATCCAGAACCGTGAAGTCGCCCTCAAACTTCTTAAAGCCCGGCTCTATGAAATAGAACTGAAGAAGCGTGAGGAAGAAACAGCACGACTGAAAGGTGAACATGTCCAGGCCGACTTTGGCACCCAGATTCGTACTGTCACCGTTCACCCCTACAACATCGTCAAGGACCATCGAACCAACCAGGAAATGAGCGATACCGAAGGCTACCTTGCCGGAGACGTCGATCCGTTCATCAACGCCTACTTACAAGAAAAAGCAGGTGGTGTCGTCATCGAAGAATAAAACCCTGTCCTGTCCTGTCATTGGACAGGACAGGACAGATCTTCAAAAGAAGTGTATCCACCTGGCTGTACCTTCCTACACTTTTACTCAACCATACCCATACAAAACATCAACAATACTCCAACATCAGATATAAAGAAATTCAAATATAAATGATCTCACCACCCGGCAAATCTGTATTTAGTCGAAAACCATCACAATAAACCGCCATAGAGGAGGAGCAACACACCGGATATGCCTGACAAAAGATGAAAATAAGTACAGAAAACCCTCCAATCGCTGGCAAAACGAGAGCCAACACCTTGACACATGTGAATGCTTGACTAGAGTTGTTCCACCTGTTATGCTGAATATAAGAAGTAAAAAACCAGTTGCTTGCTCCTTGTACAGCACAAATAGAATGAAGAACTCAATCTCTTTTTCACAAGAAAAAGATGAAGAAATCTTCACTTAACTACTGACAGAGAGCAGGAGTTATGGTATGATAGGTAGGGCATGGATTACACCTGCTGTGGGGATGCGGATGCAGCGGCGGAGGCTCCCCCTCGGCTTACTATCTCGCTAAGCCTCGCTTGTTAGCAAGAAAACGAACAAGCGCATATTACCTCCAGAGAGAAGGAAGGAGGCGATCTCGTGGAAAATGCATTTCCCCGGTGTCGCAAATGTAGTGAAGGTGATCTGGTTCCGCTTTCGGATTTCGGTAGCCAGGGAGCTTCCATAGAGTACAAAGCATGGGTTTGCACAAATCCATCCTGTCTGTACAATATCAAAATTCGTAATGGTGATATCATCATTAATGAACCAATTAGTGATGGCTCACTCCATACGTATCGCAGTGGTCGACAATAGGAGTGTAATAAATACCACCAGGTAGTACGCCTTTGAGAAGCATATGAATGAATGATTTAAGGCGTACAAGGGAGGCAAAAGGCGAGTACACATGGGACCACCTTTTGCCTCCCTTGCATTAAACAAATAAATATGCCTGTATATGCCTGTACAGCGATGTGAGATAGTGATTATTGGCTCTCTCCGTCGCATTTTTGCAGACATTCATGACAAGGCGTTATATAATAGATTATCACTGCGAAATACTACTATGCTATTGAAGGAGTCAATGCTGACGTGCTCAATCGATTCTTCGGGCAGAAACCGGATGAAGACCCCAAACGCGTCCCTGAGCCAAAACAGGAAAAAGAGCCACAGGAGCAGCGTTTCAGTTTTCTCGGTCGTACCCGTCAACTATTCAGTCGGCTGGGCAATACTGTCCAGGAAAGCGACATAATAACAGAAGGTCTATGGGATGAGCTGGAGGAGTCCTTGTTAGGGGCGGATGTGGGACCAAGCACGACACTATGGCTCATCGAACGCTTACGTCAACGCACAACAGATGAGCAGATGCGCACAGGTGCCCAGGTGCAACATGCGCTACGAGAAGAACTGACAAAACTTCTGGAGATGTCTTCCTCTTCTCCCATCCGCTTTTCTAAACAATCCCCTTTAACTGTGATCCTCATTATTGGTGTCAATGGCTCAGGAAAAACGACAAGTATTGCCAAGCTGGCGCAACGCCTCACCCTTGAAGGTCGAAAGGTCATGCTGGCGGCTGGTGATACCTTTCGTGCTGCTGCTATTGATCAATTACAGGAATGGGGACGACGCATCAATGTTCCGGTCATTAGCCAGAAACCGAATTCAGATCCCGGTGCAGTCGTCTATGATGCTCTGCAAGCGGCAACCACCCGTGGGAGTGACGTCCTGATTGTCGATACCGCTGGTCGCCTGCATACAAAATTTAACTTGATGGAAGAATTAAAGAAAATTAATAGAATTATTCAAAAATTCGTTCCTGATGGTCCACATGAACTGCTCATGATCATTGATGCCACAACCGGGCAAAATGCACTCTTACAGGCGCGTAAATTCGCTGAAGACATTGGCTTAACTGGTGTCATTATCACGAAAATGGATAGCACAGCTAAAGGGGGCTTTGCGTTCGCAGTAGCAGACGATCTGGGTGTGCCCATTAAATTTATCGGCACAGGAGAAAAGGTCGAGGATTTGATGCCATTTGAACCACAAAAATTCGTGGCGGCGCTTTTCTCACAGGGTTAATTGGGAGGTTCGTTATGGCAAAAGAAGTGGCTGGGCAAGGCTCGCATGAGCCGAAGCCTAACCTACCCTCAATGGGAAATATCGCGGTAAAATGCCCTAAATGCAAAGAAATTCTTTATGGACGTGACTGGGAAAAAAATCTAAAAGTTTGCTCACGTTGTAATCATCATTTCAAACTGTCAGCGCTTGAACGTATTGATTTGCTGGTCGATCCGGGTAGTTTTGTGGAAGTGGATGCTGACATTGTCTCTGTTGATCCACTCAAGTTCACAATACAACCACCTTCCTACGCAGATAAACGTACGTACGCGGAAAAACTGGCGGAGCAGCGGGAGAAGTCGGGGATTAATGAGGCAGTTGTCATTGGTCATGCGACCATTGAGTCAATGCCGCTGGCGCTGGCTGTGATGGACCCATTCTTTTTTGCTGGAACAATGGGTTCGGTCGTTGGTGAAAAAATCACGCGGGCAATTGAACTCGGCATTGAACATCGTATTCCAGTCTTAATTGTTTCTACTTCAGGCGGCGCTCGTATGCAAGAAGGGCTTTATTCCCTCATGCAAATGGCTAAAACCTCTGCCGCGCTGGCCAAACTTGGTGAGGAGCACATTCCGTATTTCAGTCTCTTTACCGATCCAACTACTGGTGGAGTTTCCGCAAGCTTCTCTATGCTTGGTGATGTGATTCTTGCTGAACCGGGTGCGCTCGTGTGTTTTACCGGTCCGCGTGTAATCGAACAGTTTATGCATATTAAACTCCCTGAAGGTACTGTAAATTCTGAGTTCGGTCTTCAACATGGTATGATCGACGCTGTTGTTCATCGACGTGATTTACGGCAGACGTTCGCCAAACTCCTCCGTTTGTATTCAGCAAACCTCACTGTTAAGGCATGATATTTGTGGTAGGTAGTCTATAATGCTTATTCATTGTGGATATTGTAGCTACAGTCACAGCGCAACAAAAATAATGGATAGAAGGGAAAACAATGGCCTACGATCTGGAATTTGAGAAGCCGCTGGCTGAGCTAGAGAAAAAAATCGCTGCCCTGCAACGCAAAGGGGATCGTCTGAAGCCTGATGAAAGTATACAATTACAGGCACTGGAGCAAGAACTTCGTACGCGCACGACAGAAATATATCAACAACTTACTCCATATCAGACCTTGACGGTTGCTCGTCATAAAGATCGACCTTACGCAGCCGATTATATTCGGCTCATGTGTGATGATTTCTTTGAATTGCATGGCGATCGCACTTTTGGCGACGATGCTGCGATTATGGCTGGTCCTGCGAAGCTTGGCGATCAGCATGTGATGCTGGTCTGCCATCAAAAAGGCCGCGATATGAAGGAGAAACAGCTCCGCAACCTCGGTATGCCACATCCTGAAGGTTATCGCAAAGCCTATCGCGTGATGGCACAAGCAGAAAAATTTGGTATTCCGATCATTACGCTTATCGACGCGGCAGGGGCATCTCCGGGGCTGGTCGATGAGGAGCGCGGACAGTCTGAAGCGATTGCTTCAACACTGTATCTGATGCCACGACTACGGGTGCCGATTATCGCTACGATCATTGGTGAAGGGGGAAGCGGTGGTGCGCTGGCTATCGGTCTGGCGGATCGCGTCCTCATGCTTGAACATAGTATTTATATGGTAGCTGCTCCTGAAGCGGCGGCTTCGATTATCTGGCGTGACTCTGTCCATGCTCCTTACGCAGCCGAAGGGATGCGTATTAATGCTCGTGAAATCTTCAAACTTGGACTTATTGATGAGGTCGTTCCTGAGCCAGCCGGTGGAGCACATCGCAATTATAGTCAGATGGCACTTACATTAAAAGATACTCTGTTACAACAACTTGCTGAACTTCAACAACTTCCTGTTGATACGTTACTGGAACAGCGCTATCAAAAATTCAGAACTATTGGCAAATATGAGCGTATCCAGGAATTGGTCGCATCTGCAATCTCCTAACACACTCAAGCAACCAATGCGCTGATGTCCCTGCTGGCAACCAACAGATAAAAACAAGGGAAGAGGAAAAACTATCTCTTCCCTTGATTGGGCATGCAATATCCCCATATTGATGCTTCATTCGCTACTCCCCTCTAATACTCTTGTTATATAATGCCGATATGACAGCATGTAAAGTAAAGAACATTGTAGTATTTACAACCTGTGAAGGAGATTTTTGCGAATGTTCACAAGTTTGAATCCGGGGGCGATTGGGTTCACTGTTCCTTTAGATGAGGCACTTGCTTTAGCCAGTTCTTCTGGTTTCGAGGGTCTGGATCTACCTATACAGGAGCTCGCGACCCTGACCCAGGAAAGCTCAATACAAGCGATACAGGAACGTTTCGCTCATGCACATATACGTCCCGGTGGCTGGGGGCTACCTGTCAATTTCCGCAATGATGAGGAGACATATCAGACGGGACTGGCAAAACTTCCTGAGTACGCACGCATCGCGCAGGCGCTCGGAAGCCCCTGGTGTACAACCTGGCTACTTCCCTTCTCAGAAGAACTCAACTATGAAGCGAATATGGAACACCATGTGAAACGCTTGCGGCCTATCGCACAAATTCTGGCCGATCATGGTTGTCGCTTCGGATTGGAATTTGTTGGTCCAGCCACCATGCGGCAAGGCCATCGCTATGAATTTATTTCGACGATCGCGGGTGCGTTAGACCTGGGTGAGCGACTGGGAACAGGCAATACTGGTCTGCTTCTCGATAGCTACCACTGGTATACCTCACATGGAACCATCGAAGACCTCAAGAAATTGACGGCAGAGCAAATTGTCTATGTCCACGTCAATGATGCTCCGGCGAAGCGCACTATTGATGAACAGCTCGATGGTCAACGCCTGCTGCCGGGAGCCAGCGGCGTCATCGATATCGCACCATTTCTCCAGATCGTTGATCAAACAGGCTATGATGGTCCGATTGTGGTAGAGCCATTCAATGCCGAGCATAAAGCATTGCCATATGCGGAACGCGTCAAAGCCACACGAGCCAGCCTGACAAAAATCATGGATCTGGCTGGTATTAAGTAGCCATTCAACACAAAAAAGAGGCAGAGCGCGACAATGCTCTGCCCTTCTGTAGTCAGACACCTTCAAATATCGGGTTATGCCTGGAACTCTGGAACAGTATCTAATATGCCATCGTCATTCGTTTCAAGTGCAACAGTAGAAAGCCATCTTGTACACCACCCTCTATACCTGCTCGTAAGCACACGTAATACAAGTAAAGCTACCAGAGCCAGTGCAGCCAATGTGCCCCAACCAAACGCATATGAGCCAGTTGTCTGTTTAAAACTGCCGAGAATAAGCGGTAGCAGGAAACCACCAACGCCACCACAGGCTCCGACAATGCCAGTAACAATACCAATCTGAGCACGAAAACGCTGTGGGACAAGTTGGAAAACAGCACCATTTCCCATACCAAGAAAAGCAACACCAAGCACCAGACAGATCGCCATATATGACAATGGCAAGAGTAATGAACCGATCACATACATCAACGCAACGAAGATAAACAATACCGTCAGCATCCGAACGCCGCCGAAGCGATCAGACAAATAGCCTCCCAGTGGGCGGACTGTACTCCCGACAAATGTTGCCAGTGCGGTGATATACCCGGCCTGTACAGAGGGCAAACCATATTGATTATGAAAGAACAATGGTAGAAAACTACCGAGACCCACAAAACCACCAAAGGTTATGCTATAAAATAAGCAAAACCACCAGAGATCTCCCTGCTTAAAAGCCGCAAAATACTTATTGATAGAGACTGGTTGTGGACGCTCAGGATAATCTTTCGCGAGCAACAAGAATGCCAGAAGCACAATAGCCAGAGGGATCATTGTTATCGCCAGCACGAAATGCCAGCTATACATCTTCGCCAACGAGGGAGCCAGAAGATTTGCAAACACGACGCCCATATTGCCTGCGGCAGCAATCCCCATGACGAGTCCCTGCCGAGAAGGTGGATACCAGTGACTTGCCAGCGGCAACGCGACAGCAAAAGAGGCCCCACCAACACCTAACATCAACCCGATACAAAGCACTCCAGGCAATTGTACATCAACCAACCAACCAAGAAGTAATGGAATAAATAAAAACAACAACATAAGTGTTCCAGTACGTTTGCCACCAAAACGATCACCCAATAACCCCATCGGTATACGTAATAAAGAACCGCTTAATGTTGGGACAGCCACCATCACAGTCTGCAAAAAAGGATTTAAACCAAGGCTCTGAGTTATTGATACACTGAGCGATCCTAACAAAACCCAGACCGTAAAACACATATCAAAGTGCAGGAAGGAGGCAAAAACTGTCGCTTTCGCATCAGGATGTACCACGTTTGTACGTAGAAAACCAACTGGCATAAACCTTCAACTCCTTTTGAAAGCAGGAGTGCCGCGCTCTGTATCCCTCCTTACGAACCAGATAGATATTCTTGCAAAGCTTTCACAAGATGTCCCATCTTTGGATGTGGTGGGATAACGTGCGGTTCTACCCCATACTCTTGTAGCACGCCTGTACAGGTAGGACCAATAGAAGCAACAATAGTTTTTAATCTCAATGCAGCAACAAGCTGGTCAGTCAACTGCATGTCTGCTCCTACTTGCATAAGATGGCGTACCTGTATCTGGCTGGTGAAAGCAATAGCATCCACCTGAGCATCTATAAGTTCTTTAATCAACATTTGTAAGGGAACTCTATCGTCAGGGAGTTGCCATTCATAGAGAGAAAGCTCTTCAAGTTCAGCGCCTCGCTCACGGAGATACTGCGCAACAGGAGCATTTCTTTCGCCATAATGGACAATTCCCACCCCTTTTCCCCGTACTGCGAGAGGAGATAACACATCAATTAGTTCTTTGGTCGTGAATGGCTCGCTTGCGCTATAAGCGATAGGAATAGCATGTTTTTTTAGTACCGCCGCAGGTTTTGGACCGCGACACACAACAGTAACATGTCTTAATGCATCAATAAGCTCCTGCTGGCGTCCTGTCTGGTCAGCCTCATTCAATAATGTGCGCACACCCACACCAGTAAAAAATACAACAAAACCTAAACGCTCATCCTGTAAATGGTCAATAAAGACAGGAACAGATCTGGAATTCTCATCTCGTGCCGCCTCTCGCACAGCAGGAACACTATACGGTTGAGCACCATGACGACGAAGCAAATTAGACATTTCTTCGCTCATGCGAGCCTCTAATATCGCAACACGTGCATTTTTCTGCACCATAGCAATCACCCTCTTTATGTAACCTTCCACAGGAACCAGGACACGATGCGTTACTCGTTCATTTGCAACAAAACGTTGCCATACTCATCCACCGAGACAACATACGTTTTCAATGATGCACATGAATTCCCAACTGGTTGACCATCCATCAAACAAAACTTAAAGGAGTGCAGCGGACAGATAACGGTGCCATTGCCGATGATACCATCGGCTAACGGCCCTCCTTTATGGGAACACTGCGCCTGAAGCGCATAGACATCATCTTTACGTGTCCGGAAAATCGCAACCATTGTTTTCTCAACGAGAAAAGTACGCCCCTCTCCACGTGGAAGCCGATCTAATGGGCCAAGATTATACACGACTCGACCCGATGTCATCATACTACTCATATGGTACGCCTTCCTTTCTTGTGATGTAAAGTTGAGCTAGAGAGCTGTGATCTTCTCAACGGGCTGCAAAACATCCATAAATTGCGCAGGTGTCACTGGCTGAGATGCTTCCTGCCAGGGATCAACATAGGCATCAACGGAGGCTTGAATATCATGATCCAACTGCTGACAGATACCATCAACATCATCAATTAATAGCTGACGCAAACGCTCTATGCCAACGCGCTCAACAAAGCCATATGTCCGCTCCAGATATTTCGCATGCTCACGATAATATTGAATGAAGCGTCCCATATACAGCAACACCGCTTCTTGTGTATCAACCACGCAAAGTTTATCCCCTTTACGTACAGTTGCGCCTGCAGCGCCCCCCACGTAAACTTCCCACTTTCCACCTTCAATAGCCACCACACCGATATCTTTTGTTGTGGACTCAGCACAATTGCGTGGACAACCTGAAACAGCAAGCTTCATTTTATGAGGAGATTCGATACCCTGATAGCGCTTCTCTACATTAATGCCCAGGGTTGTACTGTCACCAACACCATAACGACAAAATTCAGTACCCAAACAGGTTTTACAGGTACGAAAACTTTTCGTATACGCATGCCCTGACGGCATACCCAGATCATTCCATACCGCAGGAAGTTGTTCACGGGACAGACCTACCAGATCAATACGCTGACCACCTGTCAATTTGACCATCGGTACATTGTACTTGTTCGCGACGTTCGCAATACGCAGCAGTTCCTGTGGTGTAATCACACCACCATAAATGCGTGGCACAACGCTAAATGTGCCATCTTTCTGGATATTTGCATGGACACGATCATTAATAAAGCGCGAATCCCGTTCGTCTTCATACTCTTTGCCCCAAATCGTCTTCAGCAATGATGCCAATCCTGCTTTACTACCGGCATCTTCCTTGCCTGCGGCTAATACATTGAAGACGGCGGAAACGCTATACAGATGTTGCTCTTTAATCGCTTTAATCAATTCAGGTTTCGCTAACGGCACACCCGGAACATAGTAGTGAACAGAAGGATCTTCAATAACCGCACCATCAGATGCAAATTCAAGAATTGCCTGTACATCCTTCATACAAGTGCCACAACCAGAACCAGCACGCGTAGCATCACATAACACCTTTAAACTACGTTTGCCACTCTTGACTGCTTCAACAATCATGCCTTTTGAGACACCATTACAATTACAGATCTGTGTATCATCGGGAAGATCCGCAATATTCAACCCTTGTTGCTCGTGAGAAAGTGAAAAGAGCAGTTCTGAACGATTTTCTGGCAACTCTTCATGACGGTCAAACAATTGCAATACACGCGGAGTCACCGTTCCATCACCTAACAAAATAGCTCCGGCCAGACGATTTTCGCGCACAATCAATTTTTTATAGATACCACGTGAGGGTTCAGAATAGACAATCACCTCATCGTCATCCTCTACCTCCTCTTTATCGCCCATGACTGCCAGGTCAATACCCATAATCTTCAGTTTGGTTAATTCACGAGATCCCTGATAAAAACGAGGAGTGCTTTGAAGGGTAAGGTGTTCAGCGAGACATTGAGCCTGTTCCCATAAAGGAGCGACCAGACCATAGGTACGTCCACGATGTTGAGTACATTCACCAACCGCATAAACATCTGGAAGACTGCATGAGAGGTCATCCTGAACGAGAATGCCACGATCTACAGCAATGCCTGCATTTTTTGCCAGATCGACGTTTGGCAATATACCAGTCGAGATAACGACCATATCACAATCCAGTTGTGAACCATCTTCAAAGGCAACTCCAGTAACACACTCAGTCCCCAACAATGCATTTGATCTTTTCTGGAAATGGAGTTTTACGCCCATGCGTTCAAGCGTCAGACGTAGCATTCTACCAGCTGACATATCAAGTTGCACATTCATAAGATGCTTTGAAACATGAACAACATGCGCTTCCAACCCTCTATTTTGCAGACCACGAGCCGCCTCCAACCCCAATACCCCACCACCAATCACAACAACCCTCTGTGACCGTTGCGCATAAGCAATCATCGCATCACAATCATCAAATGAGCGGAATACGAATACCCCCGTCTTCAAATTTCCTTGCTCTGCATATAAATTTTGGAGATTGGGAATATAAGGTTTACTCCCGGTTGCAATGACCAGTTTGTCATACGGCACCTCAATACCATCAGTGGCGTGAACCAGCTTCCGAACGGGGTCAATAGACTGCACACGATTGCCAGCATACAGTGTCACGCCCTGCTCCTGATACCAGTTCAAAGGATTGATAAAAATGTCCGCAGGATCATGTTCGCCAGCCAATACATTTGAAAGGAGAATACGATTATAATTGCCATACGGTTCATCACCAAAGACTACGATATCATAGATATCTTTTCCCTGATGAGCCAGTACCTCCTCGATCAAGCGAGCACCGGACATACCATTGCCGATAATTACAAGACGCTGTTTCTCCATCATGGACTAAGCCTCCATTGTTACTTCACATCGTTCAATCCGTACCGCGCATAATTTAAATTCAGGCATACGGCTAATAGGGTCAAGCGCGGGACTGGTAAGCCGATTAATCGATTGCTCACCACCCCAATGAAATGGAACAAAGATAGTATCTTCGCGAATAGAAGGTGTCACTTTTGCGGTAAATACAGCAGAGCCTCGCCGTGTTGTCAGTCTGACACTCTCACCTGGAGCGATCATAAAACGATGAGCTGTTGATGGATGCAACTCCACAAACGGTTCTGAGGCCACCTCATTCAAACGAGGGACACGACGCGTCTGAGTGCCAGATTGATATTGAGCAAGGATACGTCCGGTCGTGAGATAAAGAGGATATGCGGTATCAGGTGCTTCAAAAGGCTGGCGATGCTGGACCGCATGAAAACGAGCCCGCCCGGATGGTGTTGGAAAACGGTCAAGGAAAAGTCGCGGAGTTCCCGCGTGATCTTCCGCCACACAGGGCCAGAAAACGCCCTGATTGGCCTCGATCTTTTCATAGGTAATACCAGAATAATCAGCGATACCACCCGCACTGGCACGGCGCAATTCGTCAAAGATCTGTTGAGTATCAGCATAGGTAAAAAACTGCCCTTTTCCCATACATGCAGCCAGCGAACAAAGCAAATCGTAATCAGTTCGTACGCCTAGGGGTGGCTCAAGTACACGTTCTCTTTTAAGCACACGCCCCTCAAGGTTGGTCATAGTGCCTTCCTCCTCTGCCCATTGTGCTGATGGAAATACCACATCAGCCATTTGCGCAGTTTCGGAAAGGAAAAAGTCAGCCACAACCAGCAAATCCAGCGCTTTTAAACGTTCCTGAATATGGGAAGCATTTGGAGAGGAAACCACGACATTAGATCCCATAACCATAAGGGCACGAATACCACCATCCTTGCCAGCAGTATCAAGCATCTCATAGGCAGATTTGCCAGCCAGAGGTATCGCTTGTTCAGGAATGCCCCATACGTTAGCTATATGCTGACGAGCGCCCGGATCGGTAATTTTGCGATAACCTGGAAGCTGATCGGCTTTCTGCCCATGTTCACGTCCTCCCTGACCATTTCCCTGTCCAGTAATACATCCATATCCGCTTAATGGACGACCCACAAGCCCCAAAGCCAGCGCAATATTAATATATGCCAGCACATTGTTTACACCCTGACTTTGCTGCTCTGTACCTCGCGCAGTAAGAATCATCGCAGACCTGGCCCGTCCCAACATATGCGCTACCCGCACAATTAGAGCTTCGGGAATGCCTGTAATACGCTCTACACGTTCCGGCCAATAGGTTGCGGCAACTGCTTTGACACGTGAAAAATCCTCAGTACGCTGATCAATATATTGATGATTAATCAAACCATCGCGAATGAGGATATGGAGTATACCATTTGCCAGCACAGCATCCGTCCCTGGCGTTAATTTTAAATGCAACGTAGCTTGATTTGAGGTCAAAGAAGCACGTGGATCAACAAGGATAAGTTGTCCACCATTACGATGTTGCTCCCCAAAATAGTGCAACAGAGGTGGCATCGTTTCAGCAATATTACTGCCAACCAGTAAAACCATGTCCGTATAAGCAATATCTTCAATGGGAAAAGGCAAACCACGATCCAGGCCAAATGCCATTTGTGATGCAGTCGCGGCAGAGGACATACAAAAACGCCCATTATAATCCACATTGGAGGTTTCCAGGGCAACACGAGCAAATTTGCCTAAAAGATACGCTTTTTCGTTTGTCAGTGATCCACCACCAAACATACCAACCGCATCTTTACCATGTTGCTGCTGAATAACATGAAAACGCTGAGCCACAAAAGCCAATGCATCATCCCAGGAAGCAGGCTCTAATTCGCCGTTAGAAGAACGGATAAGTGGAGAAAGAAGGCGTTCGGAATGAGTAAGGGTCGCAGAAGCATTCCATCCTTTGATGCACAGACTACCTTTGTTCACCGGAAAATGTTTATTACCAACGAGCTTGATTTGTTCTCGTGAGCCTGATAATTGTATGCCACATTGTAAAGCACAATATGGACAGTGAGTAGCCGTTGATTCTGCCGAATCAATTTGAACAGATGGTGTAACAACGATGTCGCTCATGTTCTCCTCCTGAGTTCATCCAAGGCCACTTTTCATCATATCTATATCTCTTCACCATTCCACCCTCCCTACAATTAGACAGACTCAACGCTAACCCACGCTATGAACTGCTACCCGAACGTATTCACAGCTTCAATACCGTCAACATACGTAGCTTGAGCATGGCAACATTGCACTGTTTTCCAACCCTAGAAAGGCGCTACATAATCTTGTGCACTTTTTACAACCGTATTGTTTGGATAAAGATTACCATCCATATTAAATATTGTGTAATATACGAATAGCATAAATTTAATGTAAATACATTAGACAATTTGCACAGTGAATCGAGATTTATACTATTTTCAGTTTTTCACCGATCCATAAACGCAAAATAGATGTCAAATAAACAATTTAATTTGTATATTACTTACAAACAAGTAGTCAGAAAAGCGTATTTAGTATCTATAGCAATGGGCAAAGGAATAAAACACAGCAATAAATGATTAACAGCAGGATTGATAATAAAACTATGTCATTTGTACATAAAAGACCCACGAAATACGCAACAATTGTCTTCTCGTGGGTCTTTTATTGCTTATTTATATATTTTTTTATTGCCATTGCATCAAACAAAAGCTGAAAGAAGTAGCCCTATACATTCCTCATATGCCTGAATTTATGCGTCACGGTCACTGACACCGGCTTCGGCGAAGGTTGCCATCTCATTATGCGTACGCACCGCCCCTTCGATGACATGCATAGCCAGCGCCGCCCCGGTACCCTCCCCTAACCGCAGGTTTAACTGTAATAATGGAAGCAAAGCTAACTTTTCCAGTATCAATTGGTGTCCACGCTCAACTGACATATGCCCTGCGAAGAGATAATTTCGTGTTGCCGGAGCCAGAGCCACAGCAACTAAGGCCGCCGAACTGGAAATAAACCCATCCAGCACAACAGGAATACGGTGCGCCGCAGCAGCCAGTATCACCCCAACTAGTCCGGCAATCTCTAAACCACCCACTTTCGCCAGCACATCAAGCGCATCGGCTTTATCTGGCTGATTACGGTCAAGCGCTTGTTCGATTACCGCAACTTTGTGTTTAAATTGCTCTGCATCAATACCTGTGCCATGTCCTGTAACCCTCTCAACAGCACATTCTAACAAAGTAGCAGTGATCGCACTGGCTGCGGTCGTATTGCCAATCCCCATCTCGCCCGTCGCGACCAGATCAAGGCCATGATCCGCCAACGACTCTAAGACCTCAACCCCAATCATGATCGCCTGTATAGCTTCTTCACGAGACATGGCTGGCCCCTGCGCCATATTTGCCGTGCCTGCTTTCACTTTTCGCTGTAGCAGTTGCGGATGATCAAGTTCCACGGCAACACCAATATCAACCACAGTCACATCAGCTTGAGCCTGTCCCGCCAATGCGTTAATCGCCGCACCATGCGTCAGAAAGTTCAACACCATCTGCGGCGTCACATCAGCTGGATAGGCACTGACACGTTCAGCGGTCACACCATGATCAGCCGCCATCACAACCACAGCTTTCCGCTGTACCGATGGCTGAACTTTCCCGGTGATACCTGCCAATTGAACAGCGATCTCTTCTAAACGTCCCAAACTACCTGTGGGCTTTGTCAGTTGCAGTTGACGAGCCTCGGCCTGCTCGATAGCAGTGGCATCAAGTGAACCTATGTGGGCGATAAGCGCCGTTAGAGCATCTATTGTCATATTTTTTCCTTCTGAGAATTGTACGATTGGTTTATTAGAATTCAATGCCTCGTTGAGCAAGAATACCTTCTTTGTATGGGTGCTTGATCTCATTCATCTCCGTCACCAGATCGGCGTATGCAATCAGATCAGCCGGAGCATCACGTCCAGTGAGAATGACGTGCATATGCGGATTACGGTTGCGTAGTGTGGTCAGCACCTCGTCTAGATCCAACCAGTGGTAATTGAGCGCGTAGGTAATCTCATCCATGATCACAATATCATACTGATCGCTTTCGATCTTCTCACGACACAGCTGCCAGCATTGTTGTGCTAACGCCTGATCGTGTTCCAGATTATCACTGTTCCATGTAAAACCATCGCCGAGAGGAATAATCTCAACGCCCATACGCTGCGCGGCACGAATTTCGCCCCATTTGCCAGTCTGCGTTTTCAGAAATTGCAACATGACGACACGCATATTCTGTCCCCAGGCTCGCATTAAAAGGCCAAGCGCCGCCGTTGTCTTACCCTTACCATTGCCAGTATTAACAATCACAAGCCCTCTATTAGGTTGCCGGTTGGCACGAGCCTCGGCCTGCTCTTTACGCAGACGCGCCCGACCTTCTTCGCTCAGTTCTTCTATCTCTCCGCTCTGTTGACCTGCCTGCTCATTTATTTCAGATTCACCCATCGCTATCTACCTCCATTCTCATCCGTCTGCATAACACTATCCTCATAGAAAATACCACATGGTTCTAAGGCTTTCATCAAGCCTTGCCTGACACTACGACCAATCAAATAACCTACATCTGTACCGGGTCCGGCATATGGTAATGCATCACCCCGCCCCGTACAGGCAACCACTATCGCATCAGTCGAAGTACCGGTGGCAAACGTGCCCGCTGGCGATTGGACATGACAATCAACCAGTACACCAACCTTTGCTTCCGTTGCGGTAATGATTGCATTGACCATTGCCGCCGGGACCAGTTGCGCGTCCACCAGCACAGTAATATTAATTGTTCCCGGCACAAACGGTAACGGTTCGCTGACCCCTGACGTGACCGCATTACCCACACCAGCAGTGATAATACTCGCTACTGTTATGTCATCCTGGCGTAGTGTCACAATACGTGTACCATCAATTGGCACACCGGTCAGCATCCCAACAAAAGGCTCCCGCACATGCAGTGACAAGGCAAATCCCTGTAAATCCTGAGCGGGTGAAGTACAATAATAGTTGCGCGGCACATGGCGGTTTATAATCGTATGCGTCGATTGGAAGCCGCCCCCTACCACAGCCGAAGATACGGTATACCAGGCATTCCGACTGGTAACAATATACGCATCATCGCTCAATAGAATCTCTGCTCCAGGGAAATCAAGCCTTGATAAACATTCCATGCGCATTCCATCCTCAGGTTTCCTACCAGGAAAGTTACTATGTCAAACCACATAACGTTTTCAACTGCTCAATATCTACTGCTTGCCGTAGCACTTGCGCTAACTTATCATATTCGACCTGCCGGGAAAACGGTTGTGCAACTGGCCCGCCAGGCGAGAAAGATCTTCTTCCAGAGCCTGTTGCGCCACACGCATATTGACAAGATCATGCTGCGCGAGGTTTAACTCAACCGGACTTCCCGCTCCTTCGATGATAACCAGATCATAGTCAGCACATAATGAGGTCATCAATGTTTTTGCCAGTTTCATTTTGCTTGCATCACCTCCCGCAAGGCCGTTACCAACCGTCTCCATTCCATCGCTGGTCGTGTCGCCACCCGCACGAACTGTGGCAAACCAAAGGATGTACAATCACGCACCAACAATCTTCTTGCCAGCAGTTGTTGCCGTACCTGTGTCGCATTCCCTGCTTTGAGTAAACAAAAATGCGTATACGAAGGAATAAACGTCAAATGTGCCTGTCGTAGTGTCGCGAAAAATGCCTGCCGCTCAGATGCCAGTTGTGCCAGCGTCTCTCGCTTATGCTGCTGATCCATTAACGCTGCCTGACCAGCAACCTGTGCTAACGCACTCACATCCCAGGAAGGCAACTGCCCACGCACTGCCCGTAGCAGTTCACGTTGTCCGATCACATATCCCAACCGTACACCAGCCAATGCATAATCCTTCGTCAAAGAACGCACAACAAGCACATGTGAACGATCTCGCAACTGAATACCCGAGAAGAAGATCTCGGCAGGCACAAAATTCAGATAGGATTCATCTATCACCAGCAATGTGCCCAACTTGCTACACTCTTTGGCTATAAGAATAATCATTGTTGGTGTCAGATTACTACCTGTAGGGTTATTGGGATTGCATAGCCAGAGCAGACGAGGTTGCTCTTTGCGTAACCAGCAAAGAAGTTGCGCGATATCATATTGGAAACATTGCGCTTCCGTGGTATGCCATACCATGATCTCAGCGCCTGCGGCACAAGATGCGGCAGCATATTCACCAAAGGTTGGTTCACAAAGCGCAACTCTATCTCCTTGCCGCAGAAAAGCATGAGCAATTGCCCAGATCAATGCACTGCTCCCATTACCACAAAGCACTTCATCAAAGCGAATAGCAGTATCACGTAGCTCATATTGCACTATGGCCTGACGCAATTGCGTGCATTCACGATCTGGATAGCGCTCAAGATTGGCTTGAGCAATAGCTGTACGCACATGAGGAGACGGGCCATATGGATTTGAATTGACACTAAAATCCAACACCTCATCAGGATGCACATTGAGACGCCTCAGTTCAGTATAGTCCAGGGCACCGTGAACAACGCCAATATCTTCGACATCATTCCTCATGATCTGGCACTCCACACAATGCGCCACAGAGCGGTCAGCAAAAATAACAGCCCCCCGATACGATGCACCATCTTTTCCGCCTGCTGGATATGCTCAGGTCGCAATGGTTGCTCGGCATCACCCAGAGTATAATGACCAATCTTCACTAAACGCACATGTAATGCACCAGCCATAGCAGACATCGGATGACCGGCATTCGGACTTTCGGTCTTACGAGCATCACGACGCCATACGTACCAGGCATTACGACGATCACCACCATACAGTGGAGCACAGCAAATAAGCAGCAATGCAGTTAAACGAGCAGGAATAAAATTGAGCAAATCATCCAGTTTTGCCGCAGCTTTCCCTGTATATTCATACTGACCATGATAACCAATCATCGAATCAAAGGTATTGTACAGCCGATAACAGGCCGCTCCCGGTAATCCCAGCAAGGCATAATAAAACAAAGGAGCAGCAATAGAGTCACTGAGATTTTCCGCTAACGACTCGATAGCTGCCGCCGCAATCTGCTGCTCCGTAAGTTGTGAACGATCACGGCTGACCAGACTGCGTAATGCCTGACGTGCCTCTTCAAGATCCTGCTGTTCAAGTGCTTCACGTACCACTTTACCAGCATCAGCCAGCATGCGCAAAGCAACAAATGGCTTGAGCAATCCACCAGCGATCAAGGCAAGTATACCCCGCATTAACCAGAATCGATGTTGATCCGCAGAACGCTCAACCCGGATCAACACTTTTTGCACAAGCAACGCAGGAAAAAAGATCAGGCAACCAGCAATACCCAGCATACCAGCACCATAGCCCAACTGAGCATACTTCTGTTGAGGAACAAACGCCTCAAGACGCCGAATAAGCCAGCCATACCAGACCACAGGATGCCATGCCGCAGGAGGTTCACCCAGATGGTCTAACCCCCATGCGACCAGAACAGACAAAGCAGCCCAACAGGTCAACTTACGCTTCATTCTCTGTGTAGCCATCATATCTACCATCAAATCTTCCTCATCAAAGAGCTGATGCACTGAATAAGATCTTAGACGGTACCAGTACAATAAGATGGTAAAGCGCCCGAAAATTTATCAGGATGGACGATTTGAGCAACACAGCGCAATGCCTCACCAAGACGTGGTCCCGGGCGCTGCATAATATCAGCATTCAAACGATAGACCTGATGCGTCTTGACCGCGCTGATGACGCTCCACCCTGTTCGCTTATACACAGCACTCGGATTGCCGCCATACTGTGGATCTTCCGTTAAAATAATATATTGTGGATTGTCATGAATCACAGCCTCATCGGTCACCTGCGGATATCCACTATTAGTAGCATTTGCGTGAAAAATATTCGTGGCATGCGCATACTGCAACAATTGATCGCCGAATGAACCACCACCAAAGACATATGGTTTTCCCGGGGTACTGTCATCGACTTCCAGCATTACACTGGGGGAATTCGTCCCCTTAACGGCATTTTGTACACTGGTAATCTGCTGTTGCAATTGCGAGACAACCGTCTGTGCGGCGCTCTGTGCATACGTCAATTGACCGATCAACTGGATTTGTTGCAACACTTGAGAAAAATTCGCGGTCGGCAGATCAACCACATGTAGACCAACTCTGGCTAATTGAGCATCAATATCTTTAGTGATACCGCCACTACTTAAGATCAGATCTGGTTTCAGAGCAACAATCGCCTCAACGTTATAATCACCATTCGCATCAGACACTTTTTTCTTAGCGGCCATACTGGCAGGATAATTGGTATAATAATCAACACCAACTACTTTATTCTGCAAATTGAGTGCCGCAAGCGTCTCACTGATACTGGGAGCCAGAGAAATAATACGTTGTGGTGCTGTTTTGGGCATCACAATCGGTGTCCCGTACGCATCGACCGCAGTAGTCGGCGTAGGAGTCAGCGTTGAAGTAGTTCCCTGAGTTGTGCTTTGTCCACATGCGGCAAGCAGCAGCAAAAGACCAAGCAAGGAAAAGAGAGTCAATCGTGAAGAGATGACATGGATGCGCATAGAATACTTTCTTCCTCCGCAATGAATGACCATTGTCACCTCGCGCAAAACGAAGACGAACCAAAGGCGGACGGAAGAAAAACCATGATGCCCTGGGTAGCTTGTTCCTTTTACGCGAAGGAGCATAAGCCCGGCTTCATCAGGCAGGTCTTCTGACTTCTGGCACGAACACGGCTCATCCTGCCTTCCCATTCACCTGACGTGAACAGTGGCAAATATCACAGACGGAGCCTTCACCAGTTACAGTAGCGCGACTGTATCGGACTTGCACCGATTTCCCTATTCTGTCGGAACCAAACAAAGCAGTTCACGACCACCTGATGAAAAACAGTAGAGTTGTACTCACAAGAGTATACAAATAATGATCCAACTATGTCAATGAATCATAGCACAACTAAATGGTCGCCTCATTATGCAAACGCTTGATATCAACCCCCAATCCAGCCACCATCAAATAGACCTGTGAAGCCGCCGCAGCCAGACGTTGATTGACCAGACCTAGTATATCACGATAGATACGTCCCGATGCATACGAGGGCACAATCCCCAGACCAACCTCGTTAGAGACAAGCAACAGCGTTTTCTGCGCATCCCATGACGCGATAACAGCAAGTAACCGTGAGATTTCCTGCAAAGCACTATCATAATGCTGCGCACTCACTGCATCATCCTGTATCGCTGCGCCATCACCCTGCATAAATAGCCAGTTAGAGAGCCAGATAGTCACACAATCCAACAAAATGACATCGGCATGTAGAGCAGCCTCTTGCACCGTAGTCGCCAGCTGCAACGGCTCCTCAATAGTGCGCCATACCGTCGGACGTTGTGCTTGATGGCGGGCAATGCGATCGCGCATATCATCGTCACTTGCCAGTGCCGTCGCGATATAAGCCACCCTGCGACCACTTTGCAACGCCAGACGCTCAGCAAACGTACTCTTGCCACTTCTCGCTCCACCTAAAATAACAACCAGTCGCGCAGATAAGGCTCCCTCAGCATCCCCCCCGGAATTCGATATATTCTCGTGCATAGCAACCCGACCAACCTTTATCCAGATTTATACTCATGCTTCCCTGCCTCTATCATAGATGAAATCCCTAGATCCACGAATGTATCAAGAGAAAAATAAGCAACAATACAACCTCGGATACCTCCGAAATCGCACCATATGTATCACCGGTTAAACCACCCAACCGCCCGCTTAACCAGATACCTAAAACATAAGCCAGTGCGGAACCAGCAAACCATAACACCATACCAAGGAGAAAATGCCCGAAAAGCAAAGCACACACCAGCGATAACGCCCCAGAAATTCCCAGACGTTGTGGTGTCACGGTACGACGGAGCGCCGCCCCAAGACCAGATTGACGAGCACTGGGAAACTGACACATCACCAGCACAAGCTCCCAGCGTGTTATCGGTAAAATGGTGAACAACACAGTTGGCAATGTATGAGAATCAATGCTCGCAAGCAGCGCGAACTTGAGCAAAAGCACACATCCAGCACCCAGCACCCCAAAACTCCCCACGCGGCTATCACGCATGATCTCTAACTTATCTTCGCGCTCCTTGCCGCCAAAAAAACCATCACAGGTATCCATCAAACCATCCAGATGCAGACCGCCCGTGAGAATTACCAGCGCGACTACCAGCAGAGCCGATAGCACAAGTTGCGGCACAACAGAACCAAAGATCCAGGTGATTACGACTGCGCCAAAGGCAAGAAGTAACCCAACGATAGGGAAATAAGCACTACCAAGGATCACACGCCGTTCGGTTGTATCAGTGCGAAAAAGTTGAGCACTTCCAGGCAAGGGAATAATCGAAAGAAAACGAGTAGCCGCAATTAACTCTTTATATTGTTCCACCAACCAACCAGAACGATAACTATTATCAGAATAACGTGAATTCATACTTTTCTACGCAAACAATGTAACTATATCCTGCACAGAGGAAAAACGGTCATCTTCAGACATTGATCCAATGATGGATAAACCCGCTTACCCGGTTCATCCTTTTTTAACAAACCTTAGTCGATACCAGCGGATGACTGCTGCCAGTTGAGTAGTGATAGAAGAGCGGTTGCTGAGATATCCTGTTCACCGCTGACAAAATCAATCGCGCTTAACGAACCAGGATCGATACGTAATTGCCAGTGACGCGCAACTGGTATCCCCAGGATAAAACAGAGCAATAGACGTATTACGCCACCATGACTGACAAGAACCAGATCACCGGGTATTGTTTCATCGAACCGGATCAATGTCTGTAAAGCAGTATACACGCGTTGTCGAAAATGCGGAAACTTTTCACCATTTGGCGGTACTGTATGCACAGGATCTGTAAAAAAATCTGTATGCAGTGGATACTGTTCCGCAATCTGTGTATAGGTCAATCCTTCCCAATCGCCAAAAAAGAGTTCTCGCCAGACCTCTGAAGCCCGAATAGCTAACTGCTCGTGATGCTGCGCAATGCGTGTGGCTGTTTGCTGTGCCCGCTGAAGGTCACTACTATAAAGCGCCGCGATGGACCTGGAATGGAGTTGTCCAGCCAACCATTGCGCTTGCTGGTTACCCGGCTCAGATAATGGAACATCACTATGACCACAAAAGCGCTTTTCATGATTCCACGCTGTCACACCATGTCGCACCAACCATAAACGCCGCACATGGGGCAACGTACAATTACCATTGACCAATATTGATATACCTTCTTCATACCGTCAAACTATGCAGTAGAAAACAATCGTCAACGCCACTCTTTCACGGCTTAATCACGCAACCAGACCAGGCACTGGAAAGCAGATCCCGCTACCTGTCAGGAGACTTCACATCAATGATCAACCAGCATCGTCTGAGAACATTCCCCTATTGTAACAGACAATTAACTGGGAATATAGCCTCTTTTTCATGAATCATAAGAAGGAATGTCCTGTGCATAATACTTCGCCCATACATGAACATACGGATTCCTGTAGAAGCTCATCAGTTGGCGGTATCCTTCCTCCTCAAGCAATGCCTCCTGCAATGCACAGGCAAGAATGAATGGATAGCTAGTAAGAGCACTCACAGCATATCCAGCCAACGAACGTCGCATAGCCTGAAAATTCCAGTTCACGATACTCTGTACACCCGCTACATGGATATTGGTTTCATGATGTATCGCATCAATAGTTTCTCTGGTACTTTTCCCGCTCACTACCACATCTTCAACAACAATTGCATGTTCTCCTCGCACCGGAGAACATTCTACAAGATGCCCTTTCCCCATCATTTTCGGCTCACTGCGCACATAAGCTAACGGTAACCGCAGACTTTCCGCAATCGTCTTCGCCCAGGGAATACCAGCATTGGCAACCGCAATAATATAATCGGCATCGGGAAAAGCTGAACGAACAGCGCGCACCAACGCACGATCAATAACGCGGCGTACTTCAGGCAATCCATTGAGATATCGGCAATTACAACCACAAGGAGCAACAATGCCACACTTCCACTTGAACCATTTCTCAGGAGATAAATGCAGACCAAGAGAGAATGAGCCACTTTTGACCAGTGCCTTTGCAACGGCATCTGCATGAGGAGCATACACAATAGGTTGCACTTCACGAACAGCATCAGCAAACAACGCGCTATCAGCAGCATCAAAGTGAAATTTCAGCTTATTCATCATAGAGAAGATCCTTCCAGGCCACGTTGCTGTAATTCAGAAGCAACCATCTGAACGCTTTCGCGATACATATTCATATGACCATAGCCATCCTTAAGACTCATATGATAGAGAAACGCGACAAATTGATCAGTCATTTGTTGCAGAAAAGCAGGTAAATCAGCACGATTAACTTCATTCAGGATAAATTTGCACATCCGTACATTGAAGAAAAAATCGGGACTGCGGATAATATCAATCATATCAGCCAGTGTATGAACACTGATATGATTCAAATGATCCTCGATTTGGGGATTACATACTTCCTTGTGCGAATGACAACATTCAACCACATAAAGAAATGTCAGTGATGTTAAGGATAATTGCTCAATATGTGACATGATGCACTGCTGATGAGCACCGGTAACTTTGATATCATCCACAACAACCAGATCAGCATGTGCCAGCAGCGTGGTATCAAAAGAGAGCCGATTGCGCTTCATACGGCTTATCCGCTGCTCCTTTGACAATACACCATAATCACCAGCAGAGAGTGTGGCTCGTCCTATTTTCGTCAACTGCGAAGGAGCAAACCCCATACGACAACGCCACTGATTGAGAGTGCGACAGAATGACTGAGCAATACAAAGAGAACTTGTGGGAATAGTTTTGTAAGGAGAAGAGGTAATCAATAATTGACGAGAGACAACCAGATGAAAAAAGGCACGCAAGAACTTCTCACACAAAGCCTGCCCATAGCGTTCACCGACCCTACTTGCTCCATATTTATATCTACTGTACTCAGACAAAGAAAAAGTAGTAGGATCTTTCACCAGTATACAGCCATCAATCTCATCAACAGAATAAAGAGATAGCGTCGAAATAAATGATTGCAATGCCATTCCTCCTCCTAACGAACACCAGCCTGTTGCTTCTCTTCATCATGAAGACACACCCGCTGGTACAGACAAAAAGGGAGGAGCGAGCAGCCAGCCCATACCTCCCTACATCCACACGACAGAGACAGCAAACACAATTGATCATTATCATTGCACTATGCGACGGTATTAGATGGCCCAGATAGCACAGATATGGCCTGCGAACGATATTCTCGTGCCAGACCACTCACAGTCATCAGTATGATTCCTAACGGAGCCAGAGTCAAAAAGCCCACGCCCACAACAATGCCATAAGCCCCCGCGATAAAGCCCACAACGCTAGGTAAAATCACCTCAAAAGGTGCTCCCAGGCTGAGCAAAGCACGCCCCGTACCACTGTATCCAGGCAAACGATCATAGACCTGCGCCTTCGCGAGCGGGAACCAGGCAATCGACCCAGCTCCAATCAGACACAGCATGACTATAACTACCCAGTTTTCACGGGTAACCAATAATCCCCCCATCGAAAAGAAGACGATCACCGCCGACCAGAGCAACAACCAATGCTTCGGCACTCGCAACCAGAGCAACACTTCAGTAAGGATCAAGCCAACAAAACCCGCCCCTGTCTCAAACGCCAGCAAAACCTCAACTCGATCATCACTCATATGCAACATATCTTGCAAATAAAGTCCAGCGAAACTGCGAAAAACCTCATCAAGCATAATTGGGAAGATCGCCATAATCACCCAGCAGAGGAGCCTAGGATTATGATAAACCATGCGCAAACCTTCAATTACGCGACTTGCAGACTTCGTTTGACCATCACGCGTTTTGGGAAAGGGCTGAAATAGCATAACACCAGCAACAACAAACCAGACAAGCGCAGCTAAACTACACAATGTAAACCAGCCCAACAAGAGAAACGCGATGATAGCAACCGTCACAGGAGCTAGAAAATCACCCATATTGCCAAAATATGCCAGCCGTGTCAGTGTATGGGTACTCTTGCTTGGATTATGATCAACCAGAGATGTCTGGACAACACCTTCCGCAATATCATTGGCAGGATAGAGAAACGCAAATGCAACAAGAAGCAGAATAAAACTATGCGCCAACCCGGCTAACAAAAAAGCGCCTGCAAGAACAATCATCGCACCGATAACCCAGTACTTCTTACTGACAGTCAAATCGCTTAATACATTCACCAATGGTTCCAAAACCATAGACGCCAGTGCTCCGACACTAAAGAGAACGCCAATCTGCGTATAGTTCATATGAACCTGATCACGTAGCAACGGTAAACCAATCGTAGGAAACGCAGAAATCATTTCAATAAGCAAGGTAGTAGCAAAAAGAAGCAGACGAATACGAGAGATTTGAAACGGGAGATGCATGAGTTCTTCCTTCCTTGAACACAACACAGCAACATCCAGTAATCCTCAGCACAAACAAACAGCTAGCAACTATCAGAAAGCAATGGACATCAGGACATACTGTCCTATGTTTATCCATATAGACTATCGAGAGATAATCATCATGCAGATGAACACATCACCAACAATACGGCAATCAATCTTCCTTTTACATGACAAAACACAAATGCATCACTACAATCGCCTGTAATACACAATAAAATCAATTAAATTAACTAAAAATCTTCAAATAATCTGTAAATGGTATTTTTTGCAAAAGAGTACAATATTATTATATGCTAATATTACTTTTCATGAAAAGTATACCTGAGCATAAAGACATTTTCCAGCGCTTTTTTTCCCAGATAGAGTCACTTTGATGAGTCTTGAATGAAACGTAACAGACAAAATGAAACACGTGTTGCCATTCCATACATAATCACTGTTACAAGGAGGGATTGCCACATGCAGACACACAAATGGCTTGTCTTTCTACCCCAGACGCCCACAACGCCATCCAGTTTACGTGTCTCCGTCTGGCGACGCATGCAACAACTTGGCGCACTCGCATTACAAAATGGAGTGTGGATACTCCCACACGGCAATGCATTAGAACGCGCTTTACATCTGCTGCTGGTAGACCTCAAAAACCAGGGAGGTGGAGGGCTATTATTTACTGCTCAAACAGCACAGACTGAACTGGAAAATGAGATCATAGGGCGCTTTCGGCTAGAACGAGAGCAGGACTATGCTGAATTTCTTGAGCGCTGTACACAGTTTCTCTCGGAATTACAGAAAGAAACCGGGAAAGAGAAATTCACCTTCGCAGAACTGGAAGAAAATGAAGAAGATTTACATAAATTGACAAAATGGCTGCGAAAGATTTATCATCGAGATTTTTTTGGCGGACCACAACGCGACAGCGCTACAACAGCACTTGCCCACTGCCGCAGTGCTCTGGAAACATACGCAGAACAGGTCTATCAACGACAGGAATATGCTCCACCAGAGCGGCTATCAGAAGATGAAGAATTACAGTAATACATCATTGAGCATCCCAACTTTCCACAGGATGTCGCCGATAATGCTTTGCCTATCATCTTGAAAATTGAGGAAGAATAAAAAAATCAGGGACCTGAATTTTCCTGACCAAAAATGAACATCAGAAAAGACCACTCTTATGGATCTTTTCTGATATCACACTAACATATCTGCTCAAGCAACTACTTCTGATTATGAAGTAAACCTCGTATATAAGCAGCCTGTCCGGCATGTTGAAGATCGTCAGAAATCACACTGATAAGCCGTACCGCCAGAGTCACAGGCGGATTCCAGCGCGTATCAACTATGTTTGCATAGTCTTCATCTTTTAAACTCTGAACATAGGCAATAGTAGCCTCATGCACAGCATCATAGTAACCAAGCAACAGATCAGCACTCACCTTTACGGCTGCAATATCGTTGCTGCTCTGACCATACCCGGTCGCATCATCCGCAAAAGGTAACGCCAGTTGTTTTGACCATCCCGTGTGCCAGACTTGCTTTGTATGCGCAACATCAGCGATATGGTCATCTTGCACACGTGTTAAGTGCCACACAAGCCATCCAATCGAGTTCGCGGATGCGGTCGGACGGAAAGCTAAATCTTCTACACTCAGACCATTGAGCGTTTGGTGAACTACTCCTTGTACACGTCCAAATGCATCAATGATCAATTTGTTTGATACCATCGTTCCCTCCAATATCATCGTTTCTCTCTATAGATATATCACATATTTCCTTACAAATTCAGGAACGGGAGTATGACAACACTGAAAACAGCTTATAACACCTGGTTTTTTGCCAGTGGAAAATGAACCAGAATAGCGCTCTTATGAAGATCTTCATACAGCATTGCAAAATGAACTGAAAACGAAAATTAGAGAGGAAATAAGGGAAAAGTAACTGTAGAACACTTTCTCGCCAAAAACAAAACAACCCCTTTGCCTCACGATGTTCAGACGCTCCATAAGAAACGACCTCTCACCAAACGGAAAAGGGAAAATCAACACAAGAGCGGGAGACGAGACTCGAACTCGCGACAGCCTGCTTGGAAGGCAGGAACTCTACCAACTGAGTTACTCCCGCATAAGTCGGGGTGCGCGGGCTCGAACCGCGGACCTCCTGCTCCCAAAGCAGGCACGCTACC
>DATJIE010000066.1:0-77941 GCA_035493535.1 Dictyobacter sp.
ATAAAATGTTAGCACTAAGCTCCTTACTATCCGGTCTCGGTCAGGCAAACAATAATATAATAGGTCAAACAATATCGGGTCAGTTCAACGGAACCATTAGTCGTATAGGAAGCTAGACAGAAAGACCTGGATAATCCACGCACACCAACAAAAAATCACTATATCAACAAAGGAATGAGGAACAGATAGTATGCCAGCCATCAAATGTCCAGCCTGCGGTTATCGTCACTTTCAGGCAGTACCAGCCTGCATAAACTGTGGTACACCACTTGTGACAGCGACAGCACATACCAGCACAAACACAAATGCGCGTACCAGCAAGCGAGCAGCAGCAGATAAAGCGCAGCCGGTTCCGTCACAATCAGCTTCTGAGGAAGATGAGGATATCGCGGCCTACGAGCGCTTTCTCAATGAGGATCAGCAGGCTGACGACGACGACGATGAGCAGGATGAAGCACCAGTACCTGCCAGACCACAAAAGCAGCACGCTGGCAAGGCATCGTCACGCCAGATGGTGGTGCACACCAATCAGCAACCGATGCCCAGACAGCAGTGGCGAAAACAGACCGAGCTCCAGACACAGGAACCCTACGAAACCATGATTGATCTCGTGCCACCTGATCCTTTCGCTGGCACCTTCTCTGTCAAAGAAAAACAAGAACAAGCAGTCGGCGATGAAGAGTGGCAGAACCAGAAACTGCCCTGGTACTTTCCTAAGAGCAAGCCACGCATCGCCGGAACTGTCCTGCATATAGAATCCAAAGAGGAGGCCGTTGATTATCCCGATCTCTATGCTGCCATCGCCACACTGCTCGTCGAACTCATCTGGGTAATGATCAACGTACAGCAAACAAGAGATACTGACCGTGTCGTCATGACAACTGTACGCATACAAACAACAGCAGGAGAGCTTAGAGACGCACGCTTGCGTGGTAATATGCGCGGCGCGAATCTCTCCCTGGGAGACAAAGTATCGCTCTGGGGTCCCAGACGTCACGGCGTCCTCTTTATCCGTCGCGGGTATAACCATACGACACAAAGCGTTATCAGTACTCACTCAATAGGTCTGCTCATTCCTGCCATCATCACGATCCTCTTATTTGTTGCCCTGATTTACTTTTCACCTACCATCTTTCCTATCGCCAAACATACATTCCTATCTTTCTTTAGCTCGTTTTTCTCTTTTTTTCAACAACACCCGATTGTACTCCCCAGACAGAATAAATAAGAGCAATGTACAGATGCTCAAAATAAAAAATATCATGCGGCTATATAATTTCAGGGAGTAAATAATAGCCATACCCAAGTACGCAGTATACATATATACCCGATCCACGTAACTTGCCGCGGATCCGATCAATATGCTTATCCATCATTGTGCGCACTTTACCATCTAAATCACGATCATACATCCTACGAGCAAGAATCGAATACGAAATCGGTTTATCATGTTTCAAAACAGATATCATGCGATACTCCATGGCTGTAAAGTTAACAGTAGTACGTCCTACGTTCAACAGATGATGCTCATCATCCCATGTAATATCACTTAACTGCTTGGAGAAAACATTGTACTCATTCTGTATCATACATGTAGTCTTTCAATCCTGTCAGACAACTTCAGACCTTACCAGCAAATCCACTGGTAAAGCATATTCATGTACCGCTCTCAGAAATCAACACATCTCACCTGACTGCTCATATAGGATGATACAATCTGAAATGCAATAAAATCTTTAGCTTCATTCCATCACAGGAAAGGTCACTTCTCATTTTTCCATCCATATTAAAAACGCCCACTACACTTTCAAAAATAGTACATTTGCCTCACACTCTCTACCAGAAATGCTCTAGCTTATTTCACATTCCTAGTTTAGAGCAATTACATCCTGAGTTATTTCTCTTTGGATGTTCTCTGTAAAATATTACGAAAAAATATCCATAAAGTAAAGTTTTGAAGTACCGTTAGCTACTAATTAAAAAAAATAACTAAATATCAGGTAATTGTTCTTATTTTTGTCCCTATATTCCCCTATATAATGTGTAAAAGCTCCCACATACTAGATGTATGTGTCTAATTAATTATCAGGTCGATACGTTTATTTTATTCTGCCTAATCTATCTTTAACAGTCGTTATTATTCATAATGCACGCAAAATTCACATGGCAAGGACATTCTTTTCCCATGGACACGCCAATTGATCCTAATCTGAAGCAAATGATACGAGGGTACCGCCTGGAAAAACAGCTTGAGAAAGGTCATCTGACAACGCTATATCATGCACATACTGAAGAGCTCTGGCTACCAGCAGAACTCTCTATTATGCTGTTTCACATCCCGCCCACATTCCCTGAACTTGCGTTGGTACAATTTAAAAAACGCTTTCACCATGAAGCAAACAAGCTCATCAAGCTACGTCATCTCTCCCTGTATCCGCTCTATGGGTATGGAGAAGAAGAAGGCCGTCTCTATCTATTGTTTCCACCCTATACACCAGGCATGTCACTGGCAAAACGCCTGCAAAAGCATAAACGCTGGAGTCCATCAGAGGCATTCACTGTACTTGCCCCGCTCTGTAGTGCATTTGATTATATCCATAATGAAAATATAGTTCATCAATTCTTTACACCGGGTAATATACTGCTGTCTGAAGGTCATGCGCCACAGATTACTGGATTACGTCTGGCTCATATTTTATTAATGCAAGGACTGGATGAAGACGCTTACGGCAACAAAGTGGATCGGCATCTCAGAAATATTTCCGATACCTATATGAGCACGCCGCTCTATCTGGCTCCTGAGGTTATTCGCGGGGAAGAGGCAGATACACGCTCAGATGTTTATTCGCTGGGGGTGATACTGTTCGAACTTCTCAGTGGCAAGCCTCCATTTACGGGCAACACCTATATGGATATTGCACGGAAACGTATACGTGAGCCATTGCCATCCCTTCATGCTATTATGCCTTCGATTCCGATTGCGCTGGAACTGGTGGTGAACCGGGCGCTACATCGTGATCCAGACCACCGCTTCGCGACCGCCGGAGAGTTTATCACTACGTTTTCCCATGTGCTCAATGAACGCCTGCATGCCCCCATGTATAGTACCATTGGACAAACACTGGAAAATAAATTCACGCCACCTCCAGCGACCGCCAATTATGTATCAGCCGCACAGGACCACTCCGCAGTTTCATCACAACCAGCCGCAGAAATTATAGATGGCACGGAAGTGAAAGAAGATACAATTGATGCATCGGAACCCGTTCCGCATGTGTTCTCTGCCAATCATGTCGAAGATGATGAGTTCGATGTCGATATCAATACCAATGCACCTCTGGCGATGGGACTGACAGCACATAGTGAAATGGAAAAAATGGCGAAAAATATTCAACAACTTAGAGAACGTATTCAAGGAGAAGTGCGCAAATGATAAAACAAGTGCTAATGCCAGGAAAAAGTTCTCCAACTGAAGGTATACATACTGTACAACACATCGTTGCATCTCTCATACCCACCGCCGCCGTTCTCCTGCTTGGAGCCTATGGATCACAACAGGTAAAAGCCAGCGATATGCTCTTTTTTACGGTTATATTCCTGCTCGCCGCCATCTTTACGTTTATTGGGGAACAACAAGTCATCTTGTTCCTTCAGGATATGGCCCGCAAGGAGACGAGTACCTATTACTGGGAACTCACGACGGTCTGCCGGGATTTTCTGGCCGGGAATGTCAAAATCAGGGCACAACCCAATGACAAACAGAAGATGGCAAATCTGGCTGAAGCAATCAATCAACTACTGGAGCGGCAACTGCAACTGCAACAACAAATGCAACAAATGCAACAAACCCTGAACTCAAGAACACATGCGAATACCAATCCTAATCCGGCCCCCAAAGCTACTCTACCCGCGATCCTGCCACAAAATAAAGAAGCGGAACTGATCAAAAAGCAATTATCGCAAATTATTACGGATTTTGCCCCTATCGGTGATGGGGATCTGCGCGTAAAAACTTCTGTCTCGGGGGATCTAATCGGTGTTATCGCGGATACATTTAATTCTTTCATCGAAGAATTAACTCAATTCGTCAAATGGACCCGCTACGCCTCACAGGTTGTTATCACAACTTCACAAAATGTTCTCAGTCACTCTATCGAAATGGCGAAAAATACAGAGAATCAGATGCATCGTCTCTCCAATACGACCAATAATATCGAGGAAATCGTTGTCTTCATTCAACACTTAAGCAACTCTTTGCATCTGAGCTTCGAAATTTCCAAAGGCATTCAAACGAATTTACAGGAAACCGTTAATAATTCAGAGCAACCACTCAGTGATCCACTGGCACATCTGATACAGGAAATGCAAAGACAGACCGAGCTACTGGAAGGGATGATTCATTCGACCGAAGAAACATCGACGCTTGCAGAATCGATGATTGGCGATCTGTACTCCGTGGCACAACAGATTTATCACTCCAGCATCGGCGCGTTAAAAACGGTGGAGCGCCTCAGCGAGCTGGAAACACTGGCGCAACGCTGGCAACAGGCCGCGACTCCCTTCATTATTGAGGAAGATAAGGATAAAGACAAAGCTAATGAACCGTGGCTCCTGTAATATATGGGGCACAACATTCGGTATAATGTATATACCTCTGGAGATTTTGGTCTAATGCACATCAATTCAACGGCACCTGCAAAAGAAGAGACGCCTCAGAGTCAGAACACGACAACAATGGAAGCAAAGCGCAACCCCGGCGCTCCTGCTTCCCCGGATGATCCTGAACAGGATCAAGCCAGAGTAGAGCGGCACACCAGTAATTCTCTGCAAACTATACGCCTCTTGCTCGTGCTCTGTCTGGCTGCGCTCTCTTCATTTTCGCTGATTCCTTCTTTGCAGACGTTATTACCACCTCCACCCAGCGTGATTCCCCCGCAGGGGAACCACACTATCTATATCGATGGCACATGCACAACACAACCACAGTCCATCCAGTATGTACAACATACAAGCAATAATCAGAAATTACCTTCTATGTGGAGCGCAGCCAAAAAAAATAGCCAGCAATTCGCGCTGGCACAGGCGTGCGCTGCCGCTTTCGCGATCTCGTATGAGACGTTCAATATCAATAATTTCGACTCTCTCACCAGTTCAACATCTATGCTTTCGGCAACCGGCAAACAACACTTTTTTCAGGGCACCACACAAGAACCCAAAGCCCCTTATCTGACTCCTTCATGGCAAGAAACCGCCCAGAAAGAACAATTGCAACAGGATGCGCAGGCTCTCAATACCGCACAACTGCAACAGGTACAAGACAGTAGTAATACTTTTTCCGCCACTTTTATTGTCAAGTATCAGCTCACTACAAAAATCGCGGGCAAAAGCAGTACGAAGCAAGCCCAAATGAGCGTCACAGTGCAAGCAATCCCGGTCCCGCCAACCACAACACCTACACCGACGAAAGCAGCAACGAACTCAAAAACTAAATCAGCCGAAGCCGCAGTACCCGGAGCAAAGACAACCCCAACACCTACGCCCACGCTATTAGCAATATCAACTGGCTGGGAAGTTACCGACTGGCATGATATCTCTTCATAAGAGATCGCTGTCCCGATGGAAACTCTAATGAAGAACATACCTGTTTTCGCGAAAACAGATATGTTCTTCATTAAAAAACGGTCAGAGCATCCTCACAACCAGCGTAGCGTGGTCATGGGTATGGGTACAATGGGGTTACTGTATCAATCAAGTAAATGAAACTCTTCTAGATCATCGTCTCCATCTTCTTCTCCGTTGGCAACATTATAGGCATTGATCTCCATCAGTTCCATCTCATCCAGATCACCATAACCCAGCATATCCTCAAGATCAAACGCATTGCCTAAGGGAACAACATCAGGCAGTTTGTCTTTTTCTGAGACTATTTCTGGCATCTTCTCGCGCTTCTTCTCAGCAGTCCGTTCCCTCTCAAAATTCCGTTCCCTCTCAGCAGTCCGTTCCGTGTTTCTTTCGCGCTTCCTCTCAGCAGTCCGTTCCCTCTCGAAACTCCGTTCCGTGCTTCTTTCCTGATAATGTTCAGCATTGCGTTCTCTTCCTCGCTCTTCCAGCGGATTTGAAACAGGGGCTGGATCAGGCGTCGCTGCAATCGTGGGTGGATTCGGAGGGGGTAACGGATCAGGTTGTGGAACCATACGGATGCTGCGCAACATCGCCGCGCTGAGCCTGTCATCCACTTCCGCGATAGGAGAGGTATAGCGCACACGACAGCGCGTGCGGATACTCTCAGCCTGCTCAACATTGGCTGTTGCCGCTGACTTGAGATTTAAAGAAAAGGTGGGCTGCCGCTTGCCAGCCGCAAGGACTGAAACATAACAACTGTTAATATCCAGATGCAGAATATCTTCCTGATCGACACCCAACTCTTTCGACAGAAAGGCGGCATCTTGAGCAGACATGTTGAACGCGACCATCTGCCGAACATTCGCCTGCAAGGTAGGCCATAACAACGTGTTGACCTTCTGCAAATATTCAAATGACTGCGTTGCCAGGAAAAAGGTAGCACCATATTTATGGAGTTCCGACAACGTGCGGTAATCCGCGCCTGCAACACGCTGAAACTCGTCGATAATGATCGGTAAACGGACCGATCCCATACGTTCCCGACGCCCCTGCGCTTCAAGCGTACTCTGAATCAAACCCAATAATGTTGCACCAACCATAGATGCAACCTCGTTGCCTACGATGCCTCTGGCAAGTTTGAATAAGATAATCTTGCGTTCGTTGATCATCTGCGGGATATTCAGCGTTGATATGCTCTGCCCCAGAATACGTCGCGCAATAATACTCTCAAATTTACCTACCTTTGCTGCGATAGGATTAATCACATCACGCTGCTGCGCGGCTGACAATGGTTCATAGTACTCACGCCACCAGCGATGCAAATAATCATCCCGTATCTCCTGCAGCAACGCATGGCAGAAATTGACATTGGTGAGCAGCGGGAGCACGTCCAATAGCGTATATTGCAGAGCGGGTCCGCGTTGAGTATCAGATCTGACCAGCGCTTGATTTGCTTCAAAGAGCGTGCGCAAACTCATCTCGAACGCGTTCTCCATCCTGGCAGTCCAGCTTGATGCCCAGAGTTGCGCCAGCATCTTCATGAGATCAGCAATAAATTTATCACGACTATGCCCTAGCGTGACATCAAGTGGATTCAAACCGATGGATACCATCGTATCCGAGAGATCAATAAAGACAACATCCTCTGAACGTTCGGGCGGCACCAGTTGCAGTACATTTTCACAAAGATCGCCAAAAGGATCTATTAATACCAGACCATCTAACTGCATCGCCTTCTGTGCGATATGCTGAATAAACATACTCTTCCCTTCTCCTGCCTTGCCACCGATCAATGTATGGAAGAGGAAAAACTCAGGCGTGAGCGCGAATGGCAGGCGATAGCCCGCGTGTATCGAATACCCGATGGGCGGTAAGCCCTCAACCTGTTGGGAAACCGTCGGCGGAATCAATAATGTACGAGCGCGACGCTGCTCTACCAGCGCCAGTTCGGGCAAGGCGTGAGGATGTGGCATATGCCAGAGTGAGGCCAGAGAATCGACGCTGACCATATGCCGGGAGTTGCGCAATCCGCGCTGCCAGCCAATAATCCCGCCCTCCGCGTTAGCAACGAAAATACGCGAGATTTCTGTCGCGGAGATACGCTTAGGCACAAAGAAAGCGCCATTCGCCATATGGAATTGTCGATAGGCCGCGACAATACGCAACAGGAGTTCCTGACGCACATTACTTTGCGCTCTCTCATCGGAAAGGCGGCGCATCATCGATTGCTCGCTCCCCGCAGCCGTGCCCCCTTGCTTCTTTGGCCCAATCACATAGAGACGTAATCGCGTACGATAGACCATACGTGAGATCTTCTGCGCGATAACATGTGGATCATACATCACACGGCGTTTATACAGGCTATTGAATACAATATAACCCAGAATTAACAACGCCTCAATCAGTAAAATCGCCCCCAAAAAGAGGTAGACCTGATGAGATTGTGCCGCCGGAAGTTGCGCTCCCTTCCCGGTCGCGATCTTTATCACCGCACCCCAGAGCCAACCAGGAATATACGAACGGAGCAGTAAGAAAATTCCAACGAGAATACCAATATTCACCAACAGGATATTACCATAATTATCTGATGAAAAGAGCGCCACCATCCGTTGGCGCTCTTTTGAGCGGTGTTCTGCCTCCAATGGACTCTCTATCGCCCGGCGCAAATTCCAACGAGACCAGTTACTAATAGCCGGAATCAAACTGACCTGCGACACCACACGTGTGCGGTCAGGCAGATGACCAAGCGCCGCCAACAAACCCAGCAACGGATCAGTGCCTTCTTTCTGCGATTCCTGCCATGTACGCAACGGCAATACTGGTGACGCACCCGCCACCAGTTCCACTGCGGTTATCGCCTCATCTGGATCGAGACGGAAAGGATCTTCAGACACGTTCAATGGATTGATTTCGCTCTGCGGATACTGAGCGCGCAGCAAGGATTCAGCATGGTCCAGAGCAGCCTTTGAAGTCGCTCGGACGATAAAACGACGATGTCTGGCAGTACCAGCCAGCTCTAAAGCAATCGGGTGCCGTCGGTCAAGCACCAGACTTTGCATAGTAGCTTCCAGCGCCAACGTATGTTCTATGCTTGAGTATAGCGGCGGCACAATATAAAAAGCGAAAGATGGCGAGAAATCATGCTGACCTTCTGCAGAAATATCTTGTTTCTGATCCATCAGAATGAGTGGCACAAATACTCAGGCTCTAACCCCACAAAGATCGTGCCACCTCTCCTTTCCTCATCAATATTGATCTTACCATGTATCATAAAACGATAACCTCCACTCTTCCCAACACGCCTGCCATATATTTTGTGTAGCTATCTTTAACACAATTGTAATAGTATAGATATACTCTCATCTACCATGATTATGGTTGCTGCCTCGCCATCCCCTCTATTTCGAAAGGGGCCACCCGGGTAGGAGCGATGATCTGCAAAAGACCCGCAAGGCGCGTACTATTATGTGAAGAGAGCGTATATTCACCAATTGTATGATCGGTTTGTAAATCAATTAAACGAAAAAGCATACCCGTCTGACCCGAAGAGCGCAGACAGCGCAGCATATAGCGCCCGACGACAAAGTATGGACAATAGCTTCCACCATTGCCATATAATTGCCACAACAGCCATTTCAGCAGATTGGTCGTGCCCGCCCGCATCCCGACAAGAATGCGGGAAACCAATTGCATCCGTATATTTTTGACAGCAGCAACAATCCGCAATTCTTGCGCATATAAACTCGCGTGCGCAATACTATCAGCATTGAGCACTGGCAGAGAGGAAAGGCCTGTATGTTGCCAGTTACATGGATAGAGCAAGAACGGAAGTATCCGGGCATCTGAGCCACTGGCATCATTCATCACTCTCATCACATCAGCCATACAGGTGGACGAGGTCAGGAAATCGTTACTGAGCAGAACCAGCACCAGATCAGCATCATCAATAGCCGCCTGCCTCGCACGTGTATCCTGTTGCGAAAACATGCCACTATGCTGAATACGCACATTAGGAATACCATCAACAGAGACCCTCAATTGATCATGAATTGATGTCCAGATGCGCTGATCCTGCTCAACCTGCGCGACAAGGACAAACAAGCTCACTGATCTGATCGCGGCGGCTCCTACTCCCGATGTCACACCCGTATGTGGTCCTTGCCCTTGAGATTGCGTATGAGCTTGCAAAACACGTTGGAGGACCTGCCGAACATGCCTGACATCAGGCGGGCGGCATGCCATATCAGTCTCAATCATCTTCATGACAAGTTGCTCTAACAAAGGCTGCCGCACAGAGAACGCCTTGAATTGAAAAGGACTCAGTGAAGGGTCATGCCCGGTCAGCAATTGATGGAAAACCGCGCCCAGACTATAAATGTCAGATTGCGGAGATGTTGCTTTATTATATTGCTCTGGCGGCGCGTATCCCGGTGAACCTAACGCGATAGTATCTCTGACCTGACCCGGCTTGAATAAACGTGCGATGCCAAAATCAATGAGGTAGATCTGGCCCTGCTGCGTCAACATAATATTCGCAGGCTTTAAATCCCGAAAAATGATCGGTGGCTGTTGCGAATGCAAATAATCAAGCACGGAACATAACTGTATGCCAATAGCAAGTATACGCGCAAGCGACATTCTTTTTCCCTGCTGTTCATACGTCTTCCAGTGCGCTTCTAACGTCTGTCCCTCAATAAAATCCATCACCAGATACGATCTGCCATGCTCTTCAAACTGATGATAGACACGTGGCAAATGACGATGGCGCAGGCGGGACAACAATTCAGCTTCATGGGTAAACGAGGCAATAGCTTCTTGCAGTTCCTGCGCCGAAAGACCACTCTGACTCATCTCCTTCATAGCAACAATTCGCTGTTGCTCCTGCATATCCATCGCCTTATAGACCGCGCCCATCCCCCCCTGACCCAGTAACTTGATTACGACATACCGCCCATTATCAAACTGCGTACCAGATAGCAGACGCCCTGTCTCGTTCAAAGAAGTTGAAGATAATGCAGTACCGCACCAATGGCAAAAACGTGCAACTGATTGATTCTCTTTGCCACAGGCAGAACACACATACATCATGAACTCCTTTTCAATTCACATCAAACAAACTATGGACAGAAAAATCATGGATAAAAAGAGAAATAATAACGGCGGCAATACTCGGTCCTACAAAAACCTATGACGCGTTTTTCTCCAATGACTCTTCATCCAATAATAAATAGCCATAACCAAGGATGCAATAAATATAGACACCCGTACCACGCATCTTACTGCGTATTCTATCGATATGTTTATCAATCATCGCACGTACATGTCCATCAATATCACAATTATACGCCTGCTGCGCCAGTTCTACATAGGTAAGCGGAGAGCCATGACGCAACGGATAAAATAGCCGATATTCGGTCTTGGTTAATGTGATAGTGCTATCTTGAATAGTAAATGAATGTTGTAAAGAATCACATTGAATATAATCAATACGATTCTGCTGAAAACCATTATCACCCATCAAAGCAATGTCCATTCCTTAGAACGCCCTGGTAAAGATTTAGAAAAACGGTAACAAAAACCTACAAATTCATGTAAATCAACTGGTCAATCATTGAGAATAAAAGTAGCTAAAAATGCTTTCTTCTTGCTATATATCAATGGTCTGTATAAGCTACTTTGCCAATATTATACAAAACACATCGGGGCAAAAAATAGTGTAAAATAGGGAAGGATTTAGTGTTCTGGCAATACTGTCATGCTTGACGGTACATACACACTGAAATATCAATGATGAGCCGCGCTGGTGGCCGAGGAAGAGAGAGTACGTCCAGCGTTCCTCTTTCTTCCTTCAACTCCACAGATCTTCCTAATCCGCAACGACATAGAAACTACAATCCGTTGTGGTGGCAGTGCCAGAATCCAGCGCAAAGGCTCCAAGATTCCCTGAGCTAGACGCGCTATTTGTCACATTCACTAACTGCGTTCCATTGACGGTAATAGTAATATGGTGGTTGACGGCGACAATAGTCACATTGTTAGTCGCGCCACTGCCGGTCTTGATGGCAGAGCTACTCCCTGAGCGGAGCGTTGTTGATGAGGTTGACAGATCATAGGTCCCATCTGTGCCGATACGAAAGCGATACACTGATCGAAAAACAATACCACCACTATCCCCTTCCGTCTTCAACGCTGAAGTAATGCGGACATTACTTATGGTCAGACCACCAAACGTAGCTATGACCAGGTCATTCGTTGTACTGGATGACACATGCATCGGTTGATTCAGGATGACCGGTGGAGGTGTCGGGGTCGGTCTGGGCGTGGGTGTAGGAGTCGGGACCTTTTGCACTGATGGTGGCGCTTGCGTTTGCACTGGCGGCGGGGTAATTATTTGCACCGGTGTTGGTGTTGGCGTCGGTTTGCGTTTGGGTTTAGGCGTCGGTTTGCGTTTGGGTTTAGGCGTCGGCGTCGGCTTAGGTTTGGGGGTCGGCGTCGGTCTGGGTTTGGCCGTTGGTGTTGGCTTCAACTCAGGTGTCGGTATCGGTGTTGGCTGGGTGTTTACAGCCAGAGGGTTTGCAGGAGCATGCATTAAGAGTGCTGTTGCACCAGGATTAAATATATTTGCCAGTAGCGCAACGAATATAATCGATATTAACGCCATGATCAGCCAGGGTGTTGAACGTTGTGTATAAAATATTGATGAAACAGTCAATGTACTCCGATCAGGCTTGCGCATATATATAGGACTACTGATTACAGCAACACTATTTGTAGCCCTGACAGGAGTAGAAGTCTTCTTTGAGCTGTGCCTGGTTTGCACATTGCCCGTGTTCTCCAGTGGAAACGGCTGTGCTGGTGCTGGGGCTGGGGGCACCAATACCTGTGCGTCCATGCTATTTCCTGGTCTTGAAGATGGCTCACGCAGAATTGAAGCATGTACTGGTTCATCCCATGGTTTTGTATCAACGTTTGCTGGTGTTGGTGATACCGCTATTGATTGATCAATTGGCAACAAATCCGCATGTTCGTCTGTTTGCGACAAAATTTTCAATCTGGTAAAGGTATGGTGAGATGCGGCTGGATTGCCTATGTCTGGCATGCGATCATTTTTTTCTCTGCGAAGAGTTGCTTGAGCAGAGATGGTCGCATCTTTGCTTGCCTCATCCTGAAATTGATCAAAAGGAACTGATTTCTCATCAATATCAGGTGCTTCCTCTTCCTCATCCTGATATTGATCAAAGGGAACCGCTTCCTCATCAATATCAGGCGCTTCCTCTTCCTTTGGATCTGGTTGAACAGGAATCTCTTCATGATCCACGAGATCAGCGTCGTAATTAACGGCAGGTGAATCTGGTTCTGGCGTATCGATAGATTGTTCCGATACATCCTCTTGTTTCGCCTGTTTTGCTGGCAACATATAGTTTAAAAAATCTGGCAGATCCAGACTCTTCAGGGTATCGTCATCAAAATCATCGGCCTCAGAACCATCGAACATCTGAGATGCTGACAATAGATCAGAAACATCATACACGATGGACATTTCGGCATCAGTAGAAATGTCCTGTTCTCGCTCTTTGAGTTCTTTCTGCTGTTGCTCCCTGACCTCATTCTGTTCAACCAGAGCGGAAACCTCTGGCTGCGTATCTGGATAATCTGCGGCAAGCGAAACGACCGGACTTGAAGCTGTCTCTGATTGCTGTATCACAGCATCTTCCCCTGACATCTCTTCTGGCTCATCCTTCAGTAGCTTGTGTCTCGTTTGCGAATTATGCTCCCTGGGCGGTAAAGCTGTCGGCAATTCTGATGAATCTGGTTCAAGGGCATGCAAAGGTATCAATAATGGAAATGTGTCCTCTGTGTTCTCCTGTTTCTCAGCAGCTTTTTGAAAACTGGCCGTCAGGTGAGCGAAAGGGAATGCAGGGGCAGCCGGGTGTGTCGCAGCCTTCAGTTCCGCTAAAAACGTTGGAATATCCGTATACCGTTCCCTCGGATGCATAGCCAGTGCCTGTAGTATTACAACTTCAATGGCATGAGATAAGGAAGGAACCAGCGTTGTAGGTGCCACAGGTACTGTTTGATCGGAACGTTGCCATAGGGCGGACACATCCTTGGTTGTAGGTTGTGTGCCTGTAATCAGTTCGTAGAGCAGATAACCCAGAGCATATTGATCGCTGGCGGGACCTGCCATGCCAACAATCTGTTCTGGTGCGAGATAACCGTGTATACCAGTTACACGTTTGTCCTCTAATCGTTCCTCATCGAGAATATTGCTCAGACTAAAGTTAGTCAGCAATACTTCACCTTGCCTATTGAGCCTGATACTTTCTGGTCTGATATGGAGGTGAAGTACCTCCTGTTCATGAGCAAAAGCGACTGCTTGCCCCACCTGCATGACCACCCCTACGGCTTCGTCGATGCTCAACCGTTTCAAGGAACGCTGATCAAGATAGCGACGCAGAGAGCCATATGCCAGATAGGTGCTAACCACATATGGTTCTTCTTGCGCTATTCCCAGTTCTCGTATCGCCACAATATGAGGATGCTTGAGTTGTTGCAGACGCTGATCCATCCGCTGAATGTCATCCAATGTTGTCGTCGGAAGGAGACACTCAGTGTCAAAGATCTTGAGTAGCATCATTTGTTCCGGGGTACTCGCAGGATATACTCGATAAATATCACGCCCAGTTTTACGTTGAATATGATTAATTAGATTATAATTATCGAATGTGTACATTTATGTACCTTTTTCACCTAGCAACATCGACCATCGTAACAAGAAAACGGTAGTGTTGCAAAAATTTTTGAGTAAAAAATATTAAGCCTGAAATAACGATAGAAGAAACTTTTATATAGGGGGAAATAGTGTAATGAATCTTGCAATGAACAAACTGGTAGCGACGAAAAATGGATGAAAGCCACCCCAGAAAAAACTAAATTCAATTTTTGAGGCTTTTTCATGGTATCCTTCCACTCTTGAATATCAGATATCCACACGCTCACACAAGAACATTTGTATCGCAGATCAATATGCAAGTGTGATGAATACGCCGCTTTTGTTTACTATGCTCAGTCTACACCTTATAGTGCAATACTTCAAGAGAAGCTTTTGATCCTTTTCAGAAACAGGGACATGAAGATAACCTCCTGTCCACGACAGGATAATACCATCAGCCAATCACAATAAAACTCATTCCTCCCCAAAAAGTTTCCATTTTCACCCAAAATAAACAAATGCCACCTTCATTACTAGATTACACGATTCAAGCAAATTTTGCTCATGAATGTGGAATATATAGGAAAATGTTCCTCACTCTATGCTGTATAATCTTTCTGAAAAAAAGGGGGAAGGTGTGATGATAAACACTTCTTTACTTGCAACAGAGGAGAGGATTTTTTCATCATAACTGAGCAGAATCCGTTCAAATAGCATCATTTCCCTATAATCATCATTTACTATCTATTTTGATAAATATCATCTATTCAAATAATTTACAATACTATCTATTCCAAGATACAGCTTGACGACACATGCATTTTCTTCTATACTTTACTTGTTATCCTTCATCTATTAACATTTTTCCTTTTAGCGACTGAATCTTTACTGCCATACACTTTACTGCTATACAAAGGAAACACAACGAGTGAAAACTCATAGTCGAGCAGAAGAGAACGTGGAGCCTGCGGGCACAACACAACGTTCACACACACGTCGGCTCATCATCTTCGTTGCTGTTATCATCATTAATGCTGGACTGCTTGCGGCACTCGGCTTAGCATTACTTACACCCGCCTCCAATCAACCCGATACACATTTCGACAGTGTAACGCAGCCTGGCAATATCAATAGTCCTCTCATAGGCAAACCAGCCCCAGACTTCACTCTCCAGGCACTGAATGAAAATAACGCCACAGCGGTGCATTTGACAAACTTCAAAGGCAAAACTGTTGTACTGAACTTCTGGCAGTCATCTTGCGACCCATGTAATACAGAAGCCCCTTTCATGCAGAAAACATGGGCACAGGTGCAATCCAAAGGTGTTGTTTTCATCGGTGTCGACGTACAGGATACATCCAACTCTGCGCATGCATTTTTACACAAATATGGCATCACATATCTCAATGTTGCCGCGAATTTAAATAATGCGACCATTAACAACTACGGTATCACCGGATTTCCTGAAACCTATTTTATTGACAAAACAGGAATCGTTGCGTCCGAGTGGATTGGTCCATTAAATACAGAAGGCATGCAGTCAGAACTGACGAAATTAGCTATCAAATAGAAGCTGGCTATATTTCTATTAATAATAAATAACGCGATCCAATACCATGATGGCAAAAAGCGCTGCCAGATACATATTCGAATACCAGAACAGTGTGCGTGCCCACTTCTTTGATTGGCTGCGCCACAAACGAATTGCAAGGTAAACCAACCCGGCATCCAGGAGAAGAGCACCCACCAGATAGAAATATCCCATCATTCTCATCACAAAGAGCACGAGCGTGATAACCAGCAAGAACAATGAGTAGAATAGTATTTGACGCCGTGTCTCCGCCTCCCCTTTCACCACTGGCAACATAGGTATATGCGCCTTCTCGTAGTCTTTCTGAAGCAATAACGCCAATGCCCAGAAGTGTGGAGGCGTCCAAAAGAAAATAATAGCAAAGAGGCAGAGAGCCAGCAGACTTACATTATTTGTTATAGCTGCCCAGCCCACCAGCACTGGCACCGCCCCCGCAGCGCCACCAATCACAATATTTTGGGTTGAGGTACGCTTGAGTCCGATTGTGTACACAAAAACATAAAAGAGGATAGCTGAACAGGCAAGGAGTGAACTGAGTATATTGACAAAAACAGTGAAAACAATAAATGCGCCAACACCCAGAATGGTACCAAAAATGAATGCTTGCCGGGGGTTTACACGCCCAGCCGGCAAGGAACGACGCTGCGTACGACTCATAATCTGGTCAATATCACGGTCTATGTAGCAGTTAATACAGTTCGCACTGCCTGCTGCCATCGCACCACCAAGGAGCGTCGGAATAACAAGGGCAAGCGGGGGCAAACTACGATTGGCAATTACCATCGCCGCAGCCGTCACGCCAAGTAACAACACTGTCACATGTGGCTTCATGAGATTGACGTAATTGGCGATCGTAATGCGAATGGACTCCATAACGGCCTCCTGAATGATATAATGTACCAGTACCTATACAGTGGCAACATTCAAAAGAGTAACACGCTGTCGTCAGTTATACATCAGAGGAAAACGCTCTTATGCTCCCGATGGGAGCCATTGACGCATACCTGCTGCTAAACCCAACTCCTCACTATTCAGATCTGACTGACGACTTGAGTCAAGTGTCTCGTAATAGAGCCGTTCATTTCCTTGTGCATCGATAATAAACGTTACTGCATCATGCACAACTTCTCCGTCTGTACTTACCTGATCATATACTTTATATGCGTGATATACTGACAGCAATTGTTGAGAGGTACCTGTAACAAAACGCCATTGATGCAACATCCCATGCTGGCTAGACCATTTTTGTACATCAGTAATACTGTTCGCATCGGGATTGGCATTGACAGCAACAAGGTCTATCTGATTGGCGACAGAAGAACCCAGTCTGGTCCTGGCATTGGACATAATAGCAGCTGTGAACGGACAAAGGGTCGTACATTGTGCATCAATAAAAGCCAGTACAACCTCATGTCCTCGTAAGGAAGAAAGGGTCATAGCATGACCAAACTGATCAACAAGCTTGAAATCAGGCGCGACACCAGTTACGGGAAAACCTCCAAGTGCTGCATCAGCCGCGCTGGTGGTAGACTGGTGACGAAACAGTGTAACAAGTCTGATACCCCAGACACCTCCGACTATGATCGCAAGGACTAAAGTCGCAATAAAGGTTGCTCGAACCAGTTTGTGCAAATCAACTGCCTGCCCCATGCTTATTTTCCTTTCACTTAATACGTGCCTGAATGAACTCACATCGTATGCTCAGTCTGTTCCAGTATGGGTACTTCTGAAATACGAGATAAGGGGGGAGGGATTTTTGCTTCATCCGACTGTGAGATGAGCCACTTCTGCACAAGCATACTCAGAGCGATGCCGAAGGGGACATCGCCAAAGGTCCACATAATACCCGCACCAAATTGTTGATCTTGCAAAGCAGAAAAACCTCCTGCCAGTACAACTTGATGGGCATAAGGAGCATACAGGGGAACCTGCGCGAATCCAATCAGTACCGCCAGAATCACATTTTGTAGCATCGCAATTCCTACGCACCCTATACGTCCCAGATAGCCCAGACGCGGAGACAAGGGAAATGATGGTATCACCTGTGTCCAAAAAAGCAGGCTCACAATCAGGAACGTTGTATGTTCACCCCAATCATGAACCGTCTCATGCGTCAGGGCAAAATCATAGAATGCAGGCCAATGCCACATCCAGATACCACTGACCAGCAGGAAACATGAAATCACGGGATGGCGCAGCCAATGCCCTATCCGGTAAAAAATACGCCCCACTTTGTGCTGCGCAACAACCATCACCCATATTCTCACCCGATTCGGCAATCCCAACCACAATGGCATGAGCGGTGCAGCAACAACAAGTAATGGAGCCATAATAACGATTACCAGAAGATGCTGGACCATATGAACCCAGAAAGACTTATCAGAGAGGGTATCAATCAGAGCACTGGCGGCTAGCAGAAATGCCAGGATCGCCCCGGAGAAAAAAATGGCACGCCAGAGCCAACGCATCCACTCCGCTCCATCAGCGTTAGCAACACTTTGTTCAGCAAAGTGTATAGCCCCGGTCGTGTCCTTCCTCTGCACATCTTTGACGAGTACACACCATCCACGGAAATAGAGGACTTCGACAGCAAGACATCCAAGGAGTATGAAGGGCGGAACAGGCCACCCATTTCCGTCAACCCAGATGCTCATTACAGAACCTCCGCCGTATTACAATGATGCGTACTACGTAAAAAGAACAACAAAAATCCACATCAACAAATACGAAATCACCGTGTAATACCACCAATACCCAACAACTTCGGCAATGTAACCATGGCCGATCAGCCGACCACGGATAATCCGTCCTGACAGGAGTATGCCCACAAGCACGGTAAGCAGCAGATGAACCGCTGAATACCATGTTAGCAACAGGATAATACTCGCGTAGGCATGAAAAGGTGCCACGTACCCCAGATTCATCCCTATCCAGACCTGACCTCCCAATGCCACAAGCATAAGCACACCTGAAAGAACGAACCATATCGGCTGTCCCGCGCTCCCATGCTTCCGCACGCCTCGCTCCCATCCATAGTAGGCAAGTCCGCTCAAAACCAGAACAATCGCTACTAACAATCCAGGTAAGAATGCGGGAGCATGAACCCCCGCATTAAATTGGCCTGTCACATTAAGAGTACTCAGATAACCACCTGCTGCCATAATGGCAACAACAGACACGGCATCCGACAGAACAAACATGAGCACGCCTACACGCGCTCGTCCAACCTGAACATGCGGCTCAATTTCATGCATTTGCTCTAACGCTTTACTCATCGTATGTCTCCTATCCTCTATCAACTCTCTGGTTGTATCTGTGTCTCGGCTGGGAGCGGTATGTCTATGACTTCTACAACTTCAACCACACCAGTATCTGGTAAAGATGCAGGTGACCCATAGTCATAGGGGAGTGAGGTTATCACAGGCAATTGCTCAAAATTCTCAAGGGGTACAGGGGTTGGCACCGTCCATTCCAGTGTTTTAGCCCCCCACTCATTCGCAAGCGCAACTTCGCCGCGCACAAGCGTCACCACCACGTTATAGACAAGTACAAACACCGATGCAGCAATCAGTATGGCAAACAAACTGGCAATCAAATTGGCAGTAGCATATGGTGGTGCCACATTCGCTGACCAGCGCGGTTCTCCCTGCAGACCTGCATAAAACAGCGCCGTGAATGTCCCAAGAAAACCGATTTCAAACAACCAGAAATGAAGTCTGCCCAATAGAGGATTCAGACGACGTCCCACCATTTTGGGGAACCAGTAATAGAAACCTGCCAGGAAACCGAAGACCATACTTCCCACAAGCGTAAAGTGGAAGTGCGCGGTGACAAACATACCACCATGCAAAATTTCATCTGTAGGTAAGTCAGCCAGATAGATGCCCGTAATGCCACCAATCACAAAATTCACTAACATTCCCCCCACAAACAGCAGTGGCAACGTGACCCAGATTTTACCACGCCAGAGCGTCCCCACAATGCCCAGAAAGAATAGACCGGTAGGTATGGAAATTATTTCGGTATCGAGCATATAAGGACCATCCAATGCAGGACTTGATCCGCTGGTATAAAGATGATGTCCCCAGACAAGCACGCTCAATACACAGATACTGACCAGACCGCCAATCAACAGTCGATAGCCAAAGAGTGGCTTACGAGCAAAAACTGACGTGACTTCAGCCGCCACTGCCATCGCTGGCAATGCGATCACATATACCTCTGGATGCCCCATAAACCAGAACATATGCTCATACAACCAGCTACTCCCACCAAAGGACGCAATAAAGAAAGAGGTCTGAAAAACACGATCCATCAAAACCATGATCTGCGAAATCAGAAATGATGGGAATGCGATTAAACCAAGGAATACCGAGAGCAGCACACCCCACACGAATATCGGGAGTCGTCCCCAGGTCATCCCTTTCGTTCTCAACACCATCACCGTCGCCACGATATTCAGTGCCGCGACAGTGATTGACATGGCAAAGACGATGATCATAAAACAATAGGCATCCATACCTGGTGTCAGTTCCTGAACAGCAAGAGGCGCATAACCAGTCCATCCTGTCGGGAATCCACCCAGAAATAAGGTGGAAAAGAAGATCGGCAGAGCCGAGAAAAGCAGCCAGAAACTGAGCGCATTGAGCCGGGGAAAGGCCATATCACGCGCACCAATCATGATGGGTAACACAAAATTACCAAAGGGACCGCTCACCATAATAATCGTAGCCGCTATCATCAGGATGCCATGCATTCCCACAATGGTATTGTACGTAGAGGGCGTAAAGAAAATTGCTCCCGGCCTCGATTGTTCCAACCGGATCATGAAGGCTCCGAGTGAGCCAACAAAAAACAGCACCAGCACAGTTGCGAGATATTGCATCCCAACAACTTTGTGGTCTGTTGTAAACCGGAAGTAGCGCCAGAAGCCTTGATCTTTTCCTGCCAACTGTAGCTCTTCAGCAGAGGTCGCATCATGCCGTGCAAAGCCCCACTTCCAGACACCATTGAAGGCTCCTATCCCGATAAAGAAGAAGATCACCCAACCAGTATAGCCAGCGACAATTACCGCATCTTGATTGTTATCTCCCACAAAAGCGTAGACAATCATACCAGTGATGATAGCACCAATCACACCGAGCACCACACCCGATACAGCGCTCGGAAATAGGGTACGTATAAGGTTTGTGTGTTTAGTCTCAGTCATACATGGCCTCCTTGGCTTACTACCCAGGAACTGAATGACGATTCACTGACCACATTCACTGCCGACCACATATAAGAATGGTAAAGTCCACATAATTCAACACAGACAACCGTATATGAGCCGGTTCTGGTTGGGGTGACAACTGGTGTGGTGGTCACTTCCCCTGGGTTCGCATCGACACGTACACCCAATGCACGGATCGCAAAGCCATGCAGGACATCTTTTGATGTCACATTGAATATTACAGGTCGATTCACTGGCAACTCAAGCACCTGTCCCTGGCTAGATACCCCATACTGTGGATAGTAAAACGTCCACAGCCATTGCTGTCCGGTGACCTGCACAACAAGCGCGTTAGAAGGTGCCGCTGAGGTCTCCTGATAGAATCCAAATAGACCCCAGATGACAAGGAAAAGACATAGGATACCGGTAATACTTAACCACCCGATTTGCAGCAATGGTGTCGGCTTCAGAGGAATACCATCCGCGATAGGTCTCTCTTTGACCCTGAATACGATCAGGCTGTAGCCAAGAAAGACCCAGACAAACATCGCCACCGGCACAGCCAGAACTGTAAACACAAGAAGAGTAAAGTTATCAGAGTTATCCAGATCGGTTGCCGCTGGAGGAAGGATAAATCGGGCGACCGCCAACCATACCGCAATTCCAATCACAGAAAAAACAGCCCAGAGAATCAGTACACGACGCAGATGACGAGGCTCTTTTGACTCTGGTGCAGGGCTACCAATAATCGGATCAATGTCGGTTTCAGACATCTTACCCCCCCTTAATAATTTGCTACGGTCAACGTTCCTGCCATATATCCGGTGGTAGACATCGGTCCACTAAAACCATAGGGAGGCTCACGATCGTTCCCACAGGGATCATAGCAATGCCAGACATAGGTGCCTGGAGGTCCCGTACGAAATTGAAAAGAGATAGTATTGGGCTGTGGATAACTCTGGCCCGCAATGTTCACAGGCGTAGGAGCATCATCTGGAACGCCAACCAGAGGCACACTCACAAACAGTGGATGTGGCGAATCAGGGGTCGATTGAAGCGTGAATGTGTGCGATATGTCTTCCGCGTTCACTGCACGAACTGGCTTATTATTGACAAGCTCATCACCACCGATGGTTCCATATACTTGTCGAAAATAATCGTTAATAATGGGAGTGGCCGAGTCATAATTATTGATAACAATAGTAATTACACTGTTGGCTGGCACTTTGAAGCTTGTTGTTGGGCAATAGGTTACCCAGTCAATCTGTGGTTCACCTACATTGGCATGGCAAACGTGACTGTCAGGAAATGTCGAGACAGAGAGTGTTGCACTATTCGACCCTGTTTTGGTTGCACTTAAGATACCGGGTTCGTAACCCACTCCCCACATCGATCGCAAACCAAACCAGCTCCCGGCAACAACACCAAAACCTAAAATAATCGAACCTATGATGCCAATTACAAAACCTGATGAATGCTGTTTCAAGGCAGTCCTCCTTGTCTGCGCATTTAGCATAAAAGCTGTTAAACAAATATTGACATATTTTTAGAAACTATGAATCCACGCATTCCACCAGTTGCAACATCAAAAAACAGAACAATCCTGGGCTTGATGTAAGCTGTCACAGCAAATAACAGAAGAGGATGCTCTTTCAACATATATAAATATGTAGCTGAATCTATCCTTAAGCATACCATATAAACACGCATTTTAAAAGTTATTCATACTCTAAATGCTTTACACCTATCGAAATGATCTTCCATATGTTCATGTAACTCCTGTCATACAATCATTATTATAGTTTATTTCATATAAACAAAATCAAATGCAATTAACATGTACAAATAAATAAAAGATGCTTTTATTTGGATAATTCAAACTTAACCATATATGAATAGCATGGAAGCATATAGCCAATGATATTTATCACATCAATACAATTGATGCATATACATGTAGATAAAATATCAGGGAGAAATGGTGATAATCGCGATTTAACTCAGGCAGAGCTATCGCTGCTTCACTATCTTAGAGAATGCAGACAATAAACCGTTCATCATGAAGAGGCTACCCGATCACAGCTATAATCTATTTAGCTTATCAGGATTGATCACATAATAGAGCTTTGAAATCTGTTCACCCGTAATCTGGAGGAGAATTACACCAATAGGTTTTTCATTGAGATAACAAACGATGGCTGGTTGCCCATTAACCTCAATAATACGTGTGACCACATTGGCTGGCAGACTGCGCAGAGCACCGAAATAGCCACGCACAAATTTATCGGGTCCATAAACGGGCATCAAACCATGCTTGAGCACGGATTTGCCGCCACTATCACCCATGGAAACAATATCATTACTCAACAAGCTAAGGAGCGCTTGCATATCCCCATTGAGGCTCGCCTGAAGAAAAAGACTGGTGATACGTTCCTGTTGCTCACGAGAGGCAGAGAAACGTATACGATCTTTATCAAGCCGTTGTTGGGCACGATGAAAAATCTGCCGACAATTGGCTTCGCTTTTTTCAACCATAGCAGCGATTTCGTTGTATTCATACTCAAAACTCTCACGCAAAAGGAAAATGGCTCGTTCCAGAGGATTGAGCTTTTCTAGCAGCAAGAGAAAAGCCAACGAAAGTGATTCTGCCTGTGTAGCAGTCTCGGAGAGTTCAGGCATCTGGCTCGTTGCAATAGGTTCAGGGAACCAGAAACCCATATAGACCTCACGCCGTTCTCTGGCAGAACGCAGTTGATCAAGACAGAGACGAACAACAATTGTCGAAAAATAGGCTTTAGGTGACTGTATATCTTGATCGGTGGCCTGTAACCAGCGTAAAAAAGTCTCCTGAACGATATCCTCAGCATCGGTAGCGCTACCAAGCATACGATAGGCGATGGAAAAGAGAAGCACGCGATAGTGCTGAAAAACATCTGCGGCGTTTTCTAGTTCGCTCATAATCCTGTTCCCATTCTCAGACATGTTGCACCGTTGCAATGCATCTTTCCCCCACATGATGTGGAGGAAAGCATCAATCAAAAAAGCACGGCATCTCTTTCGCATATTATATCTTATTGGCTACCTGTTGGTTGTGCTGCTGCGCTGGTAATCAGGGCTTTTCAATTCTCATTTCGCCGCCTTCGGCGGCGCGGTGGGAAGATATGAGCGAGGTGCACCTCGCGCTCCGTTAAGGGACTAGCCGTCCCTTGCAACCCTGCTTTTGGTTGAGAATCGGAAAGCCCTGCGCTGGTAATCCATGCTGAATCAAGAGATGAGCAGCATTGCGAGCACTGGCAAGGCTGGCATCAACGAGGTAACCTGCATCACCAACCCAATCACCAGCCAGATAGAGATTGCTGACACCAGGAACCTGGATACCAGGACGTCCGGTAAGACCACCATCGTATGCGGTTGGTAACAAACTAACCGCTTCGATATGTGGCAGATACATGCGCTTGACCAGTACTGCCCGCCATCCTGGTTGAATCAGGTCCAGCCACTGCTCAAGATCACGCTCATCCTGACGCGGATCGCTACTCTGCTCTGGATCAAGCGCCTTAAATGTGTGAATCAATGCTCCACCATCTGGCGCGACACGTACAAAACGCGATTGTGCGGTCATGAAACGTGGTTGCTCCAAATCAAATACGATGGCGTGCTGTGGCACAGGCAAATGACGCAGAGCAACATCCAGACAGGCCACTTGCACAGGTCGGATAGTTGCGAGCTTCTGTTGCAGCGGCGCATATATAGCATTATTCAGCAATGCAAGGGCTGACGCTGGTGTAGTCGCGATCAAGACCGCACGAGCCTCCACACAACGGCCATCAGCCAGACATACACCATTCATTTGCCCATCGTGTTGGAGCAGTTCGCAGACTCGTGCGTGGGTGAGAATATGCACACCAGCCTCGGTGGCTCTGGTACGCAATGACTCCACAATGCTCTGCCAACCACCGTCGATATAGCGCACATCACTGAGAACCACACGTTGAAGAAAAACTTCAGCACTCATCAAATCAAGGTTGGAACAATAAGCCAATATACGAGCAAAAGCAGTCATTATCTGAAGCAAATGTGGATTGCGCACATGATGATCTAGCCATTCACGCGTACTCAATGCCCCAAAATTACCAGGTTTGGTACGTATGAGTTTTGTGAACAGACCTACTAATTCCAATTTTTCCGCAACGGTAAGAAAGCTTGTGCGTAAAATGGTACGTGCGGAAGCCGGTGCCGTAAAAAATCGACCTTGCCTGTAGAGTTGTATATCACGCGGATTTTTATAGCTATAGGTAATGCCTAACTCACGCAGAACTGTGGTGCCGGCACTACCATAATAAAAAGCATGGGCACCACGATTAAAAGCATAACCCTCATACTGCTGAGTAGCAGCACGTCCACCCAGATTTTGAGATTTCTCAAAGAGTGTCACATCCATGCCAGCGCGGGCCAGATAAGTGGCTGCGCTCAAGCCAGCAAGGCCGCCGCCAATAATTGCGACATCGGTTGAAATATGAGTAGTTTCCACGACTATACTCCTTTTCACTGCTGTTTCTTTGGTTTCCAATAGTTGCTGCAAAGAAGACGGGATAAGGAGAAAATTTGTGACAGTTTTGATCAGATCAGGACGATGCAAGGAAATAGTGAGCGCAAGAGAACTATCACCGGAAGAGGCCGCGCTCGTCTAAGGCACACATACACTCATCTTCCTCTGCATAAAACAACAACAGCAATCTTGCCTGAACCCTGATGGCAAGACCGTTGGCGATTATTGATTGCTCGCAATGAAGCCAAAAGTAATAGTAGAGTTATACCTTGTTGCATTTGCGCATAATGAACGTTTAATATGAGCCAGGATAAACAAACAATCATTTTTCCTATACAACATATATTGTTAGAATCTTTGTACAAAGAATATTTTCTCTTTATTACGTTATATTGATATTCTTATATTGGAGTTCTTAAGTGAATCAAAACAGCTCTTCCGATGGGAAACAAACAGAACAATCTTCTCCTCTTGCAACAAACAATCACCTCAATCAACAACATACTGATTCTTTAGAGGCATATCCAACAGAAATAGAGAATGATCAGTCTGCTGTTGCCTCATTACCTGCTGATGATAGCCTGACGCAAGATGAACAGGTAACATCGCCACCCACACCTATTGCTTATGGGCAACCCCTGGAAGCCCCCGCGTTACATCTACGCTATACACGACCAGTTAAACCACCCAGCAGAATCGCACGACCGTTACCACACTGGTTGCTTATTGCTGGCATCATCCTGACCGTGGTGGGAATGATTATCTTCCATCTCACCGGCAGTGATTGGGCCGCTGGTGCTTTAAATGCCGCACATGCAGCTCTGGTACTTGGTGTTCTGCTTGTGGTTGCATTCATTATTCGTTCCAGCGCTGGTTTACACTCATCACTCAATCCAACACGGAACCGCCAACGTATCTTTTCACTTGTGGCTATTCTGCTTGTCTTTTGCTATGCCTTTGTCGCGCAAGCATTGCAATCTCCGCTGCATATCGAACAGGGAAAGGCATTTGAGCATCAACAACAATGGCAGCAGGCAATTAATGAGTACACAATGGGCGGCGAAAGTGCGCCGACGAGCGTTGATCTGGCTCGCGTGTATACGTCCTGGGGATTGCAATTAAATCAGCAACATCAATACGATGAAGCATCACAACAATTTAATGTAGTAATTACACAATTTGACAACCCCGCTACCATCACAGAACTTCACCGTGCGCAGGATGGTGATATTACCGCTCGTATAGCGCTGGCACAACAAGACATGCAGAAAAAAAATTATAGTGCGGCGACAAATGACTATGACGCAATCCTGCACCTGTCCTATTGCTCATCCACCTGTACAACACAGACCACACATCTCGATGCCACCGCATACCTTGATCTGGGAAAGAGTGATTTGCAAGCTAAAAACTATAATATCGCGGTTGATGCCTTTGATTACTTGCTGGCACATTTCCCCAAAGGAACCCCTGAGATTCAACAATCGCATGGCTATGAGGCCCAGGCACTCATGGGTTATGGGCAACAAGAACGTGTGTCTGATTGCCCTGTGGCTATTCCTATCTATCAACGTCTGGCAACGACATTTAGTGATACATCGGATGGGAAGCAGGCCAAAAGTGCTCTCAGTGCTCCTCAGACGGTAACCGGAACCTTTGCCAACGTTGAGTCAGATGTTGCATATACCTATATGGGACTCGCCCAGGGACTGACCCCATCATCAGGTGATGACCTGTTTAACCAGTGGTACGATGCCTATATGACAACCACAATGGACAGTAACGGTAATTTCACCTTCACAAATGTCCAACAGGGCAACTATGATCTTATCTGGTATGCCAATAATGGCATTGAAGAAAATGTTGAGTATATGTACTATAAAGAAGATGCATCCCCCGTCTACATCGCGCACGTTGGCCCACTCTGTCCAGTCCATATGGGCGACGTGACAAATGCCTTAACAAAAACAGAGTCTCTGTAGCAAACAAACAAAAGAATGGCAAACCTGCCACGGATATGGAGAAAGTCTTTATTGGACCATCTCCATATCTATTCGATAACAATCCACGGCTTCATAAGGGATAGGATGTAGAAACAAATGAGTACTTCTCTCGCCACAAATGATATTAAGGCAACAATCGGAATATGTGCAACTATTGAGCATTACGATGGAGATGAGATATAATTATACTGGTTCTTTGTTCAATGCTTATAGATAGAGCATTGAACAAAAAGGATGGTCAGCAGGCCATTCTATGCGACCGACTCGCAAATACACATATTTACCCCATTAAATGAAAGAGGTTCTGTATGAAATTTGGTATCTCTATTCCAAATGGTTGGACCATGAGCCTGGTGGATATCAAAGACCCGGTTGAAGCTTATGAGGCGATGACCACCGTTGTCACAACCGCCGACGAGCTTGGTTATGATTCAGCATGGGTCGTTGATCACTTTCACACTGTTCCTACACCGACACAGGAAGTCACCTTTGAGTGTATGATGACACTGGCTGCGCTGGCACGAGATACAAAAAACATTCGTATCGGACAGATTGTGGCGTGCAATAGCTATCGAAATCCAGCACTGCTGGCGAAGATGGCAAGTACACTCGATGTATTGAGTCATGGTCGTTTAAACTTTGGCATTGGTGCTGGCTGGTATGAGCACGAATACAAAGCATATGGCTATCCATATCCTGATGCCCCTGAACGTCTGCGTATGCTGCGTGAAGCCCTTCAGGTGATCCATGCCATGTGGGAACAGGAAGAGGCCGTCTTCGAAGGCAAATACTATCAGGTTCGTGGCGCGATCAATCAGCCAAAGGGCGTTCAGAAGCCACATATTCCGATCCTGATCGGTGGTGGTGGTGAGAAAGTGACCCTGAAACTGGTCGCGCAATATGGCGATGCCTGTAATGTCCAGGGTGATCTGGCAATGCTTCAACACAAGCTCGATGTCATCAAAGGACATTGTGAGACGGTGGGACGCAACTTCTCAGACATCCACGTCACTATCGGCTCCGCCTGTACTATCGCAGATACCGATGAGGAGGCCCTGTCGCTGGTACCAGAAGGTGCAAGAAACAACCTCAATAATTCATCACTCGTTGGTAGCCCGGCAACGGTTCGCGAACGTATCGCAGCTCTGGAAGCTCTGGGAGTTCATGAGATTATCCTCAACTTCCCCTTCCCAAGCGCGAAAAACCTTGAGCCATTGCGCCGCTTTGCCAAAGAGTTTCTTGCATAAATAAAATACACACAAAAGCAGGTCAGATTCTGGATCTACGGAACCAGAATCTAACCTGCTTTTGTGTACCTGAAAAATTCATCAAGATAAAATTGCAACCGTAATCCGCTGTGTGCGTAGCGTGGCCGCAGGCATGCCTATTCACTCCATGCATCCTGGTTGACACATTTCGCCACCAATACCGCATAGCGCGGACTTCTGAATTGAACATGCAGTATGAGTAGAACAATCTCAGACCATTTTCAACCCCGCAAACAGTTTATAATAGGAGCACACTATCGGACTCTTGCCGAACACGTTCGCACCGCATTTGCTACTGAATATATCACACCAGCCGGGCGCATCCTCAGCGATTCTCCAACAGCCTATGCTCTGGCCTTACAATTTAACCTTTTCACAACGGAGGAGCAGCGCCAGCACGCAGGTGAAAAACTGGTTGCGCTGGTACATAAAAGCGGCTATCACATCAATACCGGCTTTGTCGGCACGCCTTTGATCTGTGACGCCCTCTGTAGCCTTGGACGCAATGACATCGCCTATCGCTTATTACTACAGCACGAATGTCCTTCATGGCTCTACCCGGTCACGATGGGAGCAACCACCATCTGGGAACGCTGGGATAGTCTACGACCAGACGGAAGCATCAATCCAGGTCAGATGACCTCATTCAATCACTACGCACTGGGAACTGTCGCCGATTGGTTGCACCGCTTTGTTGCTGGTCTATCGCCCGTTGCTCCGGGCTACCGTCACATGGTAATCCAGCCCCACCCCGGTGGCAGTCTGACCCATGCTCACGCCCGTCATCAAACACCCTATGGTAGCGCCGAGTCCGGCTGGAACATCGAACAGGGCCATATCACGATCGAGGTCCGTATCCCGCCCAATACAACCGCACAGGTTATTTTTCCCGGTAATGATAATCAACCACCTGTCGATATTCGCAGTGGAACACATCGCTGGTCGTATCCATATAGAGACACAATTGCTCATTCCTCGCTCTCACTTGAAAGCACAATCGATGAACTCATCGACGATCCCGTAGCATGGGAAGCGGTAAAAGAACTCCTGCATGAGAAGATCCCAACACTTGCTCCCATGCTGATTCGCCAGATGCAAACGTATGGCAACGTGATAATACGACAGGCGCTATCCATCATCCCATATTCTGATCCTATCGTGACCACAATTGAAACTACATTCAATGAATTGAGACATCCTTCCACGAAGGAGCAAAATTAAATGGAGATACCAGACATCATGTCTTTACAAACAATGCTCAGTAAAAAGCTAGCGACCCAGCATCTGCTTCAACACATGAGCAAGTATCTGCCGTGGATCAGCTAGCTTTTCATCAGTGCGCCACGCGACAAAACCATCGGGGCGGATCAGCACCGCCCCATCCTTACTCAGGTGATAGCCAGCAGTCCATTGTCTCTTACTATCTATCAGATCACCATGCACACCAACGCGAAAAGCAATCAAGGGATAATTCTGTTGAATTGATAACACATGAGCGACCTCAGTCCAGGCTAAATTGTGCTCGTCAGTCAGCAAGACAAAGCTGGTTGAAAAAAGGTCTAGTATTGACACAGGTCGACCTTGCTGTTCCAGCCAGATGTGCGGCGCACGTGTCCCAGGCATGGCATCCAGTTGCACAGTATCAGGGATGGGAACATACATTCGTTTATCCTGCTCGGGATCAATAATCGCGGCGGAGCGATAACGATACCCCAGGATGGTCGCCATACTATCCCTTGCGGACTGATCGGCACTCTGTGACTGACGTTGAGCTGTTTCCAGTTGGGTACTGGCTTGCGTAACCGTTTCTCTCGCTACTGGTTGGCGTTCTTCTTCATAACTCCGCAGTAGAGCAGGAGTAGCCTGCCCACGAATCACAGCAGCAAGCTTCCAGGCAAGATTATGCGCATCCTGAATCCCTGTATTCATTCCAAACGCCCCGGCAGGAGGCATACGGTGCGCGGCATCACCCACAAAAAACACCCGTCCAACCTGGAAATGATCAGCCAGATTCGCGGCAGCAACCCAGGAATCAATATCCAGCAGTTCAACATCCAGATCAGGCAGACCGATAGCCTGTCGCACAAGTTTCATGCAACGTTCTGCCGTAAAATCATCATGTGACTCATGTTGTGGATCGTAAGCAACATTCAATGTCCAGAGGTCAATGTTATTGACCGCGATCAGCGTCCCACGTACAAAGGGATTCTGGACAAAACACATTACGAATGCGCGATTCCGCACCAGTGCTTGCAAGTCGGCACGAAAATAAATATTTATATAGTGGCCCATATCTCCGGCCCCACTCGTTCCCACCTGCAACAGCTCACGCGTCGGACTATATGGTCCGTCCGCCGCAACAACATACCGCGCGTAGATGGTTCTGCGCACACCACTGGCCCGCTCTCTTACTTCCACCCGCACACCATCAACCTCTTCACGCAAAAAAAGCATTTCCATCCCAAAATACAGGTGAGAAGTTGTCCCTTGTGTGGCAGCAACCAGACAAGGCTCAAGCTCATTCTGAGCACATAGACAAAAGCCACTCGGACTTAACATACTGGTACGTTCAGAGACAGTAACGCCACCACTCCGGCGCAACTCTTTACCCGCAAGCGTCTCCACAATCAATGTATAGCGCTCATCGCCAACACGCGCTCCCGCCTGTCGAATCTCCTCTTCAACACCTGCACTCCGAAAAATTTCCATTGAACGTACATTAATACCACGCGCACGTGGTCCAATAGCGGTTCCAACATGCTTCTCGACAAGTTGCGCGTGAATCCCCTGTTGTGCCAATAGGAGGGCGGTGGTCAGACCAACCGGGCCACCACCAACAATAAGCACGGGAATACGTTCATCCTGCATGTCTGTACTCGTTTCTCTTTCAGAATCTCATACAATTTCTTTTTAATACCACTAGTATCATTTTATACGAAATTTCAACGTTGGAGTAATACAGAATACGATAAATGAAGAGTATGAGCACAAAATAGAAAAGCATAAAGACAGCAGACCCGGCGGCACTTCTTAAAAGACTGTCCAAAACTGGATTTCGTAGGCACATAATCTATCATTGGGTAGTCATCTTAGCCCCAAATTATACTATCTAATAGAGACTAGCTCTTTGCTCTTAGCATGTTCCTTTGATGATCCTATCCGGTCCCAATAAGGACTTCTCACCCATTGCTATCCTGCATTTGCCAGAAAACTTGACTATTAGCATCAAAACAGGTAGACTATTGTAGTTCTGAATGTTTGCATGGTACGGGATAGGATGCATGTATATCCTATTTCCCAAAAAGACACTAAAGAGTTCTGAGCAATCCTCTATAGAATTCTCTTTTCCTGCACTGTTCGTACCTGATATCAGCTAGCAGCATTGCTCCCGTATCCTCTTACGGCCTGCTCCTGGTACTCCTTGCTAGCGCTGTGCTTTTAAGGAGCTGTACCACATCTAGAAAACGCATAGGCCGAAAGGGTTACATATGCCTTCTTTTAACGATTTTTCTTTGCAATCCGCGACACGTGCTGCATTAGAGCACATGAAGATTACCAATCCTACGCAAATTCAGCTTGAGGCAATTCCTGCACTACTGGCAGGTCACGATCTGGTTGGACTATCCGCGACAGGCTCTGGCAAGACGCTGGCCTACGGCGTTCCCCTGGTAGAGAAACTCGCCAAGAAGCGTGTTACGCAGGCTCTGGTTCTTGTCCCAACAAGAGAACTGGCGGTCCAGGTCCATTCTGTGATAAGTAAATTGATCGTTGGTCGACGACTGACAACAACCCTGCTGGTCGGTGGGAAACCCTATGGTAGCCAGACCGCAGCCCTTCGTGAAGGTGCCCAGATTGTCATCGGCACACCAGGACGTATACAGGATCATCTTGAACGCAAGAATCTGGCGCTGGATGAATTACGCGTCTGTGTACTGGACGAAGCCGATCAGATGCTTGATAGCGGCTTTGTACCCACAATCCAAACCATCCTGTCAACCACGCCTGAGACACGCCAGACGGTCCTTTTCTCCGCGACAATGCCTGAGTCGATTGCCAGACTGCAAGAAAAATTCTTGCAAGATCCTGTTCATGTGAGTGTGATAGCAGATGACCAGACACCAAGCACCATTGAACAGATCGCTTATCAGGTACCTCATGAGAAGAAATTAGCCGCGCTCTGCACCCTCTTAAATGCTATGCCGGGTGAAAGTAGCCTCATATTTGGCAAGACCAAATATGGTGTCGAGAAATTAGGCAAGCAGCTCAACGATCTTGGCTTTAAGGTTGGCACCCTGCATAGCGCCAAGAGCCAGCATGCACGCGAAGCGGTACTGACAGCATTCCGCCACGGACAGCTGCAAATGCTCCTCGCAACCAATGTAGCCGCACGAGGCCTGGACATTCAGGGTATCTCACAGGTGATCAACTACGAACTCCCAGAATCAAGCGAGATTTTCACTCATCGCATTGGTCGTACAGGCCGTATGGGACATCAGGGCACTGCCACAACGCTTCTGGTTCCATCAGATCTTCCCAAATGGCGCAGAATAGCGCGTAGCCTGGGACAGACCGTTCAACTCCAACGACTCGCGATTGATGAGAACGCACACGCAAACGTTGTCGTACCAGTTGCGCAACCAGAACGTTACTCTGCACAGGAATATCAGCAGGCGAGAGAAGCTCGCGTCGAATCTGGTCGCAACCGCAGACAATTCCCATCAAACCGCTCACGTGAACAATTCCCCTCCAACTGGTCAAGTGAACAGAGCAGCGAACCTCGTACCGAATCTGATCGTAGTCGCAGACAATTCTCATCAAACCGCTCACGTGAACAATTCACACCTGACTGGTCACACGAACAGGACAACCAACCTCGTACCGAATCTGGTCGCAACCGTCAAAAGTTCTCATCAAACCGTCCAGATAAACAGGACAGACGAGGGCAATCAGAGTTCGACACACAGAAGACACGTACCAAATCACGCCAGTCAAACGGAGATAGTCAGGCACCTGCCCGACGCTCAGAGCGTACGCGCACATTCGTTAGCAGATCGTCAGAGAGTACAACAACTGGAACTGGTCGACAACCAGCAGGAGCATCTTCAAGCAGACGCTCAGTCAGCGCAATTGTATCAGAACGCCCATATGGGAACAGTACAAAAATTGCGAGAAGAACAACCGGAAAGCCAACCAGTACTGGTAAACCCGCAAAAAGACAGAAAGTTCGTACCTCTGCACGCAAAATGAGCGTCTAATCATTTGCCGTAATCCTCCAGGGTTACAGCAACCTTCGTTTCGGTAGGCGGGAATTGCAATCTCGCCTACCGAAACGAAGAGAGTAATTCTGTAAAAAATATATTCCCCAGAATGCCGCTTCTGATAACAGATTTGTTTTCGCGAAAACAATTATGAACTTCGATCTAATGCACGCTCCTCTATATCGAACCACTGACAACAACTGGGACACCTTCGACAAGGCATCACATCAGCACAGTCAGAACGTTGAACATCACCCTGATATTGTTTGCTCACCCATAACCTGGACGAATATACACCATAGGCAAACTATGCCAGGAACACGGCGACTATTAAAGCAACCGATCTGGCATAGCAAAGACTTGACAAAGCATGATGCATTGTTTTATATAGAAGATAACGTTAACGTAAAGGTAAGAAGGAAATGCGCATTGGTGAACTGGCAAAACAGGCCAGAGTGACGACACGAACAATTCGCTACTACGAGGAGCTAGGACTTCTGGGATCTGATCAGGATAAGCCAGAACGTCTTGAGGGAGATTTTCGCACCTATAGCGAAACAGATGTGCTTCGTCTGCAAAAAATAACCTCGCTCAAACGTATCGGACTATCGCTGGACCAGATTGGGACAGTTCTCGACATGCTCGTGAACGAACAGACCAACCTTCAGGCCAGACAGACAGTTTTACAGATGCTGCAAACGCATCTAGTTGAAACCGATGAAAAAATCGAGGCGTTACAGCATTTCCGCGCAGAACTGCAGGAAAATATTGCTCGTGTGCAACATCTGATCAATGAACAAATACGCAACATTTAACATTTTTTTGCCCTTTGTATGACGTTAACGTTAACGAACAGAGCAGTCATATGAACAGGCTACTCGTTCCTGTCAAAGAGGAAGGAGAGAAAAACTATCTAAAAAAGGATTTTGTGATAGTGTGACTCATTCATCAGCAAAGGAACAGAGATATGCAAACGATGGTGCAGGATTTTAAAACCGCACGTGCTCAAAACCAGTATACATTTCGCACACCACTCACAGAGAATTTCCCCTTCACGTGGTATAAACATATGCGAGCTGAAGCGCCACTGTATTATGACGCCTCAATGGACGCCTGGTCGCTTTTCTTGTATGAGGACGTAAAACAGGTTACCACCGATTACACAACCTTCTCCTCACGTTTTCCTGAAGTCGACATCACACCAGATAATCTCGAAGCCCGTCAGATCATACGTACCGACCCCCCTTTGCATCGGCAACTACGCTCACTCATCAGTCAGGTGTTTACACCACGACGTATCGAGACACTGGAACCAATGGTCACAGCCCTGTGTGACGCAACTTTACAACCATTGCTGGACAGACAAGAGATCGATATTATCGATGACATTGCATATGCTTTACCGGTGGCAGTCATTTCAACGATGCTTGGTGTGCCTGCTGAAGACCAACGCTATCTCAAGCCGTTTATTGATCAGGCATTCGCCCATCGCGGCGATATGCTGCGAACTCACTCATCACTTCCAGGTTTGCAAACCATTTATGAGTATTTCCGTGAATTGCGCAAAGAACGGCTCCGCACGCCACAAAACGACCTTATCAGTGATCTGGCACGGGCAGATCTGGCAGGCGAAAGGCTCAGTGAAGAGGATCTGGTTAGCTTTTGCCGTATCCTGTATAGTGCCGGTTTTGTGACCACTACCAATCTGATTGGCAATACCTTCCTCTGCTTTCAGATGTTTCCAGAGGCAGAAGAACAGGTCCGAGCAGACCTGACGCTGCTTCCCAGCACAATTGAAGAGGTTTTACGATATAGTAGTTCAGTACAATCAATCACACGGCTGGTCACTCGTGACGTCGAACTGCGTGGACAGCAACTCCACGCTGGCGATAACCTGATTGTATATACTGGCTCAGCCAATCATGATGAAGCGGCATTCGCCAATCCAGATGTATTCGATATCACCCGTAGCAATAATAAACACTTTGCTTTCGGGCATGGCATTCATTTTTGTATCGGCGCACCACTGGCCCGCCTCGAAGCCCCTATCGCGATCCGTCAGATGTTGACACACCTGCATAATATCCAGCTTGTACCAGACACCCAACTGGAACCTTCAGCAGCGCGAAGCCTGTATGGTGTCAAACATCTCCCCGTCACCTTTACGCCTGTACGTTAGTTTTAGTCACAGAAATGAAGCCTCGTGCCGGAATGTACCACAGTGGTATATTCCAGCACGAGGCTCCGCCAGGACGCTCCTGATGTCCAGAAACACAATCAAACGTCAAGAGATCAAGCGAGCAATAAAAAATGCTACGGCTGCGGCGATACCACCAATGAGAGCCGTCTGCAAACCACTTCGCAATGGGTTTGATCCAGTAAAGCGCCCTTTGACATAACCAAAAATCAGCAGCGCCAGCAAGGTTACAATGACTGAGATAAGCAGCGCAGTTTTCGCTACAGGAAATAAAATATACGGACTCAGGGGAATTAAGCCCCCCACAATGTATGAACAGGCAATCGTCACAGCACTGGTCACAGCACGTTTGGGATCTGGCTGCTCCAACCCCAGTTCAAAGCGCATCATAAAATCAACCCAGGTTTCAGGATGTTTGCTCAACGCATCAACCAGAGGCTCACTCTGTTCAGCAGTCAGTCCATAGGAAACAAAAATATCGCGCACCTCATCCTTTTCCGCTTGCGTTTTGTCGCGGACCTCCTCCTGCTCACGCAAACGCTCACTGGCATAATGCTCGGCATCACTTCTTGCCGCGAGAAATCCACCGAGGCCCATCGCGATTGATCCAGCCGCGATCTCAGCCAGACCGGCAGTTACCACAATCGTCGTAGAGCTAACCGCGCCGGAAAGGCCCGCCGCCAGAGCAAAAGGAACAGTTAATCCATCGGACATGCCAATAACAATATCGCGAACCGTCTCTCCGGCGGTGAAATGTCGTTCAATATGTGGTGTTTGAGGCATTTTACACCCCTCTCATTTCTACTCAAGATAGATAGACCCTTGAGAATGCTTTGATATCCTTGAAGAGCATACCACATTTCAAAGCAAGGGAGATACCGCCACTAACTCAACAATTAGCACTGCTTCGGAACCATGTTTATGTCCTCATTGTGGAACCTGCCATCTCAGTCGCAAACAGCCATTAACACGCCTACAGGGCCATGCGAGAACCAGCACATATATACAGTAAAACTCCTGAAAAGGAAGCAAGCGTTTTTTATCAATAACACCATATTTCTCTTTCTTTTTTGTTCCGTTTATAATATACTATTTTCAATATATGTGGCCGAATCATCAAAAAATGATACTCAGTCTTTAACCAAAAATGAATGCAGAAAACATTCATAGCGCAAGTATCAATAATGATGATTTTTACGCATTTAATATGGTATTGACACCTTTCAGATAGTTATTCAATATATAGTGCAAACAGATATAAGAGCACAGTCGTCATAATGATCTGAAATCCAGGTGCTAAATCAAGAGGCTTCGTAAATTCCGTTACTCAGATGTAACTTATATATAAGTCTGCATTCATTGTAGAAAGACATATGTATGATCATTCAGGGTCCTGGCAATACCTGGACAACTTTTGTGGATATTCTGCGTTGGAGAGCCACTAATCAGCCCGATCAACGTGCATATACATTTCTTACTGATGGTGAAACAACCGAAATTTCCTTTACCTATGCAGAACTGGACGCACAGGCGCGTCATATCGCTGCGCTGTTGCAAGAACAGGTAACCTCTGGTAGCAGAGCATTACTCTTATATCAACCCGGTCTAGAATATGTTGCCGCCATCTTTGGCTGCTGGTATGCTGGTGTAATCGCTATTCCGGCATATCCTCCGCGCATGAATGGTAATCTGGGCCGCATCGAAACAATCATTCAGGATGCACAGGCATCTATCGCGCTTACGACTACAAACATTCACACGTCGCTACACAGGAAATTTTCCGCTGAACCACTGCTGCAAGATCTTGGTTGGATTGAGACGGATAACACCATAGATACGACAGCAGAATATCAGGAGTTGCAGGCAGAAGAAAATGCGCTGGCACTGCTGCAATATACTTCTGGTTCGACCGGAACCCCCAAGGGCGTCATGCTCACCCATCGCAATCTCATGCAGAATGCCGCGCTCATCCAGACAGGAATGGAACTGTATACCAGAGCAGATGTGATTGGAAGCTGGTTACCGCCCTATCACGACATGGGACTCATGGGCGGCATTCTGGAATCGATGTACATTGGATCCTCCAGTATATTAATGTCACCAGCGGCATTCTTGCAACGACCTTTGCGCTGGTTACAGATGATTTCACGCTATCGTGTGCATGGAAGCGGTGCCCCAAATTTTGCCTTTGACCTGTGTGTCCAGAGTATGCGCAAAGCCACCCCGGAACAACTGGCGGATCTGGACCTGAGTAGCTGGCGCTTAGCTTTTAGCGGCTCGGAACCTGTACGTCTGGAAACATTTGAACGCTTTTATCAAACCTTTGCCCCCTATGGTCTGCGCAAAGAAGCATTGTATCCCTGCTATGGATTGGCTGAAGCCACGCTTTTTGTTTCGGGTGGTGAGAAAACGATTTCCCCGCCTGTACAATACTTTGATCCAGCGAAGCTAGAGGTTGGTCGCATTGTCGAGACATCGACAACAGCAGCACAGAGGCACCCATTCATCAGTTGTGGTTTTGCTCGTGAGGGACAACGCATTCTCATTGTTGATCCAGAAAAACAAACAACATGTACGCCAAATCAGGTCGGTGAAATCTGGGTAGCAGCTCCGAATATCGCACAGGGTTACTGGAACAAACCAGAAGAGACAGCATACACCTTTCAGGCATATTTAAAAGAGAGCAATGAAGGTCCATTTCTGCGCACAGGCGATCTGGGTTTTATGCAGGATGGGGAACTATATGTCACAGGTCGGCTAAAAGATCTCATTATCATTCGTGGTCGCAACCTCTATCCACATGATATTGAAGCAGTTGTTGCGACCTGCCATCCGGCATTGCGGGCAGGAAATGCTGCCGCCTTTGCGATTGCCGCCGATGATACCGAGCGTCTGGTCATTGTACAGGAAGTCGAACGACACTATCAACAATGGGATGCGCAGGAGATTATACAGTCCATTCGTGAAGGAGTCGCACGCGAATTCGAGGTGGAAGTATATGCCATCGAACTGTTACGACCCGGCGGTATCCTCAAAACATCGAGCGGTAAGATTCGCCGTCGAGCATGTCGCGAGGGCTTCTTACAACAGACCCTGACCGCTGTGTATCGCTGGACACAGCATAGCGATAGTACACAGTCCCCCTCCTCCACGACAAGGACGCTGGATAGTTCATCTGAAAATGAAAACAATACAGACGAACAGCCAGCACCGACACACATCACCACTCAAGATGTGCTTGTCTGGCTCAAAAAGCAGATCGCGAAACGAACCCGATTGCATCCCGACAAAATTGATCTCAATCAATCTATCGCCAGTTTTGGTCTGGATTCAGTAACGGCCATCAGTCTAACCAATGATCTTGCCACATGGTCAGGACATCTCATCCCCCCAACACTGGTATACGAAGTGCCAACCATCGAAACACTGGCTCAGGCCGTTATTGATGGCATAGCATCTACAGACTCAAATACGCCGACAGAGATTTTGCCCGGCACTCGTGATGGAGAAATACCACTCTCCTTCGCGCAGGAACGGCTCTGGTTTCTGGATCAATTGACTCCTCTGAGTACGGCCTATAACATTGCGACAGCAATTCAGCTCACCGGCCCGCTCTCTGTGGCGGCTTTAGAGCACAGTCTGGCGGCGATAATCCGCCGACATGAGATCTTGCGCACAGTATTTCAGGAGCAGCAGGGAGAGGCCAGAAGCCACATTCTGCCCACGCTAAACATCGAACTGCCAATCTATGATATTTATGACAACCAGACATCTGCCAATGACCGTATCGCCCGTCTGATGCAAGAAGAAGCGCAGACCCCCTTTGACCTGACACATGGCCCTCTCCTGAGAGCCAGTCTGCTCCGACGTGGTGAACAGGATCATATTTTATTATTCACAATCCACCACATTATTGCTGATGGCTGGTCAATGGGTATTCTGATGCAGGAGCTTTCCACTTACTATAACGCAGAGATCAATGGCCCAACCGCCAATCTCCCTGCGTTGCCGATCCAATACGCCGATTTCGCGCACTGGCAACGGCAATGGTTGCAGAGCAAAGTCATACAGGAACAGCTTGATTACTGGCAACGGCAACTTGCTGATGCGCCAACACTGCTCGAACTCCCAACAGATCGACCACGACCAGCGGTACAAACAGCTATTGGTGCTCGTCAATCTATACATCTTTCAGTGGAACTTGCTCAGGAACTCAAGAATCTGAGCAAGCGAGAAGGCGTAACGCTCTTTATGACCTTGCTGGCAGCCTTTCAGGTACTGCTGATGCGCCATAGCGGACAAGAGGATATCATAGTCGGCACGCCTATCGCTAATCGAACGCGGGAAGAAGTAAAGGGCCTGATCGGTTTCTTTGTCAATACACTGGCACTGCGCGGCGATCTTTCAGGGAATCCCACATTCCAGCAATTGCTCATGCAGGTACATGATCGAGCGCTCGATGCCTATCGGCATCAGGATCTCCCGTTTGAGCATGTCGTTGATGCCTTGCATATCGAGCGCAGTTTGAGCTATTCCCCGCTGGTGCAAGTACTCTTTACCCTGCAAAACTTTCCACTCGCGACACTGGATCTGACGGGACTTGCATGGCAACAATTGGAAATAGCGCAGGCAATGGTAAAATTTGATCTCAGTGTCACCCTGACCGAACACTATGATGAACTGATTACTGAGATTGAATACAATACGGATCTATTTGCTGCTGCCACAATTGAACGTTTGCTTGAACACTGGATCATCCTCTTAGAGGGCATTGTCGCGCAACCAGAACAGCCCATTGCTACGTTGCCACTCCTCGCGCCCCATGAGCAAGGCGAATTGCTTGTCGATTGGCAGGCAACAACAACCGACGAGCCTGCGCAACTGATCCATGAACTCATTGCGACACAGGCTACAGCAACACCTGATACGGTAGCCATTACCTTCGAAGATCAGCAATTGACCTATCAGGAACTGGATCAGCGAGCCGATCAACTGGCGGCCACCTTGCATGCAGCAGACATCAGACCAGATGTGCTGGTTGGCGTCTGTCTGGAACGTTCACTGGAGATGATTATCAGTCTGCTGGCTGTGCTCAAAGCGGGGGGAGCCTATGTCCCGCTTGATCCAGACTTCCCGGCGCAACGTCTGGAATATATCATGCAGGACGCTCAAATTGCTCTGATCCTGAGCCATACAACACTCGATGACAAACTTCCAGTAACAACAATCCCTGTGCTTTTCGTCGATACTGAAATGGCGGCTAACAGGAAACTAAAAGGGAACATAGCAAAGAACCTGGATCGAGAAAATCTGGCCTACGTCATTTACACATCAGGCTCGACAGGCTTCCCCAAAGGAGCGATGAATACACACCGGGGCATCAGTAACCGTCTCCACTGGATGCAACAGACCTATCAGTTACAGCCACATGACCGTATCTTACAAAAAACGCCATACAGCTTTGATGTGTCGGTCTGGGAATTCTTCTGGCCTTTGCTGGTTGGAGCACGGCTGGTTATTGCACAGCCCAGAGGGCATCGTGATCCAGGCTATCTGAAAACGGTGATCATCGAGCAACACATCACAACATTACACTTTGTGCCCACGATGCTGCATGTATTTTTGCAAGAGCCAGGCATCAGTTCATGCGCCAGCCTGCGCCGCTTGCTGTGTAGTGGTGAAGCACTCTCCGCAGAAGTTCAAGCACGCTTTTTCTCTCTGTTCACATCTCAATGTCACCTGTTTAATCTCTATGGACCGACTGAAGCGGCCATTGATGTCACTGCCTGGGAATGCCGGGCAGAAGAGCAGGCATCTATCGTCCCGATAGGTCATCCCATCAGCAATACACAGATCTATCTGCTGGATGCTTCCCTGCAACCTGTACCAATTGGTGTCGCCGGAGAACTCTTTATTGGTGGTGTCAATCTGGCACGCGGCTATGCTCGCCGAAGCGATCTAACAGCCGAACGCTTTCTCCCCCACCCATTCAGTGCGATCCCAGGAGCGCGACTGTACCGTACCGGAGATCGTGCTCGCTTCCGTAGTGATGGCACGATTGAATATCTGGGACGCATCGATTTTCAGGTGAAACTGCGCGGCTTCCGCATTGAATTAGGTGAGATCGAGGAATGTCTTCGTCAGCAAGCAGGCGTGCTGGATGCGGTCGTCATCCTGCACAACGCGGGAGAGCAACAATTCCTGGTTGCCTATCTGGTCCCACAGGCTGATACCAATCCACAGATACAGGAGATCGAAGCCGAACTTCACGCGCAATTGCCTGACTATATGGTACCCCATGCCTTTATAATGCTGGAAAGACTACCAGTAACGGCAAGCGGCAAGGTAGATCGTCGAGCCTTACCCCTTCCTGACGAGCAGGTGCTACAACACCATCAGAAACAATTTGTCGCGCCATGCACACCACAGCAGGAGGCTTTAGCTCAGATCTGGCAAGATGTATTGCATGTGTCACAGATTGGTATCCATGATAACTTCTTCGCGTTAGGTGGCGACTCAATCCTCAGCCTGCAAGTGATAACCAGAGCGCGTCAGGCAGGTATCCACCTGCAACCAAAACAGTTGTTTCAACATCAGAGCATCGCGCAACTGGCCTCAATCATTGCGGATAATCCAGTCAGCAACACAGTTGAACCTGAAGCTGTCACTGTTGGTCCCATACCATTAATTCCGATTCAGCGCTGGTTTTTCGAGCGCCAACTGGCACAAGCCCATCATTTCAATCAGGCGGTATACCTCAAGCTCCCTGTTCACTGGCCGATTGACCTGCTACAACAGGCATTGGCGCTGGTCGTACAGAGACACGAAACCCTGCGCTCACGCTTTATACCAACTGAGGATGGCTGGTTACAACAGATACAAACATTAGATGCAGCGGAACCATCCTTCATACAGATCGATCTGCGGGATATTCCATCCCATGAACAGCCGCAGGCGCTGACACAAATCGCGCAACAAACGCAGGCAAGCCTGAATCTACAGGATGGCCCACTATTCCGAGCGGTTGCCTTCATCTTACACGAACAGGCTCCCAAACGGCTCTTGCTGGTCATCCATCATCTGGTGGTGGATGGTATCTCATGGCGCGTGCTGTTGGAGGATCTGCACATCGCCATCCAATCCCTTTTGTGCAAGCAACCTGCGCTCTTCCCTCCCATGACAGCAAGTTTTGCGCAGTGGGCCAGACATCTACAACAACAGGCTACTGCTAGCTGGCTACAAGAAGAGATTCCCTACTGGCAGCGGACCGCGCAGGCTGTCACGCTGCCTGTAAAGTTAGATCGAGTGATTGATTCCCGCATGCCTCAGACAGAGGCGACCACACGCCAGATCCAGATAACGCTGGATGTGCAGTCAACCCACCAATTACTACATGAAGCCATGAGGCCCTATCACAGTCAGATACAGGAACTCTTGCTGGCGGCGGTCTTACATGCGCTTGCGGGTTGGATCGGGAGTCAGCACATTCGCCTGGATCTGGAAGGACACGGACGTGAAGCGATAGGGGAGGATGAAATCGACATCAGTCGCACCGTCGGTTGGTTCACCAGTCTGTTCCCCGTACTCTTTACGCTCCCCACCAGAGAGGCAAGCTGGCAGGAATGGATCATCGCGATCAAAGAACAGCTTCGTGCCGTGCCACATAGAGGGTTTGGTTATGGATTACTGCGCTATCTCCATGAAGATGCCCAGGTTCGCAGCAGCGTACAGACCACACAACCAGCTCCGATCAGCTTTAACTATCTGGGACAATTTGATCAGGTACTTCAGAGAGAACATGAGCAATCGAGCGCCGGGCAAATGCAGATAACGCCTGAGTTGAGCGGAACCACACAGGGACCACGCAATGAACGCAGCCATCTACTCGCTATCGATGGGCTATTATCCGATGGGCAGCTCCTGCTGAACTGGAACTATAGCTCACAACATTTCGAGGATGCAACCATTCAGCAACTGGCGCAACAAGTGCAACAAGACCTGCGCGATCTCGTGCGCCATTGCCTCTCACCAGAAGCGGGAAAATATACACCATCTGACTTTCCATTGGCTCAAATCAATCAGACCACTCTGGATCGAGTGCTTGCAGATCATCCAGCTAAGGTGGTGGATCTCTACCCGCTCACGCCGATGCAGCAGGGACTGCTCTTCCATACTGTGTCTGATCCACATTCGGGGGTTTATATAGAACAATTCTGGTGTGTGATTAACCAGCTCGATGTGAAACGCTTCACACAGGCATGGCAGACAGCCATTGATCAGCACCCAGTCCTGCGTACCAGCTTTGTGTGGGAAGGACTGGCGCAACCACTTCAACAGGTCTGGACACAGGCAAGACTACCACTGCATATCGAAGACTGGCGCACCAGGAGGCACACAGAACAGAAACAAAAGCTGTCTGATTACTTACAGACTGATCGTACACAAGGATTTGATCCACAGCAAGCCCCATTGATGCGTCTGGCCCTGATCCAACTCAGTGAGCAGCAAACGCAGCTCGTCTGGACTCACCATCACCTACTGCTGGACGGTTGGAGCATGGCGATGCTAGTACAGGAAGTGTTCAACAATTACCACCTGCTTATGCAGGGTCAGTCTCCGATATCGGAGCAGCGCCAGCTTTATCGTGAATATCTTTTATGGTTACAAACAAACGAATCTCAGCACGCGGAAGAGTATTGGCGAAGCTATCTGGCAGGTATCTATGATCCAACACCGCTAGGGAGCGAACAGAGATCGGTCAGGGCATCTGAACCCTGCTACGCACGTGAAGAAGTGAAATTCTCAGTCGAAACCAGTCAGCAATGGCAGGCCCATCTACGTCAACAACATATTACACTCAACACGCTCCTTCAGAGTGCCTGGGCGCTTGTCCTCTCCCAACACAGCGGACGGGAAGAAGTGATCTTTGGTGGTGTCGTCGCTGGACGCCCACCACAGGTAGCAGGCATCGAACGCATGCTGGGTCTGTTCATCAATACGCTACCTGTGCGTATTGGCATCAAAACCGACTGGACCGTGAGAGAATGGCTACAGGACATTCAGGCGCAGCAGATTGATCAACAACACTATGCCACGACACCACTGACGATCATCAAACGCTGTAGTGAGATTGCAGGGACAGCATCATTGTTTGATAGTGTACTGGTAGTGGAAAACTATCCTGTGGAAGCGGGACTCCGTGACACACAGCATGGCTTGCAGGTTGAAGACGTACAGATCTACGAACAAACCAATTATCCACTGACGATTATCGCAACAAACGATGTACAATTGCGCTTGCGGGCTGATTATGATGAGACGCAACTGGGCACAGCAACTGTTCAACTCCTGTTACAACATCTGCAAACCGCGCTGGCGCAACTGGTACAGCACCCTGAACGGTTAGTACAAAGCATCACGCTGGTAAATTCAGAAGAACGAACACGATTGCTGCGCACGTGGAATACGACAGCCGTAGATTGGCCTACCAGTACCACCCTGTCACAACTGTTCGAGCAACAGGTGGAACAGACACCAGAAGCAGTAGCACTGGTTTATGCAGATGAACAGATAACGTATGAAGAACTGAATTATCGCGCCAACCAACTCGCCCATCATTTACAGACACTCGGTGTCGGACCGGATGTGCTGGTCGGCATCTGCATGGAGCGCTCATTTGAGGTCTTGATCGGACTACTCGCAATTCTCAAAGCAGGTGGAGCCTATGTACCGTTAGACCCATCGTATCCGGTCGCCCGACTCTCTTTCATGGCCCAGCAAGCACAGATTTCGTTGCTGCTCACACAAACATCCTTGCTGGCACATTTGCCAGTCGAAACATTCCCATCCGAAATGGCAATGCTATGTCTGGGTCAGGAGTTCTTTATAGAGGAACTTGCGCAACAACCAACAGACAACCCAATTTCCAACACAAAACCAGATCATCTGGCCTATATCATCTACACATCTGGCTCCACGGGTCAGCCAAAGGGTGTCGCACTCTCACATCGTGCGCTCTCCAATTTATTCCGCTGGCAGGCCAACGATCTGCCATTGGAGGTGGGAACCCGCGTATTGCAATTCGCACCACTTAGTTTCGATGTCTCCTGTGAAGAACTATTCACGACATGGCAACAGGGTGGAACTATTGTGGCACTGCCTTCAGATGAGTTGCGACGCGATCCAGAAGCGGTTCTCGACCTGCTGGCACAGCAGTCTATCGCTCGCCTCTATGTGCCATATGTGGCACTGCAACAGTTCGCCACGATAGCCAGCCAGCGTCCCGAACGTGCTCTCACGCTGCAAGCGATCATCACGGCTGGTGAGCAACTGCAAATCACATCAGCTATCACAAGCTGGTTTCAACAGCTTTCACAATGCCGACTTTATAACTACTATGGTCCCTCCGAAAGCCATGTTGTGACAACCTATCCATTGCAGGGTGAACCACAATCATGGCCTACCCTACCGCCTATTGGTTGTCCGATCGCTAATACGCATATCTATCTACTCAATGAGGAGTATCAGCCAGTACCAATTGGCGTTGCTGGCGATCTGTATATCGGTGGTATAAGTCTGGCTCGTGGCTATCTACGGCGTCCGGATTTGACTGCCGAGCGTTTTGTGCCTGATCCGTTCGCTATGGAGCCGGGTAGTCGTCTCTACCAGACAGGTGATCTTGCCCGCTATCGAAACGATGGCAGTATCGAATTCCTGGGACGCCGTGATCAACAGGTCAAATTGCGTGGCTTCCGTATCGAACCGGGCGAGATTGAGGCAACGTTACAGGGGCATAGAGCAATCAAAGAGGCGGTTGTGCTGATACATGAACCGCAAGGAGCGACCGAACAGGAACACTATCTGATCGCGTATGTTGTCACCGGGGAAACAGAAATGCCAGCGGCGCAGGATCTTCAGCGATATCTCAAACAACACCTTCCAGACTATATGATTCCCGCACGTTTCATACAGCTCGATAGCTTTCCATTAACACCCAGCGGTAAGATTAATCGCCGTGCCTTACCAATTCCTGACGAACAGGCGCTATTGGATCAGCAGGTACAGGCAGTCACGCCATTGACGCCCCATCAGGAATTGCTGGTACAAATCTGGATCGAACTGCTGCATCTGTCACAGATCGGCCTCCATGATAATTTCTTTCTCCTGGGAGGGCATTCTTTACTAGCAACGCAGGTGCAATCGCGCATCCGTCAGGTATTCCAGATCGAGATGCCCATCCATGATCTATTTGAATATCCCACAATTGCAACGCTGGCGCACCATATCGAACAAAGACGACAGGAAGGTCGGCAGAGGAGCATCCCTGCGTTGGAACCAATGCCGCGTCCTGAAGCAATTCCGCTCTCCTTTGCCCAGGAACGACTCTGGTTCTTGCAACAATTGGAACCAGCGAACACGGCCTACCATCTACCTGCGGCATTGCGCTTACGGGGTCCATTACAGGTACAAGCATTGGAGCGGAGCCTGCAAGAGCTGCAACGCCGACACGAAGCATTGCGTACAACCTTCTCGACATTGAAGGGGCAACCTATTCAGGTAATTGGAGCAGCTGCGCCCATCCAGATCCCAGTCATTGATCTTCGTGCAATAGCGGTAACAGCACGTGAACAAACCGTTCAAAGATTAGTGCAACAGGAAGCCCGAACACGCTTTGATCTGGCAAGCGGCCCCCTCCTACGCGTACGTGTGCTCTGTCTGGATAACCAGACACATGTCTTACTGGTAACGATGCATCACATCATCGCCGATGGCTGGTCGATCAGTGTGCTGATCCGTGAACTTTCGGCACTCTATCATGCCGCTATCTCCGGGGAACGTATTTCGTTACCAGCTCTGTCAATTCAGTATGCTGACTATGCACTCTGGCAACGTTCATGGCTACAGGGCGAATTGTTGGAAACGCAACTCGCATACTGGAAAACACAGTTGGTCAATGCTCCGGCCCTGTTGGAATTGCCCACGGATCGATCTCGTCCTGCTATACAAACCTTTGCTGGAGCGCGACATTCCGTCCTGTTGTCAGCAAAGCTACAGCAGCAACTTATAGCATTGAGCCAGAGCGAAGGCGTGACACTTTTCATGACACTGCTGGCAACCTTCCAGATACTTTTGATGCGCTACAGCGGACAGGAGGATATTGTGGTGGGTAGCCCCATCGCGAATCGTTCGGTACCAGAACTGGAAAACTTGCTTGGTGTCTTTATCAATACCCTGGTCCTGCGCACTGATCTATCGGGCCATCCCAGTTTTCGGCAGGTGCTGGCGCGGGTCCGTGACGTAACACTGGGAGCCTATGCCCATCAGGATTTGCCATTTGAGGAACTGGTCGATGGCTTACAGGTAGAACGCTCGCTGAGCTATTCCCCCCTCTTTCAGGTAATGTTCATCCTGCAAAACACGCCACAGGAAGCCATCATACTGGATGATTTATCATGGCAACCAATTGAGAATACTGAGAGCAGTGCCAGATTTGATCTGATGGTTGAGGTGCAGGAACAATCTAATGGTCTGCTGACGACCATCGAGTATAATACGGATCTCTTTGATGATGCGACCATCGCACGGATGCTCAGCCATTGGCAAATACTGTTACAGGATTGTGTTACAACGCCGGAACGTTCCATATCCGACCTGGCACTACTCTCAACGGCAGAGATAACATGGTTGGTGGAGACGCTTAACAACACGTCACAACCTGGCTGGCAATCAACAACCACGCTGCCGCAACTCATCGAGCAACAAGTATCACGCAATCCCGACACCATCGCGGTTGTCTTTGAGAACCAGCACCTGACTTATCAGGAACTGAACGCACGGGCCAATCGTCTGGCGCACAGACTGCAACAGCTTGGAGTGGAGCCGGAAATACGAGTGGGCATCTATCTTCATCGTTCACTGGAAATGGTGATTGGCTTACTGGGCATTCTCAAAGCCGGTGGGACCTATGTACCATTAAACCCTGCCTATCCAGCCGAGCGACTGGCATTTCTGATCAACGATAGTCAGGTTGCGCTGCTGTTGACCGAGCCAACCAACAACGATCTTCCTCCTGCGCTCTCACATGTTCCCACACTGTCCCTTGATTGGCAACATATGACGCAAGAAAGTGAGGACAATCCACAGAATACTCTGATGCCACGCAATCTGGCCTATCTGATCTATACCTCTGGTTCAACAGGTCAACCCAAAGGGGTCGCTATCACACATCACAGTGCAGTTACGATGATCAACTGGGCATTGAGTGAGTTTACAAGCGAAGAACTGAGCGGAGTACTCGCATCAACAGCAACAACCTTTGATCTTTCAGTTTTTGAGCTGTTTGTGCCTTTAAGCGGTGGCGGGACTGTAATCATGGTCGAGAACGCGCTGGCTCTACCAACATTGCCAATGCGTGAACGGGTGACGCTGCTCAATACGGTCCCATCGGTGGCGACTGAGCTTGTACGCACACATGCTATACCAAAAACGGTGCGCACAGTGAATCTAGCCGGAGAAGCACTGCATGCAACACTGGTACAACAACTCTACCAGCAGGAAACGATACAGCGGGTCTTGAATCTCTATGGCCCCTCAGAGGATACAACCTATTCCACATATATGGTGATTGAACAAGAGGAACAGACGCCAACGATTGGTCGTCCAATCGACCAGACACAGGCATACATTCTGGACGCCTCTATGCATCTTGTACCAATGGGAGTTGTCGGTGAGCTGTACCTCGGTGGTGATGGTCTGGCTCGTGGCTATCTCAACCGTCCAGAGCTGACCGCAGAACGTTTTATGCCACATCCATTCAGTACCATACCAGGAGAGCGGCTCTATCGCACTGGCGATCTGGTCCGTTATCGCCCGGATAACACGATTGAGTATCTGGGACGAGCAGATTTCCAGGTCAAACTGCGCGGTTTTCGTATCGAACTGGGTGAAATTGAGGCGATATTGCAGACACATACTGAAGTCCGTGAAGCTGCGGTCATTGCTCAGGAGGTAAGCGAAACAGGGCAACAACTGATCGCCTATGTAGCGGCACAACCTGGAACTATTACAGAGCCTGATTTACAGCAGTTTCTTCAGAGCAGACTGCCAGCATATATGGTGCCAACTATCTTTATCTGGCTTGATGCATTACCATTGACACCGCATGGCAAGCTGGACCGCCGTGCATTACCTATACCTGAACAAAAACAGTTATCCGATGATAGTGTGGTTGGACCCCGTACTCCACTGGAAGAAATGATAGGGCTGATCTGGGCCAACCTGCTGCATCGCTCATTGTCCCAGATAAGCATTCATGATAACTTCTTTCTGCTGGGAGGACATTCTTTGCTGGCAATTCAGGTCCAGGCACGCATCCGTCAGGTATGCCAGATTGAACTTTCTGTCCGAGATCTATTTGAAGCGCCCACCATTGCCCTGCTAACACAACGGATCATGCAACTCCAACAGCAGGAGAGCCAACAGGCGTTACCTGCCTTAATCCCGCTGCCTCGTAATGAGGCATTACCGCTCTCGTTCGCGCAGGAACGGCTCTGGTTCCTGCAACAGCTGGAACCATTGAGTGCTGCCTACCATCTGCCTGCGGTCTTACAACTGTGTGGTCCCTTGCAGATAGCCGCTCTGCAACAGAGCCTGCAAGCGCTCCAACAGCGCCATGAGATATTGCGTACCAGTTTTAAAGTTGGAGAGGGACGACCCATACAGGTAATCGTGCCCTCGTATCCCGTCTCATTGCCAGTAATTGATCTACGTGGCCTTGATGACTCAGTACGGGAAAGCATCATGCTATGGCTTGCACAACAGGAAACATTGGCACTCTTTGATCTGGCAACTGGTCCTTTGCTACGTGTAAAGATTCTGCGTCTGGATGGACTGACACACATAGTGCTCGTGACAATGCATCACATTATCTCGGATGGGTGGTCAATGAGTGTACTGATCCGCGAACTCTCGGCACTCTATCATGCGGAAGTCGCAGGGGAAACAGTTGCGTTACCAGCCTTACCAATCCAGTATGCCGACTATACGCTATGGCAACGCGCATGGCTACAGGATGCAGTACTGGAAACGCAACTTCAGTACTGGCGAACACAACTGGCAGGCGCACCTGCGCTACTGGAATTACCAACGGATCGACCTCGACCAGCGGTGCAAACTTTTGTAGGAGCACGGCAGTCGAGAATTCTACCAGCAGCGCTGCAACAGGCACTCAACACGTTCAGTCAACGCGAAGGCGTGACACTCTTCATGACATTACTGGCTGCCTTCCAACTCTTACTCATGCGTTACAGTGGGCAAGAGGATATTGTCGTTGGCTCCCCGATCGCCAATCGTACCCGGCAGGATCTAGAAGGACTGATCGGCATGTTCGTCAATACGCTGGTCTTACGCACCGATCTGTCGGGCAATCCAGGTTTCCGTGAGCTATTAGAGCGCGTACGTGAGGTGATGCTGGGAGCCTATGCCCATCAGGATCTACCCTTTGAGAAACTGGTGGATGGCTTGCAGATTAAGCGTTCACTCAGCTACAGTCCACTCTTTCAAGTGATGTTTGTACTCCAGAATACGCCGCAGGAGGCCATTACATTGGATGGCCTCTCATGGCACCCCATCAGCATCGATAACTTGAACGCCCGCTTCGATCTAACGGTTGAACTACAGGAGACAGCCGATGGCCTGCTGACTACGGTTGAGTACAACACTGATCTTTTCGATGCAACAACTATCACCCGCCTGCTTGCTCATTGGCAAACACTCTTGCAGGAATGCGTAACACGACCAACCAGCGCAATCTCCGCTCTATCCCTGCTCCCGGCGGCAGAACAATCCATGCTCATCGATAGACAACCAGTAGTAATGCTTGATGATTGCAGTTATACACTCCCAGAGCTCATTGAACAACAGATAGAACGAACACCCGATGCGATCGCGCTGGTTTACAATGACCAATTCCTGACCTATCGGGAACTCAATGCTCATGCCAATCAGGTCGCGCATCTCCTTCGACAACATGGGATTGGCCCGGATCAACCAGTGGCGCTCTATGTGGAACGATCTTTGCACACACTTATTGGCATGCTTGGCATTCTCAAAGCAGGTGGAACCTATATTCCGCTCGACCCGTCCTTCCCACCTGAACGGCTCCAATTCATGTTGGAGGATGCACACCCACACGTGTTGCTGACCCAGCAATCACTTGTACAGACTATACGAAGTCAAACCGGGGAAACAATCTGTCTGGATAGTGATTGGCCGCTGATCGCTCAGCAGTCAACAAACAATCCAGAGCGATGGAACACACCTGCTCATCTGGCCTACCTGCTCTATACGTCGGGATCGACTGGTAAACCCAAAGGCGTAATGATTCCACATCGAGCACTGAGTAATTTCCTGAGATCGATGCAAGATCAGTTCTCGCTTGCTTCGACAGATACCATCGGTGCGATTACCACCACATCCTTCGACATTGCTGGTCTCGAAATATATCTCCCTTTACTCATGGGAGCACGGGTCGTGCTGATCGGGCGTGATGATGCGATCAATGGTGAACAACTCACACAACTGCTGACAGAACAGAGTATCACCTTCATGCAAGCAACACCGGCTACATGGCAAATGCTCTGCGAGGCGGGATGGAGCAATAAACAAAGGAATCTCACAACCATCTTATGTGGTGGTGAAGCGTGGAGCAGTACGCTGGCAGAGCGTCTGTTGCAGACAAGGGCCAATATCTGGAACATGTATGGTCCAACCGAGACGACAATCTGGTCCAGTATGCAGCAGGTCATTGATGCCAGCGTGATCCATCTGGGTACGCCTATCACCAATACCGATCTGTACGTCCTCGATCCATTCATGAATCTTGTGCCAATCGGTATCGCAGGAGAACTCTACATTGGAGGTGCTGGTCTGGCGCGGGGTTATACAAACCGAGCGGATCTGACAGCCGAGCGCTTTGTACCACATCCATTTAGCAGCGCACCCGGAGCACGGCTCTATCGGACAGGTGACCGTGTCCGTTTTCGAGCGGATGGTACGCTGGAATATCTGGGACGCATGGACTTCCAGGTAAAACTGCGCGGCTTCCGCATCGAATTGGGTGAGATTGAGGCCGCTCTACGCCAGCAAACAGGGGTACAGGATGCAGTTGTTACCTTGCAACATAGCACCAACAACGAGCAGGAAGAGCATACCTATCTTCTAGCCTATCTGGTACCCCAGGCTGACATCACATTGCAGATCGCCGAAATCGAGGCCGGATTGCAGGCTCAACTTCCTGCTTATATGGTGCCACATGCTTTCATGCTACTGGAAACCTTACCAATCACCCCCAATGGCAAACTGGATCGGCGAGCGTTACCACTGCCCGATGATCAAACCATCATGCATCGTCATGAACAGTTTGTGGCTCCATCCACCTCAACGCAGGAGATATTGGCACAAATCTGGATTGATCTGCTGCACCTACCACAAGTCGGCATCCATGACAATTTCTTTGCGCTCGGAGGCCATTCCCTCTTAGCCACGCAGTTGATGACACAAGTAAGTACAAACTTCCAGGTAGAAATACCTATTCGGCGTCTCTTTGAAATGCAAACGATTGCGGAAATGGCTCAGGTTATTGATGAGTTACAAATCACTGCAATACATGAAATTGAAAACGACGACCTGGAACTGCTTCTACAGGAGTTAGAACTAGAAGACTAGCACACTGGTTGCACTATATTCGATATGGAAATAAAAGGAACCTACGAAATGACGAATCTTGAACAGCGTCTCGCAGCACTCACACCTGAAGCACGCAGAAAACTTTTACTCCGAGCACAGCAAAAAAAAGGAAAATCAGCACAGATACAGAAACGCCCTCAAACCAGCGATACCAATGGTTTACCGCTCTCATTTGCCCAACAACGTCTGTGGTTTCTCAGCAAATTAGATCCCCAGAGCGGGGCATATAATATGCCTGCGGTCATTCATTTCTCCGGGTCTCTTGATAGTGCCGCTCTGGAACGCAGCTTTAACACTATTATGCAACGACATGAAATATTGCGTACATCCTTCAGTGAACAGGATGGTGAACCCCGGCAAAATATCGCTTCGGTAACACACTTTCACATTCCCGTGATTGACCTGCGTACGCTAGCTTCTGTAGAGGAGCAAGTCAATCTGCTCGCACAACAGGAACTGCAACGGCCCTTTGATCTGACGCAAGGGCCACTGCTACGGATCTATTTACTGCAAATCGATACAGATGAGCATATTCTTCTCTTCACAATGCACCATATCGTCTCTGATGGCTGGTCTATTGGTGTGGTGATGCAGGAATTATCGATCATCTACCAGGCGGAGACACAGGGGAAAGAACCATTATTGCCTGTTTTACCCATTCAATATGCCGACTATGTACTCTGGCAACGCTCAGTATTACAGGGAGAGGCACTGGAGCGACAACTGGACTACTGGCGACAGCAGTTAGCCAATGCGCCAACCGTATTGGATATCCCGACAGATCGCCCACGTTCACCGCGACAAACCTTTATAGGCACGAGAAAATCCCTGTTGCTGCCCACTGATCTGGTGCAAGCACTTACAGCCTTGAGTCAGCGCGAAGACGCCACACTCTTTATGACATTATTGGCCGCCTTCCAGGTGTTATTGATGCGCTATAGTGGTCAGCAAGATATGGTGATCGGCACACCCATCGCCAATCGTTTGCGCCAGGAACTGGAAGGGCTGATTGGCATGTTTGTCAATACACTGGCTTTGCGCACCGATCTCTCAGGGAATCCCGGTTTTCGACAACTGCTAGCACGGGTCCGTGACGTGACGTTGGAAGCCTATGCCCATCAGGATCTCCCATTTGAGAAACTGGTTGATAGCTTACAGATAGAGCGTTCACTGAGCACGCCCCCCCTCTTTCAGGTGATGTTTGTGCTACAAAACACACCGCAGAATGTAATCAGTCTGGGCCATCTGCACTGGCACATCGTCGATCAGGGAGCAACAACAGCAAAATTTGATCTGACAGTGCAAAATGTGGAGACTGCGGATGGCTTACTGACAACCATTGAGTATAATACTGATCTCTTCGATGACACAACAATTGAACGTATGCTTGCTCATTGGCAGATGCTCTTACAATCCATCGTGCAAAATGCCGATCAGACGATCGAGGCACTGCCACTGCTGCCTGACGCTGAACGAAAACAACTGCTGGTAACAGGGAACAAGACAGCGATAGCAGAACCACCTGCTCGATGCCTGTCACAACTAGTCGAGCAACAGGTTAAGCAAACGCCAGAAGCAATAGCACTGGTCTTTGAAGAAGACCAGATGACGTATGAGGAGTTGAATCGCCGAGCCAATCAACTCGCTCATCACCTGCGAACACTCGGTGTCGGACCAGATGTGCTGGTAGGCATCTGTATGGAGCGTTCATTGGAGGTTCTGATTGGGCTACTTGCCATCCTCAAAGCAGGAGGTGCCTATATGCCCTTAGATCCTTCATATCCGGCGGAACGCCTCTCATTTATCGCGCATCAAGCACAAATCTCATTCTTACTCACACAACCATCCTTGCTGACGCGCTTACCAGTGCAGACATTCCCATCTGGTTTGACGACCATCCACCTGAACACATCATTCTTTACCCATGAAATTGCGCAACAACCAACAGATAACCCTGTTTCCAGCATACAACCAGACAATCTGGCCTATATCATGTATACTTCCGGCTCGACCGGGCAACCAAAGGGTGTGGCGCTCTCACACCGGGCGCTCCTGAATCTCTTCAATTGGCAGGCCAACGATATGCCATTAGAGGCGGGAACGCGGGTGCTACAATTTGCTCCACTCAGCTTCGATGCTTCCTGTGAAGAGCTTTTTACCACATGGCAACAGGGCGGAACTATCGTAGGACTGCCTTCAGATGAGTTGCGACGCGATCCCAAAGCAACCCTTGACTTGATGGAAAAACAACACATCGCCCGTATCTATGTACCATATGTCGCGCTGCAACAGTTCGCCACAGTAGCCAGCCAGCGCCCCGCACGTACGCTCTCGCTGCAGGCGGTGATCACGGCTGGTGAACAATTGCAGATCACGCCAGCCATCATTGACTGGTTCCAACAGCTTCCCCAGTGTCGGCTCTATAACTACTATGGCCCCTCGGAAAGCCATGTTGTGACTGCCTATCTGTTACAGGGTGAACCACAATCCTGGCCTGCATTGCCAGCTATCGGCTATCCTATCGCCAACACACAGATCTACCTGCTCGATGCGCACTACCAACCAGTGCCAATTGGTATCACCGGTGAACTCTATATCGGAGGGATCAGTCTGGCCCGTGGGTATCTACAACGCCCGGACCTGACAGCCGAACGATTTGTTCCTGATCCGTTCGCTACGGAAGCGGGTGCTCGCCTGTATCAGACGGGGGATCTGGCACGCTACCGAGCTGATGGCAGTATCGAATTTCTGGGACGCCGTGATCATCAGGTCAAGCTACGTGGCTTCCGTATTGAACTGGGTGAGATTGAAGCCCTCTTGCAAGAACATGCTACAATCAAAGATGCAGTGGTGCTACTCCACGAGTCACAGGTGGCAACGGGTCAGCAACGCTACCTTGTCGCATACGTTGTCATCGGGGAAGCAGAGCTGCCAACGGCGCACCGTTTACAACAATATCTGCAACAATACCTTCCAGACTATATGATACCCGCACATTTCATTGTGCTTGACGCTTTGCCACTGACACCCAGTGGCAAAGTTGATCGCCGCGCCTTGCCCGCTCCCGACGAACAGACGATGCTACACCAGCAGGAACAGTTTGTGCCCCCATCCACACCACATCAGGAGTTAATTGCACAAATCTGGAAAAACCTGCTCTCACTACCACAGGTCAGTATTCACGATAATTTCTTTGCGCTGGGAGGACATTCGTTACTGGCAACGCAGGTGCAAGCTCGTATCCGTCAGACATTTGGGGCAGAGATTACTGTACGTGATCTGTTCGAGGCTCCAACCATTGCCACACTGGCTCAACGCATCGAACAACGGCTACACGAAGAACGGCACCAGACAATGCCGACGTTAGTGCCACTAGCACGCCCAGAAACAATCCCGCTCTCTTTTGCGCAGGAACGTCTCTGGTTCTTGCAGCAATTAGAACCATCCAGTACGGCTTACCATCTCCCAGCAGCTTTGCGCTTACAGGGTCCATTCCAGATGAAGGCATTGGAGCAGAGCCTGCAAAACCTGTTGAGCCGCCATGAAGTATTACGCACGACTTTCGCGATAGCGGATGGTCGCCCCATCCAGGCAATTACCTCAAGCGGCATGATCCAGATACCGCTGATTGATCTGCGCGGCATCAAAGCAAACACACGAGAACATATCACACAACAATTGGTACAGCAAGAGGCGCAAGCGCTCTTCGATCTTATCAATGGCCCCTTGCTACGCGTGCGTATTGTGCGTCTGGATGCACAGACACATGTAATGCTTGTAACGATGCATCATATCATCTCCGATGGCTGGTCGATCAGTGTATTAATCCGTGAGCTATCTGCGCTCTATCACGCCGCCGTCTCCGGGGAAACCCTCTCACTGCCTGCTCTGCCGATCCAGTACGCCGATTTCGCGCTCTGGCAACGTTCATGGCTACAAGAGGAGACAGTAGCACAACATCTGTCCTATTGGCGTGAGCAATTGGCTGGTGCCCCTGCTTTGCTAAAATTGCCCACGGATCGGCCTCGTCCAGCACAACAAACCTTTGCCGGAGCACATACATCACTACTCTTACCTGTGGAACTGTTGCATGCACTTACAGATTTGAGTCAACGGGAGGGTGTGACGCTCTTTATGACGGTGCTGACCGCTTTCCAGATACTGCTGATGCGCTATAGCAGGCAAGAGGATATCGTGGTCGGCACACCTATCGCCAACCGTCCCATACAGGAACTGGAGAGTCTGGTAGGGATGTTTGTCAATACGCTGGTCCTACGTACTGATCTATCAGGTGATCCAGCGTTCAGGCAGGCGCTAGCACGTGTTCGCCACATGACACTGGAAGCCTATGCTCATCAAGATCTCCCATTCGAGAAACTGGTGGATGGCTTACAGGTGGAACGTTCGTTAAGCTATCCGCCCCTTTTTCAGGTGATGTTTATCCTACAAAACACACCACAAGAAACCATCATGTTAGATAACCTATCCTGGCACCCCAATCCTTTTGAACATAGTGAGATCAACGCCAAGTTTGATCTGACGCTTGAGCTTCAGGAACGCTCTGATGGCTTATTGACAACCATCGAATACAATACTGATCTCTTTGATGCTACAACCATCGAGCGCATGCTCACCCACTGGCAAACGCTCTTGCAAAGCTGTGTGGCACAACCTGAACAGCACATTTCAACACTCAATCTGCTCACGCCGATGGAAACAACACGGCTCCTCAATACACACCCACAAACTGATTCTGACAGGTATACAGAGACCACACTGCCACAACTGTTTGAACAACAGGTGGAACAGACGCCTGACGCAATTGCAGTGCTCTTTGGTGAACACCATCTCACCTATCAGGAACTCAATCATCGCGCTAATCTGGTCGCTTCGTACCTGCAGGCCAGAGGTGTCGTTCCAGAGGTAAAAGTCGGTCTGTGCATGCAAAGATCCACATTCATGCTGATTGCGCTGCTGGGTATCCTGAAAGCAGGCGGTGCCTATGTACCGATTGATCCCTCTTATCCATGTGAGCGCATGGCATTTCTGCTGGATGACTCCCAGGTCACGCTGGTAATAACCGAGCAGACGGTTATAGCACACCTCCCCACAGGTGATCGGCGTCTACTCATCTCGCTGGACCAGGAGTGGAACACTATCGAAACAGAGACAAAACAATCTATCCAGTCAAATGCATACAGCCAGAATCTTGCCTACATCATCTATACATCTGGCTCAACCGGGTGCCCCAAAGGAGTATCTGGGATGCATCGTGGCATCATCAACCGCTTGCATGGAACACAGCAGACCATGCCTTTCAACTCAGACGAACGCTGCTGTCAAAAGACTAATCTCAGTTTTATTGACTCAGTGGCGGAGATCTTTGGACCCCTGACCCAGGGCGTACCACTGGTAATCTTGCCGGATGAGACTGTCCTCGACCCTCAGAGATTCCGAGAACAATTAGAGCAGCAAGCGATCAGCAGAATCGTGCTGGTCCCATCCTTGCTACAAGTACTCCTTCAAGCGCCAGATGACATTCTACGGCAACAATTGCAACGCCTGCGCTATTGGACGTGTAGTGGTGAAACCTTACCACTGACCGTCATTCAACGTCTCCATGAGACGCTCCCTGCAGCACAGCTCTACAACTTCTACGGCTCATCAGAAGTCGCAGCGGATGCCACGAGCCATCACATCACTGATGAGGAAGGATATGCACACGTAGCTATTGGACGCCCATTCATAGGTGTACGGACCTACGTGCTGGATGCCGCACAGCAACTGGTACCGTACGGCGTCGTCGGTGAAATCTACATTGGTGGGTCTGGTCTGGCACGAGGCTACTGGCAACAGGCGTCATTGACAGCGGAACGTTTTGTGCCAGATGCACTCAGTGGCAGCGCTGGAGCACGATTATACCGCACTGGCGATCTGGGACGCTATCGTGAAGATGGCACCTTAGAATATATTGGACGCGCTGATGAGCAGGTGAAGTTACGTGGTTTCCGCATCGAATTAGGTGAGATCGAAGCCACCATACGCCAGCAGGCAGACATACAGGATGCATTGGTAGTGCTACACAATGGCACTGAGGAGCAAACATTCTTGCTGGCCTATCTGGTGCCTCAAGGTGAGGTAACACTACAGATCACTGACATTGAGGCCGGGCTTCGCGTACATCTCCCTGACTATATGATCCCTCGCTCATTCATGTTGCTCGAAACATTCCCATTGACGCCAAATGGGAAATTGGATCGTCAGGCGCTACCATTACCAGATGAGCAGAGCATTGTTCGCCAGCAGGAACAGTTTGTAGCTCCATCCACACTGATACAGGAGAAAATCGCAGCAATCTGGCGTGATCTATTAAAACTGTCTCAGCTTGGTATCCATGATAATTTCTTCGCACTGGGCGGTCATTCACTACTGGTTACACAGGTACAATCACGCATTCGAAATACCTTCCAGGTCGAACTATCGGTACGAGATCTGTTTGTAGCTCCTACGGTTGCTTCATTGGCTCAACGCATTGAAGACGTTCAGCATGAGACCCAGCGTGAGAACAGACCTGTGCTACGTCCAATGATGCGTCTGATGCATCGTGAAAACATATCGCTCTCTTCCGCGCAAGAACGCCTCTGGTTCCTGCACCAGTTGGAGCCTGCGAGTGCAGCCTATCATCTCCCGACAGCCTTACGACTACAGGGTCCATTCCACTTGCAAGCATTCGAGCAGAGTCTACACACGCTGCTCCAACGCCATGAGAGCTTACGCACCACATTTGCGCTATCAAATGGGCAACCAATCCAGGTGATCGCGCCATCATCTTCGATCAAGGTGCCAATAATCAATCTGCGTCACCTTGAATACGCGCTACAAGAACACGCAACACAACAGCTTGTGCACCAGGAAGCTCAGGCACCATTTAATCTCACCACTGGCCCGCTCCTGCGTGTAGCGGTCGTGTGTCTGGATGTACAGACACATGTGTTACTGGTAACAATGCACCACATCATCGCCGATGGCTGGTCTATGAGCGTGCTGGTGCGTGAACTCTCAACGCTTTATCATGCAGAAGTCTCACAGACCCCGATCTCATTACCATCATTGCCAATACAATATGCGGATTACGCACACTGGCAGCGACAATGGTTGCAAGGCGAGGTTCTGGAACAGCAACTGAACTACTGGCGCAAGCAGCTAGAAGGATTACCACCATTACTGGACCTCCCCACTGATTGGGCACGCCCGGCAATACAGAGCTATCATGGCGCTCAACTTAAACGAGTTCTTTCAGTTGAACTGCTCAGTCAGCTCAAAAAGCTCAGCCAGAGTGAAGATGTGACCCTCTTCATGACATTGCTAGCTTCATTCCAGGCCTTATTATCACGTTTCAGCAAGCAAGAAGATATCGTGGTTGGCACACCAATAGCCAATCGTCGTCAGCCAGAATTGGAATCGTTAATCGGTATGTTTGTGAATACGCTGGTCCTGCGTACCGATCTTTCTGACCATCCTGACTTCCGGCAATTGCTACGTCGCGTCCGTGAGATGACATTACAGGCTTATGCTCATCAAGATCTTCCTTTTGAGCAACTCGTCGATGCTCTGCAAACAGAACGAAATTTGAGCTACAGCCCACTTTTCCAGGTGTCATTTACCCTGCAAAACACTCCCGATACTATGCTGGAACTTGACGATCTCTCCTGGCACTCAGTCGTCATCAAGCAAACCACAGCTCAATTTGACCTGGGTCTGACAGTCACAGAGAGCGATGCTGGATTACATGTGGCAATGCTCTACAACACAGATCTGTTCGCGCATTCTACCATTGAGCGCATGCTGGATTCCTGGCAGACGCTCATGGAAGCTATTGTGCACGACCCTGATCAATCAATCACCCGCTTGCCACTCTTAACCGAACAGGCATCACAACAACTGCTCACGCAATGGAACAAAACAACCAGTAATGAACACTCCACACAAGGACTGCATCATTTGGTGGAGCGACACGCAGAGCTTACACCGGATGCCATCGCGGTCGTTTGTGAACAGGCGAGCCTGACCTATCAAGCATTGAACGCAAAAGCCAATCAGATCGCGCATAAACTCCAGGCTACAGGAGTTGGTCCTGATGTACTGGTTGGCGTCTGTCTGGAACGCTCATTGGAACAGATCATCGCTCTACTGGCTGTACTCAAAGCCGGAGGTGCCTACGTACCACTTGATCCAGGCTATCCTGAAGAGCGACTGGCCTTTATGCTAGACGACGCTCAACCAGCCTTGCTGCTAACACATACTAATATCGTAACGACCTTACCAGCGCTGTCACTACCAATAGTGTGTCTGGATACTGTTTGGGAAAATCTGGATCAGGAATTGAGCACAAATCCCGTGACTACGTTTGAATCAGAACAACTCGCCTACATGATCTATACATCCGGTTCCACAGGTAGGCCAAAAGGAACATTGCTTACCCATGCCAATGTCATACGCTTGCTCGCCAGGACAGATGACTGGTTCCATTTCCAACCAGAAGATGTCTGGACGTTTTTCCATTCCTTCGCCTTTGACTTCTCCGTCTGGGAAATCTGGGGTGCTCTATGCTCTGGTGCGCGTCTAATCGTCGTTTCCTACGCGGTGAGTCGTGCTCCGGCTGAACTTTTCCAGCTTCTGCTGGCGGAACAGGTGACAATTCTCAATCAGACACCATCAGCTTTCCGTCAACTGATGCAAAGCGAGGCACTGCAACCAGCATCGAGGTCGCTAGCACTACGGTTGGTGATCTTTGGTGGCGAGGCACTACAGATCGAGAGCCTTCGACCATGGTTTGCTCGCTACGGAGATCAGCGCCCACAACTGGTCAATATGTACGGCATTACAGAAACCACAGTGCATGTAACCTATCGTCCTCTTGCGCTTGCTGATCTAAAGCGAGGGCAGAACAGCGTGATTGGTCTACCCATCCCTGACCTGCAATGCTACGTGCTTGATGAATTGGGGCAACCTGTACCTATCGGTGTTGCAGGAGAATTGTATGTTGGAGGTCTGGGGCTGGCAAGAGGATACTGGCAACGTGGAGATATCACAGCTGAACGCTTCCTTCCCCATCCATTTAGTGATACTCCTGGGGCACGCCTCTATCGCACGGGCGATCTTGTACGCTATAGTATCGCTGGCGAATTGGAATACCTGGGCCGCGTGGATCAGCAGGTCAAACTGCGCGGCTTCCGTATCGAACTGGGCGAGATTGAGGCTGCGCTGAATCAGCATGCCATGATCCGTGAAAACGTCGTTATTATCGGAGAAGATCAAGCAGGAGACAAATGTTTAATCGCCTACCTGGTCACCCACGACAGGGAAAACCAACCAGCAATCAAGACGCTACGCCTCTTTTTACAGAACCAGCTCCCTGCCTACATGGTGCCCTCACATTTCGTATTCCTTGACAAGCTACCATTAACCGCAAATAAAAAAATAGATCGCCGTGCCTTACCGGCACCAATGGGATCACAACATGAACTCGACACGGAATATGTCGCGCCACGTAATGAAATAGAACAAACGCTCGCTGCGATCTGGCAGGAAGTACTTGGAGTGGAGCAGATTGGTATTCATGATAACTTCTTTGAGCGAGGCGGAAACTCTCTCGTCAGTATGCAAATCTTGATGAAAACTCACCTCGCAGGCATCGATGTCAATCTAAAACAATATTTTCAGTATCAAACAATCGCAGAACTAGCAGAAAAAATCGCATCGGAGCGAGATAAAGAGCACGAACAGACTGATATCGTCATTGTGCAGGCCGAACAGGGACTTGTCACAGGTCCACTTCCATTTACCAGTGGTCAACGCTGGCTGCTTCATGAGAAAGAAACATCGAACAGCCATTTGAATTCGGTCTACACACTGGACGTACAACGACCACTCAACTTTGCCATCCTGAATCAGACATTACAGATCTTGCAGCGCCATCATGACATGTTACGCCTTCGTCTGACGCGGGACGAAACAGGATGGCGACAAACTATTATCGAGGCGATGGATAGCCTCCCATATATCCGCTTTGATTTCTCACACCTGACCCCTGCCGAACAGAAAAGAGCGGTAAATACAATATCCTCACAACTACATATCGATCTGAATCACTTCGAGGGATCGTTTCTCAGGATGGCATATTTTGACTTTGGCCCCCAACGTCCCGCGCAATTATTCCTCATTATCAATCACTTTGTGACAGATCATACTTCGTCTTTTATCCTGTTACAGGACTTTCAGACAGTGTATCAACAGATTGAGGAAGAACGCGCTATCAGCCTGCCCCCAAAGACCGTCTCATTTCAACACTGGGCCAGACGTGTGGATGAGTATTTACATTCTGAGGAATTACGGCATGAACTGGAACACTACTGGCTTGCTCTCCCCTGGGGAGATGTACCACCGCTGCCAATCGACTACCCGGAGGGAATGGCAAAGAACACACTCTCATTATCTCGTCTGGTAAAAATGTCGCTAAGTACTGAGGAAACATCATTACTCCAACAATGCCTGAATAACGACATTCAAATTCTGGATATCCTATTAGGTGCGCTCGCATATACCCTGTCGAAATGGATAGAATCACCAATCATGAGTGTACTGGCCCAATACCACGGGCGACAAAATGTCTTCGACGGCTTCGATCTATCACGTACATTTGGTTACGTTGCGTTTGGACGCTATCTGTTCTTTGACATGAATGAAGCTACTACTGTGATCGAAGCATTTCAGCAAACCAGAGAACAACTTCACCATCTACCACATCAGGGTATTGGTCTGGATATGCTTATGCAATTGGGAAATGAAGAGATTAAGGAAAAGCTCAAAAAGGTTCGCCATCCAGAGGTGGTCTTTAATTTCACCGGCATCGCTCTTCAGGCATCCGGACCCTCATTGTTTTTACCAGCACAGGAGACACCCGATGAAACGACCAAAACGGATGTATACAGGAATTACAAGCTCCATTGCGGCGGCGAGATCGTTGATGGGCAATTGTGGATAACCTGGGAATATGGATCGAAAATTCATAAACGCACAACGATTGAGACACTTGGACAAACCTATATGCAAACGCTCAAAAAACTCATTGCATACCTATCAGGAAAGGAATAGCCAGAGATAACACGCAGATCAGACTTGCTGCTTATAAGCTAAGCAGTAAGCCTGACCATGAAAAATAATATCGACTATGACTTTAGAGATCCCAGAAAATCCAGCACAATTTGACGGATGACCCTGTATCATTGGGCGAAAACTGCGAACTGCTCATCCCACGATCGACTATTCAGAAGATGTCCATGTAAGAGAACAAGTGGATGTCCAGAACCTGCAACCTCATAATATAATGTTGTACCGTTTACTTCCGCAAATCCAGTCTGTATATGCTCTGTGTTTGACATATCGCTGCGCCTCTCTTTTACTATCTTTCCTGATATGATAACAACAAAAGCGGTTAAGAACGACCCTATTTAGAACTCTCCAGGCATTCTCATGCTAAAAACGAATAATCTGGCAATGAGATAGTCAACCTGTTTGCATATGAATCGACAAACAGGTTGATGATTCTCATACATACATATATGGAGCTCTATGTATGCAAAAATCATCGTATAAAAACAGAGACTTTTGCCTATGGTATTGCGTTTGCTTGCTTAAAATGATAAACTCAGCATAATTTCTAGTCCAGTGTCTGAAAAGCAATATACATGAACTGGAAGATATCCTGGGCCGTCGTCCTTTCCTCGAAAGTTCACCGCACCTGCTCTTTCCAGTATCTATCGTAATTATTTTGAGTATGGTAAGAGTTTGCCACTTCATGTAGAAACATGCATCAGACACACACATGCGGAGTGAAGAATAGATAATGACAAATACTCTTTCTCGTACAGAGATTGCCTTTCCTCAGGGTATGCATCTGGTTGGCAGTATTCCCCTGAAAGATACCGAAGAAGTTTTGCGCCTGGTCAGTTCAATCGTAGGTGATCGAGTCCGTCGTATTCCCGATGGGGAAACAGGTGATCGCTACTACTGGATTCAGTGGCAACTTACTTTTATGCAGGTCGCACCTGAACTTGAATTGCTTCCGGCGGATCCGACTGAATATGCTTCACGACCTCGTTTAGGGGTGCGAGCTTCACATGTTGGACAGAAACCATATTTTCCCAACCTTGGCTATGCCGATGCCGCGAAAGAATCCTATCAAATTTTCGCACAATTAAAGCAATCTGGCGTTATTCCTGCCGATTGTCGCTTCCAAGTGAGCCTGCCGACGCCGCTAGCAACGGTGACAAGCTTCATTCGCTTTGAAGATCAACCCCTGGTTGATATCGCTTATACAGAGGCGATGGAACGCGAATGCGAGCGACTATTTGCTACAATCCCACATCATGATCTGGCGGTTCAATGGGATATCGCGATGGAGTTCGCGATGTTAGAAGGTGCATATCCAGCCAACGATATGTACAAGAATAAAGCGGAGATCTTTAAGCGTCTTGTGGCGCTGGGAAATCTGATCCCTGAGGATGTTGAGCTTGGCTATCATCTCTGTTATGGTGATGCGGAACATAAACATTTTGTGGAACCGGAAGATACTGCTCTACTGACTGAAGTTGCTAACGCGATCTCAGAGGGCGTGAAACGTCCGGTGAACTGGCTCCATATGCCAGTACCTCGTGGACGCAAAGATGATGCCTACTTCGCACCATTACAACAACTCCGCCTGCAACCATCGACCGAATTCTATCTTGGTCTGGTTCACCTGACCGATGGCGTTGAAGGAACACAACAACGTGTTGCTGCCGCTCAACGTGTGGTCCCTAACTTCGGTGTTGCTACTGAATGTGGCATGGGGCGCCGCACGGCTGATACCATCCCCGCTCTACTACATGTCCATCGTGAGGTTACCCGTCCGGTACGGTAAATACATCTTCTGTTAAGAGAGTCGATGCATGTTTTACATCCAAACCCCAAATTATACATCGCCTCTCTTTTTTTATATAAGTTCTTCGATTTTCGCCTGAATAATTCTATTTATCCAGTAACCTGAGAAATACCGAACTCTTGCAATAGCGGTCGCAGACGAACACAAAGTGAGCTATCCCACTGCTCTATTTCAGCGATCAGACATACAGTCATTACTGCGAGGGCACGCCGTAATTCCGGTTCATCAAGCGAACGCACAAACGTATCCTCAAACGATTTAGTTAAGGTTATAGGAAGTTTATCGATGCCACGTGCGTAGGCCGCACTCTCTCCCAGACGGGTACATACAAGCGCAAATGTGTGATTGCGTGCCTCGCTGATCCTGTATTCAGCTTGCCAGGGCTTATTACGCTCAATACAGGATCGTGCGTGGAAAATATGATGCCAGCAAAGCCCAACGATGTGGCTGGTATCAGGTGGTGGCACACTTCTTAATGGCTGAGAGCCGCCAAAGAGTAGCTGGAAATGTGGACTTCGTGCGCCAAAATCCGCTTCGGGTGTTACCGATACATCGATCTCCAAACCATCGGGTAACAAGAATACCCGGTAGATACTGGAACCGGAACGCAGATCAAAATAATTGACTACACCGAATTCCCGTTCAAGTATTTGTGTCCAGTCATCGATGACCGTTTCAATCGCGTGGCTGACAGTGATGCCAAAGGTAACGTCGATGTCAGACCAGCGATCCTCAGCGCCAGCCACAGTAGAACCGATAAGCGCTCCTCCCATAACCCGTGGATCATTTTGCGCCATTTCCAGAACATAGTTACGTACAGAGTCACGTTGCCTGGCGGTGAACATACCAACCCCCCTTCTTTATTATCGCTCAAATAATAATATATCTGAGTTCATGCTATTTTATTCCCTAACATTCAATAAGCGATATATGGTTCTTCTGAAAACCGTTAGGAAATACGTTAGCTTCTTCTACGAGAAAAAAAATTTCCAGCTATGCTCCTTATTTCAGCTTCTACGATGCCTATTTCTCACTATGTTTACCTGCGAAACTACCCGACCAGATGATATGCTCAACATAAAAGATTCACTATACTGTCAGCAGATGCTTGCTACAATACTATAAAACATGCACATATAAGAAAAACGGAAATATGTGCAAATATCATTTGTAACTACTTAGGTGCCTTTGGAATGGACAGGCTGGACAACGCTGGTAAAATAAGGGCATGACGGAAGAAGAAGCAAGAAAACTGGAAAAAGAGAACGCAATTCTCAAAGAACAACTGGCAATGAAAGATCAGAGAATTGAGGAACTAGAAGCGTATTTGATGCGGGCCGTACTGCGTATTGAAGAGCTTGAAAGAAGATTGGGAAAAGATAGCCACAACAGCAGTAAACCACCATCCAGTGATGGTCTGGGACGGAAACCTGGAAAGCAACGAAAAAAAAGTGAAAAGCGCTCTGGCGGCCAAAAAGGACACCCGGGAAACGCTCTCTTACAGGTATTGGTCCCTGATGAGGTTGTTTCTCATCGCCCTACTCATTGTGAAGCCTGCCAGTTCGATTTGCATCAGGAAAAAGGAAATGTCAAAGAGTCTCGTCAGATGCACGACATCCCAGAGATCCGCTTGCAGGTGGTGGAACACCAGGTAGAAGAAATCTGCTGTCCAGCCTGTCAGCATCTCACAAGAGCACGTTTTCCCTCGGCCATGGCCGCTCCAGCACAGTACGGTCCTCATGTACAATCATTGGCCGTGTATCTCTCGCAATTTCAGTTGCTGCCTCTCGCACGAACCTGTGAAGTTCTCGAAGATCTCTGCCAGTGCCATCTTTCAGAAGCGACCGTCGTGCATTGGATAGGAGAAGCAGCCAGGCAATTGGAGCCAACGATTGAGCATCTCAAATCCTTGTTGATTGCCAGTCCGTTTCAGCATGCTGATGAAACGGGAATACGCATCAAAGGACTCTTGCATTGGGTCCATGTGAACGCGACCCATTGGTTGACCCTCTACGGCTGGCACCGGAAACGTGGGCATGAGGCGTTGGAAACGATGGGGATTTGGCCACACTTTCACGGTCGAGCCATGCATGATCGTTGGGCCAGCTATGATCGCTACGCATGCGCACATAGCCTGTGTGGAGCCCATCTCTTGCGAGACTGTCTCTTTGTCTCCGAGCAAGAAAAACAGCCCTGGGCACAAGAGATGTTTGACCTCTTGATGGCGATGAGCAAGGCAGCAGATCACTGGCGTGCCCAGGAAGCCAAAGCCATTCCAAAAGCAGAGCGAGATGGTTGGATTGCCCAGTATTTTGCGGTCTTAGCGTCTGGGTTTGGCCGACATTTGGCTCAGGCACCTCCGAGCAACAGTACGATGCCAAAGAAAAGAGGACGCAAGAAACAGGATGCGTCCAAAAATCTGCTTGATGCTCTTTTACAACGAGCAGAAAATGTGCTGCACTTCTTAGATGACCTTTCCGTGCCATTTACGAATAATCAGGCGGAGAGAGATCTTCGGATGATCAAAGTACAGCAAAAGATATCTGGAACGTTCCGTAGTACAGAAGGTGCCACCGCCTTTTGCACTATTCGAAGTTACCTTTCAACCATGCGCAAACAAGGTCGCTCGATGCTTGGGGCCATGGCCGCTGTCTTTGCTGGTACGCCTTTCCCCATCGCATGGGAACCTAAGTAGTTACTATCATTTCATGTGAGTACCTCCATTCCAATACATTTCATATGTCACCAGGGAGTTTTAATTATGCGTCGTTTTCTACCTATGATTGTTCTTGTTGTAATGGCCCCGGTTATCGCCGAATTGCTGTATGGTACAGTCTCGATCAATCAGACTATTGCTCTACTCTTCGTGTTGCCAATATATGGCGCAGGTGCGCTCCTTATTCGGGAACTGGTTCGCCGGAATGGGAGAGGTTGGGCAAGTATTCTGTTCCTCGGAGGCGCTTATGGTATTATAGAGGAAGGGATTGCCCTCCAAAGCTTCTTCAATAATACCCTCTACAACGCTTCTTCAATAATACCCTCTACAACGCTTCTCAATGGGGTGCTCGCTTCCTGGATATCAACGGCGTCTATGCTGAATTGCAACTTGTACTCCAATGAAGAACTCTCGCCTATCCAAAAACACTACTCGTATGAACATTCTTGTTCATTCTTGAATTTCTTAACCATAGTCCGTCTATCCTTTACAGCCTGAACAAATTGACGAACATGAGTGCCATTTCTCAACAACCACAAATCCCATAATTCATGCTGCTCGTTATACTCACAGACCTCAATAACCCAGTGGCAACCCGGTGTTCTCTTGACTTCAACTGTGTAATTTCCCTGTCTTTTCGCCAAAAATGTTTGCAATTTTCGTGCATACTGGCAAATTGGCAAATCAATCTCAATTACCTCAGGTTCCGAAAAATCGAGCTGACCCTGGAATTGTTCAACATAAGCCAGCAACACCCCTTCAGCTTCGTCAGAAGGATCAACCAGCGACTCAAACAACATGGTCCTGTCAGCTCGTTCCTGCAAATATGCATACTCTTCTACAGAGAGCAGACTACCATCTTCCATCTCGACATATTCAGACTCTGTTTGTTCTCTATTTGGTAGATATGTATTGTCATAATGAAAGTCTGAATAAGGTTCTACTTCAACATCATCAATAGTTTCAGGCTCCTCATTACATTCACTGGCATATATACTTGGTGCTACCTGCTCTATAGAACGATCTTCAAGCAATCCTGCAACGATGGCATCCTCTACCCACGGTCGACGCATCCAGGGGTTTGTATGGCGTTCAGCAAACCACGATTGCAAAGTTTGGGCGATTTCTTCATATGAATATGTAGCTGCTTCAGCCCACGATTTAATGTCGTCATCAATATTTAATGCCTCATCAGAATTTAGATACCGCTTGAAACTACTATAAAACCACTGTCGTGGGGAACGTAAGGCTTTATCCACACCGGGCAAAGGACAATATTTGCGCAATAACGTGTTGATTAAACAAATACATGCAAGTCCTGGTTGCTCTCGAATTTTGTTCTTATAACCTGTAATAACACTTTTTCTAATCTTTGGACTTGCTATATTACCATCTATAAGATCAACATATTTCTCAGCTTCTTTTTGCAATAATTCTTCTGTTTCGAATTTCAAATTTCTTATTCTAATTATTTTATTAAAATATATAATATCGAGATTCGAGTGCAGTTCTAAATCGCCCTCTTTGCTTTTATTTCCCAAATTATTTGCTATCAAAGGCGATTCTGAGGTTATTTCGTGCGTAAAACCTGGATTTATGATGTGATTATTACTATCGTCCGGGCGATTTAGATGGGAAATATGTTGATTTATCACGGTAGTATGTAACATTTTTTTGTTTTGAAAATCGCCCTCTTCACTTACCAGGGGCGATTTTATGTTATGTGGAGATTGAGAACGTTCCTGCTGAAAATCGCCCATATCTTTTAGTTGAGGCGATTCTAAAGCTGAGATATTGTTGTTACAGGCATTATGTATCTCTATTTTTTCACTCTGTGAAGTAAAAGGATTGTAGAAATCGCCCGATTGAGTTGATAAAATCCCTTTCGGAAGTGAAATATCGCCCTTTTGTGTGTCGGGATTTTCCGTTCCCTGCATAGGGAACATCTGGAGGTAAACCTGAAACATTTGAGGTAGCTGGTCATTGCACATCATATGGGCGATTCTTCTACTTTTTGCACCAGAGAGCCGTTCGGTTTCTTGTAGTTTTTTTGCCCATTTTTTCTCCACTTCATAGAAAAAGAGAGATTTCTTCTGAACCATTGGCGTGTGCCGGGAATCGCCCTCTTTGCTAACGTCATAGAGCAGAATACGTGCTTTCACATTTTTAAGTAATTGTTGTAATTTTTTGTCTTTGTACCCATCTTTATGCAAAAGGTTTTCAATCGCCTGAAGCATTTCTTGTTGAGTAGGAAGAGGCTCATTATCGCCGAGAGCCATGCGGACGATGGACATGCCATGTTCGCGGTATCGTTGGAAAATGCCAAGAGCTTCAAATACAACAAGGTATCTGAAGATTGCATGATACTTTAATGGGCAGTCAGGCATGCTGCTCAGTTCCTTTGTACCATGATACATAACAATTGCCATGTGTTTATCTTGAATACCAAACTGCTGTGCTTTTGCGAGCCGACAGATAAAAGCAAGAAATTTGATGCCATCTCTTGGAAACAACCAATCGATCAGCAAAATAATGGCTGGATTAATATATGCCACGTCATCGTTTGGGTATTGGGCAGCGTTTATTTTATGAGGATCCTCTTCTGATACGGAAGAAGAAATACAACTTAGATCCATAAAATGCTCCATACATACGTTGTACATTCAATTTGTAAGGTTTTTGAAGTTGCCAAAGCCCTTAATGCCCGTATAAAACAGGTAAAAGTGAAAAACCATAAAATGCTGAGAGAAAATGTTGTTTGTAAGAATGTGTTTTCTGAAGGTGAAATCAATTGACGCCAATTTCTGCGCATGCTATACTATGCACAGGTTAGGTGAAAACCTGTGGAGACAATTGTTACCTATGACATTGGATAGGTAAATGTTCGATGTCACCCTTAAACAACTTTTCTATTAGCAGGTAGGGAGTTTTGTTTTTCGTTAGGTTATAGGCGTCTCCTTTTAACTGAAGAAAGGGCCTGTGGAATAGACGGGTTCTTTCTTTTTTTATAGGCACTCTTTAGTGCTTTGATCGTCTTCATTTTAAAGCTGCGCGTACATGGAACGTTGAAGCCCCCGACGGTGACATGTAAACTATTTCTTTTTGACAATCTCAGATTATGTTTTAACACGTCCCTTCCCTTTCTAGTGAGTAATGTTTTTATTTAATAAGAAATAAAGCGCTATTCAGAAATATGAGAGGCTTTATTTCTTTTTGATTTTCTCAGTTGAGAATGATTTTTTTGTTAAAAAAGTATTAGCTGTATATCCAGATCCTCTTCACATACTACATTGTTAAATTGATCGATACAATAGATGGCCGTCAATGCAATTTCTGTTGATTTAACCTCTTTATATCTTTTATATTTGAACCTGCTTCTCACCTGGATTTATATAAAAAATCCTCAGCGAGGGGGGCAAAATCCTCAGCGAGGGGGGTGAGAATTCAGCAAAGAAACGCATTTTTGCTGGTAGAGTGTGAGACAAAAGTCCTATCATTTAAATGAGTCAAAAAATTATGGTTGGTTATCGTAACGTTCGCAAGCCTTTTGGCGAGACTCAATATTGTCCGTCTCTAAAAGAGTTACGAACGTTAATTTACTATAAAATTCCTCAGCGAGGGGAGATTTTCCTCAATAAAATTGGATACATACTTAACAAATTCTGTTAACTGAAAATGATGCTTCTGACTTATCCAATATGTTTTTGTTTTTGCGTGACTTACTTCAGATTGTTGCATGATGTCGGATAGAAGTAACCGTTAGATGTGTTCTTAATCAGTCTGTTGGTAGCTCCTGGATAGTTTCTTGTTGTAACAGTGGACCCATTTGGAATGAGATACGAGTGCAATATTCAGGTGTTTCTTCTGGTATCTGTTCACGCGATGAATCGAAGTCAAGCAGCCGTTGCAGTGAAATACGACGTTTGGCGTTCAAGTTTTTCTTGTCAGATCCTTTTAAGGCACGCAGGAGTGGTTTGATACGTTGATATGTGGTTGGCGCAATTGTTCTTTTGGCTGTTTTCCCATCAAGGTTGTCGAGACAAATATTTGCGGCAAGCACTGTATCGATGTCAGGATGTGCCTCTCGACGAATGAGTTCGTCACTTTCCATGCGTTCCAATGCATAGATGACCTGTTGTGCATCTCGCATTCGATTTTTCTCACCGGCTGCGAGTTGTTCTGATGTATAGAGCGCGCTTTGGACACAGAGGGTTGTGAAATACATAGAGCATTTCCCTTTCCCAATAGCTAGCCGATTCCCCAAATAAAAAGTTAGCAATAATTCATGTTGGGATTTGCCACTATGATATCCAATGATCTGAGGTGTCGGGAGTGTATATTTTTGTGGTTGATTGCCAAAGATTGAATAGAATGTCTCTTCTCCAAGATGATATTTGAGTGTAATGGTCCCATCTTGATCTTCAATCAAACTTTCAATGATGATTAATGGACTAGTCCGTTTTTGATGTGAAGAATAGACAGTGACATATGTACTTGCCAGATATAGTGCTGTATTAAGTAGTTTTTCCTGTTCGTCGCGATCATCTGCATGTCCTTCGCGGCCTATCCGTTGGAGGACCTGTTTGGCGGTCACTTCGATATCTTTTTTTTGATCTTGTCCTTTCGTAATGAAGAGATAGACATCGACAAGGCCTGTCAAATGTTTTAGCCCATCGGGACCCAGATCACGTGCAACGTATTGTTGCAGTAATTGATTTTCTGTGAGTGTTTGTCCTTCTATTCTTAGGGACCCCGTTGGTGTAAGAAGATCAAACCCCTCCCCTTCAGGCCAGAGGGAAGGTTGTTTAGCAATTTGCGGCCCAAAACTTTCTGTCAAAACAAGAAATGAGTCTGTACCTGGCAAGGGCGTTTTATGTCCAGATGTGATTGCTGGAATGGAGACTCTTCTTCTTGTGGATTTGGTTGACTTGTTGATTTTTGCGTCGGGAAACTGATTTATCATCGCCTCAAAAGAGGATAACGTATTCGTTGGAAGTGCTTTCAAGCTACGCACTTTGCCATTAGTATCAATAATTCCAACGAGTAGTTCTTCATTCTGTTGATCTTTGCCTTGTGTTATTTCCTGGAATATTGACTCCTGTTCCGGGTTGTTCTGATCGGGCATATACATTAATTATGCAGCTTATATCATGTATTAAGATAATAAGCTTGCTTCTCCTTTATTATTTGCTGTTATTTTCTGACGTAGTTTTTTTCTTGTAACCAGTACGAGATACTTTAACTTACATGAAATAAAAGAATATTTGCATTGTATCATATAAAAATAATACAAGTTGATATCATTCCTGTCTATCGTATCTGTACGTAATGATATTTTGAGGAATTCGCCCCCTTCGCTGAGGAATTTATTTTTCTTTCTTGAAATTATTCGTGTAACATCGGACTATTCCGTATGTATTCAGCGATAATTTTTCTGTGTAAATGATAAGTCCATAAGTAACGTAATGAAAATATTTAAGATCAGTAATCGTATTTTTGTATTATGGCAGCATTTGTAGCTATGAGTATACTATATTTAGTAGGTTTATGAAGTTAGCATAACCGTGTTGCTTATGAGTAAGATTGATAAATGCAGTTTTCCGTATTGTAGGTTTGCGTTAACTGATATCTTTATCTGGCAAAGGCTAATACGAGAAAATAGCAAAAGAAAAATGAAACATCCTATCAGGCAACGTATCATAACAGAGCGAGTAACGTTGTTACCACAAGCTCATTTGCTATCACTGATCTATACATATTGCCCACTGGATAAGTACCTTTTGCGGGCAATCATTTTTTAGGCATATAAACAATTTAGTTTCCAGTCCGGATTATCAAATAAAAAGTCACATGTTATATATGCATCTTTTCTCTTATTACAGAGAACTAAGAGAAGGAACTGGACTGAATGAGTGAAAACTGCATTTTTGGCCGTATTATCCGACGTCAAAATCCAGCCTATGTTGTGACAGAAGATGAGCACATTATTGTCTTCCCTTCAAAGGAAAATCACCTGCTTGTTGCGCCCAGTCAGCATATTCCTAACATTTATTTTTTTGATGAGGCAACTGGCTCTCATATTATGAGAATAGCTATTGAGGTAGTTTATACCATCACAGTGGAACTAGAGCATTGTACACAAGGTTTGAGCTATGATAGACTCCTTCTATGAAAGCCTATTCACAAGATTTACGACAACGAGTGCTACGTGCGATCGATGCGGGAGCCAGTCAAGGCAAAGTAGCAGAAACCTTCGCCGTCTCAGTAGCCACGATCAAACGCTATCTCAAGCAACGACGAGAGACCGGTCACGTCGAACCAAAGAGCATTCCAGGTCGACCTGCAGTGAAAGGAGCTGTTTTGCAGGCCCATTTGCTCGCTCAGTTACAAACCTACCCCGACGTGCGTCGAGAAGAGCATTGCAGGCTCTTCAAAGAAACGTATGGGATCGAGGTGAGCACTGCGTCTATTACGCGAGCCAGACAGGCACTGGGATGGACTCGAAAAAAAAGTCGTTGAGAGCCAGTGAACAAAATGAAGCAGAGCGTGCCGCTTGGCGCAAGCGAGCCAGCAGCCTGAGCAGCCGCGATCTGGTCTTTGTGGATGAAACGGGTTCCCATATCGCCATGACCCCGCTGTATGCCTATGCTCCCAGAGGGCAGCGGGCCATAGGCAAGGTGCCTCGCAATTACGGGGCAACGATGACACTGATCGCTTCCTTGTCTCTCTCTGGGATGGGAGAGGCAATGATCCTGGATGGAGCCGCCGATGGCACGGCATTTGAGACCTACATGGAACAGGTCCTCGCCCCCAGTCTCAAAGCCGGGCAAATTGTCATCTTGGATAACCTTTCGATTCACCTGGGGTCGAAGGTGAGGATGGCGATCGAAGCGAGAGGATGTCACCTCTTATTCTTGCCGGCCTACTCTCCCGATTTTTCGCCCATTGAAGAAGCGTTCTCCAAAGTGAAAACCTTTTTGCGCCGACAAGGAGCTCGCACGCGTGAAGCGCTGCAAGAGGCAATTGCTCAGGCATTGGAGCTGGTCACTGAGGCTGATGCCCTCGGTTGGTTTACTCATTGTGGTTATCCACCACCTTCTTTTGATGAGGTGGCTCAATAGTTCTGTACAATGCTCTAGTACACGACGGCTCAAGTCCTCCTACGGTTAAACGGTCAAAGCTTTTCCTTGATAGGTCCACTTGAAAGGTTTGGCCGTTTGATTGTAATAGCCAATGAAAGCCAGGACTTTGGCCTCCAATGTTTCCACAGAAACAAAAGAGCCCCGTTTGAGTAATTTGCGGACCAGAATACTGAGCCAGATTTCAATCTGATTGAGCCAAGAACTGTGTTTGGGCGTATAATGGAATACCACTTTATGGTCACCTTGGCGTAAAAAGGCGGCTCGTGTTGCCATGGATGCCAAAATACCGCTTTTCCCTTTGACCCCCAAGTCCTCAGTGATGCCTGAGAGGTCAGCCACCCAGCGGACCAGCGATTCGGACTGATGCGTGTTCAACTGGTCACACACGATGTGCCACCGTGTGGCGTGTGGGTCGGTGGCAACCAGTGCTTGGAGGTGGGCCAAGAAATCGCTTTCCGTGCGCGTCGGTCCGCAAAAAGGAACCAGCAGTTTGCCCGTCACGATATCACGGCTCAGAATAAAGCAGCGTGTGCCATGACGAATGTATTCGAATTCTCGCCGTTCCACTTTGCCGGGAGCCAGAGGCAATCCAGGATGTTTGCGCTCCAAAGCCTGCACTCCTGTTAACTCATCAGTACTGATGGTTCGTTCGCCATCTTGCGCCAATGTGGGAGCTTGCTGATAGAGGCTGCACACCTCTGTGATCGTTTCTGCTCGGTGCTCATCGGCTGGAGGGGTTAACCAAGACCGAATCAGATGCGGTTTGAGATCCCCTTTTTGAGCAGGCGAGCAGCATGACGCTGAGAAATCTGTGTGACAATCCCACGTTGCATGATCTCCTCGGCGATCTCTTTGCCCGTCCAATGACTGATGGGCCGATCGGATGGTGCTTCACAGGCCAACGCCACGATTTGGCAACGTTGTTCTGCCGTGATCCGGGGTG
>DATJIE010000067.1:0-39185 GCA_035493535.1 Dictyobacter sp.
TATGCAAGGACTGCGGTTCCTAAGAGTTCCGGATAGGGAGCCAGACCAATAATGGCACAGATCCAGACGACGATGTTGAATGCGATGAGAAACGTGTAGATGCCAAACACTTTTGTCCGCATGTTGGTAGATCGGTCATTCAGAATATGATCAAGCGTGGATGCAACAATGTTTCGTGCCATACTCTCCCCATGTATTCATTTTAGCTCACATGCATGACGCCATGTCGTTGTGAAAGATGTCATGAGTATACAACAATGGTGCGAGTTATTGCAAATGATTCGCAATAACGAATGAATAGCAGGAAACGAATTACGGCTTGCTCCTTGCCGCGATGGCATGTTAGTATGAATCTATGGTAGGCAAGATGTTGCATCTGTGAACATGCAAAATGGAGCGGGAGCACCAGATTGATCGGGTATGCTGCATGGAATGTTTGAAACACGCGTAGAGCGCATTTTATATGCGCATGACGAACTGGTCAGTTTGGCTGAACGCCACCACACAAGTGAGGAGAGAGGAACCATCACTGTTTGGTTGCGGCGGGTATAAAACCCGCTCTACGCGTGTTCAGAACGTTTCGATTAAAGTATGACGTTTTGATTAAAGCATGCAATCAAACGAACTTCCACTTCATTATTGCATTTTTATAGATGCAATTGGATGTATAAGGAACGTAAGTACGATGATTCAGCCTGAAGATATACATGTTCCTGCGACTATTGTTGCGGCTATGGAAGAAAACTTAATTGCATATATTACCTATAGTAGTTGTATTCCTGGCGCACAGGCATATCAGCACCATGATCATATCGCTGTATTTACTGGTATTCCGGAACCTTCTCTGAATGTTGTGATGCGTGCGCGTTTGTCTTCATCGGGCCTTGAGCAGCGTATTCATGAAATTATGTTGCCCTTCAAAGCTCGCAATCTCCCGATGCTCTGGTGGTTACTGCCTGGTTCGCAGCCGCATGACCTTGAGCGTTCTCTGTGTGAGCAGGGGTTACGGTTGCGTGATGATGGTCCCGGCATGGTCCTGGCATTGAAAAATCTTCCTTTATCCCCTCTCACTTTTCCTGGTTTTGTTATTGAAGAAGTGAACGATGAAGCGACCCTTCAGGCGTGGATTCGCACGTCTGCGATTGCCTTTGGGAGTGATCCCGAACATATTGACCCTCACTATGTGCGTTTTGAGCAGTGCCTGGGTTATGATCCAGCACTGCCCTACCGTCGTTTTCTGGGCCGTTTGTATGGTTTGCCGGTTGCCACGGCGGCACTTTTCCTCGATTCTTCCGTGGCTGGCCTCTATTCGGTTGGCGTGCTACCCGCCTTTCGCTCGCGTGGCTATGGAACGGCGATCTCGCTAGCGGCATTACATTATGCTTCTGCGCAAGGTTATCTGTTAGGGATATTACAATCATCCGAACCCGGTTATCGTATTTATGCACGTCTGGGCTTCCAAGAATATTGTCGTATGCGCTCATATATGTGGTTGCCAGCATAATTACTGGATTGGAAAAAGTGCAATATACCTCCTTATGCCTGTTGATATAGAATTTGCTCATAAGGTATAACTATATATATGTCAATGGCTGACTGTATAGAAATGAGGATGTGCATGGCTGACTTACAAGCGACGCAACTGGCGCGTCAAGCGATAGAGACGGGGCATGGCATTGTGCGCCTGCGACCGACCTGGGTACCACGAGCATTCTGTGTACCGGGCCGGCGCTTGCGTCTGCACCCGCGAGACCTGTATGCTTTTGGTGCGCACCGTGGAGGTATTGATGAGCGCTGGTTTTCCTCAACGGTGAAAGCCGATAATGGGCCTGGGACGCGTGACGACGAAGGTTTGAGTTTTATCTTTGTGGACGAGCGACAGCAGGTGTCATTGCGCGATGCTATCGGCTTGCTCGGTGAGGAGTTTCTGGGCAAAGATGCGTATAGCCGCTATGGTGGCTGGGTAATGTACAGTAAATTTTTCGATAATATGTATCCACTTCCTCATCACATGCATCAGAGTGATGAGTTCGCCGCCAATGTCGGGCGTGTCGGCAAACCTGAAGCGTATTTTTTCCCTCCGCAATATAACTTCGCGCTTGATTCTTTTCCCTATACTTTTTTTGGCCTTGAACCCGGTACCACCAGAGAGCAGGTGATTGATTGCCTGAAACGCTGGGATGAGGGCGATAATGGTATTCTCGCGCTCTCAAAAGCCTATCGTCTGACCCCTGGCACCGGTTGGGATGTGCCGCCGGGTATTCTGCACGCACCAGGAACATTATGTACGTATGAGCCACAACGCGCCAGTGATGTTTTATCAATGTGGCAATCATTAATTGCTGACTTCCAGGTGATTGATCGGGCGCTGCTGGTAAAAGATGTGCCGGAAGAGCAATGGTATGATTATGACTATCTGATCTCAATGCTTGATTGGGAGGCGAACGTCGATCCAGCTTTTGTTGAACATCGTTTTACTGCGCCTCGACCAGCACATGATGTCACAGAGATGCAGGCAGCGGGATATGAAGAGAACTGGATTGTGTATGGAAGTGAGTCTTTCAGCGCCAAAGAACTGACGGTCTATCCGGGTCGTACTGTAACCATTCAGGATGTGGCGGCGTATGGGCTGATCTGTGTCCAGGGATATGGTCGTTTCGGGGTACACTCTATTTCCTCACCTGCGTTGATTCGTTTTCACGATATGACGGAAGATGAGTTTTTTGTGACCTTTGAGGCCGCGCAGAATGGGGTGACCATTACCAATCAGAGCACGACGGAGCCGCTTGTCATACTCAAACATTTTAATCCAGGTAATCGAGAAATGCCACAACGTTGATCTAGTAGAAGGAGTTAGTGCCTGATGTTGTATTCAAAATTGACGCACCCGATGATTTTGCAGGCTCTGGCAGCCGCCGGACATGGTAGCAAAGTGTTGATCGCCGATGGAAATTATCCGCTCTCCACAAAGACATTTTCTGGTGCGGAACTGGTCTATTTAAATCTGCGCCCCGGACAGGTCACTGTGACAGATGTGCTGGAAACTCTGTTGACGGCTATACCAGTTGAGGCGGCACATGTGATGCAGCCACATGATGGCAGCACGCCTGCTATCTATACTGAGTTTGGTCGTCTGCTTCCTGCGATGACACTGGAAAGGGTTGAGCGTTTTTCCTTCTATGATCTGGCCTGTGAGCCTGATGTGGCACTTGCCATTGAAACAGGTGAGCAACGGCTCTACGCGAACATTTTGCTGACAATCGGAGTCGTACAACCATCTTAATCGCTATCTCCTGTTCATGTTGACATGAATTGACGGAAAGAAGAGGTAGTACATGCAAATTCGCTTTGATGGCAAGCGTGCTCTGGTAACTGGCGCGGGGAAAGGCATTGGACGTGAGATCGCCTGTCTGCTTGCCCAATGTGGGGCGACCGTTATCGCGTTGAGTCGTTCGCCGGAAGATCTGGCAGCACTGGCGCAAGAGATACCGTGTGAAACCATCACAGTAGATCTCGCGGCTGCGGAGCAGGCACGAACCGCTGCTATACAGGCAGGCCGTGTTGATCTGTTGGTGAATAACGCCGGTATCGCAATTCTGGAACCTTTTTTAGAGGCCAGTGTCGAGGCATTTGACACCACAATGGCAGTGAATGTACGTGCGGCATTTATTATTTCTCAAGTCGTGGCGCGAGGAATGGTTGAGCGCGGCACGGGAGGCGCGATTGTCAACCTTTCCTCACAATCCTCGATGGTTGGCCTGCTGAACCATACCGCCTATTGCGCGTCAAAAGGTGGGTTGGATCAGCTTACGCGTGTGATGGCTCTGGAACTTGGTCCTTACCAGATTCGCGTGAATGGTGTCAATCCAACGGTGACGATGACGCCAATGGGCGAGATGGCCTGGGGCGATCCCGCGAAGAGTGGGCCAATGCTGGCGCGTATCCCGCTTGGCCGCTTCGCGCAACCGCTCGATATCGCTCACACAGTCGCGTATTTGTTGAGCGAGCAGGCAGATATGATTTCTGGCACGATGATCCCGATTGATGGTGGATTTCTGGCATCCTAGCATCACGATTAAACGAGCAGATAGCCACCATCAACCAGATGATGCTGCCAGTCGTCCCTGCGGTCCCGCTGCATGTGCAGCGGGACCGGATCGCCTCATTCCATCCGCTCGCATGGGCGCAGGCGCCACCAATATTCCCCAGGACCTGTTTTGATCATCTGGCGAGCCGCCGCCTGCGCACAGAAGAATGCTCCTTCTGCCCTTCTTGTAAGACACCTGAATGCAGTGCTAACGTGCTGAAGCACGATGGACAGGTCTGGCTGCTGGCGATGCTATGAGGCGTTATGCTCATCGCCATAAGCACGCTCAGAATCTATTTTATTTATATTTGTCTATGTTGCGTAACTCAATTATACATCTTGATAAAAGGAAAAATAAAAGGATGTATAATGTATTTAGCACCCTTTTGATTTTTTAAAAAGGTAATAGTATCCTTTTTTGTTAAGAACAAATTAATGTTCACTTTTTGGTAAATAAACGTCTCTTTCAGGATAGACGATATGCTATTTGTATGGTATAAAATGTATATTTATTTCATTTCACCAGACAAAATACAGCGGTAAATAAACAATTTTCACTGGTGTTCTCTGGCTGCTTTTGGCGCGTTAATAGTTCATAGTTGTTCGTTATATATATACATATAATGGGTAAGGCATGCTGGAGAATATTTGATAGTTTCCTCCCACAGAAATGCGCTCTATCATGGATGCGTGAGAATTAGGAAACGGCTTATGATTAATACAATACATGATGTCTCATTTTCATTTGAACAGCCGGAAGTTGTCTTAAATTCGTTACTGAAGCTGATTCAACAGCGGTTGAGACTGCCTCTTGTCTCGCCTAATTCAAGAGAGGTGGCTGTTCGCAATGCTTTTACAATTGTGATTATTGACACATTACAACAACGGGCACGATATATTGCGAACTTGTTGACGGCTGTAGGCTATCGTTCTGTACTGGTGCCTCATACCCTCGATGCATATACGTTGTTCCTGCAAGGTGATTGCTTACCGTTAGCTGTTGTTTTGGGGCAGGAAGATAGCTCTCAACGTCTGTTTCTGGGCCGACTGGTGCAACAGATGCAGCAGCGCTATGACTGGGATTTGTTGCTGATGCGCTTGCAGTCCAATCAGCAGCGTCCGATGATGGAAATGCAACCTCCCACTTTATCTGGACCAGCGCAGACACATACAAGTTTTGCCAATTTGCCTTCTTTTCCGGGCATAGACGCGCAGCCACCTCGTCCTTCACGACCAGCGGCTCCTTCCTCAGGAACATCTACATCATGGGGGAGCGTAAACGCGGCACCGCCGCAACAATGGTCTGGACCAGTTAGTCCCGGTATGGGGAGCAGAACTGGTATTCAGCCGCCACTGGCAGCAAGCGCGGTCTCATGGCAGGGATTAGGTGAGAATGCAGCCCATCCGCCATCTGTTGCACCGGGTGCCGGGGCATTCGCGCAACCTCCCATTCATCCTCAGATGAGACAACCCGCTACGAATGATTTGTCAATGTCGAATGTTGGACAACAACCGACTGGTCCTCATTCTGTCGCGCAACCAGCACCCGGATATGAAACAGCGTTACCACCGCAGTATGATCATGGCGGTATGAAGAAGGAAAAGATCTCGCTTGATGGGCAAAGCATCGGGCGTTATCAGATTAACAAACGGCTTGGCGGTAGCCCTTATAGTGATGTGTATCAGACCTATGATCGTCTGCGTGAGCAGGAGAATGCATTAAAAGCTGTACAGATTGACTTTGTGCCATACTACATGATGAACGAGTCGCAGGAAGATATTTCCGTCTTTCAATTAGAGTCTGAATTGCTGAGCAAATTACCACATCCTCATATTCTCCCGATCCTGAATACTGGTAAGTCATATGTCAGTGGATCTCAATTTATCTATAAGAATATGCCGTATTGTGAGCAGGGAGCGCTCCAGGGTTGGATTCAGCGTTACGGTGAACCCGGTTCATTTACGTACAGAGATGTGTTGCATGTTGTGTCTCAGATAGCTGATGCGTTACAGTATGCTCACAATCACCATATTATCTATCAAAATTTCAAATTATCGAATGTTCTGGTTCTGAATAATGAAAAGAAGATGCACAAGATTGAAGTTGCAATTTCAGACTTCGCCATTGTGCAGAATGGGTCTTTCTTCCCGAGCACCGTCGATGCGCTCTATTATGTCGCGCCAGAGCGCTGGGAGGGAGTATCGATGCCTGTATCAGATCAATATGCGTTGGCTGCTATGACATATGAACTGTTGACAGGGCGTCCCCCTTTTCAAGGTGCATCTGAACGTGTCTTGCGCATTCTCCATACAACGAAACTGGCGCAACCACCAACATCGTTGAATCCTCGTTTGCCAAAGGCAGTGAATGGTGTCCTGCTCAGAGCTTTATCGAAGAATCCGAATGAGCGATTTGGTTCGGTTGCACTGTTTATGCAAGCATTGCTTCAGTGTTAAAGAGAGGGCCAGTATGAGCTATATGTACTAGGATATACCTGATCGATGTTTCTACAGGACAGTACAAGAAGCATGAGAACAGTTGTAGAAACTTTTGATCAGGTGTTCTTTTGCACACTCCAGGCTTTTCATTTGCCGACCTTTCAGACAGTACAAGCACTTTATTGACGGAAAGGTTCACGTTTCAACACCTGGCTCTGTTCAGTTTGGACCTGCCACAGATGATATGTTATGCTCAGAACAGAGGCATTCTGAGAAGAAAATGTTTCCAGTAGTGTGATCAGTTTTATGGGGATGAGCACAGGTGAGAAAAAGGGAATGGCAAGAGGGTTCCGTTTCTATCGAATCAACCATAAAAAGAAAGACAGGCACCTGCCGTATCAACTATATATACGGATGATTATTATCCCTGTGTTGGCTTTCCTGCTCACAGGATTGTTACTTCTCGCATCACTCTGGACCCTGTTTTCTCCTATGCCGTTCGTTGCGGAAATTTCCGTCATGCCTGCGATCACCATGTATTCGCGTGGAGCCACTTATCATGAGGGCAGTCATCATCATCCCCCATCATCTTCACATAACAGAAATCATCCCTCGCATGGAGTAGAGCATAGGTCGCATGATCAGCGAAGAAACACATCCCCCATCTCAAAGCCGATACCGATCACCCCACTCCCGTTAATCACAACTCCCAGCAGCAGCAATATGTAGCATGTGACTGGATTGTGATGTAGGCAATGTGCCTGAATGCCAGCAAATCTGCAAAGATAGTAATATACAAATATTATGATATGAGTGTGTGAGAGTTTTCTTGTGCAGGTCAAAAGGGAAGAGAACATTGAATCGGCGAATTGAGTGCAGCACAGTATACCTATATAGGCTAATGTGAAACATAAAAAAGGACCGGGCGCGATTTTTACAGGCCCGGTCACGTTTTCTTTATTGTTCGGTTGTTTGTTTATCGTGCAACCGAAGTGCATAGAGCACGGAGGTACAGACGTACTGCTGTGTCTTATGCGTTGATCAGAGCAGCAGCGCCGTTGCTTCCCAGCAATTTATCCAGAGTTTCACGTTTGATGCGATATGCCTGACGCTCGTTTACGTGAGGAAGAACAATCGCCTCAAGGGCACCTTGCTTGACCCAACGACGAACAGTGGTGTCGTCAACTCTAAGAATATTTGCAACTTCCGATACAGTTAATAGCTCGCTCATGTGATTTTCTCCTTTGGGTGTTATGAAACACTGTGTTATCAGTGTGTTATACAAATTCAGTGCGGACAACCGTTAGAAAACGTTGTCACTCAGTAACTTGTGAGTGTATTGTATAACAAACTTTTTGTCTTGTAAAGGCTCTTTTCAGACTTTACAGAAATTTTAAAATTTTATGATAATTATCAAATCCAATGATTGCAAAGATATTCTTCCGGTAAGACACGATACGGCTGTTTTGATGCAGGTATGATGCTCACGAATTGCTTGCAATCCTTGTTTCATCTCTATACACGGTAAGAGCCAAAAAAAAGTAGACACATATGATCTTTTGGTACTAAATATGTTTTGAAAAAGGATAGAGCAGATGCAATGTTAAATAACGTTGTATATTCTATCTTTATTGCCATAAAATGAAGCATGTATTCTTTTTGAAAGTAGGAGGATGGGGCTTGTTTCTATTTTTACTAAAAAATTTCTTCGATAGTGATTGGTTGATCGTTCGCTGATTTCTTGTTCTATACATGTAGATTATAAAAATGATAACAAATATCTATTGTTTGACACTGTCATATAGAGAAATAGTGTGTTGTCCCTAAAAAGTACTATAGTATGTGTTTGCTGTGAGGCTGTATACTTAAACCCGACATTGTTTACTTGCTTTAATAGGGAAAGGCGGGTATGGTCGTTTGATATCAAGGAGATGTGCATGAATTTCAATCATTTGCATATTTTTCAAAAGGTGGCTGAGAAAGAACATTTTACCCGTGCTGCGGAGGAATTGTTTATCAGCCAACCCGCGGTGTCCAAACAGATACATGAATTGGAGCGGGCATTACAACAACCACTCTTTACCCGCGTGGGGCAGAAGGTGCATTTGACCGAGGCTGGAAAATTGCTTTATGAGTATAGCAAACGCATTTTCGCGCTCTCGGACGAGGCCGAGCAGGCTCTTATGGACATGAATGATCTGTTACGTGGACGGTTGGCGGTGGGGGCCAGTACGACTATTGGTACCTATCTCTTGCCAGAGTTGCTTGGCGAGTATAAGTCACGTTATCCTCACATTGAATTATCGGTGTGGATTGCCAACACTGAGGAAGTGCAAGATGCGGTTCGTTCGCGCCGCCTGGAGCTTGGTATTGTCGAAGGTGAAATTATTTCTACTGATCTGGACCACTTCGACTGGTTACCTGATGAACTGGTGTTTATCGCGCCAAACTCCTGTCCATTGCCAGAGCAACGAGCGATGACTGTGCGTGATGTGTTAGATTTGCCTCTCTCTTTGATTATGCGTGAGAAAGGTTCTGGCACCCGTGAGGTGTTGGAGCGTGCTTTTATTGAGCATGGCATGGAGCCGCCGATGCCTATTATGGAGCTGGGAAGTACGGAAGCGATTAAGCGGGCGGTACGGGCGAATCTTGGCTGGTCTTTTGTGTCCAAAAACACGATCCAGCTTGAGGTCAAAGCTGGTTTGCTCCGAACGGTACCCATTGCTGATTTTCGTGTTTTGCGTATGCTCTCTATCATTTCGCCTAAAGAGAAACGTATCTCGAAAGCTGCTCAGGCGTTTTTGTCGTTGATCAGTCACAATGTGTAGGAAGCTGACTCTGCATACGCAGATAGTCAGCTTCCTACTATACTTGATCGTTTGCTACGATTTACTGGAAAAACAGGATTGCCAGTGGCAGCGTGCTCCTTGATTTGATCTTCTCTCCCCACTTACGCAGGGCTGCGAGTTAACCTATTTATGGCCGAGTTTCATTGGGAATGCAAAGTTGCAAGGGGCAGTGCGCCCCTTGACTGTGTTCGTTTATTCTGTGCCACTCTGTTTCTCCTCATGTTCCCATTTTTGATGTATTATTCTTCATTGCTGTTTTTTCAATAAGTAGAGAGGCGTTTTTTTGGCTGTAAACAAGTCTACAGCATTTCAGGAACACGTTGCGTCTCTGTATACATGTGCATAACTTTTGAACAATGCATGTTCATTGTTGCTTTTTCAGCAATTTTTCTCTTTATCATGAAGCAATATATCCAAGGGAGGATGACTATTTATGTTGCATGAACAGCGTGAAGCTCTTGATGAAATGATTCAGAAGATCCGTTCTGGTCGTTTGACGAGGCGTAGTTTTCTTCAGCGTGCAGCCGTGGTGGGCCTGTCGAGCAGTGCCGCCGTTTCGCTGCTTGAAGCATGTGGTGGTAATTCCAACAGTCAGGGCGGCAATGGTGCTTCAACCAGCATTATCTGGCAGAGTGAGCAGGATACGACCGGGACATATAAGTCTATCGTTGATACATTTAATAATACGATAGGCAAGCAAAAAGGCATTCATGTTACCTGGGATCAGGGACCGGCAGAAACTGATACAATGCTGGCAAAGTATAATACGATGTTTCGTGCTCGTCAGGCAACGTATGATGTTGTTTCTGTCGATATTGTGTATCCGGCGCAGTTTGCGTCACAGGGATGGATTTCATCCATTTCTGATACTGATTGGCCGCAGAGTGAGCGTGCGAAATATTTACCTGGACCAATTCAGGGCTGTACCTATCAGGGGAAATTATGGGCCACACCATATCGTCTGGACCTGGGACTGCTCTATTACCGGACCGATTTGATCTCTACTCCTCCAACGACATTTGATCAACTGGTCAGCATGAGTAAGAGTGTTTCGCCATCGAAAGTAGCCAATGGTTATGTCTGGCAGGGATCGCAGTATGAAGGTCTGGTCTGTGACTTTGTTGAGGTGCTGTATGGGTATAATGGCACCATCCTTGATCCGAATGATGCGACGAAGGTGACGGTGAACAGCCCGGAGGCGTTGCAGGCATTGACGGAGATGGTGAGCTGGGTCGGGACAATTTCTCCTTCAGCGGTGACTACCTATCAGGAAGATCAATCGCTGGGTACCTGGAAAGAGGGGAATTCAGCATTCATGCGCAACTGGCCGTATGCGTATGCGATCTGTAATGATCCGACACAATCGAAAATTCCGCATAAGTTTGATGTCACCTCGCTGCCATACGGTGGGAGTGGTACCGCCGGACACTCGGCGCTTGGTGGTTGGAATCTGGCGGTGAATGCGTATAGTCGTAAGCAAGATCAGTCCAAGGAATTCATGGTGTATATGCTTTCCAACTCCGCGCAGATGGCGGGTATTCTGGGTGCGAGCTGGACGGTAACACTTTCCAGTGTCTATAACGATCCACAGGTACAGGCGAAACAACCTTTCTTCAAGAAGCTTGGACCAATTCTGGCAAATGCCAAACCGCGCCCGGTTTCTCCGAAATACTCTGATGTTTCGGATGTTATCCAGCGTAATGTGTATGGTGCATTGAAGAAGCAGATGAGTCCCACGCAGGCTTTAAGCAGCATGGCGTCACAGTTGACGACATTGGTTTCGTAGTGTTGTGGTAGGGGGACTTGTAGAGCCTGCGCTGCTGGTCAGGTGTGCGTAGGTTCTACAGGGATGTTGGATGCGAAGAAGCAAGGAAAGAGCATATGTCAGTACAAACTCTCGATTCGACGGAACAGAAACCGCTGTCATGGTGGCAACGGTTGCGCGCAAATGGTACCCTGCTCCCATACCTGCTGGTGTTGCCAACGTTATTGCTCATTCTGGTTATCGCGATCTATCCCATGCTGGATTCTTTCTGGATCAGTACGCAGGATAATCCGTTGATAGCACAGCCTGTTTTTGTTGGATTAGCGAATTATATACAGGTGCTTAAAGACCCACAATTTCAGGGTTCGGTTTTGAACACGCTTATCTTTACTGTGGTCAGTGTGTTTCTGGAAACGGTGTGTGGATTAGGTATCGCGCTTTTAATCAATAAAACCTTTCCCGGTCGGGGATTGGTACGTGCCGCGATTCTGGTGCCGTGGGCTTTCCCGACGGTTGTTTCAGCGCAGATGTGGTTATTGATGTATAACGACCAGACAGGGATTATCACCTATATTCTACAATTATTGCATCTTTTGCCGCATGGTGCGACCCTGTTGGGGAGCAGCAGTGGCGTCATTATCGCTGCATTGGTCACGGATGTCTGGAAGACAACTCCATTCATGGCGTTGCTTATTCTGGCTGGCTTGCAGGTTATTCCAAACGAGCTTTATGAGGCGGCGGATGTTGATGGGAGCACGCCAGTGCAATCGTTCTGGCGGATTACGCTCCCATTGTTACGCGATCCACTGTTGATCGCTTTACTGTTTCGCTCTCTGGACGCTATTCGTGTCTTTGATCTCTTCTACATTTTTGGCGCTCGTTCGGTGCCATCGATGGCCTCGTACGCGGATTTGCGCCTCTTCGCGGGCACGACGGCGGATTTCGCGCCCGGTGTTGCTGCTGCCGTGATTGTCTTCTTGTTTGCGCTGGTCATCAGTCTTGTTTTTATCTCGATGATGCGCAACATGCTCAGGCAAATATAGTGTGTCAGGCTGTTGCCTGCGTGGGTGTGAAAATATGTTCATGAGACAAAGGAGTAGCTTGATTTATGGCTGTGCAAGAGTATAGTCAGGTACATAAGGGCCGCAATGTGCGTGCGCGTGGGACCAGAGAGCGTGGGCAAAGTACCTGGGCGCAGATTGGTCGTTATGTCGCAGTTGTACTTGTCGTTCTGATCGCGCTGGCACCTTTATACTGGACGTTTGTCACGTCGATAAAAAATGGCGTTGAGATCAATGCGTCACCACCAACCCTTTTTCCGCATACGATTGATTTTAGCAATTATGTGCAGGTATTGACGAATTCGACCTTTTTTCTCCCAACATTGCGGAATAGTGCTATCATTTCGGTCATTACGACCTTGCTGGCATTATTATTCGGGATTCTTTGCGCGTACGCGTTGGGACGTATCAAGTTCGCCGGGCGTGGTGCGGTACTGGGTCTGGTGTTGTCGGTACAGATGTTTCCATTTATCGCGATGGTTGGACCCTTGTTTGTACTGTTTACTGGTCCCATTTATATCTACAATACCTATTGGGCATTGATTATACCTGATCTGGTCCTGACCTTACCGTTGACGGTCTGGTTTTTGACCTCCTTTTTCCGTGATCTGCCTGCGGACCTTGAAGAGGCGGCGCGTGTTGATGGCGCATCGCGTCTGCGTGCGCTCTGGTATGTGATTGTCCCGTTGACCGCGCCGGGCGTCTTTTCATCGGCGATCCTCTCATTTATCAGTGTGTGGAATGATTTCCTGTTTGGTCTGTCATTAACAAGCGATCAGCATGCGCAACCTGTAACTGTTGGTATTACTCAGTTCAATACCGAGCATGTGACCGCTTATGGGCAGCTTGCGGCAGCCGCGATTGTCGTGACGATTCCTCTGGTCATTCTGGTATTGGTGCTCCAGCGGCGTATCGTCTCTGGTCTGACAGCAGGAGCGGTAAAAGGATAGGATAACATGTGACAGGATGGTTGTGTGTCGAAGAGGAGGGTCGATTCTTATACCGAATCGATCCTCGTTGCATCCAGCCTGGTTGTAACAGGGCACTCATCATGATTGATTGGTCCTGACTACTTGCCAGTTGTCTGTATTGATGCGCCATTTATTACGCCTGTTTTTGATCAGTTCATATGGTTTGGTGGCCTGTGTCGCGTTACCATATATGAAGGTGATGGTTCCGTGGGCGCACTGATTGAACTGATTCATGATGGCGACTTTACAATCTCTTACCCCTTTTAGTGGCCCATCGACCAGTGATTGTAGTTGCTGTTTGAATTGTAATTTTGTTATTTTACCGTCGTGATGTTTTTTTGAAAGCAAGGTATAAGCGGCGATGAAGTCATTTTCTTTGAGTGCGTCGCAGTATAATTGTAGGGTATATGCGGGTGATTCGTGGTATGCTCTGTTGTGTATGAAGTTGTACAATTGGTAATAGGGGAAAATACTCAGCAGGAAGCTGCCGAGGGCGATGAGCAGGAGCAGACGGCGATGAAATAAGGTCATGTGTTGAAAGCGAAAAGGTGACGGTTTGCCTTTCGGGTCATGGCGTGGCATGATCTGTGCGGGTGTCTGTTGATATGTTTGTAAACTATGTTGCATCATGTGGTGGATTGGTACGGGATGTTGTAGTTGTACTGGTGGGACTGATGGAGGAATGCCCCTGTTCGACGGAGGAATGCCCCTGTTCGACGGAGGAATCCCGCTGTTGTGTGTGTATGACAATGTGGTGTGGTTGAAGAGGCTCGTATCTGAAGGGGGAATAGGTTGAGTAACGTTCTCACCATGATAGGTCTTGATGAATTCCTGTATGTTGATACCACAACGGCCACAAAAGTTTGCTTCGGTTTCTACTTCGTTTCCACAGTGGGCACATCTTGTTGTATCCATAGCATATCCTCCTCCACCCAATCCTGTTTTGATGCGGGAAATTATTATCCTGCTTGCAATAAATACTATACATGCTTTTTACTAATTTTGCAAAGAAAATCTCGCTTTTTCTGCATATTTTACATTCTATATGCATGTGCATCTATCTTCCGGGTGTTTGCTGCTTGCTATTCTAAAAGGGGCGTGATACCGTATTGAAAGTACAGCTATAAATGTCATGTATATCTTGAATAGGGGAAAAATGTGCTATCGGTAATTGTGTTTATTTTTCTGGGTATTATCATTCTGGTGTTGCTTATTTTAATTGGTGTGAGTTTATTTTTATATCAAGTTGGTGTAGCTCGCCACAAGCAGGCACCCGTAACGGAAGATAAATTGCCTCCTGAAGCGACGGCTGCTGATTTTGTCTGGGTTGCGAAACAACCATTTGAGAAGGTTGAGATTACCGCGTATGATGGTTTACGCTTGTGTGGTTTCTACCTCAAAGCAGCAGTACCAACCACGAAAACGGTGATTCTCGCTCATGGTTATGGTGGGAGCGCGAAGACAAATATGGGTGCATTTGCTCGTCTGTACTATGATGATTTTGGTTTTAATGTGTTGATGCCTGATGCGCGAGGACATGGTGAGAGCGAAGGTCATTATATTGGCATGGGCTGGCATGATCGTCTGGATTATGTGGCGTGGATTCAATATTTGTTGCAGAGGCAGGGTCAGGATACGCAGATTGCGCTGCATGGTGTCTCGATGGGTGGGGCAACCGTTCTGATGACCAGTGGTGAAGATTTGCCAGCACAGGTTCGTTGCATCATTTCCGATTGTGCATATGAATCAGTTTATGGTATTTTTACACATCAGTTAAGGCAAATGTATAATCTTCCTGCATTTCCGATCATGCCCACCGCCAGTATGATCTGTAAGGTACGTGCTGGCTATTCCTTTGGTGAGGCATCAGTGGTACGTCAGGTGAGCAAAGCGCGAACGCCGATTCTGTTTATTCATGGTGAGAATGATACTTACGTGCCGACGAAGATGGTTTATCCATTGTATGAAAGCTGTCAGGGAGCGAAGGAACTTTTGCTGGTGCCTGCGGCTGAACATGCGCTGGCGTTCGAGGTTGATCCCTCCGGCTATCGACAGAAGACATTGGATTTCTTATATACATTTATTGATGATACGCGACTGGCTGGTCAGGAGGCGGATGCATCTGAGGGTCAGGTAGAAGCGTAAGGCAGGTTAGCAGCCGTTGCTATAGTGTATGGATCGTGGACGAAGGAACGGATCAGAGCAAGTGTTTGCTTACTGATCCGTTTTGTTGTGTGTGATGCAGTTGATAAAATGTCTGGCCTGAAGTGGAATCTGTCCGAAACGATGATAGACCAGCGCGAAGGCGAACTCCTCCTCGTTATCGTCAATTGATAATAATGTGAACTGTGTCCCAATTTCGTTTGGTTCTAGCATCGTTTTGAGCATGAAGGAAATTCCCTGTCCTTGCCGTACCAGTTCTTTGAGTCCGGCGACTGACTCGATTTCGACCGCGACGCGCATCGTGAGGTTATGGCGCTCAAAGAGGCGAGCGACGGCGCGGCGCAGGCGTGAGGTTTCCCCCAGTAAAAATAATTGTTCATGTTGTAGCAATGAGAGTGGGATTGTTTTTTTTGCTCTGCGTGCTAGAGGATGATTGGCTGCGACGAGCACCTGTAATGGTTGCCGGAAGAGTTCGTTAATCACCAGCACTTCCGGGTGTTTGCTTGGATTGAAGACCAGACCAAGATCGACACTGCCCTGTTCGACACGTGTCAGGAGTTCATCGGTATGTCCAACCTGGACCTTGAGCTGGATATGAGGGTATTGCTGGTGAAATGCTGGTAGGACCATCGGCAGAAACGCGGTTGTGAGTGGTTCTATGCAGCCAATATGTACTGTGCCATGTTTGCCATCCTGTAAACGGGCCATTGCTTGCTGGCCCTGCTGCAACTGATCCAGCGCGGCCCGCGCATAGCCGGCGAATTCTTCCCCTTCCGCTGTCAGAAAGACGCGTTGTTTCACGCGTAGGAAGAGCTGCACGCCCAGTTCTGCTTCGAGCGCGGCGATCTGACGGCTCAAGGCAGGTTGGGCGATAATGCACATCTCGGCAGCCTTACGGAAATTCTGGGTTTGAGCCGCCGCTAAGAAATAAGTGAGCTGTCGAAGTTCCATGGCCTCTCTTTCAAGATGCGCTAAACCCATTGGGGGTGATACTATAATAGTATCACTGATTGTTCCAACAGGTATTGGACATATCAAGTCAGGATTATTATACTTCAAATAAGACTTATTTTACCTGCATGTTGAGGAAAAGGTCTACCATGAAGACAAATTATTACAGAGAGGCAGAAGGAAACGAATGACAGCAGAAACTACTTCTGACACGATGAACGCACAGACGCGTCCTCGTACCTTATTTGATAAGATCTGGGATGCACACGTGGTGAAGGCACAAACTGAGCAGGCAATCTTGCTTTATATTGATCGCCATCTTGTGCATGAGGTAACTTCTCCCCAGGCCTTTACAGGTCTGCGCAGCGCGAAGCTCCCGGTTCTCCGTCCTGAAGCGACGGTAGCTGTACTTGATCATAATATTCCCACCACCCAGGGACGACGGAAACTGGATATTGTGGATACGACGATCAGCACAACTATCACGACGCTTGAAAAGAATACGCAGGACTTTGGCCTTCCCCTCTTTGACATGCAAGATGCTCGTCAGGGTATTGTTCATATCATTGGTCCCGAACTTGGTATTACCTTGCCGGGTATGACTATTGTGTGTGGTGATTCGCATACATCGACGCACGGTGCTTTTGGTGCACTGGCTTTCGGTATTGGTACCAGTGAAGTTGAGCATGTGCTGGCAACTCAGTGTCTCTGGCAGGAAAAGCCAAAGTCGATGAATATCCGTATCGAAGGCAAAATTGCTGAAGGTGTCACCGCGAAAGATATCGCGCTGGCTGTGATTGGCAAGTTGGGTACTGGTGTTGGTACCGGGCACGTGATTGAGTTCAGTGGTTCCGCTGTACGTGCGCTGCCTATGGACGGGCGTATGACGCTCTGTAACATGGCAATTGAAGCTGGTGCACGTGCTGGTATGGTTGCTCCTGACGAAACAACCTTTGCTTATATCAAAGGTCGCCCATATGCTCCTAAGGGGGAGTTATTTGAACAGGCGGTTGCGGCATGGAGTCAGCTCGCGAGCGATGCTGGTGCTGCATATGACAAAGCGTTTACGATTGACATTAGTGGTCTTGGTCCACAGGTCACCTGGGGCACGAACCCTGGTATGGTGGTTGATGTCACCGGGAACATTCCCGATCCCGCAACGGTTAGCGATCCTGTGACGCGTGAGAGCTACGAGCGTGCTTTGCAGTACATGGGTCTGGAGCCAAATCAGAAGATTACAGAGATCGCTGTGAACACCGTTTTCATTGGTTCCTGCACAAACTCACGCCTGGATGATTTACGGTTAGCGGCACAGTATGTGAAAGGCAAGAAAGTTTCGCCGAACGTACGTGCGCTTGTTGTCCCGGGTTCGATGAACATCCGCCGACAGGCTGAAGAGGAAGGTTTAGCGGATATCTTCCGTGAGGCTGGTTTTGATTGGCGTGAGGCTGGCTGTAGTATGTGTATCGCGATGAATGGTGATCGTTTGAGTGAAGGTGAGCGCTGTGCTTCGACCAGCAACCGTAACTTTGAGGGTCGTCAGGGACGCGGTGGACGAACCCATCTGGTAAGTCCTGTGATGGCGGCGGCAGCGGCGGTGGCCGGTCATTTTGTCGATGTGCGAGAAGCATAAGCGGAAGGGAGACGCATTCGTATGGAACCATTTATCACACATGCTGGCATCGCGATGGCGTTGGATCGCGTGAATGTCAATACCGATGATATTATTCCTGCGCGTTTTTTGAAGACTGTGACGCGTACAGGTCTGGGTGAGGCTCTTTTTTGCAACTGGCGCTACATTGATGGCGGCAACGTGCCGAATCCCGATTTCGAGTTGAACTTTCCTCGTTATCAAGGGGCCAGTGTGCTCGTTGCGGGCGATAACTTTGGTTGTGGTTCTTCACGTGAACATGCTCCCTGGGCTTTGGGTGAGTACGGTTTCCGCGCATTGATTGCTCCCAGTTTCGCCGATATCTTTTTCAATAACTGCTTTAGCAATGGTATTTTGCCGATCTCACTGGATGAGGCGACGGTGAATGGGTTGCTACGCGACATTGAAGCGACACCGGGCTACTCTATCGCCGTTGATCTGCCGGAGCAAACGGTCACACTGCCTGATGGGCGCACATTACACTTTGAGATTGATGCTTTCCGTAAAGAGCGCCTGTTAAAGGGCCTGGATCTGGTCGGATACACGCTCTCAATGGACGATGAAATCAAAGCATATGTACAGCGCAGAAAACAGGAAGTGCCCTGGTTATTTGTGCCAACCACTACAGCTGTCGCCAATAATTAAGCGTGTGTAGCACTTCATTGTGAAGATCGTGGAACACAGAAGAGCAGAGGGATGCAGGGAAGGTAATTCTTTGCGTCCCTCTTTTTCATGGTAATTTTCTATATTCTCTGTTCTAATACGATATTTCAGGTATAGCACTGAATCGTTTGTACGCAAAATTGGCGGCGTGCGGATGAAATGTCATAGTATGTTGTAGTGGGATGAGGGGGAGGATGGTGGTTAGCACAAGTAGAGTTCTTCTATCCTGACCTCCTGGGGTGAGGGTAGTCTATTTTTTAGTCAGGAGAAATATATGGAGATCAAGCGCCTGGGAACGACTGGCTTGAAGGTCAGCGAGATTTGTCTGGGCACCATGACATTCGGTAATCAGGCTGATCAGGCAACCTCATTCGAGATTATGGATGTTGCGGATCGGGCTGGTGTCAATTTTTTTGATACAGCGGATGTCTATCCACTTGGTGGTGAACTGACTCAGGTTGGTTCAACCGAAGTGATCGTAGGTAACTGGCTGAAGGAGCGCAATGCACGTGAGCGTGTTGTGCTGGCAACCAAGTGCGCTGGTAAAGTTGGCGAGCAGCCAAACGATGCTGGTTTGAGCCGTAAACATATTATTGCCGCCTGTGAAGCCAGCCTGCGCCGTTTACAGACCGATTACATCGATCTGTATCAGGTGCATTTTCCTGATCTTGAGACGCCAATTGATGAGACGCTGGAGGCATTAGATGCGCTGGTGCGTGCTGGTAAGGTGCGCTATATCGGCTGTTCAAATTTCCCTGCATGGCAATTAGCTGACGCGCTCTGGACCAGTAAACTGAATGGTCTGGCGAAATTTGTCAGTGTGCAGCCACGCTATAACATCCTGTTCCGCATGATTGAGGATGAGCTGATCCCTCTCTGTCAGGCGCATGGCGTTGGTGTGATTATCTACAATCCACTCGCTGGTGGCGTTTTGACTGGACGTTATCGTGAGAATCGAGCGTTGCAGTCTGGTACCCGTTTTGGCCTGAAGAATAGCGGTGAGCTTTATCAGCGCCGTTATTGGAAAGACGTAATGTTCGAGGCTGTGGATCAACTGGGTGATTTCTTCGCGCCACGTGGAAAGAATTTGACGCATGTCGCGCTGGCATGGTCATTGCAGCAACCAGGGATCACCAGTGCCATCATCGGTGCCAGTAAGCCAGCTCAGCTTGAGGATAGCTTGAAGGGGATCGATCTGCAATTGGATGAGGAAGAGTTGCGGGCCTGTAACGATGTCTGGTATCAATTGCCACGCGAACGTGATCTTGCAGTCGCACGTCGCTAAGATTGCTATTGGTCTATCCTTGCGCGGGATAGATATCCTTATACATGCTCAGGGGGCTGGCTTATAGCCCCCTGTCTTTAGTACCTGCTACTTATTTGTTCAGTGAGCTAAAAACGAAGTGAGGGATCTTTTACATCGGCCTTCCAATAGTAAGAAGGATCATCGTAATCAATCAGGATGGGAAGATTGGTGCCCCAATGCGGCATGCGTTGTTCACGCACGCGCAATGTATAGTGGTACGTTTGTCCGTTTTCTGGATGTTGCCATTCAAGTTGTAATCGTTGCTCCGTAAAGAAACGAGAGAGAATGCTCAGGCGGCGAAATTGTACCTGCTCGGTTCCGACAACCTTCGCGATAATCTGTGTCCCATAGCGTAAAAACCAGCTCTCCTCTTTACTCTGGATAAACGTATCAGCGACGGGAAAAATGATGATGACAAGTAATGAGATTGGGAGAATAAGTTTCCAGGGAACAGCAGCACTCAGAAGAAATGCACCCCATGTGCTGCGATCGAAAATAAGTCCTGTCAGCAGAATGAGGCCAAGCAAGCAAATATAACCGATATACACCCCCAGGCACCATTTGATAAGCTGGTACAACATGTGTGTGGTTGTGCGTCCACGATGTTTCTCATCTTGTAATAGATTTGATTGTTCTTGCATAGAAATCCTATCTCACATATGTGGTTTGTGTGCTCTGTTTTATCTACGGGTGAATCCTCTTTTTTGTCACATCTCTTGTTTATCCCCATGTTTATTGAGATGCCGTAGCGCACGTTGCCCCGGCGCGGTTCGCATTGGTATCACTACGTATAGTATGAGTCTGACTATGACTGTACCCGCATCAGTTCCTTTATGGGCTAGCCTGATCGGGGCGCTATGGAGCCAGTGTTTCAGCAGCGAAACTTCCATGTTTTTCTGCACAAAATTGATCGAAAAAATGTTGCGAGATAGGGGCAAAACAGGTTAAGATAGAGATCGAAGTTTCTTCAGCATGTTCCTTTTTTCTTCTCCAAAAAATAAACGACATGCGTATTCTCTAAAGATGTATGAAGACAATTTTATTGTTTTGCAGTATACTATCACTTTATAATAAATAAAAAGCAAAAGAGTAGAGTAAAACGTACTTTTGCATATATAACTTTGTAGCTTAATGGGGAAAGATGGGTAGGTGTCGGGGATAGGGTATACAGGTTGTTTGTATAACACTTTTCATGTTTTCCCGTACTCATATATGAGGAGTTAAAAATAGAGATGCAGGAATTAGTAGATATAACTATAGGGCGCTATCATATAGAGCGTGGCCTGGCGCGTGGAGGCATGTCGGAAGTCTATCTTGCCCATGATGAACAGACTGATTCTATTGTTGCGATGAAAATGGTTCGCCGTAGCGCAGGTGAGTATTATGAGCGTTTCCTTCGTGAGACACGTGTCATTAAAAATCTCAAGCATGATCACATTTTGCCAGCTCTGGAGGCGGGCGTTTATCAGCAATGGGCTTATCTGGCGACCCCGTATATGGAAGGTGGGACGTTGACACAACACATTGCGAAAGGCCCGCTATCCCTTGAAGAGGCTGGCGAACTGTTAAATCAATTAGCCAGTGCGTTGCAATTCGCGCATGATCATGGTGTGTTGCATCGGGACATCAAGTCATCAAATGTCCTGTTGCGCGATGATCATTATGCGTATTTGACCGATTTTGGTCTGGTCAAAACGATGGATGATAAATATAGTTTAACTCGATCAGGCTTTCTGATTGGAACTCCCGAATACATGGCACCAGAACTGGTAGATGCAAATGCTACTCCTCTCAGTGATATCTACGCTCTGGGTGTCTTGTTGTACCAGATGGTGACGGGTGTTGTGCCATTTCGGGCGGCTAATCCTGTCGCGGTTGTGATGAAGCATCTTCGTGATGTACCACCACCTCCTTCATCTATCAACCCTGCTATTTCACCTGATGTGGAGCGGGTCATTTTGCAGACGTTGGAGAAAGATCCTCAGCGTCGTTTTCGCACTGCGCGTGCGCTGGCGAACGCGTATCATCAGGCTGTCGATGTGAATGCGGTTCCTGATATTCCTGCGAACCTTATTCCTGAGCCAGTGGTTGTGCATGTTGTGCCTCGCGCTGCAACAATCATTTCATCGCCGCGCATCAGGCGAAGTTTCCCATTTGTGGACAAACGCACAGGTATGGTGATTGCGGGCGTTGCCATTATTCTGCTGATTGTGATTGGCTGTATTCTATCGTCGACGCTTGGTAAAGCCTCCTCATTGCATCATCCATCTGCGGATCATGGACTGACGACGACGGTGGCCAGGATGGATGCGACGCTTGCGATGTCTGAAACATCGTTGGTGATAACGGAGCATAAAACGCAGGTATCTGTTGAGATTGAACTATAAGGGTTCTTTGTTGTGGGGCGTGTTGAATATGCTATGGTGCAGGTAGTTTTGAACAGACAGAGAGCACATACGTATGAGTGAACAATGGGATTGGAGATCAGGCTTGAGCTTCAACAGGTCTGTCTCGTTTCATCGGTTCATACTCATTCTATGTGCTCTCAACGTGTTTTGCTGAGGTTGTGGGATTGTGGTTATCTCCATGCCAGTCTACTGGCAAATTGTTGTTCCTGATACCACTTGTTAGTGTAACTAAAAAGATCTCGGATGTCAGGAGCTATTCTGCTGATGCCTATCGGTTGCTGACTCGTTGCTGGCCTTTTGATGCTGACTTCGGTCACGATATGACCTGTACGTGCGCAGGTATAGAGCATTTCGATATCAGCCATTGCTCCCTGTGTTTCTTGATGATGGGCTTGAATGAACTCTCTGTGGTAGATTTTGCATGGATGATAGATGGCATGGATGTTCAGACCACAGAGCGCACTCACCAGCAATTTCCATGTCTGACGATGGAAGCGGCTCAGCCAGGGGATGTCCTGCGAATGGTGATATCCGAATACCGCATCGTAATTATTCAGCAGTGGCAACATATGAACGATTTCTTGTATGTTAAATGTGCTAGCAGGGTCCAGTACACAAATAAGATCTTTGCTGGCAGCTTGACAGCCAGTATGAAGCGCGGAACCGCTGTGGGTATCCACTGAATGGATACGAGGATTGTACCAGGAAAGATTTGTCAGTACCTTCGCGGTCCGGTCGGTACTCCCATCATCAACAACAATTATTTCATAATCGCTGTTCCATGCATGCAGCATATTTGTGATCGTATCGATTGTTTGTTGAAGTGTCTGTTCAACATTGGTAACTGTCAGCACTATTGATAGACTGCGTGAAATTATGGGTTTTGTTGGTAGTGGTGTGTTGGACATAGCCGCAATGGTGGTTGCCTGTGTCCTGGTTCTGGCAAATGTCCAGGTTCTCATGACCAGAAAAGAGATGATTGCGGTTCCTGCCAGCGCACTGATTTTGGCCGCATTAAGCCAGAACGGACTGGTCAGTGAGCTTGCCATCAGAAGTGTTGTAAAGAGCCAGTTGAGCGGTATATTGCTGCAAAAGCAGACGGCCACCACTGTGAGGAAACTGATAATCTGCTGGCTGGTCACTGGTTGTTTATCCCCGAATGTCCAGAATTTGTTAAAGCAAAAGCTATTCAGTGCCGCTATGCACTGAGCGATAGCGTTATAGAGCAGTAACACAGGGACGGCATGTGTCGGCAATAACCAGAGTAAGAGGTTAAATGCCAGCAGATCAATTACTGTGTTGAGTATTCCTATCAGACTGAAACGCGAAAGTTGATGCCAGAACTTGCGTATGCGATCCGATACCGGTGGTGAAGATAACATCGTGTCCATAAATAGTAAACCTTCTTCCGTTTGAATTTCATCATATTCTGATCAATGACACAGGCGGTGATCAGTTAACATATCGTTTGACACGGTTCGTGATGGAAGCTGAGGTCTTCCAATGTGATGATAGAGTCTCAATCCCCCCGGTTCCTGAACAACCAGTGTAAACTGTCTTTTGAAAGTAGGGCTTTCTACATGCTGGTGGATGGGATTTTTGTTCGGATCTATGACCCACTCGACAGTTGTCTCTGGATGTGCTAATGCCTGTTGCCACAAATCAGCGGAACCATTATAGATGACATTTTTCAGGTCAATGCCTGTATCTACAAGATTGTAGTCACCTGCTGTCACATCCTGCAGGATTTTTCCTCCCGCATAGTGTTGTGCCAGGTACATATTGAGAGGATGAGATGGCGTGCATGACAACCCATATAGACCATCTTGCAGCGTAATAATGCCATGTGTCACGATGAGCACTGTTTGTATAGTGACAGCGATCGTAAATACTATTTGTATCAGCGCATGCCAGCGTTTGTGAAGGAGCCTGCACCCATTATTCACCAGAATAGTGAGCAAGAGTGCAACTGGCACCACCATTTCTGTGCCATAACGGACATTGAAAAGTTTCATTCCGGTATCTTTTAAGACACCGGGGAGCCATATGACTGTCTGTCCCGTGTAGAGCGAGAGCACCTCAAAGCCAAAGATGGATAAGAATACGAGCATGGTTAATGCAACTGGTGAACAGCGTTCTTGTATACAGAAGAGGAGTAACGCCAGAGCTGCCAGCGCGAATAGCAGAGGGCCGACAGTTTCAGTGACAGTAAGCGTATAGGTTTTAACCGACAGCCACCAATTATGATAGGTATACAGAGTACCTGCCCTAAGAAATTCTAATTGGGCAGCTTTCGCCGAATATGGACCATTTTGGAATGCAAGCGCATTACCAAAGATGACTTGATTCCATAAGAGCCAGAGGGCAATGCCAAAAGCGGCGAACACGCCAAACAGAACCAGATTTCCTCTGATCTGGCTCCATGAGTGATGTTTTTGCCAACCGATGACTACTATCAGCACACAGAGTGCGAGTAAGAGTATCCAACTTTCATAACGGGCAAGTGTTGCCAGAAAGGTACAGGCCGCGCACAATATCAGTAGTTTGGGACGTTCTTCTTGCACCCAGGACAAGAAATAGTAGCATGTCATCGTCATGGTGCAGATGCCGACCAGTTCCGAGAGCGGTGTGGACTGGAGATACAGGATGTTCGGATTCAGGAGAAACACTAATGCCCCAAGATAGCTCAGTATTCTCCGATTAGTGAGCCTTCGAGCACTCAAGTACAAATAGAGTGCAGTGATGACATAGCAGATCATAGAGACGATACTGCCAGCCAGACCCGTACGCCAGAGATACATGTTCCAGATAAATGGCAACATAAACACATGTGGCAACGGGAGCCAGACTGTTCCCAACTGCGCTATCCCTGGATTAGTGCTATCGATAACAGAACGCGCAATGCGTATATGCGAGTAGGCATCTATGTACAGCAGAATCTGGTGCTGCTGAAAAAAATGGAAACAGGCTGCGATACTGAGAATGCAGGCACTAAGCAAAGTTGCCATAAACCAGAGATCACGTACATGGACACGCTGTGCTCGGTGCTGCGCCTCCCTCTGTGCTGGTGAAAAAGCCGGGAGGGGCAATGTTTGTTGCATTTTATGCAATCGTGATTCAATGGTCAGAATGGCTTGCTCTGAACTTTTCTGCCCTGAAGTGTTAGATGGAATAGTATGCATTGTGCTCCTCTAGTTAGAAAAAATGAGAGTCTGCGTTTGAACTTGTATTGCTCTGTCCTATGGACGTATTGTTACTTGCTCAGGGTTTTCAACAATGACTCTCGTTCCTTGCAGATGTAGCCCATGTATGGTTTTTTGCCAGTGATGAGGTTTTACCAGTAACTCCCAACAGGCAAGTAGAGCGGCTATACTGCTTAATATCCAATGGACAGGGATAAGTAGTGTCCAGATCATGAGATGATATTGTCTCTTTTTAAGGCATCCCAGCAGGTAAAGGTACATGTAGAAAAAGTTGCCAAATATGAGACAACAGATACTCATGTAAAAAATCGGTGTAGAAAAGACGTTGTGATAGAACGTCACCACTGAGGAATTGCAGAGAATGTAGATCAATGTGAAGGCCCACATTAACGGATTGAGGAAAAGTATGCCGACGCGATTACCAACCACAACCTGTAAGGAGATCAGATCCTTGTAACGTCTCTCTTTAAGCATCGCCAGGGGGTGACGCATATGGACGAGGTAGGTTTGCATATATCCTTTGATCCAGCGTGAGCGCTGACGCAGCCAGTTTTTGAGTAAAGAGGTTGCTTCCTCCTGTGTTGTTGAATTCAGTATGACCGTTTTGAGGTGGCAGCGGGCTAGCCGTAATCCCAGATCGCAATCTTCCGTGACATTGTAGGCATCCCAACCACCGAGGATACGCAAGGCAGAGGTCAGAAAGTGGTTCGACGTTCCCCCCAATGGTACCGCAAATCCGAGTTGTTGCAAGCCCGGCAGAATCAGATCGAACCACATTGAGTAATCCGCGGTATACCAGCGGGTCAATAAGTTCTGCTGCGAATTATAGCAATTGAGTTTGGCTTGAACGCATGCAACATCTGTCTGGTGATTGGCAAAGGTTAGTACTGCTTTTTTTAGCTGGAGGGGATCAGGGATATCTTCTGCATCGTAGATGACGACATAGTTGCCTGTCGCATGTATTAAGCCATAATTACATGCTCGTGGCTTGGTGCGTGGGTGCCCATCTGGCACCGTAAGGATCTGGAAATGTGATGGCAACTGTAATGCCTGGATAGCAGCCCGTGTATCAGGATCATTTGCTTCAGTAAGAAAGAGTACCTGCAATTTGTCAGTTGGATAGTCGAGTGCCTGGATCGCCTGGACAAATTGTGGGACAACAGCCAATTCACGATACAGAGGGCAAAGAATTGTGTACTGTGGCCAATCCGCATCTTTTAGCGCGTGAACGATGGCATCATCAATTTGCTCTTGCGCAGATGGTTGAGTAGCTTTGAGTGTCATGATGATGCTTAACGCCAGATTTACACTATACAGGATCACGATCATGGTCAGTGTGACTGCAACTGTGTTTAGTCCAAAGATAAGACCGCTGATGCCCCATGTCAGAGCCATGAGACAGAATGTCAGCGTCTGCGGTTGGGTGAAGGTCTGCAAGGCAGAAAGCTCTGCGAGAAACGGTGCGAAAGTAGTAATTTCTCGATTATTTACTTTCAGTACCTGCGTTGATTGTTGTTGATAGTCTTGTTTTTCACGTTGCTCTACATCACTGGTTCTATGATATTTAGCGTGTTTTGTCAGCCAATCCTTATATTGTTGTATGTGTTTCAGCTTCTGTGTTTCAACAAGCTGCTTTGTAGCGACATCTGGTTGTACTATTGTCTTTTGTAGCACCTGTACAGTCATAATTAACCCTCCTTCTTGTCTGTTTTGTGTGTGATACTGTTTGGCTGTTGTTGTTTGCTTCCTCTTAAACAACATGGATAGACAAACTGCTGTATCTCTTCTCTGTAAAAGCTGTTAACGCTGAGTATTGCAGATATTTTTTTGCCTGACGATAAATCGTGAAGCGTTCAAGTCCTGCTCTATGTGTACAATCTCATTCTACAAAGTAAGAGCAAATACTACATTAATACATCGACTAATGTGTTATTTGCTCTCTTTGGGCGTTTTTTTGTAGGAACACCTGAACAGAAGCAATAGTCTCAGGTTCGTTTGCTGAAAGCTGGTGACTGAGCCGTAGACTGCCTGAGGCAGAGACGTAGTGGCTATGGCTAGAGAGACTATTGTCCCAAATTGCTCGTCATCACTTGTTTGAATATGTCTGAGGTAGTCGTATGCGCTGTTGTTTCTACTGCGTCAGTAATGAAATGATTAAGCGCATATTCGTTTTCATGGTGTAAAGCTTCTCTTTTATTGCGAAAGATATATCTTTTTGCAATGATGTCTGCGACCCGCTTTATTTTTAACTGTAGGGCGGTCCGTAGTAATTCCATGCCTACCTTGAGTGGAATAACCTTACTTTCACCGGATTGGCGTTCATGAAATTCTATCGGCACGTTAGAGAGTGCATAGCCATGAAAAATTGCGTGAGTGACCAGATAAAGATCTAAATTCCAACATCCGGAGCATGATTTCACCCCTTTGTCATAGATCTCGCGACGGAATACCTTCAGTCCTGATTGCATGTCCGTATCAATGTTAAAAAGCATGCCAATAATAGACGTGAAAATATGACTCATTCGACCGCGTGTTTGATCCGCCGCTAAATAAGTAGTACGTCGATCTGCCACGATGATGTCTGCATGTCCTATTTCCTGTGCCATGATTGGCAATGCCTCAGGTGGGTATTGCAAATCACCATCAATCATGGCGAGCACATTAAATTGTGCGGAAGCAAAACCCTCCATCAGTGAATACGATTTACCTGGTTGACCTTTTTTGGTGAGGATACGTACAGGTAAATAATTATCTCTGGCAACAGCATGAGCAACTGAAATTGTATTATCAGTGGAATGATCATCTACGATAATTGCTTCGTAAGGGATCATTGCATCTGTCAGTGCTTGATGCAAACGTATGAGCAAATGGGCGATATTAGCAGCCTCATTCAATGTAGGAATGATGATGCTGATAGGCTCAGATAGCGCTGGCATAGTGGTGACTGTTATGCCTGATTGCTGGCTTCTCTGGAGGGTATCTTCAGGTGTTAAGATCCTGTATTGTATCTCCCCTGTTTTCTGCACTTTATGACTCCTCTTCTTCTGTAATGTTAATTACGGATTTTCCCAGGTAGTTGCATGTAAACTATATTTTTCCTCATGAATCCATAATAACCATATCGTGGAAAATCATGTGGAATGCAACACAAACTATCTTGGGTTTGTTACGACAGATATTAATCTTATGTATTATTTCACATATAACATCTGTCAATAAAAGTTTAGCAGCTTATAAAATAAGTTAACTTCACTTTTGTTTTATGGAATGTAATCTCTTATATATATAAATTTGCTTGTCGTTATCCTGACTATCATGGGAGTGAAGTTATGAACGGTCGCTTGCGTTCCTTCGGCTGGAGTAGCGCTCTTAAGGCAATGAGCAGTGATTGTTGATTCTCTTCGGCGGTGCCTTGATCGATGTTCAATGCAGGCAAGCCGATGGGGCTGGTGTTTTTTTTTGTGAAGAAGCAGGGAACGTTCCATTATCTTCCAAAACTGTGAAGGAGAAGAAGAATGTATGTTAGTAGTGTGTCCTCGTCTGATAATGTTGTGACTGTTCATTGTCTCAAACCGGCGAGGAAAAAAAACTTCCGTGTATTGCTGCTTGCCAGTCTAATGTTGCTTTTTAGTGTCGTATCAGAAATATTCAATCCGGCTGTTGCCAATGTTGCTCATGCCGCGATGAATGATGAGGGGGATAACGCGATATTATCCTATAAAGGGGATCATTATCCTACCGGGCAGAGTGCTCATGAGACTGCTTTAACAAGGGGGAATGTGAACGCGAATCAATTCGGGAAGCGCGTTACTTATCCGGTTGATGGACAGGTCTATGCGCAACCTCTTTTTATGCCCAACCTGACCATTAACGGAGCTGCTCATAATGTTGTTTTTGTGGTGACAGAACATGATAGTATCTACGCCTTTGATGCTGATCAAACGACACCTGCCCAACCACTCTGGTACAATAATTTTCTGATCAATGGTGCCACGACTGTACCCGCGACGGATATTTATTCCGATGATATTGTTCCTGATATAGGTATTACAGGCACTCCGGTTATTGATAGGCAGACAAATACAATGTATTTTGTCACATATACAAAAGAGAATGGGAATCTGGTTTATCGTCTTCACGCTGTCGATATCACGACTGGTAAGGATAAGTCTGGTAGCCCCATTGTCATTCAAGGATCAGTACCTGGCTCTGGCGCGGGGAGTGCCAATGGAAACATTGCTTTTGATGCTAGATATGAACGACAACGTGCCGGACTTTTGCTGGCAAATGGACAAGTTTATGTTGCCTTTGGCTCTTTTACTGATCATGGCCCATATCACGGTTGGATTATGAGTTATAACAACCAGCTCCAGCAAACAGCGATCTATAATGATACCTCCGATGGCATTGGTGCTGGTCTCTGGAGTAATCTCGCTTCTGACAATGATGGGAATATCTATGCCGTGAGTGGTAATGGTGATTTCAATTTGAATACGGGCGGATCAAGTGCTGGTGATAGCTTCATTAAACTAAGCCCTCAGCTCAAGCTGCTTGATTATTTTGCTCCGTTCAATCAATCATGTATGGCGGCGGATGACACGAACATTGATCTTGGTTCGAGTGGTCCGTTGGTGGTCCCTGGAACAAATAGAATCATCGGTGTAGGAAAAGAAGGGCGTGTGTATGTCCTCGACAATTCAAACATGGGGAAATATACGCAAGACCCGCAATTGAATTGTTCGTCAGATGAACATGCACGCACTGATATTGATCATGTCGTTCAGGAATTGCCACCCAGCACCGCTGGCGTGTTTACCAATCCTGCGTATGTTGGCGCTTACTTTGGTACACCAGCCTACTGGAATCACACCATATTCTTTGCAGGTACGAAGGACCACATCAAGGCGTTCAGTTTCAATAATGGGGTTCTGTCGACAACACCAACGTCTCAATCTTCTGAGACGCTTGATTGGCCTGGTGGTAATCCAACCATTTCGAGTGTTGGTGATGATCCTAATACTGGTATCCTCTGGGTCATCGATCCTGGTTCAGTATTGCGGGCGTATAATGCCTCAGATCTGAGCAAGGAACTCTACAATAGCAATGCCAATGCTAACCGCGATGCGTTAGATAGTTTTGTCAAGTTCTCGGTGCCAACAGTGGCGAATGGTCGTGTGTTTGTCGGTACGAAAACGAGTTTGACCATTTATGGTTTGTTGTAAATGGATATGATTATTCATTATCCGGGGAACTCCTTTAAGGATGGGGGAGTTCCTTTTTGTGCTTGTCGGTATGCCAGAACATAGCTTTCCTGATGCTCAATCCACTCTGATCGGGTTCGTACGAAAATGGAGGCGCTGAAGAAAGTGATCGGGGCCGTCTGGTTGATCTTTGTTGGTTGATTGTTGCTGAACACGTTCAATAATATTCGTCAGGCTGCTGCGATGTGGGGAGAGAGCGCAAGCGGGATCTGTATTCGCGGCATCTCCTGTAAGCAGGAATGCCTGACAGCGGCAGCCACCAAAATCAATACCTTGTTGTGGGCAACTTTTGCAGGGTTCAGGTAGCCAGTCGGTGCCACGAAAGCGATTGAAGGATGCTGATTCGTGCCAGATCCAGTTGAGTGAATATTGGCGGACGTTATCGAACTGTAGTGATGGGATGTGGCTGGCTGTCTGGCATGGTAGCACGTTGCCATAGGGATTGACAGTGATGTAGCGTTGCCCCCAGCCATGCATACAGGGTTTGGGACGGTCTGCGTAGTAGTCTGGAAGTACATAGAGTATTTCCATGTTGCCGCGTAGCCGCTTCCGGGCTGCACTGGCGATCTGTTGAGCAGCTATGACCTGCTGGCGGGTCGGTAATAGCGCCTCTTTATTTTTGAAGGCCCAGCCGAGGAATTGAGTGCTGGCGAGTTCAAGCCGTTGCGCGTCGAGTTCTTCTGCCAGTGCGATAATGTTGGCGATACGATTGATATTGCCGCGATGAAGGACAGCATTGATTGTCAGTGGGAAGCCAAGTTCTCGGACCAGCCGAGCGGCTGCAAGTTTTCTGGTATGGGCCTGTGTGCCTGCGATGACATCGGCGTTGTTGGCTTCATCGGCCTGAAAACTGATCTGTATGCTATCAAGGCCCGCGTCTTTTAATTGTTGGGTTCGTTTTCTGGTTAGCCCCAGCGCACTTGTGATCAGGTTGGTATACATGCCTGCGGCTTGCGCGGTGGTGATGAGTGCCGGGAGATCTTTGCGCAGAAGTGGCTCACCGCCAGAGAATAGGATGTGGAGTACTCCCAGCCTACTGGCTTCGCTGATAACACGTTGCCATTCTTCCGTGGTCAATTCACGCTCATTGGATGACATCTGAAGTGGATTAGAACAATAAGGACAATGGAGGGGACAGCGATAGGTTAGTTCGGCGAGCAGTCCGAATGGTCGATAGGTGACTGTTCGTATTGCCTTTGATGTCTGTGTCCTTTGTACTTTCTGTGAACTTGAATCTGACATCTTCATACTGCCTGTCCTCTTCTTGCTTGCGTATAGTCGCTGCTCTTCATTACGAGGTATTGGTGGCGAAACGCGCCCATGTGAACGGATGAACCGAGACGGCTTGTACCCGCTGCGTGCGTTAGCAACGCGAGTACGGTTACGTTACGCGGGCCGCAGGTTGTGCATGCAAGTTCCTCATTTCGTCACCAATACCTACGAGACGAATTCCAGTAACGCATGTTGTTGTATGAGCATGAGATATTCGCTGATATCCTGTTGCAGCGATGCAGGCGCGGCGTTGTAACGGCGCGAGAGTTCAGTGCTTATTTCGGAGAATGAGTGCTGTCCATCACAGAGTTCGATAATGGCTGCTCCCGTGGTATTCAGTAATAATACGCCTTCTGGATAGAGCAGCACGGATTCTCCTGTGACGTTATCAATTTGTATGCGTGCTTTTGCGTTGAGTTTTGGTCGAATATGTGGCGCGAGCAATAATTGCTGGCGTTTGCCCTCCATAAGCTGTTTCTCCCTATGTAGTTATGGTGCGATTAGTGATGCCGAAATCTGCTATCGGTAATCGTTTTTGCCACCATAAGCCATCTGCATCGCGTCAAGCATGCTCCATAGCACATCACATTTGAATGACAGTGCGCGAATGGCCTCTTCCTGCAACTGTCGGGTATCGCAATAAGTGATGGTAAGTTCTAATCCCTGGTCGGAATCTATGCGTGCCTGTGTAACACGCGAACGAAAATATGTCAGACCTTCCGCTGCTACCCAGGAATAATATTTTTCAAAGGCCAGTAATCGTTCTTGCATTAGATCAGGAGCGAATAGTTCGGTCAATGAAGAGGCAATGGCGATGGGCCACGGGCTGGTACGAGCGAAGTTGACATAGGCATCAACCGCGAATCTGACCGCAGGTAAGACATGTCGTTCATCTAAGAGTTCTTCCCGCGTCAGGCATGCTGCTTCACCTAATTTCAACCAGGCTTCGATACCGCCTTCATCCGCAAGCAGTCCGTCGTGATCTGTGATACGGTGCAGCCAGAGGCGGCGCACTTCACGGATGGGACAGCGTGAGATAATCGCCGCATCCTTGAGCGGGATGTTGCGTTGATAGTAGAAGCGATTGGCTATCCAGCCCTGTACCTGTTGTGAGGTGAGTTTCCCACTATTCATGAATTTGTGAAAAGGATGTTTGTGATGATAGTGCTCTTTGCCGATGGCTTGTAGATGAGCATAAAACGTATCCCTATCCCAGACTTCCACCATTTCATCATCTTTCGTACGTTTTGCCAGACCAGCCAGGAATCTCTCCTTTTTGCGTGAGCAAATCTGACAATTACAGGGTCAATTCTAATCCATCCCAACCAATAGCAACGCCAGCCGCCAGTACCGCCGCATGTTCTGGCGAGTTTTCTTGCAGTATTGGATTGGTGTTATTGATGTGGGTATATACCTTCTGTCGAATGGGTAATTCCGTGATGTGTCGCAAGCTACCATCTGGTCCACCGATGGGGAGATGCCCCATCTGCGTCGCGGTTGTCGCGCCGACACATTGCTCCTGCATTTCATGTTCGCTCCAGAATGTACCGTCCAGCAATAAGGCATCGCAGTCGCGTAATTGCGCCATGACTGTTTCGTTGAAAGCAGCCACACCGGGGAGGAAGACCAGCCGTCCACCGGTATGCTCATCGACGAAACGATAACCGACTCTATCATCTATCTGTGGAGTGACGACCTGCTCTCGATAGCGAGGCGGCTTGCCCGCAAGTGGAAAAGCCGCATAACTCAAGCCACTGGGTGTACCATCAGCGTAGCAGAGAGCGGTCAATGCTGACGCCGGTTCATGCCATGTTACACGACTATAGCAGGCTAACGTTGGAGCCAGTGTTAGTCCTGACGTGAGTGCAGATTGCACGGATGCTGTCGCATAGATTGTATGCCGAGCGCCTTCTCGTAGCAGCAGTAGTCCAAGTGTATGATCCAGGTCAGCATCAGTCAATAGAATGGCTTCAATACCAGTGCCACGCGTTGTATGTGCTGGTGGTGAGAGCGGTGGGAAGGAAGCGATCTGCGCGCGTATATCTGGTGATGCGTTTAGCAGTAACCAGCGTCGTTGATCGACACTCAGCGCGATACATGATTGTGTTCGTGCTTGTGCTTGTATGCTATGAGAACGAACTCCCTGACAGTTCGTACAGTTGCAATTCCATTGCGGAAAACCACCACCAGCCGCAGTTCCTAACAGGCGCACCCGCATAAGTTACTCCCGGATTCACAGCACAGCATCATTGCTGCACTGTATTGCACATACAATATGATCATGACACTAATCTTCTAGCTCAAGTGTTGCCGCGTATGCCGTACATTCAAGGCTCACACCGATCACCTGGAATTCAGGCTTGACCCACGTCTGTACTGCAGGCACAGGATGGTTATCTGTTTCTTGTTCTTGACGATATTGTGCTTGAGTTTCTTGCATATGCCCTTCCCTTTCTGTAGAGGCAAACAATCATGTCACAGTCAAAATTGATTTCCGAGCGTATACTCAGCCAGAGTGAATGCGCTTTTTTGTGTTCCTGGCTGGTTGCTAGAGTACGGTAGAGAAATTGATTGTTTCTCTGTCGATGTTTGTGCCAGTCTCGACCACCTGTAGAAAGTATAAAAGAGAAAGCGTGCGAATTACAATTGAAAGATATTGCTACTCTTTTATAAGTAGGTGTACGGTGCATTAGTCATTATAAATGGATACAAGTTATACCACCGCGATAGATATATTGGGGGAGATGGCGAAAGATAGTGTCAGATGTAGATTGTCATGCTGCATATGGTTATGGTATTCATTCTGTCTGAGGGTGTATCTTGCACTGCATGGCTGAAGGCCGTAGTACGTACGAAAGTTATTTGTGTCAAAAGGGCAACATGTGTCCAGGGTAAGGATACAGTATACCCCTGCTGGTGATCAGCTATTTTGCGTGATTTTACTACCGTTTTGATTGATTTCCCATGTCCCATCTGATAACCGTGTCAGTGCGTAATAGCCTTCATATTGAGTTGTCACAGGTGTGCCGTTATCATTTTGATCCGCTGCTATAGAGACGTCAACTCTGAATGTTGTAGGTGACAACTGGTCAGTGTTTGTAATAGTAAGTGTATCTTTGATTGTATCGTTATAACCGGCTTTAAATGCCTCATAGGATTGATTACTGTGGTAGTTGTCATCCCAGAGGTTATATGCCTGCATATAATTCTGGCTATTGATATAATCAAAATAGCGTTGAATAGTGTTATCGGCCTGTGTACTTAAAGAGACAGGTGTTTGTGTTGGCTGTATGGTAGAAGTGGTTGCTGGTGTGAATGGTGTCGGAGTCTGGTTGATTGCTTCAGCACGATGGGTGAGATCGGGCAACAATTGAGGTATAAAGAGGTAAGTACCACCAGCAAGTATGAGCAGCAGTACCACAAAGATAGTAGTAACGAGCAGCCAGTTTGAGCGTTCATGATGAGATTGTGAGTGTTCTAACATTTTTGACGTCTGGATAGCAGGAGTGGATGTCAGATAATTATCTGTTTGTCTGGCGATTGGTTGTTGTTCATAGATGGGTGTCATGGTTTGTTGAGGGCGAAGTAATGTATCTGACTCTAAAATCTTATAGTTTCCTGGTTGGGGTGTTTGTTGTGCGTGCGAATTATAGCTATTGTTCGTCGTTGGCTCAGGGGCATGAGATGTAGCTATTTCAGGTACCGTATTATAGTCAGATATACGAGATGGCTTCTGTCCAGCTTCGACGGCTTCACGAAATGCCGTCGCGAATGCAGTAATCGATGGATAGCGATCTTCCGGATTCTTAGCTAATGCCTTTTGCACGACAATATCAATTTCGGCTGAGATATTTGCATTCACCTCAAATAAGAATGGTGGTGTCTCATGTAAATGTTTCGCGGCGATGGTGAAAGCTGTCGCGCCCTGGAATGGCAAGCGTCCGCAGAGCATTTGGAAGAGTACGACTCCTAGCTCATAGATATCAGCATGATGATCAACTTTTTTCCCCTCCACCATTTCAGGAGCCATATAATCAGCGGAACCCATAAAATAACCAGTTTTGGTCAAAGAAATATCATCGGTAGGTTTGTTAGGATCTTGAATGATGCGAGCGATACCAAAATCCACCAGCATTAAGCGTCCATCAGCATGAAAGAGCATATTAGCGGGTTTGATGTCACGATGTACAATGTGATGATCATGAGCATATTGCAGGGCGGCGGCGGCCTGTTCAATATATGGTAAAGCCACCTCTGGCGTAACGGTTTTCTGCTTTCCCATCAGGTCGCTCAGGCTACCACCAGAGAGGTAAGGCATTACAAGGTATGCCATCTCATTGTCTTCGCCGTATTCATGGATGGGCAAAATATTGATATGGTCAAGTTGAGCGATAATATCAGCCTCACGTTTGAAGCGTGCCAGGAATTCGCGCTGCTGCGTAAAGCTAACAGATTCTCCATCCGCATTGAGGATTTTAATTGCAACTTCACGTGATGGGCGTTGCTGGCGAGCCTGGTAGACCATTCCCATACCACCAGTGCCAATACGGCGCTCTAAGATACAAGAGCCAAGTTGCATACCTATGAGCTGATCACCATTTGTATCCATGAATGTACCTGTTTCTCATTTCTAATTTTGTTCTGTTTTTCGAAATCATTACAGCTAGCGAGCGGGACATTTCTGGTTGGATGCTATAAGTGGCTGTTTAAACAATGAAATCGCAGAGAAAAAACCACCTTCTATCTATTATGAACGAAATAACATATAATAAATGAACCTTATTAAACCAGTTTATTGTGATATATTTACAGTTATATGTAATGAACCAGTTTTTTTGTATTTAGTCAGACATATGTGTATTTCTTTTTTGCTGGCCTTACTTCAAGCAAGGAAGCATAATGGCCTGTGATCTGAGTGTCCCTTTCTGTAAAATAATAAAACAAAGATCTGTTTTTGCACAAGTATTTAAATGCCTCTATAGCCCATATGTTATAGTCATGTCCTACTTATGGCAAGGGTCCTGTTGGAATTGTGATTTTGCATATGCAGGTGCTTGACAAAGTTGTATAGATGCGCTATACTTCCAGCGTCCTGAGAGAAAAGGGCGTGATCCTCGATAGCTCAATGGTAGAGCAATCGGCTGTTAACCGATTGGTTGTAGGTTCGAATCCTACTCGAGGAGTTTCAGACCACCAGAAGGTGGTCTTTTTTTATGCTCACAAATGTACGTTGGTGTTTATCGCTCTGCTCGCTTTCATTTGATTATACGTATGCGTGAAAATCTGAAGGAAAGGATTTCTATAATAATGCAACATGAATATACTCTTGAATGATTTTTATGTGTCATTTGGCTTTTTGAAGCGTCCGACGGACGATTATGGACCTGGTATGATTCTTTTCTGGTAATAGTTGAAAGATAGCGATACAATAATCAAGGAATAAAGATGTGCAAAAGTGAATTTTGTGAATTTTGCACTTTTATTGTGGCTGAGTATATGGTATAGAGAAAATTCAATACTCTTTTTTAGAGAAACGCGTTCATTGGCGCATTGATCTGGTGCTGAACGTGAGCTTTTTGAGATGGGGGAGCGATACATTTATGAGCCAAAAAGGCATCGCCATGGTGGTATTTGCCCTCGGATTAAGTTTGGCCTTTCTCATGTCGAGCTGGTTTTTACCAATCATTTTTATTACTCTGGCCTGCACATCATTGCTGAGTTTTTGGAACTGGCGTAACATTCAGAGTATTACGAATAGCCTGCATAGTTTTGTCTGGATGGCTGTGCTGGCGCTGTGTTTCGCGACACAGCAATGGGCATTGCTTCTGTTAGCTATAGCGTTTTCCTGTTTTCTGGCTGCCGGGCATAATTATCTGGCGTCTCTTTTTCAACACCCGGTTGTCCCTGCTGCACAATCTGCTGTATCTGGTCCACTATCTCATCCTGGCTCTTCTCCATCTGCGGCGACACCTGTGCGTCCGCGTTGGGCGGAAGAGGCAGAGCACACCTATGCTCAGGGGTATCAGGGTACCCAGCGTACGCGTACGACCGTTGAACTCAGTCCTGATCCTGATGGGACGTGGAAGGATACTGAAGCGCCTATTCAGAGTGAACTTTATGAACAACCTCTTGCCCAGTATCCCGAACCTCCACAACCATAGTTTTCCTGTATACAATTTATTGCTATGAAGCGGTTTACATGCCAGTCTTGCCGGGGTCTATCCGTAAACGAGTTCGCGGATACCTTCGTAGCGTTCGGGATAGCGCAATTTGCGTAGTGCTTTGACTTCGATCTGGCGAATACGCTCACGGGTAAGATGAAATATGGTGCTGACCTCATCGAGTGATAGGGAATGTCCATCCTTCAAGCCATAGCGCATTTCGATAATGGTGCGCTCACGGGGATTCAGAATTGCCAGCGCCTGATCGATCTGTTCACAGAGCTGACGATGATTTTCTGTATTTACCGGACCGGTGTTTGTGCTATCTTCAATGGCGTCGGCGAGATGGTATTCTTCATCATCGGCCATCGGAGCATCCAGGGAGACAGGTTGTTCGGATGCATTCAGGAGTTCGACCACGCGTTCCTGTGGTAGACCAACCTCCGCGGCGATTTGCTCTGGCAGCGGCTCGATACCCTGTTCCTGGTACATGCGACGAGCCACGCGTTTGATTTTGTAGATCAGTTCGACGACATGCACGGGGATATGGATGCTGCGCGAATGTTCGGCGATAGCACGGCTGATAGCTTGCCGAATCCACCATGTCGCGTACGTGCTGAAACGGAACCCACGTTTATAGTCGAATTTTTGCGTGGCACGCATCAGGCCGATATTGCCCTCTTGTATCAGATCTAAGAGGGGCAGACCCTGGTTCGAATAGCGTTTGGCGATGCTGACGACCAGGCGCAGATTGGCTTCGATGAGCCGCTGCCGCGCTCGCTGATCGCCGTGGGCAACCCGTTCAGCTAAAAGTAATTCCTGCTCGGCTGTTAAGAGAGGGTACATGCCAATTTCTTTTAAATATTGTTTGACGGAGTCATCGACGGCGGTGCGTAGATCTTCTTCTTGCCAGTCATCGTCATACTCATAATCAAATGGTTGTTCTTGTTCTTCCAGCAGTGGCTCTTCTAAAA